>CAWHGE010000001.1:0-143972 GCA_963828845.1 uncultured Chloroflexia bacterium
CCACTCATAGTCGGGTTATGTTTACCAGTGATGATCGGGTGGATGTTTACCACATTAATGCAAATCATGCAGATTTAGCTTTCAATAAAGCCTCCTTTCTGCGGGAGAGTTGGCGGTAGCTTTCGCCTTGGATCACCAGAGTATGGGCGTGGTGGGTAAGGCGATCTAATGCAGCCGATGAAAGCAGGTCATTGTTGAAGACCTCGGCCCACTCTTCGAAAGCGCGGTTGCAGGTGACCAAAATCGAACCGCGCTCGTAACGCTCGCAGATGATTTCGTACAGGTCCTGGATGGCAGCTGGTAGCAAGACCTGCAAGCCGAAATCGTCCAGGATCAACAGTTCACACTTGAGGATCGAGGTCATATGGCGGTTGTAGGAGCCGTTGGCTCGGGAAGCGTTGAGATCCGCCAACAGGCGAAAGGTGGGTTTGGAGATGACCCGCAGGTCTCGTTTGAGGGCTTCGATGCCCAGGGCATTGGCTAAATGGGTTTTCCCCACGCCGGTTGGTCCGCAGATCAATATGTTCTCGTGGCGCTGGATGAAGGCGCAGGTGGCCAGGTCGACGATGAAGGAGCGGTTCACCCCCGGAGTGGCCGAGAAGTCGAAGTACGATAGGGTCTTGGCAGGGTTGCAGCCTGAGGTGGACAGGCGATAGGCCAGGCGATTTTGCTCGCGCCGCTCCAGCTCGTCATCCAGGAAAAGGGCCAAAAACTCGATGGGAGCCAGCTGCTGCTCGATGGCCTGCTCCACGCGCAGGTCCAGGGTGTTGACCATGCCGGAAAGGTTGAGCTGGCGCAGCTTGGGCAGCAGAGGATGGGTGGAGATCATGGCTGGCCTCCTGGGTGGTGTTCGAAGAATTCCCTGGGTTTCGCGCGAGAAAGCGAAACCTTGCGGGCTAGGAGCAGCCATGGCGTGGTCGGGCAGCGGCTCACGGTCCAGGGCGGCGTTGAGGATGTCTTTGATGCGCCGGTAATGAGGATCGCCATAAGTACAGAGCGCGCGCTACAGGCCGCTTCCAGGCGCTTGCTCGCCCACGCTCTCCGCCAAGGCCAGGATGGCCTGTACGGAGCGCAAGCGGTCCAAGGGACGATCGGCTAGCAAGTGCTCGACCACCTGGTGGGTATGGGGGCCCGATTCGCAGGGCCAGCTTGAGACAGAAATCCGGCGTGGCTCGCAGGTAGGCTGGGCCTTGGCGGGAGGGTAATCCTCCATGCCGTCCGCCATTGACCCTTCTGAGTTGCCCGGCGGTGCGTGCGCACCAGCTCGTGATCGAGCATAAAGTTCGACTACCCGTTCGTGCACATGCACTTCCACTTCAGACCCGACCAGGGTGTGGGGCACCGAGTAGAAGCTGCCATCCACCACGATGTGGCAATCGCTGTGGACCTTGCCATGAGGATGGCGTGCAAATCAAAGCTCTCGGCAGGCAGGGCTTGCAAGGCGGCCTGTTCGACCTCCCGGAACAGTTTCAGCGGCGCCTGGTGGGTGGTGCCGTGCTCGCGCACCCCGGCTGCTTCCATCACCCAGGCTTTCAGACGCAGGTTGGCCCGCTCGAGTGTCGACAAATTCCTGCCCGGCCATGAAGTTGCGTTGGACGTAATGGACCCCGTTTTCCACCTTGCCCTTGTGGCGCGGGGTACCGGGACGGGTGGGACTGATCAGGAAGCCGTAGTGTTGGGCCAGTTTGCGGTAGGCTTCACCCAGGACCGGGTCATGACCAGGGCTTTGACCACCGCCGCCTTCAGGTTATCCGGCACCACCCGGCGTGGCACGCCCCCGAAAAAGGCAGCGCGCGTCGGTGCAGGCCGATCCAGGTGGCGATCTTCTGGTCGAAGACCAGCTCGGCGTATTGGTGGCGGCTGTATCCCAGGGTGGCCACAAATACATAACCTTTCCGCATCTTTCCGGCTTTCGGGTCATAGATGGGACCAATGCTGCCAAAATCCACCTGCAGCTCTTCCCCCGGTTCGGAATGTACCCGCACGTAGGCTTCTTTCTCTTCCGGCTGCAAGTGGTGCACAAACCGCCGTACCGACGAATAACTGCCCTGATAGCCGTAATCGTCACGCAAGCGCTGGAAGATCGCCGTCATTTCCAGCCCTTGTTTTAGATACTTTTGCACTGCCTCCTGGTATCCTTCGACCGTGCTAGGAGTTTTGGGTGGCTGTGGATCTGGACCAAGGCTCTTGGCAAGCTCTTCCCTTCCAGGAACTCCCTTTGCTGATCCAAGTATCCTTCCAGGAACGCCTTGAGTTTATATTTGTGTACCGTCGGTCGGCTGATGCCTAGATTCGCGGAGATGCTTCGTTCACTTTCCTTCTCTCGCAATCGGTAAATGATTTCGGTGTAGATGTTCATGTGGTTCCGCTCCATGTTCGCTGTTCCTCTCCCATTGTGGTCTTGGGAGAGATTCTGCCATAGTGGTAAACACCGGGCGACGATGGGTGGTAAACACCGGGCGATCACACCTGGTAAACACCGAGCGGCTATGCCTGGTAAACACCGGGCGACTACGACTGGTAAAGTCTACCCCGATCAATGACAGCGATCAAGGGCGACCTTTGCCCGCGGCGTCAAGGGCGACCTTTGCCCGCAGCATCAAGGGCGACCTTTACCCGCAGCATCAAGGGCGACCTTTGCCCGCAGCATCAAGGGCGACCTTTGCCCGCAGCATAGAGGGCGACCTTTGCCCGCAGCATCAAGGGCGACCTTTGCCCGCAGCATCAAGGGCGACCTTTGCCCGCAGCATCAAGGGCGACCTTTGCCCGCAGCATCGGGCGAGTGTTTTTCACGAGCGATGAGGATTCACGAGCGATGAAGAGTGTTTTTCACGAGCGATGAAGAGTGTTTTTCACGAGCGATGAAGAGTGTTTTTCACGAGCGATCAAGGATATCCTTCAGTTTGTCAGCTCCGTAGCGCCTCGCGAACGATCTGTGTGAGCGAGGGAAGAGTGTTCTTCACGAGCGAAATTGAATGCTATTTGTTTTTTCGAGGGAACAATTACAAGCGCAGCGCAGGAATTGGCATTTCCCGAAGTGTCGCGACCGTTCTACGGGAGCGATATTCCAAAACAATTCCATCCCGATGTCATTCGTTCCTCGTCGTTTTTTTCCGCAACGAATACCACCCTCGCGTGCCACTCAGGGCGATCGCCGATCGCCCCTACAAAACTATCCTATCCATATCATGTTTTCTATTGATTATCTGCGTGTATTCTACTCTTTGGATATCCTCTGGTTTTGCGGATGCTGTGGTTAACAGGTTTTTCCCCAATTTCTCTATGTGTTCTCAGTGATCTCAGTAGTGAAAATGCTTTTCAATGGTCGAAAACGATGTACCTCCTGCTGGCAGCGGATTGATCCGCATAATGCCCACGATATTCGGGCGGGATGAGAGCTGCCAGCTGGTACATCATCTCATCCATCATCTTCTCCCTCACCTGCCGGGTCACTTTTTCACCCCTCGCATCCAGGCGGAAAGGTTTCCCTACCCGCAGGTGAAAATCAGTCCGCTTCAACCTGGAGAGGTTTTCTCGATACTTCTCTGCACCATAAAACGCCACGGGTATCAGCGGGGCATGGCTGTGCAAGGCCAGCAGTACTACCCCTGGGTGGGCAGGTTGCATCTTTCCATCGTGACTGCGGGTGCCTTCAGGCGCAATGACGAGTATCTCACCCTTCTCCAGGACCTCCAGCCCCATGCGGATGGCATGCATATCCGCTTCTCCACGGTGGAGAGGGATAGTCTCGGTTACATCCAGCATCCAGCGCAGCAGGGGATTATTCCAGCGTTCAGCGAGCATCATTCCATGGACGCGCCGCGGCCGCAGGCGGGTGTACACGATGGGGATTTCCAGAATGTTGACGTGATTGGTGTAGATGATCAGCGGCCCTCGACCTGGGATAGAACGCTAACTCTGCATCATCGATGCGACAGATCAGGCTGGTGATGCTTTCTAATGTACCCACGATCAGGTCTTCCGAAAAGGTCACATTCAAGCCTGTGGAGGTGTATAGATGATCTCAATCTGGCGTGGCAGGACTTCAATATCCAGATGGGAGCCATCCACGCAGATGATCTCGCCATCGGTCTGGGCTGGCAACGGACCGTCCTGGGCAGTAATGCTGATCTTCGCCGCCCGTCCGGTTTTTATCGCCGGCTGGGTAGCCTGGTCGCCGCGGGTGAAGTGAGGGATCATCTTGATCACCGCAAATGAGCTCATCTGCTCGGCGATGCACAAGTCAAAGAGGCCATCATCGGGCTCCGAGGTTGGTGCCATGAGGAAGCCACCACCAAGACGGCGCCCGTTCATGATCGAGATCAACAGGCTGCGCTGGGTCAATGTCTTGTCATCGTACACGGTCGTAGCCATGGGAGCCTTGTTATACAGGAAAACCGTCTTGAGCACGGCCACCAAAAAACCTAAGAAACCTCCCCAACGAGGCAGCTTATGAACTTCAATCGTGGTTATCGCATCGAATCCCACCCCCACACAGTTGCCAAAATACCTCCCCTGTGGGTACCTGCCCCCCGTCACCCGGCCGACGTCGATGCTGCGGCGCTTCCCGGCTACTAAGGCCTGAAACCCACCCGGGAGATCCGTTGGGATACCCATGCTGCCGGCAAAATCATTGCCACGACCAACGCTTAACACGCCCAGGGCAGGTATTGGCATGCCTTCCAGCTTGCTCTGCATCAAGCCATTGATCACTTCGTTGACGGTTCCGTCACCCCCGGCAGCAACGATCACTTGATAGCCCTCCTTCACTGCCTGGCGGGTCAATTCAATCCCGTGTTCGGGGCGTTCAGTACGCTGGAGGTCGAAACTGACCCCACCATGGGTAAAAAGCTGTTCAATCTGTGGGAGAGCTTTCAAGCCATTGCCATGCCCTGCGGTCGGGTTAAGGATGATTTTATAGGATGTAGTCATGGGGCGATTATATCAGCCACGAGAAATAAGGATAAGATATTTTCTTGCCATTAATGCTTATCAGTAGTAAATTTAGGCATTCAAAGCCCGAGAGTGTAGAACTTGGAGGAATCAATTGGATAACATGCAAATGCCGGTCTTGTTCCTCGGGCACGGCAGCCCGATGAATGCCATCGAAGACAATGAATTCAGCCTTGCCTGGCAGGAAGCTGCCAGTGAGATCCCCCGACCCAAAGCCATCCTATGCATCTCTGCTCATTGGGAAACGCAGGGCAGCCAGGTCACTGCGATGGAGGCACCCCGCACCATTCACGATTTCTACGGCTTCCCACGCCCATTATTTGAGAAACAGTACCCCGCCCCTGGTTCTCCTGATCTGGCAGATAGGATTATTAAGCTGGTTCGCCAACCCGCAGTGTTGCCCGATCATTCTTGGGGGCTTGATCATGGGACATGGTCGGTGCTGTGCCGGATGTACCCTGAGGCGGATGTACCCGTCGTGCAGTTGAGCCTCGACCGTTCGCATGAGAACGCGCGTCATTATCAGCTGGGTCGTGAGCTGCGACAGCTGCGCCAAGAAGGAGTGCTCATCATCGGTAGCGGTAACATCGTGCACAACCTGCGCATGATGGTCTGGGAGGATACAGCTTTCGACTGGGCAGTCGAATATGACGCTAAAGTCAAGCAGTGGATCCTGGAGGGGGACCACGAGGCCATCATTCACTATGAAAAATACGGTAAGGCTGCCATGCTTTCGGTGAATTCTGCTGAGCACTATCTGCCCTTGTTGTATATCCTGGGGCTTAAGGAACAAAATGAGCCCGTCCGCTTCTTTGCCGATAAACTCTGGGGCGGGTCACTTTCCATGCGCTGCGTCAGATTTGGCTGAAGGGGGGAATCATGATAATCAACCAGGTGGAGACGCATGCCGATCTAAACACTTTCATCGACCTACCCTACCAGCACTATAAAAATGACCCGGTGTGGGTGCCACCGCTGCGTGATGAGCAGCGTGGGCAATTCGATCATATTCGCAACCCCCTGCTGGACCATTGCGAGTATGCCTTATTCCTGCTTCGAGAGGGCGGAAAGGCTATTGGGAGAGTAGCTGCATTCATCGACCGTCTGGCTGTCGAAGCCTGGGCTGAGCCGGTTGGGTTGTTTGGTTATTATGAATGCCCTGCCGACGCGGAAGCCTCGCGGCTTTTATTGGATGCCGCTCACAACTGGCTAACCAGTCATGGCATGAAAGCCATGCGCGGTCCCTGGAGCTTCGTCTCTCAGGAATGGGGTGCAGTGGTGGAAGGTTATACACCTTCACCCATCGTCATGGCACCCTATAATCCACCTTACTATAACGACCAGCTCACTGCTTATGGGCTGACCAAAGCCAAGGATCTGCTGGTGTATATTGTTGATGTTAGCGATGGTTACCAGATCCCGGAGCGCATCCTCACCCTGACGGACCGGGTGGCAGAGCGTTACAAAGTGCATGTGCGCCAGCTGGATATGAAGAATTTCGATCACGAGGTCGAGACCATTATCTCGCTCTCCAACCAAAGCCTGGTGGATAACTGGGGGTATTCTCCCGTCACCGAGGCTGAGGTGCGCGCCATGGCACACGACTTGAAGCCCATTATCCATCCCAAAGCCGTGCTTTTCGCAGAAGACCAGCAAGGCAAGCCTATCGGGTTTGCCATCGCCATACCGGATGTCAACCAGATCCTCAAAGGGCTGAAAGGCAGTCTGTTCCCCTTCGGTTGGGTCAAGATGCTGTGGAAGCTGCCGCGCCTCAGGCAATACCGCATGTTTGCTCTGGGGGTAATCCCCGAATATCATGGATTGGGCATCGACAGCCTGATCTATCGCGCTCTGTATGAATCGTGCTACACCCCTGACATTCGGGTGGAGATCAATTACGTATTGGAAGACAACTACCCGATGAATAATGCAATCATCAAATTGGGGGCCAAACCACTGCGTCGTTATCGGGTGTACGAGATGAGTATCTGAGGCATTGCGGATCCTGTTGATTCAGTATCTGACCCACCCAATCATCTCTACTGGTGGAGGTTTCACATGCTATTCTGGTTATACCTGCTAATTGCCATCCTGACCGAGGTGGTTGGTACGACACTGATGAAGGTGTCACAAGGGCTGACGCGGCTCATTCCATCCGTGTTGATGTTCGTGCTATATGGCATCAGCTTCGTCTTTATGGCACTGGCACTTAAAAAGATTGAAGTCAGCACTGCCTATGCCATCTGGTCTGGGTTAGGCACCGCCTTGATTGCTACGATTGGCATCCTGTGGTTCCGCGAATCCATTAATATCCCCAAACTGATAGGGTTGGTGCTGATCGTAGGTGGGGTGATTCTGCTTAATTTAAAAGGAGCAGGCTAGGAATAAGCCTTCTCCTTTTGAATACAAAAATTCTACGAATGCTTATTACCTGCATGCTGCGTCAATTAATCAAAAGCATACAAAAAATACCCTTTCATCCTAAAAACATACGGTTTTTGTCATGTTTGGTTTTCACCCATTGGGTGTAAGAGAAAGAGTAGGTATCCCCAATGTGGTGGTGAATTACATCTGAACAGCGAACAATAGAAGGGTTTTGCGATCTAATTATTGACTTCCAATTGTTAGTTTGTTATATTATTTATGTACCCTTTCTCGTTTTCAAAGATATATACAGGAGGAGGAAATGAAGCTGCGACATCTTTTCACCATCAATATTTTTATTGCAATTCTCATCGGTTTATCCTGTTCTTTGCTTCCCGGTTGGCTACTCCGGTTATACGGTCTCGTTCCTGACGATGCTTCCATTTGGGTAACTCGCCTTGTTGGCGGATCCATCCTGGGCTATGCAACCCTCATGTGGTTTGGTAGGAGGACCGAATCGATCCAAACCCGGAGAGCTATTGCTCTAGCGCTATTCATCCAGGACGTTATTGGCTTAGCTGCTTCCGTTGAAATTCAGCTGCGCGGTAGTATAAATTTCCTCGGCTGGCCGCTTAATATCCTCACCTATGGCCTCCTTGCTCTCGGATATGCTTACTTTTACTTTTTCAAGCCAAACAACTGCTAGCAAAGGTTTGCGTAACCTTCTATAACTTACCAAAGGTGGCTTCGATAAAATACTCCACGCACATTCTGCTTAATAATTCGTGCTATTAACCACTGCGCGCCCGGCGTCGAATGCCTGGCGGTTGAGCTCAACATATTTGGGTGGCACCCTTTGGATGATCACATTTAGCCACGTATCGGCGGATAATTCTGCACCTGTCAGCCCTTGCCGTTCCATCAATGCCGAGAGCGCCCCCAACAAAACTACATTGGCTGCCCTGACGTTACCCAACCCTTGGGCTGTGGCTTCACCATCCACATAGATGACTTCCCTGGTCACTTCGGAGATTTTATGGTGCATGGTATCATCATCAGGGTAAGGTCTGCCCCCCGGAAGTAACCGTCACCGGCTCGATGGCTGCCAGATTGACCAGCGCCAGCGCGCCTTTACGCAGCTGGTTCAAGTTACGTAAAGCTTCAGCTTTTTCAAAAGCCAGGAACACGTCCACCTCACCCGCACCCACCAGGGGTGAATATACCACCCGACCCCAGCGCACAAAACTGGTCACGCTGCCTCCACGTTGCGACATGCCATGTACTTCAGCCTGCTTGGCCTGGTAACCGGCGGCCAGCCCCACGTTGACCAGTACATCACTGGCAAGGATGGTCCCTTGCCCGCCAACACCTGCCAGGAGGAAATTGATCGAATCTCTCATGCTAAGCCTCACTCATCTCAACCGGTCTGAAGGTGATAGCATTGCGCGGGCAAATTTGGGCGCATACCTCACATCCCGTGCAGAGCGACGCATCGATCAATGCCTTGGGGCGCTGCAGGCGTGCATCCAGCTCGTCGCTCTTCAGGATGGCCGGGCAGCCAATGCGGAAGCAAAGTGCACAGCCATTACATTGTTCTGCCATTACCTCCAACGGTACCCAAGATTTACGCACCTCGGGTAAAAGCACGCACGGCTCGCGAGTGATCAGGACTGCCGGCTCTTCCAGCTTCAGGTACTCCTTCAGCGTGGTTTCAATCTCAGCCATGTTATAAGCTGGAACGGTCTTGACCTGTTGGATGCCCAGGGCACGGACTAATGGCTCGAGCTCAATCACGGTCGTTGCCTCTCCTTGCAAGGTGACGCCCGTACCCGGGTTCTGCTGATGACCGGTCATACCGGTCACACGGTTATCCATGATGATGGTGATCACCCGGCTGCGGTTGTACACCGTATTGATCAATGCCGGGATGCCAGTGTGGAAGAAGGTCGAATCCCCGATGACCGCCACATGCCGCTCAGGACTGCCTGCCTTGACGGCTCCATGTGCCACTGCAATCCCTGCACCCATACAACCACATGAATGGATGGCGCTGAGGGGTGGGATGAGACCCAAAGTGTAGCAGCCAATATCGCCATTCACCGGCACTTTGAGCTTGTTGAGCACATAGAACACCCCGCGGTGGGGGCAACCCGGGCAAAGGACCGGTGGGCGGGAGGGCAACGGCCCAACCTCAACCCCTGGTAGAGGAATGTGAGCAGATTTTGGAAGCAGACCTGCCTTAATAGCCGATTCACGCACCACACGCGGGTCCAGCTCGCCAACAATTGGGAAAATGCTCTTCCCTTCCACCTGGATGCCCATCAGCCGGACGGCTTCCTCGATGAATGGGTCCAGCTCTTCGATGACAATCAGCTTCTCGACTTTAGCCGCAAATTGCTTGATCATCTGCTCGGGGAGCGGCCAGGTCATGCCCAAACGCAAGATGGAAGCTCGGGGGAATACTTCCCTGGCATACTGGTATGCCACCCCGGCGGTGATAATCCCAAGCGATGGATCCCCCATCTCAATGCGGTTGAAGGGGAAACTCTCAGCCAGCCTGGCTACATCCAGGATGCGCTGCTCAATAACAGGATGGCGTTTAACCGCATTCCCTGGCACCATTACATATTTCGAAGGGTTCCTCGGGAATGGTTTGGGTTCAGCGGGAGCTCCATCGATCCGTTCGCCCAGCTCCACTGCACTGGTTGAATGACAGATGCGCGTGGTCAGGCGCAGCAGGACAGGTGTATCAAAACGTTCGCTCAGTCCAAAGGCTGCGATGGTCATATCCTTGGCTTCCTGGCTATCGCTTGGCTCCAGGCAGGGGATGCGGGCGAATTTGGCGAATGTGCGGTTATCCTGCTCATTCTGGCTGGAGTGCATGGCCGGGTCGTCCGCTGATACGATCACCAATCCAGCTTCCATGCCCGTCATGGATGCATACATGAAAGAATCAGCTGCCACATTGAGCCCAACGTGTTTCATAGCTGCCATGGCGCGTCTTACCGGCATACGCTGCGCCAATCGCCACGTCCACAGCCACTTTTTCGTTGGGTGCCCATTCGGCGTAAACATTAGGATAATGTGCCAGGTCCTCCAGAATTTCAGTGCTAGGGGTGCCTGGATAAGCTGAAGCCACAGCAACGCCTGCTTCCCACGCGCCGCGGGCGACAGCTTCATCTCCCGATAGCATTTTGATCATGTGTCCTCCACGATAAAGTTGCAATTAACAGAACCCAGGTTGTAATTTTACCCCGGAAGTTGGGTTAATTGCTGAGGTGGAAATAGCACAACATATTTTTGGGATGTTTGTTGGATTACCCCAGGTTTCCAATTACGCCCAATGCATTGGAGAGTCATTGGTAATCTGTCAGGGGATTGAAAGTCATCACACAAGAGTTATACAGACTGAGATAAATTTATGTGATCCCGCCTTAGCATAGCAAATCAGATATTTTGTTCGCCTCCAATCTAGTCGGATATTTATTTTATCCAAGATACAACCTTTGATAGGGGTGAAATACGCCTTAAGATGCATGACAACCCCCATGGTTTACGATTACACTGACAATGTAAATCAAAGGAGGGCTGAAAATGTCTGATTTTGTGAGAACTGAATTCTTAAGTGGCTTCCCGCTTGAAGCGCCTTCCATGGCAACGTGTTCTGAGTACGCGTTCCGAAAAGCGCTCAGCTTGTATCACTCTGCCCGCAAATCTGCATTCTTTCACGAGCTGTGGGCGAAGCTGACCGGGAAATCATACCGACTGATGGCGTTTCCGGAAGTTTATGAAGTGATCAATAGCCACGATCTGGGGCATCAGACGGTGGAGATCAACAAGATTAAGGGTAGCGAAGGGCGTAATAGTGATTATGATGACGCCTTCCGACCGCTAAAAGATAATGGCAAGGATCGCTGGGTGCGGATAGCAATGCAGGTATGGTTAGGATCTGCGCTGCCACCCGTGGAGCTGATCCAGGTAGGAGACGCCTATTTTGTTCGTGATGGTCACAACCGGATCTCCACCATGCGCGCCTTGGGATGCAAATATGTTGATGCCCACGTGACCTGTTTGGTGACTTCCTTCAGCCTGAAGGGTAAACCACAACCTGTATGCACACCAACGTCTGAGTTTATTATCGTAGATTTATAAACTACCGCTCAATCCTTTTGTAATAAACAAGCCTTGCTGAGGACATACACCGATGAATCACATCGAAAAATCAAAAATCGCCGATCACTATGAAATCTACCTGGAAGGTTATTTACAAAAGTGCTGGGAGGAATGGTTCGAGGGGATGCACATCTCTTATCTGGATAATGGTGAAACGTTGCTGTCCGGGCCTGTGATCGACCAGTCTGCTTTACACGGAATTCTAGACAGGCTGTGTGACATGAATATCAAATTGGTCTCTGTGAAGAAGGTGTAGACTTCTCACCTTCCATTGCCTCGGTCACCCTCATAGTTAGTTGTATGCTCGATACATAAGCCAAAACCCCGGATTATCGATCGAAGTTAACAATGAGTAGAATAAGCGACCAGGATGTGGCAGCTTATTTTTCTACCAATTCGTTATTGCCCTTAGGGTGATTGGTGAATCCTGCTATATAATACGTTTACTATCCTTTGTTTTTCCTATCCAATCATAACCAGGAGTGTGAAGTGTCTGCTCCGATACTCACAACCAAGTTCTACTTTCCTCCTGCCCGTTCCAGCTTTGTTTCTCGTCCGCGTTTAGTCGAGAAACTTGAGCATGGCTTGAGTGGTCCTCTAACACTGATTTCTGCCCCGGCAGGTTATGGTAAGACAACCCTAATGAGTGAATGGCGAAATGGCATAGGACGTGAATACCCCCTGGCCTGGCTATCTTTGGATGCCAATGATAATGACCTGGCGCGCTTCATCAGTTATTTCACTTTTGCGTTAGCGAGTCTCAACCCTGCGTTGGCTAGCCATAGCATCCCGTTGGTCCAATCTCCGCAACCCCCTCCGGTCAGTGAAATCGTTACAACCCTGATCAATGATGTCAATGAGTTTGATCAGCAATTTGCCATCGCGCTGGATGACTATCATGTGATTACTGACCCGGCAATTCATGGGGCAATCACTTTCCTAATTGAAAATCTACCATCTCAGATGCATCTAGTACTGTTGACAAGGTCTGATCCACCTCTACCGCTTTCTCGACTGCGCAGCAGGGGGCAATTGCAGGAGATTCGCTCTGAGCACTTACGTTTTACCATCCCCGAAGCTAGCTCGTTTTTTACCCGAGTGATGGGTATCGAATTATCTGATGAAGCTATCATGGCCTTTGAAACCCGTTCAGAGGGTTGGATTACTGGATTGCAATTAGTTGCTCTCTCGATACAAGGTCGTAATCCTGAGAGCCTGGCAGGTTTCGTTTCTGATTTTGCTGGAACGCATCACTATATCGCTGACTACCTGGTGGATGAAGTGCTTAACCGCCAATCAGATGTTGTGCGTGAGTTCCTTCTGTGTACTTCTATCCTTGACCAGCTGACCGGTTCCCTATGTAATACGCTCTTGGATCGCGGGGATGGGCAGAATATGCTAGAAATGCTTGAGCGGTCCAACCTTTTCCTGACCACGTTGGATGATGAGCGGCGATGGTATCGGTACCATCACCTGTTTGCCGATTTATTAAAGAGCCGTCTGCGCCAAAACAATCCTCAGCGTTGGATCGAGCTCCATCGACGGGCTGCTCAGTGGTGTGAGCAACAGGGAATGGTTGAAGAGTCGGTTCAGTACGCATTAACAACTGAAGACTATGATCTGGCGGGAGATCTAATCGAAAAGGTTTCAGGGGATGTGGTTAGCAGAGAGAGGATTTCCCTAATGATGCGCTGGGTGAAGTCGCTTCCGAAGGAGGTACTCTATTCTCGTCCGAGGCTTTGTATCTATTATGCATGGACGTTATCATTTGGCGGTTACCTCGATGAGGCTGACATTCTAATAAGGTACATCGAAGAGGCATATGAAGAATATAAATCATCGGGTGAAAAGACCATCTTTCATAGCCGGTTAACTAATTTAAAGAACACACCTCCGCAGCGTGGAAGTGAATTACCTTTTGAAGATCGCCTATCCATCGTTTTTAATTTACAACATGCCAGTATCGAGCGGTTTCGAGACCTGGAAAAGGCCCGCAACTATTGCGAGCTTGCACTGAAGCATATTCTCGTCAATGATCTGGAAAATCGAAGTACAGCTTTATTTTTCTTGGGACATATCCAGCTATTGAATGGTGAAACCTTCCTCGCACAGCAAACCTTACAAGAGACAGTGCGATCAACCCAGCTAATACACGGAATATCAGTAAATCTGAGTGCCGTCAACTATCTGGGGCAGGCAATGATCCTTCAGGGAAAACTCCACCAGGCGATGGAGCTTTACACGCAGGCAACCCGATTGATGGTGGATCAGCCAAAATCTCACAGGCTGGGAATTGAGCTAATTCGTTTGGGGGATGTCCAACGTGAATGGAATGAATTGGATGAAGCCTCTCAAAACATACAGGAAGGTTTGTATCTGGCAGAGTCAATCGGCGACTTTGTTTTTCTGCGAGATGGATATATAGCCAGATCAATGCTGGAACATAGTCTCGGTAATCTGGAAAGCGCAGCTTTTTATCTCCAAAAAGCGGAGCAGATTGCCCGGAACACTGAAACTGCGCGTGGAATTACCCCCATAAAAGCCCTCCAGGTACGACTGTGGATTAATATGGGCGACATTCAATCTGCTGAGCAGGGGATTAAAGCTTTGGGGTTCGACATTGAGAATTATGCTAGCCGTGATAATTTGCACTTCCTTGATGAATACAGCTTGATCACATTAGCCCACTTTTACAAAGCTAGCGGTCATTTGGGTGAAGCCAGACGGTTATTGGATCAGCTGCAGACCCTGGCTGCCTCTGCGGGCAGGCAAGGTCGCGTGATCGAAATTCTGATAGTCCAGGCACTTACTTATTATGCGGGTGGTGAAAAGACGCAGGCAGTGGAATCACTTACCAAAGCCCTGGAGTTGGCTGAGCCGGAAGGCTACGTCAGACTATTCGTCGATGAAGGAATAAAGATGGAGGAATTGCTGGAGCTGGTGAGTAAGTCTGGCGGGTTGGGTGATTTGGCGCCATATGTATATAAGCTGCTGGGCAGCTTTCCAGATCGCCTGGCTAAACCTCAAGCCCCCCTTCAGCCGTTAATTGAACCGCTCAGCCAACGCGAGCTTGAAATCCTGAAGCTGGTAGCGGCGGGGATGTCTAACCATGAAATTGCTGATCAGCTTGTGCTTGCTACGGGTACCGTAAAAAAGCACCTCAATAATATATTTGGAAAATTGGATGTCCAAAACCGCACTCAATGTGTAGCTCGTGGTCGGGAGTTGCATTTATTGGCGTAAAGACGTATCTGCTGTTAATTTCTCATAGAGGTGAAAATGGAAACTGCCCTTCAATCCGAAATGACAACCAGCCGCAAGACACGCACGCTTTACACCTTATCCAGCCTGGGGGTTTCGATCCCCGTCGAAGCCGTATCAGGCATTATCATGTTTTACATCGTAGATGTCAAAAACCTCCCTGCACCCTGGTTCGCTACATTTTGGGTGTTCTACACCATCTACAACGCCCTCAACAACCCGGTGCTCGGATTCCTTTCTGACCGCACACATTCACGTTGGGGACGACGCATCCCTTATATCCTGTTCACGGGTGTGCCGTATGTGCTCACCTTCTCCTTTCTGTTCCTGTCCCCTTTCGATGGTCGCATCAACCCGACTGCTCTGCTCATTTTCTTTGGGGTTGTGATTGTGCTTTGGGAAGGCCTCTACACCGCCCTGGCAACCGGATATTATTCCCTTCTGCCGGAGATGTTTGCCTCCTACCGCGAACGAACCGATGTGGCCGCCAAGATGAATATCTTTCAAACCGGTGGCCTGGTAATTGGGGTGGCGCTGCCTCCCATCCTTTCGGAGTGGTTGGGTTGGTCGTGGATGGCTATCCTGCTCTCAGTCATTGCCGTGATTGCCATCTATCTGGGCATTCCAGCAATGTTCGAAAAGAAAAGCTCGCAGGATCAGACCTATGTGCCCTTCATCCCCGCGCTGAAAGCCACATTCATCAATCGCAGTTTTGTTACTGCGGCTACCGCCCAGGCGATGCGCTTCTTTGGAACAGGCGTCTTGCAAGCCGGGATGATGTTTTATATGAAGTACTGTTTGAAGGTGGACGAAGGTCTCACGACAATCATCTTTGGGGTGGCATTTTTGGTTGCAGCTGCCATGCTGTATCCCTGGCGCCATTTCATCGCCAACCGCACTGACTCTCGAACCACCCTGATCCTTGCCAATTTGATCATGATCCTGGCAGTCATCCCGTTGGGATTAAGCACCTCCCTGGTGACCACGATCATCGCGGCCATCCTGATTGGCATTGGGCTTTCGGGACTGATCCTGATTGGAGATGTGATCATCGCGGAAGTGGTCGATGAAGATGAAGTCAAAGTGGGTCAGCAGCGTGCCGGGATGTACTTTGGGATGAGCGGGTTCATCATTACGCTGAGCGGCATGTTGGTCTCCGGGGTATTTGGGATCCTCTTACCTCGCTTTGGTTACAACACCCTGTTGGAGGTCCAACCCGCGAGTGTCGATCTGGGCTTTCGCATCTTCCTGACCATTCCCCCCATCATTGGGTTCCTGTTAGCAATCCTGGCATTATATTTTTACCCCCTGCATGGGAAGCGCCTGAAAGAAGTCAGAACGGCATTAAAAAAAGAAGCCGCTGATTAATTAAAGGTTCCCCAGGTTACACCTCAGGAGCGGGGTGGGCTCGAAAGGGAATTGAATCTGGCTACTTCCCAAAGTTGGTTGCAAGATAATTAACCACCACGGTTTCCTCATCGGGGGTAAGTTGTGCACCTCTGCTGACCATCATGCCTACGATGAGTTTCCAATCTGCGGCAGTATGCTTTGTACCTTCCACGCGTGATAGAGGATGGCAGACTGAACAGCGCTCCTGGATCAGTGTGGCGCCATCCAGAGCGGTCGTGGATGCAGGAGATGTGGTGGGTGTTCCTGAAGCGCAGGCTGTTGCAAAAATAAGCATAATTAATAAAGCTAAAAGTGTGGTTGTCCATCGATTTTTCATAGATTCTCCTATGGTATCCGACCTTTTATGCAGTGATTATAAGTACTTTACCTTACAGATTGTGAAGAAAATAATTAGAATATATTAGTCAGTTTTAAGAATCGAGCCTAGATTGAGAAACTGCTTGATAAATTCATGCTATACTCAGGTCAGGTCTCTCAAGCCCTGTACCCCCCGACAACTTAATAGTGAAGCAAAGACTACTTATTCTCAAAGATCGTTGCTCTACCTGCTGACCTGGTAATTAACATGACCGAAATCCTGTTGCATACCAAGCTTGGCGTTCCACCCTACGCAAGGTGGTTGTAACTCGAACGCGATTGTTGGAGTATTTGAATGGTGGTCTATTCTACTAGGGAGTGAATTCCTGCGCAAGCTGACGCTGGTTTCTGCCCCTGCAGGTTATGGCAAGACCACCCTGGTATGCTGAATGGCTGCGACGGTCTGGGGTTACCAGCCAGCTGGTTATCTCTGGATGAGGCGGATAATGATCCTACCCGTTTTATGGCTTATTTCATCGCCACGATCCAAACCATTCAGCCAGGGTTTGGTGAATCCGTTCAGGCTATGTCTCCAATCACCGCAGCGCACCACCCGTGGAAGTCATCCTGACCATTCTGCTCAATGAGCTTGCCAGCATCTCCCAGCGTTATTGTCTCCTGGCTATTGGATGATTATCATGCCATTAACAATCTTGTCCATCCATCAGGCAAATTTCTTACCTGTTGGAACACCTGCCAGTCCCGTGTGCATCTGGTTTTGATCACCCGGGAGGATCCCTTGATCCCATTTCCCGTTTGCGTGCTAGGAGTCAGGTGCTCGAAATACGGCAGGATCACTTGCGCTTTACATGGAAGAGATATCGAATTTCATGAGCAGGGTGATGCAGCTGGACCTGACACAAGACGATATCCTTTCCCTTGAACGCCGGACCGAAGGCTGGATCGCAGGTTTGCAGCTGGCTGCGTCTTTCATTGCATGGTTTGACAGGATAAAAGTAGCTTTATCCAGGCATTTACCGGCAGCAACCGCTATATTTTGGATTACTTGATTGAAGAAGTTTTCAGCCGTCAGCCGGTAGAAGTACAGGACTTTTTATTGAAAACCTCCATCCTGGATCGCTTATCGGGGCCTTATGTGATGCTGTTATCGGTAGGACTGGAAGCCGGGAATTGCTGGAGAGGTTGGATCAGGCTAACATGTTCATCGTGCCGCTGGACCAATCCGAACCTGGTACCGCTATCATCGCTTATTTTCCGAGCTCCTTCGTCACCAATGGCATCTAGCCAATAAGCATATTGATGAACCCATCTTACACCAACGAGCCAGCCAGTGGTTTGAAGCCGAGGGATACCTCGCTGAGGCAATCCAGCATTCAATTGCTGCCCAGGATTGGATGAAAGCAGCTCAACTCATTGGCCAGGTGAGTGATGGGATGCTGAAGCATGGGGAAATTGTCACCCTGCATGGCTGGCTGGAGAAATTGCCTGGCGAGCTGCTGTATTCACAACCTAAGTTGTGTATGGTTTATGTCTGGGCATTACTCCTATTAGGAAAATATGATAAAGCTGAACCTGTTTTACGGCATGCAGAAGAACTAGCCCCATCTAGGTCAATCTTCCTTGGTCAGGTGGCAACAGCCCAGGCTTACCTGGCGAGGTCTATTGGAGATCACCCGCGTGTGATCGAGACTTCTCAACTGGCATTAACTCTTCTCCCGGAATCAGATATCGGTCAGCGTAGCAACCTTTTAATGAACTTGGGTCTGGTGTATTGGCACGATGGGCAATTAGCGGAAGCTGAGCAAACATTAATAGAAGCCAAAGAAAAAGCCCAGCAATGTAATAACCTGTACTCCCAACTGACCTCTGAAATTTTCCTGGCCAGAGTGCACGCCTCGCGTGGAGCCCTTCGGGAAGCAGCCGAACAGTATCCCTCCATTATCCAACGCGGTAGTCATGTTCCGGTGAATGCGCTCGCATATCTTGACCTGGGTACCCTTCACTACGAATGGAACCAACTGGAGCAAGCCGAGGCATATCTTCAGCAGGGGTTGGAATTAAGCCGCCGGACAGGGACTGTGGAATTCGAAATTGCGGGTTTTATTCTACAGACTAATCTATTGATCGCCCACCAAGATTGGAGTGCGGCACAACAGGTGAGTGATCAGGCATGGACCCGTGCACAGGATTTTTCATTACAAACCCGGGCACGTTGTGCAGCCTGTCAGGCTCAGGTCGCATTGGCTGTGGGGGATCTGAAATCAGCTGCCCATTGGCTGAACCAGACATCAATACAAGTGGATTCCCACTCTTTTTATCGTTTTCTGGCACTTATCCAACCACGATTGCTTATCGCACAGGGGAGCAAGGAGGTAGCAGCCGAGCAATTAATGAATTGTTATCAAGCTGCATCGCAGGCAGGGTGGGGTTATGCCCTGATTGCGGTGCGTATTTTACAGGCATTGGCAGCGAACGACCCTGGATCTGCACGTGAATTTCTCACCAATGCCTTGCACCTGGCAGAACCGGAAGGTTATATTCGCACTTTTGTCGATGCGGGTATTGGTCTTACCCCACTTCTTCGAGAAGCAGCTCAGCAAGGCACAGCACCCGAGTTTGTTGGACGGATTCTCACATCCATGGGTACAAAGATACCCTTCCCTAGCTCAAGCAGACCTGTCTTGGCCGAGCCTTTGAGTGAGCGTGAGATTGAAGTGCTCAGGCTGGTTACAACCGGGTTATCAAATCGTGAAATCGCCGGGAGGTTGTTCATCAGCCCTGGAACAGCCAAGACCCACATCCACAATCTGTGTGGGAAATTGGGGGTACGCAACCGAACTGAAGCCTCTGCCCGGGCGAAAGAGCTGGATTTGCTCTAAGCCTAAGTTCAATCGGGCAAGCTTGCTTTCTTATAAATATCCCCATAGCTTTATCCATAATTTCAAAATAAACCCCCAGATACACCATTCGGTAGATGATTTTCATTTATTTATTTGGTAGAGTAAGAGCAATAATATTAAGCAAGTCCAATTATTGAGAAACAGGAGAATGAATATGAACAAGACTCAAATCATTTGGGGAGTAATATGCCTGGTTGTGGCTGCAGTTCTTGCAGTCTTGAACCTGACTTTGCCCCCCGAGAGTTTCATGTTCCAAATTGGTGATCGAAACATGCCATGGATTCCACCGGTTGTACTGGCCGGGGTGGGTATCGTCCTGCTGGCAACTGCCGGAAAGCAAGAAGAGCAGAAGGCAGCGATGGAACAGGTGAAGCCCGGTCAGGACCCCGAAAAGGCGGCTCTTAATAAACGGCTTGAGTCCGTCGCCTGGGGACTGTTCTTAGTCATGTTGGGCGGCTTTGCTCTTATACCTGATAACACGATTCCCAAGGGTGTGTGGTCCATCGGTATTGGCGTCATCATGCTCGGGTTGAACATAGCACGTTACCTTTATAAAATCAAGATGAGCGGCTTTACCACAGTCTTGGGAATTCTTTCCCTGATTGGCGGGATTGCCGAGCTGGTTGGTCTTACGTCTTTGGATGGCGCTCTATTGCTCATCATCCTGGGAGCTTACCTGATCCTCAAGCCATGGTTCGATAAGCGCAAATTATTTGGCAAGGCAGAGGAAGCCTGAGGAGTCCTTATGAATGGAGCTGCCTCGAGGGCATGCGCACTTTTATGCTCTCGAGGCAGGGGATTGCCACTTGAACAAAGTATGTATGTAATTATTATTTCATCATTCATTCAAATATTCGCCATTAGGTTCGGGAAAAAACCATAGGAAGGATAAATTCATATGCCAGCAATATTGGAAGTCGATCATCTTGTCAAAAAATATGGTGACTTTGAAGCTGTCAAAGGCATCAGCTTTTCCGTTGAAGAAGGAGAAGTGTTTGGCTTATTGGGTCCGAACGGCGCCGGGAAGACCCAAACCATTTCCATGCTCACGGGGGTCATCCCGCCCACAGAGGGCACGGCACGTATTGGAGGGCATGACATACGCAAGGAACCAGACCAGGTCAAGAAGATCAATGGCCTGGTGCCTCAGGATCTGGCTCTTTATCCCACCCTCAGCGCACGTGCCAACTTGAATTTCTTCGGGCGTATCTATGGACTACATGGCCGCGAGCTCAAGGAACGCGTCGAAGATGTATTGCGAATCGTTGCTCTCTCCGAACGGGCTGACCAGGTGGTGGATAAGTATTCAGGTGGGATGAAGCGCAGGGTGAATATTGCAGCCGGGCTGGTTCACCAACCACGCCTTCTCTTCCTGGACGAGCCCACTGTAGGAGTCGACCCCCAGAGTCGTAACCACATTTTTGAGAGTGTTCAACGCTTAAATCGCGAGCGCGGCATGAGTGTCGTTTACACCAGCCACTATATGGAGGAAGTTGAAACCCTGTGCAACCGGGCAGCCATCATTGACGAAGGGCGCATCATTGCCATGGATACGATCAAGAACCTGATTGCCATGTTGGGAGGTGGAGTAGTCTTTGTAGGCGTCAACCAGATGGATGAGGCCACCCTGGCGCAGATCGCAGCGCTCCCTGCAGTCAAGGAAGCTACCTTGGTACCCCAACCACCTGCTCCCCCCGCACCTGAGGGCAAGGAAACTATGGCTGAGGTTAAACCAGCCGCAACCAACCCGGTGGTCAAGATCGTGGCCAAGCAAAATCAGGAAGCCGTGGTGAATGTGTTAGGTTACCTTAACCAACACGATATTGTCATCACCTCGCTGGAGATCATGCAGCCCAACCTGGAGAGTGTCTTCCTGCATCTCACCGGGAAGAAGCTGAGGGAGTGAACAGCGATGAAAACCATAAGCGTTACGATTAAGGACCTGCAGATCCTGCTCAAAGACCGTGGCACTCTGTTCCTGCTTTTCTTACTTCCCTTGCTGTTCATCCTTGTATTCAGCGGTGCATTGAGTGCCATCGGTGAGAGCGAGACAGTTAACCTTCCCATCCTGGCAATGGTTGACCTGGATGGCGGTACAGCTGCGCAGACCCTGATATCCAAGCTTGACTCGGATGGTAGCCTGTCAGTCCAAACCTATTCAGCTGCAGAAGCACAAAGCCTATTGGATGAAAATAAAGTGGTTGGTTTTCTAACAGTCCCAATTAATTTCACCAATAATGTCCAGCAGAGTTCCCCAGTGACTTTAGTTTTTTCCACCGGATCGGGTTCCGATCCCCAGCAGGTAGAGGCTATACGGCTTGTGATTGAAAGTATTGCGGCAGACATGACCCTGGAAAGTCAGATCGCTGCCAGCCTGCAGCAGATGGGCGAGATGCAAGCCAATGCTCCGGCCGAGTACCAGGTCTTTGATTTTGAGCGGGTCGTGGCACAAGCGCATGACCAATTTGAGCGTGCACAAATCCGGCCATTGATCAATTTAGTCCAATCTGTCCCTAAACAGGAAACCAAACAAGAAACCACTCTCGACCTTAGCAAGTCGGCAGTCCCAGGTATGGCAGTATTGTTCGTATTTCTGACTGCGCAGACCACAGCCCATTCCATTTTTGAAGAAAAAAAGATCGGCACATTCCGTCGCCTGGTGGCCTCCCCGCTGAGTAAAGTTGAGCTGATGATCGGCAAAATCCTCCCAAATTTCATTACCGGGTTGGTTCAAATCATCGTCATCTTTGCTTTTGGCAGCCTGGGAATGCGTTTGCTTGGTTTAACTCCTCTGCCAATTGAAAAAGCTCCACTCGGCGCAATGTTGATTGCCATCTTACTCGCACTGTGTTCGAGCGCCTTTGGGATTGCCATAGCTGCCATCGCCCGCACTGAAAATCAGATCAGTGGGTTAAGTACTCTTCTTTTATGGGGTTTGGGTCTCCTGGGTGGAAGTCTTGTCCCCCTTTTTATCCTGGAACGCTTTCTCGGTCCAATCCCGATGATCGTGCCCCATTATTGGGCTAACCGGGCATTCGATGACTTGTTGATCCGTGGTCTCGGTCCGGCAGATATCGCCCTCGATCTGGGGGTGCTGCTTGGGTTCAGCCTAGTCTTTTTCGTGATTGGGCTGTGGCGCTTCGATTTTGAACGCTAGTTCACAGAGGAGAATGACTATGAATTCAATCTATTACACACTCTCCGTTGCCTGGAAAGAAATCCAGGTTATCTCCAAGGAACGCGCCTGGCTGGTGATCCTCTTTCTGCTACCGCTGATGATCGGGAGTTTCATGGGTGGGGCTAACCTGGTGATGACCCGCTCTCAAAGTGATGTCATCCTATTGGATGTGGGTCTGGTGAATCTGGACGCTGGCACTATTGGATTGGAGATGGCAAAAGTTATACAGGCAATAGACCAGCTAAAGGTCACAGTTTATGCGGATGTTGCCTCTGCTGAGCAACCAGTGGCAAAAGGCGCGGCAGCTGCAGCGATCGTCATCCCAGCTGATTTCAGCCAGAAGATAGATAGTTATATCCCCACGACAGTCGAGGTGATTGTCGACCCGGCAGAACCAGTGAGTGCCAACCTGGTCACCGGGATAATCAAGCAGGTGGTAGGTGAATTCACCATCTGGGGAGAAGTTCAATACGGTGTGCGTACCATTATGGGTGAGGCAGGTGTTCTCGCAGCTGCCAGCGCTCAAGAAGCACGTGCCATCCAGGCGCAGAATCTCGGCGTGATCATGACACGTATTAACCAGATGCGTACCAACCCCGTTATTGGTCTTACTCTCGAAAATCCGGTAAAAGCTAAAACGGGAGGCACGATCCAAACCTTCTTTGCTTATCTGTTTCCAGGGCTCACCGTGATGTTCATATTTTTTATCGTCCCCATGTCGAGTGAGTCTTTATTAAGTGAGCGCGAGACGGGTACCCTCCGCCGGCTTCTGACAGCCACCATACCGCGTGGATCGATCCTCGCAGGCAAAATGCTGGCTTTTATGTTCCTGGCCTGCATGCAAGTAGTGGTGGTATTTGCCATTGCCGGGGCGTTATTCGGTACCCCGTTGGGTAAGTCACCCCTTGGTCTGATTGTTTTGACCCTGATTGTGGCGTTCAATGCGACTGCATTGGGAATGATGGTTGCTGCGCTTGCAAAAACTACCAAGCAAGCGGATAACATCGGTTTGATCCTGGCATTTGTATTGGCAGGTTTGGGTGGTGCGATGGCAATGTCAGCCCAGCCCCTTTATCGGTCAGGAGGTTTTATCTCCATACTATCCAATCTTACACCACATGCTCATGCAGTGGAGGGTTATTACCGGCTGATGGCAGAAAATGCCACCTTCATCCAGGTCTTGCCTCAGATGGGCATCCTGCTAGGCATGGGCATCGTCTTCTTCCTGATCGCTGTTTGGCGTTTCAAATTTGATAAATAGAGACCCATATTTACAGAGCTACACGGAGTTTCACGGAGCTACACGGAGCGTACTATGCAATTTGTCACCATCAAGATCAAAGGGGAAATGGACGAAAGCTGGTCTGAATGGTTCGAAGGTTTTGAGCTTACATACTCCGAAACCGATGAAACGATCCTCACCGGTTTGGTGACCGATCAGGCAGCTTTTTATGGGCTGATTGGCAAGCTGCGCGACCTGGGCCTTCAACTTCTGTCGGTCTATTCAGTCGAGCAGCATGAACCCATAGAACCAGGAGAAGCTTGAAGGGCTTTTGACTAAAAATATATTTGTCATTGTAGAAAGCCTAAATTGAATCACACAGTCACCCTGCCGAGATGACTTGGCGGGGTGAATTTTATTAAATAGCTCAACGTCGTCGTTTACGTGGTAAAGCAGCAACAATGATCAAAATAACTATCAGCGCAGGGGCGAACACCAAACCGTAAACCTGGACAACCTGGCTCATAATATCTGGAAATATGATGAAGAGAATTAAACCCATTAAAAGCAGTATGCCAAAATTTTGGATAAAGGCTATTACGAATCCGGTTCTCTTCTTATTCGATGTCTTCATTTTTTAATTTTCCAGATAGACCGGGATAAAAAATGTATACCATGCTCAATAATTCTGAAACAGCTTGTGTGACATACTCACGATTTCCTGCTTCACTTTTCTAATGTCGATGCTTCAGGTGATTCTTGGCTGCTGTACACTATTAAGAAAAAGAAGATCAGTTCATTTATACTTTTTTCAATCTAGGTCGCAAGACCAAGGTAGCCTCCAAAGAGAGCAAATCCCGCCAGGATGGCGACGAGCTCGACTGAGATGTAAATGGCTGCCACTAACAAGCCAATAGCTAGGCTAGGAGGTGATCCCTCCTGAAGCTGCGTCAGGACAACAAGCAATACACCCACCAGAAAACCCATCGCAGTGGTGAAACGCCAGGGATGCTTGCGTGGGTCCAGCCATCCCACCCTGGCAAACAGACGGTCGCTGGTAAACCGACTCACCCAACCCACTATGGCAGGTGGGAAGATCGCTCCTGCTTTCATCATCGGCACGCGCACCAGGCTCCACAAGTCATCGATGGCATCCGCCGGAGTTAGATTGGATCCTGGTGAGGTGGTTGGCACACCTCTGAAAACCACCCAAATCCCCACTCCACAAATAAAGGTTACCAGGAACATCAACCCCAGCTCGAGGCGCAGAATATTTATCCATACGGAGGAGGGCATAGGCCGTAGGATTTCTGCGACCAGGTCAGTGCATAGGGTAATGGCAATCGTAGCCAGGACGAGGATGTTCCCGCGCAGGATCAGGCGCCCCTTATCTTGATTGGGGTCATTCCGCCAGCGAATCACCCGTGCATAGGTCAGCAGGCTGATTAGCAAGGCCACCTGGATGGCGATGGACCCAACTGCATCATAGGGGTCGACCGCGAAAGGGTTGAGCTTCCACAAAGGGGCTGCGCTTGTTGATCTGGAAAAACAGATAAAAAGCGATAGCCGCTACAAAGATCAGCGCGCTTACGCGATGGATATGTTTTATGGTTTGCTGACCATGGTTGTGAAGTATAGTCCCATGTGGGTGAATTGCCAATCCAGGCCTGCTCGCGGATGCTCCGGTTTTCCAACCTCGGCTATAATTCTAGTATGATGTTTTTCACCCACACTGCCAAGGAGGTTCTACGGTATGCGTGAGTTTTTCTACCCTAAAAGTGTCGCCGTTATCGGCGTTTCGGATAAGCCGGATAACCTGGGGCGTAATATCATCGCCAATCTGGTGGAGTTTAGCTTTGGTGGAATCGTCTACCCCGTCGGACCATCCGGCGGTTTTGTCCAGACCCACCGTATCTATCGCTCCATATCGGATATCCCCGATCAAATCGAGCTGGCGGTCATCCTCACACCTGCCCGAACAGTTCCTGCCATTCTGGAAGAATGCGGTCAAAAAGGGGTGCGCTGGGCAATCGTTGAGACAGCCGGTTTCCGTGAATATGGTGAGGAAGGCCTCCGCCTGGAGGAAGATGTCGTTCAGGTGGCGCGCCAGTATGGGATTCGTTTCGTGGGTCCAAACTGTGTCGGGGTGATCAACGTCGACAATGGTTTCAGCGTCCCCTTTTTACGCCTGAAAAAGCCCTCCGAGATTGGGGAAGTCTCCCTCATTTCCCAAAGCGGTGGGATAGGATTTTCGGTGCTCAATCTGATGGCAAACGAAGGTATCGCGCTGAATAAATTCGTCTCTGTAGGCAACATGCTAGACGTCACTGCGGAGGATATCCTGGAATTCATGCTGGATGACCCGGGTACCAAGGTGATCTTCCTTTACCTGGAAAGCCTGCGGGATGGACGCCGCTTGATGGATATCGCCTGCCGTTCCACCAAGCCTATCCTGGTATTTAAATCCAATATTGGTAAGCTGGGTAAGGTTATTGCCGCTTCGCATACTGCAGCCCTATCCAGTGATGATAAGGTGGCTGAGGCGGCTTTTAAACAAGCCGATATCATGCGGGTGCATGATGCCACCAGCCTGCTTAACAGTCTGAAAGCTCTCCGTCTGCCTCCCATGCGTGGGAAAAACCTGGCGATCATCTCACGCTCAGGGGGTCATGCTGTGGTAGCGGCAGATTCAAGCGAGCTCTCTGGGTTTGAGCTAGCACAGTTGCCCCAATCTTTCCTGGAATCGATTGAGAAGCACTTCCGCGCCTCAGTGATCAAGCTGACCAACCCGGTCGATCTGGGTGACCTCTTTGATTTGGATGTTTACGCCCAAATCCTCGAGCAGACCCTGCAATTGGAAAATGTGAATGGGGTTGTGTTCCTGCATACCGCCTCGGAACCAGAGATCTTGCCGAGCCGTAAGCTGTTGGAGCGGGTCATGGAGCTGGTGAAGCGCTACGATAAACCTGTGGCTTATTATGTATCTTCCGCAGCTCAGGAAGTAAATTACCTGCGACTAACCTACGGTTTCCCCATCTTCACCGCAGTGGTCGAGACCATCCGAGCATTGGAGATGAGTTACCGCTATTACAGCCGCATGCAGGAGATTCGCAGTGCCGAACAAACCCCGACCTTTGAGGTCAATCGGGAGGCTGTGCGTAATTTGATCAACCACGCCCGTTCAGAGCAGCGTGATCTGCTCCTTTCCGAGTCGATGCAGGTCTTGGAGCATTACGGTATTCCCACTGCTGTGGGAGTGCATGCGGCTACCATGCAGGAAGCACGCCTCGCTGCTGAGCAAATGGGCTACCCGGTAGCGATCAAGATAATCTCCGAGCAAATCTCCCACAAGTCGGATGTGGGAGGGGTGCAGCTTAACCTGCGCAACGGTCCTGCGGTGGAGGAAGCTTTTGAGGATATGCTGCGCCGCATCCATCAATTTTACCCGGATGCCAAAATCGATGGAGTCCTGGTGCAGCCCATGGTCACGGGTGGACAGGAATTGATCCTTGGAGGGCGGCAGGACCCCAACTTTGGTCCGGTGGTACTGATTGGATTGGGTGGCATATTTGTGGAGGTTTTGGAAGAAGTGGCGCTGCGTGTTGCCCCAATCACTAACAAGGAAGCCCATGAGATGAT
This sequence comes from uncultured Chloroflexia bacterium, assembly GCA_963828845.1. Taxonomy (GTDB): domain Bacteria; phylum Chloroflexota; class Anaerolineae; order Anaerolineales; family UBA4823; genus FEB-25. Next base: position 27,419 of record CAWHGE010000001.1, read on the forward strand.
CGACGAGCTGCGTGGAGCTCCCATTCTCAAGGGCGCACGTGGGCACAAACCTTCTGACCTCGCCGCAGTGAGTGAGGCTCTCTTACGCCTATCCCAGTTATTGATCGATTTTCCCGAGATTCGCGAGCTAGATATCAACCCCTTGCGCGTATTCCAGGAGAACAACGGCTGCCGGGCGTTGGACGCGCGGATTATGATTCGGTCCTCAAGCGATAACCAACCCCAGGTTCGGTGATGATGTAGCGCGGGCGGGTAGGATCAGGCTCTATCTTACGGCGCAGGTTGCTCATATTCACGCGGAGCAGGTGCGCCTCGCTCTCATAGGCACTTCCCCATACTTGGCGTAGAAGTTGATGGTGGGTTAATACTCTACCGGCATTTTGGACCAGGATGCGCAACAGGTCATATTCCGTGGGCGTCAGAGATATTTCCTCACCACCAACTTTAACCTGACGGCGGGTGAGATCTACTTTTAGATTGTCTGTTTCAAAAACTGGATCAGATCCTGATTGCGTGGAATGCCTCGAGCGTAGCTCGCATGCGTGCCATTAGCTCCCCACTACTGAAAGGTTTGGTCAGATAATCATCTGCTCCTGCATCAAGTGCATTGATTTTGTCGCTTTCCTGCTCACGTACCGAAAGAATGATAATAGGAATGTGTGTCCACTCACGCAGCTGGCGGGTAACTTCAACACCATCCAGATCTGGTAAACCCAGGTCAAGAATGATCAGGTCTGGTCTGTCTGCCACGGTCATATTCAAGGCTTCTTTTCCACCGCTTGCCTCATAAACTGTGTATCCCTGGGCATTCAATGCTGCATGCAGGTATCGCCTGATCGCCCGTTCGTCATCCACCACCAAAACCCGTAATCCAATCTCATTCATAGGCTTCCAGTCCCTTCTAATGGAACTCTTATCGTAAAGATTGCCCCTCCCCCTCGCCGATTTTCCGCTCGGATGCATCCATTATGTGCCTCGACAATACCCTTGCATATCGATAGGCCTAAGCCGGTCCCACTGACATTGTCTGGCCTCTGAACTCGATAGAATTTATCGAATATGCGCTCAAGATCGTCTACCGGGATGCCCTCTCCCCTATCGGCTATGGAGATTTCCAGATCTTGCTTGGATACTCGTGCTCGGATTTCAATTGGCTTTTCCGGAGGTGAATATTTCAGGGCATTATCAATCACATTGACCAGTACTCGGCTGAACAATACGAAATCTAAGGGAACGAGCGGGATTTTCGGAGATATCTCCACGTTCACCTGGCGGTTCTTGAGCGGAGTCCCAATTTGCTCAAGGGCTGACCCAATCAATTCCTGTACGTCACACGCTTCGCGATGAAGTTGCATGGCTCCGGCCTCCAGGCGAGTTATATCTAACAGATTACCTACAAGCCGATTCAATCGTTCAGCTTCTTCGCGTGCTGTTTCAATTAAGCTTTTCCTGACTTCTTCATCCAGGGCAGGCCCGGCTTCTTCCAAACTGCTCAGCGCACCCGTGATTGAAACCAGGGGTGTGCGTAGATCATGCGATATCGAATTAAGCAGTGCTGTTTGCAATTTTTCGGTTGCCTCCAGAAGTTCTGTTTGGCGTGCATGTTCAACCAATTGTGCTCCTTCAATGGCCAAAGCCACCTGATTGGCAAAAGCATCCAGGATCCGTTGCTGGTCCGGACTCAGGTAAGTGTTAATTCCTAGTGGTTTTATCCCCAACACGCCGATAACCCCGCGTGTGGTCTTGAGTGGTTGGTAATGCATCGAAGCATCCGGCAAGGTATCCGTACCGCGACCAGCTTGCTGATTGTGTTCAAAAGCCCAGCTGGCAACGGCCAGTTCATTTTCTGCCACCGATAAATCCTGTGAGGCCATATATAGTTTTAGATCATTATTTTCAGGCAGAAATAGTGCAACCTCGCGGCTGTATATTTGACCAATGTGATCTATGATTGTTTTCGCCACAGCTTCCAAGCCAACTGCAGCGGTCAGATCATGTCCAAGCTCGTATAGCGCAGCAGTTTGAGCCTCACGCCTCTGAGCAGCATCTGCCTGCTCGCGCACTTGTGCAGTTAGATAACTGATCACCAGACTTACTGATAACAATCCAAAAAATGTCAGAATATATTCAGTATCCGACACTGCCAGGGTGAGGCTCGGAGGAACAAAGAAAAAATCAAAGGCCACCACACTCAAAACCGAGGTGAGAATAGCAGGACCGCGTCCCAGAAACACTGCAGCCACAACCGTGGATAACAAGTAGATCACCACCAGGTTAGTAGGAGAAATATAAGGGGCAACCAAGGCACATAGACCAGTGGCTCCAGCTACCAAAGCGATCCCCCAAAAATATCGACGCCACGGTCTATGAGGTTGCCAGTATCGCTCAGGTTGTTTAAATGACGGTTGGGATTCGCTATTGACGAAGTAAACATCAATTGGACCGCTCTGGTGGATCAATTGATCCGCCACAGAACCGCGCAGCAACTCACTCCATCGCGAACGTTGCGATTTTCCAATAATAATTTTGGTTATATTTTGATTACGGGCGTAATTTGTAACTGTCTCTGCCACTGATTGACCAGGAATGGTGATGGACTTGGCACCCAATTCCTCTGCCAGCCGCAGCATGCGATCAACACGGTCCCGCTGTTCTGCGGTCATTCTGATTTGTTGTGGAGTTTCAACAAAAATGGCATTCCATTCAGCCTTCAGCTCATCTGCCAGGCGACGGGCTGCGCGGATAAGTCGTTCGCTGACCGCTCCAGGGCTGACACATACCAACAGGCGCTCTCTTGCAGGCCATGGGACCTGGAATGGCACGCTTTCCCATGTAATCCAACATTTGGTCGTCCACCCGTTCTGCTGCCCGGCGCATGGTCAGTTCGCGCAGGGCAGTCAAGTTACCCTGGCGAAAGAATTTCTCAATCGCCCGCTCGGCTTGTTCTGGGATATAAACCTTGCCTTCCTTCAACCGATTCAGCAGCTCATCGGTTGGTAAATCGATCAGCTCAATATCGGTGACCTCATCAATCACACGATCCGGGATAGTTTCGCGTACCTTTGTGCCGGTGATCTGGGCTACTACGTCATTCAAGCTTTCCAGATGCTGGATGTTTAGCGTCGTATAGACATTAATCCCAGCTGATATCAGCTCTTCCACATCCTGATAGCGCTTGGCATGCCGGGAGCCGGGTGCATTGGTATGAGCCAACTCGTCCACCAGCACTAGGCGCGGCCTGCGCTCCAAAACTTGGTCTATATCCATTTCCTTGAGCTGAATATTCCGGTAGGTAATAGTTTTAGATTGGATTACCTCCAGACCCCGTAACATATTTTCTGTTTCCATCCGTTTGTGAGTTTCTACATATCCCACTACAACGTCCATCCCCTCAGCTTTTCGCTGGTGGGCAGCTTCGAGCATGGCGTAGGTTTTGCCAACCCCAGCAGCGTAACCGAAGAAAATCTTAAGGTGTCCTCGCTCCCGCTGCTTCTCTTCAGCTTGGACACGTGCCAAAAGATCGTCTGGATCTGGACGATTATTTGGAGGCGAAGTGCTCATCAATATACTCCCCTTCCTATTTTATCTCATCTAGCGCCAGGTTGAGTTCGAGCACATTAACTCGTGGTTCTCCTAGCAGGCCGAACTGCTGTCCCTGTGTGTAGTGTTCTACCAGAGCTATTACAACTTCTTCACTCAGTCCCCGTGCTTTGGCAACTCTCGGAACCTGGTACATTGCAGCAGCAACACTGATATTTGGGTCAAGCCCGCTCCCAGAAGTGGTAACCAGATCCACCGGTATAGATGAATTGTTGGTCGGATCAGCTGCCTTCAATGCAGCTATACGGGCTTTAACATCTTCTGTCAATGCTGGATTCGTGGGGCCGAGGTTAGAACCCGTAGAAGCCGCAGCATTGTAGGGGAAAGGTGAGGTGGCTGAAGGGCGACCCCAGAAGTAGCGCGGGTCTTCAAAAGACTGCCCAATTAACTCAGATCCGACCACCTGACCATTCTGTACGATTAGGCTGCCATTAGCCTGATGTGGAAAAATCACTTGAGCGACTCCGGTGATTACCAGGGGATATAAAACCCCGGTCAAAACTGTGAATATGGCAATCGAAACGATTGCTGGTCTGATTTGTGTTCGCATTTCAACCTTTGTTTGCAGCTTCCATCCGCATTGTATTTACCAATGCCTCTGCCTCAGCCAATCGTGCCCGTTCAAGCGCTTGTGAAGCCTGAGAGGCAAGGTTGTTTAGCAGCCGGCTTCCTTCTGGAGGCAACCAGCCGTTCCCAAGCCAGATGCGGATTTCTCCTACCAATCCAGGAGAAGCCAATATTGGCAGAATACGGTCGGGAACCCCGCTTCCTTTCATGGATGGTGGTGCTTTCACAAGCATTGGTACTGATTTATTCCCAGGTTGAATGCCTACCTCCACCAGCTCAGCCAGGAACATGAGCTGTAAATTCGTTGCCAAGGCATGGACGACTGCCTCCTGAGTACGCAGCCCTGCCAGGGCTGCACTCATCTCGTACATAAAGTGGGCTTCACGTTCGCTGGTCTGCGCTTTAGATAAGCCAGATTGGATTCGACCGATCACTACAATTGATACGAACAGAAAGATCGCTAGCACCAACCAGCCCTCGAGCCTGCCCACTGCAAATGTATAGAATGGGGGAATAAAAAAGTAATCGAAAGCTAGCGCGGACGACACGGCTGCGCAAACGCCTGCTCCTTGCCCCCATTGGGCAGCACTCCACCCGACTGGCACCAGGTACAATAAGGCAATGACGGCTTCACCTAATGTATCCCGGCCGATTAACATCAATAGAATTGTCAGTACAAACACACTTAAAAAGGCAAATGTACAGTTGAAGAATATAGTGGACGAAAAAGATAAGTGGTTTCTTTTCATGATCTACCTCTCCAGGATGGTTGTTTTAATCCATAATTTTGGCCAAAGACCTGTCAGCTTGCTATACCAGGTGTAAAAGGACCAACAGCATATCAATTAGCTTAATTCCGATAAAAGGTGCGACTAATCCACCTAGGCCATAGATGAGCAAATTATCACGTAATAGTTGTGCCGCACCTTTGGCTCGATAAGGTATACCTTTAAGCGCCAGGGGGATTAAGGCGATAATGATCAGAGCATTGAAGATCACAGCCGAAAGAATGGCACTCTCCGGTGTGGCCAGGCGCATTATGTTGAGCGCTGATAATTGGGGATAGGTGCTGGCAAAGGCTGCCGGTATGATAGCGAAGTATTTCGATACGTCGTTGGCAATGCTGAACGTGGTCAATGAGCCGCGTGTCATCAGCAGTTGCTTGCCGATTTCCACGATCTCGATCAGTTTGGTCGGGTTGCTATCCAGGTCGACCATATTGGCCGCTTCACGCGCTGGCTGAGTACCAGTATTCATCGCCACGGCGACGTCAGCCTGCGCCAGAGCCGGGGCATCGTTGGTACCATCACCAGTCATGGCAACCAGCCGTCCACCAGCCTGGTATTCACGGATCAGCTTCAGCTTGGTCTCAGGGGTAGATTGGGCCAGGAAGTCGTCCACCCCGGCTTCGGCTGCGATTGCGGCAGCAGTCAGTGGATTGTCCCCGGTGATCATTACAGTTTTTATGCCCATCTTGCGCAATTGAGTGAAGCGTTCCTTGATACCACCTTTGACGATGTCCTTAAGATGGATTACTCCCCAAGCTTCTCCATTGAATGAAACGACTAGCGGTGTGCCACCATTTCGGGCGATTGTATCAACCAGACGGTCAAGCTCGGCTGGGATTGGCTTTCCGTGCCCTTTGATATAGGCAACCATTGCATCGGGGGCGCCTTTACGGATCGAGGCTCCGTCCATGTCCACCCCACTCATGCGGGTTTGGGCAGTGAAGGGGATAAAATGGGCTCCTGAGGGGGTATCTGGTCCAGCCCCAACCGTCCGGCCACGTAAACCGAATTTTTCCTTTGCCAGTACCACAATGCTACGACCTTCCGGCGTCTCGTCAGCCAAGGATGAGAGCTGGGCAATTTCCGCCAATTCCTGTGGCTTAATACGTTCCCACCGGAAGGAACTCGACTGCCTGACGGTTGCCCAGGGTGATAGTACCGGTCTTGTCGAGTAAAAGCACATCCACGTCTCCTGCAGCTTCTACCGCCCTACCCGAGAGAGCAATTACATTGCGCTGGATCATACGGTCCATCCCGGCAATGCCAATCGCTGATAACAATCCACCAATTGTGGTCGGGATCAGGCACACCAGTAGCGCTACCAACACGGTGATGGTAATTGGCGTACCTTTACCAGCGCTCTGCACGCTATAGAGAGAGTACGGTAACAGGGTCATGCAGACCACCAGAAAGATAATCGTGAAGGCAGCTAAAAGAATATTCAAGGCAATTTCGTTAGGTGTTTTCTGGCGCCTGGCTCCTTCGATCAGCCCTATCATGCGGTCCAGAAAGCCTTCACCCGGGTTGGCGGTGACACGTACTACCAGCCAGTCGGAGAGCAGGCGTGTACCTCCGGTGACGGCGCTGTCGGTCACCACCCGATTCGCGGATAACAGGGGCGCTCTCACCGGTAACCGCACTCTCATCGACGGAGGCAATCCCCTCGCTGACCTCGCCATCGACCGGGATGATATCGCCTGCTTCAACTAGGAATATGTCATCTTTCATTAGAGATGTGGATGGCACAACGTCATAGCCGGCGTCGTGTTGCGACTGGCGTAATTTCTTGGCCTGGGTTTCTCGACGGGTCTTCCGCAGGGCTTCCGCCTGTGCCTTACCGCGTCCTTCAGCCACAGCTTCCGAAAAATTGGCAAATAAGACTGTAAACCACAGCCACAAGGTGACACCGCCGATGAAAGCTGTTGGAGCTTCGCCGTGACCGGTTAGTGCTTGTATCCATAATAGGGTGGTCAGCAAACTGCCCATTTCCACCACAAACATGACCGGGTTGCGTATCATATGGCGTGGGTCGAGCTTGAGGAAAGCGTCTGTTACTGCTCGTTTGTATAATTGACTCTTTAGGGACTTCGATCGCTGAATTTGTATGGTCATACCATTAACCTTTCCTTCGTTACCATAACAATAAATGCTCAACGATCGGTCCTAATGCCAGGGCAGGAAAGAAGTTCAAAGCCCCAACCAGAATGACGACCGCGATCAGCCAGACGATAAACAGCGGTGTATGTGTGGGTAGCGTGCCTGCGCTCTCCGGAGTCTTTTTCTTTTTAGCCAATGAGCCGGCCAGAGCCATGGTTGGGACTGCCAGGAAAAAGCGCCCGATCATCATGGCTATGCCACCAGTGAGGTTGTAAAATGGATTATTGGCACCGATGCCGGCGAATGCACTGCCGTTGTTGTTCCCCTGGGACGTGAAAAGGTAGAGTACCTCACTGAAACCGTGCGCACCGGGGTTGTAAATGGTCGCCTTGCCAGCAGTCGTCAGCACCGCCGATGGCGGTAAGCACCAGCACGGTGATCGGCATGATCAAAATCAACAGTGATGCCATCTTCATTTCGTACGCTTCAATCTTCTTGCCCAGATATTCGGGTGTGCGCCCCACCATCAACCCGGCTACGAAGACAGCCACGATGACGAAGACCAGCATTCCGTATAACCCCGAGCCCACACCGCCGAAGGAAACCTCGCCCAGCATCATCATCCAGAGTGGGACCAGACCTCCAAGCGGAGTATACGAGTCATGCATGCTGTTGACCGAGCCATTGGAGGCAGCCGTGGTTGTGGTCTCCCACAAGGCGCGAGTTGGCAATGCCAAAACGAACCTCTTTGCCTTCCATATTTCCACCCGGGTTGGTAGCACTGGTAGTCTGGTCCACACCCAGGCTGGTCAAGGCGGGGTTGCCAGCTCTGTTCAGATGCCAAGGCCAGACCCAATGGCACCCACAGGAGTAATCAACATCGCTGCAAGGATGGCCCATCCTTGGCGGGTAGAACCGACCATCTTCCCGAATGTATACGTCAGCGCAGCCGGAATGAGCAGGATGGATAGCATTTCCAGAAAATTGGAAAACGGGGTGGGATTCTCGAATGGATGAGCAGAATTGACATTGAAGAAGCCACCGCCGTTCGTCCCGAGCTGCTTGATGGCAATCTGGGATGCAGCTGGTCCAACCGCCAGAACTTGCGTCGTTAGTGGAACTGTTTCCATCACCGGATTCCCTTGTGAATCTGTCACCGGGTTGCCGTTGGGATCCAGCTTGGGTTGTTGGTAGCTGGAAGGTTGCAGCAGTGTTACCTGCTTGTAGGGAGAAAAGGTCTGGACCACACCCTGGCTCACCAGGAGTAGGGCAAGGATAATCGCCATTGGCAGTAGGATATAAAGTGTGCCACGCGTGAGATCAACCCAAAAGTTTCCTAATTTCGTGGTCTGTTTGCGTGCCAGTGAGCGGATGAAAGCCACCAGGACAGCCATCCCGGCAGCAGCTGAGACAAAGTTTTGCACGGTGAGGCCAACCATCTGGGTCAGGTAGCTAAGGGTGGTCTCTCCACCATAGTTCTGCCAGTTGGTATTCGTTACGAAGCTGATGGCTGTATTGAATGATAGGTCTGGGGTCGTAGCTCCAAATTTCTGAGGGTTAAGTGGTAGTAGCTCCTGTAATCGTAATAGAAGATAGACAACCAGGAAGCTTATTGCACTGAAGATCAGCAAGGCAATGGTATATGTTTTCCAATCCATCTCGTCCTGCGGATTGACACCCAGCATACGGTAGCATATGCGTTCCATGGGGCGGATCAACCGATCGAGAAAAGTGGTTTCACCCTGATATACATGCGCCATGTACAAACCAAGCGGTTTGACCAGTAGTAGCAGGGTTACGAAATAGATTCCGATTTGAAGGATGCTGTTGAGAGTCATAAGGTAACCACTGATAAGGGCTTAACTGAACCATTCGGGTTTGAGGAGCGCCAAAAGAAGATAAATGAGCAATGCTACTGAGATAATTCCAGCGATCAGGTATAAGGAATTCATATCATTCCTCCATCAAGTGCTCACATAAAACCAGCAACCCCCAGCACGCAAGGAAGAGAACAAAGGCAATCACAAGATAGACGATATCAGCCATATACGACCAGCAAGAGAGTAATTCGCTAGCTAATATATCGCTATCAAAGTCAATTTAGTGGCAAAGAATAGGCGAAAATGGTCAAGAAAGAATAAAAATATCGCTCAGGAATTTATACATGGTATGACTAGCTAAAGTTACAGTCCTTGGCCTGTTCCACCTCAGACAAACATCAAATTATTATAAATATTTAGGGAAAATATCAAAAAGCGCCCTCCGCTCGGAGAGCGCTTTTATGGTCAGATTTGTAGTCTGATTTAATTTAGCGCTATTTGCCGGATGATGCCAGCGCCTGTAAAAACGAATTGATCACCAGCGAGGTGGATTGAGTGCGGTCTGTTGAGTTGCCCATCCCGCTTGCTGACATGAACGCCTGGATGAGGGCTTGAGCGGTGCTACCTCCCTGTTGCTTGGCTTGCATAAAGCTCATGCCTGCATTCAACAGGTCTCCCAAGTCAAGTCCACCCCCTGAGCCAGAGCTGGAAGTTTGACTTCCAGCTAACCCGCCCAACAATGAACTGAGCATATCTCCGCTTGCCTGGGAAGTCACTGACGGCTTTGGTTGCTCACCACCAGTCACCTGACCCAGAAGCGCTTCCAGCATGTCGCCACCTGATCCAGTTGACCCTGATGATTGAGATTGCTCACTTCCCGTTAACTGTCCCATTAATGATCCGAGCATATCATCACTCGAGGTGGATGCTCCAGAGGGTTGAGCATGCGCCTCTCCCATGAGCTGGTCAAGCAGTGCTCCCATCATATCGCCACTGCCAGATTGCGAGGATTGCTGTGAGGTCTGTCCTCCACCGATTAGGGTTTGGAGGAGATCCAGCGCTCCCTTTGAATCCACTTTCTTGCCCTTGAACTTGGTAGCCGCCTGCGATAATCCTTGCGCATAGAGCTGTCCCGAGCCGCTGGTGGTATTTTTAGCCAGTTTTTTCGCTGCATAAGTTAAGGCAGAGCTATCTGACTTTCCCTGCTTTTGTTGCAGCGAGTTGGTGATGGTTTGGAAAGTTTGCACCATGTTGGTACCATGGTCATGGTTATACTCATCCGCTTGGTCGAGCGATTGCTGGTTCTGAGCCAGGGTCTGAGTGACAGCTTGAAAGATATTAACCAAATCTACACGATTTTGAGCCATAGTGATTCCGTCTTTTCTATTTCTTCTTGAGCTCATCGGGGAGCGGTGGAATCTCGATTTCCAAGCCTACCCGGATGTCATTAGGGTGGTTCCCAATTGTTTTCTTGTTATGGTTGTAGATTAGACGCCAATATGGCTCTTTGGTCGATCCGTAGTATTTAAATGCCAGGTCTGCGTAAGTGTCTTCTTTGGTCCACACATGCTTGATCACTGGAGTAGCAGGGGCTGGTCCGGGCTTCGTAATCTGCCCGGGGCGTAAATTCTGGCGCTGCATCTCGAGTTCAGCTTTCATCGACATATCAGTGATCTGATTAGCCGGGTTTATGGGTGCTTTTTTTATTACCGTTGGTGTGGGTTTTTTAATGAGACTTGGTACATTTCCAGCTGGTTTTTTAATAGGTGGAATGTTCTTTTTTTGGTCCATTTTTTCTCCAATTTTAGCTGGTGAATATTATCGGAAAAGCATTTGATATACGAGGATTATACTACCTCAAAATATCACTTCGCTTATATTTTGTGCTCACTTGAAGTTGTTCTTTTATGGAAACATTATGCGCAGCGCGAATCGGTTCAGGCATGCGATATTCACTGCAGCATGCCAGCACAAATCTTATGGCATGTGGCAGATCGATCAAATGCCCCGACGATACGAAGACAGGTTTGGTATTCACCTGTGTACGCAGGACTGCACCAATGAGGTGTCGTGGATCACCTTCATCCAAAAGCTCACTCCATTCGCCGATATTAGGGCCGGCTTCAGTGTGACTGCCAAACAGCCGCGTTTTAGCGATGCCGATTGTGGGTAGATTAAGCCACAATCCCACATGAGAAGCCATACCCAGGCCACGCGGGTGTGCGATACCATGACCATGGATCAGGATCAAATCTGGTTTGAGAGTCAGTCTATCCCACGCAGCCAGAATTGCAGGACCCACACAAAAGGCAAGCAAACCAGGAATATACGGAAACCCCTGGGGGGCCTTGCCTGTGACAATACCAATCCGTGTTAGGTCTGGGTAGCGAAAAACAGCAATAGCGGCATGCACAGCTGCCCCTGTATAGCTTACATCGATACCCCCGATGGTGCCGATAGTACGATTATCCCACGCCAGCACTAGGCGTTCCTGTAAATTACCCTGCAGCTGGATAGCCTCATCGATGTCATATGTCCAGGGAAAGACATTATCAATGTCCATATAAATAATCCTAACCCAACGCCTGTGACAGGTCTGCCAGTAAATCGTCCACATTTTCTATCCCCACGGAGAGCCGCACCAAATCTGGACTGACCGCAAATGGTGAATTTGCGGTGGAGGCATGGGTCATGGCAGCTGGGATTTCGATGAGTGATTCCACGCCACCCAATGATTCCGCCAGGGCAAAAAGATGGGTTCTTTCCGCCACCCGAGTCGCTTCTGCGGCTCCAGCTTTCAACGTGAATGATACCATCCCCCCACCTGAGCGCATCTGCCGCCGTGCCAACTCAACCTGGGGGTGCGAGGCATGGAAAGGATAGTAAACGCGGCTCACTTTGGGGTGAGCCGCCAGGAAATCTGCCACTTTGGCGGCATTTTCAGCATGCCGGTCCATCCGGACCGCCAGAAGTCTTTATGCCTCGCATGGTCAGGTAACAATCCATGGGTCCAGGTACTGCACCCACCGCGTTCTGCAGGTACGCCAGCTTTTCACGCAATATTTCATTCCTCCCCACAATTGCTCCCCCGATGACATCCGAGTGCCCACCCAGGTATTTGGTGGTGGAATGCACCACCAGATCAGCACCCAGGGCAAGCGGACGTTGCAAATACGGTGTAGCGAAAGTGTTGTCAACGACTACCAGGCTTGACCTGGAATGGCTACGGGTGATCTTCACCAGGGCGGGTATATCGCTCACACGCAGCAACGGGTTCGAGGGCGATTCAATCCACACCATGCGGGTATTAGATCGCAGGCTTGCCATCACCTCTTCAAGGTTCGTTGTATCTACATACGAGAAATCCAGACCATAAGAGCGTAGCACCTGCTCAAACAGACGGTATGTGCCTCCGTAGACATCATTCCCGGCTAAAACATGCTCGCCGGGTGCCAGCAGGTGCAGTATCGTATCGATCGCTGCCATGCCCGAAGCAAAAGCCAAGCCAAATTGACCGCCTTCCAAGGCCGCCAGGTTGGCTTCGAGGGCAGTGCGGGTGGGATTACCAGTGCGAGCATAGTCGTAGCCACGAACCTTACCAACTCCATCTTGAACATAGGTGGAGGTCTGGTAGATGGGTGGCATGACTGCCCCTGTGGTGGGGTCAGGGTTTTGCCCGGTGTGGATGCAGGCGGTTTCAAATTGCATCGGAATATCTTTATGGCTCATTATCACATCCCCTGAGTGATGAAATCCAGGATATCAATTTTCGTCAGGATGCCAACGGGATGGTTACCCTCAGTAACCAGCACCACCTGGTTTTCCATGATGGCGGGCAGCACAGTTTCGACAGGGGTACTGGAAGTAAAGACATACTGGGCCGGACGCATGATCCCTGAAATAGTTTGCTCGGGGCGCTGGCTGTGGTTATCTTCCACCAGGTACTTGAGCAGGTCAATCTCCGTCACCAGCCCTGCCAGTGATTCATCTGAGTGGACGACCGGCATCTGTGAGATATCATGGGATTTCATTGAAGCAATCACGTCAGTCAGGCGGTCGTCTACATGCGCAGCGATCAATCCCTGGACCGACTTAACCGAAAGGATTTCCTTCAAGGAGGCCTCACACCATTCCGCCGCCATAAAGCCATTTTCGCGCATCCACTTGTCATCGTAAAATTTTGATAGGTAGCGTGAGCCGGAATCGGGCAGCAGCACCACCAGCAGGTGGTCTGGGTTCAGGGTGGCGCCATATTGCATGGCAGCTGCCAGGGCTGACCCAGCTGAGCCGCCGGAAAATATGCCTTCCTCCTTAACCAAACGGCGTGCCCAGGTGAATGACTCCTTATCCCCCACCTGGATCACCTCGTCGATCACCGATAAATCCAATGCGGATGGCAGAAAGTCTTCGCCAATCCCTTCGACTTTATACGTTTTCGGATGGGCTTCTTCAGGGATGTGCCCCTGTTGCCAGGTTTCCATAAGGATGGATCCCACTGGGTCCACGCCAATGATCCGAATCTTGGGATTTTGCTCCTTGAGATAACGGCCTGTTCCACTGATCGTACCACCGGTACCCACCCCAATCACCACATCGGTAACCTTTCCAACCGTCTGCTCCCAGATTTCCGGACCGGTGGTGAGATAGTGACTGTGAGGGTTTTCAGGGTTATGGTACTGGTTGGCGAGGATTGCATTCGGAGTCTCCTCAACAATACGTTTGGAAATGCTGATGTATGAACGCGGGTCATCAGGAGTAACGGCAGTGGGTGTGATAACCACGCGTGCTCCAAACGCACGCAGAAGTTGGATTTTCTCCTGGCTCATCTTATCGGGCAGCACGAAGATGGCTTTATAGCCCTTCTTGGCGCACACCATCGCCAGCCCCAGGCCAGTATTGCCGGAGGTTGCCTCCACGACTGTGCCACCTGGTTTGAGACGCCCGCTACGCTCCGCTTCGTCGATGATGTTGACCGCAATACGGTCCTTCACCGAGCCTCCAGGGTTAAAAAACTCCACTTTGGCATAAATTGGGCATGGCAGTTCACTGCCCAGACGTTGTAAACGAACCAGGGGTGTTTTACCTATCGTTTGTAAGATATCATCGTAAACCCGCAGGGTATCAGAAGGATTTAGAACGGGAGATGTCATAGTTTATTACCTCAGTTTGAAGTTGGATAAAACAAACAGTCAACTGCTTTTTACGAATTTGGCACGCAGTCCGATATAACGATAAAAGCGGGGGTGGCTGTGCGCCGCGTGTGGCAGTTGACCGTCAGGATGTATATATTGACGAGGCGGCGGCTAAGATCCCGCCTCAAACAGATGCACCGATAATTAGTCATATTATAGTTCACCTACAACAATTGTAGTCGCACTACAGTGATTTGTCAAGCCTGGTCAGTTTTTCCCCGCCCACGCCAATGCATGGCCCCGGTATTCAGGGAGATTCAGCTTCGGTGGGTTTTGACTGTAATCATATCGTTGACCAAGTAAGTAACTTATCCCCTGAGTAATCGCTGTAAAGTCAGAGCATTGGCAGGTGCATAGCCTTCGAAGTCGTTGTTGAAGAAGATATACACCCTGTTTGCCCCTTTTTGTGCCAGCTCTTGGGCGAGCCCGGCAATCTCTCTCAGCTCATCTTCCGAATAATTGTACGCGTACCAATGATGGCGCCCATGCAAGCGTAGATATGCCCTCTTGGAGGTCAGGTTGTCGCTGATCTTTTGCTGGGGTGAATCGACATTACATATCGTTGCCCCAAAAGTGTGCAGCATGCTCATCGTATCCTGGCTGAGCCACTCGGGGCGACGGAATTCGACCGCCACTCTGCCAGCATCCGGGAATGCCTGCAAGGCTTTTTTTAATCGTGCCAGGTCGTACGGCGTGTTGGGTGCCACCTGCAGCAGGATCATCTCGAATTTGTCAACGAGTAAAGTACAGGAATGGTAAAAAGTCTTGAGGTCAGCATCTACATCCAGCAGATACTTGCGGTGGGTGATCAGCTGCGGTGCTTTGAGCACATAGCCAAAGCCCTGCGGGGCGCGCTCTCTCCAATTATGATACGTCTGGTCTTTGAAGGTACGGTAGAAAGTGGCGTTCACCTCTACCGCTGAAAATTGGCTGGCGTAATAATCAAACCAGCTCTTCTTAGTCAGGTTTTCGGGATAAAATCGTCCCTTCCAGTGGTCATACGTCCATCCGGATGTACCGATAAAAAAGACGGGATGAGCTGACGTGAGATTGTTAATATTAGGGTTGTTCATAGAGAATCTATGAGGATGACCGCACCGGTCCATGCCCCGGATATACACGTTTAGCACCCCGTTCCTTGAGTAAGCACCAGCTTGCTTTCACCACTTCACCCGCTTCTCCCCAGGCATGTTCCAGAGGGGTCAGATCCCCCGTAAATACCGAGCCATCGTCGAGCAGAAGGGACACACTATCATCAGAATGTCCCGGCGTGGGAAGGATCTCGCCAGGAATGCCAAGCTGAGCAAGCAACGCACGACTTTCCGGAAAGGAAATGGTCACATTGCCATCCAACGAGATGTCCACATAATGGTCTTGAGGCTTGGTGAACTGATTCATCATGGGTATTGCTTCTATCTGGATTTCCAGCACAAGCAAGCGTACTCCTTCCAGCTTGAGCTCCTGGGCTAACCCGGCATGGTCGATGTGATAATGGGTCGCCAGCGCGTAGCGTATCTCCTTGAGCGGGATATCCATTTGCTTGAGTCTTGCCCGCATGGTACCCATCGTACCCGGGTAACCCAGGTCCACCAGCAAGCGCGACCTGCCTGCACTGACCACCCAGTAATTGGTGGAAAGATATCCGACATTAACAATGGTGATGGGTGAGGGTTCGGGCATCTATGATCACCTGGCGTCAACAATTATGCCACATCTTGAAAAACGCCCTCCAAATGGAAGTCGCTTGATCTTATCGTAAATTGAATGATCGATGCACCAGCCTATATTTCTACGCCAACTCAGTCTGGGCTGTGCAGGTGAGACATACCATCTAATGAACCCTTGTACTGATGTAATGCATCAACACTCAACAGTTTGGATGTGACAAGGATTATTCGCTTTGTCTCCTGAGTAATAAAAATTAGAAACTTACTTCCTTCGAGTACATATGGTGCTTATTTGTCCATCATGTACTAAAAGTGGGGGGTATATTATCCAACATGTCGATTATTTCCATACAGTGTCACCTGAATTACACCAGAATTACACCACTGCATGATGCATGGAGATGTGATTACCAACCCTGTTCAGAGGGGGAGAGCAAGGTTCATTGACAAACGAACTGGTTCGGTTATTGCAAACCGCCAAAGACAGTGAGGCTACCTCCATGCCTGCACTGCTAAAATTGTGGTTCAGGTAGCAATCCCCGCCTGACCAGCTCACCCGCACGTATAGGAGGTGCGCCAGTGCCGACACGAGTGTCAACTCAAACCGCTGGTTAGGTCACATTAGATCTCCAGGAAAACCATCACCCGTGGGAACATGTTGATCGTGTAGTGAGCGCAGACGGCATGCTCCCAGCCCGCCCGGCAGCCCCTGCATCTGTGTCAGCCAAAAGCTAGAATTGTCTCACCTTCCCAGGTAGCAAGGCCTAATAACAGGCCCGTTACCGCGTCCATGCCGGAGGTGTGACCAGATTGCATGGCAGATTCGGCTACCGGCAGGAGCTGCCCCGGGCTCTCCGGTCTGCTGATCGCCCTGGCCAGAGTATCCAGGCGACTTGATACCTGCCCATACGCGGCATGGTAAAGATACGTGCGGCTGATGTCATTCGTCCTCCCCGAGAGATGGATGACCGCCTGGCCCAGCTTTGACACAAACTGTCTGCGCTCTACAAAATCTCGGACTGTACACCATAACCCCGCCAGGTAACCGACCAGAAAGTCGTCACCACAAGGCGTCAGGCCGGTACCAAGGCCGATCAGCCGGGTGAGTGCGGATAGGTCATCCAACTGATAGCTGCGGGTGGCCTCAATCAGGGTGCGGATGGCCTCCCCCAACCGGCGGGAGATGGCAGATTGCGCAATTCCGTCTGAGTGGAGCAAAGCCTGGGCGACGATCTCAGCTCCCAGGCGCACCTGACACTCATTCAGCGATTGCCAGACACACTTCCAGGCCTCCGCGACTGCCGGGTTGGTCAGATCTGTGCCCAGGGCTGGAAGGTCGCATTGCCAGCGCCTGCCCTGGTGGAATTCAACCACCAGGGCTGAATTCTCAAAAATCAAGGTGTTGTCCCGGCAGAAGACATCCCTGCCGGCACTCAGTTGCTCAAAAGAAAAATCATCAGGGGAGTCGAGGCGAATACCCTGGGGCAGGTCAGCTTCACTGGCAACGACCAGGGTGAGTAACAAGTCTTTATTCGCCGGTCTCAGGTTGACGGCAGTACGGAAAACGCTGTGGATGGTGGCATCAAAATCGATGTACGGTATGGCATATCCGGTGGATATTGCAGTAAGACGCATGAACTACCACTCCCACAAAACATGGCCCGGGGAATGTTCCCCCAGGCCATGTTTGCTTGCTTTCACGAAACTGCTATTCCATCGGCTCGAACTTCAGCCCGTACACATCTTCTCCATACTGCACCCGGATCGGCTCCCAACTGGGCCGAACCTTCATTCCTGTCTTCAACTGATCGACCGAATCAGCCTTGATCTGACCCATGGCTTTGATGTGGTTTTCAAATTCCGCTACACCGATGATGAGATAACGCTGATCGAAACCCCATGGAAGGTTGAAGATAGCCGTGTAAGCCAGGAGTCTGGCATTTCCTTCAGGTTTCAGTGGTTCGAACTCGCGGTTTTTACAGACCAGGCAGCGGTCATGATAGGGATAGTGAATTTTGCCGCATTTCTTGCACTTGTAAGCAGTGATGGCGATTTCTTTTTTCATGATTCTACCCTCTTCAGCACAAAGGCCAGAACGTTGTTCCCAAAGCCGCCAAAGTTGACCGTCAGGCCGTGCTTGGCTTTCTGGACTTGCCGCGTTTTTGGCAATTCATGACGCAACTGCCAGACGATATCCACCACCTGGGCCACGCCAGTCGCGCCAACCGGGTGTCCGCGCGCCTTCAAACCACCGGAGAGGTTGATGGGTATCTGACCTCCCAGCCGGGTCTTGCCTGCTACGGCAGCTTTTCCGCCTTCACCCTTCTTGAAGAAACCGACATGCTCGCTCTCGGCGATCTCCAGGATGGTGAAAGCATCGTGCAACTCGGCTACATCGATGTCGCTGGGTTTGAGTTTTGCCATTTCGAAGGCTTGTTGGGCAGCCAGAGTCACAGCTTTCAGGTCGGTCGGGTCGTCGCGTTCCTGGAGAGTCTGGGTGTCGGTGGCCTGCCCAAAACCGGCGATCAACACGGGCGGTTTTTGCCCGCCTTTACCCGCCTTCGTCATTTCAAGCGGGCAGATGACAACCGCCGCCGCGCCATCGCTGACCGGGCAGAGGTCATACAGGTGCAGAGGGTCCGCTGAGACCGGGTTGTTGACAACGGCCTCCGGGCTGTCGAAAATGCCCTCGCGGTCCAGCGCCATCTCAACGTGCGCGTAGGGATTGAGCGTGCCCATTTCCTGGTTCTTCAGGGAGACGGCCAGCAGGTGTTCGCGGGTCACGCCATATTTTTCCATGTACAGGCGTGTGAACATGCCCGCCATACCAGGCAGGGTGATACCGTAGGGGTATTCAGCCTGCGGGTGAGTCATGGTGGCGACGACATCGGTGGCACGCCAGCCGGTTACTTCGCGCATTTTCTCACCGCCCACCACGAGCACATAGTCGTAATAGCCCGAGGCGACGGCCAATAAACCAGTCTTGATCGCGGAAGCCCCTGAAGCGGGACCGTTCTCGATGGTTTCGGCAGCCGCAGGCATCAGGCTGAGACGATCCACCAGCGAACTGGCGATCGCCGATTGGTGCTGGAGCATTCCGCCGCCCATGTTGGCGACGTATACTGCATCTACAGACTTGTCTCCCAGGCCGGCATCATCCAGCGCTTTCAAGGAGGCATAAGCCAGCATTTCCATCAGGGTATCTTCGTCACGCCGGCCAAAGGGGATCATCCCGGCGCCAATAATTGCTACATCTCTCATGATGTCATCTCCCTTTCAATCCGGCAATACGCTCGCGGATGGTATCGTCGTCGGCAAATTTGATCTCCGCCATGGCCTCGTCCATCAATTCCTGCGGAACAGGACGGGTGCCAACCACCAGGCGCGGCTTGGCTTTGAAATAGATCTCGCGGGTCAGGCGGTACGAATCACCACCGCCCAACTCGTGCGGGATTTTGGTCGCTTCCAGCGGGTATTCGATCATCCAGCGCCGGAAACCGATCGGGCTTTCGGCTACGATCAGCACCGAATCCTGTTTCAGGTACTCCATGTGATATTCCATCTTGGCGGCAAACAGGTGCGAGCCAATGCGCAGGCCGCGATCAATCGCCAGGGTGTGATAACTCATCCCGACTTTTTCGTCCTCCATCCTACCATTGACGATGCCCACCAGGTAGCCATCCACCTGCCCCATCAGGCAGTATTCACTTTTGACGCGGTAGCGGTACCAGGCCAGCAACTCACCATACAACCGGGCGCTGACGATATCGTAGTAATCCCGCTCGATGAACAGGCAGGGATGGACGGACTTGAGAATAGCGGGTACATCCTCGCGAGCAGCCTGGCGAATAACCATTTTCTTGCCATTCGCCAGGGTAATGACCTTGGGTGGGTAAGGTACCATCGGATACTGGATTGGCCGTAAAACGGCCTCGAGTTCCATATCTAAGGGCATATTTCCTCCTCTACATATTCCGATATTTTTTAACTCAGATTTTGTTGACTCAGCTTATTAATACTTTCTACATGGGCCGGGTCAAAGCTGTCACCAAACTTGGTTTTGGGCATGGATACTTTCTTTGCCATCAACGCTTCGTACTCGGCGTCTTCCACCATGGCGACACAGCGCGCGATGCAAGATTCACCGTCCACAAACCGCCAGGGGAACATGCCGATCGTCACCCGGCGGTTGAGCAGTAAATCGATCTCGCCTCCCAGGCACTCAGCGTGGATGATGCTGAAGGGGAACATTTCCAGGTGCATGAGCTGGTATTTTGTGTCGTCGAAGAAGTCTGCCAACGGCATGCCGTACTTCTTCTTGAAGACTTTGTCGGCCTGACGGGCCTGGCGCGGCATCCAATCGCGGATGATGGTGTTCATCGGGTGGTCGGCGCTGCCGCAGTCCACCCCGATCCAGCGCAGTTTTTTGGCCTTGGCCCAATCAGCGAACTCACGATCCGGGCCAGGGTGCTTGACCATGTAACGAATTTCGTCGGCGGTGGGCATGTCCCAGCCAAAGTGGTGGTAGCCCGTGTGGATGACGAGAATGTCTCCTTCGCGAACATCGACACGCTCTTCGACCATCTTACTGGTGTACACGTCATAATCACCACAGACATCACTCAGGTCGACGACTGCCGCCTCATGGACCAGGTAATCCATATCCAGCGAAGCAATGTCTTTGCCGGGGGTGTGAAAGTGGATTTCGCCATCCAGGTGGGTACCGAGATGGTTGGAGTGGGTGATCACTTGCCCGTTGGCTCCGTTGGGGGCCAGGCGTTTAAAGTATTTCACCTGGAGCGGCTCGTACGTGGGCCAGGGGGGGGTGGCAATACCGAGTGGAATGGTCAGGTCAATGAATTTCATTTTGGCTCCTTATCGTTTGATTTTCATGGGAATGGAGCAGCAGGTCTTGCACATCCAGCAAGGCCTGCCTCTCCCATCACATTTGCTGCAATGCCGCAAACGCATCCTTGAAACACTGTTCTGGGGCGCGCAAAATACCTGCGCCGACCATGCCCACGCCAGGGTTTTTGTGGGCGATGCCGGTGTTGATCTGTGGCAGGATGCCGGTCTCCATCACCTTGCGCACGTCAATACCCAGCGGTGTGCCCCGGAAATTCAAGGCCGGGATGGTCAGGTTTTCGTGCTCGCTAAAGGTAATTTCATACATTTCGAGGGTGGTCTGGAGCGCCAGCTGCGGGGTTCCGCCGACAAACTGGGTGATGGCGGGCGCGGCAGCCATGGCCATACCGCCATACCCGGCTGTCTCGGTGATGGTGCTGTCGCCAATGTCAGGATTGGCGTCTTTCTCCGTGTACTGGGGAAAATACAGCCCCTGGACTTTCCCGGCGGGTGCAGTAAACCAACGCTCCGGCATGGAAGCCAGGCGGATCCCGAAATCTGTGCCGTTGCGCGCCATCACCGTGACGATGGTGCTGCCTGGGATCCCCTCCGCTGGTTCGAGCATCGCTTTCCCGGCGGGCATGCTCAAATTCAAGAAAAAATGGTCGTTGCGGTCAATGAACTCGATGACTTTTGCCAGGACTTCGTTGTCTTTGTTGGTGCGGGCCAGTGCCGGACCGATGGCACGTAAAAACAGCGAGGTGGCGGCGCGGTTGCGGTTATGACACTCATCACCCATGTGCAGGGCTTGGGCGATCAGACTTTTGATGTCGATGCCGTTGGGCAGGTTTTGCAGGGCGCGATCCAGCGCCGGATACAGATCGGTCGCCATCCATTTCAGTCGAGTGTACACTTCTGGGCCCATACCGCCATAACGCAAGACTTTACCCAGGCCTTCGTTCAGGGTGCAATAGGTGCGGTTGCCAAAGGTCTTGTTTTCGATAATCCAAACCGGCATGCTGGGAGAAACCACCCCAGCCATCGGGCCGACGGCGTGATGGTGGTGACAGGGTGAGAATTCAATCTCGCCGGATTCGGCCATTTTTTGGGCTTCTTTCTCATCCTGGGCCAGGCCTTCGTAGATCAAAGCGCCCATCACCGCCCCGCGCGTCGGGCCGCACATGCGTTCCCATTCGATGGGCGGTCCGGCGTGCAAGATCATGCGCGCATGCATGCCCGGGATGACCTCCCGAGCTATTCCCATCCCCACCAGGACTGCCTGTCCGCGCCGGATGCGGCTGACGACTTCCTGGTTAGCAGTCTCCATGCTGATCCCTGATTGGGTCATGCGCAGACGCGGCACACCATTTTGGGGAGGCTGCCAGTCGAGGTCGATCACCTTCACACCCTGGTCTCGGACCGATTTTGCCATGCTTGCCAGGCCAACATTCACGACGGTCAGGTCTTTGCCAAAAATTTCGTTGATTTTTGCCATTACGTTTCCTTCGCCAGCTATCCTTCCGGTCGACCTGAAACGAGCAAGCCGGTCAGCCGGGCTGCAGCGGCATTGCTGGCACACACGATCGCTCCTGCTGCTTGCAAGGCGGCGACTTGAGCGCTCAACCGCTGGGGGTCTTGTTCCGTGCCGGTGACGGAAGCCACGACCAGCAATTCCCCCTCTGCGAGCTGCCTGGCCTGCCGGATGGCAGGCGCAAGTTCAGCCGCCGGATCGGGATGCGCCCCGTAGCCGATGACACAATCGAGCATGACGACAGCCACTTCGGGGTCGCGGGCTTCCTGCAGGAGTCGCCGGATGCGCAGGTCATTGTCGATCATGGGATGCGGACGCCCGACCGTGAACTCTTCTTCCCCCAGGTCAACCGCGCTGTGCTGGTAGCTTTTGGCGGAATCGGGCAGGGCAGGCCCGCCGGGCAGAGGCGCATTGGAATACACCGGGGCGGCAAGCATATCTTTCCAAATCACCTGCGCCTCGTAGCACAGCGTTCCGCCGGAAAACAGGCCACGCAGATAGCGTTGATTGGCGTTAAGCTTTGGCCTGAGCGCCCGGGCCTGTTCGGTCAGCCCGGCTTTTTCTGTTGTAAGGAATGCCTGGATACCCTTGCCTTCAGGCTGGACTGCCCGAACCGCAAGCAAGGCGCATTCGTCCAGGGTATGAGCTGGAAGCACATTGGGTAGATTCGCCAGAGCGGACATTTCCCCACCCAAGAAGCAGATCACGGTCGGTTTCTGGCTGGCCGAGACTTGCTGGAGAATGACCTGCACCACCTCCTTAGCGGGAGGTTTGCTGATCAGGACCAGCACACTGGTCGCCGGATCTTGCTGGAGCGCTTTCAACGCTTCGAGCATCATGATACCACCGACTTCTTTTTTCAGATCGCGGCCTCCGATGCCAATGCCCTGGCTGATGCCCACTCCCCGCCGGGCGATTAAGGTGCTGACTTCCTGCAAACCCGTACCCGCCGCAGAGACGATCCCTACCGGGCCGGGAGGCAGCACGTTGGCAAAACCAAGCGCTACCCCGTTGAGAATCGTCGTCCCCGCGCCAGGTCCCATCAAGAGCAGGCCATGGTCGCGGGCGTATGTTTTCAGGGCGATCTCATCTTCCAACGAGACATTATCGCTGAAGAGCAAAACGTGCAAGCCGCGCTGTAGGGCATCCCAGGCCTCGTCCGCAGCATAGCGGCCTGCCACGGAAATGACCGCCACATTCGCGTCCGGGTGCGAAGCCAGCGCGCCGCGAATGGTCTTGGGCCGGAACTCACCACCTTCAGCCGTGACGGCTTTCTTTTTCAACAAACTTTCTGCTTTTTGCAAGGCCGCCTCAGCCAGCGCATCACTCTCGGCGCTGACCGCAATACACAGGTCGTTCGGGGTGGCGAGTTTGGCCTCGTCGGTCAGCAGCCCCGCTTCTGCCAGGATGGATTTGTTCGCCTCGGTCGCCATCACCACCGCGGCATCCCTCACCCCTTCCAGTTTGGAGAGTTCACGCGCCACCAGCATCAGGCTGACTGAATCGTGATATGCACTAGGCTTGATAAGTGTTCGGATTGTCATCGCGTTCACTTTACAATCCCGGCGTCCAGCATGGCGAGGTAGACTTTCTCTGCTGTGAAGGGCGGTCCTTCAAAGCGGATGCCGATCGCGTCGTAGATGGCATTGGCAATGGCCGGGATGGTCGGCACCATGGAGTGTTCACCGATGCCACGCGCCCCCCAGGGGCCATCATCCTGCGGCACTTCGACGATGAAAGCCTGCAAATCTTTAGGCGCATCCGTGGATGTGGCGATGCGGTAGTCGACAAAGCTGGGGTTCTGTACCACACCGTTGCGCAGTTGCAGGCTTTCGAACAAGGCCGAACTCATGCCCTGGACAAAACCGCCTTCCATTTGCGCCTTCACCAGTTCCGGGTTGATGGCTTTGCCAACATCAAAAGCGGAGACGCCTTTGAGAATCTCGATCCGCCCCGTCTCCAGGTCGACTTCCAATTCGACCGCCTGCGCGCCGGTGGTGTAGTGCACCACCGCCCGCTCACCCTGACCGGTTTCCGCGTCGAGTCCGGTGACATAGGTCGGCATGAAATTGCCGCGCCCGACCACCGGGCCGCCTCGCCAGCCCTGACCGTCCGGTTTTGGTAGGCCATAGATCACCAGGTTTTTGAGCGGGATTTCCTTCTCGCTTTTATAATGAAATCACAACTCCGTTGACAATATCCAAATCTTCGGGCGATTCTTCCCAGGCTTCAGCCACTGTGCTCAATATCTGACGGCGCGCATCCCGGGCGGCATTGACGATGGCATTGCCCATGCTCCAGGTCAGGCGGCTGGCGACCGTCTGCCACTCGTAAGGGCTGTAGCGGGTATCCACCGGGGTAGCAATACGGACAGATTCATAGGGCACACCCAGGGCTGCAGCGGCCATTTGGGCCGCCACAGTGAAGACACCCTGGCCAATATCCTGACCGCCAACACCCACATTGAGCGTGCCATCTTCGACCAGTTCTACCCAGGCGCTCGAACCAGCATTGGGCGGCATGGCCGGTGCTTTCCACATCAGGGCCAGCCCTTTGCCGCGGCGTTTGTTAGGGGCACTCGGTGGAGCCTTTTTACCCCAGCCAATCGCTTCGGCCGTCTTTTCGATGCACTGCAGCAGGCCGGTGGGATGCATCTTGCTGCCGGTCACCAGCGTGCTGCCGGTTTTCAGGCAATTGATCTTGCGAAATTCAACGGCATCCATCCCGATTTGCTGAGCCAGCTCATCGATGCATTGTTCCAGACCGGCGTGCATTTCTGGCATTCCAAAGCCGCGCATAGGCCCACCGACGGGATGGTTGGTGTAGACACAATAGCTATCCGTCTTGACGTTGGGAACTTCATACGGCCCGCTGCTGCTGTATCCGGAGGCACGGGTAATGTTGACCCCATACTCGGTATATGCCCCGCCATCCCAATAAAATTTGTTTTCCATCGCCAGGAGCTGGCCTTTTTCGTCACAGCCCATCTTGAAATAGGCCACCAGACCCTGGCGGACAAAGGCGGTATAGAATTCCTCTTCGCGGGTCAGGAGCAGTTTGACCGGGCGACCCTTCACCTTGGTCGCGATAGCAACCGCCAGGGCTTCCATGCTCACACCGGCCTTGCCAGCCAAACCCACCGCCCACAAAGGGCGCAATCACGCGCATCTTACTCGGCGAGACACCCATAGATTGAGCAATGAGATTGCGCTGCGCAAAGGGTGACTGCGAGCTGCCCCACAGGGTAATCTCACCCGCTTCATCCATCTTTGCGATGGCGACATGCGGTTCGATGGGCACATGCTGGATATGGGGAATCCGATACCTGCGCTCAATCACCGCCGCACACTTTTCCCAGGCGCTATCCACATCCCCTTTGCGGATTTTAAAGTGGTTGGAGATATTCGTTCCCGCCTCGGGGAAGATGAAGTTCGCCACCACATATTTTCCCAGATCTGGATGCAGCAAGGGAGCCTGAGCGCTGGCTCCAAATTCCGGATCGAGCACCGGCTCCAGGACTTCATACTCCACATCGATCAAATCCAGGGCCTGATGGGCGATTTCCTCACTGGTAGCGGCCACCCCGGCAACCGGATCGCCGACGTAGCGCACACGGTCACGGCAAAAGATATAGCGATCCTGCAAGTACAAACCGATATAGCCCGGGAAATCATCCCCGGTGACAACTGCTTTCACGCCGGGCAAGGCACTCGCCTTGGAAATATCGAGTCTTTTGATCAACGCATGGGGATGCGGGCTGCGCTTGATGCGGGCATACAGCAATGCGTTGCCAAATTGCAGGTCATCGGCGAAGATGGCCGCGCCGGTCACTTTTTCGCGCCCATCAATGCGTGGTTTATTCTCGCCAACCGGGCTGGGTGCACGTAGTAGGTTAGGTTCAACCATAAGTTATCTCCTTGCAGCAGCCTTCACGCTCTCAATGATGCGTACGTAACCGGTACAGCGGCACAGGTTTCCGACCAGGGCTTCGCGAATTTCGTCTTCGCTGGGGTTGGGATTGCGATCGAGCAAAGCGCGGGACGAGATCAGTATTCCGGGGGTGCAAAATCCACACTGCACGCCCCCTGCCTCGATCATCGCCTCCTGAATGGGGTCGAGTTGTTTATCACCTGCCAGGCCTTCGACGGTGACAATTTCTGCCCCATCACATTCGACAGCCAGCACCATGCAGCTATTTACCGGTTCCCCATTGATCAACACCGTGCAAGCACCGCATTCACCGGCAGAACAACCATTTTTGGTGCCGGTTAACGCCAGACTCTCGCGTAACATGCGCATGAGCGTCATGTTCGATGGAACCACCACCTGTTCGTCTTTACCATTGACGGTGACATTGATCTTGTGAAATGCCATTATGAGCCTCCGATCACAGCATCGTCTACTTTTTTAGTTTTTCCCAAACTTCAGACAACGCTCTGGCTGACAGGTTCTTCACCATCTGCTTGCGATAGCGGACGCTGCCGCGCACATCGTCAATCGGCGCACAGGCTTCAGCTGCCAGGCACGCCGCTTCCTGGATGGAATCGGACGTGATGGGTGTATTGGCCAGGTATGCTTCGGCTTCTTTCGCCACGAAAGGCACAGGAGCAACCGAGGCCAGGACCAGTCGGAAGCGATAACCCGACGGCGCGGCAGGATTCGGGATACCCCAAAGCGGTCACGCCAACGATGGATAGATCACTCAATTTATTGCGTCCCAGCTTTAAATAAGTGCCTTTACTGCCCGCGGGCGGTGGAGGCAGGTGCAGTGCGATGGCAACATCCCCGGCTTTCAATCTCGTTTTACCGGGACCAAGGAAAAAGTTCGCCAATGACTCCTGGCGCATACCGTCTGATCCATGGATGTGTAAAACGCCCTCAAAAGCCAGGCTCGCCCCAAGCGTATCGCCAGCGGGAGAGGCGTTGCATATGTTGCCAACGATGGTAGCCCGAGTTACGCAATTGGTAACTGGCGACCGAACGGCAGGCATCTGCCAGCAAAGGGTAATGCTCCCGAACTTCCGGGGAGAGCAATCACCCGGTTCATATTGACCGCGGCTCCGATGGTCAGGCCCGACAGCGGGTCAAAATGCAGGTCGTTCATCCCTGGCAGGCTTTTCACGTCCACCAGGAATTTGGGGGTCAATAAGCCATCCCGCATACGTACAAACACGTCCGTTCCTCCCAGGAATGGACGTGCGTCGGCGGCATGGCGTACCAAAAAATCGCTGGCTTCGATCAGGGTTTCTGGTCGGATATATTCAAATTCGGGGAGTGTAGGATGCGTGTTTATGGCCATAAAATTTCCTCGCAAGATGCTGAGGCCAATCGGGCCACAGCAATGCAGCCAGGCTTTCACGTGGTTGGGGATGGATGGCTTCCGCTGCCAGGTACGCCAGCAAGGCGCGCACCTTGACCGACTCGAATTGGGTAACCGGCGAGCTATTCAACAGGACTTGAAATGGGCCAAAAAGGGAAATCTCTAGCTTTGCCATAGGTTCTACTTATTTGAGAATGTATTCCAGCTGGTTGATCAAAACAGGTAAATCGAATTTGATTATAGCATAGGAGGAAAATCTACAATGGAATAATTATCACTGGGTGTCAATGACCTGCATGACACCTTCTGGACACCTGTTGAGAGGACATAATATGTAACCAATCCGGAGGGTATCCAATCCCACAGCTTACTGGTAAAGCGTCAGGTGCGTCTCTTACCATTCACGGCCATCCAACCGATCCATTCAATGTCATATCACCAGTTTTAGCTGCTCATTAATCGCAGATAGCCTGGCAGGATGTTGCGCGTGATTTGCAGTGAGGCTTGCTCGACCGGGATAGGCTTATCTTTATCCAACCACCAGGAAGCCACGCCGGTGAAGCCGGCATTGAAAAAGCGAATATTTAGTTCAAGATGTGGATCGGAAAAATCGCCCTGGGTTTGGCGGACGATGGGCTCAAAGATCAATTCCAATAATAATTCCTGGAACAACCCGCGAAACAAAGGATCACCCTGCCGCCCCAGCATTGCCCGGTAGAACCTCTCGTGTTTTTCAAGGTGTCGAAATACACTTTCAACGAATGGTGTGAGGGTGGTCGTGTTCCGCGTATCTCCGATTACTTTATTAGCATAGATCTCAGCATGCATCTGTGCGAATAATGTCCGGGCGCAATCTTCGAGGAGCTCATGCATCCCACCATAATGTAAGTAGAATGTTGTGCGATTCAAACCGGCCAGGTCGGTGACGTCCTGGATAGTCAGGCTGGCAAAACTCTTTTCAGCAGCAAGACTCATCAATGTCTGGCGCAGCTGTTCACGGGTGCGGATCGAGCGGGGATCAGATTCAGAGACTTTCATCGATAGTATCCAATGATTTGTGGATTAATCAATAAATGGCTTTTTATGGTTCAGGCAATGATAATTATTTCTTTCCTCCCCCCAATGAAACAAAATAGCTCCTTCCATCGGAAAGGAGCTCAGGTTTTCATTATGTGAGGTCGAATGAACAGATTGGGGTTCTCAGTTAGATAATCTGGGTGATTAAATCTATGGTAATTATTAAGGTAGGTTCAACGGAAAATATACACAGTTATCGTTTGATTTCGTAATTGCGGCGTGAAGAAGTGGGTCATAACTTGATTTAGCTTTATTTTTCTGCAATCCATGGGAAGCAGAGTGAAGAACGAAATATCTTCAGGCTGAAGGTTTCTGAAATAGTGTAACCTGCAGACCATCAGGGTCCTGAAAGCGAGCATTGGTATCACCCCATGGAGTGACGACAGGCTGATGGACTATGGTCGCCCCAT
This sequence comes from uncultured Chloroflexia bacterium, assembly GCA_963828845.1. Taxonomy (GTDB): domain Bacteria; phylum Chloroflexota; class Anaerolineae; order Anaerolineales; family UBA4823; genus FEB-25. Next base: position 56,333 of record CAWHGE010000001.1, read on the forward strand.
GAGCCAACAGCCGCTCCATAGCCGCCTGCAGGTCTGGCACTTGAAATGCGAAGCGGATCTGCCCGCTTACGTGTCGTTCCACTTCGATCTGATCAACTGTCTTGGCCTGTGCTTCATCAAACAGCTCCATGGTGGCTGTGCCCAGATTGAGGATTAATCCTTTACCTTGTTCGTTATTCCATATTTGGGCAGGTTCAAGGCCGAGTCCGGCGCAGTAGAATTTTAATAACCGATCATAATCACTGGTAGTGAGGGCGACGCGCATTTCGAGGATTGGAGGGCTTGAGTCCATGATGAAAATTGTGCCTTTCAATCTTGGGGAGTTTTTAATGCATCCATGCGCACCCGCTCGATCAGCTGGCGGATGGTTCCGAGGTGATAGGCTGCATGTGGGATCAATGCCATGACGCCTGTCAGATAATCACCAGGCAAGTCCTTCTGTTTCTTTAGGTTATCAAGCACCGTCTCGAACTCTGTCTGTACCTGATTTTTTAATCGCCCCCATTTCCCTTCATCAGTAATGAGGGTATTCCAGCTTTTCTTCCAGTTTCCTTGGTAGGGTTTACCCTGCAGGGTGCCATTGGCATTTGCTAGGCTCCAGCGTAGGTGCTCAACATGCGCTGCGATGGTAGTTCCAGGGTTGTTTTTATTGGAAGACCATGAAGCTTCAGCAGCTGAAACAGCTGAAATAATACCAAGGATACCAGAGTCCGGCTCGTTATCGATGAACCAGGTCGATGATGGGTCAGCTGGACCGGCATAGGCCTCTGAAAATAACGTGGTAATTGATTTAATCACATCATTCGTGTCCATTATGTTCCTCTGAATTTTTTGTCTGATCGACTTGTACAACCAGGCAAGCCGGTCTTATCTCTCATGTGTGGATGTTTGGTAAATGCTCATTGCTATTTGGGTTTGATACTTCGACTTCAAACCATACCCTACAATATATATGATATTAGTATAAATAAAATCCCTGCGGTGTCAAGCCTATCCAGGTTATTTCGATGGTTGATAGTTTACAGCGCTTTTCCCCGAATCCACCAGATGCACACGTCAGCTTGTATTGTGTGCTAAATTAGAGTACGGAGGGTTTCCCTCAATTAGCAGGCGAGCATGAACACGGTGCGCATGCCTGAAGGATTAAGGCCTGCCCCACGCAATGTCCGTCCAGTGGACAGGATGATCGGTGGCAGACTTAGGGGGCAGAATGTAGGTCGGATTGAGGGCGGTCAGGTTGGGGGAAAGGAAAATGTGGTCGATGCGGTTGTCTCCGGACATATCTATCCCATCCGGGCTGATCTCAGATGGGTAGACACTCACCCAGGCATTGGTATACACACTGTCGATGAGCTGGTATGCTTCTTCGTAATCTCTCAGGTTGTAGTCTCCCATGGCGATCACATAGGGTTTATCTTGTGAACGCTTCAGAAGGGTCTGTGCAAAGGCCAGCATGGCCGGGTCTGAGCTATCGGGGTGGACATCATAGATGGTGAAGCGCAAACCTGCCACTTCGAACTCGGCTTCAGCAACGCCAGTCTCGTCCCTGTCGGAGTACATGAAGACTGTGCGTGTGTTCAACAATTGAAATTTTGACAGGATAGCTGTGCCATAGGTGCCAGCGACTGTCTTCGGACCATAGTAGGAATAATAGCCAAGCTTATCGGCGAAATAACGAACGTAATCGTTATTGTTGAGGGAGATGCGGGTTGAATCGGTTTCCTGCAAGGCAAGGATATCGGGTGAAACCTGGCGGATCAGCGCGAGCTGTGCTTCAAAGGATTTCTCGCCAAATTTATCGTTGGATTCCTGGGTGTTGAAGGTCATAACACGCAACGAGGTTTTATCGGTTGCCTCCACCTGAACCCGCGGAGTTGGCAGTGCGAGGACCAATGTCGCCAGGAAAATCGCAGCGAGTAAGACACCCCAGACCCAGGGACGAGTAACTGAAGGTTCATTTTCCGGAGCTGATTTGTCTCTTCGAGCTCGCCAGACCAGCAAGCTGATGGCAGCGGATAGTAAAAAGTAAGCCAACCAGAAGGTATTACGGAAGGGAGGACTGATGGGTTTGATATAGCCCCAGACGTTGGAGAAAATGTTGATAAAAACCAGCAGGATCAGCGAGAAACTACCCAGCAGGATGCCAGGCACCAAACTACGAGGCGGCAGGGGGGAACTACGCATCTGCTTGAGGAAGACTTGCAGGTCGAAAAAGAGCACCGGGAAGAGCAGGAGCATAAGCCCCAATGGGATCATCTGCAACACGCCGGGTGCGCCCACCACTACGGCTGGGGAGTCCAGCATGGGTGGAAATGAAACCCGCTGCGCAAGGAGGGTCAGGGTCAGGCTGGCGGTAAAAAGCAGGTTCCACATCACCAGCATGCGCTTGCAGATGCGCTCAATAAAGGCTGGACGACTGGTGGATAACCATACCCAGCCAAGCGAGAACAGGCTGACTGCGCTGACGATCAGTGTGTAATTGCCCTCAGTCCAGCGGGCGATTGCAGCCGGGGCGGAAACTGAAAAATAGACCAGGGTCAGGATGAGGTAGATGCCAAATATTGATGAGGTACGCTTTTCGCCCGTCTGCTGGGCGACTGGCTCGGACTTCAGGTCTGACAGGGCAAGGCAAACGCCGAGGAGCAACCCCAAGCCCCACCCAACCCAGCCACCTGCGGGTGTGAGGGAGAATTCGATGCCGTGACCTGCTGTGCGTAGCAATGTGGATAAGCCCACAGCCAGTGCCAACCCGCCTGGAGCCCACTTTGTAACTGCAGGCTTTGCTGTGATGAGTAGAAAGAACAGGCTGAGGGAGACGGAGGTGGCAATGCCGGAAGTAGATAACCGCCCAACGGTGTTGAGGTACGGAGTCAGCCCACGGGAGATGAGCAACAAGCCGAAAAGAATCCATACCAGTAGATGCTGACCCTTTTTGAAGAAGGGAAGCAGGAGCAATGGCACAAAGAAAAACAACACCCCAAGCGCTTTTTCATCCAGGTTTGAGTTCATCAAATCCAGGATGTAGATCAATTCAACCAGTGTGCCCGCGGACTGGATGATGAAGAGAAAGAGGATGCCAAAAGCGACAATTAAGAGGTGATGTTTCTGCATGATGCATTTCTCCATTTATATTTAGTGTGGCGTATAGCTGGTGGATCCAGCTATCTCTCAACCTGCTTAATTACGGAATATCCCTATACTTGGTGGATATAATGTGTAGGTTTGCAGTAACAATAAAAACACCCTCGACTAGTAGAGGGTGCTTAAGTTTCATTTATCGTTATCTGATCAGCTAATGCATCATGGGTTGATACTCATGTCCCTATATCCACCTCAGCCCACGCTGATTTAATCAGGATAATACTGTACCAATTGACATGCCTGAGAATAAAAACCCCAATGACTTACGGTTCCATTGGGCTCACAAGCTGAAAGAAGTTGCCATCAGGGTCAGCCAGGGTGGCGATCCACTCGCTGCCAATTTGGTAGGGGGCCCGGATAACGGCAGCGCCAAGCGCTTTGATCCTTTCAAATTCCTCTTTAACCTTGGTCGTTTCAAAATTCAGCATAATTCTGCCAGGATCTTTCGTGTTTCCACCCATCTCGGAATGCTCGAGAACGCCCATATAGCCATTTCCCACCTGCCAGCCAAAGAAACCATTCTCACTGTCGACCATATCCGGTGATTTTCCAATGACCTTTTCATAAAAGCTTGCCAAGATTTTGGATCGCTTTGTTCCGATCATAACGGAATTCAAATTCAACATGTCAAATACTCCTTTCTAGATGTAAATCGGTAAACCATATCTTAATTATCTATATAATCAATTATATTCCAATCCGTATAAAATTAGTACCGCATTTATGCATGGGCAGATGCGGGCCAAGGCCACTAATGATCCGGATACGACCGCCTAGTCAACTCCGGGTCAGATGTTATTCCATCTTCTCCCAGGAAATGTTTGGGGGTTCCTGCAGGACGAGTCTTACCCAGGCACCCGGCACTCGTCTCTAGTGTAGGATGTCATCGAACAATTTCAGATGGGAAGATGGATAACTCACCTTGTTTATTACAAACTACCCCAAATAGCTCGATAATGAGCCTTGACAGCATTAATTTCAACATCCGGTGAACTATCCGTTAGTTTTCCCGATTTCTGTAGGTTTTCAACTACCCAGCTTTCGCGCAGTCCAGCTGCATACAAAAGCTCAATTGCAAAATCAATATACGCCTGGGGTTTTGCTGTAACGATGTTTCCATCCACAACGATCGGTTGATCCTCGTATCTACCGTCTTTCCAATAAGGTGAGGGGGAATCCGGTCCATAACCGTGTGTGAAGCGCCTTCCATTCAAAAGGCCAGCCCTCGCTAGGAGTAATGGACCAGCGCATATCGCGCCAAAGGTTGCGCCGGCATCATTGGCCGCTGTGAGAATCTCGATTAGTGCTTCATTCTCCAGCACCGACATGGTGTCGCCGCCCGGGATGATAACCACCTGATATTCGTCAGCATGAACAGCAACATAGCTGTGAGTGGCGCGTAATATGATACCGCTGGGACCATGATAATCAGTTCCATCAGGAGTGGCGATGTCTATCGTCAAATTTTCTTCATGAAGCACCTGGGCGGCTAAGATGGCCTCGAATTCGATGTAATCCGGATAAAAGATTACCAATGCTTTTGTTTTCATTTATTATCCTCCTCGCCTGATCTAAGGAGATGTGGAAAAAATTCGTTTTTGTATTCAGATTTCCAATTCACACTCAGCACGATACATCTCAGCAATTAACGACACTAACTTTTAATTTAGCGAAATTATGCCATAAATAAAAAAGTGCCTTCCAAACGGAGGGCGCTTTCGATGTGTCGAATACTTATTGTCTCTAGCCTTAACTTATACCCGCACGCAATAGATCTACATTCGACACCGACCGAGACCAGGCGTTAGTGTCTGTTGGAATTATGGCTGAAACAAGCCGAAATACTAGACGAGAAAATAAATGAGTTGCAGGGTTTGCGTATTGAACTTGAGCCCGACTTCCGGTTGCAACAACTCCGCCAGAAATAGCAGTTTTTCGATTCCAATTCTCGCTCCTTACTCCGCCTCACTAACCCCTCCAGAATAGGCGGGAGGGTGTATTGTTTTTAAGTAAGTCACCAGAAAATAACACATGTGATTTGGTAAGGAGTAGAATATGTTTATTCGTGGAACACAATTGAGATTCCGCGCTGAAGGCTAGAAGAAAATGGATGGAGAAATAGCCAAGGTGGAGGCCCGTAAAAAGACGGCCGAAGAAATATTTACGATCGTAGACAAAATGCCGGTTTAAATTCTACCGGCACCTGAACCACGCGGTGTCAATTGATAGGTGGTCACTCTAATTTCGTCTATCAGGAAAATATTTCAAAAGGAGGCAATCTAAATGGCAAAATGGAGTGAATTCATGGATAAGGACAGCAGCTTGAGATTTATAGAGCAGCTAAATCAGAATACACAAAACCAGGTCAGTGATTTGGCAAGCGTCTGGTACGACGCGAGGCGTTACCACCTAGCTTGTCGAAAACTCCAAGAGCTAACGGCGTTGCAAGTCGAGGTCCAGGGTCAAATTCAGGTGCTCGAGGATGACCAGGCGAAGTTTAAAAAAGAACTTGAAAATTCAACGAAGAAGTGGACGGACAGCGATTTTATCCGAACATCGAACAAACAAATTCAACTGATGCGGCATGTAGAAAGCGAGATTGCCTCCACAATTTTGTATCTTTCAGCAATACCGAGTTATTCAGCACCTGACTGGTTTGTAGATTTCCTGAAAACCGTACTATTTGACCCCGATTCTGTTGAAATTGAGCCCACTTATGATTCGCAGCCGGTCATGATGCATTTCAAGGCGCCCTGGAAAAAGAAGAGGTGAGGTGAAACATGGATATAGGGCTTTTAGAACGAGTTGTGTACAATCTCTATAAGCGCACCCCCAAGCGGGTGGCTTACAATCTGGCTGTTTTCATTATAAGCAATTACACCGAATAACGGCAAGCGATAATACGGCTTATTGGCTATAATTTTCAGGTGTACTTTTTCAGCAAACGTAAAATCAGATAGGATGCCAGGCGGGTTATGCGAGGTGAAAAGCATAGCCCGCTTTTGGGTTAGTGGTGCTGGCTATTATTGGTTGTGATCGTGGTTGAAATCCTAATGGCGTTGGGTTAGGTGAAGTAATCAAGTATCTTGAAAATCCGAAGTACTGAGGGAGTTGATTTTCCCAATAAACCAGGAACGAAACAATAAAAACGGCAGAATAATGGCCAACCCTTGGACCTCTTGCACTCGATGCAAGCATGCTAGACCTAACGTTTATGAAACGTTTGTTCTACTATGGTAGGGTCCCAGCTTCCACTCAATTCCGTAATCTGGCGATATGCTGGTAGCGGGCAGTAAAATAATCTCATAGATTTATTTACCCCTTTAATATTAATAAAACTGTGACATGGTAAAGGGAGGGAAAAATGAACAGCGGGATGAAAGGTTTTTGGGGTTACGATTTTGTTCATTGCCTTGGCTTCGGTAGCATGTGGTGGTTCAACGATACCAGCTATACCAACCACCCGAGTACCGACTGTTGTAAAAACGCCAGGTGTGCTTGATTGTTCCGATATTGTGAAGGCTCACAAGGAAAGTACTACAGTACAACGGGAAGGGGCAAGATTAATATTAAGAGGGTGTGAGATTTATTACATCAGGTAAAGTAAACACTGTTACTGAAACTGATGTAGTTAATATGACCAGTAGCCTGTGCCATACAACTCTCCATCTCGTTCCACACGAAATAGCGGTTACACTATCAAGAGGTCAGCATATTGAAGGTAATGGAACAATTAAGAGTATTGGTTATTATCGGAGCGAAGATGTTGATATAGATGTCAATCCGGATTTACTCTTTGTGCGATAGTAGGAAAACAAACTTATTCCTCTTGATACACTGTAATTATCACTTAATATAATTGAAGTGCTCTCCTAAAGGAGAGCACAGCAACGCTTGCTACCCGTCCACAAGTTATTCGAATTCGTTGCATTCTTATCAAATCCCAGCAGATCAACCAGTCAATCGTTTATAAAATTCTTATTTAGTTAATGGTGAATTAAAATCTATCGGTGTGCCATACTTCAACCAAGGAAGTGCTTCCCGAAGTGCTATGAATTCATCTGTGGAATAATAAAGCGAACATTCAAATTTAACCAGGTTCTTGAGGTGGTGTAAGGGCCGTAAACTATCCTTTGATACCCTGGTGCTATACATACGAAGCACCTGAAGGTTCTGGAGTTCTATCAATGGCCAAAGCTCATTTACTTTTTGGATAGTCCACAGGCTGCCACAAATACTGAAATCCTCAAGGGTGATAATAGAACTAACAAAGCTAAGGTCCTGCGCTTCTCTGACATTTTCGATAGACAGCATTCTTATGTTTGGCAACTGTTTCAAGGTAGCCAGACCTGTTAGGGAAGGACAACTTTCAATGATGAGCGATTTAAGTGTCTTGCAATTTGCTACGGATGCAATTGTCTTAAGACGACCCGATCCAGTGCTTAATGCTTCCAGACCCTCGATTTGCGTGGCTGCATCAAAAAGATCTTGATGTATGGCATGAAATTTTAACATCCTTATTTTCAATCCCGGTAATGCATCACACCATTGTTTTAATCTTTTTTTCCTCCTTGAGGCGGAATTATCCTCTTGTGCATATGCAATCGAGAGTAATTCCTGCCCCGCATAATCTTCCACCTCTCTGATCGGCTTGAGGAAGGTTGCTGGCCACCCGTGTGCTACCCAATATCCAGATTGAATTTCTTCTTGTGTCAACATAAGTCCTCTCAAACCCTGGAGAGTAAAAAATACTGGATGTATATAATTATGCCACTATCTAATAACACTCTCCAAATGAAGAATTCCGGTAGTATGCTCTCCACCCCATTTCACTGTAATTATGCCGAACAACACAAAAAGCGCCCTCCATTTGGAAGGCGCTTGAGCTGTATTGTGAATAATCTTACTGCAACACCGGTCGGAACTTATACCCGTACATACGAACTCGGTCCGCGGAGCAGATGTGAGAGTGTCACTCTAACGGTTTGCGTCCCACTGATGACGACGGGGTTTTCAATGTCTTTTATTGCAAACAGAAGGTTGCTCAAATTAGTTTCCGAACGGATAATCAATGTTAAAGAATTGATGTGTTACCTATGTCCCCGAACGTCTGTTACCCATGTATCCGGTCTGTACAGTGCATGCTTTGTTGGGCAGAAGGATTGATCTGGGTAAGCCAGTCAGCTATTGAATACGAACCAACAGATTTCGTTGCGCAGCTTCTGGTCGTCAAGCACGAGATCCCGGATTTCGCTTGGAAGTTGTGCACGCTGCCATTCGCACTCAATGCGACCGGCTTCTTCAGCCAGACCGTCAAGCGCCGCTGCACGCGCGGCCTTGATTGCGTAGGCTGCAGCACCGAGCTCGTGGGCGGCGACATGCGCCACCACTGCCGCCTGACCGGCAGCATATGCGGCATGCCTAGCGGCTCCGCTCAACTCTCTTGCAGCAGCCATGGCATGACCACCCGCCGCGCGGGACTGAGACATCGTGATCTCACCTCGCGTCCAAGCACGAGCCAATTCGATGGCTCGACGCGGCCGATTGTCATTAGGTTGCATTTCCTCGAATAAGTGCAACACATGCTGTGCGCAATCAGCTGCCCAAACCGCAAGCAGGTGATGATCAGAGTCTTGGAGGGTACCGCCGCAACGCGCAGTGATGAACCTGGGGTCTCGCTTCTTTGGTAATATCATTCGTTAGTACCTACGCGTTCCTTATGCTCAACTAATAATTTTGAGGAATTCTGATGCATGGGAAAATTGACACAAGGCTATTGATGGCATCAAATGATTTGATTTTACCCGAATTAGATATGAGAAACGCCCTCCATTGCTGGAGAGCGCTACATCTATCCTCTTTATCCCAGGTTCGAACCGGCGATCTAAATTTTAGCCAAAGACACGCAGACGCGTATCCGCCAGTCAGGTGCACGCATTCTTATGTGCACTTACCGAACACCAACTTTTATATTTGATAACCAAACCCATCTTAACTCGATTTTTCTTAAGACCCCGGTAGAATTCTCATCAATAGTCCAGCCAACTCTATGGCGTTCTGGTGATAATCATCAGTCTGGTCGATGTTGTGAAACATAGATATACCAACAAACTCCATACTTATCTACAATATCAGCGGAACATGGACTCCAAGGAAGCGAACCCAACTCTCGCAGAATGTGCCCGCCCTTGACTAGAATTTTATAAGCATGATTGAGTTCATCGTCGTTGTCGAGATTTATACCATAGCTCATGGTCGGTCGCTTCGACGCCAACATCGATCGAACGATTTCCTCATCGTTGTTTTCGCTAACGGCGAAGATTGATTCCTCTCGTTTAAGGAGTTCCGCGTGAAGGAATGAACCGTTACTATTTTTCACATTGTAGCCTAAAGACATTCTGAATGCTTCGATGTAGAATTCTACTGCTTCGATACTGTTTTTAACATACAAAGTCGCGCCCAGATTCATTTTTGTCTCCTTACGAGTTAGTTGGTTTCATCCATTAATTAGCGTCTGACGGATTGGCTCATCAGCGTGAGCGGAGTGTGTGTCCGGTGGAGTGTCCACACCGGGTAAATCAAAAAGGGTGCGGTCAGAATCGACCGCACCCTACAAATGGATTCCTTTTTATGCTCGAACCGCCGGTCTAAATTTATACCCGTACACGATGATCCCCCGCTCATCGCCGTCCGAGCGCAGCCGCCGGGTGACCATTTCCACCGGCATGCCAATTTCCACCTTCTGGCTTCCTAGATCGGTCAATTGGGCGGTCACCATTGGTCCTTCTTCCAATTTCACTAAAGCCACTGTGTATGGCACATTCGATTCGTAACCTGCTGGGGCATCATAGATGGTGGTATACGAAAATACTTCACCTTTCCCGCTAAATTGGTACTCCTTGCGGGCTTCCTGCCCACAATTGGGGCAAATATCACGCGGTGGGAACAGCTTAGCATCACAATGTGGGCATACTTCTCCGACCAGAGCGTAGCGTTGTTTCTTCAACCGCCAATGGCGAGGTATTTCCATAGGTCTAAATCTCCTTATTTATGGTTTTTCGATGCTAAATATAGCCATTGGTGGCTATCAATTCCTATCAGATTGACTTTTTTACCCTTGCTCATTTGAAAGATTGCGATATATGTGTAGAGACTCTTCTAGCTTGCTGATCGCGGCCGGTTTGTAAGGGATCACGTGGAACATGACATGCTCCACCCAAGCCTGTTCGTAAGCCAGCATTGCCTTGGCGATCTGAGTCGGCGTCCCTGTGAGAGGCGGGTTGTCAAAACCATCCGGTGCTGGTGCGAGCCTGGGGTAATGAAGAGCAATCATCGCGGTGATGCCCAATGTAGCTGGATCCCGGCCAGTTTCCTGACAGGCTTCCAGTAATTCCCGGCGAGGTTGCAAGAGCGTCTCCACCCGTCAAAGGTAACCGGTGTTCCACAGGTCAGCATATTTCGCCGTCAAGCGCAACATACGCTTACCGTCACAACCCACCATTAATGGTGGTCCACCAGGGCGAGGACCCAATGGTCTGATCTCGCAATCCAGTGCCTGGTAGTATTTGCCTTTAAAGTTCACCCTGCCTTCCTTGAGCAGGGGGCGGATGACCTGCAGTGCTTCCTCAAAACGGCTCACCCGATGATCAAAAGGCCATCCGAAGGCTTTATATTCTGGCTCGTTCCAGCCTGCCCCGACGCCCAGGATCAATCGACCTTGGGAAACTTCATCCAGCGTGATAGCCATCTTGGCAAGCAGTGCCGGGTTGCGGAATGAATTGCATGCCACCAGCGTGCCAAGGCCAATACGTTTCGTAGCATCCGCCAACGCGGAGAGAAACGTCCAGCATTCCCAGATGCCAATTGTAGGTAAGCCTTCTCTTCGGTATAACATATGATCATACAGCCATAGCGAGTCAAATCCAGTCTCTTCAGCTTGCTGGGCAATTTCTCGCGTTTTTTGATAACTGTATGCCCGTCTTAACTCTTTGTGTTCGGCGATGATGAGTGCCAATCCGATTTTCATATCCCCTCCAGTACATGTGTGACTGACGATGATGCTGGTCCTGCCAGACATTGGATCAATGCCCGCTTTGCACCCGCTACCTGGTTCGCCCCTGCCTCTCCACGTAACTGTAATGCAGCTTCCACAGCCTGGTAAACACCCGTCGCACCACCCGGGTTACCGCGTGCTTTAAGCCCACCTAATGTAGCGATGGGCATCTCGCCATCCCGATTCAGCTTGCCATCCTGAGCCAGCTTCCAACCTTCACCGCGTTTAGCCAGGCCGGCAGCTTCCAGCGAGAGTGCGGCGACAATGGAATACGAGTCATACAGTTCGAACAAGTCCACATCTCCAGGCAATATGCCCGCTTGCCTGCATGCCTTTTCAACAGACCGGCGCGCTGCATCAAATGCCAATGGGTCAAGCCGGTCGTGGATCGCCAGGCGGTCAGTGACCAGGCTTGAGCCGGTGATGCGCACCAGAGGTTGTGAATATGCTGAAGGCAGTAGGTCGGATTGGGTCAGTATCAATGCCGCCGCACCATCCGCTACCGGAGCTGTATCAAATAAGGTCAATGGATCACTGATCGGGTCTGCTTGTTGGTATGCCTCCAATGTCACCCGGTTGTGGTACATGGCATGCGAGTTGGTGACTGCATTGGCATGCGCAACGATAGGGAAGCCAGCAAATGCGTCATGGGTAATGTGGTATTCGTGCATGTAGCGTCGCATGAGCAACGCTGCCTGGGCATTGGGGGTGAGACCATGAACCGCCTCATAATCACTATCTTCCCCCAACGATTGTATAGCTTCTGCTCCTGGACCAAGCTGGTCAGTAACTTTCTCGATGCCGAGCACCAAAGCAACTTTTGCCTCGCCAGACTTGATGGAAAAATAGCCCATGCGCAGGGCTGCCCCACCTGATGCCCCACCTGCCTCAATCGTAGAGGCTTCAATACCCGCTAGCCCTCCGTAATCGGAGATGAGCGCACCCAGGTGTGCCTGGTGTGAGGCTGCTGGTGCAACCATATTCCCCACAAATAAGATATCGGGTCGTAAACCACCTGCGTCTTGGATGGCGGCATCCAAAGCCATAAGTGCCAGGTCACGCAGAGAAATGGAATAGTGTTCACCAACGTCTGTTTGTCCGATGCCTACAATTACAACTTCACTCATTGGATTGCCTTCCCCATATACACTAACTTCATTTCATTGCCAGCTTGCCACGGTAACGCACATAGGTCCCATAGTCAATCTCGGTGCGTCGCGCAATGTATTCCTGTGTATTTGGAGCGCGGTCCCGCCGGTCATGGATGGCCTCGGTAACGCGAATGGCAAACGCGTCCGAGCCGGCACCAGAACCGAAAGAGACCATTAAGATCTTATCCCCTGGTTCGGCTACATCCAGGATGCCAGTCAGCCCGATCAAGGCTGCCCCTGCATAAGTATTGCCAATCACTGGTACGAGTAATCCTGGAGCGATCTGCTCCTTGGTGAACCCAAGCTGGGCTGCCACCCGCTGGGGGAACTTCGTATTGGGTTGATGAAACACCGCCCACTTATAATCCTTGGCGGTCGTATGCGTGCCTTCCATCAGTGCCTGGGCAGCTTCGAGGATGTGCTTGAAGTAGGCAGGCTCGCCTGTAAAACGCTGACCGTGTTCCGGGTATCTCTGGTACTCACGGCGCCAAAAATCAGGTGTATCCGTCACGTAAGAATACGATCCCTCGAAAACTGCCAGGGCTTCTTCGGCCGGGCTGAGCAGGTAGGCTGCTCCACCTGCCCCTGCAGTGTACTCCAAAGCGTCCCCTGGGCGTCCCTGGGCAGTATCCATGCCAATGGCCATGGCGTAATGTGCCATGCCTGAACCGACAAATCCGATCGCGGCTACCATAGCTTCAGTGCCTGCCTTACAGGCAAATTCCCAATCGGCTGCCTGCACGTAGGGCACCGCGCCGATTGCCTCAGCCACAATAGTTGAGGTTGGCTTGACTGCATACGGGTGTGATTTTGACCCCACCCACACGGCGCGGATATCCTCCGCATGAATGCCCGCGCGCAACATGGCATTTCGGGCAGCCTCGATCGACATCGTGGCCACATCTTCATCCAGCCCGGGCACCGCTTTCTCTTTGATCGGCAGTCCTCCTGCTCCATCCGTCCAAATGCGTGCGACTTCCTTGGCAGGCAGGCGGTAGCGCGGTACATATGCCCCATAGCCGATAATTCCCACCGGGTGAGTGGGTTTGAGTAACATGGGTTTGGGGTTTGTTTGAGGATATATCCATTCTATATCGCTTCTTTCTTATCGTCCTGATCCATGATCAGTGAGTGTTGGTTTTAATATCATGGAACGAGCTGTTTTATGTGGAGAACCATTTTATGTTAGAAAACATGAAGTATAACATTTCCTATATCGTAGTCATGATTTTGTAATCATACTATTAATAATAACCCGTCCAAGAGCGCCTGCATAAGCACCGGTGAAGGCTGGGATGAGTGCCAGCAGTGAGGCATACCAGGAAGGGCTCGGGGGGCTCACAGGTTGGTAGCCAAGGTTACGCAGAAACAGGTACACACCGGGTAAGCATATCGCTACGATAATTGCCCATAACCAGGCTCTCACTGGCAGTATTAATCCTAACAGGAATGTCACCACCAATATCACCAGTACGGCCGCTTGTGGCTCATCATTGTTGAAGTCGACCCAGCCAGCGAAGATACCGCCGGCTAATGCGAGGGTCAGGCAGAGCCAAGGCATGTATCTTTTCATCGGGCTTTTAGCAATTGATTTAAGGTCATTCGGTTTTCTTCCATTCGTTCAAGATTTCTTTCGCCCGATCCACCCTTACGGTTTTCTCGGCCACCATTTGCGCCGCTAATTGTTCGATCATCTCACCTTGCGCTCCAGCAGCAACTGCCACCTGGCGGGCATGGAGACCCATGTGTCCCCGCTGGATGCCTTCAGTTGCCAGGGCACGTAAAGCTGCCAGGTTTTGCGCCAGCCCCACCGAGACGATGATCTCTGCCAGCTGCCCGGCAGTGGTCGCGCCCATTAGTTTCAGCGCTGCGCGCGCCACCGGGTGTACCTGGGTTGCCCCACCGACGATACCCACCGCCATGGGCATCTCCAGGCTGCCCACCAGATTTCCTTGGGCATCCTGCCCCCAGGTGGAGAGTGAAGTGTAATGCCCTGTGCGCGCGGCATAAGCGTGTGCCCCGGCTTCAATCGCTCGCCAATCATTACCTGTGGCAATGACAATTGGGTCGACCCCATTCATGATGCCCTTATTGTGCGTGACTGCCCGGTATGGATCTACCGCTGCGAATGCCCAAGCAGAGATGATGCCATCCCGTACATCTTCAGCTGGGTAGGTATCAAAAGCCAGCTTGCGAAGCGGGATGGTGCATTGTGCCCGTGCCAGCCGGTGGTCTGCCAGGTTCGAGAGGATGCGTAGGTGTGCCTGGCCACCACTGATCGTTTCCAATTGAGGTGCCAGGTGTTCCACTGCTGTATTGACCGCATTTGCTCCCATTGCATCCCGTACGTCATAGATCAGGTGTACCACTAAAAAAGGCCCAATAGGTGAATCTTCGATTTGCCGAACTTCCAGGTCGCGCGGACCGCCTCCCAGGCGTTTTAGCACCGGATCCAATTCTGAGATTTGCTCCAACAGGTGTCCTTTTTGTTCCAGGATGGCTTGCCTAGCTGCTGATAGATCAGAGATACATAACAATTGGATCTGGCCGATCATCTCCGGGGGGTCAGCCTGAGCAATAAAGCCTCCACCAGCCCTCGCCAGCTTCGCCATGAAAGATGCCCCTGCCACCACGGATGGTTCCTCGATTGCCATGGGTACCAGTACCTCCCGCCCATTAACGACGAAATTCAGTGCAATCCCAAGAGGCAGGGCGTGCACACCCACCACATTCTCAACCATGTGGTCTGCCTGCTCTGGGGTGAGACCAGCCCGGCCACTCAGCGCGTCTATATCTTCAGCTGATAGCTCTCCGCGCTGAGCAAGCTCAGACAGCCGCTGTGCCAGGGTAAGGTTATAAAAACCAGGAATGCGTGATCCTATTACTTCAGTTGGCATGATTTTCCTTTCAGGGCAACCCCTGATACTCAGGGTTCAGCCTGAGTAGTATAACGAACCTGTCAGGTCTAGTCTATCTGTAAGGGCTGGCAATTCCTATCAAATTATTGTTTCTTTTAATCTTTCCTCTTTGTATTAAGAATATATACGTCGATGAATAAAAAAAAGTATCCATATGAATACGCAGCTGCGTAATAATTTTTTGATTATTTTTATTTCTTTAGTCATTACTGCAATAGTCTGACGACTCGCAGTAATCATAACGAATCACAAACATGATCGAGTTTTTTGGAGTTATATTGGATGATTCTATCTTTATATTATGCTATAATATAACAAATATTCAATCTATTTTTACCTGTTATATCCTAATACCTGCAATAACTTAGGGTATTAGGCTGCTGAGGTTTATAAGCTGGTGAGCCTTTAAACAAGAGCGAAATAGTTAATTGTGCGGCCTAATCCGTACCGCTGTTGAATGAAGCGAAAGGAGTTAATTATGGCTAAAGACCTAACTGTTATGTTGGAGGATCGTCCGGGCACCCTTGCCGACATGGGTGAGGCTTTGGGTAAGGCCGGAGTTAACATCGAAGGCGTGTGCGGTTTCCCCAGCCAAGGCAAAGGTGTCATCCACTGTCTGGTCGATGATGCCGCTGCCGCGCGCCGTGCCCTTGAAGCCGCTAAAATCCACGTGAACGATGAACGCGATGTGCTCGTGCTCAATATAGCCGACCGACCAGGTGAGTTCGGTCGAATCTGCCGTAAAATTGCCAACGCAGGCGTCAATATTAACCTGTCGTATCTGGCAACAAATACGCGCCTCGTACTAGGCGTGGATAATCTGGATAAGGCACGCTCGGTAGCACAGGCCAAGTAGCGACTGCTCGCCATATCTTGGGTGCGGCCATTCGCGTTAGGCCGAAAGAATGACCCAAACCCTCTGGTATTTAGCCGTTGAGCGTCATCGGCCTTTAAGCGTTTAAGGCTCTAAACAGTAGTCAAAGCATCGTTCCTTAGTCATTGGACCGCGCAACCCTTCGTAGTAATGGATGCGGATATCGTCGCGCGAAGGGTAAGCTGATTCCGTGCACCCAACAACCCGCAGATATTGACCAATGGGCGGAGGTTCGGGACGGATTTTTTCTTTGGGGTAAATTGCCCATAGGAGAAGGTATGGCAGGCCTATAATCATTTCGACAAGATTGTATAAACCAATTCCAGTATGTTTTGATATTCCGGAACAATTCTGTATAAATCACCGTTTTGGCAATACATTCAGAAGTTTTTAATCACCCATAGCCGATCCACTGGCATGGATGGAGATCAATCATGAAAACTCCTCTTGTAGCAATCATCGCTGTAATTATTCTTTTGGCAGGCTGCTCACAATCCACTCAAATGGGGAATCCAGATTGGGTCGATCAGCTGATCAAGAAGATCGAAAGTGCGCCGGTTGGCAATCCGCCATTGTCAGTTTGGCGCTATGAATACAACGGTCAGGTCGTGTATTTCGTTCCAGCCCATTGTTGTGATATATCAAGCATCGTATACGATGCTGATGGACATTTCCTATGTGCACCTGATGGTGGTATCACCGGGGCAGGTGATGGACGTTGTGCTGATTTCTTCACCCAACGCGCCAATGAGCAGCTTATCTGGAAAGACCCGCGCTAATTTTAACCTTGTATTCTCGTTCTAGCATATCAACCTTGGCCTGGCGAGACAGGGTATTCTTTGTTGCATGGAAGCACATAGTTATTATTGTATAATGGATCTTGTCTATAACTGTCAAATTGGAGATAACGCGAACCGATAGTTGACTAGTGAAACATCCCAACCCAAAAGAAAGGGGAAATAATTAATCCGATGCGCTCAACTGATGTGATGATCTGGGTTGGAATGGTAGTGGCATGTTTGAGTATAAGTGCTTGCAACGGCGGGCGTACCGACCATCCCGCCTCAGTGCTTCAGCGTACGCTCTCAACTCGGTTGGCAAATCCAGATGCGTGCCCAACCGGGACCACACAAGAGGTGCAGCAAATTGTGAATGCTGCTGGTTCTGATGGAGTTGCCCACCTACCGGAGGGTTGCTATCGCGTTACATCGGCCGTTAATATTCCACCCTGTACTCATCTGATTGGAGCTGGGGCGGATAAAACCATCCTATATCGCGATCCAGACGAGTTCTATACGCAATCCATCTTGCGCCTGAGTGGAAGCTCAGATACCACCTGCACAACGCAAATCTCTGGCCTGGCGTTGATCGGTGTGCGCGATACGAATGACACCAATGAGGATTACGGACTTATCATTTCGAATGTGGTGGATTTTCGTGTTGACCACGCCTACTTTGAAGGATTTGGCTTTGCTGGCGTGCGTGTGGAAGGTGCTTCAAGCGGGGTTATCGATCATTCCATTTTTGTGGATAATTTTAAGCGCGGCATCGATAATCTGGGCTATGGCGTCACAGTCTATGGAGAAAATCACTGGGTTGCTGACCCTCAACCAGGGGGATCACAGGCTGTATTTGTAGAGGACAGCCTGTTTGTCGGTAACCGGCATGCTATCGCAGCCAACGCAGGGGTGCATTATGTCTTCCGGAATAATCAGGTTCTCCACGGTGTGGAAGCCTGCGGTGTTGATGCGCATGGTATGGGTTATGGATCGGCCCATGGCACGCGTTATGTGGAAATTTATCACAATGTGATTGAAGAACCGGCTTATGATAATTGTGGAATCGGGATCCGCGGAGGAGCAGGGGTCATCTTTGAGAATACGATACGAGATTATAAAAATCCCATCCTGCTCATCCTGGAGTGGGGCACTCCGGATAGTTATAAAGCAGAATACCCAGCGTTCGACCAGGTGCAGGAATTATATATTTGGGACAACCAGATCACGGGAGGGCCTTCCGAACCTCAGGTGGATGAAACCGGGGTGGGTTTCATTGAGGCGGGACGTGATTACTTTACCGAACCTTTACCCGGCTATGTACCGTACGTGTACCCGCACCCGCTGGCCAATGGGGGTAAGTTTGATCTTGATCCATGGCCCCCAGCTGGTGAATAAGTCGAAGTGGATCGTTTGTAGCATAGATAACATCTCATACACAATGAAGTGTATTTTGGTTTATGCCAAGGACCCTGGTTCAACCATTTTGCATAATTCAGGTTGACCTAAAGTTATTTAAAGGTTGGTAAAGAAGCTTAATGCTTTTCCGTCGTGCCTGCCTGCTCAGCCACTAACTCCCCTAGTCGACGCATTGCCCGGTCTGTCTCATAGGACCACCAGGCTGCATTCAAGCGAATAAAATTTCGGTACTGCTCCGTGGCAGAGAACATATACCCAGGCGCCAGGGTAATTCCCGCTTGCAAGGCCTGCTTGTAAAGCACAAGCGAATCAGCATACTCGGGCATCTGCACCCACAGCACAATCCCACCATTCGGTCGGGTGACGCGCGTACCTTCGGGAAAATAACGCATCACCGCCTGAGATAGTTGTGATACAAAGCTGGCATACAGCCTGCGGATGCTGCGTAGATGGTGATCATACCCCCCCGACTCTAGGAATTTAGCAATCGCCACCTGGGGTAGGGTTGCAGTGGCTACATTGGTCGTATATTTCAGCCACTCAATAGTTGGCTTGAACCTGCCTGGTACCACCCATCCAACCCGATAACCCGGCACCAGGTCTTTTGAGAAGGAGGAGCATAAAAGGACCAATCCCTTACGATCATAAGCTTTGCATACACTTGGGCGCACACCAGAGAAATAGATCTCGCCGCATACATCCCCTTCAATGAGCGGGATTTCATGGCGGGCTAAAAGCTCCACCAGCTCCTGCTTGTTTTCATCCGGGATGCAGCTACCCAATGGATTGTTGAAGTTCGATAGCACCAGACAGGCCTGGATGGAGTTATGCTCAATGGCAAATCTCAGCGCTGAAAGACTGATTCCATCCCTTGGATGGGTGGGGATTTCAAGCGCTCGCAGGCTGAGCGATTCCAACACCTGCAACACGCCGAAATACATGGGTGATTCGATCGCCACCGTATCTCCCGGTTTGCATACCGCCCTCAAGCTGAGCGTGAACGCTTCCAGGCAGCCGGAGGTCGTCACCACATCCGCGTGGGTAATATTACAGCCTATCCCCACTGCCCGTTGGGCAATTTGAATGCGTAAGGCCTCATTCCCAGGAGGAATGTCATAGTAGTTATATTGATGTTCAACCTTGCGTGGTAAGGACGCCATAATCCGGTTTAGCTTCGTCGGTATCACCAACTCGGTGTTGGGGATGGCCGCGCCCAGCTGGATCAGGTCTGGGTTGGTCGAATCCTTCAGCACCATCATTACCAGCTCCCTAACGCTGACCAGTGTAGGGTCTGGCATCGGGGTAGACATCTCGGGCTCGGGCAGCAGCTGGGGCAGCTTGGAACGTACATAATAACCTGATTGCGGGCGTGTTTCGATTAATCCCTGGTTCTCCAATAACATGTAAGCCTGTAATACCGTCGTAATGCTGATTTTACGCTGTCGGCTGAGCTGTCTGACGGACGGTATCCGCTCACCGGACCGAAATGTCCCCTGTCTAATAAGCTCAGTCAGTTCGGAAGCTACTTGTTCGTATAAAAATGCGTCTTGTTTTGGTTGGTTTATTGTCATAAGTCACCCATCAGGATACAGTTATTATACCCCAAAAGCAGTACAGTTCAATGATATCATAACTGTTATGGTTACAATTCCAGTTGTTTGCATCTGTTATTTTCGGGAGTTTTGTATAAAATAATGAATGAATAATTACTAGGAGGTAATACCATGTTAAACACAAAGGAAAACCTACACACCCTCACTGAGATCACCCTTGCTAAAGACAAAATGTGGAGCATAGAAGGTGACCGACGTGGTGATGTGATCAGATGCAAGAGTGGCACCCTGTGGATCACCCAGGAAGGTGACCTGAAAGATTATATCGTTGAACCTTGCAGGGACTTTTGGGTGACGAAACCAGGCACTGTCGTTGTGCAGGCGCTGGATGATGCTCAGTTCAAGTACAGCCTGAACGAGCTTCAAAGCCATATTGAAGTCAATCGCCAACCCAGCCACCACTTACCCCGCTATCGCGCAAGCCGTTTTTTGCGATAAATATTACCCGGGTCTCATCCGCCTCCTCCAAGGGCGAGACAAGATTGATTAAAGGCGACCTCTCGAAAGAGAGGTCGCCTCTTTTAATTAACATCTAATATCTAAGAATTACTTCACCCTTTTGCTGCTGAACCCACTGCATAGCACCGTGTTGATGCACCGAGGTCGCTGGAGCTGCCCAATGCCATCCGCCACGGGCTGTCAGTGCGTTCTTGAAAATCCAATATTCGCACCAACTGACAAGCCTTATAGTTGGTTTCCAAAATTCCAATACTGATCGGCCTTTCTCGAGCTTCGAACGCAAAAGCACGCAAGAGTTCCGCTGGGTTTTGAGCATCTTCCGCAACCACCCATGGTCCAGCCGATAGCCAATTATCGCCACTTCGCCCCAATATATATCCGGTTACTCTTTCACCATCCAACATCACGTGGCTCAGCTCGGGGAATAATTCGAGACGTCGCTTGAGAAAGAATCCCCGGTCTGCCCCAAATGACAGTCTGTCAAGCATAGTAACTTGTTCCAGGTCACTCACTGCCATACGACGCACATATGAACCAGGTTTTCCAGCCAGGTGCCCTGAAAACCTCCATGACCTGCAAACCTTGTGAAACCCGTTGCGCTCATATAACTCGACTGCCTTGACGACTCCATCGAGGTAAATAGTCTCCGCCCCCCAATCTTTCAAAACCCGCACGCCATGATTAAGCAATTCTGCTCCCACTCCTCTCCCGCGTACTTCTGGGCGTACGATCAACTCGCCAATAAAACCGGTTTTTCCGTAGAAGGTGGAAACACAAATTCCCACTGGCTTTCCTTTTTCCTCTGCCACCAGGCAACCTTTGGGGTTGTTAATAAAGAAACCCTCCAGAGTAGCCCTGTTTTCACTCAACCAACCTTCTGCCGCAGTACATTCAGCTGCAAATGCGAGATCCTCCTCTCGCATCTCCCGGATTTGCGTGGATGACAGCTTATGCATAGTTTTTCCCCGTCGAAAGTACCAGACCCGTCCCTGGATTCACCTTAATTGCGTCTGTAACCAATCATTCAGTGATTTGTCTATCTGGATTAATCCGTTCAGAACAGGATTGCCGAAAAACTCTCTGTAGTCCTCAAAGCGGCAGGTCACTAGCTTTGCCAGGCTTGACGGTCGTCGGTCAATCGCCACCCGCGTATGAAGGTGGAGCGGGTAATTAAATTCGAATGGGAATTGCTGGAACTCCTCCGGTTTCAACCTGGATAAAATACTCCCTGCCAGCACTATCTGGTGCATGAAAATTTTGTACAGCTCATTCTGCTGGTAAAACGCTTCATATTCCGGTAGGCGGAATAATCTTTCAAAGGTTGATTGCCAGCCTCGTAATAATCCCCGTTCCGGGCGGACGACCAGTAATCCGGCATTGAAATAAGCCCTCACAGCCTGTTCATCCACGATGGTCTGCATAGCAAATACCTTTTTCACATCCACCTGGCAGTCGTGATATATCAACTCCCAAAATTCGTCGAGTGGCTGGTCAAAGCCGGAACCAAGCAGTTTCAGGTGCACTGGGCAGCCTCCCAGGCTCTTTCCAGCTTGCAGTAGGAATTCAGCAGGCTGTTGCAGCACCAATGTGTCTGGCGCCATCATGACCAGGAAGCTTGCTTCACCTTGTGCCAACCCCTCAGCAATGCCTGCTGAGGTCACATAAGATGCAAAAGGAAAATTTGATCCATCAGAGTCCATTTCGAATGAGATCAGGCGCGCCCCTATGGAATACAGCTCCTGCCTGGTTACCTCGGAGAGATCATCCTCCCTCCTTTGGCTGAGCATCCAAATTGGATTAAAGCAGAATTCTCCGCCAAATGTGCGGATGCTGCGTGCCAGTCGCAGTGCATCTAGTTTCTGCCTCTCCAGGGCCCATCATGAATGCGAAGATCAGGTTTTTCATCCGCATCACTCTCCCGCTAACTTAGATTGGATGTAATTGTTCATTACCTGTTCCAGAATATCCAAGGGCATTGCCCCGCTCCCCAAGAGCAAATCGTGAAATTCTTTCAGCTTAAATTGGTCGCCGAGCTCGTCCATTGCGCGCTGGCGTAATTCCAGGATCTTAGTATAACCGATGTAATAAGCCGTAGCCTGACCAGGCAGGGAGATGTAGCGACTCACTTCCCCTTGCATTGAATATTCCGGCATTCCGGTATTTTCGACCATGAAGTCGACTGCCTGATCAAAATTCCAGTGTTTGGCATGGATGCCGGTGTCCACTGTTAATCGAGCTGCCCGAAAAGCTTCTGCCTGCAAGCGTCCCAGGTTACCAAAGATGTCATTCTTATAGAGGCCCAACTCTGCCACCAGTCGTTCTGCATATAATGCCCAGCCTTCCACGAATGCGGTAAAATCCGCTCCTCGCCTGAAGGATGGTAGATTAAGCTGTTGGGCAATGGCTATCTGGTAGTGATGCCCGGGGATGGCTTCATGGTAAGCCAGGGTGGGCATGCTATATCTAGGAACAATGCCTGTATCTTGAGCATAGAACATACCCGGGCGTGAGCCATCCACTGCAGGAGGTGTGTAGTATCCGCCTGTTGGACCTCCCATAACGATCACACCAATATTCGGTCGCAGATCAAATGCACTACCTATATTCTGGTCGACAGCTATAATAAGCTCTTCATACCCTTGCACAATTTCATCCCCGGAGAGGAAGCCGCTATCAGTGGCAACCCGTGAGAAGGAGTCAGGGATGCTTTCATCCTGGGGATATCCCAGCTGGTCAAATATGGCGCGCATTTCAGCATGGATTCGATCGAGTGCTTGTAATCCTAATTCGTGGATTTGTTCAGCGGTCAGATCAGTGCTGGTATAGTGGTTCAATGCATAGGTGTAATAAGCTTCACCATTTGGAAATTTCCATACCCCGGGGTCATTTGTGGTCACAGTTAGAAGGTGCTCAAAGTATCTCACTAATGCCTGATATGCCGGGATTACCGCAGTACTGATGGCTCCTTCAGTAGCTGCCGAGAGAGATTGCTTATCTTCATCACTGATATTGGTCAGTGCACTGAGTTTGGCATCGAAGGCAGTAAAGTAAGGAGTTAAGCGAGGGTCGCTGGTAGCAATACTGTTCAGATCACCGAGGATCCAACCCACCAGGAATTTCGGCAGCATGACCCCAGTTTCTTCACGCCGCTGTAACCCATCGATAAGCTGTTCGAACTTGGTATCCACCTGTGAGAGGCAGGTGATGTAATCCTGTGCATCTCGAAGACTTGTCACCGGGCGTAAGTCGGTGAAAAACTGGAGCAGGGCATAATGCAGGCTAAGCACTGATGGGTTGACCGGATAATCATCATACATGAACTTGTGGCCGTTCACCCTGTCGTTTAGATACCAGGCAAAGATGTCATAAGTGAGTTGTTGCTCAGCAGTCAGTGTGGAACGGTCGTATTGCTGGAGCAAGGTCAATATATCCGATTCTAAGGCTTGCGTCTGCCTGATATATTCATCTGAGATATCCGTTAGCTGGTCTGTTGGGACGTTGTAAATTTGCGACAAACCAAGTGTGAGCACCGTTTCAGGGTCACGGCTCAGCAATCGTCGGTAAGATTTCTCCACAAAAGCATCAAAATCAAGTCCATCCAATCCCTTTGCAAGCTTACTCAATAAAAGCTGAGCGACCGTACTTGATGGGACTGCTGCCGGGCTTTGCTGTGCTTGGGTGGTCGTCGGCGATTCCGCAGCAGGTTTACTCCACATGCCGCATGCCCCAACAAGTATGCTGATAATAATCACAAGCGCTAAGAGCTTGTATTGCTTGGCCATGGAATACCCTCCGCGCTATTGTCTATTTCTCGCCGATTGCTAATAAGGATGTTGCCCCGTGAAATCCCATATCATGAACCCGCTGGCGAAGTTCCTCACCTCGTCGGCGTAATTGCTCTCCCCCCACAAGTGCTTGTGTGCGCTGGATATATCGGTCAATAATACCATCCAATTCCCGGATCAATTCAGGATCTCTGGGATCCGATTCCAGGTCTTTCTGGTCATAATATTTCAAATGATGGCAGCCTATCTTCTCTATTATCTCGAACACTTGCTGGCGAGTAAATGTTTCAAAATGAGTGATTCCCCCAGCGGTGTCTACTGCGGCCCACCAATGGTGTAATAACACATGGGTGAGCTGGGTTTCACTCTGACCATCCCGGTACATTTCACTGATAATGAGATGCCCACCTGGTTTACACACCCGCATCATTTCAGTTAATACACCGGGCATGTAAATCATGTGATGCAATGAATTGGCGATGCATACAGTGTCGAAATAACTGTCAGGGAAATCCATCCGGGCGGCATCCATCCGCTGGAAGTGAATATTATCTAGACCGTGTGACTTTTGGGCAACCTCTAATAAGCGTTCATTGGAGTCAATTCCAGTGATTTCCGTGTAATCTTTTAAGTTTTCCATCAGGAAGGTGATGAATCCCCCAGTACCAGTCGCTGCGTCTAAAACACGCCCGCCCGATAGTTGTCGTAAAGCCTCTTCAGCTGGTTCCAGCATTCCGCTTCGCACATTCATTAAGTTATGCCCTCCCAGGGAAAGAATAGCTAAGTGTGACGTACACTAGAAATACTTGCCCTTGGTAAGAAATGTTCAAAGACCCTTCTTTCCATTATTATCCGATAATGGAAAATAGATTCTTCATCCTGTGTATGGGGATTATCTCGGGATATTAATGGGTAGATGAGGAGAAAAAGATTCGCCGTCCTCACCTAACTTTTCACCCAGCTTATATGCCTGCGCTAAAAGCTCGGGTTGCTTTTGGATATCTCCGATATCATTTGCGGTTCCGTAGACCATCCCAGAAAACTCCGCGCCAATATAACGCAGCATATCTTGAAACGTGCGCATGGCATTAATCGCTCCCGAGCTATAGGGGTCGGTATCTCCGTAAGTCAGTAGAATCCCAAATTGCTTTCCTTTAAGCGCATTCCCTTGTGGGCTTTGCATTGCATACCAGCGGTCGATGAACAGCTTGGTCTGAGCGTTCATGGTGAACCAGTATATAGGGGTGGCAATTACGATCGCATCCGCTTTCTCTAGCTTGGGATAAAGTAATTGCATATCATCCTTGAGCACGCACACACCAGTCTCTTGACAGATATCACATGCATCACACGGACGGATATCCATAAGATGTAAAGAGTAGCTTTCCACTTCTGCCCCAGCTGCAGTTGCCCCCTCAGCAGCCTTCTCGGCTAGAATACTGCTATTACCTTTCTCCCTCGGGCTACCTTTAAAGACCAACACATGTTTTGACATACGCACCTCCCCAGGTATTTTACTGCGTTTTCTTACAATATCGAATGTGTACCATGGTTCACAATCCTATATTAGCCAAACATCACCAATTAAGGTAAAATATCTTGGTGGTGAGGTTTTCCGAATGGTATTGTTAACCCGAGAGCAGATTGAAGCCCGGCTGGTTGCTTTGCATCGCGCCAGCCTCGAGCTTGTTAGTGACCTTTCCTTGGATGTCGTCCTCGAACGTATCGTTCATCTTGCCCGCGAACAAGCGGGGGCACGTTATGCTGCCTTGGGGGTGCAAGACGATCAAGGGAAATTAGTCCGGTTCATCCCGGTCGGCATGACAGCCGATGAGATGCGCCAAATAGCACATCCACCCATTGGTTTGGGTTTGATCGGAGCGATTGCCAAGGAACGCCGCACCATTCGCACCCCAGACATATCTCGGGATGATCGTTGCGTGGGGTTCCCACCAAATCATCCACCGATGAATTCCTTCCTCGGCGTGCCAATTATGTCTAGCAACCAGCTTCTAGGCCAAATTTATCTGACCGATAAGGAAGATTACACAGAGTTTACCCGTGATGATGAGCGCGTAATCGAAACATTGGCTGCCTATGCTGCCATCGCCATAGTGAATGCGCGTATGTATGAAGACCTGGTGCTGCGCGATAAATCCCTCTCACAGCGTAATAAGGATTTAAAGCTGCTCAATGACATCGGAGAAATGCTTGCCGACACCTTCGAGATCGATGAGATCCTCGAAAAAACCCTCGAGCATGTCATGTCCTATCTGGAGGTTGAGGCTGGTGAGATCTACTTGACCGAAGAAGATGGATTATCGCTTCGCTTGGCGATGCACCGGGGTGAGGCTGCGGATGCATTTTGGACCAAAGATCAATTCCGGCTGGGTGAAGGCTTTGTAGGTCTCGTGGCTGAAAGTGCTAAACCCCTGGTGACCAATAATTTACAACAGGATGTTCACTTATTACGTCATCAGTTAGTCAATGCGGGTTTTCAATGCATTGCCTGTATCCCATTAATCGCTCATGCCAATGTCATTGGCGTCTTAGGAGTTGCTACCCGACATATTCAGCCCCTGGCACCGCGCGAGATCAGCCTGTTAACCTCTATCGGAACCTGGGCAGGCACCGCTATAGAAAATGTGCGCTTGATCCAACAAGGGCGTAGAACTGCGGTCCTGGAGGAACGCGAACGCATTGGCATGGATCTACATGATGGCATCATTCAATCCATTTATGCGGTTGGGCTGGCATTGGATTATGCTCGCATGGAAGTCGAATCCAATCCCAGTAAAGCCCTTGTCAAGCTCGAACAGGCGATTGAGGGATTGAACAGCACCATCCGCGATATTCGCACATACATTATGGACTTGCGCCCACGCCAGTTCCGCGGCGAAAACCTCATGGATAGCCTGCAGCGCCTCATTGATGAAACACGTGCCAATACGCACCTCGAAATCAGCCTCACAGGTCCTGATAATGGTTCTGTGATCTTACCCACCCCAATTGCCACCGCACTCTTCCATATCTGCCAGGAAGCCTTGGCGAATATTGCCAAGCATGCCCAGGCCAATCAGGCGAAGATCAGTCTCTGGACTGCTCCCGGGCGTGTCCTCTTGGAAATTTCTGATGATGGAGAAGGTTTTGATTTGAGCAAGATGAAGCTGGCTCTTGGGCATGGTTTAGCAAATATGCACACTCGTGCTAGTAAAATGGGGGGAGATATTGAGATCAATTCTGAGCCTGGGAAAGGTACCTCGGTCTTAGCCTGGATACCATTGAATCAGGATGACGACTCTACTCAGCCGCAACAATCCGAGGGTTAAGCAAATCCGACAGCTGCTCGGGCAGCGCAAGGAACGTGATTCTACCGGGCTATTTGCAGTGGAAGGCATCCGGCATGTGGGAGAAGCCATTGCCGCTCATGCCAGTGTGGAGTATCTCTGCTACGCCCCCGATTTACTCACCAGTGATTTTGCCAACCAGCTGATTCTCGACCAGTCGCAGCTTGGGGTCCCATGCTTGGCTGTAGATGGCGATACTTTTTCTAGTCTGGCAGGTAAGGATAACCCTCAAGGTATTATTGCTGTTGTCCGACAGCCTCGCATACAGCTTGATAACCTCCTTGTAGAAAACTTCAAATGGGGTGTGGCTTTGGTTGCCCCACAAGACCCGGGTAATATCGGTACCATCCTGCGGACCATCGATGCAGTGGGTGCCAGCGGCTTGCTATTACTGGATGATCCAGCGAACGATCAGTATAGCACCGATCCTTACCATCCCAGCTCGGTACGTGCCAGTATGGGGGCGATTTTCTGGTACTCCATTGTGTCAGCTACATATTCCGAATTTGCCCAATGGGTAAAATCCAACGGATTTACGCTCTATGGCACTTCTGCACATGCCAGCCTGGATTATCGTAAGGTCGAATGTTTTGAGCAGCCCCTGATTTTGCTAATGGGCAGCGAGCGCGAGGGATTGACTGCCTCTCAATCTTCTGTATGTGATGTGATGCTGAAGATACCCATGCACGGCCGGGTGACCTCACTGAATCTAGCCATTGCCACCAGTGTGTTGTTATATTCCATCTCGGATAAGCTGAGATGATCCGCCTGGATTTCCATCCCTAACGCGCCGTGCTTCCCCCATCGACCACGAGCGCTGAACCAGTCATAAAACTGGAATCGTCCGATGCCAGGAACAAGCACAGCCCGGGCGATCTCAATCGTTTCAGCCACTCTTCCCATTGGTAAGTCGCTTTTGCGAGCTTCATCCTCACTCACCGGACCTGAAGCGAGGTAAAACCCATCCTTTAGCCATCGGTCCACAAAGGTATCCCCTGGGCAGACGGCGTTGATGCGGATGTTCTCTCCTGCATGGTCGATCGCCATAGCACGTGTCATCTGCACGACCGCCCCTTTGGAGGTGCAGTAGGCCACCACTGCAGGTGCTCCGATGAATGCCCAATCGGAGGCATTATTGATGATCACCCCACCGCCATGCGCACGCATTACTGGCAGCACCAGCTTAGACATGCGCCATACAGCGGTCACATTGAGCAGCATGGTGTCGTCCCAATCTTCATCGGTGGTCGTTTCTGCGGTTCCACTGACAACGATGCCTGCATTGTTGAACAGGATGTCTATCCGCCCATACCTTGAGACAGTCTCATTTCACCGAACGCTGGCAGTCTTCCATCCGACGATGGTCAGCCTGGATAAAAAATCCACCGGTTTGATTCTGCCACCGCGTATCCCAAGCTGTTCCCGGCGTCCGGTGAACGCCACCTTTGCCCCTTCAGCGGTAAATAATTCTACGGTGGTTTTACCAATCCCTGATGTGCCCCCGGTGATCAGTGCCACCTTATTTTCCAGTCGCATGCTGGCGCTCATCGTGATGGAAGAAGCGTTTTTAAAGACATGTGACCAGCCTGCACCTCCACAGATCTTGCATCGATCCTGAAATTCTCCGGACACCTGTGCCCCAGTTCCCGCACAGTGCGGGCACTTGTGGGAAGGCTGTGCCACCAGCACGCTTCCCTGCCCATTGCATACCAGGCAGATATCACCATATTGCCCATATTTGCCAGTACCTTCACACCAGGCACAGGTTTCAGGAGCATACTGCATCACCGGCATGACCATAGTGACATACCTCCACGAATAATATTTGGTTGTTTTCTGAGTTCATTATACCCGAGGTTTCACTATGCCTTAATGCTGCCTGGAAATTTGTAACAACCTCACCCAAGGATATGAAAAACTATAATATATATTAAATAAATTTATAATATTAATGTAAAAATATCAAATAAATTCATTGACATTTTAATAATATTGTGTATAATATAACAATATCCTTAGAAATTAGATTGCTTACCGATGAGGAAATTATGATGGATGCAAATACTGCTCTCGAACGACTCCAAACCTTGGGCTCCGCCGTTTTTTCACCATTTGGACCGGCCAGGCTTTCTCACTATTGGGTAGCCAGCTGGTATCATTTGCCGTCATTTGGTGGCTGACTCAAACTACCGGCTCGGCAACGGTCCTGGCTACTGCTTCCCTGGTGGGGTTGCTCCCCCAGGTCATCCTCGGCCCAATCACCGGCACATTGGTCGATCGCTGGAGCCGGCGTCTGACGATGATCGTCGCTGATAGTCTGATCGCCCTGGCCACTGTAGTTTTAGCCATCCTGTTTGCCCTGGGTCATGTGCAAATCTGGCAGGTATATGCTCTGCTTTTCGTCCGTTCCGTCTGTGGAGGTTTCCACTGGCCTGCCATGCAGGCATCCACCTCGCTGATGGTTCCCAAGGAACATCTGTCCCGCATCCAGGGTCTCAACCAGATGTTGCAAGGTGGCATGAGCATTGCTTCAGCCCCGCTCGGTGCCTTGCTCCTGGCATGGCTGCCGATGGAAGGCATTCTGGCGATTGATGTGTTCACCGCCTTGCTTGCCATCACTCCCCTGTTCTTCTTTCAGGTACCTCAGCCTGAGCGCCGCGATTTACAGCCGAAGCCCAGGGAAAATCCTCCGTTTGGCAGGATTTTCGCGCTGGCTTGAGTTATGTTTGGGGTTGGCCTGGACTGATGCTCATTGGTATCATGGCGACGGTGATCAATTTCCTGCTCACCCCAGCATTTTCGCTGCTCCCCATCCTGGTTACCAGGCACTTTAATGGGCAGGCGATTCAGCTTGCTACACTCGAGTCTTTTTCCGGGATTGGTTTCATCGTGGGTGGTCTGATCCTGAGTGCCTGGGGCGGTTTTAAGCGCCGCATACTGACCAGCCTGTTGGGTCTGATTGCCATGGGTCTAGGTTGTTTGGTCATGGGTCATTTTACCTCCCACTGCATTTGTTCTCGCAGTAGCAACGATGCTCTTTCTCGGTATTATTAACCCCATCGTCAATGGACCTTTGCTGGCGGCAGTCCAGGCTGCTGTTGCTCCTGAGATGCAGGGGCGTGTATTTACACTGATCAGTACCATGGCAGGCTGCCATGTCCCCCATCGGTTTGATGATCGCCGGCCCCATTGCAGATAAGCTTGGTGTGCAGACGTGGTTCATCATTGGTGGGGTGGTCACCGGTTTGATGGGAATCATGAGCCTCTTCATCCCTGCTATTATGCACTTCGAGGATGGTCGGAACTGAGCTCAACCACTAGCGCCATGGCTGATCAATCAGTCCTTCCTGGGCTTGAGCTGGTTGGGAACGCAGGCGGCAAAAGCAGCCAAGGCCAATCCGTCGAAGTCGATTACACCTAATCATTGATCTGCGGGTAATGCAGAAAATCAAAAGGCTCCTCCGTCATCTGGAGGAGCCTTGTTTTTTCCCATGCCTTTGAGTTGTTCAGATTACCACAGACCCCCTGACCACTAAAAGCACACCGATGATGAATAAGGGGATCCCTACAATCGCACCCACCACGGTGATGGTCAGGATTACTCCCACCAACATAAACACCAGGCCTAATATCACTGCCACCAATCTACCGGTGAGCGTGACGATATAGGCGATTAAGTTCCATAACCAGACAAATGGTCTGAGCAGCCA
Organism: uncultured Chloroflexia bacterium; assembly: GCA_963828845.1. Taxonomy (GTDB): domain Bacteria; phylum Chloroflexota; class Anaerolineae; order Anaerolineales; family UBA4823; genus FEB-25. Next base: position 87,579 of record CAWHGE010000001.1, read on the forward strand.
GTGGGTATTCTTGGGGTTAATCATAATCCACTCCTTATCCTTTGTAATTAAATACGCTGTTCATTGGCTTTGGTTGCAATTCGAGCAAGACTTATACACCCCTAATCTATTTGTAATCACTTATGACATGGACATGCTGAGTAACAATGTACTACATGGATAGAATTGGAGGTATGTTATGGTCAAGATTGATCCGTCTGAGATAACCCCCAAGCGTCTCTATCTATCCCGCCGCCAATTTATTGGTAGTGCTGGTGTAGCTGTGCAGCGGGCGCATTAGCCTTGGCAGCCTGTAAAGGGAATGTGCCAACGTTACTGAACGAGTACACCACCTTAGTCAGGTGCCACCACTGATGAGCTGGGAGATCCGCTGACACTCATACCAGGATATCACCAATTACAATAATTATTATGAATTCTCCACCAACAAGAATGCAGTGGCAGGTCTGGCAGCAAATTTCCCCACCTCCCCGTGGAGTATTGAAGTCTCTGGTTTGGTCAATAATCCCAAGACTTATACAATTGAGGATTTACAGAAATTTAAGCCGGAAGAACGCATTTATCGCCTGCGCTGTGTGGAAGCCTGGTCGATGGTCATCCCCTGGATTGGTTTTCCATTGCACAGATTACTGGATGATGTCCAACCCACCTCCGAGGCTACGTATGTCAAGTTCACCGCCATCTATGACCCCAAAGACATGCCCTTGCAAGGCTCCAATCTCCTCAACTGGCCATATGTGGAGGGATTGCGCATGGATGAAGCCATGCATGACCTGACTCTAATGGTAACCGGGATGTATGGTGAGGCTATTACCCAAACAGGATGGAGCACCCATTCGCTTGGTGGTACCGTGGAAATATGGTTTCAAAGGGATCAAAGCGATTGTCAAGATCGAGCTGGTGAACTATCCAGCCTGCCACCACCTGGATGCTGGCTGCATCCGAATGAGTATGGTTTTTATGCCAATGTCAACCCCAATGTGGATCACCCACGTTGGTCACAAGCCACTGAGCGCCGCATCGGCGAGGTTGGCCAGGATGAAAACACTTATTGTTCAATGGATATGAAAAAGAAGTGGCTTCACTTTATACAGGGATGGATTTAAAGAAGAATTTTTGAACACAAACAACAAGTTTTTCGACCGCTGGTTCCCAATCCTGGTACATATCGCCTGCTTGCTGCCCATTCCATGGCTCATATTGGATGCCTGGCAGGGGAATTTAACTGCTGACCCGATCCGCGGTTCCATTCTGCGCACAGGCAAGATTGCCCTGGAGCTGCTCGTATTGAGCCTGGCCTGCACACCATTAAACACCATCTTTGGCTTCAAGCCTGCCCTCAAGGTCCGCCGGGCTTTGGGAGATTATTCTTTCCTGTATATCTGCCTGCACTTTGCCATCTTTGTCAGCCTGGATTATGGTTTTAATCTCCAATATGTGCTCCATGAGCTAATCAAACCTTACGCCCTGGTTGGATTGATCGCCGGAATATTATTAATTCCACTCGCAATCACCTCCTTCTCACCCTGGCCAAAACGACTTGGCAAAAATTGGAAGCGCTTCACAACCTGGTATATGTGATCAACTTTCTGGCAGCCTTGCATTTTATCCTGGTGGTTAAACAGGGGTCACCGAACCCTACTTGTGGATGATCCTGATCATTTTCTTGCTGGTCTTACGCCTGCCCTCCCATCCGCCACTTTCTGAGTGGTTTCTTTACCCATCAGGAATGAACGTTGCAATAATGATAAAGCGACAGTGGCTAAATATCCACCGTCTTTTTATTTTTCGATATATAATCACACAATGCTATCCTCCTGCATTTTCGAACTCATCGACTCGATCACAGACCGAGAATTTGACCAGCTTATTCAAGATGGCATCATCGCAGTCAAGAATGGCAATCGGTCATTGGCGAAAAAATTACTGGATCAGGCTGCGCTGATCAACAGCACCGACGCCGCATTTGGATCTGGCTTTCAGCCACCACGGATGACCTGCAGGAGCGACGCGAGCTATCTGGAACGTGCAGTGGCAGTTGACCCATCCAATGCAACTGCCAAGCGTGGGTTGTTGATGATTGACTGAGAAGCTGGACAAGACCCACCTCATCCCTGAAGGTGAAGCTCTTGTTCCTCATGAGGCACCTCCACCAGTAGAAGCCATGATCAAAACCTATCTGTGCCCCAATTGTGGGGCTTCGATTTCATATGAGATCCATGAGATCACTCTGGTATGCCAGTTTTGTGGTTTTACCCGTAAAGTGGATCAACGTGTGATCAGTGAAAGCTCTGAGCAACTGTTGGATGCTGCCCTGCCCACTGAGCGTGCTCATCGTTGGGCAGACAGCCAATCACGCCTTACTTGTGAGCAATGCGGGGTGGTCATCATTCTCCCACCCGGTCAAACTGCCGATAGCTGCCCCTACTGTGCCGCGAATCGTTTTATCACCTCACCCAGCCTGATGGAATTGGTTGATCCTCAGGTGATTGGCTTTGTTTAAAATCGATCCGCAAAAAGCGGGCGAGAGTATCAAAACCTGGCTAAGCAAAGGTTTGTTATGCTCCAGACGATCTGGTTGTCCGCCATGCAGGGATGCAGCTTCATCCGGCTTATTATCCCTTTTGGCTCTTTGAAGGGACTCTCGAAGTCCCCTGGTTTTGTGATGTCAACGTAGGGACGAGTAATGTCTCCCAATGGGAAGCCCACACAGGATCTCAATTTGAGATGTTCAAGGATATCCTCATCCCGGGTCTGCGCAAGCTGTCGCCAGGTGATCTGGCGGCTATTGAACCATTCAATTTGAATGAATTGGTGGAGTTTTCACCTGATTACCTGGCAGGTTGGGTGGCACTTACCTATGATCATCCCATTGGCAGATGCCTCCTTGCGGGCGCGCGAGAAGGTGATCAAAAAAGTTCAAGCGCACCCTCTCCAGCACGGTTGAGCTGAATCATCCCAAGCGTAATTTCAGCACCGGGGCAGGCAAATGGAGTGGTCTCACCTATAAGCTTGCCCTTTTACCAATCTATATTGGCAATTATCTCTTCCAGGGCAAGCGATATCGTCTCTTGGTCAATGGTCAAACCGGCAAGGTGGGTGGTAAAAAACCAGTGGATAACTCTTAAGGTCAGCCATGTTTTCGATTGGGGGGTGTCATCCTGCTGATCGTTATTATCGTGATTCTCTTGCTGTTGTGGAGAGTGCTGACTGGCTGATCAACCAGACCAAGCATCCCATGGCCCAAACCCTCCCTGCTCCGCAATCCTCATCTTGAAGGCTCACCCTTCTACTGGGAGGCTGGTTCAACCGGGGTGCTGCTCTGCCATGGCTTTACTGCCACCACTGCCGAAGTCCGTCTCTTGGCTCGCACGCTCCATGAACATGGATATACTGTTGCTGCACCCCTGCTGCCCGGTCATGGCACCACCCCGCAGGATTGCAATCGCTACACCTGGCAGGATTGGTACGCTTCCGTCGAGCAGACCTACCAACAATTGGCAGCATCGTTGCCAGCGCGTGGTGATTGGGGGTGAATCGACCGGTGCTTTGCTCACCTTGTACTTGGCCGCCAACCACCCCGAAGCTTCGGGCATTTTATGTTACGCTCCTGCATTACGCCTCAGGCTTGGTCGCGGTACAAATTTGCCTTGTTATCTATCTAGCGCCCTTTCATTACTTCAATCCCCAAACCTCCATCAACCGATGATAATCCCTGGCAGGGTTATGCCGTGCAACCGCTTAAAAGGTGCTATCCAGCTTCTGCGTTTGCAAAAAGTCATCCTGCCGCTCCTGCCTCAAATTCACCAACCCATCCTGATCATTCAAGGCAGGCTGGATCCAACTGTCCATCCCCAATCACCGCAGATCATATATCGATCAGGTCAGCTCAACCATCAAGGAGCTGCACTGGCTGGAGCATTCCACTCATTGCGTCATCCTGGATAAGGAGCGTGACCTGGCGGCAAGTTTGACCCTCGATTTCCTCAAGCGTGTTACTTGCATAGATCCTAGCTATGGAGATCGAACACTTCCTCATTTTATTCCCAAAGGAGCCTGCTATGACCCGTCTTATCCGCTGGTATGACTATATTACCTTCAACATTTACTTTTTGGGTCTGACCACACTTTCTCAAACCATGGGCTTGATCACCCCACTGCTCGTTCAGCAGTTCGTCGGCGAAACACAAAAAGCCACCTATTATGGCACTTTCCGCTTGTTCACCTTGATGGTGGCTTTGCTTGCCCAGGCGTTGATGGGGATGTTTTCTGATCGCAGCACAGCCTCTTGGGGGCGGAGACGACCATATATCCTGATTGGCACACTAGCCACTGCAGTATTAACCATCCTGATCGGCTTCACTGCCGGGATGGAAGGCATGGTCGGTTTCTGGGTTTTATTTGCCATCGGGCTTGTGCAGCCGGTGGCTTCCAATATGTCGCAGGCTGCCGAGCAGGCGATCATTCCCGATCTGGTTCCTGATGAAAAACGTGGACGTCTTCTCGGGTGTGAAGGCATTGTTGGAGATCCCCCTTCCATTGATCTTGGTCGCCTTCACGGTGGGCAGGCTGGTCAGCAAAGGTAATATGTGGGCAGGTTTGTTGGTGGCTGTGGGTGTATTGCTGGTTACCATGCTGCTCACCATGCTCGTCCCTGAAAAACCACTCAAAGAGACCCCTCCACCTATGGATTGGAAACCATTCGTGCGCTTATTGGCAATGACCGCTGGTATTCACCCTCATTATCCTGGGTTCAGGTCAGGTGGTCAAGCTGGTTAGTGGCTTACTCAAGGACATCACTTCACCCACTACTCTTTTCATTGTCATGGGTTTGTTTGGCCTGGCAGGCATGCTGGTTGCCGTTGCCTTGGGGGTCTGGCTCAGTGTGCGCATCAGCCTGGGTGATTCAGCCCGTGAAAATCCCTCCTTCACCTGGTGGGTGATCAACCGGCTGGCATTCCTGGTGGGGGCGGTCAACCTGTCCACCTTTGCGGTTTATTTCCTCCAGGCACGCTTGGGTTATGTAAAGGAAGCCGCGGCTGCCCCAGCCAGCCAGCTGATCCTGTTTGTCGGTGTCTTCATCCTGATTTCCACCTTGCCGGCTGGCTGGCTGACCGATCGCTTCGGTGAAAAGCGCATGGTGACGATAGCGGGACTGGTGGCTGTGGTGGGTACAATTATCGCTCTCAGCATCCCCAGCTTGCCAGTCATCTATGTGGGTGGCTGCATCATCGGCATCGCGGCTGGCTTATTCTACACCGCCAACTGGGCATTGGGCACACTCCTGGTTCCCAAGGAAGAGGCTGGTCGCTACCTGGGCATTTCCAACCTGGCAGGTGCGGGAGCTGGTGCGGTGGGTGCTTATATTGGTGGTCCCATCGCTGATTTTGTCACCGCCCAGGTGCCCCAGGTGCCGGGTTTTGGTTATGTGTTGATCTTCAGCATTTACGGATTGCTGTTCTTATTCTCCGTCATTGCCCTGACGCAGGTGAAAACAAAACGCTGATCGCGCTGTTACTGCGATCATATGTCCCCCAACTTAATTGTTATTCAACTCCCATCTACCGGGAGCTTTGCTTTCCATCCGTCAGGTTTGTGATTTGTTCGAGCATGCTGCACAGCTGCGGGCCCAAGATGCGCAGCTCTTCACGGTGCGTGCTCGCCAGGCTTTCTAGCACCCCAATGCCTTTATCGGTCAGGCCGATAAAGACCTGCCGCCGGTCCTCGCTATTGTGGATCCGTTCTACCAGTCCCTGCTCTTCCAACCGATCCACCAGCCCAACGGCACTGTGATGGCGGATTTGCAGTCTTTCAGCCAGCTCACCAATCGTCACCTGTTCGCTGCCCGGGTAACCGATGATGAACAGCAGGGCCTGGTGCTGTTGCAAGGTTAGCCCGGCAGTTTCGGCAGCATTTTCACTGAAGCGCAGGAAACAACGCAGGGCATAACGAAACTCTGCCAGGGTTTCGTAATCTTCTTTGGAAAAAGTCGAGAAATCTGTCATAACTCCACCAACGTATAATAGAATGCAGCCTATAAATGGATGGAATATATCCCAAAAGGTTGACTTACATCGTAATACGATATATAATCAATTTTATCATATTTTTGCATGAATACGTATGAGGGAATGACATTACATCACATGCCGACTGGGAGGATTAAATGGCAAGTTATAAATACTTGATTATTGGTGCCGGTATGACTGCAGATGCAGCTGTACGAGGCATCCGTGAGCTGGATACCGATGGCTGCAATTGGGATGATTGGGAAGGATCACAATCCACCCTATAATCGCCCACCCCTTACCAAAGGCCTTTGGAAGGGCAAATCTCTGGATAGCATCTGGCGCCGGACGGAGCAATTCTCTGTGGATCTGCACCTTGGGCGCACCGTCCGCTCGATTGATCCGGCTAAAAAAGTTGTCCTGGATGACCAGGGGAGTGAGTATACTGTATGAAAAATTGCTTCTGGCAACGGGAGGCACTCCGCGCAGATTGCCTTTCGGTCCGGAGGATATTATTTACTACCGCACCCTGGAGGATTACCAGCAGCTGCGCGAAATGAGCTAACCATGGTGAACATTTTGGTGTGATCGGTGGGGGGTTTATTGGCTCAGAGATCGCGGCTGCCCTGACCATGAATGGGAAAAAAGTGACCATGCTTTTCCCCGATGCGGGGATTGGAGCCAGCATTTATCCGCCGGAGCTTTCTGATTATTTGAACTCATTCTTCCGTCAAAAAGGCGTGGAGGTCTTATCAGGGGTAAGGGTGCAGGATATCCAAAAGCAAGATGAGTACTTACGCAGATTGTTACCGAACATGGTGATAAAATCCTGGTGGATGGAGTGATCGCCGGGATTGGCATCCAGCCCAACATTGAGCTGGCTCAGGCAATGCCGGTTTGAAGGTTGCCAATGGCATCGTGGTGGATGAGACCCTTCATACCAGCCATGCCTGATATCTTTGCAGCCGGGGATGTGGCTGAATTCAGCAATCCCAACCCTGGGCAAGCGTTTACGCATCGAGCATGAAGACAATGCCAACACCATGGGTAAGCAGGCTGGTCGCAATATGGCGGGTGCCAACGAACCTTACCATCACCTATCCTATTTTTACTCCGACCTGTTCGAGCTGGGTTATGAGGCGGTCGGCGAGCTCGACCCCCGCCTGGAAACTTTTGTGGATTGGAAGGAACCCTTCAAAAAGGGCGTGGTTTATTACCTGGCAGGTGGTCGTGTGCGGGGCGTGCTGCTCTGGAATGTGTGGGACACCGTCCCCAAGGCGCGTGAGCTGATTGCCGAGCCTGGTCCATTTACAGCTGCCGAACTTAAAGGCCGGCTTGTAATATCGAGGATATACCATGACCATGGTGGATGAGTTGGCCTCCTTTGTCGTTGAATGCCGATTATGAGCAGCTCTCAGAGGCTGCCCGGGTACAAGCAAAGATTCGGGTTCTGGATGCGCTGGGCTGTGCCATCGGTGCCCTGGATGCCGAGCCGATCAAGATGATCGCCGCCCAGAATGATGATTTTGGAGGCAATCCACTGTGTACCCTGATTGGCGGTGGTCGAACCGCCCCCGATCGGGCGGCTTTTTATAACAGCGCCCTGGTGCGCTTCCTGGATTTCAATGACAGCTACCTCGCTAAAGGAGAGACCTGCCATCCGAGTGATAACCTGGGCGCAGTGCTGGCGGCTTGCGAATATACCGATGGCACGGGTATGGATTTCCTGACCGCCCTGGCAGTGGCTTATCAGGTGCAGTGCCGATTGAGTGACGTCGCTCCGGTGCGCGCCAAAGGGTTTGACCACACCACCCAGGGAGCCTACGCCCTGGCAGCGGGGGTGTCCAAAGCCCTGCACCTCGACCAGACAAAAACCGCCAATGCCATTGCCATCGCGGGACAGCTTTCAATGCCCTGCGAGTCACCCGCACGGGAGCACTCTCCAATTGGAAAGGCCTGGCTTACCCCAACACCGCCTTTGGGGTCACCCAGGCTGCTTTTCTCGCCATGCGTGGCATTACCGGACCCGGTGAGGTTTTCGAAGGCAACAAGGGATTTATGGACGCGATTTCCGGGCAGTTCTCGCTGGATTGGTCAAAGGAGAACCTGGAGAAGATCACCCAAACCGTGGTGAAGCGCTATAACGCCGAGATCCATTCGCAGGCCACGATTGAAGGTGTGCTGGAGCTGAAACACGAGCAGCATCTCACGGCTTCTGACATCCGCACAATTGATATCGAGACCTTCGACGTGGCGTATAACATCATTGGGGGTGGTGAAGAGGGTGAAAAGTTCACCGTGCGCACCAAGGAAGAAGCTGATCACAGCCTGCCATACATCGTGGCAGTGGCCATTCTGGATGACCAGGTGCTGCCTGCTCAATACCTGCCTGAGCGGATCCAACAAAGCGATGTTCAATCCCTACTACGCAAGGTGAAGATACACCCAACTGGCTGAATCTCAGCCAGCGTTTTCCAGCTGAGATGCCCTGCCGAATCACGGATCACCCTGCAGGATGGGCGCGTGCTCACCAAAGAAAAGCGTGATTATGAAGGCTTTCGCACCCGCCCAATGCAGTGGGAGACGGTGGTGAAGAAGTTCGAGCAGCTCACTCAGCCTTATATACCCTCCTCGCTCCAGACTCAAATTGAAGCACGCGGTTCAGAATTTGGAAAATCTCCGCATCTGTGACCTGGTCACACTGCTGGAAAGTGTAAAAAAGTAATTAAAGGAACAGTAAAAATGGAAGCAAACTCAAATTCAATCGATGAAAGGGCGTTTTCTTTCCTGAGGATTAACGAACGCCAAGGCAAGCCACGCAAACGAGGGGTTACCGAGATCCGTGGTCCATACTATTCACCCATGGGTAAACGTTACCTGGAGGATATCCTTGAAACCATGGGAGCCTATGTGGATGTGTTGAAATTTGCCGGAGGCTCTTTCAGCCTGATGCCGCGCAAAGCGGTGAAAGAGCTGCTCGACCTGTGCCATCGCTATGATGTGCTTATCTCCACCGGTGGCTTCATCGAGCATGTCCTCACCCTGGGTCCGCAGGCAGTTGATCAATACATCCAGGAATGTAAACAAATCGGGTTTGATATCATCGAGATTTCCAGTGGTTTTATCTCCATCCCTACCGATGATTGGCTGCGCCTGATTGAGAAAGTGCAAAAAGCTGGATTGAAAGCCAAGCCTGAAGTAGGCATCCAGTTTGGAGCAGGTGGTGCAACTGCGGTTGCAGAGCTGGCAGCGGAAGGCACGCGTGACCCCGAGTGGGCTATCCAGCAAGCCAAACGTTTCGTGGATGCCGGGGCATACATGATCATGATTGAATCTGAAGGGCATCACCGAAAACGTCACTACCTGGCGCACGGATGTGGTTGCCAAGATCATCAATGCGATTGGTCTGGAAAAACCGATGTTTGAAGCCGCCGACCCGGAGGTTTTCGCCTGGTACATCAAGAATTATGGGGCTGAGGTCAACCTTTTCGTGGATCACAGTCAGATCGTCCAGCTGGAGACCCTGCGTGCCGGGATCTGGGGAACCAAGAGCCTGTGGGGCAGAGTTCTAACCTACAAGGGCTGAAGCCAGTATAATTAGGCTGATCATTTATAACCACCCGGATCATGATCAATCTTACCCGAGGTTGATGATGAATAAGTTATCTGCGCACTGAGCGCAAAAAGAACAGGAGACATTGATGCACATCCACGACGATCCTGATGATTATGATTTTGAACGGATGCACTTAAACTGAAGACCCGCCAGATTTCCAATGAAGCTTTTGATAAGTATGAAGCTTACATGGCTGAAATCTTCACCGCATTTGGCATGGATCTCAATTCACCTTCCACCAAAGATACCCCTCGCCGGTTCATCAAAGCCCTTTTTGATGCTACCGAAGGCTATGATGGGGATCCCAAACTGCTGAAGATTTTTAGCACGGAATGCCATGGCGAACCAGACTGCCACCTCGCCCAGGTGATTGAAGGTCCAATTCACTTTTTTTCATTTTGTGAGCATCACGTCTTCCCATTCTACGGAATGGCCTATGTGGGTTATATCGCTCACGAGAACATCATTGGTCTGTCCAAACTCACCCGCATGGTGAGGCTGTTTGCCAAGCGCTTTACGGTTCAGGAGCGCATCGGTCAGCAAATTGCGAATTCATTGGAAACCATGATGCATCCCCACGGTGTGGCAGTTTATCTTGAAGCCCACCATTTGTGTATGGAGATGCGTGGTGTGCGCGAAACTGCGCCTCTCACGCGTACCACCGTATGGCGGGGGCATTATGCCAGTGACCCATCCCTGCGGGCGGAGTTCCTGGCAGCCAGCAAGTTCTAGCGGATCAGAAGACCGATGCAGCGGCTGCAATCCTGTCTGCAGTCCATGATGCAATAATCGTTGTCATTCGAAATCCCGCATAAAGGCGCTGATTGGATGGGTGATCAAATGTCATTAGCAGAATAAACTTGTGCTCATCACGGGTGCTGCCCACCGGGTGGGGCGTGAGCTCGCCCTGGCTGTTGCCCGGGCAGGTGGAGATGTAGTCATTCATTATGGTCACTCCGCAGGCTGATGCGCACAGCCTGCTTGAGGAGATCCAGGGTTTGGATAGAAAAGCATATCTACTCCAGGCTGACCTCAATGACCCTGCACAGGTGAGTACGCTTATCCCCCGTGCCAGCGAGTATGGGAGGTTGTATGCCCTGGTGAACAATGCGGCCATTTTTCAATCCCTCAACTGGCAAACTACCACCCTCGAAGATTGGAACCACCACCTGATGGTCAATCTGACCACCCCATTCTTGCTCAGCCAGGCGTTTGCCAACCAGATCCCGTCTGATGGGACGGGTCGGATCATTAATCTGCTGGATTGGCGGGCTTTCCGCCCAGGCTGCAGATCACCTGCCCTACACGATCAGTAAATCTGCCCTGGCTGCCCTCACCCACTCTCTTGCCATTGCCCTGGCACCGCACATCACCGTGAATGGGCTGGCGCTTGGAGCTGTGCTCCCACCCAGTGAGGGGGTGGCGCCTGCCAATATCCTAAAAAACGTCCCTGCCGGAAGGTGGGCAGACCTGGATGAAGTTGGCCAGGCGTTGATATTCTTATTGGATGGTCCGGCATATATTACGGGGGAGATCATCCACATCGATGGAGGCCGGCACCTGGTTTAGGATGATAGGGATGAAGACCACGATGCATGAAGTTTGCCTGCTGCTGGGCTCCAATATCGAGCCTGAGCAAAATATTCCCCGGGCCGTGCTCCTGCTGAAGGAAAATTGACCATCTTGCAGGTCTCTTCCATCTGGGAATCAGCCTCTGTGGATTGCTGTTACCCTGATTTTCTTAACATGGCTGTACTCGCTTCGACCCGCCTGGATGCCAATGAGCTCAAAGAGCAAGTCTTACGCCCACTGGAAGCGCAAATGGGTCGGGTGCGCACAGAAGACAAGAATGCTTCGCGCCCGATCGATTTTGACATTATCCTGTTTGATGGGAAATTATTGGACTCGGACCTGTGGCAGCATGTCCATCAGGCTGTCCCGGTCGCGGAGTTATTCCCGGATTATCTTTCTGAAACTGGGGAATCACTCAAAGCTGTCGCCAGGCGTCTGGTAGTGACAACGCCTATTCAAATAAGAACCGATATTTCCATCTCCTGCCATCGCGAGTTGAATGATATCGTTCATTATTTATCCAGGTAGGTGGGCAGGTTGACACCCACACGGTCATCGTTGCCTCAGCCTGGGTACGAAACGCGGCACCCGCTGCATATAATCCTTGTAAGCTGGTAAACGTTCCACCAGGTCCATCTCCTCTAGCCTGGCCTGGAGCATGACCCAGGACACCCCCAATATGCACGCCACCAATATGCTAAGTGTAGGTATCCATAGGAATAAGCCGATTAACTCTAAGATCACCCCGCTGTAGAGCGGGTGGCGAATATGCGTGTACAGCCCTTGCACCACCAGGGAATCCCGCACAGAGGGTGCCGCTGCCCGCCATCGCAGTGAAACCAAACCGGTGATTATGATTGCTACACCTGCCAGGATGAACAGCAAAGCCAATGTTAATGAGGTGAAGCTGGGGTCGAATAACTTTCGTGAATCTGTTCTGGCTGCCATGCCATACCCGATTGCCCACACTGGTATGCCAACCACATCTCTCAAGACGATGCTCACCAGCCTGCCAGCCCGCTCACCAAAGTGGCGTGAGTAAAAGGTGGTGAATGCACTTGCAGAATTGAATACAAAACCCAAAAGTAGAGGCACCAGGTACAGGAACATTAGCTCAGACTCCTGGCTTGCCGTGCCCGTTCTGCCCTTTCAAGTAGCATGATCACTCCTACGCTCACGAGCACGCAGCTCCCAAAAATCAGATACATCCAACGACCACCAATACTGCCGAGCATCAATCCTCCAACCAGGCCTCCCGCAGCCGCCCCGAAGCCAAATATCATTGCCCCATTAAACCTTGTGCCGTGGCTTTCATCTCTGTTGGGGAATTTTCGTCTGCGTAGGAAACTCCAGCCACCCAAAACATAGGGAAGGTCATCCCGTTGAGCAGCTGGAAGAGCAGTATCCCCGCAGGAAAATTTAACCCGGCATAGAGTAACAGTCGTACTCCTGTCACGGCCATTGCCAATCCCAATAAACCGAAGGCTCCGAAACGCTTGAGCAATCGGTTGGCAAAGAAGAGAATGGGCAGCTCGCCAATCGATGCAGATGGTTAGCGCGATCGGTCATCATTAACCGACTGATCCCCAATTCTTCCATATAAGGGAAAAGGTAAGTATTCATTGAAGCGAAAGCCACCCCACCAACAAATGCCAGGATAAGGAAAAACAACCAGCGCCGGTTGGCAAACGTCTGGCGAAAGTCTCCCTTGATGGAATTATTTTTCATCTTGAGTCCGGAAGGAGAATTTCTGGCTGATGATGAATGCAAGGACCATGATCAGTGCATATCCCCAGAATGCCCATTGGATGCCAAAGGATTGGATGAGGAAACCCGCCAACGGGTGCCATCAATCCCCATCCAATCGTTCCTCCCAACCTGACTCGCCCGTACAATGCTTTTTCACTGGCAAGCATGGTCATGGTGGCACTATCCGCCAGGGAGATGATCGGGGAGCTGAAAAGGGCAAACAGGACTGCTTACAATAAAACGAGAATAAATGCCTTTAAAAATGGGAAGGTGATTGAAAGCAGGATCGCTCCCAGGATGGTAAGACTCATCACCAGGTTGTGGCGATGTTGTAAATCTGCCAAGCCTGGTCCAAAATGTAGCCCCAACCAGGCTGACCAGCGGCATTAAACCCGCTATAAACCCTATCTGGGGCCCGCTAAATTTTAATCCCTGCAAGTACAGGATGATAAAAGGAAATGTAAAGGAAGCGGCTGCAAAATAAAGCAGATAAAATGTGAAAGGAAGGCTTTTCTTCATTACGAGCTCATTGGTTGGTCATATAAAGCCCGCCTGTTTGCTCCATCCAATCAGCAATCTTTTCCACTGCCAGGGTAACATTATCGTCTGAGATATCCAGCTGCAAGGTTTTCAGCACTGAGGCCTCGATAAATCGTTGCATCACATTCTGTTCGTTAACAAAAACCTGCAGATCGTCATACTGAGATGGCTTGCCCGACACCTTCACCCGCTCTGTTCTGGCCTGGGCAAATGAATCGGCTGAGCGGTTACAGAAGACCAGCCGGAAGTCCAGCTCTTTGAGCATTTGCTCCAGCCAGCTAAAATCATACGTTTTACCGCACTGCATATACTGGTAGGTCTGGGTGGAGATGTGGAAGCGATCGACAATCCACGAGTAATAGCGTAGCTGTTGAAATAAGCGCACCCAGGTGTGGTAGGTGTCCATTGCCAGCGTTTCTTCTTGGGGTTCAAAGTTGATCAAGCCGCGCCCCCATGGGTAGTTGGTAAACCCACACCATTCAGCAGAAATCAGCGGGGAATGGTAGCGGTACTTGCGCGGCCCAACGATGCGAGGGTGCTCATTCAGCGCAAATGCGATGTCTGTTTTATGCGTCAGGCGTGTTCCTTCCAGGATGATCTTCGGGCACATTTTCATTTATTATCCTCCAGCCAAAGCTCAGCTCCGCAGCAGGGTGTAACTTGAATCTGGTGCACACCCGGTTGTAGATACTCTCCAAACGGAGTATCAAAGGTGGTTTCTTTTCCTGGCTCCAGGCTGGCAGTAAACCTGCCAATGGTAACCTCGAGTGTATTTTGAGTATTGTTAATGATATTAAGCTTCTGGTCCGCACTCACTTTCATACAGCGTGGGTCTGGAATATCGGGGTTCAAGCTTACTTTCACGATCGTTCCATCGAAGCTGGCACAAATCCCCGCCGCCGGCTCTTGGGCATAGGGGGTTGCCAGGGCGTAGGATTGTGTGGGTGACCTCGATGGTAGGAGTAGGTGCGGCTGGTTGGTACATTTACTGGTTGTAGTCCCGCAAGCTACCAGAACAAATGACATTCCTATCCCAATCAATAGAATTATCCTTTTTTGGCTTGATATCATCTGACATCGCTCCTTTAAAGTGTAGGGGTCAAATCGGGACGACCTTCGAATCAGCTCGCGCATATATTCCCAGGGAGCATCCTCATAATGGTAGATGCGCAGGTGTTTTTTGTATTTCGGCTCACCCACCAATAAGCCATCCGGGTCAGGCAGGAATGCCCCGTGGATGAAACCCAGGCGGACATGGTCACGGAAGATACCAATCTGGCAAATGCCTGCGCTCACTGGTCCACCTCGCTCTTTAAAATAATAGCTGAAAACCCTCGGCTGTGTTGGCTCTCTGTCGCCCCGGGGGCAACCCTGGCGACGATGTTCCTGATCTCCAGCACGATATCGCGTAGCTCAGGCGAACATCTCTAAATGTTTTTCAATAAATCGTTCTGGCAGCATCTTCTTATGTCATTGCAGGGGTATTTGTTTTTCAACCAGGTCGAAGCAATCTCCTCTTCCATCTTATTCTTATCAAGGATCGTTTATGCACTAACTTATTCCTTTCCTCAAATTTATTTTTATATTTCTGTGTGACCTTGGCGCCGGAGGGCGCTGGAGGGCTCTCTGCGTACCTATGTGCACACCTTTGTGGTGATCCTTAATCTGGTAAATTCAAAATCCTCTATTTTGGTCCTGAATGAACTAGCAGCCTATCCCTCCACCGCCATTTTATACAAAGCATTCACCGTATTCCAGTTGCGCGTGGTCACCGGCATGCCAAGTTTTCGCTCAAAAAAGCTATTTGAGAGTTTGGACTTCCCATACCCGTTTGGGCAAAAAAGGTAGACTGCCATCTCTCCAAAAGCGAACTCATCTGGCATGTTGCCCGGAGGGGTCAATTTGCTCAACCAGTTTCGGAAGGAGCCTGGTATAAAAAAGCTCACATGCAGCTTGCTTGGGTCCTCATTTCTGTCCTTGAGAAATGGATTGCCTGCCAGGATACGCTGAAACTCATCCGCTTGCCGGATGAACACTTCCACATGATAACCACAGGTTTGCTCGATTTGAGTTTCGATCAGCCTGGTGAGCATGGCGGATCTTGTTTAGGGCTCTCGCAGACCACATTACCGCTCTGCACATACGTCCTGACATGGGTGAAGCCTAAAGCTGCGTATAAATCTCACGCAAGGTTTCCATCTGCAGCCTTTTTTGTGCTCCCACATTGATGCCCCGCAGCATCGAAATGAAGGTGCTCATTTTGAGCTGATTCGCCTGGATGTACCTTCGAGATAGACGAAAAATGCACCCGGCTTACCCGGCGGTGTCATTTCAAACCTGGCATCCAGGGTATCCTCGCCGGTTTTGATGTAGGTGAACCTGAATTGGGGTGCGGAAGGCAGCGGGTCGCTCTCCAGAGTGATCGTTTTCTGGTCTGGAGAGACGTTGACCTCATAATGGATGGTGTGCTCCTCATTATCAAAATAGATTGCCCGTTTTATTCCGCTGAATTCTGCATAAATGATCAGCAGGTCATCATGGGCATAGCCAGGGCGCTCCTTGGTATCCGGGAAAATCGTGCGGCTCTTTCTCACCAGGATATTTTTATCCAGGTCGAAGCTGAATGAGAACCTACCAGATCCCTGCACCGGGTCACCTTCGTTCCCACCTTCCCATTCCCCCAACAAGAATTTCCATGCCTCCCAATCGATAGCCATACTGTAAACTCCTTTGCTTCAAAGATCGTCCTCAATCAGGCGGAGAAAGGTCTTTTATCAGCCCGTGGGGTGATTATAATCCTTGCGATATACCATCACATCCCGTATCACCCCGAAGCCTACATTCTCGTATAAGCGGAAAGCGGTATTGCGGTAGCTGTCCGTCTCGACGAAAATCCTCTCAGCACCCTGCTCCTGCAAGCGTCGCAGGGTTTCACATAACACCACCCGTCCGAGTGCATATTTTCTGAAGTCCGCATGGCATCCCAATGGCTCGATCTGGCCTCGCAGACCTCCATCGGGGCTTTTGGAAAGCCAGCCAATACAAAATGCCGCCAGCCTGCCATGTGGGGCAACCACCACCACATCCAGATCTGGGAGATAGTCTGGGTGCTTTAGGGTATGCATGCGCCACTCATAGGTCATATTCTTGGTCTCGAACACTGCCTGGTGTAGCTCGACGTACGCCTCCACCTCGCTTACCCCCGCCAGTGAGCGCATGGTGAAACCTGCAGGGAGCGGATAGCTTGGCACGCTGGTCTTTCCATTACGTTCCATCCACACCTTGGACCATGAATCTTCCCCTACCTCTGTTTGTGAAACATACCCGCTTTGCTCCAGCTCCTGTCTGCGTTCCTGTTGATCAGCGAAGACGTTTACGTACCATGCCGGATGCCAGTAGAGTGTTCTGACAGAAGCTTGCACACGCCGATCTGCCCAATTTAAAATTTGTGGGTGCAACTCCCTTGCAACTTCCGGATTGACTACGTAGTCAATCGTCCAGAACGGAGCTTGCATTACTGCCCAGGCGGCTAAGCGATCATTTTCGTCGACCCAGAGACCAATATTCTCGGGTTCATCCAAAGCCCACGAGCTCAGCCGGTAAGGCAGGTCGGAACCATGTAACACCTCATCCGGGAATTGCTGTGCCAGCCGGATCATCTCACGTTGATCATCTTGATTTGAATAATTTCGCTGCCTGATTTCCATGGTAAATCATTTACACCTAAGTTATTGGGGTACGGGTATGGCTATCCCAATATTTTACAACAAGATGATTTTCTCTCACCACGTTTTGTCATTTTAAGTAAATCCACGGAGCAGTCGCTCGTTTATGAGGAAAAAACTAGAAAAATATTTTTATAACTCACTGTTTATAGGGTTGGGATATTCGTTTGCCCTTAAGAACGAAAAGGAACGAAAAACTTTCTAACAGAATTGGGGAAAGAAGAGGAATGCAGGCAGGTGGATGGATCCATGATGTCGAATGGATAAGGTATTGAGTAAAAAACGTTGGGAAAAACCAACATTGAATTGAACCTCGAAATTTAATTGCATTCAATCAATCTTTTATATGAACCAACATGCCCCACTCGCCTCCGCTGCGCTTGCCAGGGCTGCTTGCTTCGCGGCGCTTGTACAATTTGCTCGCGAGGCAGGGTCGCAAAGCAGCGAAAACATAGTGAAATCAATAAGACACTACAGTAGTGAAAGCATGAAGACACTATCCGTGAAGACACTGTATAAACGCTCCTTGATATGTAATTACTCACCGGTTCAGCTCCAATAATTCCTAATTTGCATGCCGATGATGGCAGAATTATTGCCATAGAGTTCTTGATGAATTGAAAAAAATATTCAAATACGTTCAAATCAGGGAATCCAGTGACCATCCACGAATAAAGTGCGTAAAGAACCCACGCTCTAACACGAATGCACGAATCACCCTCACCCCACCCTCTCCCTGAAAGGGAGAGGGGAATGAAGTATGGGTGAGTAGTTACACTGAGTACCGAGAAGATCACTCGGTATGAATGAAGAGCACATTGATATCGGTTTAAACCAACCGATATGAAGATGATTTGATTAAAAGAGACATAGGAAATCATCTTCAATTATAGCACAATATGTTCTAATCCACAAGGGGTTTATGAAAAACTCGCAATTATTTTAAGATTTCTCATAAAATCCTTCCTGGGAAAGAATTGCACAATATCGATTGGAAAATCGCCTATCGATAGAAAGCGATCGATATGGAAGGGCACATACCGATAAAGAACAATCGGTACAGAAGAACACTGATCGATACAGAAGACCACTGATGTTCTAATCCACAAGGGGTTTACCGCAAAAAACGCGAAACTCGCAATTCTTTAAGATTAGAGTTTTGCCCTTGTCCCTGCCCCTCAACTATGGCCGGGAGAGGGGTAAATTGTCATTTTGGGCTTTCGTGCTCTCGAGGTGATCTTAATCCACACCACGCCAGCTTAATTCCGTCTTGGCAACCGCCTCAGCTCGCCTCACAATTGCTTGCGCCAAACCATTAAAGATAATCTGGTGAAACGGATACAGACTATACCAATATAGCAGCCCCATCACTCCGTGAGGCTCAAAGAACGCCGTCTGTATGTAAAGGCTTCCGCCTTTGGCACCAGGTTGAACTTCAAACTGCATCCAGGCCGGTCCGGGGGCTTTCATCTCGTTCCGCAGGCGGATCATATGACCTGTTTTCACTGTTTCTACCCGGTAGCCATCCAGGACCTCCCCCACGTGTATCTCCTCCTGACTCCGCCTGCCTCGTTTCATTCCCGGACCTCCCGCCAAGCCTGTCCAACAGTCCGCGTACCTGCCATAACCAGTCTGCAAAATACCAACCCTCCTTTCCCCCAAGACTGGCAAATGTATTGTAAACTGCTTCAGGATCAGCCGATGTTTCCAGGCGACGTTGTTCAATAAACATCCCCTCAATTTCTTTATGGGTCCTACCGGGCAGGAGCCCCGTCACCCCTCCCTTCCAATAGGTTTCAACCTCCCCCACGCCCGAGCGCTCGAGGGATTTTTGCAGCGCCTGTGCATAAGGAATGAGCTCAACCTGAAAAACCTCGCGTGCGCTGTGGTCATGGACGACCACTTCACTCTTCAAGCCTTCGATAAGTATTCGAAGATACGGAAATGGGAGCGGCGTCACCACATCTGCCCCGATGGCTAACATGCGGGTGGTAAGGAAAGGTAGATTTATCAGCCGTCTTTTGAGCTGACGAGCAGCGGCATACCCGCGCATGATATCCTCATAGGTCAGCACATCCGGTCCCCCGATTTCAAATACCGAACCGATAGAACGTGGCTCGGTGAGACTTAGGATGAGATAATCCAGGATATTTTCGATTGCGATCGGTTGGCATAGTGTGGTTATCCATTTGGGGGTAAATAGGATAGGTAATCGCTCGGTGAGATAGCGAATCATCTCAAACGACATGCTGCCCGAACCGATAACGATGGCGGCGCGAAACTCGGTGACCGGTACACCCGATTGGCGCAGTAGTTCTCCAACATTCTGTCTCGCCTCCAAATGAGGGGAGATAAATTTATCGCACTCGCCCAAACCTCCCAGGTAGATGATATGCTTTACACCAGCTCCCCGAGCGGCCGCACTGAAGTTCTCAGCAGCAGTATAGTCGCGCTCGATATAACCTTGCACGCCATCTGCCATGGAGTGAACCAGGTAGTAAGCAACATCCACACCTTGCATCACCCCGTCCAGGCTGTCATAGTCGAGCAAATCACCCTGCCTGATCTCCACATTCTCCCATCTGGGGCTATTCAATCGACCAGGGTTGCGCACCAGGCAGATGACGTGGTGACCCAAAGCTTCCAACCGTGGGATGAGTTGCCCACCAATGTACCCACTCGCGCCTGCCACTAAAATGTCCATTCATATCACCCTATGTTTCCCAACCTGATTCTTCAAGCCCACCAAGGACTCACGGAATTGAACCACACATATATTATAAAATATATCCAATTATCTCATAAGAAATGAAGTCTCACATAACTTTAATCCGGCGACCAAGGTCGCAGCTCCAAAAATCACGAAGCCTACCTACGTGGGCTGAGGAAACCGCAGCAATTTATTGAGCCCCCTCACGCCATGATCGAAACCATGTGCAGGATTCTCTCCCCCAACCTCTTATTTCCTTCAATACGCACTTGTGGCGCGTGCCACCTGCGGTGTGCTCCCTTTGGTGAACAAACGCCACGCCAGGTCTTGATTCATTTCCACACGGGCGGATACGTTAGGTTCTGCTCCAGAATAAAGCAGCCACCTGCCCTCCTGGCGAATCAGGCACCAATCCCCTCCGGCTTCGCCCTCGATGTGTATCGCCATGCTCGTCCCCACCACTGCTTCAATATTCCGGTATGTATAAGGCAGCGCCCGCATAAATGTGTCCAACACCGGGAACAGCCATTCCCGGGAGGTGAGCAGTGGTCTTCCCACCGCCTCCCGGATGTGCTGCTGGTGCAGCCACTTCTCAGTGTACTCCCTGGCGATGTCCATCCAATTTGATGATTTTGTCTCTCCCGCCCAGCTGACCGGAATGCGTGCAGATCTTTCCATCGGTAAAGTTTTAAAGTACATGTAAAGCGCCGTATCTGCGATGTCCAGGAATTCGATCAGCAGGCTTGGGCTGATGCGCCTGGCAGCCTTCACCCACTCTTCATTCTCACTGTCGATCAGCCTGACCAACTCCTTGAAGCTCAGCTCGTTTTTCTCCGTTTGACCAGGCTGATTATCGCGATCCGACAATCTACCCAGGCTGCCCCCCAGCAGGTGAGCTGTCACGTCCTTCACCGACCATCCCGGGCATGCTGTCGGTCTGGTCCAATCTTCCTTTAAAAGACTCTGTAATACCTTCAACAGCTCCCTGCTCAGCGGTGGTAAGAGCGCAACGGTGTGAATGGATTCGACTTGTTTTACCATTTTTTAGAACGCTTATTTCCTATGATAATTTTTTCTATATTATCCTACACCTAATTTTTTCTATTCGGTTCGATTTTACCCATATCTGGGCTCATCGGCTCTTATTTGAGGTTATCTATGTATATTTTACCTGTGTTTATCCGCTCTCATCTGTGGTTAAATCTTAATCTTTTTGTCCCCGTTGATCCGCGTGTACTGCGGCTTATCTATTTTCTTTGTTGTAATCCTTCCACACTTTCAATTCAGCTCACCCCCTCCCATTCGCGGTTATAATCTCCCTGACCAAAATTTATCACTCTCCTGTAAAAGAGCTATTATCACCATGGACCATCCACTCGACTTCCAATCCATCATCATGACCCTGCAGCACTTCTGGGCTGAGCACGGCTGCCTCATCTGGCAGCCCTACTACCAGCAGGTGGGTGCCGGCACGCTCAACCCCGCTACCGCCCTGCGCGTGCTGGGACCAGAGCCCTGGAACGTGGCTTATGTTGAGCCCTCCATCCGCCCTGATGATGGTCGTTACGGTGAGAACCCCAACCGCATGCAGATGCATTACCAGTTCCAGGTCATCCTCAAACCTGACCCCGGCAATGCCCAGGAGCTGTATATCGCCTCCCTGGCTGCCCTGGGCATCGACCCGCTCCTGCATGACCTGCGCTTCGTGGAGGATAACTGGGAATCCCCAGCCCTGGGTGCCTGGGGCTTAGGCTGGGAAGTGTGGCTGGATGGGCAGGAGATCACCCAATTCACCTATTTCCAGCAAGCGGGGGGCGCCTTATGCGATCCCGTCTCCGTGGAGATCACTTACGGGCTGGACCGTATCGCCATCTCGCTCCAGCGCGTGGACGGCTTCACCGACATCCGCTGGAATGACAGGCTCACCAGTGGCGATGTCAACCTGCAGGCAGAGCAGGAGCACAGCACCTATTACTTCGAGGTGGCAGATGTCGAGCGCCTGAAAGAAATGTATGACCTGTACGAGCAGGAAGCCAATGCTTGCCTGGCAAAGAACCTGGTTTTGCCGGCTCATGACTATGTGCTCAAGTGCTCCCATACCTTCAACGTGCTGGATTCACGTGGCGCCATTGGCATCACCGAGCGTCAGGCGTACTTTGGTCGCATGCGCGACCTTTCACGCCGGGTGGCAGAAGCTTACCTGGCACAACGCCAGCACCTGGAATATCCCTGGCTGGATGAAAGTGCCTCCGCTAGATACAACGTCTTCTCGTAGTGCAGCCTCCCCAATTGCTTCACTAACCACCGCCCCCGCTGACCTGCTGCTCGAGATTGGCACGGAAGAGCTGCCCGCGGGTGACCTGGACTCAGCCCTGGAGCAGCTCCAGGACGTCTGCCCTCCCTGTTGGATGAGCTGCGCCTGACCCATGGTGAGATCCAGTCTCATGGGAACACCACGCCGTCTGGTGCTGCACGTCAAGGAGGTTGCATCCGCGCCAACCTGACCTGGAACAGCTGGTCAAAGGTCCTCCTGCTGATCGTGCCTTCGACTCATTCGGTGCACCCACCAAAGCTGGTGAAGGCTTTGCCCGCAGCAAGGGGGTCAGTGTGCATGATTTACAGGTGGTGGAGATGGACGGCGGGCGCTATGTGGCTGCTACAGTCCGCCAGGTGGGTCGTCCAGCCCTGGAGGTGCTGAGTGAAGCCCTGCCCAGGTCTGATTGCTTCCTTGCGATTTGATAAATCCATGCGCTGGAACCGTACCAACGTCTATTTCTCACGTCCCATCCGCTGGTTGTTGGCTCTATTTGGTGAACAGGTGATCCCATTTGAGTATGCCGGGGTGAAGTCTGGGAACTTCACCCGTGGCTTACGCACTCACCAGCCTGCCGAATTTCCGGTCAAAGATGCAGCTAGATTATTTCAATAGATGCAAGACCAGGGCATCATCCTGGAAAAACAGCGAGCGTCTGGCCCTCATCCAGGCACAGGTCAAGGCCCTGGTCGCAACGGTCGATGGGCGGGATTTGCCAGACGAGGAATTGCTTTCAGAGGTCGCCAACCTGGTCGAAGCTCCCACGTCCCTGATGGGCTCGTTTGACCCCGGCCTACCTGCACCTGCCGCGGGAGGTGCTCATCTCGGTGATGAAAAAGCACCAGCGCTATTTCCCGGTCTTCCAATCCGATACCTTCCCATGTTGGACGTACTCCGGATTAGCCCAAACTGAGTTACCTGCGGATGAAAGTGAGCTGCTGCCCTATTTCATCACGGTCGCCAATCATCCCTCCCAGGATGATGAACGCCTATCGCCAGGGCTGAGCTGATCACCGAAGGCAACCAGCATGTCATCCGGGCACGCTTCGCCGATGCTGATTTCTTCGTGAGGGATGATCGCAAGCACAAACTGGCTGATTTTCTCCCCCGCTTGGGCACACTGATCTTCCAAACCAGGCTTGGTTCCATGCTGGATAAAACCCACCGCATCACTGCCCTGGTGGATGCGCTTTCCCCGGTGCTTGCCTTAATCCAGAGGAATCTACCATCGCCCACCGGGCTGCTGAGCTGTGTAAAGCCGACCTGGCGACCAAGATGGTGATCGAGATGACTTCCCTACAGGGGATCCTGGGACGATATTATGCCCTGGCTTCAGGAGAGAGTGAGGCCGTTGGTGAGGCCATCTTTGAGCATTACCTGCCGCGCTTTGCTGGTGACCTGCTCCCAAAGACTTGCCCGGGATTAGCGGTTGGATTGGCAGACCGGTTGGACACGCTGGCAGGTTTGTTTGCTGCTGGAATGGCTCCCACCGGTGCGCGTGATCCATTTGCCCAGCGTCGGGCTGCACTTGGGTTGGTGCAAGCTCTGATCACCCAGAACGTGAGCTTTGACTTGCGTCGGGGGCTGGAATCTGCGGCTGCACTCCTGCCTATTTCCATCGATTCTGAAAGCTTATCTGCCTGCCGGGGTTTATCATTGAGCGTTTGCGCAACTTGCTGCTTGAAACCGGATATCGCTATGATGTGGTCGATGCTGTCGTTACCGCCCAAGGGTTCAACCCTGCCCGCACCAATCAGTCGGTCAAACAGCTCTCCGTCTGGGTGACCCGGCCAGATTGGCATTCCATCCTTCCCGCCTATGCGCGTTGTGTGCGCATCACGCGTGATTTTAAGGAATCCTTCGAAGTGGATCCGCAAGCTTTTGCAGAAAAAGCTGAAGAGAATTTGTACTCTGCCCTGCTCCTAGCCGAAAAATCCCTTCATACTGGCTCGAGTTCGCTCTGCTGATAGCTTTCTGACCGCATTCCTGCCCATGATTCCCGATGTCAATCGCTTCTTCGATGAAGTGCTCGTCATGACCGAGGATGTCACACTGCGGCAGAATCGTCTGGCCCTCCTGCAGCGTATCGTCGCCCTTGGTAGTGATGTTGCGGATATGTCCAAACTTGAGGATTTTAATTTCGTCCTTCAGGTGAACGAAAGGTCTGCAGGGGTTTCTGAATAGGAGGACAATGCAATGACTGAATTGTCTACCACCATCGTAGCTGCAACTGTATATCCCGACCGGGTTCGCCTTACCAGGCGTGGCTTAATCAATTTGAAACCAGGTACTCATGCCATAGAGATAGCTGAATTACCCCTCAGCCTCTACCCAAATTCATTGCGTGCATCTGTTTATGGTTCTACCAGTGCTCGACTGCTGGGTGTCCAGGTAAAACGCGTTTTCTATACCGATCAACCATCAGATTCAGTGCGTAATCTTGAGCAAGAGATCGAAAAGAGGCAAGATGAGCTGAACGCGTTGGATGCTAAGGTCGAGCTGATCAAGCAGAACCGCATTATTTTGGATAAGCTTGCTGGTCAGGTGGCTACTTACGCTACAGCATTTGCGGCTGGTGAGATGACCGTTGAGCAACAGCTTGCATTTTTTGGTAAGTTACGGAAGCAGGCTGAGAAACTGAATGATGAAACCCTCAGCGTCCAGGTCAACCAGCGCCAGGTTAATCGTCTGTTGGATAAATTGACCAAGGAATTGGAGCAGATCCAAAATGCCCGTCCTTATGAGCGCTACATTGCCAGCATTGATGTTGAGCTGGCAGCAGCGAGCGATCTGACGATTGAAGTCAGCTATTTGGTCAGTGGAGCAGGTTGGAAGCCTTTATATGATCTGCGTTTGCTTGAAAAGGAAGGCAGCTCGACCCTTGAGATAAGCTATCTGGCAGATGTAACCCAAAATACCGGCGAAGCCTGGGAAGATGTATCCCTCACTCTTTCAACAGCTCGTCCTGCACTGACTTCCACACTACCCGAGTTGGAACCCTGGTACATTCATCCCCCAGAGCCAATCTATCCGTTACCTCGCCTTGCAGTTAGCGCTCAGGCGGCGCCTTCAATGGATGCCAGTGCTAAGCTTTCATTGAATGTTCCCACTGGCCGTCTGGAACAGCCGGAAGAAAAAGCGGAAGAGGCGGTTGCATCGGTGAACACCTCCGGCGCAGCAGTTTCGTATATCATTCCAAATGTCATTAGTGTTCCAGCAGATGGTTCTCCTCACAAGGTCACCATCTCTCGGTTCTCATTGACACCGGACCTGGATTACGTATCGACGCCCAAACTGGCACAGGCTGTATTTCGTCGGGCAAAGGTTGACAATACCAGCCCATATACGCTTCTTCCTGGTGAAGCGAACATTTTAATCATCGATGAATTCATTGGCACAACCCAGCTGGATTTGACTGTTCCTGGGGAAGGCATTGAGCTCTATTTGGGTAATGATAACCGCGTCAAAGTGGAGCGCGAGCTGAAGCGCCGGGAAATTGATAAGCGCATCATTAGCGGCAGACGTCACCTTGCATTTGGTTATGAGATAAAACTGGAGAATATGCTACCCGGTAGAGCCAACCTCACATTGTATGACCAAATACCAGTCTCGCGCAATGAGGAGATCAAGGTCAAGCTGGAATCAGCGGATCCCAGGCCTGCAGAACAAACCGAGCTAAACCAATTGAGCTGGGTACTCTCGCTCGAGCCAAAAGAAACGCGCACAGTGCGTTTTGATTTCAGCATTGATTCCCCGCAATCCATGAGAATTATCGGCTTACCCTAAAAAACAGGCGATATTTTATCGCTCGGTTTTTCCCGCTTTGATTAATCTTCCCACCAACCCCGACCCCAGTAGTGCCAGTCCATCGGTGGTCATGTAGTGACTGGCAGCTGCATCGAACAGCACCGAGGCGCGGGCTGCGAACTCCTCATCCCCCGGGTAGAGGATGGCTGCCAATCGGATGCGCGGCAGAGGCTGAAAGGCAAAAGCCAGCCCGGGCAATCCGGTCAGCGAAATTCCCATCCAGGGCATGTGGCTGCCTGGGTATAAGCCTCCGGGCTTTCACCAAAAGCACGCGCCAGGCGGTCGCCGCTGTAGCCCTGAAAGGCCTGGCTGTAAAAACTCCCTCCTGGCAGCTCACGGTAGCCGATCCAGCGATCTGCCATGGGGGTGCCATCGGCTTCCCGCAGGTAGTACAGCAGCATCCCCGCATCGTACACGGAGCATTCTGATCCATCCGATAAGCATTCCATACCTTCAGGTCAGGCCACGAAATTCCCACTGCTTGCCCCCAATAAGTCAGCCGGATTTGCTGGTCCTCCAGGGTTGCCCCACAATTGACTGCCAGCCTGCCCGGTTGGGTGGCCTGGATTTCTCTCCGCAGCACATCCAGCTGGCGCAGCATGCTCTCCTGCCAGGCCTGGTGGGCCCGCTCGATCGCCTCTCCACCGGTCACTTTCATCCCGCCTGCCTGATCGGTTAATCCTGCCATTATCTCCTCATCCTTCCTATGAGCTCTTATCCGCACTCTGGATGCCATCCATGTAGGCTTTTATCGTCGGCACGGCAGTCAATTTATCATAGAAGAAGTTATTCACCAGGTTGATCACCTCAGCCCTGGCAGCTTCAGCTGGACCACTCAATGCCTGCCCACTCTCCTGTCTGCTCAATGCATCCCTCAACCGTAGCAGCAGGCGCACGATTTCAGCTTCCTGGTCCCCTTCCAATACATGGATCACAGACATGATCAGCTGGTCAGCCTGGGCGAGTAGCTGGTCTACGTAATTTCTGTACCCGGTTTGAAGGCATCATCGATCGTGCGGATCAGCGACCATACCTGGTAGAGCATGGTGGTAGGCTCATCGAATAGGTCGCGCAGGAAGGCTGCATCTTCGTAGCGCCCGGTGAGCCGGAAGATGTTGTACATGCGTTTGGCAACCTTCCCATAGTTGACATCCTTCGTCAGGTACTTGTTGACTTCATGCTCCAGCTGCTTGACGTAATCATCCAATGCATCCGCAGAGACATGTTTGGCCAGCTTGGAGAAAATCGGGATGGATTCGGCTTCCAGGTAGACTTCCTGAAAATAGGGGTCGAGATAGCCATCCAGCGGTGTGATCGAGCCATCCGGGGCTTCCCAGGTCACGTCGAGCATGTTGCTGGCGTTTGAAAGCTGTCCGTGCACCGGGTCAGCGATGACCCAATCCAGCTTGCACCAACCTGGATCAGCCTGCCACATCATCCCACTTGACCATGGCAGGTGTTCCATCTGGGTTCTTTGCCTCGATCTGTCCTTTTTGGATCTCATCCGGCATTCCAGGATATCGGCGAACCCGCCCGGATCAATCCGCTCACCTCGCAATACGTCGAAGGGATAATTACCAAACTTTACTTCCATCAATTGGTAGGTTGGTCCTTTAACGACTGCTGAGTGCCTTATCACGCATCAACCTGGATAGGATCTGGCAGGCCTGCTCACGCGTGTGCAGCTTTGATGTTGATCCGCTCGAAGTAGTCGCAATCACCAGGATAGGTCTGGATCTTCGATTGAGCGGATGAGCCCGAAAGCGCCAGGGCAGTTTCCACCACCCCCGGTTCGATCATGAGAATTCAACCAGTCGCCCCACCTCCCGGAAATGTGCCAGCTCGCGTGGGCTGAAATCCAGCATGACGATCTTGTTGCCAAAGACGCCGCTGTCCGCGTCCACCGATATCTCCATCGATGGATTCGAAGGAAGCGATGGCAGTCATCCACTGCAGGGCTTCAGCCTCATCGAGCTCAATTCCCAGGCGGTGGGCAGATTCCACAATACGTGCCAGGTCAGCAGCTGGGGGTGGGTTGATTTTCTTCAGTCATCGTTGATCATCTCCTGGTGGTATCAAGATTTATTGTGTGCATTCCAGCGAGCATCTTTTTGAATAGCTCTGCCTGGTCGAGGGCATCTTGCAGGGCATGATGGGTCAGATGGGTGTCTCTCGGTAGCAGTTGTGGGCTGATATATCGCCAGGATGTCTGCGACCAGGGGACGCCAGCCTGTCCCATGTAGAGTGCCTTGATATCCAGGGCCGCGTGACCAAATGGGTTGTGCCCGAGGTAATGGATAAAGTAGTAATTGATGAACATCCAATCGAAAGGCGGCATTGAAAGCCACGAATACCGGCTGCTTGGTTGGGAGCAGCCTGAATCTTCAGCCAGTCCTCAAAACGCTGCAAGGCTTTTTCGGGTGGAATCCCTTCGACGCATCAAGCGTCGAGTCGAAAGCTTATGCACATTTGCTGCCTCCGGGGTGATATTCTCGTTGATGGGTTTTAGCTCGATGTAGAAGGTGGACTGTGGCTCGAATACTGTGCAGGCCCCGATGGATAACAGCGAATAATCCGCCCGGGGATGGGTCCGGCTGTTTCCACATCCACGCAGATATAAGCTTCAGTTGAGTCTGGGGATGGCATCATGGGTCGATTATAGCAGATGAGGTCAGCTGGCTGGTGTGCCAGCCACAACCGGCTCATCACCGTTGTATTTGCGGATCTGTGGCCAGCGGCGGGCGATCCAGATGACTGCCAGGATGCAGCCCACGCCGCCGCTGATGACTGGCAAAGGGTGCCCCAAAGAGCTGGGCAACCAACCCGGCTTCCACTTCACCTAGTTGTGGTCCACCCTGGAAGAAGATCTGGTTGACGCTGGTCATCCGGCCGCGGATGTAATCGGGGGTTGACAGCTGGCGGATGGTATTGCGGATGATCGTGCTGACCGTATCGGCCGCCCCCACGATGATCAATGCCAGCATTGCCAGATAAAAAGCTGCGCGCAGCCCCAAAGGCAATCGTGGCAAGCCCAAATACCACCACTGCCAGCATGAACACCGTTCCCTGGCGGCGGATCTCATGCATCTGCGAGATGATCAATGCTGCCACCATCGCTCCAATCGCCTGGGCTGCTGAGAGCCATCCATAGGCTACCGCCCCCACATGCAGAACATCTACGGCGATGATCGGCATGAGCGTATTGGCCGAGGCGAAGAAGGTGGCGAAGAAATCCAGGATCATGGTGGATAGGATGAGCGGTTGCTTCAGGATAAAGTGTACCCCTTCGGCAATGGCTGAGAAGCTGATTGCACCATTCCGGATGCGGCTGCGTTTTTTGTTGTTCCACCGGTCCCATCATGACCAGCGCCAGGATGACTGCCAGGAATGAGATGGCATTGATGATATAGACATAGGGCAGGCCCCCGGCAGCAATGATAATCCCGCTCAAGGCAGGTCCGACGATGGAACCAATCTGGTTGGCAATGGAGTTCAGGCTGAAGGCATTCGGCAGGTCGCTTGCCGGTACCAGGTTGGGCACCAGTGCCTGGCGTGCAGGTCCATCAAATGCCTGGGCAACAGCTTGCAGGGCAGTCAGCAGGTAGATATGCCACAAGTCGATATGCCCGGCAAGGGTCAGCCACCCCAGGGCGAAGGCCACCAGCGCCATCCCGGTTTGGGTGAGGAACAGGATGCGCCGCCGGTTGAGCATATCTGCGACTGCCCCACCGATCAGCGAGAAGACGATCACCGGCAGGATGCGCGCCAGCCCCACTGCCCCCAGGGCAATGGGCTGGTCGGTTATCGTGCGGATGTGCCAGAACAAGGCCCACAGCTGCATCTGGGAGCCGGCAATGGAGATCAATAGACCCAGCCACAACAATCTGAAGCGGCGGTGATGTAGCGATGGTGGGATGTGGATCATGTAGTGGGCTGGTATAGCTGTTATAGATATTACTTCTTGAGGATATCGGAACTGGTTGAACGTTAAGCGTAGCCAGTGAGACTTTTGATCAGGTCCCCCAATCGCGTAGGTATAAGAAATCATACCCAACCGTGCGGTTGGTCAGTTTGGCGATGGGTGGCATAAGGCGTTTGAACTGGTTGCGCCGGACCCGTTCCATCACCAGCGCTGACGAAGCTCTCAGAAAAGCCTGCTTCCACGCAATCTTCTGGCTGTAACGTTGGTCCACCAGCAGGTAAAGCAATTGGTCCACTTCATCATAGGTGAACCCGAGCTCGCCTTCGTCGGTCTGCCCAAGCCACAGGTCAGCGGTAGGCGGTTTATCCAGGATCACTTGTGGGACGCCCGATGGCTTTCGCCAGCTGGCGCACCTGGGTCTTGTACAGGTCACCCAGTGGGTTGATCGCACAGGCAGAATCACCATACAAGGTGGTGTAGCCGAGCAGGATTTCTGTCTTATTCCCCGTGCCTACCGCCAGGCCGTGAAATGCTTCCGATTGGTCGTATAAGACGATCATACGCATGCGCGCCATGATGTTGCCCTGCCTGACCCGGTTCATATCCGGGAACTGTTCGATCAGCGCATCTGCCATGTCGGTGATGGGGATGGTGAGGGATTGCACGCCCAGTGCATCGATGACCAGTCTGGCATGCTCGCCTGAATCAGGTGTGGAGGATTTATATGGCAGGCATAATGCCAGCACATTCTCAGCTCCCAGCGCTTCAGCTGCCAGGTAGCATGAGAGGGATGAGTCCAACCCTCCGGAGAGGTTGACCACCGCCCGTGAGAAACCAGCCCGGGTGATCTCAGAGCGGATAAAACCGGTCAGGATCTGCCGGGCAGTATCGGTATTTATGGTCAGATCAATCTTTTTGTGTTCCATACCCTCTATCACTCGATGAAGATATTCTGTACTTGCGGTCATATTATACATCTTCCAACCAGCCTGACTATACGGCGGCTTCACGATGATTGATCATCTCCAAGAATTCGCTGTAGCTCGCGCATGGTCAGGGCTGTGCGCTCATCGCGCAACAATGGAAGGCGTGCCCGCGTGCGGTGCAGCTGGTTCAAGTCAATTTCTGAAATCAAGAGCGTTTCTTCATGGTAAGGGCATCTGGCGACGAGCTCGCCATTCGGGTCATAAATGGTGGAGCCGCCCCAGAAATTCAGCCCATCTTCAAAGCCCACCCGGTTGGAATGCACCACAAATGAGGTGAACAGGCTGGCATAGGCGCGGTTAATATCTTCCACCCAGCGCGCCGATTCAAGTGCAGGCTGCTTGCCCAGACCCCGCCCCGGTGAGGCGGAAGTGAACAGGAACAGGTCGGCTCCATCCAGCCAGAGCAGGTAGGGTGGCGAGGCATGCCAGAAATCCTCGCAGATCAAAATTCCAACCCGCCCAAACCTGGTATCGAATGCACGGACTGAATCTCCCCAGGCAAAGAAGCGTCCTTCATCGAACAAGCCATAGGTGGGTAAATAGGCTTTGTGGTGAACGTGCAGCACCTTCCCCCCTGAAAGATAGGCCGCAGCAATAAAAAAGCGGTGGCGCTGATCTTCATCCACAAAACCGACCACGATATCGATCTTTTGGCTGGCTTCCAGCAGCGGCTGGAATACCGGGTCATCTTCTGAGGCTTGATGAGCAACAGTGGGAACGAGGTCCTGCAGGCAGTAGCCGGTCAGCGATAAGCTCAGGGAAGACGATCAGTTCTGCCCCTGCTGCCTGGGCCTGGTGGATAAGCTCGAGGTGTTTTTCAAGATTGGCGCTTACATCCCCTAACTGTGTATTGATTTGTGCCAGTGCGATATTTACCTTCATTTTCACCTCCCCAGTTATAGACCCTATCCCTGGGGAATACGCTATTTCTTGAATTTCCAATGCAACAATAATACCACCACTATAAATGCGGAGAATATCATCAACCCGATTGCTCCCCAGGCTTCCAGGCGCAAGCCATTCCAGATGGGGGTTGGATCGGCGCGCAAATAGGAGAGGCCGAACATCACTGCTGAGATCCCAAATAGCCCAATGCGGCACTCATCCCCTGGTACTGGCAAACGCTTGCCTGCTCGATCCAACAGCCAGATCAATACCAGGGTTGATATTGCCCCCATCAGCTGGACTGGCACCCGGTCCGCCAGCACCCCCCACTCATCGCGCGCCGGGGAGTGCCCACCAGGCATTGGATAGGCACTCCATAGCTGCAGCTATCCACCCAGCATCCCATCCAGGCAGTGACGGTCAGGGTGCCAGCCAACGGTAGCAGTGCATCTGCCAGCAAACCCAGTGGGATTTTCCACCATACGGCAATGATGAACACTGCCAACACTCCACCAACCAATGCCCCGATGCTCGATAATCCACCCAGCCACACCTGGAAAATCTCACCCGGATGGGCTTGATAATAACCAAAATTAACCGCCACCGCTCACAGCCCGACTGCCAACCAGGGCACCGAACAATACCCAATACCCCGGCATCCAGATAACGCAGTCGCTCTTTTTGGGGTGCCCGCCAGCCCGCCAGCAGCAAGCCAGCCAATGCACCCACCCCGAGCAGAAGCGAAAATGGCTGCATGCCTAAATCATACCAAATCCTGAGATTCTCTTAGCCTGGATGTGAGATTTGGATGCATAATAGATATTAAGAGGCGATACCCTAATCTGATGTATAATCAAATCGCCCCTGGAGGACACGACTATGGAAATATTAATTGATCCTAATGTTGCGTATTTACTCTTAGTGGTCGGAATTGTCCTGGCAATTATGGCACTTTTTGCCCCAGGCACTGGCATCCTGGAAATTGGCGCCTTATTTGTCTTGTTCCTGGCGGGCTGGGAGATGAGCCAGCTGCCAATCAACCTGTGGGCATTGGTGCTACTGATCCTCGGTGTCATTCCATTCATCCTGGCAGTGCGCAAATCGCGCAATCTGGTCTTCCTGGTCGATCGCTTTGATCGCTTTTGTCATTGGTTCCGCTTACCTGTTTCAAGGTGCAAGCTGGTGGCAGCCAGGCGTGAACCCATTCCTGGCGATCATCGCCTCAGCTGCTTGCCAGCGGTTATCTCTGGATTGCCACCACCAAAGTGCTGGAAACCGAAAAAATGCAAGCCGCGACATGACCTGGCAAAGATCATCGGTGATATCGGTGAAGCCAAGACCGATATCTATAATGAAGGCTCTGTGCAAATTGGATCAGAGCTGTGGAGCGCACGCAGCTCAGTTCCTATCCCTGAAGGCAGCAAAGTCCGTGTGGTAAAGCGTGAAGGATTTATCCTGGAGGTGGAACCTGTCCCTCCGAAAGAACGAGTAAATCAATTGATTCGAGCTCAAAATATCCATTCAACCCATTCTCTGAGGAGGTAAATTATGAAGGAACTACAATTAACCATTGTCTTGTGCCTGGCTGGAGGTGCCGTCGTCTTGGCGATCATCCTTCTCGCCAGCGCCATCCGGATGGTGCCGGAGTATATGCGCCTGGTCGTCTTTCGCCTGGGGCGCTGCATCGGCGCAAAAGGTCCGGGTATTGTTTTTCTGATCCCCATCGTTGATCGAGGCTGTCTCGGTGGATCTGCGTGAGCAGGTGCGTGAGGTTCCACACCAGACTTCAATCACCAAGGATAACGCCCCCATCAGCATCGATTTCCTGTGGTTTTACAAGGTTTTAAACCCGACGGATAGTGTCGTGCAGGTTGGGAACTTTGAAGCAGCCGCGCTGGGTATGGCTACTACCACCTTGCGTGCAGTCATCGGTGGGATCATGCTGGACGAGGTGCTCTCGGAGCGTGAGCATATCAACAACATGCTGCGCACCCGCCTGGACGAAGTGACCGAGCGCTGGGGTGTCAAAGTGACCAACGTGGAAATCCGCGAGATCATCCCGCCACGCGAGGTGCAGGATGCGATGAACCGCCAGATGTCAGCCGAGCGTATCCGCCGTGCCGTGGTGACCGAATCCACCGGTACGCGCGAGGCAGCCATCAACGTGGCAGATGGTGAGAAGCAGAGCAACATCCTGCGGGCTGAAGGTCAGAAGCAGAGCAACATCCTGGTGGCAGAAGGTGAAAAGCAAGCCCAGGTCCTGCGTGCTGAGGGCTTCTCGGTTGCCCTGGATAAGATCTTCTCCATAGCCCAGACGGTGGACCAGAAGACGATGACCCTGCAGTACTTCGAAGCGCTCAAATCCATTGGTGCGGGTGCTTCCACCAAGTTCATCTTCCCGCTGGAATTCACCAGCATGATCAGCAATTTCATGAAGGGTGACCAAAAGGGCGAGCAGAAGTAAAGCACAACTCAAAATCCATCGCAATACGGAGTACGCTCGAAACGTATTCCGTATTGCGAATCTTTTAACCCTGTATGAGCAATTGTATTATTGGTAGATTGCATGAATACCATCATCCATGCCCAATCTGATACAGGTGTAGCCATCGAGCCGGCCACCTTGCGCGACCTGGGTGCCTTGCGCCATCTGGAGCAGGTCTGCTTCCCCAAGGATGCCTGGCCGCTGTTGGACCTGATCGGTGTGCTGACCTTCCGCGGGGTGATGCGCTTGAAGGCGGTGAATGGATAAGCAGATGGTGGGGTTTATCGCCGGGGATGTGCGCCGGATGGAAGGCGTGGCATGGATCGCCACCGTGGCGGTGCTGCCCGAATATCGCGGCAGGGGGATTGGCGCAGCCCTGCTGCAGGCCTGTGAAGCGCAGATCCCAGTGAACAGGATCAGGCTGTGCGTCCGACCGTCCAATGATGTGGCCATCCGGCTGTATGAAAGGTTCGGGTATACCACGGGTGGGGGAGTGGACCAAGTATTATCAGGATGGCGAATCAGCCCTGGTGATGGAGAAGACAAAAGTAGGGGTGGTTGATGCCGATATTGACCGGCTATCCCGCTGAACGATGGGGTAAAAACCATGACTCTTTCACAGTCACCGTAAAAAGGCGGTGGAACAGGCAGATTCTTCGGCGCATAGACGCTCCTGATGACATTCGATAACGATCCGGTATGCCATAACGATGGCGGCTACAAACATGATTTCATAGTCACCAGTAAAAAGGCGGTGACAGAGATTGCTTCGGTCGCATGTATCCCTGCAATCAGTGGATCAACGTCCGGCATGCATCAGCATGGCGGCTACAAACCTTGATGCCGCCATCCGGCGGAAGGTGGAGGCGATAAAATCAGATACCAGATGAATTGGGCTATAATAAGCCCATGCCCGATCCTGAATTCAGCCAACCCATCACCAAACCGGGTGGGCTGAAGCGGCTGGCACACATCCTGGCAGACCAGCCAATCATCGCAGTCGATACCGAGTCCAACAGCCTGTTCGCTTACCGTGAGCAGGTGTGCCTGATCCAGTTTTCCACCCCTGAAGCCGATTACCTGGTGGATCCTCTGGCGCTTACCGACCTTTCGCCACTTGGGCCCGATTTTCGCAGACCCCCACATCCAAAAGATCTTTCACGCCGCTGAATACGACCTGCTATGCCTGAAGCGGGATTTCGGATTCAGCTTTAACAACCTGTTCGATACCATGCTGGCAGCCCGCATCCTGGGACGCAAGGAAGTGGGGTTGGGGTCGATCCTCGAAGCGGAGTTCAATATCCAGGTGGATAAACGCCACCAGCGCGCCAATTGGGGACAGCGCCCTCTGCCTGGTTTCCTGCTGGATTATGCCCGCCAGGATACTCATTACCTGATCCCATTGAAGAAGAAGCTGGAACAGCCAGCTGAAGGAGAAAGGTCTGCTGCCGCTGGCGCAGGAGGATTTCCGGCGCCTGTGCCAGGTGGAAGCCAACCCCGAGAATGGGAAGACCGCCTGCTGGCGGGTGAACGGCGTCCATCAGCTCTCACCCCAGCAGGCGGCGGTGCTGCAGGAGCTGTGCATATACCGGGATGAAGTTGCCCGGCAGCCTCAACCGCCCACTGTTCAAGGTGATCAGCGATCATACCCTGCATGCCATCGCCAGTAGCTCTGCCCTACCAGCGTGGATGAGCTGAAGGCCCTGCCCGGGATGACCAATCACCAGATGAACCGGCATGGGAAGGCACTCCTGCAAGCCGTCCAGCGCGGGCTGCAGGCTAAGCCGATCCATCCGCCCCGCAATGCGCGCCCGGATGACCGCTTTATGGCACGGGTGGAAGCGCTGAAGCAGTGGCGGAAGCTGAAAGCGAGGGAGCTGGAGGTCGAGTCAGACATCATCTTGCCGCGCGACCTGATGCACGTGCTTGCCGTCCGCAATCCACAGGATATGGGCGCACTCTCGGAATGCCTGTCAGACATCCCCTGGAGACGGGAACGCTACGGGGACGAGATCCTCAAGGTGCTCAAAAAGATGCGGGGGAAATTAGATCTTGGAACATGGGAATGTATGAAGGTGAGCACGTTTTCCGTCTAAGATATCGATCAGGAGAACACTGATCGATACAGAAGATCACTGATCGAAACAGGAGACCGCTGATCGATCAAATAAGGATGTTTATGGGGGAACGAAGAAACGTCAATGGTGCATCAGTGAATCAGCTGGTTGAAATCTCGACTGCCCTAATAATCTCATCGATCACAGGATTAATGTTGTAGCGCACATCATCATTCGTAAAGCGGATCACTTTATAACCAAGCTGCTCTAAAAAAGCTGTACGAGCCGCGTCATATTCTGCCTGAGCGGGCTCATAGTGTGCCGAACCATCCACTTCGATGCATAGATGCGCTTGTGGGCAATAAAAATCAACTTTGATCGATAAAGGTTAAAGTTGTACAAATTTCCGGCTGAGCTCGGAATGTCTCTCCCCGTAAGACTGGATCCCTTCGAGCTGGAGCATTTCCTCACCGGTTAGGTGCACGCCGGAAGCGGCGATATTTTCTTCCAGATACTTTACCCTTTTCGTACCAGGGATCGGGATGAACTCTTTTCCCTGCGCCAGCACCCATGCCAGGGCAATTTGTGCCGGGGTAGCCTGGTGCTGTTCAGCGATGCGGCGGATAAGGGGGATGATCGCGAGGTTCTTTTGAAAGTTCTCTCCCTGAAAGCGGGGAGTGCTGCGGCGAAAATCATCCTGGAAGAGATCTTCCTCCTTCTCAATCGTCCCGGTCAGAAACCCTCGTCCCAGGGGTGAATAGGGGATGAACGTGATGCCCAGCTCACGGCAGGTGGGGAGAATTTCTTCCTCCACATGGCGCGTCCACAGCGAATATTCGGTTTGCAGGGCGGTGATCGGATGCACCTGCATTGCCCGGCGGATAGTGGTGGCGGAAGCCTCACTCAGCCCCAAGAAGCGCACTTTACCCTGCTTCACCAGCTCAGACATGGCACCGATCGTCTCTTCGACCGGGGTCAGCGGGTCGACCCGGTGGAGATAATACAGGTCGACGTACTCCACGCCAAGGCGCTGCAGACTTAGCTCGGCGCTTTTGCGGATGTATTGCGGGGTTCCATCGACGATCCAGGGGGCATTGGCTTTCACCTGGTCCTGATGGGAGGTCAGCGTGCGGTCTTTCACATTCCCCACCTTGGTGGCCAAAAATACTTTATCCCGGTGCTTTTTTAATGCACTGCCCAACAGGAGCTCATTCTTACCAGCACCGTAGGCATCGGCTGTATCCCAGAAGTTGCAACCCAGCTCGATGGCCCGGTCGAGCACGCGCAGGGATTCGTTATCGTCGGATGGGCCGTAGGACTGGCTCATGCCCATGCAGCCCAGGCCAATCTCGCCGACCTGGGTGTTAGCGATCGATCTTTGGTTCATGGTTAACCCTCCATAACGGGGATGATTATAATACTATTTTTATCGAGATTGGAGGGATATTGAGGTTAGCCTGACGTTTAAACGTTGGAACGATTGAACGCCCTAAGGTTTATAGATTTCACACATAGGTGTTCCGAGAAGAGGGCTAAACTATGGCTCGGAAAGGAAGACAGACAAAGGCTTGACTTTTAGTTTTATCGATGTATCATATGAATGACAAGCTAATTATTCCTTGATAATTACATTAATGGTGGTTTCAAACCGAAACTCTGGTTTGAATGCATTGGGGAAGTCCTTTAAGGCCACTGATAGTCACCTATCAGTGGCCTGTTATTTTTATATACAGGTCAAAGCTTAAGCTTGCTCCAATAGATTTCTGGGGGATTGATGGACATACCAAATAACCTTAGGTCTATCTAGCGGGTCAGGATAGAAGATATGGAGGATTCATAATGAAAATCATGGTAGTAGGCTCAATAAAGCATCAATTAGAAGAGATTCAAGACGCTGCAATAAAAGATAATCTTTTCGATAAATTTAAAAAGGCTTCCTATGCATTAGGGATGGCCCTGGCTCAGCGTAGACATGATATTTATGGAGGCATTCCCGATTGGGAATATTATGAAAAAGAGTGGGGAGCAATCATTCTAGCGATTAAAGGAGCCGCTTCGGTTGTAAACCAGGAGGACAAAAGAAAGCCCGGGATTGTATTTTATGCTCCGGAAGAGATAAACACACCAACAACGGTTTCATCAACTAATCACATAAATACGCTGCGTAATCAATGCCCGAGCCTACATATCGATAGCCGCCCAATAAAGGGCTTTGTATCTAATACGGGTGCAAAAATCATCCCCAATCTATCCGAAGTAGATGCCGTTGTCCTCTTGGCGGGTTATGATGGCACGGCCAGCATCGGTTATGCAGCTAAAGCTCTGAATGTACCAGTCATTGCGATTCCTAAATTGCCAGGATCGGGGCAAGATCTTTACTATGATTTTGTGCATGACAAGCTAGCGGAAATGGACAAGCCCGGCAACCAGAAAATGGAGCCAGACGAAGTATTGGATACAGACTTCTGGTCAACTGTTGTACTTCCGCCTGTAAATAAACCCATCCAGCCTGATCCACAAAACAAGCCACTGGAAAATATTCCGGCAAGAGATATTGTGAGCTTAATCGAACGATATGTCGCGTATCGGAAGAACCTTGGGACCAAGAATGACCGAATGCTTAATATTACATCTTTTTTGGGATTGGTTTCTTTAATCGGGTGGGTAGTATTATACGTGGAAGCTCTTCGGGGGAAACTGCTTCTGGATTATACCTTTTTTATCATGCTTGCAGTCGCCTCAATTATTGGAGCAGAATTGCGTGTCCTTTTGGAGTATCGGGAGGGAAAGAAAGCCAGCAACTGGACGCAGGTATTGGTCGATGTAATCGTGTCCTTAATGGTTTCGATTGGCCTGGCCATTGTTTATTTAATCGGTGGGATTTCGTTTACCGGAGAAGTAGTTACTTTTAATCCGACAGACACTGCTACCTTTGCCACAATTGGATTAAGCATTTCCTTATTAGGATTAGCTTCTGGAGTGCTCATCCCTGTGCAGCAGCTCTTAGACCAGTTAAGGAAAGCCGTTTCAGCGGTAAAGTTACCGGAGGAGAAATAAGCTTACGAGCTTGAATTTCATTGACATGGATAAAGAATAGGTTTGAATCATTCCCATACAGCCCAGACCAAGCTCGCCAACGTTTGAGACTCAGGTTGTTCTATAAATCTATTTCGTATTGGAAAATATACGAGGTTCAATGTAAAGCGAATCAAAAAAGGAGAGAAAGAATATGGGACAAATTATCTCTGCTCGTGCTTGGGCAAATAATGAGGTGGCCTATGTTGCCTGGGATATCGATGGCAAGATCAATGGTTGTTTGGGTTTTGATATTGCACGTGTACACCTGAATAACGATGGTACAGTTGCACATCAGGCGGATGGCAGCGAGGATCGCGTAAAATGCGCGGCCTGGGTAGCTTTCAAAGGCCAACGCAATCCGAATTGGCTGGCTCAAGATACCGGCGTGTGGCCTGTACAAAAGCTCAATTGGCGAGACCTGACCATACGCAAGAAAAGGGACGGAATGACGCTTAGACCGACTGAGGTGTTAGTTAGATACGAAATCAGACCCGTTGGTAACATTGCCCCGGGATTGGAGCCTGTACCATCCAATGGGCTTGAATGGGCGTGGGTGAAGAAACGTGATGCTAAAGGAAAGATTGTTTTGGGCACCAATGGGAAACCAGAGTGGGAAAAGATCAAGGCGTACGAGGGTACGCCTCGGCCGCTGGCTTATCTGGCTCCTGCGACTGTCACAAACGACGTGCTGGTTACCATGAACCGCGGGCAATTTCGCTCCACCTTTACCAACGGGATATTGGCGGCACAGTGGCTGCGCAATGTGCTTAATGAGGATGGCACGATAGAAAATAACGAGCTGATCAAAAAAATATCCGATCCTAACGATCCACACCGGAAATATCTCGCCGGGGATGTCTTACCCTTAATACGTGAGCTATTTACGAGGCAAGGTGAGTTTTATTTGAGCTTATACGAGCTCGAGGATAAAGAGCTTGAAGACATTCTGGTAGCAAATGCAGCACGCCTCCACGTCATCCTGGCTAATTCTGGGGCGGACAGTCAAGGCAAATGGGACGCTCGTAACGCAAATGCCCGTAAACGCCTGGTTGATGCTGGAGTGGACTTACAAAGCCGTATGTTCAATAACAGCATCCATATTGGGCATAACAAATTCGTTGTGCATGTTCCACCTGGCAACGGTCCACGCTCAGTTCTCACCGGAAGCACCAATTGGACATCCACCGGAGTGGCAGGCCAGACTAACAATACCCTGCTGATTGAGGAGGATGCGATCGCTGGTGTGTATCTCGATTATTGGCAGCGGATGAAAGCTGACCTTCTCGAGCTTCCTAATCCATTGTATAAGGAAATGAAGGCTAACCAGCAAAGCAAAGGATTCCGTACCTCCAATATGGCATCATCACAGGTCAAGTTAGCCGATGGTACTGAGGTAGTGGTCTGGTTTTCCCCGAATATGCTGAGGCGCACGAAGCCTTCGTCCTCAAAAGGGAAAACTAAAACGCCACCGGACCTTTCAGAAGTATATAGCCGGATCCGGAAGGCGGAAGAGGTGATCCTTTTCCTGGCTTTCTATCCCGGTCAACGGGGTAAGGATTGTATCATTGGGGAAGTGATTGAGATCGGCCAGAAAGACCGGTCGCTGCTCGTCACCGGCGCGGTGTCAAGCCCGCAGGCCATGCCCAATTACATACCCGATAAGAAGGATAAGGATGAGAAATTGATCAAGGGTGAGTCACCCGCCACCTATGATGATGGAAACATTACGATCGTGAGAGCCTCCCGCATTGAAGATAATGGTCTCATTGGCGATCTTGGCATTGAGCAGCTCGCGGCCCATGGGGTTGGAGCCATCATCCATGACAAGCTGGTGGTAATCGATCCACGCCTGCCAACCTGTACAGTAATCCTCGGCAGCCACAACCTCGGTTATAAAGCCTCGTATTCCAATGACGAGAACCTGGTGATCATCACAGGCGATCAGGACCTGGCAGGGGCATATGCAGTGCACATCCTTGATGTCTACGATCATTATCGTTTTCGAGCCGTA
The DNA here is from genome assembly GCA_963828845.1 of uncultured Chloroflexia bacterium. Classification (GTDB taxonomy): domain Bacteria; phylum Chloroflexota; class Anaerolineae; order Anaerolineales; family UBA4823; genus FEB-25. Next base: position 129,044 of record CAWHGE010000001.1, read on the forward strand.
GAAGCTGAACTGAAACGTAAGAAAAAGAAAACCTGGTCCGGTTTTTTGGATACTGATGATAGCTGGCAAAACCCGTATGTAGAAGGCTGGAAAGGCGCTCTCAGTCGATACTTTGCGCGATAAGCGCGATAAATTCAGAGGTCACAAGTTACCGTAGAGAGGCGATCAGGCGGTTGAAAGCGTGCCATCGAACCGAGCGATAGTCGGGGGATTTCGGCTCGCCCCTACCCGAATTCAGGATCCAGGTTCCAGATAATTGCATGCAAATGATTGGGCATAATCACCCAATCATCGTGGCGGATCGGGAATAAATCGTCAGGCGCAACCAGGTGGAGTGTATTACCTCTCCTATTCGGCATAAACACATGACCCCGTCTGTGATCTCCCCAAACAGGTTGAGGCGATCCTGAGTAGATGGCGTGTTTCTTATCCCCACATGAGAATTCTTAAAATTTTACGAGTTTTGCATAAACCTCTTGTGGAATAGAAGAATGTGCTATAATGGATATATACATAAGGGGCGGAAGGGTGATCCGCATCCTGGCAGGGGAAAAACGAATATTTAAGACCAGCCAACCCGGTATAGGATAGTAATTGGGCGAAGCTTCGGGCACAGCGAGATCATAGTGAAATCAATAAGACACTACAGTAGTGAAAGCATGAAGACACTATCCGTGATGACGCTGCAGGTAAGCACTGGGACCGCCCTTGCGGCTTCTCCCCTACTGCCGGGTAATCTCACATAATAAATAAAAGGAAATATGGACGAAGATCAGGATATACCACGCTTATTTAGCTTTTACTTTGGCGATTCTGCGGTCTCTGCACAAAGTGGGGCCTCCAGGCGGCTGAAGAAGTGGAGCCGGGCTTTCGAGCAGTGGGTCGGCGAACGCAGGCGGAATACCCAGAAAGATACCGTCAAGCACGCTCTGCTGGCGTGGAGGCGGCTGGTCAGGCAGTGCGGTAAGATGCCCTGGCAGGTAACCCAGCAGGATATCGACCAGCACATCGCCTGGTTTGATCTGGAGGGCTATGCCGCCAGCACCATCAATGGTTCCATCGGGTTCATCGCCAGCTTTTACCAGTGGTGCGATGAGCAGCGTGTGGATCCATCCTGCGCACCGGGCTTCAATCCGGCAAAAGGAGCAATAAAAACGAAGCTCAGGCGCTACGATGCGGTCAGCATGTGGAGCCTGGACGAGCTGGAGGCATTCCTTCACCTGCTCGCCACGGATGGCTCGCCGCTGGGGGTACGCGATTACGCCTTCTTCTTGGCACGCCTGAGCCTGGGCGTGCCTCTAAAAACCTGCAGCGGCTGGTGTGGGGGCAGATCGAGCTGGACGAGGCGGGGGCATGGGTGCGGTGGAGGCAGGATGGGCACCGTGTGAGGCTGCCTGACCAGGCTTGGCAGGCAGTGGTCGAGTACCTGCGGTCAAGCGGTAGGCTGGAGGGGATGCGGGCTGGAAAATATATTTTTCCCCACAGGCGCAGCCGGTCGTTGAGGGTTCGGGTGGAACGGCGCAGGATTGGCTGGAAGAGCAGCCGCTCTCCAGCTCTGCCATCCTGAGCAGTCTAAGCTGTATGGCCGGCAGGTGGGCATCTCTGAGGCCAAGCTGACCCTGATGGCTCTGCGCCGGACTGCAATCAGGCTGAAGATGGAGCAGGGTGAGAGCCTGGAGGGGATGCAGGATTTCATGGACACCCGTGAAAAAATAAAGTCCACCAGATATCGGCTGAGTAAGCTTCCGGAATTGCCGGGAGAAAGCACGATCGATGAGCAGGTGCAGATCACTGGCAATCTGGTACCGGTCAGGCAGACCAGACGATTACAGGGCGGGGAGACTACGACCCACGGATTTTACACTCACAAGAAGGATATGCAAGCGGTGAGAGAAGTGATGGCGGAAGATATCCAGGGGATGGAGCAGGAGACAGCCTGCCTGCGGAAGCTTATGCGGGGTTTGCTCGAGCGCGAGGGGGATGAGATGCGCCTGGTGGAGGCTGTATTCACAGGCTGCCCAGAGGCTGGGGTCGCTCATCACGGTAAGCGAACCGAGGGAGAAGGCGAAGGAAGACCCCTGGGCAGAGGAGTTCTTGAGCTTTTTGGATGAGGATCGAGCTGCGCAATGGGCGCCCACCGGTCAGCCAGGAGATACGGGAGCATGCATTGGGGTTATCACCCGAGGCGATGGAAGCAGCCGGCATGGTGACGGAAGAGATTGCCACGCTACGCTTGCTGCTCAGGAATGTTAACCGTCGGGCGATGCAGGGAATCGACACCCGCGAGTACCTGCGGCTGGTGGACCTGTACAGCCTGGGGTGCGTGAGGCTGGCGAGGATGCTCAAGATTGGTGGCTGCGATGAAAATGAAAGGCTGATGAGGTATTTGCAGAACATGATCGATGACGCCCTCCGGTACCTGACCCTGGAATTGGGGTTGGACAAGGAAGTGATAGATCACCCGAGGCTAAGCGATCGGGCAATAGGAGATCGTTTTCGGCGGGAAAGAATCCCGCCCTACAGAAACTATGTGCCTGGTAAGGCGGATAAGTCATCACGATAGGGCTTTGGTGAATACCACGGAGGAGACTTTGGTCGTCTTTCTTTCCATCCTGTATTTCAACTATATAAGACATAATTCATCAGATTATTAGCCATGATTAATATTCTTCTCAGTTCAGCATACTCTCCTGGTGTTATGATTTTTATGGTCATGTGACCTTTATGACTTATTCAATCAGACAATTATCGTCTTTTGCTTCAGGGGAGTAGGGACTTTGCGTTTTGTTGACATCTCGCTATTAATCCTCAGCGCTTCGCTCGGCTTTTTCCTGGCGCTGTATATTGTCCGCAACCGACGCGCACCCGGCTCGCAGGCGCTTAGTGTTTTAATCCTGGGGGCATCGTTATGGTCTTTGGGGTATGCTTTTGAGATCGTGGCTTCCAGCCTCACCTTCAAGCTATTCTGGGAAAGGTTCGAGTTTTTTGGGATCGTAATCATCCCACTGGCCTGGTTCACCTTCGTAGCTCAATATCTTGGGTAATCCGGAATGGATGAAGCGCATTCTCAGACACAGGGTCTTATTGGGGATCATCCCGGTCGTGACCCTGGTGCTGGTGTGGACGAATGAGCTGCACAATCTGGTGTGGCAGCAGGTGGAATTGGAACCAATTGGCCCACTGGTTGCACTGGATTTTGAACGTGGACCATGGTTTTGGGTCTTGATGATCTTCAGCTATACCCTCTTATTGCTGGGATCAATCAAGCTGGTGATAAGCCTATTCAGCATCGTCCGCTTGCAGCGCTGGCAGGTTTTTCTGACACTGCTGGCAATCCTGCTCCCCTGGATGGGCAATATCCTTTACGTCACTGGCTGGAGTCCGGAACATTTTTTGGATTGGACGGCGTTCCTATTCCTGTTTTCAGGGGTGTTGTTTTCGGTCAGTCTTTTTCGCTTCCAGCTGGTCAATATCTTACCGATTGCTCAAGAGGCGGTGTTTGCCGGGCTGGCAGACTGCGTCATCGTCTTGGATTTAAACGATAGCATTGTCGACATGAACCCATCGGCTAAAAAGATGATCAACTGTACTGGTGAAGAATCGCTGGGGAAAAATTTATCCCAGGTGATGCCAGAGCTGGCTAGCACATATCAAGCAGGCTGGATATGCAAAGGAGTATAATGCTGAGTTCACCCAAGGCGAAGGACAAGACCAGCAATATTATGACCTGCATATTTCCCTGTTAACGTGATGCGTACTAAGAATCCGATTGGGCGGGTGGTGGTGCTTACACCAGATCACCCAGCATAAGCAAGACCAGGCTGAGCTGGAGAGGGCGCGCGATCAATTGGAAGTGGTCGTGTCGGAACGGACGGAGGAGCTGAAGCAGGCAATTGAACAGCTACAGCAGGAGCTGGTGCAGCGAACGCTGGCTGAAAAAAGGTTCGAGGATGTGATCGAATTGGCACCCGATGCGATGTTCGTGCTGGATCAATCGGGCAAGATCCTGCTGATCAACGCCATGGCAGAGCGGCTGTTCGGTTACCCACGCGAAGAGCTGATGGGTATGAATATTACTGCAAATTTGATCCCTGCTCAGACATCGCGAACGGCAGCGGAGATACTTCCTGGAATTTTTGGATAATCCAGCCATCAACCAATCCAGCTTTGGTGTGGACCTGTATCGCCATGCGCAAAGATGGCAGCGAGTTCCCGATGGAGGTGGATTTAAGCCGTTTGGATACCACCAATGGATTTTGGGTGGCGATCAATATCCGGGATATCAGCGATCGCAAGCGGGCAGAAATGGCATTACGGGAAAGCGAGCAGACTTACCGGGCGTTGTTCGAGAATGCAGGTGATGCAATTATTTCTGACCGACCTGGACGGGAATATCCTACAGGTAAATCAAAAATCTGCGGAGATGTTGGGGTTCAGCCAGAATGAACTTCAGGCGTTATCCATCTTCGACATTACGATCCCGGATGAATTTTCAGATGTAAGACAGCAATATGGACAAGTTAATCAAGGGGAGCGCCTGATACCTTATATCCGGCACTATCCTGATGAGATCGGGTGAGGTGCTATCTACAGAAAACAACACCGTGCTGGTGAGGGATGCAGAAGGTAAACCGAAGTTTTTCCAGAATATTTCACGGGATATCACTGAACGGATCAAAGCTGAGCAAGCCCAGATACAAACTGCTGGAGGAGATCAGGCAGTCGAATGAACAAATGCGCGACCTGGCTTTACGCTTGCAGGAGGTGCAGGAGCTGGAAAGACAGGAGCTTGCCACGGTGCTGCATGACCGGGTGGGGCAGAACCTCACCGGGCTGAACCTGAATTTAAAAATCCTGCAAAACCAGCTGAAGCCAGAATATAAATCCGGAGATACAAAAACGGTTGAATGATTCATTGATGATGGTGGAGGAGACGACCCACAAGATCACGGGATGTGATGGCAGATCTAAATCCACCGGTTTTGGATGAATATGGCCTAATGGCAGCCATAAAATGGTATAGCGGCGACTTTACCAACCGGACTGGAATTACCACCCATGTGAGTGGGGATAAGATCGAGCCCACGCCTGCCACCAGGCGTGGAGAAGATCCTGTTCCGCCTGGTTCAAGAGATGCTCAACAATGTTGCCAAGCATGCCCAGGCAAGCCGGGTGGTGATCGCGGTTAAATCCACCAAGGAGACTTTCTCTGTAACGGTGAAAGACAATGGGATGGGTTTCGATCCACACGAGATCAAGAAAACCGACTGCAGAACCACATTGGGGATTGTTATCCATGCAGCAACGGGCGGCTTCCATTGGTGCTAATCTGGCGATAGACTCAAACCCCGGGAAGGGAACCGAAGTATGTGTAAAGGTGGGAGATGAATCAGTCATGACGATTAATGTTGTACTTGCAGATGATCATACGATCGTACGGGATGGCTTACGGGCATTGTTGGAGGCCAACCCAGAGATAAAGGTTGTGGGAGATGCAGGCAATGGGAGGCAGGTTGTGAACCTGGTGAAAGAACTGCAGCCTGATATCGTGATCATGGATATATCCATGCCGGAGCTAAACGGGATTGATGCGACCCGGCAAATCCTGGAGGCATTCCCGCAAGTGCGTGTGATCATCCTATCGATGTTAGGCACAGCCGATCACGTCTTCCATGCGCTGCAGGCAGGAGTGCGGGGCTTCTTGCTTAAAGAATCAGCCGGGCAGGGAGGTGATGGAAGCGGTTCAATCGGTATATGCGGGAGATATGTACTTCTCACGACCGATAACCTACACATTGGTCAACGACTACATGCAAGCACGGGTGGAATCGCAATCTGACTCCACTCGAGAGCCTGAGCATCCGGGAGAACGAAATCCTATGCCTGGTGGTGGAGGGCAAAACCAGCGCAGAGATTGGCAAGAGCCTGCATCTTTCACCGAAGACGGTTGAGTCATACCGCAGCCGGATGATGCAGAAGCTAGGTGTTTCGGATATGTCTGAGCTGATCAAGTTTGCGATCAAGCATGGCTTGATTTCGGTGGATTAGATTCTCAGTTTGATCCATATTCATCTTGCCGCCCTCCACCGACCAGGAGAGGGCGGTTGTAGATAGCGATCCAGTTACCCTGCATCAAAAGAATCCAGGATTCCTCGCATAAAATCACCAACATTCCTTACAGACAAATCTTACCGAATTAGGTATCATTCGTGTTGGTTAGGGCGGTATGGAGCGATGACCTAAGGGGGCGCTAACCCTGCCAGACAAGACAGGGGGAATCATCGCAGAGCCAATAGCGAAACCGGCCTAACAGCCGGTTTCTAATTTTATGCAACCTCCGTCAGGGAGAAAACAAGGAGAGTAATGGATAGATGAAAAAAAAGATGCTGCGACAGACACACTCAAAATAACTTCCCTTAAGCAATTACTACTTATAACCAACCTGAAAAGTTTTACAAAGGAGAGAAAACACATGAAAGGCAAGGAAATATCATCTTTATGATCAATTGCGCTGCTGGTGGTCCAGCATGGCTTTTGGTATGACTGTTGAGCCTCTGCGGATCATGATGCCGGTCTATTCGAGCTCGATCGCAACGCTCAGAGGAGGCAGCACCTGGCGATGATTGGGCTACTTTATACGCCGGAGGCGGAAGCTGCCAATGACTTCACCGGTATCCTACCCGATATTGGTGCGGATGGGGGTACACAATTCCAGGGTGGTGGCTCGAAAGATAATAACGATATCAACCAATGGCTGTGGAAAGCTGGTGAACCGCTGGACAAGGATGACATCACCAATGCGTACGCGGCCGCCTATGTTGGAGGTCCTGATAATCACCTTTACATCTTCTATGGACTGGATCGGTTTGCTAAACAACGGATCTGCCCAAGTAGGCTTCTGGTTCTCTACAGGACCCCAATTTTGGTCTCACAAGTACTCCAAGTGGTGGAGGATTCCTTCTTTAGTGGTGTTCACCAACTCGGGGATTTGTTGATCCAAAGCAACTTCACTCAAGGTGGGGTAATTAGCAATATCTCGGTCTTCGAGTGGGTCGGTTCTGGGGGTGGATCAATGGTGCGCTTGACCTGGTTTTCAGCGCACAGGATTGTCTTGCTGGAGCTGCCTCAGACGACCCGGCCTGTGCCACGGTGAACCAAATCAACGCAACTTCCCCCTGGCCTTACACACCTAAGTCTGGCGTGGCGGGTACCTTCCCTGCTGGAAGTTTCTTCGAAGGCGGTGTGGATATAACTGAGTTGGTACCCGATTCAGGCTGTTTCACCGGCTTCCTGGCTGAGACACGCAGCTCAACCCCGTTCGACTGCTGCCTCAAGGATTTCGTGTTGGGAAACTTCGATTTGTGTTCAATTAGTGTGACAAAATCGGGCGATACAATTTCCAAAGTCGGAGATGAGGTCAACTATACCGTTACGATACAGAATACCGGCTCACTCCCACTCTACAAGGACGACATTAGCGATACTTTGCTTGGTAGTATTACGATCAATGGTGTTGACCAGACAAATGCTTATGTTCAAACTAATACTTGTGGCGCAACCCTGGCGATAGGTGCTAGTTGTACAATCACCCTAAAACGTACGGTGCAGGCAGGTGACGCTGACCCGCTGCCCAACACGGTGAGTGTGGTATACAGAGGTAGATCTGACTTGAGTGGATCGGCAGTCAGTGGCAGTGACGATCATTCCGTGAATTCGTTCTCGAATGGTCGATCACATTTGACAAGAGGCGTGAGTGCCCACCTGAGCAAGGTTGGCGATGAAGCGACCTACACTTTGACCTTGAACAACACGTCATCGTCGGATACACGCCTACCCTCACCTGCACAGTTAACGATGCAACACTTGGTATCAGCAAGACTGTAACTCTGGCATCAGGCGCATCGGATGTGACCACGAAGCTCGTACACATTCCAGCCAGGTGATCTCGGATCCGTACAATAACACAGCCAGCGTGTCGTGCTCACCGGCTGGGTTCCCGAACGCGTGACAAAGTCTGACAGCGAATCAGCTCAACCTGTTCCAGCCAGCGATTGCTGCAGCCAAGACGGGAGATGAGCTGTCGAAGGTAGGTGATGCCGTGGATTACACCATCACCTTATCCAACAACAGTTCATCTGATACTCCCGCCATGATCTGTACCGCGAGTGATTCAACTCTTGGGTGCAATCTTTAGTGGTACACTCCCGCTGGGTGACACCGTGATCTCAAAGTCACGCACCGTACAGCAGGGTGATGCCGATCCGCTCGGCAACACCGTTACGCTCACGTGCTCGCCATCAGGCTTCCCGAATGTGCTCTCCGCTTCGGCCAGCTGGTCAACCAACTGTTCCAGCCATCGATCACATTCGACAAGAGCGTTGATGCCCACCTGAGCAAGGTCGGCGATGGGGTGACCTACACTTTGACCTTGAACAATACGTCATCCGCGGATACCCCCGACCTGGTTTGCACGATCAATGATCCAACGCTTGGGATCAATAAGAATGTGACGCTGGCATCAGGAGCATCGGATGTGACTACGAAGGCGTACACATTCCAGGTGGGTGAGCCCAGATCCGTATACGAACACGGCCAGCGTATCGTGCTCACCGATTGGGTTCCCGAATGTGTTGACTAAGTCCGATAGCGAATCAGTCAACTTGTTCCAGCCGGGGTGACGCAGTCAGCAAGTCAGGTGTACGCATTAGGCAAGATTGGTGATGTAGTGAACTCTACCTCATCACGCTCTCCAACAATAGCTCTTCTGATACCCCAGCACTAACCTGCACGGCGTCAGACAGCCTGATGGGATCTGTGTTCAGTGGGGTATTGCCACTGGGTGATACACCCATCAGTGTCTCGCGTACCGTAGAGCAGGGTGATCTTGACCCGCTGGTGAACACGGTTAGGTAAGCGTGGTGTCGCTGGCTTCCCCAATGTTCTGACTGGTTCAGCCAGTCACACAACAGAACTGTTCCAGCCGGCGGTTGAGGTGCTCAAGTCTGGTCCTGATACGGGCCTGGTTGGTCAGACGGTCACTTATAGCTTCACGATCAACAACCTTAGCTCCTCAGACAGCCCGGATCTGATCCTGGCCAGCGTACTTGACACTGTGATCGGTGATATTACCTCACAAGCCAGCGCGGGTGGCTGTGGCATCACTGGCTGCGGGTGCCTCTTGCAGCTTCACCGCCGATTACACCATTCAAGCAGGCGACCCGAACCCACTGGTCAACGTCGTCACTGTTCTTTACCATCCAGAAGGCTTCCCCAATAACATCACCGACGATGATAGCCACTCGTTGACCATCCCCAGCCAGGGTTGCACGCCTGGCTTCTGGCAGGGTGGGGTAGGTGCCGCGATGTGGGATGAAGTCAACGACCCGGATTGGACCGGAGAAGGAACGAACCCATTCATCCACGACACGATTTTCAATGTCTTCTTCCCCGACTACCTGACCCGAGACTCGCTGGTATGACGATGTTCGACCTGGTCAGCGGTGGCGGTGGATCTGATTGGGCAGAAAAAGCAGCCCGCGATATGGTAGCGGCATACCTGAACGAGTCGGCCTTCCCGGCTGGTTATGCAGCAACCTCACTGGCAGATCTAACATCCATGTGGTACACAGCAGTTCAAGGTGGAGATCCAGCGTTGCAGACCTTCCATGACCTGGTAAGCGGATGGAACGCTGAAACTCAAACACAAATTTGCCCATTACCATAATCATATTTACGAATACACTGGGCGGTGGGGCTTGTCCCCACCGCCCATCATGAACAATCCCAAATTCTTTATAAAAGACTTTTTGAGTATAGCAATGACACGTATATGGGCTGCCTTCCTTCTCGGCTTTTTCCAGCTCATTACTTCTGCCTGCACGGGTGGGGACCGGAACGCACTTACGACAGATGGAACTACCCAACCCCAGGCTGAACCGGCACAGGTCAGCTCTGAGACGGGAACATTCTTCGCCATAAACGAAGTCGGCGTAGGTCAAAACGGCTACGTTGCGCTGACCAACTTTACCGACGTTCCTGCCAGCCTGGCGGGTCTGTACCTATGCCAGGGGGTTGAATGCTTTGAGCTGCCGGACGTGGTCGTCGGTGCCGGAGCAACAGTGCGCATCGCTACCGGTGAAAGAGCCGGACTCGAGGATGTGGTGGCCACCTACGCCACACGGCGAGCTGCGCCCTAGCGATGGTGAGATCGCCCTGGCAACCTCGGCAAAGCCTGATGATCCCCAGTCGCTGTTGCTCTATTTCCAATGGGGGTCCAACCCTCATGAACTTACCCAGAATGCGGTTAGGCTGGCTTGTGGGTGAAAGGTGGGTATGGTCCCAGCTCTCGCAAAATGCCACCCGCCTGTTTGAAGGATGCGAAAACCGGTTTGTGGCTATTTGATGAATCCTAGTTGAGCCGGAAAAACCCTTGAGAGTGCTCGTGATCGAGCATATTAGAGGATTGCCAGTCAGGCGTATAAAAAAATACGGTTTATTCCTACGGGGGAAATAGCAATCGCTCAACACATTTTTCTAAAACAGAAGCAAACCAACAGCTGAGAGGTAAAAGGCCCGAGGGTGGATTTCAACAGGGGGCAGAGGGTCAATCCGGCTCATGGAAAGACCAAGCGAAGAGCATCCTTCGTTACTCTTAATGGAAGCAGTTCAATTGGTGTACCCAATCACCTTCTGGGATATCATCAAGCCATAAACAGTAACCAACCATAACAATAAAATATAGAGGGTCCGGTTGGACCGGACCTTCTTTTTTAGGTAGGGGCAATCGAAATAGCTTGCGGATAATGACAGGTTGTATGCAGATGCAGGGGGTGAGCTGTGAGTGGTCGAACCTGGGCTATAATACGAGGGGTAAACCAAGCTCTGGAGGTGATATGCGGATCAATTTTGACGGCGCGGCACAGACGGTGACCGGGTCTCAACATTTGCTGAATATCAACGGTCACAACCTGCTCTTGGAATGTGGCTTTTATCAGGGGAGACGGCAGGAATCGTATGAGCGCAACCGCAACTTCCCGTTTGACCCAAGCAAAATCGATGCGATGATCCTTTCGCACGCCCACATTGACCACAGCGGCAACCTGCCCAACCTGGTGAAGCAGGGCTACCGAGGTCCGATCTACGCCACCCCGGCTACGGCTCACCTGGCGAACATCATGCTGATCGATTCCGGGCACATCCAGGAATCGGATGTTGAGTTCGTCAACAAGCGCAAAGTGAAGAACGGCGAGCCGCTCGTTGAGCCCCTGTATACCCAGGTGGAGGCAGCATTGGTGGCACAATACTTCAGCCCGGTGAATTATGACCAGCCTTTCGAACCCATCCAGGGAGTGAACGTACGCATCCTGGATGCCGGGCACATCCTGGGCTCGGGTGCAGTGGTGCTGGATATTGAAGAGAAGGGGCAGCAAGCTGCGGCTATGGTTCAGTGGGGATATTGGCAGGCGCAAGCTACCCTTGATCCGCGACCCAATCCTGCCGGATTGGACGGATTACCTGATCATGGAATGCACTTATGGGGATAAACCACACCAAGACCCCGACCTGGCATATGATGAGCTGCGCCAGGTGGTTGGGCGGACGCTCAAACGCGGCGGTAAGGTGATCATCCCCGCTTTTGCAGTTGGGCGGACGCAGGAGATCGTGTATGCGCTGCACCAGATGTTCGAGAGTCATCAGCTCCCCAGTGTGCCGGTGTATGTGGATAGCCCACTGGCAGTGAATGCTTCAGATATCTTCAAGATGCACCCAGAGTGTTTCGATGACCAAACGAAGGCATTCATCAAGGCTGATAAACACCATACCGCTCTGGGCTTCGAGCGGCTGATCTACACCCGCTCGGTGGAAGAATCGAAAGCATTGAATGACCGCAAAGACCCGATGATCATCATTTCAGCGTCGGGCATGGCAGAGACCGGGCGCATCTTGCACCACCTGCGCAATAACATCGAGAATCCGAAGAACACCATCCTGATCGTCTCCTGGCAGGCACCGTACACGTTGGGCAGAAGGTTGGCAGACCGGGAGAAGATGGTGAGGATATTCGGTGAGGAATACGAGGTGAAAGCCGAGGTGGCCACGATTGGTGGTTTATCGGCCCATGCTGGACAGGATTTCCTGGTGGAATATGCCCTGCGGGTGAAGGGCAGGGCAAAGCAGGTATTCCTGGTGCACGGTGAGCCAACCGCAGCTCTTGCGCTCTCTGAGAAGCTGGTGGAGGCAGGGATGGATAAGCCAACTTATCCCAAGTGGGGTGAAAGTGTGGATATCGGTGAGTGAGGGTGGAGAACACTTCCTAAGAGGAAATGCGAATCCAAAGTACAATTCGCTCTGGCGTTTCAACCGGCAATAAGGAGAGGAAAATGTCTAAGAAAGACAAGGGTAAGAATGGCAAGGAAAAATCAAGGAATGATGCAGCTGCTTCGTCTAAGACATCTGGAAAGGTGGAAGTTGCGCCAGAAGCGGACATAAAACAGGGAGAGATATCCGGCCAGGCTGAAAAGAGTATGATGGTTGATAATAAGGCTTATAACAAAGAACTACGCCGTTTACAACTTGAGCTGGTCAAATTGCAAGAATGGATCCGTTTCAAAGGGTTAAAGGTGGTGGTCATCTTTGAGGGGCGCGATGCAGCTGGCAAGGGAGGCGTGATCAAACGCATTACCGAAAGCTTGAACCCACGCGTTTGCCGGGTGGTGGCGCTGCCCGCGCCCACCGAACGCGAAAAGACGCAATGGTACTTCCAACGCTATGTGGCTCACTTACCTGCCGCGGGTGAGATGGTTTTATTTGACCGCAGCTGGTATAACCGCGCAGGCGTTGAACGTGTGATGGAATTTTGCACAGAGAGCGAGCATGCAGAATTCCTACGCTCGGTACCTGAGTTTGAGCGTATGCTGGTACGCTCTGGGATCATCCTGATCAAGTACTGGTTCTCGGTCAGCAATAAGGAGCAGGAACAACGTTTTCAAGCCCGGATTGCTGACCCGACCAAGCGCTGGAAGCTTAGCCCGATGGATTTACAGTCGCGTGCACGATGGGTGGAATATTCAAAAGCAAAAGATGAGATGTTTGCCTATACCGATATCAAACAAGCACCCTGGTATGTGGTCAATGCGGATAATAAGCAGTGTGCCCGGCTTAACTGCATGCATCACCTACTCAGCATGATCCCCTTTGAAGATTTGACCCCTGAACCAATCAGCTTGCCTCCACGCCAGAGCGAGAAAGGGTATATCCGCCCACCCATGACAGACCAGACATTTGTGCCGGAAGTATATAAGCCAGTTGGTCCGGGTGAGGATGATTAGGGGACGAAATGAGTGGTCCGCTCTCCCATTATGGTGGTGAGGGACGAGTAACAAGGAGGTAGGATGTCACGCTTGATAACGGCTGCTGAGCGTATTAAACGAGCGCGAGGCTTGATACAGGAAGCTCGTGATTACCCGGTACCGCTTAGAGGTGGAAAGTATGATTTATCCTATATGGCCCAAGTGAGGGGGCTGCTGCGACAAGCCCGAGACCTGATCAAGTTTATCCCGAGCACGCCCAGCGCTACGCCCGAAATGAAGGAAGAAGTCAGGAAGATCTTAGCGGAGGTAGAGCAGGCTGGTCATGAAATATTCAGGGGATAGGGTGAAAGCATATTTTTCGCGATGACGGTTTGGTATAATGTAAGCCGTCACAAGATAGGAGAGGTGCCAGAGTGGTTGAATGGGACGGTCTCGAAAACCGTTGTGGAGCTCGTCTCCACCGTGGGTTCGAATCCCACCCTCTCCGCAGCTCGTAAACTTAACTTGCCCTTCTCCAAATGGAGAGGGGTTTTTTATTATTCTATCTGTTGTTGTTTAAAAAGATTGTATTTCATTTTTTGACAAAAGTCGATGGGCAGATGTCCCGCGTGAATAGGGACAAATGTCCCGAACATTCATGGATAATCTGAAACATCATCGGTGACTTTGATCTCCCCCTTTGGGCAGGGTTTGGGGCTGCCTTTCCTTGCTTCATACCGCTGCATAACGGGTACACTGCGTGTACAATTCGGGAACAATTCAGGTACAGATATACTTGAACAGTATGGTAATTCTGGTACATCCTAGACGTAATAGACGACTTTTTTACCCTTTTCCCCTACCTGCTTATCTACCGCACTGAAGAAGTCGCGGGTTCGAGTCCGCCGGCAAGCGGCACCGCCTAAAGGCAGGTGGCGGTGACCCCACCAGGTCCACCTTAATACCCCCAGAGATGGGGGTTCTACTTTATTTATGCCTTTATACAGAGTTATCGACTTGTGGAATGAATTGGGTGGATCAATTCTGGTGCAACTGCGCCGCAAGTGGAAGTGAGTAAGATCAAATTGAGATACCGCCAAACATTCACACGGTATTCGCTTCCCATTCACAGGTTCTTCAAAACTGATTGATAACATATCAACAAGTAAGAAACATCTTACAAAATCTAAAACAAACAGGAGTTAGAAAATGAAAAAGTTCGTAGTAACCTTAATGGTTGTCGCAGTTGTAATCTTCGCCTTGGGCGCGACTGGTATTGCTTATGCACAGACCTCCACTCCAGGTTCCGGAACCGGTCTCGGTTCTGGGTTGATGGGTGGGCGTGGTCCACGAGCTGGCTCAGGTGGTGTTACCACAATTGCTGGTGAGGGTATTTTGCATGATTATATGATCGCTGCTTATGCTGAGAAGCTGAATATACCGGTTGCCGATCTGGAAGCCCGCCTCGATAATGGCGAAACGATGGCCCAGATTGCGCTCTCCGAAGGCTTGACTTTAGAGCAGTTCCGCACCTTGGTGGTTGAAGTTCGCACCCAGGCAATCGAGCAAGCACTTAATGATGGCGTGCTTACCCAGGCACAGGCGGACTGGATGAGCCAACATAGCGCCGGTCAAATGGC
>CAWHGE010000002.1:0-115993 GCA_963828845.1 uncultured Chloroflexia bacterium
ACCAGCAATATCGTTGGTTTTGGTGGCGGCTTCCTTGAGCAGCTGGGCACCCATATTCTCAAACGGGTCTTCCAGCTCGATTTCCTTGGCGACGGTGACACCATCATGGGTGATGGTGGGGGAACCGAACTTGCGGTCCAAGGCCACATTGCGCCCTTTCGGGCCGAGTGTGGTTGCGACTGCGTTTGAAAGGAC
Source organism: uncultured Chloroflexia bacterium (assembly GCA_963828845.1). GTDB lineage: Bacteria > Chloroflexota > Anaerolineae > Anaerolineales > UBA4823 > FEB-25. Next base: position 196 of record CAWHGE010000002.1, read on the forward strand.
GTCCATGCCCTTGCTCAGCTTGCGACGGGCTTCTTCAGAAAATTGTAGTTGTTTTGCTGCCATAGTTCATTACTCCTTCAGTAAACCTCTGATTATTTATCCACAACAATTGCTAACAGATCGCTTTCGCGCAGGATGAGCAGTTTCTTGCCATCCACCTTGATTTCGGTGCCGGAATACTTGGCGAACAGGACCACATCACCTTTTTTGACGTCCATGGCGATGCGCTTGCCTTCGTCATCACGGTCACCCGGGCCAACGGCCAAGACGGTGCCTTTTTGGGGTTTTTCTTTTGCAGTTTCTGGGAGAACGATGCCACTGGGGGTGATCTCATCTTGCTCGATGGGCTCAACCACCACGCGGCTGCCTAAAGGTTTGAAATTGATGGACATAGCCACCTCCTGTAATGAAATGATTTGGATTTGATTAACAGATTGTGGTTTAGCACTCGTGTGGAGAGAGTGCTAAACCATTCTGTATAATACCCAATTTTGGAATAAAAGTCAAGGGAGATTGGCTGATTTTAAATGATTCTAACGAAATTCTGATATTAAATCCGGGCGTTCTCCCCGGATTTATCCAGGCGCCTTCCTGGATTTCTCCGGGTTTTACCCAGGCTATACCCGGGTTTCCCCATTTTTTTTGAGGCAGATTTCACGGCGAAGGTGTCCCCATTAGCGAGCGGCAGGTGGCTTCGTTATCTTCCACATTTTGCATGAGCACGGGGTCATCCGGGTAAGTCAGGCGCAGCTGGGTCATCAGCTCGAGCGAGTGTGAGCAGTAACCGTTCTCGGGTGTGCTGAGGTAAGCAAGCACACTGCCATAGCGCACGTAATAGTATGCTATGTTAAGGTTGGTGAGGGGCAGGGGTTTCACAGCCGGTTTTTCGTCCAGGATGCCCTGATTGACGAATTGCTGGGCGGTATCATTCTCGTCGGCGGTACAGCCATCCACTGCACAGCGCAGTGTGGGCAGGGCGGTCTCATAGTTGCGGGCTTGCACGTAGATCATGCCCAGCTGCCCGTAGGTATCAGCATTAGCGGCATCAAAGGACAGGGCTTTCTCGGCATTTCGGGAAGCGATGAAAAACTCCCCCTGCTGAGCATAGGTCTTGGCGATGGCTATATAAGGATAGGGGTCCTTGATACCCAGCTGCTGGTTGATGTTGGCGGCACGCTCGAAGTACTCCAGGGCGTTGGTATACAACTGATTCTGGTTGTAGGCCAGTTGGCGGTAGCCCAGGCCAATCCGCAAATAGAGGAAAGTGAGATTTGGGGTGATCTGGGAGGCCTTGATATATTCATCGATCGCATCGCGATAATAACCCCAGGCTTCAAGCACGGTACCCAGAACACGGTGGGTATCCATCGAATCGGGAGCCCGTTCCACTGCCTGACTGGCATACTCCTTGGCTTGATCCCACTTCTGCTGGTCGAGCAGCACTTCAGCATAGAAGGCGAGTGCCAGGGCATTTTCGGGGTCGAGTAAATAGGCACGGTTAGCGTTTGTTTCTGCTTTAGCCAGATAAGCCTCGCGCTCATCTACGCTGATCAGGTTGCTGGAGGCATTCCAATCCAGCACGAATGCGTAGACGGCTACGACCGTGCTATCCTCGGGAGCAAGCTCGACCCCTTTCTCGACCGAGGCCAGGGCTTCCTGTAGCCGATCCAGTCGTTCCTGGTCGGTACTGAGCGTGCTGGAGGAATAAGTCTGAATGCGGGCCAACTCGGACCATACCAGGGCGTTACCCGGGTCAATCTCCAATGCCTTCTGGTATGCCCCGATGGCATCCTGGTCTGAAGTCGGGTCATCCAATTTACCGGCAGCAAAATAGGCTTGAGCCGCCAGGATGTAAGAATGGGGAGAGCGGGTGGGAGTGGGGGTGGGGTTGAAAGGAGACTGCACCTGCCCACGGTTCAGCAAAAGCAACAGCCAGCCAGCTCCCAGGATCAGGAAGGTCCAAAGCAGGATACGATAGGGATTGGATTTGGACCTGACCGGATGGAGGTTAAACGTCTTGCCGGACTGGATTTGGCTCATATCAGGGTGTGGGGGTATTGGTCGCACTTGCCGCGGGGGTACCCGCAGATGTGCGGCAGTAGCCCATCCCATCCGTGGCATTGTAATATGCCACCTGGTCTTCAGCGATCTGGGTCAGGATGAGCTGCATGATGGGGATGGCTTCAGGACATTGATCAAGCTGGGTGAGCGAGAGGGCATAGATCGAATAATAGTCATCGGCGATCCGGCCGGGTGCCAGGGGAAGACCTTCAACCACCACCCCATCGACGGTCGTACCCCCCCGCACAGCAAGCTTCAGCTCATCAGCTGCCCGGGTGAAGTTTTTATTCTTGAATAACATGACACCCAGGTTGCCATGCAGGCGAGGGTTGGACGGACCCAGGCTGACGGCTTGTTCGGCATACTGGATCGCCTTGCCATATTGGCCTTCCGTAGCATAGGTGCGAGAGATTTCGGTGAGGATATCGGGATTGGTGGGGTTGAGTGCCACGCCGGTCAGCATCTCCTGGATGGCTAAATCATAATCGCCTTGCATTTTATAGACTGCCCCAAGCGAATAATGCAGGTCCCACAGCTTGTCGTTGCTGGCAATGGCAGCCTGGTATTCCTGGATAGCTTCAGCGTAATTGCCGGTATTAAACAGCACATAACCGCGTGCCCGGTGTGTTTCTAGAGCATTCGGGTCGAGAGCCTGGGCTTTCTGTGATAAATCGATGGCGGCCTGGATGTCTTCGTAGTCGCCCTGGTCGAGCAGGATTTCGGTATAGTAGGCATAAGCGGCAGCGTTGTTCGGGTCGAGCTCGATGGCTTTATTGACGGCCACCTCGGCATCGTCATATTTACCCAGAAAATCCAATGCAGAGGCTTTAACGGCGTAAGCCATGGAATTATTCGGGTTGAGCAGCAGGGCGTTCTCAGCATTGGTGACTGCTTCCAGGTACAGCCCAGCGAATATCTGTATGCGGGCAAGGTCAATGAAGGTGCCAGGGTTGCGTGGATCAGCCAGTACAGACTGGTGGTAAGCGTCGATTGCCTGGGAGAGCTTACCCTGAGCGAAGTATTCCTTGGCTTCGTTGAGCAATGACTCGGTGCTGCGGGTGGGTGTGGGACTTGGCATGAAGGCAGCAGGCATTTCGGGGACGACCACCTGGTTAAAATAGATTAATGCGCCGATCGCCACGACCAGGAAGGCGATTAGAAAGGGGTTTGAAGGGCGCCGGGTGCGCTTCTTCATGTTCAATTTGCCGCCACGCAAGTACATGATTTCATATTACCACCGCGCGGGATGAGAATCAAGAGAAATTATGTGGAGATTAATGTTTTCTCGTCTCGAGCTTTGTATCAGATGTGGTAAATTCGGTTGCGCAAAGGTACTTTTTCTTCAGCGGATTAAAATAATCGCTTGCGGATGAGAGAGTATGATTATTTAATCCCCCAGTATATATACAATTATTCAGACAATTGGGTTTCGGAAGCAGCCTTAATTGCCAGGTCATGGTCAGGCAGGTCCAATTCCACGTGCCTGAGCCGCCTGACATTCCAGGCAATCAGTGCGGTCGCCACAGTGAGCAACCCCACTAGGCTGAACACCACCCCGACTCCACGGCTTGACCCCACGCCAAATATCGGACCCAACACAGGAGCCAGGAAACCCCCAGCGGACATGGCTGGCTTGAAAACGTAATCCGTCAGGGGTGCAGCCAGCAATGGGGAAATAATGCTGGCCGACCAGGCGATGGCGCGGCGGATGGCGAAGACCCTGCCTTGCAGGTCGGGTGCCACCTTGGCTTGCCAGATAGCCTGGCTGGCGGCATTCGTAAATGGTCCACAGAACATGACACCAAACCCACATACGGCCAGCAAAGGCAGGTTCACGCGCAGCCCTACAGCGGCCAAAAACAGTCCGCCCAACAGGCTGAATCCAATCAGGGTGAAAATCTTGCGCTTACTACCGCCCCAAGCGCTCATCACCAGGGTACCGGCCAGCATGCCCACACCCATCAGGGTGCTCAAAAAGCCCAGCGTGCTGGCGTCCCAGTTATCCAGGACCAGTGGGGTGATCAACGGGCCGATCACTCCGGTAAGGAAGTTGTTAGCCATGAAAAAGATCAACAAGGTCAGCAAACCCTGGCGGGCCACGATGTAATCCCAACCGAAACGCATCTCTTTCCAGAGTGAGCTTGCGCCTCTGGCCTCCTGAACGGTTTTTGCAGGATTGGGGATGCGAACAAACAGCAGCATCACGACTACTGCAAAGATGTAGGAACCAAAGTCGATCAGCGCCATTTTGCCTAATTGGATGGTTGCGTACAAAATACCCGCCAAGGCGGGTCCGGCAATGGCGGGTAAGGCCTCGCCCAGCTGGGTGAAAGCGCTGGCACGCCCATAATGTTCCTTGGGCACCAGCAGTGTAGTGGCAGCGGTGAGGGATGGCCACATCAAGGTATGGAAGGTGGACATCCACAGGCAGATAAAGATCACCATCCAGGGCTGAAGATGGTGGGTAAGAAAAAGGACGCCGGCAACCAATACCGATAGCCCGGCGCCAGCATCACTGACGATCATGGCGGTGCGGCGGTTCCAGCGGTCAACAAAGACGCCGGCCAGGGGTGAAAGCACCACGTATGGTGCTTGCAGGGCTACCTGGACGAACGCCAGCATTGATACGCTATGGGTCTGGTCGTAGACCCATACACCCAGGGCGAAACCGGTGAGCTGGCTGCCAAGCAGAGAGATAAGCTGCCCGAACCAGATGGTGAAGAAGGTGCGCATGCCCCGTGAAGGCACGGATTGGACTGTAGTTTCCATTTTCTTACCTTATATCGTGTGATTATATTACTGGTAGAAAAAAACTCAATGCTTTTTTATAAGCTTAGTTTTTCATTATTACCAGTGACTAGAATATAAGTTCATCGGTGGTTTCAGCTATTTTACTACCCCACATTCGTCTGCTGAAAAAACTAGCGAGACCGATGAATGCGATACAGGTAAATATGCCCTCCCTTATTGCTCCTCATAATAATTGTGGTAAAATATTGCCGCAAACGTCCCTGTAGCTCAGCGGATCAGAGCATTTGCTTGCGGAGCAAAGGGTCGGGCGTTCGAATCGCCCCAGGGACGCCTCTTGGCCTCGATAACACAAAACGTTCTTCATCGCTCGCAAAAAGTGCCCTTCATCGCTCGCAAAAAGTGCTCTTCATCGCTCGCAAAAAGTGCTTTTCATCGCTCGCAAAAAGTGCGTCCTTGATGCTGCGGACTTCACAGACCGAAGAACGTCCTTGATGCTGCGGACTTCACAGACCGAAGAACGTCCTTGAGGCTTCGTCGCAAAGCAGTGAAAGCATAGTGAAACCGTAAAGACACTACAAGAGCGCTCCTTGAGCGGGATACGCGCTCTTTTATTTTTCAATGAGGGTGTGATGTGATGGAAAAACCGATCCAAATCCTGTTGACCAATGATGATGGCATTCAATCCCCTGGGTTGTGGGCAGCCGCGGGAGCGCTTTCGGAGCTCGGGTACGTGCACGTGGTGGCACCGCGTGACCAGTTCTCAGGTGCCGGGCGCAGCCTGCCGTCCACATCAGATGGGATCATCAGCCCGCAACAAATGCAGGTGAATGGCAAGCTATGGACAGTTTACAGCGTGGGTGGCACACCTGCACAGGCAATTTTGCATGCCATCTGCGAGATCCTGCCAGAGAGACCGGATCTGGTTGTCTCAGGGATCAACTATGGCGAGAACTCTGGGGGTGGGGGTGACCGTCTCAGGGACGGTAGGGGCAGCCATGGAAGGGGCTGGTAATGGCATCCCTGCCCTGGCGGTCTCATTGGAGACTGACCAGTCTGAGCACCTGTCCTATTCCACTGCAATCGATTTTTCAGCTGCAGCTTACTTCACCAGCCTGTTCGGCCGTATGATTGTACAGCGCAGGCTGCCAGACGATGTCGATCTACTTAAGGTGGATGTGCCGTGTGATGCCACCCCTGAGACCCCGTGGGAGGTTACCCGCCTCTCGCGCCAGATGTACTTTATGCCAGTTACGCCCAAGCGGGCATCGTGGGACCTGCCAGAGACGGTGGGATACCGCCGGATTGAGCAGCTGGGTGGCATAGATAAGGATACGGATGTATACGCACTGAGGGTGAAGCGGGTGGTGTCGGTCACACCGCTCAGTTTGGACCTGACCTCGCGGGTGGATATGAAGGATTTCGACCAGCTTTTACGGGGTGGATGAGCCCGGTTCTTGCTGGAATTCGGACAACATCAGGGGGTGAATATAGAAGTTGGCTGCCAGGATGGATTGGGGAGGTGAGATAAAGTCATCCCCGCCAGCCAGGTTGGTCACCGTTGCACCGGCCTCACGGGCGACCAGGCCACCTGCGGCTACATCCCAGGGGTTAAGCCGCAATTCCCAAAAACCATCAAAACGTCCGCAGGCCACATAACATAGATCCAGGGCAGCCGAACCCAGCCGCCGGACGCCCTGTGAATGCAAGGCAAAATGGGCATAGTGATCCAGGTTGTTAATTGGATTCGTGCGGATGTCGTAAGGGAAGCCGGTGACGAGCAAGGCATGATTCAAGTCGGGTGCTGGTGATGGGTGGATGGGCTGAGCGTTCAGCCAGGCGCCTACTCCGTACTCAGCGCTGAAGCACTCATCGCGCATCGGGTCGTAGACCACACCCAATAGGAGTTTACCCCCCTCGGAATAAGCGATCGATACCGAGTAGATAGGCAGGCCGTGAACGTAATTGATGGTGCCATCCAATGGGTCGATGTACCAGGCACAGTCACTCGTACCGACCAGCTCACCGCTCTCTTCAGCCACGATGCGATCTCCTGGGAAGTGCTGGTGAATGTAGCTGAGCAGGAACTGCTCCGAGCGATAGTCGGCATCACTCACAAGGTCAATCACGCCTTTGTGGTCGACGTGCAGGTGCTGACCGAAGCTGGTGCGTAGAATGTCACCCGCCTGGCGGGAGAGGGTGATTATGTCAGGGAGGGTGGGAGACATAATGGTCATATTTTAGCCGATATTTACAACATCACTGACAGCAACGGCACGATCATCTCGTCTGCCGAGAGACCGCCATGCTGACCGACCAGGGGGTTCTCTTTCTCCGCCCACCAAATGTAAGCCTTATCGCGGGCGGCCACGATCAAATCACCCAACCGGTCTTCCAGTCGAGGGTGAGGTACGCCCGGTCCAAACAAGCCCTTGGTAACAGCTTCGGATGAGTGGAGGAAAACGAACTCCCCTGGCCAAGTCCGGTCGAAGTAGCTGCGCACCTGCTCCTCATGCCCGGGACGAGTGAACAGGTACATCAGTCTATGCTCACCGGTGGGCAGGATATGCAGGAGGTGTGAGAGCTCGGGGTGGTTGCGCAGGTCATAGTGGGGTGACTTTTGGGTGGCGAGCATCCCGTGGTCGGCAGTCAACAGGACCAATGTGCCCTGGCGGAGGGTTGGGGAGAGACGCTCCAGGAAGTTCTGCTCGAATGCCCGGCTGAACTCGCTAAATTCGGCCGCGGTGCGTTCATCGTCGGGGTGGTAGTAGTGAGAGAAGTGGTCAATCTGACCAGTATATGCCCAAAAATACTGCCGCTGGCGTGGATTGGATTCCACCAGATGGCGCAGGTTGACCCACAATTCGGTCGGGGTGAAATACCCATGTACGTCCACATCCTTGAGAAACATCTGCGATAGCCCCGAGCGGATGATGCTACGGTGCTGAAGAGCATAGGACCTGACACCGTGTGAAGCTAAATGAGATCCCAAGGTAGGCAGATTGAGGAACTGCTCGGGATTGAAGCCGGCTTTGACCAGACTACCCATGTCATTTTCGAAAGTAATAGGCGTGTGCAGGATCATGTTGCTGACAATGCCATACTCCTTCAACCATAGCTCGTAGCCGACGATACCATGCTCAGCTGGGCTGCGCCCCGTCCATAGAGAAGTGAGGGCAGCAGCAGTGGTGGAGGGCGCGATGGAGGTCAGGGCAGCGAGCCTACCTTGTTCTGCCAGGTGCGACCAGACAGGAGCAGTGCCGTCAGTCATCCAACGTTGCAGGCGGTGGAGGGCGAGAGCATCCACCAGCACCAGGATAACCCGGCGCAAGGAAGTGGAATCAGTGATGGTCAACTCAGAGCGTAGGGGTGGAGCGCCCAAAGGTTCAGCACCCAACCAGTGGGATATGGAGGATGGGAGGTTCATGATCGAGCCGCCCTGGTAATCGGGATGGATGAAGTCAGTATCCAGGTTCAATCCAGGTAGGCGGAAGGCTTTCAGGCGGGGGAGGATTTCGGGGGTAACGTCGCTCATTGTGGTGTGTAGAGGAGAGGCAGAAGGTTCTTTTTGATATAATGACGGGACTGGAGAAACTGGTGCGCATCCATCCTGGCTATCATCGTTTGCTAAGGCGTTATCTTACCCCATTTTATGGCATTACTCTAGGGTTGGTGTTCGTCCTGGCATTCTCGGCCTGTGATCGGAAAGGAGCGGTGAAGCCAGGCTCTGCCACTGCAAGCCAGGCATCAGTTTTGGGTTCAACTGCCTCTCCTGCACCCGGCAGCACGCAGGCACACAGTAAAAACACCCCCACCCCGCTGCCTGCTATCCCGTCTACACCCAATGAGAGGACTCCCTCGACCCTGGGTGTAACAACGACTGAGCTGCGCGGACTTCAGCTAGACCTATGGCACCCATGGACTGGTGCGGTGAGTGCTGCATTACAAGCTATCTTGGATGAGTTCAACCATACAAACAAATGGGGTATCACCGTCCAGGCATATGCCTATGAGGGTTTCGGCAGACTGGATGAGGCAGTAGAATCATCTCTAACCTCGGAATCACTACCGGATGTGCTGGTGGATTATGGCTACCAGGCACGTCATTGGGATGAGAGCAGAGTGTTGACCGACCTGGTTCCTTACGTCAATGATCCAGTGTGGGGGCTGACGAGCGATGAACAGGCTGATTTTTATCCGAGTTTTTGGGCAGAGGACCTGGTAACTCATTGGTAACTCACAGCCAAACCAAGCGATTGGGACTCCCATTTTACCGTTCGGCTTACGTGCTGTTTTACAACCAGAGCTGGGCGAGGGAGCTGGGTTATCCTAACCCACCCACCACGCCCGAGGACTTCCGCGTGCGGGCATGTGCAGCGGCAGAATCTATTGCCGAGCAGGGAGACAAATCTAACCTGGGCAAGGGCGGCTGGTTGATCACTCCACAGCCAGAGGCAATGATCGGATGGATTTATGCCTTTGGAGGAGAAATTACCAACCCGGATTCTACGGGTTACTTATTCAATACTGTTGAGACAAAGCGGGCATTTGAATACTTGAAGAGTTTGCAAAAGAGTGGATGTGCCTGGGCTGAGACGGGGGCGGAGGCACAGAACGAATTTGCGAAAAGGCAGGCTTTATTCATGGTGGGCAGCCTGTTTGACATCCCTGCCCAACGAGAAGCTTTTGCTCAGGCCGGCAGCGCAGATGAATGGGTGGTGATCCCATTCCCTTCCAGCAATCATCCAGTAGTGGATACCTATGGTCCGTCCTTGATGGTCACGCAATCGACCCCCGCTCAACAGCTGGCTGCCTGGCTGGTGATCGAATGGCTGGTATACCCACCCAACCAGGCAGAATTGGTAAAAAAGCTCGAAACTTTACCCAACACGCCAAAGCACATTGAGCTATCTGAGCGAGACAGCCGCTACCAGGCCACAATGGACGGAAGCGTTGCAGCTGATACCAGATTCACACAGTGAGCCAACGCTTGCCTCGTGGAGCGTGATGCGCTGGGCGCTCGATGACGCAACGGCGCAGCTATTCGACCTGCAGTTTAACGTCGACCAAATCCCCTCCCTGCTCGAGAATTTAGATAGCGTGGCGGAGGAGATCTTCAGCCAGGTGCGCTGATGGCAGACCTACCCAGCGTAACGATTTACACGGATGGAGCCTGTGAGCCCAATCCCGGACCAGGTGGATGGGCAGTAATATTGCTTTTTGGTAAGCACGAGAAGGAGCTGAGCGGGGCGGAAGCACACACCACTAATAACCGCATGGAGCTGACTGCAGCGGTGCAAGCACTGGGTGCACTCAGCCAACCTTGCCAGGTGGATTACTTCACAAATTCCGAATACTTGCGGAGGGGCATAACTGAATGGCTGCCAGATTGGCGCAGGCGAGGTTGGAAGCGTAAGAGTGGAAAACTGGCGAATATTGACCTGTGGCAGGCAATCGAAGCAAGCATAAAAGAACACGACATCACCTGGCATTGGGTGCGTGGGCATGCGGGTAACCGACTCAATCAACGCGTGGATAGCCTGGCGCGTAAAGCTATGCGTAATCATCCTTGACCTTGGAAGTGGTATACAGTATACTCACCCGCGCCGGGGTGTAGCGCAGTTCGGTAGCGCACCGCGTTTGGGACGCGGGGGTCGGCGGTTCGAGTCCGCCCGCCCCGACTTATGGCGAAAATTAACTATGATGGTGTTGTAGAAGCTGCCCATTTTAAACCGGATGGGCAGCTTGATTGGGTACGAGTTTATGAACGTCGAGGGGCGGTTTTCTCCGACCGAATTTTATTAAGTCGGGAAGCATTTGTCGAGAAACTTAAGGCAAACAAGCGATATATGGTCGGCGAACGTATCTACAACATGGGTGGAAAATTCAAAGTTTCCCAACGGGTGCATCTGCTCCGACAGCACGGCAAGCAGGTAATCGTGGTGGGTGAAGCCCAGGCAGCCCAGGATGAGCTTGTGGGTATACCCATCCTATAAGAAAACACAGTGTGGATCGTGAGGAATATCTGGTAAAGCGGCTAAAGGAGCCGCTTTTTTGTTTGCTTTGAGGCGTTCTAACAGACTGGTATAATTTTCATGTGCCAACCCCCTTCTATCATCTAAGTCTGGCTGAGGAATTGTTAAATCAACCCAACCTGCCGGAAAATATTAGCCGATTCCTGCAGGCCTCCCGTTGTGAGTTCCTTTTCGGTACCACCGCCCCAGATGTACAGGTGGTTTCGGGGCAGCCACGGCAGGAGACGCACTTTTTCAACCTGCCCATCCAGACTGGGGATCCACCAGCATGGGAGCTGCTCCAATCTGAGCACCCTCATCTGGCAGCACCTGAACACCTACCGGTACCCCAGACAGCATTCCTGGCAGGATACCTGTGTCATTTACAAGCCGATTGGTCGTGGGTGAAGGATATCTTTGCTCCGGTCTTCGGTCAACGTTGTTCCTGGGGGACCTTCCACCAACGCCTGTATTACCATAATGTATTACGCGCTTACCTGGACCTGCACATTCTGCCTGAGCTCAGCCCTGGCATGGATGCCTGCCTGAGCCAGGTGGAGCCAGATGGCTGGCTGCCATTCGTTCAGGATAGACACCTGACAGAGTGGCGAGACCTGCTCTCCCCGCAGCTTCATACCGGCGCTACGCCACAAACGGTGGAGGTTTTCTCCTCCCGTCAGGGAATATCAGCCCCTGAATATTATGCTTTGCTTGAATCGGAAGAACGCATGCAGAAGGAGGTCTTCGAGCATCTCCCACTGGGGCTTGTGCAAAGTTACAGGCAGCGAGTGCTGGATAATAACATCCAGCTGTTATCAGACTACCTGGCATTTACCTTGCATCAGATAAACATACCCACTAAGGGTAATGTTTTTCACGGAGTTCAGCCATGAAGCTTATTGAGCCCACCCAGAAACCGGTCGAGAAAGATCGCATAGAAAAATATATCCCCTCAATTAGGAAGATACTTCCATTTGGCAAACCTAAGCAACAAAGCGAAGATGTGATTGTAGCTCGCTTTATACGGGGCCTGGATAACCGGTTCATCATGCTTCGCAACTTGCAGCTCGAAGTTTCGGGTGAGACATTCCCTCCTATCCTGATAGGACCATCAGGGTTGGTAGTGCTCAATGTGAGCCAAGCCAAGGGATTTTTTAGAGCCAAGGATGAATCCTTGTGGGAAATGAGCAAGACCACCCATCGATTTGGACCTGCACGTCCCAATTTGATTACACAGAGCCTTGCTTACGCCCTAAAACTGGGAGTAATATTGGAGGCAAATGGAAAACATCACCCGGAGGTATTGCCCGTACTGATCTTCGCCAATCCGGGTGTGCATATTGAGACAACCAACCCAGCGATCAGGATCGTGCTGATGGATGGTATTGATAGCCTGATTGCCAGCTTTATAAACAGCGAGGAGGTGCTTCAGGCAACAGAAATCAATTTTCTGGCTGATTCGCTCGAGATTATGGCAAATCCTGAAAAGGCCATCCCCATGGGTGAAGGGGAAGACTTTTTCGGTCGGGACCTGATCGTGCCTGAGAAAAGATCTTCGCCCAAGTTACCCAAGGTTTCAATCCCAACCGATTTATCGCTGCCGCCGGTGGAGGAGAAGCTAAAATTCACCCAAAAGCAGTGGATCATCCTGGCCGTGTTATTGGTGATGACCATCGTAGTATTATTGGGTGCCATTGTGTACGCATTGAGTGTTATTTGACCCTGTATAACCCAAGGGGATCGTTTGTCGACACCTTACCTATCCCTCATTATCCCAGCATACAATGAAGAGACCCGCCTGCCGGAGACGCTCAAGCAGGTAATTGAGTTTGTATACAGGCAATCGTACTCCATAGAAGTCTTGGTGATTGAGAATGGGAGCCTGGACAGGACTTTTCAGATCGCACAGGAATTCGCAACTCAACATCCCAAAATACGGGTGTTGCAGAATGCCCAAAGCGGCAAGGGAAGGGCTGTCCGGCAGGGGATGCTGGCAGCATTGGGTGAGTATCGCTTCATGTGCGACGTCGATCTTTCCATGCCAATGGATGAGATCAACCGATTCCTACCACCAAGCCTAACGGGTTATGATATTGCCATCGCCTCGCGCGAAGCTCCGGGTGCGGTCCGTCATGACGAGCCATATTACCGTCATTTTGTCGGGCGTATTTATAATGGGTTAATTCGTTTTTTGGCATTACCAGGACTGCAAGATACTCAATGTGGTTTCAAGTGTTTTAAAGGAACAGTGGCTGAAGACCTGTTCACACGACAAACCCTGACCGGTTGGTCTTTTGATGTCGAAATCCTATTCATTGGCCAGCTTGTTAGGGTACAAGGTGATTGAGATTCCCATTCACTGGTACTACAACCCGCATAGCAAGATCAGCGTGGTGCGCGATTCGTTCAAGATGGGGGCGGATTTGCTCACCATACGCTTGAATGCCCTACGCGGAGTTTATACACGCTCCAATGCCCAAATTTGATCTCTCGCTTCTTCCCTCAGAGCCTGACCTGTCTTTCGAGCTGGCTTTATGGGAGGCTGGGCTCACTGCGGTAGCTGGCATTGACGAGGCTGGTCGTGGTGCACTGGCTGGCCCGGTGGCAGCCGCAGCGGTCATCCTGCCACCTGAGTCAGGGATGGTTAAGTGTTTGAAAGGGGTGCGTGATTCCAAGCAGATGGCTCCTGACCAAAGGGAAGTGGGGCGAGAAAAAATTCTGCAGTACGCCATATCGTGGGGAGTGGGTTTTGCAAGTGCTGAAGAGATTGACCAGATGGGCATCCTACCTGCCACGCGCCTGGCAGCTTACCGGGCATTGGAAATGTTAACCCCACCTCCAGCTCATTTACTGCTGGACTACCTGTTTTTACCTGAAATTCCACTGCCTCAGACGGCTTTGATCAAAGGTGATTGCCGCTCTTTGAGTATTGCCGCGGCATCTGTCCTGGCGAAGACTTCTCGGGATGCACTCATGCGGGAGCTTGACCTGATCTACCCTGGATATGGATTTGCTGCCCATAAGGGATACGGCACGATAGCCCATCGGGAAGCTTTGCATCGTCAGGGTGCATGCCCAGTGCACCGGATTAGCTTTACTCTATTTCCTTAAAACCTTGTTCCAGTCCTGTTTGGGGTAATACATATCTGCAAGAATTTACCCTGATCAGTGAGTTATTATGAAACGAAGGCATTCAATGGATTTGGAAAAATAAAATTACGAACTCGGTCATCTTTCATATATGGAGGAGTGCTTTACGAACCTGGTGAGTGGCTCATCCGATCTCTCTAGAATTTCAGCTAAATATCAAAAGTTAAAATTGCAGGGAAGAAAAAAAGTATGTTCTTGTAAGTGAGGTGAGTATTCTGCTCCCGCTGCAATTTCCACTGCCAATCGTCTCAGACAGCCACTTGATAATAATCGGAGGGGAAAATTGGATAAAAGGTTATAATAAAAGATAATCCCAATTTTAAATATGAACGTTAGCATGAAACGAATAAGAGATCCTGAAGGGGTTGAAGCTATACATCTGATCAATGCCGGTCAATTCACTGGTAAAGATGTGCTTGAAATCGGCTGCGGATGTGGGTGGCTTACCTGGCAATATGCGGGAAACGCAAATATAGTATATGGGATCGATCCGTGTTTACCTGATCTCCAAGAAGGCAAGAACAGTCAACCTGTTTCAGTAAATAATGTATACCTCATCCAGACTATTGGCGAAACACTCCCATTTCCGTCTGGGATATTCGACATCTCGGTTTTTTCATCATCGCTTTGATGAATTGAACACGAGGGCATGGTTCATGCCCTAAAAGAAGTCTGGAGAGTCCTGAAGCCGGGCGGTGTACTCATCGATTTACGCCCAATTAGCGTGGATGTTCCATTATTTATATTAACTACTACGGGATGGAAATCTGCAGGGTTACCTGACCAAAGCCCGGATAGAATACATGATTTAGCCGCCAATCGAACCATTCGTAACGTGGTCAATGATGGTTTATTTATAGGGTTGAAGCAGGAGTACTTCACCACAAAATATTATTGGAAAAATCTCAAAGAACTAAAAAGCGATGTGGAGAATTATTGGAAAGAAGATGTCATCGTCTCGAAGGAAATATGGCAGCATGCCCGCCTCTTATATACATCTGGAAGTGGTCAGAGAAGAATTCTATTTCCCCTTCGCCGAAAATTGATCGTGTATCAGAAAAGGGAGCATAAAGAAGTCGATTAATTTGTAAATAACCTCGATGTAATAATCCACATTTGAAATTATCGCAAGGAATTGAATAGATTTATAGAATTGTTAGGGTAGTTATGATCGGTTTAATAAAACCCCCAATTATCTTCCTTCCAACCATGCTGACCACGTAACGGCACGAATGCCACCGGGGCGATATGCTCCTGCTCGTACTCGCCGCCTTGCTTACGCCAGCGGTTCAACATCTGTCCACCAGCCCCACCTTCAGGCAGCACCAGACGCCCACCATCAACGAGCTGGTCGAACAAGGGCTGCGGGACGCGCGGCGCAGCGGCAGTGATCATAATTGCCTGGTAAGGAGCATATTTGGGCAAGCCCAAGGACCCATCACCCACATGCACCAGTACATTGGTCAAACCCAAACCTTGCAACACCTTTTCAGCTTTTTCTGCCAGCTCCTCATGCCGTTCGATGGTGTGTACCTGCCGGGCCAGAAATGCCAACAAAGCTGCCTGGTAGCCTGAGCCTGTGCCCTACCTCCAGCACGTTTTCCTCCCCCTCCAGCTCCAAGAGCTCGGTCATCAAAGCTACAATGTATGGTTGGGAGATGGTTTGACCATGCCCGATAGGTAATGGGCCATCCGAGTAGGCGATGTGGGCATATTCCTCAGGGACAAACAAATGACGCGGCACACTGCGCAAGTGCATCCAATAGGCGCTCATCATGGACGCCACGCGAGATGATCTGCTCGTTGACCATGCGATTGCGCAGATTGGCATAATGAGTTTCGTCTTCCATTTACTCAAAGATTATACGCCCTGCAGCAAGATTTTTCCAAAACTCATCCCGCTCACCCGGCACGAATGGGATGTATAACCCCAAGTCGATCCACCAGACCCTGGTAGCGTTCGAGGAGAGCAGCGGGCAAGTCGCCTGGCGGAGCTGATGACCGCACACTCGCGCAGGATATCATCGCTGATCAACCCTGCCATATCTGCCCAGGCTCCACGAGCGGCCAGGGCAGAGAGCTGCCTGGCGGTCTCTTCCCAACCATGCAGCTCCATCACCGGCCGGTAGGAAGGCGTGGAGGCATAGAAGGCGATCTGGGCACGGACAAAGTACTCTTCTTCTGGTGAGGTCACCACGAATGCCGAGGTGGAAACTTTATATCTCAGCTCTGTGTGCGTCCAGCTTTGGCAGCGCCTTGCTCGATGGCAGGCAGGATCACCTCCCGCAGATAGCGTGGGGTGTGGAAGGGATGGGCATGAAAGCCTTGCGCTGTCTCGCCAGCCAGCCTGGCCAAGCCCGGTATTGACCCCGGCGATGTAGATGGGAATATCCGGATATTTGATTGGACCGGGGTTGAAGAAGGGTGACATCAGGTTCAGCTTGTAGTGCTCGCTGCGGTAGTTGAGTGGCTGGTTGGTCTGCCAGGTATTCCAGAAGGCGCGCACTGCATCGATCTGCTCACGCAGCTTGCCCACCACCGATTCAGGCCAGGGCATGCCGAAACGCCGCTCGATATGCGCTTTTACCTGCGTCCCCAACCCAAGGATGAAACGACCGCCTGAGGCCTGTGCCAGGTCCCAGGCAGTGTAAGCCAGTGTTGCCGGGCTGCGGGCAAAGGCAATGGCAACTGCCGTGCCGAAGCACAGTTTGTGGGTATGTTCAGCGATCAGTGCCCCGGGCAGGAAGGGGTCGTGCATGGTTTCGGTTGACCACAGGGCGTTGAAGCCCATGTTCTCAGCCGCACGAGCGATGGACGGGAATAGCGGATAAGGGAAACAGGAGGAAGAGTGGCATCGATGATAGCATGACTCAACTCAACAGATATGCCATCACCCACTGGGTCGTTGCCACCAGGGCTTCGAGGTGGGTGCGCTCGTAATTGTGCGAGGCATCCACTCCCGGACCGATGAGCGCTACAGCCACATCACCGCCAGCCCTCCAGAAGGCCTCGCCATCCGAGCCATAGTAGGGATAGATATCCACCTTGTAGGGGATGCCGTGCTCGTCTGCCAGCTGGCGCAACTTCTGGCTCAACCCATGGTGGTAAGGTCCACCGGAATCTTTCACACACAGGGTGGCATGGAACTCGTCGGAAGTCTGCCCTTCACCTACAGCAGCCATATCCACACTAAGCAGCTCGGTCACTTCGGCAGGAATGCCTGCAGCAGCTCCATGCCCCACTTCTTCATAATTGCTGATGTGCAGATAGGACGTCTGGGCGGGTTTCAAACCAGCATCGTGCAGTGCCTTGACGGCTGCCACCAGGCAGGCCACACAGGCTTTATCATCCAGATGACGCGAGCGCACAAAACCATTGGTGATTTCCACGCGTGGGTCGAAGGCGATAAAATCGCCCACCCGAATGCCCAGCGCTTCGGTCTCCTCCTGAGAAGTGGTGCGAGCATCCAGGCGCACTTCCATATTGTCATCTTCACGCTTGGTTTCATTCACCTTGGTACCATGAGACGTGCCCGGATGCCATTTCAAACAGGATGGAACCACGCACCGGCTCGCCCTGGCTGGCAAGACCGTACAGCCTTCCCCTTCGACCGTATTCCAGGCATAACCACCAATTTTGGTCATCATCAGGCGACCGTTGGATTTGATCTCCTTGACCATGGCACCCAGTGTGTCGGCGTGGGCGGTCAGAGCCCGCGGCGTATCGATTTTTCACCCGCGCCAGGTGGCAACCAGGGCACCTTTGCGTGTGCGCTGCAGGGTTAGCTCAGGGAAAGCCATGAGCGCCTGTTCGGTGAAAGCAATCGCTGGTTCAGCAAGGCCGGTTGGGCTGGGAGTATTTAGCAACCCGGAGAGAAAGATCAACAGGAATTCAGTATCAATCCTTGGAAGTGCCATGTATCTACTCCATGAGCTGAGATGTCATCCAAAGCAGGGCGAATATGTCATCCCCTTTATCCCACTCGGATTATGACTGGAAGAATATCCTGATGAACTTATTCTGACAGTCCCTCGAACTGCAGGATTGCCTTGCGCCACTCCTCAGGGATGGGTACAGAGCGGTTGTTGCGGTAATCATATGCCACCAGCACGCTTGACCCTGTGGCAAATTCACTTTCATCCCGCGCATCCTCAATGCGATATTCTGAAGTCATGCTCTTATTGCCGATGCGGGAGATACGCACGCCCACCCGGACGGGGTCGCCAAATTGGATTGCCTTTCGAAAGGTTAGTTGGACATCCGCCAGGATAATTCCAAGATTCAGAAACGAGCCGCCTTCCCATAATTTAAGTTGTTTTAGGTAAAAAACGCGTCCTTGTTCCATATAGGTCAGGAATTTAGCGTTGTTGACGTGCCCTTGCGGGTCGAGATCACCATAACGAACTTCAATGAGGTGGTAGAAGTGGAAGTCTGTCATCCTTGAAATTATACCCTTATCCGTTGTATTCTATTGAGCCAATTGCAGTTTACCCGGTTGAGGACTTGATCGCCTCATCACCCTCGGGAGTAATTCTGGAGTAAGATTTCTCCCCTGAAGTTATAATTACCTTGATGATGCGTCTGAATCCCTTCGGAGGTTCAGGGCATTCCGTGGGTTGGAATACCTGCTTGCCATCCTGGTGACGGCAGTGTTCACCCTGATTTTCCTTCCTTTCCGTTCAGCGGGTGGGCAGGACCATACCATCCTATCGCTGCTCTATCTATTACCGGTTGTGCTGAGCTCGGTGTTATGGGGATTGGGGCCCGGCGCTCTGGTGGCGCTGGCATCTTTTCTGGCATTGAATTATTTTTTCGTGCCACCCTACTATACATTGCTCGTACACCGCACGCAAGACTTGTTGGTATTGATCGTCTTTTTGGGTGTTTCGATCACCATCGGGCAATTGGTTGGTAGGGTGAGCAAAAGCCTTGCAGCGTCCCACTGCCCGCGAGCATGAAGCCATTCACCTGTATGAGCTGATCATGCATCTGGCGGGTTTACAGGATGAGCAGGAAATCGTCTCTACCCTGGCAGAGCAGACGTTGATTGCCTTGCGTGCCGGGCGGGTGGACGTCCTGGTGGAAGCGCAGGGAAATATACCCGCACATCACGTCAGGATGGAGGATCGCTCCCAACCGGACCAGCAGTTCGGAAGAAACCCCCACCTTTCTAGCTCCATTGCAGTCCACGCGTGGCTTTCTGGGCGAGATCAAGGTTTGGCGTGAGACATCCACGCTCAGCCTGGCGGAGGAACGCCTGCTGCACACCTTCGCCAGCCAGGGAGTATTGGCATTGGAGCGTGTGCGCCTATCGCAGGCTGCTTCAAGGGCGCGGCTGCTGGAGGAAAGCGACCGGTTTAAATCTTCCTTGTTATCTTCCGTCTCGCATGAGCTACGGACACCCTTGGCGACTATCAAAGCTGCGGTAACCAGCTTGCGCAGCGGGACGGTGGAATGGGACACCGAAGCTCGTGCTGACTTATTGGCGGCTGTGGAAGAGGAAACCGATCACCTGAACCAGCTGGTGGGTAATTTACTCAATATGTCGCGTATCGAAGCCGGTGCATTGAAACCGGAACGTAGCTGGAATTCACTGGCAGAGATCGTTTCCAGTGCCCTTGAGCGGACCTGCACAGCAAACCGAAAAACACCTTCTGGAAGTGGACGTTTCGGCAGATTTGCCACTGGTACCGGTGGATTATTTCCAAATTGAGCAGGTATTTATTAACCTGATCAGTAACAGCACCAAATATTCACCTGAAGGCACGACGATCGCCATTCATGCTCATCCAGTGAACGGAAATCAGCTTAGAGGTGACGGTGAGCAATCAGGGTCCGCATGTTGCTGAAGAAATCTTGAACGCATCTTCGATAAGTTCTACCGGGTGACTGCCGCTGATCGTGTCACCGGCGCAGGGCTGGGGTTAAGTATCTGTAAAGGGATTATCGAAGCACATGGTGGGCATATCTGGGCGGAAAACCTGAAACAGGCTTTGCCTTTAATTTCACATTGCCTTTATCCTGGGAGGGTTTCCCTCTGGAAGCAGGGCAGGAGATGGTTGACGAATGAGCACCCAGCCTCATATTCTGGTGATCGATGACGAAGCGCAGATCTTGCGGGCATTGCGCACCATCCTGACTGCCAAACAGTTCAAGGTGAGCGTTGCCAGCCGGGGTGAGGAAGGATTGGCACTGGCGGCTGCTCAACCCCCCGATCTGATCATCCTGGACCTGAGCCTGCCAGACATGGATGGGGTCGAGGTATGTGCGCGCCTGCGTGAATGGACCCAGGTGCCAATCATCATCCTTTCGGTACGTGAAAGCGAGCGGGATAAAGTCAACGCTCTGGATAAAGGAGCAGATGACTACCTAACCAAGCCATTTGGCATTGAGGAGCTACTCGCCCGCATCCGGGTGGCACTGCGCCACTCCGCACAGACCCTTGGCAGCCAGAAAAGCCAGATCATCACTGCAGGGCCGGTAGTGATTGACCTGGCACTGCATATCGTTACCCGCGATGGTGAAGAGGTCAAGACTGACTGCCACAGAGTTCAAGCTGCTGGCTTACCTGGCAGCCAATGCTGGTCGAGTGCTGACGAACCAATCGATCCTGTCGCATGTGTGGGATCCGGCGGAAGCTGACCGGGTGGAGTATCTGCGGGTTTATATCCGGCAACTACGGAAGAAATTGGAAGAGGACCCCGACCATCCGTGTATCATTCGGAACGAGCCGGGTATTGGGTACCGCTTTTTGGTGGATGATTAAATCCTATGGTTTTTGAATATATCGCTGAAATATAGAGTAGAGTACAATTGGCTAGTTTGGGAGAAAGAATGGCAGATAAATCTCGATCCACGAAATTATCGGACCCGTACCCGGGGCTAGCGGACAGCGCAGTAAGCCAATTACGGCAGGAATATCTTGGTTACCAGGAGCTGCTCCAGGTGCAGCCACCCTTGGTACAGCGCTTCCTCGAAACGCAGGCCTCTTCGCTGGCAGAGGCAGTCATCCAGGGTTTACCGCAAGTACGCTTCACCCTGCCTGATCGGGTGGTGCTGCAAAAGCAAGAGGTGGATGCCAAAGCTGCGAGCGTGCCGAGTGAGTCACGCGAGCAGATGACGGGTGGTTTGATGGATCGGCTGACGCGCACCGACCTGCGTACTGCACTACGATTACGCTTGGGTGAGCTGGAACAATCCACGAACCGGTCGGTCTCGGTGAGTGCAGGTCTGTTACGGCATGCAGTGGTCAGGCACCTGGTGCACAATATGCTACCAGCGGGGAGGACGGTGCAGTACACGGTGGCGGAAGGCGAAGAAATCCCCAGCATGCCCGTACAAAGCGACTTGGAACCCGAGTCAGCCATCACCGCGGCGACCGATGCAGTTGTGATGGAAGAGGACTCGAGGCGAGGCAGGGCGAGGTGAGCTGCTGGTGCCTTACGTGGAGGCAGCACGGCGGTTCTACCTGCCGCAATGGGTTGCATTTGATGATAAAGGACGTTTAGTGGTGGGAAGTGTGAATGAAGCGGAAGCGGATATTGCTTCCATGCAGCGATATTTGTCGGTGTTGCATGCTGCAGTAGGGCTGGCACCTTATATGGTGGCGGATGAAGAATACCAACGCAAGCGTTACGGGATTTTGGGTCAGCTGGTAAACCAGGGACGGGCCCTGGCACGTTATGAAGTGGAGGAGATCATCCGGACGATCCAACGGCGGGCAGCATCGCATGACTTAAACCGCGGATTGAGCCTGAGCCTGCCGTACTTCAATGACCAAACGCTGGCGATGGAGAACTACAGCTTTGAAGTGATCCCAGCCGGGAGGATCATGTTCGTACCTGCTTTCGTGGTGCGGGCGGCGCGTGAGCAGGAAGCAAAGATTGCACAGGATACACGACTGAGCCAATCCACTCGTAAGCATTTGTTAACGGAGTTGCGTACCCTTGAACAAGCCTTTTCCAGATCATAATGATTAATACAGATCGGTAACAGATATGTTATTCTCGATTGGTCTTTTAATAGTTGTAGCTTACTTAGCCTACCGAGCCTCGCCCCGTGAGCGACAGGAAGACGCTCATGTGCATGGCGCCGGGCAGATAGGTTTATTGGCAGCGGTGGCACTTTTCGGTGTGGATTATTTCACGTCGTTCTTTTATGCCACGGGCGAGATGATGAGCTCATTGCATCCTTACGGATTACAGAAATATCGGCTATATCGCAGTAGCTTTCATCGCCTTCGCGAATGCCGTCTTCGGATTCTTATACATGTATTCGTTGGGCATCTTCAACGAGGGTGGTGGGTCTTATACTGCTTCCATGCGTTACCTTACCCCTGCTCTGAGCCTGATCGTAGCAGTTGTACTCATCCAGGATTATATTTTTACGATCGTGGTATCCACTTTGTCTGGGGTTGACCAGGCGCTGTCCCTGCGCAATGCCACCGGAATACCATGGTTTTGGCACTTTCTTATAGCTGCAATCTTGGTATCGGTCAATTATTACCTGACGATCCGCGGGCGAGGTGAATCGGCACGCGTGGTTTTCATCATGCTATTCATTTTTATTATGCTCACCATCGCAATGGCTATCGGGTTATTCAAAGCCAGCGCAGCGGGAGTACCAGCCTTACCCATGCTCGAACAACCTCAAGCTGTTCCAATAGGCCAGGCGCTTTACCACATGTTGACTGCCTCGATGAAAGGGTTAGTGGCGTTGAGCGGTCTGGAAGCCATGTCCAATGGCATCCAATTCGTCAAGAACGAGGATGCCGGGATTGTCAAGTGGGGGAAGCGCCGCTTGCCACGTCTAAAAGGGCTGTGGGAATTCTATAGCGGAAAGTCGGGCATCGGGCGGATTGTCCAGACCTCATTCTTGTTCTATGGTGGGATTTCCACCCTCCTGCTGGCTTCATTTGCCATACGCTTCGATGCCTTTGACGGTACGATGGGGCGTACTCTGGTTGGAAACTTGGCTTTCATCGGATTCGGCCAGCTCCCGGGTGGGGTTATACTGTTCTGGGCGTATCAAATCCTTGCAGTAGCCCTGTTAACTGCTGCCTCGATGACTGCATTCCAAGACTTGCAAGCAACGGCCTGGCGAGATGTCGCCATTGGTGAAATCCCCGAAGTCGTTGTTTATCGCAATCCAGCCGGGACGTTCACACGCTCGGTGACTGCCGGATATATCATTTCGTTGCTAATCATGTTGATTTTGCGCGCCAAACAGTCAGCAGCTGTTCCTTATTATGGTATTGGTGTGTTCATGCCCATCATGGTCATGGGGTTGGCAATTCGCCAGCATATTTTGGCGAAATTTACTGGCAGGGTACGTAGATGGGGCAGTCTGGGAGCCGGGTTCGCGGCAATTTTAGCCGGGCTTGTTTTTATCGGTCAGATCGTGGGCAAATGGACGGAGGGTGGTTGGGTGGTGCTCATTTCATTTAGCGTGCTTGTGCTGACTGCGAATGGGTTGCTAATATCTCCTATTGGTTATCGAGACGTTAAGCAAATTCACCGCATCGTGCGCGAGAAAGCCCGTGTTCAGGGTTCAATGGGATCGATTGTCGAATGGCAATCCTTGAAGATGCAGGAGTATCGTTACGCGTTGCTGGTATTCATTACCCGTTTCTTCGAGGTTTTAGGTGTACGCAGACCTGTACGCTTTGAACCTCCTATCCAAGCAGGGACCTATGATGAGGCTGTCCACTCCGATCACCCTGAAGCGCCTTCATTGTTGGCACAATACCTGGAAAAGGAAGAAAAGCCTAAGGCAGGTGGCAAACCAAAGGAAACCGCCCCGGGAGACGATCCTTCAAAATTACCCTAAAATTTGCTCTATGTGTGAATCAAAGACCTTCCATCGACTGGGAGGTCTTTATTCTTTTTTAATGCATTTGCCTGAAAATTTTGTCTCTGTTTTATTCTGACTCGATACAATGTAATTTTGGAAATCTAACTGACATGACATAAAAACCTAGAGGAATCTATGGATGAGCAAACTCTTATTACAACCAATATCACTCTAAGTATTCCTGACGGTGCTGTGAGCCAGTTTCGGCAGGAATATCTTGGGTCATCAGGAGCTGCTCCAGGTGCAACCGCCGCTGGTGCAGCGTTTTCTGGAGACTAATGCAGCCTCACTGGCTGAGGCTGTTGTGAATGGTTTACTACAAGTACGGTTTAGCCTGCCCGACCGGGTAGCCTTGCAAAATCAGGAAGTGGACGGCAAAACGATGCTGGTACCTCCAGAATCCCGCGAATACGTGATCGGTGGCTTGATGGATCGTCTGATTCGTACCGACCTGCGCACGGTTCTACGATCGCGATTATTAGAGCTGGAGCATTCCACGAACAGGGCTGTATCTACCAGTGCTATCCTCCTACGTTATGCGGTGGTCATGCATATGGTGCACAACATGCTGCCATCAGGGAAGAGTGTGCAATATGCTGCTGAGGAGGGGGATGAGATCCCCAGCATCCCGGTGCACAGCGAGCCTATGCCAGGGATCTGCGTTCATGGCGACGACAGATGCAATTGGTGCCCAGGAGGATCGAGGTGAGCTGGCACGAGGGGAATTGCTGGTGCCTTATGTGGAGACTGCGCGGCAGTTTTACCTGCCGCAATGGGTGGCGTTTGATGATGAATTACATTTACTGGTTGGGAGTATGAATGAAGCCGAGGCGGATATTGCCTCGATGCAACGTTATTTATCGGTATTGCATGCCGCGGTTGGGTTGGCACCTTACATGGTGGCGGATGAGGAATACCAGCAAAAGCGTTATGGAATCCTGGGACAGCTGGTGAACCAGGGGCGAGCCCTGGCGCGTTATCAGGTGGAGGAGATCATCCAGACCATACAACAGCGTGCACAGTCACATGATCTGGATCGTGGGTTGAGTTTGAGCTTGCCGTATTTCAATGACCAGACACTGGGGATGGAAGAGTTATAACTTTGATGTGATCCCGGCAGGTCGGGTGATGTTTGTGCCGGCATTTGTGGTGTTAGCAGTCCGTGCGCAGGGAGCAAAGGTTGCTCAAGATACACGCTTGAGCCAGTCTACGCGCAGGCATCTGCTGGCAGAGCTGGGGATACTGGAACAAATTTTTTTGAGGTAAGAAAATGTTGTTTTCAATTGGTTTATTGATTGTGATTGTATATTTGGTATACCGTGCAGCGCCACGCGAGCGGGCTGAGGATGCGCATGTCCATGGTGCCGGGCAGATTGGTCTCCTGGCAGCGATTGCACTCTTTGGGGTGGATTATTTCACCTCGTTCTACTATGCCACAGGCGAGATGATGAGTGCACTTCACCCATATGGGCTGCAGAAATGGGGTTTTATTGCGGTAGCTGTCATTGCCTTAGCTAATGCAGTCTTTGGTTTCCTATACATGTATTCGCTGGGGATTTTTAATGAAGGCGGTGGATCTTATACTGCATCGATGCGCTATTTGTCGGCGGGAATCAGCCTGATCGTAGCCGTCGTTCTGATCCAGGATTATATTTTCACCATCGTCGTATCCACCTTATCTGGGGTTGACCAGGCGCTATCCCTGCGCGACGCCACAGGAATACCCTGGATTTGGCATTTCCTTATCGGCGCAGTTCTGGTGACCGTGAATTGGTTTCTGACCATCCGTGGACGAGGAGAATCCGGAAGGATGGTATTCACCTTATTGGGTATCTTTATCATGCTGACCATTACCATGGCAACTGGGTTATTCATGGCTCATTTCAATGGTGTGCCAGCTGTACCAATCACAGAATCTCCTAAACCAGTGACAATAGGTCAGGCACTTTATCACTTGCTAACTGCATCGATGAAGGGGTTGGTAGCGCTGACTGGTTTGGAAGCCATGTCGAATGGCATCCAGTTTGTGAAGAACGAGGATGCCGGGATTATTGCCTGGGGCAAGAAGCGCTTACCGCGTTGGAAGAAGGTATGGGAATTCTATAGTGGAAAGTCGGGTATCGGACGAATAGTCCAGACTTCGTTCCTGTTCTATGGTGGGATCACCACATTACTGTTATCAGCGTTTTCCATCCGCTTCGATGTTTTTGATGGAACACTTGGTCGTACATTGGTTGGTAATCTGGCATATATCGGTTTTTCACAAGTCCCTGGTGGGATGATTCTCTTCTGGGCATACCAAATCCTGGCAGTGTTGTTATTGACCGCAGCTTCCATGACCGCCTTTCAGGATTTGCAAGCCACCGAGTGGCGCGATGTTTCCATCGGTGAAATACCTGAGATCATTGTTTATCGTGACCGAAGGGGTACCTTTACCCGTTCTGTGACCATCAGCTATATCATTAACGATGATTATCATGTTCATCGTCAAGGGTAATACCTCAGCGGCAATCCCATATTACGGTGTGGGTGTGTTCATGCCCATCATGGTCATGGGCTTCTCGATCCGCAAGCATATCCTCCAAAATTTCACCGGACGTGTTCGCAAATGGGGCAGCTTGGGAGCTGGGTTTGCTGGAGTTTTATCAGGGATTGTCTTCATCGGTCAGATTGTTGGAAAATGGCAGGAAGGTGGCTGGGTTGTATTGATCTCATTCAGCTTGTTGATCCTGGCAGCCAATGCCTTGCTGATTTCTCCGATAGGTGTTCGCACACCAAAGCAAATCCACCGCATCGTGCGCGAGAAAGCCCGCGTGCAAGGTTCGATGGCTTCCATCGTCGAATGGCAGTCCTTGAAGATGCAGGAATATCGCTATACTGTGCTTATGGCCATCACCCATTTCTTTGAATTGCTTGGCGTGCGTCGACCGGTGCGATACGATCCACCTATCCCAGCAGGTGACTATGACCATGCCTTGCATTCTGACCATCCGGAAGCTCCTTCTTTCCTGGCGCAATATCTGGAGAAGAAAGAACCGCCACGTCTGGGGGGTAAGCCCAAGGAAACTGCCCCGGTGCATGAAAGTCACCTGCCTGACCCAGGGTGACCACACAAACAAAGCAAATCAACCCGTTATGATAAAATCGCTATGCGTTCAATAACGCATAGCGATTTTTTATGGTTTCTGATCCAATCTACGCTCTGCCAGTATCCGAAGTATTTCACCTCTTTGGAGACCTCACCCAATGGATTGACAGCAGTGAGGTGGAAGCGCGGCAGTCGCTTTATGGCAGCAACCAGCTTGACTGAACCACCGCGTGAACCCGCCTGGCGAAAACTTCTAGGTTTTACCACCCATCCCATGGCACTACTGCTGTGGGTGGCAGGTGGGATTGCTTTATGGTTGCGCGAGCCCACCCTGGGGGTCATCATCTGGATCGTGGTGTTGGTGAATGGAGCTTTCTCCTACTGGCGGGAGTATCGCGCCGAACAAGCGACTGCTGCCCTCCAGCACCTGCTGCCAAGCTTTGCCCGGGTGATCCGCGATGGAATGGAGGTCAAAGTGGCAGCCAGCGATCTGGTCGCAGGTGACCTGCTCGTCCTGGCTGAAGGGGATAATATCCCTGCGGATGCGCGGGTGGTTGAAGAATATGGTCTGCGGGTCAACAACGCCGTGCTCACAGGCGAGGCGGTGCCGGCGCGTAAAACAGCCGATGCCTCGCTGCGCGATGGGATCAGTGAGGTGGAGCGCCCCAACCTGGTCTTTGCCGGCACTTCGGTGGTCTCGGGGACGGGTCGGGCGGTTGTCTATGCCACCGGGATGCTCACCCAGTTTGGGCGCATCGTTCGCCTCACCCAGGCTGTGCGTGAGGAACCCAGCCGCTTGCAGCAGGAGATGTCGCGCCTGACACGCACCATCTCATTAATTGCCCTGGGGTTGGGGGCGATTGTTTTTGCGGTGGGTATTGTGGATGTCAATCTGGGTATTAATGAAGCCTTCCTGCTGGCCTTAGGGATCATTGTAGCTGCAATCCCCGAAGGTCTGCCTGCTACGGTCACCCTTTCCCTGGCAGTTGCGGTACAGCGCCTGGCACAGAAGGGTGTGCTGGTCAAGAAGCTTTCCATCCTGGAAACATTGGAACACGTCTCAGTCATCTGCACCGATAAGAGCGGCACCCTGACCCAAAACCAGATGACCGTCCGCCAGGTGTGGGTGGGTGGTAAGCCATTGGTCGTCACCGGTACAGGCTATGAGCCGGAAGGCGAATTCGTACCCAGCCCGGGAAGTGAGGCGGCGGAAAATGATTTACATGCCTTGCTCACTGCTGCCATGCTGTGTAATAACTCTCGCCTCAACCCACCAACACCTGACCATCCCCATTGGACGGTCTTGGGAGACCAAACTGAAGCTGCCCTGCGCGTGGTGGCATTAAAAAGTGGTTTAGCGGAAGAGACGCTTAACGAAAACCCTGCCACGCATCCACGAAATCCCCTTTGATGCCCGGCGTAAACGAATGAGCACCATCCACCAGGTAAACCGGCAGGATGACTTATTCCCTGAAATTTCTGCTGGGCAGCAAGTTGCCTTTGTCAAAGGTGCCCCACGTGAAGTGCTGCAGCTCTGCACGCATATTCGCATGCATGGTGAAGTGATTCCATTGGATGATAGCTGGCGCCGCCGGATCTTATCTGCCAATGACGATTATG
This sequence comes from uncultured Chloroflexia bacterium, assembly GCA_963828845.1. Lineage (GTDB taxonomy): Bacteria > Chloroflexota > Anaerolineae > Anaerolineales > UBA4823 > FEB-25. The sequence goes on from CAWHGE010000002.1 coordinate 28,729, forward strand.
CCCGCAATGCCCTGCGTGTGCTGGCACTGGCATATCATGACCTACCTCAACGGGTGGGCAGTTATTCAGCGGAGAGGGTTGAGGTGAATCTGATCTTCCTGGGATTAACTGCCATGATGGATCCACCCCGCCCGGAAGTGACGGAGGCAGTCAGCACGTGCCGGAAAGCCGGCGTGCGCATGGTGATGATCACCGGTGACTATGGATTGACGGCAGAATCATTCGCCCGCCGTATCGGTATGCTCACGACACCGAACCCGTTGATCCTGACAGGCGCAGAACTGGAACAGCTTAACGATATTGAGCTGCAGGGAATGCTGGAAAAAGAAGTGATCTTTGCCCGCATGGCTCCGGAACATAAATTGCGCCTGGTGGCTGCCTTCCAGGCTCAGGGTGATGTGGTCGCGGTGACCGGGGATGGGGTCAATGATGCACCAGCGCTACGCAAAGCGGACGTGGGTGTGGCGATGGGTCTGGTTGGGACCGATGTAGCCAAAGAAGCAGCTGATGTCATCCTCACCAACGATAACTTTTCCACCATCGCACGTGCCATCGAAGAGGGGCGAACGGTTTACGATAATCTGCGTAAATTCACCACCTATATCTTTTCCAGCAATGTGCCCGAGATTTTACCATTCATCCTGACTGCCCTGCTAACCCCGCAGGTGATGCCGCTTGCCTTGGGAGTCAAACAAATCCTGGCAATTGACCTGGGGACAGACCTTTTCCCGGCCCTGGCATTGGGGAGTGAGAACCCGGAGCCGGATGTGATGCAGCGCCCACCCCGCCGTAAGACTCAACCCTTGGTGGATGGCAGCCTGCTACGGCGTGCCTTCCTATGGTTGGGATTGATCGAAGCTGTACTGTGCTTTCCTGGCATTCTACTTCATCAATAATTGGGTGGATATACCTTTCTTTCAATCCATGCATACGATGATTTTTTCCTATCTCCCCCACTCAAACCAGCATAACCTGGCAGTTACCGTCTATTATGCCGGGGTGGTTATGGCTCAAGTGGGCAATGCCTTTGCCTGCCGCACTGAGCGTAATCGTGGGCGTTTCCTGGGTTGGCTGAGCAATCCTACTCTGTTACGTGGGATTGCTATTGAGCTGGTCATCCTGCTGGGCTTGATTTATCTTCCCCCACTGGCTAATTTATTTGACCATATCGCCATACCACCCCCACTCTGGATTGGGTTAATCTTATTCCCGTTGGTTATTTACAGTCTGGATTGGATCCGTAAGTGGTTCTTCCGCTGGCGTGAACGTTTTTTACAACAAGTGATTAATAGTTCTGTGAGCAAGGAGGAAACATGAAAGTAATTATTATCGGATGTGGTCGTGTCGGGGAGCAGCTTGCCCGTTTGCTTGTCGACGAAGGTCACCAGGTGGTGGTGATCGATTACGATGCCAGGGCTCTGGCACGCCTGGGACCTAATTTTAAAGGGCAAAGGATTGCTGGAGTGGGATTCGACCGGGATGTGTTGATCAAGGCAGGGATCGAACAGGCGGATGCTTTCGCGGCTGCCAGCTCATCGGATAACGCCAATATCATCGCGGCGCGGATTGCGCACAACATTTTCCATGTACCCCGTGTGGTGGCACGCTTGTTTGACCCACAACGGGCGGAAATTTATCGCCGCCTGGGGATGTTAACCATCTCCTCGACCACCTGGGGTGCCGAGCGTATCCGCGAGCTGCTCACCTCAGCTGAATTGGACCCTATCATCAGCTTTGGCAGCGGAGAAGTGAGCCTGGTCAATATCGAAATACCATCCCACCTGGTTGGACGGATGGTGAAAGACCTGACGGTTTCCAGCGAGATCCACGTTGTCGCCATTACCCGACAGGGAGCTGCATTCATTCCTACTCTGGGCAGCCAGTTCAAGGAAGGCGATGTTATCCATGTGGTTATCCTGGCATCGGCATTGGAACGCTTTAAAACCTTGTTAGGATTATCGGAAGGAGGCTAGGATGTTTGTCATTATTGTCGGTGGTGGTAAGACTGGCTCACAGCTTGCTACCCAGTTGTTCAGTGGTGGGCATCACGTTAAGCTGATCGAGGATCGTCCGGCGGTACTGGAACGACTTAGAGAGGAATTACCCGATGAGGTCATCGTCTCCGGAGATGGCAGCTCCCCCAGTGTGCTGGAAAGTGCTGGGATCGAGCAAGCCCAAGTGTTGGCGGCAGTGACAGGTGAAGATGAGGATAACCTGGTGATTACCACCCTTGCTCGCTTTGAGTTTGGTGTACCACGTATCATCGCGCGGGTCAATAATCCCAAGAATATCTGGCTGTTCACCCCCGAGATGGGTGTGGATGTGGCCCTGTGCCAATCTGACATCCTGGCAAAATTGATCGCCGAGGAAATGTCGCTTGGGGATATGATGACCCTGCTGAAATTGCGCAAAGGTGAATATTCGATCGTTGAAGAGAAGGTGCATCCAAAGGCAGTTGTGGTCGGTAAGATGCTGCGGGATATTGATCTGCCCCCACAATGTGTCTTTGTGGCTGTCATCCGCAAGGGCCAGCTGATCGTACCCAATGGGAAATACCGAGCTTGCCCCGGTGGATGAGATCATTGCCCTGGTACATGCCTCGCAGGTGGGTAAATTAGCCGAGCTCCTGGGTCCTCCGGCATGAAGACAGGTAAGCGCCATAGGGAATATTGTGAACTACCCTCCAATTGTGGGTGGTATTTTCGCTGAGGTATAATAGGCGGAATGGAATCTCCCAAATTAGACGAAACCAGTCCGACTTCGAAAAGACCTAAGAGACAAGCAGTGGTGTACATTAGCGACACTTCAGCTGATCAAGGATCAGAGGTAGGTATTACTCAACCTATGGTTGTTGCCTCAGAGAAGCATACAGTGGAAGGCGAAACGGTTGATCCTTCCAAAGTATGTATCACAACCTGGCTTCACCGAAGAGCAATCGCTCGGCGATACCCAACCTGCGATGATTCCATGATGAGGGCTTGATCTTACCTCCCGATATCCCAGAGCCGCCTCCAGATGCCCCCAAAGGCAGGCGCAGGTGGATATTGTGGGCGTTTCTGGGTGTGCTGCTACTGGCATTGATTGCTGCTGGGAGTGCTTATGCTGGATATAACTCAGCCATCGATCAGCGCACCCGCTACGAGTCGACCCTGGTAGCTGGTGAGGCAGCCAACCAATACATCTTGGCACAACAGGATATTGCCCTAGGAAATTATGATCGTGCTCGCCAGCGGCTCGAATACATCATCCAGATCGATCCGAATTATCCGAATGCCGCTGATCAGCTGGCATTTGTTCTGACCCAACAACGCATCACTGCCACCCCCACCATTGCCCCAACCCCCACCCTGACCCCTACACCTGATTATCGTGGCAGGGATGAGCTATTCACCCAGGCCCAGAACCTGCTCATTGCGCGTGACTGGACCAGTACCATCGATACACTGCTGTTATTACGGAAGAATTATCCGGATTTTATGGCGGTGAAAGTGGATGGTATGCTGTTTGTGGCGCTTCGCAACCGGGGGATTGATAAGATTGCCCAATTGCATGACCTGGAAGGTGGTAACTACGACCTGACCCTGGCTGAGCGATTTGGTCCTTTGGATGCAGAAGCACGTAACTGGCGCGACTGGGCAGATTTATATATTCGCGGTGCCAGCTTTTGGGATGTGGACTGGGCGCAGGCAGTTTATTATTTTTCACAGTTGGCCAGTGCGGCTCCGAATCTGAGTGATTCCTCGGGCTGGACAGCTTCCAACCGTTATATGGATGCCTTGCTTGGTTATGGCGATTGGTTTGCCGCCAGTGGTCAGTGGTGCGATGCCCAAACCCAATACGATACGTATATGACCTTACTGGCGAGCCCACAGGTTGAGCCAACTGCGGTGTATGCAGCCGATCAGTGTGCTCAAGGGTCAGTAACTCCAGCTACACCCAGGTTTTGGAGACCCCGACGCCTACAATCACGCCGGAAGCCTCCAGCTACGCCCGACAAGCCACAACAACCCCATACCCATAATTTATTAAGGTATAGCTAGAGGCTACCTGATAAAGCTGAAATGGTTGCTCGGGATAATAGTGATAAACCGTGCGGTTCGGAAAGTCGTTTGCAAGCATGGAATCAGTTGAAGTGCTGATACTCCAGGCAAAGATGAAGGGGGTGGTGAGCTCAGGGTCCTCAAGGTCCAGCAAAGCACCATATTCCATCCATCGTGCTGAATGTACGATGACCAGGGCGGGGGTAAGGGATTGGGATGCTGGCGTCAGGAAAGGCTTCTGGTCAGCCAGTTCAATGTTGTATAGGCCATACATCCCGCCAAGCCGGATAGGCAGATAAAAGCATCAGGTTAATTCCCACCAGTACACCGAGTAGTAAAGTGACCAGGAGTGGGCGCAATTTACGCCAACCTGTGTAACGCACAAAGGTTTCCCCCAGTTCTTGCCGGCCAGCCTGCCAACCAGGCGATACCTGCAGCACTGAATAACGTCAGGCTGAATAATCCTTCATAATAATAACGTGGTCCAAAAAGGGTAGCCCCGATCCAATACGTCATGTAAACGAGCACTAAGCTAACGAGGACACTACCGAGAAGTAAACCCTTGTGGTTACGTCTTGCTGCCCATAATCCAAATGGCAGGAAGACCCATGAGTAGCTTCCCCATCCAAATAAGTCATAGCTGCCTGCATTCAAGCTGTGGCGGGTGTTAATCCACGCCAGGTCCAACGTGTGACCAACGGTTCCACGACCATGACCGGGTCCGAAACCCACCCTGTCATATGGCCACCATAAGGTATATGGATTGAGCAAGGCGTCACCCGTCAGGGAATATTGCCATAAGAAGTATAAACCAACGAAGAAGATAGCCATCAGGCCGAAGAATAACAGACGCAAGCGCGTTCGGGCATCGCTGCGGATCAGCAAATACAGCCCATGAATACCAAATGGTACCGCCACTGCCAGGGCAGTCATTGGACGGGTGAGGATCAAGACCCCAAGCGCCAGTGCGGAGAGTATCGTGTACCACCATTGTTTTTTCGCACGGGAAGGACTTTCAGCCATTTTGTCAGCTGTGTTATCCCAGAACGATTCCAGCCAACCCAGGGCAAATAATGAACTCAAAACCAGCCCAAATGGGTGTGAGAGCAATGAGCCGCAGTTCATTAAGAAGAATGGTGAGGTGACGGTTAATCCAGCCGCGAGGAGTCCAACGAATTCACTGAATATACGCTTACCCAATAGATAGGTCAGCCACACCCCCAGCCCGGCTAACAGTGGATTGATCCATGCGCGTAGCTCCCATTCGAATGGCAATGGACAACAACGCCGGCCAACCAGGTGGATACTTACCGAAACGTTCTCCTTGGTAATCAACAACGAATGGCACCAGGAAGCTGCGGTTAGGCGTTGGTGAGGGAATGGTCAAATGACCTTCAACCATCGCCTTTGCCTGCCATACATAAGCGATTTCATCTTCAATATGGGGAACTGCCTCGAATACGCGCTGGGTGACCAGAGCTGACGTCAGAAAGCCTGCAATGGCAAGCAGCAGGGCAATCATGTCAGCACGATGTGTGTGGATCAGATGTGAAAAACTCGTATGGGTGCTATTCAAAGTTTCTAGGTTATATTGCAGGTTTGCCGACAGACGGGATACTCTATCAAGGCATGGCAGCATAATAAACGTAATTACCGATGGCGAGGAAGGCCATCCGGTTCGGACTGATGGCGAAAGCGGTTGCCTTACCATCCGCTAGCGATTCTTTGGATTGGTACTGCCACTGTAAAGTTCAACAGCACGCTGAAATAATAAATAGACTGGTTTTGTGGATCCAGCATATAGATTGAACGTTCGGGAAACGACGAAAAATAAATCTGGTTGAATACGGCATCCTCGATCACTGGACCATGTACTCGCCCAGGACGGTTATCGGAATAAGGGTACGGATCATCACAGCGGGTTGGTGATTCTGCCATTCCGCTGTACGTACACTTGGTGGTATGCCCATCGGCGTGCAGCAGGAATAGATCATCGTTATAAACAGCCAGGTCGATGACATCCTGCATCGGTGGAATGGTATCACCAAAGAACAGGCGCGGCTGCTGACTGACTTCCATATTACGATAGATCCATACCGCGTTGACTTTAGGATCCAGCAGAAAAAGATCGCCCTGGTCAAGGCTCATAGCACTTGGCTCGCCGAACCCGGTGTTGGGGGGAGCCATGGCAGCACTGTATGGCTGAGAACCGACCACACAATACAGCAAATTGCCATTTGAATCCATCCCAAGCAGGCTGGCATTTTCGAACGACCCTGGAGGCAGTTCTGCGATATCCACCAGGGGACCAACGTTAATTGGCCCATAGGTTGGACCGCACTGGAAGTTGGGATCGATCTCATACCCACGTCCGGTCATGATGGCACGCAACACATTGCCTTGCTTTCCGTTCAGCAGGTACATGTCGGTGGCAGTGGCAACCATGCGGGTCACGCTTACGCCACTATCCAAACCGCCAACAATGGCTTGCTTGTAGTCCAATCGCTTGACCGCATCCATGGTATCCAGGTTGGCGATAACCTGAGAGCGTAGACTCTGCGATTGGCTGGTGACGGTGTAATACTCTGCTTTGTCCAGGTCTCCGATGACAGTTTGCCAGGCCAGACGCTGCTCTAATGGGTTGGTGAGGGTGGCAGCATAAGCAGCTTCATCCACTGCCTGCTGGTAAAAAATCTGATGCTGTTGGGCACGCCCGCGTTGGAGGAATACCATTCCTCCAATCACAGCTAAGATCAGGGGTATTGCAATAGCGATAAATACCATCATCGAAGGGGGCAAACGCATGACGTCCGCGTCTGGTAAAAGGTTTTTTAACAAGCGCAGAAGAGCCGTACCAATCGTCCCCATGGCACTCTGCAGTGCGCGCAGAATAGTTATACCAACAGAGGCCAGGGTGGAGCGAAACGAGCCGAGGTATTTGGCCCAAGGGCCAGGTTTTGAGGCGGGGCGTTCTTTTTGGGGAGGCTCAAGGGATGCAGTCGGGCTGGGAGGTGGTTCGGTTGTTCTAGCAGCTTCACCGCGTTGCATACCCGGGCGGGATAAACCTGTGTCCATTGTAACTGACGGTTGGTTGGTGGTGCGTGTTGGTGAAGGGATTGGAGGGGCTTTTCGCCTTGTAGAGAGGGTACCACTCCTTCACCCAAAATACTGGAAGCAGGGGTTTCCTCAAGTCTTCCATTTTCGAGAGATCTACTGCCAGCACCTGGGGTGGGGATTGAGCTGGAGGGAATCCCAACCTTTTATCTTCAGCAGGTTGCCCAACGATATCAGATCCAGGCATAGTACCCGAGGGGATTCCAAGCCATTTATCCTCATCCGGTTGGCCAGTTATATCAGATTCAGACATTGCCCCTGATGGAATCCCGAGCCGATGATCCTCCGCTGGTCCTTCGACTGTCTGTACCGGAGGAACTGATGGGATAGTACTTACTGCACTGGCTGGCTGATCAACCGCCATAGGATATGACAATTCAGGTGCATTCGCCTTGCGCCGGAGCAATCTTAGCTTGCCTGTGCCTGCCTGAGCCTGGACGATGACGGCATTGAATTCCTGGCTGCCATTCTCCAGTAGCTGGCGTCGAAGGCTTCAATCCCCTGTCGTTGGGGATGCTTGAAGGAAGCTATCTGACCAACCCGGAGAGGCGATGGTGGCAAGCACCAGGAAATCATCCGGCACTCATTTTTACTTGCAGGAAGCGCATGGGGGTTGTGCGGCTGAGACCAAGCCCACGCCCTGAGCTTTGGGGGTCATACAAGGTGTTGCGTTTCCGTTCGGCGTGACCAAAAATGCATGCACCGCACCGCATTGTGCCATATACAAAGTATCTGCCCGTAAAGCCAGCAAGATCAGCTGACCAATACCCTGACGACCCACACTTGTGCTGCGCAGATTACGATCGAGCAGGTGCAGGTTAAGTGCTTCTGCGACCGTGCGCAGTGCAGAGGTCAGGCTGCCAGCAGTTTTATAGAATTTTTGTGCCAGCTGTTCCAGCAATTGTTGCGTGAGCCTCGGGGGAGAGGGGTGAATTACCTGTCATGACTCAGATAAATGATCAGGCTATCGGCTTCGCGCCCGTGCGCAGTTCTGCGTGGAGGTGTGACAGCATACAAATCCGGCAGCTCGGATGTATCATCCCCGCCCTGTCGGGCCAGTAGAAGTAGATTGAGATCAAGGGAAGAATTCATACCGAATGATTATACTGGTAAAATCTAACTTGGAATATACCACCAGGAGATAACATGCACATTGCCACCATCCGCTCCCTGCCAGAATTGATCAGCCTAGAAAAAGAATGGAACGACTTACTTGCTAATCAGTGCAAGTCACGTGCCGTTTTTACGCCATGAATATATCACTGCCTGGTGGCAGGGATTAGGCGGGGGCGAATGGTCACATGGTGAATTATACGTCGTCACTGCCCGTCGGGAACAGGGCGAATTGATCGGGATTGCCCCACTTTTTCTGACGGATAACCGGGATGGTGAGCCCGCCCTGATGCTGCTTGGCAGCATTGAGATATCCGATTATCTGGATGTTATCGCCCGCCCTGAAGACCTGCCTGCATTTCTGGAAGCTCTCCTGGAACATCTGGCAAGCGAGCAGGCACCTACCTTCCAGCCTGCTGGATTGGTACAACCTATTGGAAAACAGTCCCACACTTGCCAGCCTTGCAAGCTGCAGCTGAAAAGCTCGGCTGGAAGTATTCACAGCAGCCGCTGCAGCATTGCCCCTATATCCCTCTCCCGGGTGATTGGGAGAAGTACATCTGCAGTATTGATAAAAAGCAGCGCCATGAGATCCGACGCAAGATGCGCCGTGCCGATGAGTATTATCTGCCCGTACGCTGGTATATCGTGCAAGATGGAGCCACACTTGGAGCAGGAGATGGATAGTTTCTTGGATTTAATGGCTTGTGACCCCGATAAAGCCAAATTCCTCACCCCTGCCATGCGCACCCAAATGCATTCAATCGTGCAGGCAGCGTATAAGGCTGGTTGGCTGCAGCTGGCTTTCATCGAAGTGAATGGGGAGAAGGCTGCCGGTTACCTGAACTTCGATTACATGAACCACATCTGGGTGTATAACTCCGGGTTGGATTTTCGCTTTAGCGAGCTTTCGCTTGGCTGGGTGCTGCTGGGTTACTTGTTGGAGTGGGCTAATGAACACCAGCGCCAATATTTTGACTTTATGCGCGGGGATGAACAATACAAATATCGTTTTGGTGCGATTGACCGCCGGGTGATGCGCCTTACTGGTGCGAAAATAACCTACCCCAGCGTGGGTAAATACTCCGAATAACCATTAACCAAATACCCTCGGCATCCCCCATCCCCCCAGCTTCACCGACTCGGGATCTGTCCGTCCATATGCCGGGGATTTTTGTCCCGCACTTTGGGCAAGCACCTGTTTCCGTCAGCTGGTACTGGTGGATGACGTAACCGGTGCGCTCCACAAGCAGGGTCTGGCATTTGGGGCAGCAGGTGTTCTCGTATTCCCGCAGGCTGCCCGGCAGGTTACCAGCATAGACGAATTTCAGCCCTGCTTCCTGACCAATCTCAGCAGCACGCTGCAGGGTCTTCACCGGGGTTGGATGCGGCTCGGTCATTTTATAGTCGGGATGAAAAGCCGTCACATGCCATGGGATGTCTGGTGAGACTGAGGTGATGAAGCGCCCAGCTTCCATCAGCTCTTCGGTGCTGTCATTGAAGCCCGGGATGACCAGCGTCACCACCTCCACCCACAGCCCAAGCTCGTGCGCCATGCGGATGGTATCCAGCACATTCTTCAACACACCGCCCAGCTGGCGGTACTGTTTATCCTGCATCGTTTTCAGGTCGATCTTGTAACCGGTCAGATAAGGACGCAGGTATTCCAGTACCTGAGGGGTGGCATTGCCGTTGGAGACGTACACGCATTTGATCCCCTGCTCCACTGCCAGCTTAAAGATGCTCACCGCCCATTCAGAAGTGATCAGCGGCTCATTGTAGGAGGAGGCGATCACGCTCGCCCCAGACCTTTTGGCTGCCAGCACCATCTGCTCGGGGGAGATGCGCCGCAGATAGCCTACCGATTCACTTGCGGCCGGGTCACGCAGCATCTGTGAGCTGACCCAGTTCTGGCAGTTGGCGCAGTGGAAGTCACAGCCCAGCATGCCAAAGGTGAGGGCATCACTGCCGGGCAGCACATGGAAGAAGGGTTTCTTTTCGATGGGGTCAGCTTGCAGGCCTGCCACATAGCCCCATGGCACGTGCAGCTTGCCTCCCTGGTTGAAGCGCACCTGGCAGATGCCACGCTTGCCTTCACGGATCAGGCAGCGGTGGGCACAGGCGTAACAGCGTACGGCGTTATCAGGCAGCGTTATCTGCCAGCTCCATCTTTTCAATAGTCAATTTATCCAGGATATCCGCTACGGTTTTCATGATAGTCATCTCCTTAGCGATAAACCCATTATAATCATGTTTGGCTGCATGATTTATTGGATGAAGATTAGATTGAAATTGACCGGAACTCCGACATGCTCACCCTGGTGATCCAGGCAGGTGGTGAATCACGCCGGATGGGAGCTGATAAAGCCCTGTTGCCCTTCCTCGGGCAGCCGCTGATCCTGCGCCCGCTCAGCCGTTTGGCAGTGGTGGCGGATGAAGTACTGGTTACTTCGAACCAGCCTGAGAATTACCAGTTTTTAGGTCTTACCCCCATCCCAGACCTGCTGCCAGGATATGGTGCCTTGGGTGGGCTTTACACTGCCCTGAGCGTAGCCAGTCATCCGTATGTGGCGGTGGTCGCCTGTGATATGCCATTCGCCAGTCCTGAGTTATTCGCAGTAGAGCTGGCTTTGCTGCGAGAGACCGGTGCGGATGCGGTCATCCCCCGCTCAGATGCAGGCACGGAGCCATTCCATGCCGTCTACCGCCGTGAGACCTGCCTGCCGCACGTTCGAGCTGCATTGGAGGCCGGCAAGCGGCGGGTGGATGCCTGGTTTTCGCAGGTGAATATCCGTTACCTGGAACCTGCGGAATTCCTCCCCTATGACCCAGACCAGCTGGCATTTCTGAATATCAACACACCCGAGGAGCTGACGGAGGCGGAGAGAGATTGCCAGCGGGAGGACACCGTGCAAGATCAATCTGAGTGAGTGAAATATTTCCGGATAATCTCCGTCAAGTCGATGCGTTTTTTTCTCCTCAAACGATTATAATTGAATCATCATGAGCATAACTCCATCGAAGGGTATTTGTTACCCCCAGGGGCATTGAACGTGGAGCATTCGGACAGCGCGCACGCTGTTCTCATACTCTCCAAACCGATTTACCGGTATTGTTGCTTCATAACCTAGACCATTCGTGGCCGCAGGCATGATATTGATCTGTGCCTTGAGCTGGGAGACATGATGTACTGATAGCCATGCAAGCTACCGGTCATCCGGTGATACGTGCCCGGCTGGAGGATGATCAGCTATCCAGCTTGCTAAGCAATTACGACCCGAACGAGGTGATCGTATTCAACTGGTGTGAGGAAGTGCCGGGTATCCCGCGCAGCAGCTGGATGGTGGCACAGGAGTTGGAACGCCAGGGGTTTACCTATACCGGGGCGGATTACCCAGCCCTGGTATTAAGTCAGGATAAGCGCCAGGTTCAGCAAAGGTTGAAGGATGCCTGCGTCCCCACCCCGGTGTGGAAGATTTATTATTCTACCAGACATGAACGATTGGGATCTATTTCCGGCCATCGTCAAGCCAGCTTTTGAGCATTACAGCCTGGGAATTGACGCGCGAATCAGTCGTCCAATCACAGGCTGAATTGATCAAGCGGGTCAGTTATGTCATTGATCAGCACCAGCAGCCCGTCTCTGGTGGAGGAATTCATCGACGGGCGTGAATTTCATGTGGGTGTGGTCGGAAATGCCAGTCTGCAGATGCTCCCACCAGCCGAGATCGACTTCTCCATATTTGATGACATCCACGATCGTTTATGTACTTATGAGGCGAACTTTGATCCCGAACTCTCTGGCATACCAAAACTCATGGGCCAAGTTACCGATTGACTTTACCCACGAAGAGCTGAAGTGCATGGAAAAGGCTGTCTTGGGAGCCTATCAAGCCACCAACTGCCGTGATTATGCCCGCATGGACATACGCATGCGGGATGGTGTCTTCTACATCCTGGATGTGAACCACAATGCCGATCTCAGCCCGGATAACAGCCTGATCAAGGCAGCCGAGATGGTCGGGTATCCCTATGGCTGGTTTGGCAGCCTGCTGATCAACCTGGCAGCTGAGCGCCACCCGGTATTTGGGAATGGCTCTCACTGAGAATTAGCCAGTTTGAAGTATTTGCCCATGCAGGCTGGCCATTACGCTTGATATCATTCCTAAGCTGTTTTACCAACCAATAATTATCCCAAACCTTTATACTAATTCCTGATTACACATCAACTGATTATTGGAGCTTTCTCATGCCCCTCGACCTGTCCGCCATACGATCCCAATTCCCCGCCCTCAAGCGTGATGCCATCTTCCTGGATAACCCGGCCGGCACCCAGGTGGCGCGCACGGTGCTCGACCGGATGAACAATTATCTGGTGGAGCACAATGCCAACCATGAAGGTGCCTTTGCCACCAGCCGTGAGTCGGATGCGCTGGTGGAGGATGCCCGCCAGACCGCAGCGGATTTCCTGAATGCCCGCGACTCACAGGAGATTGTCTTTGGTCCCAACATGACCAGCCTGACCTTCAACCTCAGTCGATCGTTGGTGCGCACTTTCAACCCGGGTGATGAGATCGTCGTCACCCGCCTGGACCATGACGCCAACATCACCCCCTGGGTGATGGCAGCGGAAGACCGCGGCTGCAAGGTGAGCTGGGTGGATTTTCACCCTGAAGATGGCACGCTCAATATGGACGAGATGCAGGCAGCCATCGAGCGTCAAACCGCGCCTGGTGGCAGTCGGGTATGCCTCCAATGCCCTGGGGACGATCAACCCGGTGGCGAAGATCACCCAAATGGCACACGAAGCTGGCTCACTGGTGTATATTGATGCGGTGCAGTATGCTCCGCATGGGCCGATCGACGTCCAGCGCCTGGGTTGTGACTTTTTGGTTTGCTCTTCCTATAAATTCTTCGGCCCGCACATGGGCGTGCTGTACGGGAACTATGACCTGCTGGACCAGCTGACTGCCTATAAGGTGCGCCCCGCCCCACAAGACCCGCCCGGCAAGTTCGAGACCGGCACGGGCAACTTCGAGGGCATGTGCGGCGTGCTGGGGGCGCTGGAATATATCGAATGGGTGGGGGAGACCTTCGGGGCGGAGCATGCCGAGCACTATGCGGGTGATTACACCGGGCGGCGCTTGAACTTCAAGCTGGGCATGATCTGCCATCCGCAGCTACGAGTATCGAGCTCAGCCGGGCACTGCTGGATATCCTGGCGGAGACACCGGGGGTGACCGTTTATGGCATCACGGATACGCAGACGACTGGAGGAGCGTGTGCCCACCTGTGCGTTCACGTTGAAAGGCAAATAGCCCCCGCCAGGTGGCGGAGGAGTTGGACGAAGCCAATATCTACGTGTGGGATGGGAACTATTATGCCCTGGAGGTCACCAAGCGCCTGGGGCTGGAGGAGTTCGGCGGCATGGTGCGGGTGGGACCGGTGCATTACAACACGGTGGAGGAGATCAGGAAGTTTGGGGAGGTGTTGGGGAAGATTACAGGCAACGAAGGATAATGGATTGCGTTACCAAAGTTAGTCAGTTGCCAAATATGGGCGAATATGTTCGCCTATTGCTTTTGCGAGCAAAGGAGGGACTGCATTTCCAATTTGATTGTATTGTGAAAGATGGTTTTCATCATGCCTATCCCATCGTTCTAGAAGCTTGCGGGATATGACAGTACTCTTGCCTTTAAAAATATAAATATCTGGAAAAGACTGTAAGTCTAGCGGCTTCACGAGCTGTGATATTTCTATTTTGATAAGGGTGAATAAAACTTGAGTAAAAATGTGCAGGTATTGTGTATGACGGAGTGAAAGGATTCAAACGACGGTTATTCGAATCATAGGCTGAATTCGGATATTTCTCCATTACCATTTCGTTTTCGTGCTTGATGCTCCTCCGGTACATCTAAAACAGATTGACCCCATTTGATTAGTTTAAACCTTTCAACCATTCTGTTGTTATGACCCATTGCAACATGGTTGTATAGGATTTGCTGCTCTCCTCGAGCCCATTCTTGATACGATGAAACTGGATTTTGCAAATATGGTTGTTCTTCTTTCCCTTCCAAGCCTCTATAATGGGTAGATCAGATATGGCATCCCATACACAGATAGCTAATGATCTGTTATTTCCCGTCTTGAGTTCTTTGTGATTGTCTTCAATAATACTCTTTATGTAACATGTGGGTTGCTGGAGGTTTGCCTATTTCTCTCCCTAATTTATGTCCGACTATAAAAACACGTTCGCGTATTTGTGGCACTCCATACTCCGCAGCATTAAGCTTCCATATTTCCACAAAGTAGCCTAATTTTACAAAAGTGTTTTCGATAATATCAATCACCCTCTCTTTGTTCGTATTTCTCCTTGAGAGGATACCTTTAACATTCTCTATTACGAATATTTGGGCTGTAGGTATTGCACCCATCGGGCAAAATCCTGAAACAAGCTGTTTCGAGGATCTTTAGGATACCTTTTCTTGTGCAGGTCCTGCAATGCTAAAACCCTGGCAAGGAGGACCACCTATAATTACATCGGGTACGATATCTTGACAAGCATTAAGAATCTGGTTTTTCGTTTGGTACTTTCTAATATCATCATTTAAGGCTATCGTATTTTTAAGTTTGTTCGCACTTAATGTCTCGGCTAGCCCAAAGATCAATCTCTAGCGACAGGCACAGTTCATAATCGGCTAACTGGAATACCAGGCCGAATCTCCTGCCCCTGCGAATAAATCGATAACCTTTGCCATATCTCTAACTATCAACTCTACTTCTGCAAATGAAGGGTAATATCTGTATAGTCGAATATAGTTATCAATCTCGTCTTGTTTCAATCCTATGTTTATTGCCTCATCGCAGGTACCCGCCGGCAATCTTTGCGTCAAGATAATGACGTTCACGAATAGTCATTACTGGTAAGTTTATATGTATAGCTCATCGTCTTTTGAAGTGGTAAACCCTAGATCTTCAAACTGGCATTGAGCAAGAATATTCTCGTCTATCGTTTGGTAAAATATGCCACCCACAGTTAGCATTTGCACGCCGTCTCTGATATACAAAATTGAGCAGTGGGCGGTATTGCACTTGGGTATCTTCCGAGAGCAGCCCATTTCGATCTCGCAAAGTTATCCCGATTTTTTCCTCAATCAGGTGTCGGCAAGTTTTTGCCATATCAATTCCCTGAAGATGTTTACCTTCAATACTTGGTGGAAGGGCAAATCCAAAATCATACTTGAATTTATTTCGTAGTCTTTTAGTTATTTTCTTAATACTCTCATTCCGATAAGATTTATATCCTTCTGAATTCACTGTCACTATAAGCATGCTACCAGAAATCACACGCGAAGCCACATAGCTTATATCTTGCAATACTGGATTGGTCAATCGCCCATCATAATCTAACCAGACTATAACTCTCTTATCCCACGTAAAGCTCAGGTAGAATTTCGCTGGAAGTCCCATATTTCATGTCCACACAATCAAAAGGCTTATTGAAATCAAAACGTGCCTGATAATCAGTTCGTTTCTCAATGCTGATCATATCTGTAATATTTAATGCCCTATGTATCAATATAAAATCAGCAAAGGTTGTTGAGCCGAATCCGACATAACGATAATTTTTGACTGGCTCGAAAAAATTTAACCGTCGAAATGCCTCAATAAGCATTTTTCGTTCAGCACCTTTGTTGGGGCGAAGGCGATAATCAAATTGTCTAAAGCTTGGGAGAGTTTCTATGCTATCCGTCATTCACCTATCTCCCTTTCAAAGAAATAGTTGAACGTTCCCAATCCAACGTCGTTAGGTTTGTCTGCATCAAAATATTCTTTAGCAAGATCATACTTGCTTGTAAGGACAGCATAACGTATTATTGTCTGCTTCACTACAGGACGTACTGGTTTAGCGCGCTCTGGAGCAACAAATTTCTCGGGTGATCTATATGCTGGATTTTGACGAACTTCATCCGAGAGAGATCGATCTTTGAACGATTTATCGCATTTTGCGAAGGTGTTTCTATAATTATCTCCTTTTCGTAGTCTTGCACTTCGCGGTGCAATTGATCTAGAAAATCGAGTACAGAACGCATTAATACTATCATCTTCTGCAAAATAGCCCGATATATAGGAGAATCCAAATCCATGCCGGTCTTCGTGGTGTTCCAGGGGAGATTTAGCGGATCCTCGGCATCTAAAAAAACATAACCCCTGAAATCGATAGAACTGAGAGTGGTACTCCGGGACCGTAACCGGGTCATGCGCTCCCCATCCCGTTACTTTTGTGTTGTCCGGCCCTAAGACAAGCCGTTTGTTGCAGAAAATATACCATCCACCGTTAGTTTTTTCCTGCTCCGAAATTCCTGCATATATCTGAACCTTGACTGGACCATCAAAGCTTTCCCAGTATGCTGTTTTAAAATCCTTAGATGCCAGCAATTTTAACTCAGGAGCTTCAAGGAGAGCCTTCATTCACAGTGATCCGTAACCCTTGATCAATACTGTAAAGATGTTCGCTTTGCAGTTCTTCTATTAATCTAGTTATTTCCAACTTTCTTATAAATGTGTCCTTGACATCTGGGAACAGTTTCGTAACGGTGACTTTCGTTCCTCGTGTTTCCTCGGGATACTCGTGGTGATCCTCTTCGAAGTTCTGAAATCTGAAGCTCCAATTTTCAGGGTCTTTTTCCATTCATCAACCTTCAACTTCCATGTTGAAAGAAGAATTTTGAGCAATGGATTCCACATAGAATACCTTACCGAGCCTAAATAAAGCTCGTTTCATGCCAATACCAAATACGCCCACCGAATGCTTATTTGCTTCCGCGTTTTCAGGGCGGCCAAATCGAAAAGCATAATTTCGAGCTACATCAACGGGAATGCCACCGCAATTGTCCTCAATGATAAAACGATCATTCTTAGCATCTAATTCTATCTTGACCCATAGCCCATCATAATTACCGTCAGGACGGAGACGCAAAGCTCCATCGACTGAGTTATCTAAAAGATCGCCGATCGCGTCTCTAATGGTTATATCTCGAACTAAAATTGAAATAAACAACTCTTTTGTTGGATGAGCATCGATAATGGATTTGTCAGGCACAATTTTGTCTTTCATCTCTAATATCCCTTTCGTGAAGTATTAATACACCTAAAATATAGTGTCTCAATTAATTCCTGAGGTTCGTTCAACTTCGATGTTTATATGCCCCGGGTTGGGACTTCGTCATTTTCTGCAACGAACCTTTCACAAAGAGGTGACTTGAGCCTAACAACTAGATTTGACCTCGCCATCTGCTGATTATCTGTTATATATTTTACTTCGATATGATTCTTGATTAATACTGGTAAATTCTGCGCATCTCGTCCATTTTCTGCGTAAGGTAGCAATTTTTACCCAGCATCAAATGGTGCTAAGCAGATCAATGTTTTCCTAAGTTTACACCAATATTCTCAATCTCGGTACTATGCCATTAAATCGCCCGCGAAATGAGTAATTAACAGCCTGGCCGCCAGATAGAAACTCTTTTTTTGCTCATTGAGTCTCACAGAACAAGTTCTTCGGACCGCAAATGGGCGTACTGTATGGGCGCTACGACCTGCTGGACAGCCTCACGGCGTACAAAGTCCGCCCGGCGCTTATGGACCCATCGGACAAGTCTGAGCCTGGTACAGGCAATGTCGGAAGGATATACGGTGTACTGAGTAGGTTTGTAGCCTGATTATTGTGACTAATAAACCATAAAATCGGACTGCAACTCGTGCAATATCAAGGGTCGGCGGATTTGTACCTCAAAAGGATACTTTGTTCCAGATTACCTGTAAGGCTCGATAATCTAAAAGTATAATCCCCTCTTCTCTAACAATATCTTTTGCCTGTTGAGAGGTCCAAAAATCAAAGTCTGTCTGGCGCTCATGATTATCAGCGGGTTCCAGGGCCAGTAATTCCGCATTGTCGAGCCCCGGATGGACCGCCCACTCACTCAAACCAGCCGGTAGCTCATGCAGCAGCTGAGCATACCGCGCAGTTTTATGGACTGGGTCGAGCAGGTAGCTGTCCAAAAAATCGTTATCGTTGGTTGGCAAGCCCTGGCTTTGCATTTTTTCGATCAATTCTCGTCCCATCACGCGCAGCGCCAGCCTGTAGTCTATTGCCAGCCGGACCATCAGGTCAAAAATGTCCGTTCTGCCCCCGAGGCGTAGCGCATGCCAATCCAGGTGGGTTGGCCTGAGCCCGGCTGCCAGCACAGCTTCGATCTGCGCCCTGAATTCCACTTCCAGTTGATCCAACTTCACCTGGGCCAAAAATGCAGGCATAGCCTCAAAGTTATAGAAATACCCTGCTCGATCAACCAGGGAGGGCACCTTTTCGATGGAGGTTAGTGGGCCCCAACGGTAATAAATCGGGTCACTGATAACTGTGAGGTGAACACCGAAGGGAATTTCAGGATGGTCGGTAAGGAAATGCATGGCGTGTAACGCCCATGGACAAGGGACCATCAAGGTGGTTGAGCGGACGATGCCTTCCCGAAGCGTGCGCATGATGGCTTCGTTTGTCGAATTGCACATCCCAAAATCATCAGCGTTGATAATCAATAGACGAGCATCAGCCGGATATCCTAGCAACCGGTTTGTTTGGCTTTTGGTTACGGTGTTCATTTTTCCAATCTCATTTATCAATTATCAGCGTGTTCAGTCATCCTGCCGCCCAATGGTTGGCTTCACCTGCGCCGGGAATCGACGTCGGGTGGGAGCTAATGTTGGGTTTCTACTAAAGGAATCAATGGGCAAATGCTTGAAAGGGATTGAGGTGAGTTAGCTGATGGATCGTTTCCTCATTCACTCCGATAGCCCGCAGCTTGGGTAGAAACTGGTCTGCGAGGTAGGTATATGGTTTGGGAACACCACCACCTGGCAATGCCGGATCATACCAACCCCGGTCATGACTCAGCAGCAATTTACCGCCCAGACCAGCGTCTAATAGGCGTTGAATATGCTGCAAATAGTACTCATCATTTTCGTTATCGATATTACCAATGGCATCGTACTCAAGCCAGGCCCCGCGTCGAGCCATCTCTAGGTGTAATTCAAAATCCGGCTCTGCCTGGGTATGGATCCAGATAAATCGTTCCACGTCGTAACCCATCGACTCAATAATATCGAGTTGGTCCCGAACAACCCGGCCTCGGATCGTGTGACTGCCGATAACGGCATTCGTTTCGCGACCAGCAGTTGCAGCTGCCCGTAAGATTTTGGTTTCACAGGCAGTTAATCCGTCATCACCTGCGCTCAACTTAATCCAACCGGCCTGCACACCGCTTTGTTCTATTTCACCTTGCAATTCGCCCAGCATCCAATCGGTCAATTCGGCTTCGCTGGCTGCGTGAGCCCAATCAGGAATCCAAGGTTCACGATAAATACCCGTTGGGATTACCAAGGGTAGATGGGTGGCCTCAGATACAGCGCGATCAATATCAGCCCGGCGTCCCACGCCGACGGTACTGCATTCAACTATGGCTGTCACACCGACTTTTTGTGCCTTTTTTATTTCCGGAGCCATTAGCTGGATAACCTCTTCAACTTCAGCCTGGGCATAACCGGGGGTATCCCAAGTCCGAAGATCTACAAAGATGTGTTCATGGGGTAAAATCATCCCCAATTCGGGATTATTATAAAGACCAAGGGTGGTAGTAATACTAGCCATAACACGATTCCTTAACTATTTGCGATTTCCAAAGACCCGCCAATAATGAAATAATGCGGTGGATAACGGTGAAACCTAACGGTCTTGAGTTAAATTGTCCGATGACGCAGATGATAAAGGTAAGCCCTGCAGCAATTCCCGCCAAGGCTTCGATGCCCAGATAGGCAAGTATCGCGCCAACGGGTATTGGCCGATGACAGAAGCGATTCAGTTGCCTGGCTTGCTCCAGATTGACAGGAACTCCCGTCACTGATAGACTAATTTTACTACAGGCTATATGCGCCTTGAAGCCTCTGATAATTACTCAGACCACCTTGCACTTCGCTGCACTGTCTTTCCTTGACACCTGCAGGTGTGAATATTCCACCAGAGGGGGTGAGATATGACCTGAGATGATCGTCACCAATGGGCAACAAATCTTTCCGTGTAATTAGTCACTTGGGCGGCGGGGAAAATGTGCCGAAAGCTGGGATTTTATGGACAACCTCAGTATGGTACACAAGCTTGGTGCCATCCTTTCAATACTGCCAAAGAATTGGGCTTTAGAAGGAGGGTCTTAGATGTCAGAAGTTCCACAGAATACGAAGTTTTTGCTGTTCGGGTTCGGTCCGAAAATGCATGCCCAAATGGCATTCATTGCCAATCTCCTGGGTATTGTAGCAGTGATCCTGGGGATTGTGAGTGCTGCCTCAAAGAATTCACTTGGTCTGGATGCAACTAGTTGGTTTCTACTGAGCATTATTTTCTTCGTTTGGAGCCTATCATTTTGGTTCAGTGCGTATTTCGGAGCAAAGGAGGGATATACCGGATAGAACGAACACGATAGACTGAACTGCTACACAGACGGACTGGGGAGGATACCTTATAGCCTGGGTAAGACTGCCCGTCTTCAATGCGTTAGTCAACCAGCCTCAGGCAAGTGTTCTCCTTACTAATCGAAATTTTATAACAATGCTGGCATTGGATCGTAGTAGATGCTTTCCCGCCAGACCTTGCCCCCTGAAAGCTCGATCACCGATGCACCTCTGACCCGAAATGGCTCTCCGCTGTTATGGCTCACCCCACCCCAAGTCCATTCAATAACTGCAAATCGATCCGCCTCAAATATCCTGATTTCCGTGAAGCTCACCTGAGGCATAGTGAAGAGACGTTGGAAATATTTCACTAACGCTTTTCGATCTTTAATACTTAACTTCGATGAGGTATCCTCAAATAGAAATTCATCAGCATAAATCTTGATGATCTTGTCAGTATTTAGTCCTTCTAGCGCTTCTTTTGCATCCTGCAATACTTTTGTTGACATTATCCGCATACTCCTCATTTCAATATAATAAACTTTACCATTGTATCCTGAAGTGAATAATCCTCCTCCCTATCCAACAAAACGGCGTCCCCTTCTGGCAAAGGTAAGAAGGGGACTGGGTTATCGTGAAATGGCTGAGCCCTTAGCTTGTGTGTACTGTGTGATGCATTTGAATAACAGTGCTTGGTTTCTCTCCTCACAATGAAAAAAGTGTAGATTTATCTTCACTGTTAGGTTAATCTACACTGGTTCAGTCTTTGCAAACCAGAAATAGCCATAACCTACGGCGAAAAAGAGATAAATTACTAAGATACCCCAGCCAAGAAAATTAAACATGCCAGAAAGTAGAGCGATCAATGTTATCACCACGCCGATTGCATCGTAAATAAACAGGTCTAGGATGATCGCCCGGCGGGCTTGCGATTCTGCCTGCGTTCCTGGCGAACCAGGTTAATAAGAGGGTGCCGATGAGGGCTGCCCCATACTCTCGAGAAGGAAAAGTTCCGTCATCGGTTACAGAAGCCCCAAAGAGTGACCACCCAAAGGTTGGCGCCAATAACAACAAGCATCCAAGTACTAAGCAAACAACAGCTTTGATGATCATTAAAGTTTTGAGTTTCATTTTATGTTCTCCTTTAGTTGGTTAATTTATGAGTCTATCAAATTGCTGACTAACTTTTAGAAGGGACGTGTTCTGACCACTGTCGTTCCACGAGATTCTTGATGCCTCCTTTCTACAGCTCTTTTATATTTATCCCTGGACCTCTCCTTCCCCGGGTCTCTTGATGCGTGAAAAGTGTCCACACCCAGACCAATACCATAAAGACAAGCGACAAAAACCATAATGAAGCGGTTGCCTGGAAGAGAAATAAAAGCTTTGTGTTTTGTTCCATTCTGCCTGACTCCTTGCCTTTTGGCACCTTCTTTCTGTATAATATAGACAAAGCGTAAATTAATCGTTAATTTTGCGCTAATTGATTAACAAGTTTGTGTTTGATTAAGGGCGGAACAATTCATCCCACCTAGTACACTCGCCCCAAGAGAATTATTCATTTTGCCAGGGTGAACCAGATGCTAGAGATTAAAACACTCGGTGGACTTGCTCTAAAAGTAAATGGCCATGCCCTCAAGGACCTGGGTTCACATAAGGCGGAGGCAATTTTGATCTATCTGGCAGTCGGGGGTGGATCCTGCAATCGGAATGTCCTTGCGACTTTGTTGTGGCCAGATAATGCCGAGAGCCAGGCTATGACCAGCTTGAGAGTGGCTTTGTCGCTATTACGGAAAGACCTGGATGATTACATCGAAGTATCACGCGATAGGGTGGAAATAAAGCCAGGTGTGCAGGTGTATCTCGACGTAGCAGACCTGGAATCGAAACTGGCTGGTGGTGAGGTGGAAGAAGCCCTGAAAATTTACCAGGGTGATTTCTTACAGGGTTTCTTCATCCGTGACTGCTTGGAATTTGAAGATTGGCGCAGAATACAACAGGAGCGAATTCACCGGCAGGTTACCAGCGCACTGCATTCAGCGATTTCCAGTTCCATTCAAATGGAAGACTATAAAAAGGGACAGTCCTTAGCTCAACGCCTGCTTGGGCTGGACCCGTTGGATGAGCTGGCGCAGCGGAAATGTATGCTGCTTTTCGCCCTGGATGGTCAACGTGGGCGAGCGCTTGAGCAATACGAACGGTGCCGGACAATATTGATGGCAGAATTGGGCGTTGCACCTTCCGAAGAGACCCAATCGCTCTATGCGCAAATTTCATCGGGGGCAAGGCCAGATAGCGACAGCTTGCTGGTTCCACCAATTATTCTGCCTGTCCCGCAAACGAGCTTCATCGGTCGTGAGCAAGAGCTGGCGCAGATCATCAGCTTAATGGGCAACCCAGCTTGCCGGCTATTGACATTGGTGGGACCGGGTGGGGTTGGAAAGACGCGATTAGCACTCCGTGCTGCTACCAAATGTCTTCCTTCCTTTTCCGATGGCACCTATTTTGTTGCATTGGAATCGGTCACTTCACCGGATTATCTGGTTCCTGCGATTGCCGATTCGATCCATTTTAAAATTGATTACTTTGTTTCGCAGCTGGAATCCAAATACCAATTGTTTGATTATTTGAGAAACCGGTCAATTTTATTGGTATTGGATGGTTTCGAACATCTGGTGGCTGGTGCAGGATTATTATCGGAGGTGATCGGTCATGCTTCCCATCTAAAACTGCTGGTGACATCTCGTCAGAGATTGGATTTGAATGGCGAGTGGGTTTTTCCAGTGGAGGGTCTGCCGGTTCCCCAGATCTCGAATGGAGTAATATCAGACGATTCCAGTGCTTTAATTTTATTTGAACAGCGCTCCCGGCAAGCCAGAACGGATTTTCAGCTTTCCAACATAGATCAAGGATATGCAGTTGATATCTGCCGGTCTGTGGAAGGCATGCCATTGGGGATCGAATTGGCTGCAGCCTGGACTCCCGTATTATCAACGAAGGAAATCGCTCAAGAGATCCAAAAAAGCCTGGACTTCCTCAACTCGTCGGCACGTGATGTGGCTGAAAAACACCGCAGTCCACGAGCGGCATTTAATAGCTCGTGGCTATTGCTCGATGAAGGCCAGCGGGATGCATTCTGCAAGCTTTCTGTATTTCAAGGAGGGTTTGATTGGACCGCAGCCCAGCGGGTCGCCGGTGTCAGTTTATCCCAGTTATCCAACCTATTGGATCGATCTATGTTGGGGAGGGATCATGCAGGCCGTTATTATTTGCATGGGCTGCTCCGACAATATGGCCTGGAAATACTAAATTCCTCGTCATCAATCAGGGAAGAGACTCTATAACCAACATTGCCTCTACTATACCGGTTTCTTATCTCAGCGAGAATTGGATTTAACCGGTGCTAAGATGTACACTGCCGCTGACGAGATCCGGCAGGAGAAGGAAAACGTCCGCCTGGCATTAAACTGGGCACTTGTAAACTGGGATGGGGAGAAATATCGAAAAATCCTCATTGCACTGCTGGCTTTCTATGTGGTACATGGATGGCAAGAAGGAAGGGATGCATTCAGGGATATCGCTCAAGCAAGGAAAGAAGCCCTCCTCGCTCAAAACTCACCGGATTGGTCTAGGGACCCAGTCTATTTAAGTGCGCGCATCCATCAGGCGATTTTACTCTGTAATTTGGGTGTGATTGACGAAAGTGAGGCAATATCAAGAGAGTGTTTCGAGCCTTTGTGTATGCTTGGGCTAAAAGCGGAGCTTTCTGAATGTTTGCAAAATCTTGGGACTAATGCTTCCTTTCGAGGCGAGTATAAGCTCGCCAGGGAACGTTTGGAAGAAGCTATTTTAATCGGGAAGGAAAGTCAGGTTTTTATCTGGCCCACTTATTTGTTATGGCTGGGACATACCTACTTTTTGCTTGGAGAATATGAACTCGGCATGGAGAGCTTCCAAAAATGTTATGATTTATATGATCACCAGGGAAATTTATGGGGCAAGGGATTCGCACTAAGCAAGATGGGGTTGGCCGCAGATGGTCTGGGAGATTTCTTGCAGTCCATGCAATATAATCATGAAGCGTTTTCCATATTTGAGAAAACAGGAAATATAACCGGAAAAGCCTATACGATTAGTCGCATGAGCATGAGCGCATACTTCCTGGAGGAATACACTCAAGCAGTTCAATTTGGGATGGAAGGTTACCAAATATATCAATCGCTTGGCCACCAATGGGGAATGTGCACTTCACTATGCCGGTTAGGGTTTGCTTATATTGGGCAAGGGGAGATTTTAAAGGCTAAAGACTGTTTCAACGACGCTCTCGAGCAATCCCGGATTTACCAGATGACCCCGGTGATTATGTATGCCTTGGTCGGGATGGCAGCTGCTCTGGCTCAAGAAGGGGAAGACAAGGCAGCTATAGAGTTATTTCAATATGTGCAAAGCAACCCTCAGACTCCCGCTCTTTATTTACAACAAGCTTCCCGGTGGGTCACCCAAGTGGATTATAAGGTACTTCCCGATACAAAAACTACGCTTACCATGGGTGGTGAGGCCGTTGGACTTGATGACGTAATCGATAAAGTTCATAAAGCATGGGGGCGTCATACTTTGTGACGGCTAAAATGAGATTTTTACTGAGCCCGGGATACCCACTCTGTGGATTTTCCCGCCTGCTGTCCCAGGAACATGCGCAGTTGTGCGCCGTGCTCCTGCACATGACGCAGATTGTACAGCTGAAGCTCCGCAAAGGGCAGCTCTCCCCAGGCGAACCGGCACAACCGGTAAGCCTGTTCGTTTGACAGAGCGCCAATCGTCTCCTGGCACTTTCGGCGGCAGTATTCCAGGTAGCCGAGCAGCTCTTCGCGTGTATAGGTCCGCGGCAGGACTTCGTCTGGTTCCATCTCAACCAGGTCAAATGGCGCAGGCGGAGCAAAGCCCTCTTCCGCCCCGGTTAAGTATAGGTCCAGCCAGAATAGCGTATGGTAGCCCAGATACCAGAACGCCGAGAAACCAGCTGCCACCCACTGGTCTGGCTGGTCTTCCCACAGGCTCTTTTCCCATAGTTCATCCGGGCAGTCGCGCAGAGCGTCGCCTAACATGTCGATTGCTGCTCCAAACTGGCGCCATAACATCTCATTATCAATGATGGCCATCACCTTATTCCTCAGCTATTCTTCCAGTTTCGTTTCGTTCATCCGCCTGGGCAGTTACAAATCATCTACACATGGTCATAAGCGTAGAAGATGTAATCTTGAGGGCCTGTTTTGACTCCCAAATCATTAAGTAATCTGAGAAGCTGTGCACGATGATCGGTACCATGATTACCTACATGGAGAAGCACTTGCCATAGGATAAGATCTTTATCTTCTCCCTCTGCGAATGGTTTTTCGAACAACATATCGTCCTGCAATCTTGCAAGATAATCGCGCATATTTTGCTCAACGTTATCCCAGTGTGCACGAATGATTTTCCGATCGTCAAAGTTAACGGGATCAAGCGATTCTGGGATTTCGACGCCTCGCAATCCGCTGAACCATGTATCATCAACACTCATGAGATGAACGATTTGGTTTCGGGCAGACCCATGAGAGTAGTCCACATTTTGGGTGAACTGTTCATGGGATAGCGAAGTGATATATCTATCCCATATTTTGCGATTTTCAGTGAAGTGATAGTCGTAGAATTGGCGAAAGGCATTTGCATTCATGTTGTAACTGACTCCTCTGTATACGACCATAAGCATTTTAGTGCAGGTGTTCGAATAAAGTCAGGTATATGCTTTTGAAGTGCACTTTTCACTGATAAGCTATTATCCAATAACCAGGATATAGTGCAATAATAATATCCGCATTACCTGCACTCTCAAATTAGTATAGCTTTTATTCAATCAGCTGCGCAGCTCAGGTATGATTTATAACCACGTACTTATCCACAGTCCCAAGGCGGTACGCATCCCGCTGGATGAGTGATCAATAACTTGTCCGACCACGGTAAATGATCATTTTGCTCAATGGGTTTCAAAATTTATCCACCCGACATGGCCCCCACCACCCTGAGCGGCTCTTTGCCCGTCACTACTTCCGTTGGCAGCAGGTTGGACGGTGGATCTTGTGACAGATCCTCGCCGCAGGCGAAAAAGCGGATGAAAGCTCGCCGTTGTTTGCTCACCTGGTCGCGCAAAGTCCCACACAACATGGGGTAGCTGGTTTCCAGTGCATCCAGAACCGCCTCCAATGACGCAGGCTCCTCCACCTGAACATCAATTTCGCGGCCAACCCTGGCAAGAGCCTGAAGCTGCATAGGGAGCACCACCCGGATCATGGCAGCGTTTGCACCTCAACCGACAATACTGGCGGTAAATCATGCACCAGAGGCATCCAATTATCACCAGAATCGGCGCTGGCATACACCTGCCCACCGGTAGTGCCAAAATATACCCCACATGGCTCAAGCGTATCGACTGCCATGGCACTGCGCAACACATTGACGTAACAATCCCTTTGCGGGAGGCCGCGGGTCAGAGCTTCCCATTCATTTCCACCCGTCCGGCTGCGGTACACGCGAAGTTTCCCTTCAGGGGGATAGTGTTCCGAATCACTTTTGATGGGTACAATATAAATCGTCTCCGGCTCATGGGAGTGAACTGCGATGGTGTACCCGAAGTCGGTTGGTAAATTACCGCTGACTTCATGCCATAACTCGCCTGCGTCATCCGTGCGCATGACGTCCCAGTGCTTCTGCATAAAGAGCACATCTGGATGTGAAGGGTGCATGGCGATGCAGTGTACGCAGTGACCGACTTCAGCATTAGGGTCGGGTAGCTCGTAATTGGATTGCAGACCTTGGTTCACGGCCCGCCAGGTTTGACCACCGTCATCGGTGCGGAAAGTCCCCGCAGCTGATATGGCGGTGAAAATACGCTTGGGATTACCCGGATCCTGGATGATGGTGTGCAGGCACATTCCACCCGCACCTGGCGCCCACAAATTACCTTTAACACTGCGCAAGCCAGAGAGCTCCTGCCAGGATTGTCCACCATCGCTTGAGCGGAACAAAGCAGCATCTTCCGCCCCGGCGTAAACTGTTTCTGGATCGGTCAGAGAGGGTTCGAGTTTCCAAATGCGCTTGAATTCCCATGGGCGCTGTGATCCATCGTACCATTGGTGCGTGTCAGGAGAACCTTCATAAACGAACTTATTGCCTACCGGCTCCCAGGTTTTACCACCATTGTTGGAGCGCTGTATCACCTGCCCAAACCAGCCGCTGGTTTGAGAGGCGTACAAACGATCGGGATTGACGGGTGATCCTTTGAGGTGATAAATCTCCCAGCCTGCTAGGTGAGGTCCGCTGACATCCCAGCGTTCGCGACTTGCATCTGAAGTCAACACAAACGCACCCTTGCGTGTACCCACCAATACCCTGATTTTGCTCATGTTATCTCTCCCTTCCTTGGCAATTTTAATTAATATTTAACGCAAAAATATACGAGATGCTCTCGCCTGACCTATTCATTCTACATCCGGTAATGGGCTGGTTAATTAGAAATTATTGGTATTTATTTGGGGTTATACAATTAACCAAACACCAGCTACCCCGGGTCGTTTAGCAGGCTTTAGCCTGTAGGCTGTACCAGGTTGATCAGGTTGCCGCACGTATCCTCAAATAATACCGAAGTGATTGTGCCCATGGCCTGCGGCTCACCACGGAATTTCACCCCGCGAGCCTTGAGCTGTTTATATTCCTGCTGTATGTCGTCGGAGAGAAATGCAGTCAGGGGTATCCCTGCGGTAAATAATGCGGTTTGATAATCTTTGGCTGGTGGAAACCCCATTGGCTCAAGCACCAGCTCAACTCCCTCAGGTCCATCTGGTGATGTGACAGTCAACCAACGATATTCCCCAATTGCCATATCGGTCTTTTTAACAAATCCCAACACCTGGGTATAGAATTTCAATGCTTTTTCCTGGTCATCCACCATGACGCTGCTTAAGTTAATTCGCATATTTTCCTCCTACCATACCATAGTCACACGACGCTACACAGTCACACCGTGGCGGTAAAACTGAACCACAATAATACCACAATATATATCTGATTGCTCTTTTATTGAGTGCTCGGGAGATTAAATTCTGCTATGAAAGCTAGTAAATTACACTGGGATTGTCTCCAACCTTCCAAGAATGCGCCATGCCAACAGGGTCAACCACCGTGAAGGTGCCTTTTTCTGCCCAAACTCCCAATCCTTCCAGGCGGTCCAAATCGATTCAAGGGTGAAGCGTCCTAGCTCATCAACTTTACTTTTCAATACGTCGAGCATATCAAGCAGGCGAGCGTCTTCCCTGAGCCACAGGAAGCGCGTCAGCACATCCAGCACATGCAGGAGGTCATACCACACGAACGGCACCTTAAGCTTGCGAAAGTCTGTCCCCATGTAGAACATGTATGGGTGTTGAGTGGAGCTCTCACTCCATAAGCTCAGCAGGGTATCGGCGCCTGTGTGGCATTCAGGGCTATCACGCCATTCTTCCATTGCGGATAGCGCCTTCAGCATGGCCAGGGTTGCAAATGGGCAGGGGTCGTCTTTACGCCCTGGACCGCGGAATTTACCCAGCTCCTTCGAAACGGCACAAGGCCAGCCGTTATCACGGATCAGTCCAACCAGGTGGCTGGTGGCTGCCTTCACTCTTGGGTCGTCTTTCAGCCCAAATTTAACCAGAGCATATAGGATGAGCGGTGCATCACATAAAGCCCAAGCCCATTGATCCACTCCTGATCCCCCAAAGTGAACTGGGATGTTCGCTGAGAGCTGAAAGGGGCCTTCAGCTGAGTGGTGTTCCAGGATGCGCGTGATGATACCATCCATGCCGGGGTCGTGAGCTTGCAGTCCCAAGTCAGCGATGAAGGTCAGCTTGTGGAACGGCTGCCCGGCACTCTTATGGCTTGAGATGACGGTTCCTGGCCAACCGGAGAGTTCATCTACCAGGCTTCGCACCTGGGCATGTTCCAGCATCGCCCTTTTCGCTTCCCTTACCTGAGGATCTGCCTCAGATTGCCCCAGCAAATCCAGCCGGGTGCGGTATTCGATCCACGGCTCACCTTGAAGTAGCCAGTCTATTGGAGCGTGCATTTTCTAAATTTGAAATCTCACTGTAACCCCGCACTATTCTTGCTTACTCCGGCCATCATGGTATACCATGCCTCTTTTGGGTCGAATTCAATCAACTGGGTATCTTCTTCGAAATACGGAGCGTGACCAGGTTCCGCATAAAACAGTTCACCTGAACTGATGACCTGGTCATGATCCCGGTAACTGATACGTATGCGCCCCTTAAGCACATATCCCCAATGTGGACACTGGCATAGGTCGTCGGGCATCCCAGCTAAGAGGGGTTTCATATCCGTGCCAGCAGGGAAAGTATAGAGTCCCACCATCATTCCACCCCATTCGGTTCCACGGATTGACCATCCGGCTCCTTCAAAAATGATTGGCAAGCTCTCTGGTTTCATCTCCACAATGCACCGCCTCATGAGAAAAATTAGATAAATATTTTATTATTTTTTCCCACTTTTCCGAACTTGATTAATTATAACATTTTCAATCAATGTAGAATAACACAACCTGATGAATGTACCAGGTACCACCAGTTGGAATATGCTGAACCAGGTCTTTACCAGGATTATAATAATTCATGGGAATACATGCTCCGGTGAGAATATTCAATCGCTCGCTGGCATTAACATATCATATTGGCTCCAGGAGTCTTCCATGACCGACACTACCACCCTCCCTTCCCGCAGTGAAGTCCCGCTCGAGCAAACTTGGGACCTCGCTTCCATCTTCCCCACACCCAAGGATTGGGACGCTGCCTGCAGTCAGCTGAATGACATGTTGCCCTCACTATCTGCCTACCAGGGTCACCTGGGTGAAAGCCCTCAGAATCTTTTGGAATTCATCCAGCTTTTCCAGGAAGCTGGAACAATCATAGGCAAGATTAATGTATATGCCGGCAACGCCTACTCTGTGAATACCCTTGACCAGGATGCGGCTGCCCGTAATGGGCAGGGACGCAGCCTGATGGCCAAATTCGGTGCTGCCACAGCCTTCTTTGACCCGGAGCTCATGCAAATCGGCTTCCCCAGGCTGCGCCAATGGATGAAGGATACCCCTGGACTAGCCTTCTTTGCTCATTATGTGGATAAGCTGGAGAAGCGCCAGGCACATGTGCGCTCAGGTGAAGTCGAAGAAGCGCTGGCACTGGTCAATGACCCTTTCTTCGCTGCCACCAGTATCTATAACGCCCTCAATAACGCCGAGCTGACCTTTCAGCCTGCGGTTGCCTCTGATGGTGCCCGGCTCGAGGTTGGTCAGGCGAGCATCAGTGCTCTGATCACTCACCCCGACCGTGAAGTGCGCCGCACAGCCTGGGAGAACTACTCCGATGGCTATCTCAGGTTCAAAAGCACCCTGGCCGCCACCCTCACCGCCACCATCCGCCAGGATGTATTCAACGCCCGGGTGCGCGGCTATGAATCCTCCCTGCAAGCCTCCCTGGCACCCAACAATGTGCCGGTGGAGGTGTTCGACAACCTGATTGGAGTCTTCAAGAAGAACCTGCCCACCTGGCACCGCTACTGGCGCCTGCGCAAGAAGCTTTTAGGCTACGATAAATTCTACGTTTATGATATCAAGGCACCACTCACTTCCCAAAAGCCGATCGTTCCCTTTACGCAGGCGGTGGAGTGGATCACCGAGGGGATGGCACCCTTGGGTAAGGAGTATGTCGACATCCTACAGCGTGGCTGTTTGGTAGATCGCTGGGTGGATTATGCCCGCAATAAAGGCAAGCGTGAAGGTGCCTTCTCCAGTGGATCGATGGGTACACGCCCCTTCATCATGATGAGCTATGCCGATGATGTATTCAGTGTGAGTACCCTGGCGCATGAGCTGGGGCACTCCCTGCACTCCTACCACAGCCGGCTGTACCAGCCATTTATTTACAGCCGCTACTCGCTCTTCGTAGCAGAGGTGGCTTCCAATTTCAACCAGGCCATGGTGCGCCGCCACCTGTTCGAAACCCAGCAAACTCCTGAATTTCAGATCAGCCTGATTGAAGAGGCCATGTCGAACTATCACCGCTACTTCTTTATCATGCCCACCCTGGCTCGCTTTGAGCTTGAGCTGCACAATCGCGCAGAGAAGGGTCAACCCATCAACGCTGATATCCTCATTGGGTTAACCGCTGACCTGTTTAAGGAAGGCTATGGTGATGAGGTGGAGTTTGACCGCGATCGGATTGGCATAACCTGGGCGCAGTTCGGTCACATGTACATGAATTTCTACGTCTACCAGTACGCCACCGGAATCTCAGGAGCGCACGCTTTGGTGGATGGCATCCTCTCTGGCAAGCCCAATGCTGTTGCGAAATACCTGGAATTTTTGAAGCTAGGTGGCTCGATGTACCCCCTGGATGCCCTCCAGGTGGCAGGTGTCGATCTGACCTCCCCCGAGCCAGTCGAAAAAGCTTTTATCGTCCTGGCGGGGTTGGTGGACCGGCTGGAGAAACTGCAAAGCTAGAAGGTAAGAGGTGGCATGAAAGCTAAACTGCCTCAGCAGGCGCCATCCACGAGGCTGTAAATGAAATCACAGCGCAGCATGATCGTATGGCTCAGCTTTACAGTGCTGATCCTGATCCCAGCTCTTGCGTGCAACTTGCCACCCCGTCAGCCAAGTGGACTGGAATTTGCCACGAGCCAGCCCGATCCCAGCTCGCCAGATCTGCCCTTTCCTACCAGCGATATCACCCCATTGCCAGCGTCGTCCGGGATGCCCATCACCCCACCTGCATCGCTTGAGACTGGCCAGTCTACTTACCCATTTTCAGGCCTGGAAACTGCCACCCCCGGACCCATTGGGGTGACTGCATGGATCACGCCCGACCCGGGAGTTATCCTCCAACCATTTACCTATTGGTCCCAATCAGGAGATACCCTCACCGCCCTGGCCGCTCGCTTTGGCGTCAACCCCGACCAGATCAGTCCAGCTCAACCCACCAGCGGATTACTAACACCCGGGCAGCAGCTCACCATCCCCAACCTGCTGGGCGACCCTCCTTACTCCAGCGCCTTGCTGCCAGACAGCGCCATCATATATTCCCCAGCATCTGCTGGATTTCTGATCGAAGCCTATATCGCCCAGGCAGGTGGTTATTTAAGCTCTTATCGGGAGAAGGTGGATGAGGATGAATGGATGTCTGGGTCTGAGATTGTCAGGCGAGTGGGGTTGGAATCCTCGATCAACCCGCAAATACTGCTGGCCGTTCTGGAATTTCGCTCAGGTTGGGTGCGCGGCCAACCCAATAACCCGACCCAGGTGGATTATCCCATCGGGTTTTACATCCCTGATTACCGTGGGCTATACCTGGAGCTTTCGGTGGTGGCCAAGGAACTCAATATCGGCTATTATG
This sequence comes from uncultured Chloroflexia bacterium, assembly GCA_963828845.1. Classification (GTDB taxonomy): domain Bacteria; phylum Chloroflexota; class Anaerolineae; order Anaerolineales; family UBA4823; genus FEB-25. The sequence goes on from CAWHGE010000002.1 coordinate 61,964, forward strand.
GCTGGCGGCAAGGCACGCTAACGGATTTGGTCTTCCCTGATTACACCCACGTGCGGATCAGTCCGGGCTTGAATGCCGGTTCTGTGGCTTTAGAGATGCTCACCTCCATGTTCTATTATAAGCAGCAGGATTGGCTGGAGGCGGTCAATGGTCCACATGGTTTCCTGGCATTATATGCCGAGATGTTCGGTGATCCCTGGTTGATAGATGCCAATATTCAGCCGCTTTTTCCGCCTAATTTGGCTCAACCCACGCTTGAGCTTCCCTTTGCTCCAGGCGAATACTGGAGCCTGACCTCCGGTCCGCACATTGCCTGGAGAACCGGTACCCCCCGCGGCGCACTGGACTTTGCCCCCATCACCGGCGAGCCCCCTTGTGTGGTTTCGACCGCCTGGGTGACTGCCTCGGCTCCAGGGCGCGTGGTGCGCTCTGAGCGTGGGGTGGTGGCTCTTGATCTGGATGGTGACGGGTTGGAGCAGACCGGTTGGGTGCTGGTGTATATGCATGTTGCTGAACAAGACCGCGTGTCACCGGGCACCTGGGTTGAGATCAACACTCCATTGGGGCATCCATCCTGTGAAGGGGGGCAAGCGACGGGCACACACGTCCACCTGGTGCGTAAATATAACGGCGAATGGCTGGCAGCCGACGGACCGCTACCCATGGTACTGAGCGGCTGGATCGCGCATGCCGGTGAGCTGTCTTATGAGGGAACTCTAGAAAAGGACGGTCGGGTCGTTTCCGCCCAACCGGATGGCTCTTCTGGATCCACCATAGTACGATAACGTTAGAAGTTATAATGTTCCACGTAATCATGATATTTTTGATGAGAGATTGAGGGAAATATGAAGGATAATCCTATCAAATCCGAATTATTGGCTGAATTGGACCAGGAATGGGCTAACGTAGAGCGCATTTGTTTCGGTATGAGTGAGGCGGATATGCTCACTCCTGGTGTCGAGGGTGATTGGTCGGTCAAGGATATCCTTTGCCACCTTTCCGCCTGGGAGAAGTACCTGCTCGACCGGCTGGGCTACGTCCTCACCAAACAACACCCACTGTATCCCGCCATGAGCTCTTGGGATGACGTGCACCGCTTCAATGCACAAGTGTATGCCGATAACAAGGACCGCCCACTTACCTCGGTAATCATCGAATTCCGCAACCTTTACCGGGGTGTAATGACCGTACTTGAGTCACTGGATGATGAAGTGCTCAATCAGCCTTACACCTATGACTTCCCGGATGATGCGCTTACCTTACTGCAGCTCATCCGTGCCAACACTTACGAGCATTACCGTGAGCACTGCATCGCCATCGGAAAGGGGAAATAAGCATGCTTGAGATGCCTGAAGCTGTGACGATTGCCCGCCAGATGCAGGAAACCCTGACCGGCAAGACAATCCTACACTTTTCCCGTGGAGCGCTGGTGCACAAGTTCCTATGGTTGAGCAAGCCTGCCGAAGAGTATGATGCCATACTGTCAGGCATGCCGGTCACCAGTGCAAGCAGCTACGGGCGCTCGATCTATCTGTATGCAGGTGAAGCACACCTGCTGTGGTTCGGTGAGCTGGGTGGGCGCATCCTATACCACCAGCAAGGGGAGCCTCTGCCCGCCAAATACCACCTGCGCTGGGATTTCGCCGATAGCTCTGCCATGACATTCACATTGCAAATGTGGGGCTTCGTCAGCCTGTTGGAAAGGTCCGAGCTTCATAAGCAGCCACATGCTGAGGTCGGCATTCCACCGCTCTCGGAGGGGTTCACCATGCAGCGCTTTGACCAGCTGTTGGAAGAGTACCCAGAGAAGACCAAGAAAGGTATCAAGGGATTCCTGGTTACGAGCCAGCACGTCAACGGTATTGGCAACAGCTACCTGCAGGATATCCTGTTCAGAGCCAAGATCCATCCTGCCGCGCAAGATCCCCATGCTTACTTCAGAAGAGCGCCAGAGACTCCATACGGCCATCCAGGATACGATGGCGCAGGCGATCAAGCTCGGCGGTCGGGAGGATGAGCGTGACCTGTTTGACCACCCTGGGGGCTATCACCGGTTGATGAGCAGCCAGGTAGTTGGGCAACCCTGCCCGAATTGTGGTACATCCGTACAAAAAATTGCTTATCTCGGCGGGGCGTGCTATCTCTGCCCCACCTGTCAGGTGTGAATATGAACGTTCCCAAAGTTATGCGAGCCATGTTGCTTGAATCACAACGTCAGCCGCTGAAGCTGGCAGAAGTCCCAGTCCCACAACCTGGACCAGGCCAGGTAATGATAAAAGTGCACACCTGCGGTGTGTGCCGCACCGATCTGCATATCCTGGATGGTGATCTGACCGAACCCAAGCTGCCCCTCATTCTGGGGCACCAGATCGTCGGTACTGTCGTCCAGCTGGGCGCAGGGGTGGACCGGTTTACTCTTGGTCAGCGCATTGGGGTGCCCTGGCTGGGCTACACCGATAGCACCTGCCGCTACTGTTTGCGCGGTCAGGAAAACCTATGCGACCATCCTGAGTTCACTGGCTACACACTGGACGGTGGCTATGCTGAGTATACCGTGGCTGACCAGCGCTACTGCTTCCCCCTACCAGTGTCTTACGATGATATCACCGCAGCACCACTTTTGTGCGCCGGCCTGATTGGTTATCGCACATATCGCCTGGCAGGGGAGCACGTGGAGCGGCTGGGGATCTATGGGTTTGGTGCGGCCGGGCACATCATCGCTCAGGTGGCAATTTACCAAGGAAAGCGCGTGTTTGCTTTCACCCGTCCGGGGGATGATGCCACGCAGGCGTTTGCCCGCCGACTGGGTGTTTATTGGGCGGGTGGCTCGGACGAAATGCCACCCGAAGAGCTAGATGCAGCCCTAGTGCTGGCACCGGTGGGTGCGCTGATGGTGACCGCCCTGAAGGCGGTGGCTAAGGGAGGTGTAGTGGTGAGTGGTGGCATCCATATGACGGACCTACCTTCTTTCCCCTACCATCTGCTGTGGGAGGAGCGCAGCATGCGCTCAGTGGCCAATCTCACCCGACAGGATGGGGAGGAATTCCTGGAGATTGCCCCCCGGGTACCGGTGCGTACTGAGGTTACCCCCTACCCACTCGAGAATGCCAACCAGGCGTTGGATGATCTGCGTTCGGGCAAGCTGGATGGGGCGGCGGTGTTGACGATTTAGTAGTAGTGGCGGATCTTAGACCCGTCACTACTTCACCCAATGCGCCAATTGCTCCAACGGGCGGCGTGGGTGCTGATCGGGGAATTCACCCGGATAGCCGATGGGTAAGATGACCACCGGAACCTGACTTTCGGGTGCCCCGATGATCAGACGCACCACTTTCTCATCGAACGTCCCCACCCATACACAACCCAGTCCCAGGTTGGTGGCTGCCAGCATGGCGAAGGTGCAGGCAATCGTGGCATCCTGCACGGTGTATAAGCGGGTACCGCGTTCAGTGTAGCGCCCATTGGTCAGCTCGGGGTGAGTACAAAAGACCAGCACCACGGGTGCCTTGGCGATATATTCCTGAGCCAGCGCGGCACAGGAGAGTCCATCCCGCTTCTTGGCATCCGTTATTACGTAGATTTCATAAGCCTGAAGGTTGCCGGCTGACGGAGCCAGGTTGGCTGTCTCCAATATTTGCTGCAGCTTCTCCGCTTCCACCGGCTGGTCTGTAAAGTTGCGGATCGAATGCCGGTTCCGGATTACCTCGGTAAATTCCATCGCTTGTTACTCCTCACCACAAGGGGTTCCGCCTTTGGATGGTATATTGTAACCCAAGAAGGGAGGAAATGTTTGAGCCTTCGAACCTGGGAAGATGAAAGGGGAGGCTGAATTTGTTTCAAAAAAAAGGATTCAAGTTAATATTCTCGGGAGAAAGGGGAAACCATCCACGCATATTGGGACACGAAACAAGAATAAATTCCAACTGCATAAGCTGTATGGAATATTCATGCAAATGATGAGGATTGGAACCGGGATATCGCTCCCACAATTCGGTCGCGATACTGCGTCGCACAATTCGCTCCTGGAAAACGAAGAGGGAACGGATGGTTTTCTTGGGGAACTGCGTAGGAGGATATTTGGTTGGTAAAGTGCGGAAATAAACCAGCTATATTATAGCACAAATGTTCTATTCCACAAGGGGTTTATGGAAAACTCCCGCAAAAATCGCGATATTTTAAGATTTCTCATAAAGGGACGAAAAACAGTAATTTGTCTAAGCCATCTGTTACAATCAGGTGCAATTTACACCGTTCTTTCCAGGATTATGCATGCTTTCTCTTGCTTCCGTACTACCTGACCCCGAGCCTCTCACCCTCAAGGATGGCACCCAGGCCATCATCCGCCCTATCCGTCCAGATGACGCCGAAGACTTACAAACCACCTTCCAGCGCCTTTCGATGGAAAGCATCTACCTACGCTTTCTTTCTTTCAAAAAGGAGCTGTCTGACGAAGAAGCCCAGGTTCTTGCCACCGTGGATTACACCTCCCGCATGGCGTATGTAGCGATTTGTAACGAAAATGGGCGGGATAGCGTGGTGGGCGTGGCACGTTACGCCATGCTTGAAAATGTTCATCCTGAGATCGCCGAGTTTGCCGTGGTGGTTGCGGACGAGTACCAGGGTCGAGGTCTCGGTAAGCTCTTGCTGCGGCGTCTGGTCAACTATGCCCGAGCCAAGGGCATTCATTATCTGCGCGGTAATTTGCAGATCGGCAACGACCGCATGCTTGATTTGATACGGCGTAGTGGACTGCTGCACACGAGGCGCTACGTAGACGGGATATGGGAAGTGACCATCGATCTCGGACTGCCGGATGAGGAACCATACGACCCTGAAGTAATCTCCTCCGCTGAGCTGGCTTCAGCCTTCGATGCAGAGCACCAAGCTCTCACCATCCACAATACAGACACCGAACGTAAGATCTGCCGTAAATATTCGACTGTGGTGAATGATGCTCCCCCCGAATACGTGCTGGATTTTGCCCGTCAGCTGCTCTTTACCTATACTCACCGTTGGCAGGCATACGAGCTGATCGCAGGGCATAAAATGGCTTTCCAGAGTCTGCATGCGGATGAGCTTGAGGAATTCGGCCAGGGTATCAACAGCTGGTGGTCGACGGACTCATTTGCCCGCACCTTGTCCGGTCCAGCCTGGCGCGATGGGCAGGTAGCCGATGAGCTGATTGTCAGGTGGGCGAAATCGCCCAACCTGTGGTGGCGGCGGGCTGCACTGGTGAGCACGGTGGCGTTTAATATCCGCTCACAAGGAGGCAAGGGGGATATACCGCGCACGTTAGAAATTTGCCGGATACTGGTGGCTGATCATGAAGACATGGTGGTGAAAGCCCTGTCTTGGGCGCTGCGCGAGCTGGTTTACTTCGACGCGCATGCTGTGCAGGGGTTTATGCGGGAACATGAGCATGTCCTGGCTGGCAGGGTCAAGCGTGAGGTGGGCAGCAAGCTACGCACGGGGTTGAAAAACCCGCGGAGAAAGGGTAGATGAGAGGAGGAGATTGCTTTGGCAAAAACCGCCTCGCAATGACATTGATAATTTGTCATTAGTATGATAATAAAGGGGACACGGTAGGCCGATTGTCATTAGGTCCTCGAGACCGTTTCGCAGTGCGACCGCCGTGTCTGCCATCTAAAGTAAGCCCGAACAGTTGAGTGGCCCCAAGAGGCCGTATCCTTGCTAGTGTGGGCTTATCTCGCAAATAAGGAGAATTCGTACCAATGACAACACCAAACGAAGTGTATGTTGGGATTGATGTAGGCAAGACCTGGCTGGATGTGGCCCTGTGGGGCGACGATGAGGTGTGGAGGGTTTCCAACGATGATGCTGGAGTAGCCAAAGTCATGGAGCGTGTGGCAGGAATGGAGCCGCGACTGATCGCAATCGAAGCCACCGGTGGATATGAACAATTGGCAGTCCAGACGATGCTCCTAAATAGTCTGCCAGTTGCAGTTATCAATCCCACCCGGGTGCGTGCGTTATCCAAGGCGACCGGCAAACTGGCCAAAACGGATGTGATTGATGCGCGTCTTGATCGCCGAGTATGCCTGCAAAGTCCAGCCTAAAGCTCTAGCGCCCAAGGAAGCCAATGAAATCCGCCTGAGAGCATTGGTTACCCGTCGCGAACAGCTGGTTGAAATGCGGGCTGGCGAGCAAAATCGCCTGGGAACCGCCCAGAACTGCATGAAAGCCGATATTCGCGAGCATATTGACTGGATCAGCGTGCGGATCAAGGAGCTCGAAGTGCAGATTTCCGAGTTGGTAGATAGTCTACCGGAATGGAAAGCGCAAGCCGATCGTCTTGACAGCATCCCAGGGGTAGGGATGATCACGGCAGTTACTGTACTCGCTGATATGCCTGAACTAGGCCAATTGAACCGCCAGAAGATTGCTGCTTTGGCTGGCCTGGCCCCGTTCAACCGGGATAGCGGCCGTAAAAGCGGTAAGCGACGGATATTTGGCGGTCGTAAAGGCATCCGCCGAGTATTGTACATGGCCTGTATGTCAGCAATAAAATACAATCCACTCATTCGTTCTATGTACTCACGCTTGACCTTGAAAGGTAAAATCTTTAAAGTTGCCATCACTGCTTGCATGCGAAAAATGCTCACTATTATGAATGCCATGACCCGTGATCTGGTCAATTGGAGGCGCTCCAGATCCTATTTCAGATTAAATATACGCCTTTTCAAATAACACAGTTACTGCGAGGAGGGCGCTTTATGCCCGACGAAGCAATCCCCCTCAGACTTGATAAGACAATATTTACAACAAGACTGACCTGATTATGACGATGGAAATCTAAGCTTTGAAAGAAAAACAGTATTATATTTATATAATTACCAATAAATATCACACGGTGCTTTATACGGGGGTTACAGACGATTTACAACGAAGAATCATAGAACATAGATTCGGGCAAGGGTGGCATCTTTTCTTATAGGTATCATTTAAATATATTGGTTTATTTTTGAGTCAGGAAATGACATCAATATGGCAATCGCCCGTGAAAAACAAATCAAAGGTGGATCGAGGGGGAAAAAGATCAAGCTGATTAACAGCATGAATCCCAATTGGGATGATTTATATGAGAAATATTTTGAATAATTATTATAATTATTGATACGAGGTTGAAATTTCTATGTATCGGAGATTGCTTTGGCACATAATGTCTCGTAAGATATCGGTGACTATAGGATGAAATGAGGAGATTGCTTCCCTCGCTCACAAGGATCGTTCGCGATGCTATGGGTAAAGAGCGCCTTGCAATTACAAAAAAGAGAATGCTTCGACCCAGAAGAACGACTTGAATGCCTGATGATGAGATTGCCTGGTGATAACAGGATGGAAGGAGGAGATTGCTTCAACCTGCATAAGGCGCAGGTTTCGCAATGACAATAAAAAGAGCTTCGGCAAAAACCGCCTCTTCATCCCCTCACTATGCTCGGGGCAGGCGCTTACGAAGAACGCTCGCGGTGTTTCGGGCACAGACCGCCCTGCGATGACAAAAAGAGAATGCTTCGACCCAGAAGAACGACTTGAATGCCTGATGATGAGATTGCCTGGTGATAACAGGATGGAAGGAGGAGATTGCTTCAACCTGCATAAGGCGCAGGTTTCGCAATGACAATAAAACAAGAGCTTCGTGCAAAAAGCGCCTCGCAGTGACAATAAAAAGAGCTTCGGTCAAAAAGCGCCTCTTCATCCCCTCACTATGCTCGGGGCAGGCGCTTACGAAGAACGCTCGCGGTGTTTCGGGCATAGAGCGCCCTCGATGACAAAAAAAGAGAATGCTTCGACCCAGAAGAACGACTTGAATGCCTGATGATGAGATTGCCTGGTGATAACAGGATGGAAGGAGGAGATTGCTTCAACCTGCATAAGGCGCAGGTTTCGCAATGACAATAAAAAGAGCTTCGGCAAAAAGCGCCTCTTCATCCCCTCACTATGCTCGGGGCAGGCGCTCACGAAGAGTACGCTCGTAAAGCTCCTCGCGATGCTGCGGACTTACAACAATGAACGCCCTTGATACTGACCATGAAAGCGCTTTACGACAAAAAGTTTACATCCCGCGGCCGGTTTCCATCTCGTCTTTCACCGCTTTATAAAGTGTCTCGGCCTTCAGCTCGCTCAGGGTGTAGCAGGGGGCTTCAAGATGGTCGGCAAGCAATTGCGCCAGACCCTGGTCGAAGGCGGCATGCTCCATATTGACCACCACGCAATGCATGTCATCCGCGGCGATCTGGTCCGCCAGTCTATGGGCTTCATCCTGGGGGGGCATGGACGACATGGATACGTTGCCTGCCCCATCGGTCAGCAGTATGACCAAAGGCTGAACATCCGGGTGCAAGGATACGTTCGCGCAGCAAGGTCTGGTGGGCCATGTATAGCCCGGCGGAGAGGGGCGTCTTCCCGCCCACGGGGATATCTGCCAGGGCACGTTGGGCTAACATGACCGAGTTGGTCGGCGGCAGGACCATGGTCGCCCGGTCCTTCTGGAATACGATCAAGCTCACCCGGTCACGACGCTGGTAGGCATCGGTAAGCAGCGAGAGGATAGCCCCCTTGGTGGCTGACATGCGCTCGGCGACCGCCATAGACCAGGAAGCATCCACCACGAACAGAACGAAATTAGCCGTCTTTTTTACCCGCACCTTACGCTGGAAATCACTCGGACGGATAGCGAAGGCTACCCGCTTGCGTAATTCCACGCGTTCCTTTTGGAATGGGGCAGCCGCCCGGATAGTGGCATCGAAAGCCAGGTCATCGGCTTTGCCATTCGCCGGACGCGCCTGGATGTAACGGCCGCGTTTGCGGTCGGTGTGGGTACGAGAGCGTCGGCCAGCCCGCTTGCGATAGAGCTGGTCCAAATTGGTATTCAGATTTCGCGGTCGGAAGAATTTACCAACCTTTACTTTCTCTCCCCCATCCCACCAATATGCATTTCCTACGTCGAAGACACTTTGTCGGGCAGGCTCACTCTGGTTCGGATTCGTTTGGTCTTGCTCCGAGGTGAGGTTTAGGTCTTTTTTTTTTATCGAAGTGTGGAGTATGATCTTCGTCCTCCGCCACTGGTTCAGGCTCGCCTGCACTGATTGATGAGCCTTGCAGTTGTTCGATCCGCTCTTGAAGCTCGTCTTCCGAGACAACTGCTTGTTGGAATGGTCCTTGCCTGATGCGATGAGGCAGAGCCAGCTCGGCAGCCAGGGCAATATCGCGCTCGGTGATGGATTTTCGACCTTCGAAAGCAGCCTGAGCACGCGCGGTTTTGAGAATCACCAGATCTGCCCGGTGACCTTCAACGTTGAGCGAGGCCGTGAGTGCAGCGATCGAGAGCAAGTCACGACTGCTATAGGTGACCTTATCCACCAACCCACGTGCCATCTCGATCTGATGGGAAAGCTCTTTTTCCTTATCAAGCCACTGTTTGCGGAACTTCTCGGGGTCTTCCTCGAATGCCAGGTTGCGTTCCATAATCAACACACGCTCACGGGCTTCGCGGATGCCGTAGATCTCGGCAGAGTGGGCGAAGCGGTCTAACAGCTGGGGGCGCAGGTCCCCTTCTTCGGGGTTCATCGTCCCTACCAGGATAAAGCGTGCCGGGTGGGCAAACGAAATGCCCTCGCGTTCGACCACATTCACGCCCATGGCGGCTGAGTCTAACAACAGGTCGACCACGTGGTCGTCCAACAGGTTGACCTCGTCGATGTATAACAGGCCCCGGTTGGCGGCGGCCAGCACGCCCGGCTCGAAGATACGCTCGCCTCTCTGGATGGCAACCTCGATATCCAGGGTGCCCACCACACGGTCTTCGGTGGCACTGATGGGCAGGTCGATAAAGGCAATGCGGCGCTTGACTACTTTCAAGTCAATACCTTGTGATTTACGCTCCTTTACCCAGTCTGACCAGGTGAGGGGTGCTTCGGGGTCGTCGTTGAAGGGTGAATCGGCGAAGACTTGAATATCGGGTAATAGGGCTGCCATAGCACGGGCAGCGGTGGATTTGCCGGTACCGCGCTCGCCGCGGATAAGCACTCCACCAATGCGCTGGTCCACTGCATTCAAGACCAGGGAGCGCTTCATGCGTTCCTGTCCGACGATGGCTGTGAAAGGGATAAACGGGTCGCATTAAATTGTTAGGGTATGCCTCCTACCCAGCAAGCGTATATTATACTCTCATGTGAAAGTATTGCAGTTAGAAATTTAGCAGGGAGATATCAACAATTTTACCTAGATATGACTTCAGCAGCTCAATCTCCTTGATCTCCATCCAGGCAGGTTCAGGGTTGGGCAAGCGTTCCGTACTTCAATCTGCCCGCAGGGGGCAAGGCGGCATATTGGTTATCGACCCAGATCACCAGGCTCAAGGGTGCGTGGGGCACGATATTCGTCCGAAGGAGTTCTACCCCATCCAGGCTGAACCTGACCTGCCCAACCTCCCATTCCAGCGTGTACGCGTGCCACTCGGTTACACCGGTATGGATCAAAGCGGCATCCTGCCGGATCACTCGGCGTAGAAGCCTACGCACTAACTGAGCAGCTCCGGGGATAAGGGTCAGTGCCAACAGCGGAGAAGCCAATGCCAGCAAAGCCAGGGCACTTTATTGGAGCTGAAGGTGGCTGCCAGGAAGCCATGTGCCGGCAGGTCATCCCTGAAGGAAAGATAATTCTGGGGCGAGGCATGGAAGAACCAGGCTGCATCCGGCAGAGTGGGAAAGCGCATCATCCCGGTTATGGCCAAGCATAAAGCTGAAAGGGTCATTCCATAAGCCAAACCCCCATGTGCCGGGTAGATTTTCAGCCGAAACGCGTGCCTGCAGGCTCAGCGTGAGGGGAGGCTTCCAGTGGAAATCACCTCGCCGTACTGACCGTGGTCATCCAGCTGTGCCAGGCGATAAGCACGGCTCTGTCTTGGCAGGGATTTCCATGCGCCAACTGCCCTGCTCCAGTATTCGCGACCCTGGCGGTTGGGGATTGGCTAATATGTAGGACAGGTGGCTTGTGGATCATATCAGGGTTATCATACCATGCATAGTTCTGCCAAGTTTCAAGAGAGTCAGAAATTCCACTCGTCTGCCAATGATATAATTCACCCAGTATTGGAGGTTGCATGGAAATTACCTGGTATGGATCTATCCTGTTTTCGCCTGACCGAGCGCAATCTGGCAACTGTAGTCACCGACCCGTATGATAGTCAGGTGGCAGGTTATGAGCCGCTTAAGTTGAAGGCAGATATTGTCACCGTCAGCCATGAGGCACCAGGGCATAGCTACACCTCCGGTGTTAAGGGTTATTCACATCTGATCAACACACCGGGAGAATTTGAGATAGGTGGTGTATTTATTACCGGCATCCAGACCAATGGGTACGGAAAGGGGATACAGATGATCCGCGCAACACCCTGTATGTTTTCGATTACGAAGGGGTGACGGTGGCACATCTGGGCGACCTGCGCCGTGTGCCCACCCAGACCGAGATTGAGGCGTTGGGCACAGTGCACATTGCTCTGGTGCCGGTGGGTGGTGGTGGAGGGCTCAATGCCGCCAAGGCTGCGGAGGTGGTCAGCTTGTTGGAGCCCGGTTTCGTCATCCCGATGCATTACGGCACCCCAGCCTGCAACCTCAAGCTGGCGCCATTGAGTAAATTCCTAAAAGAAATGGGACTGGGAACCATCAAGCCCCAGCCTTCGCTCAAAGTGACCAAGAGCATGATCCCTGAAGAGACGCATGTGGTGGTGTTGGATTACCAGCATTGATCGAATTGGAGTAGTATCGTGACCGTTAAATTTATCATGACCTGGGATATTACCCCTGGACGCGAGCAGGAATACTTCGAATTTGTAGTGCGTGAGTTCATCCCGCAGGTGCAGCAGCTTGGGATGGAGCTAAAGGACGCCTGGCTGACCATGTATGGCGACCAGCCCCAGATCATGGCCACCGCCCAGATGCCAGACCTGACCCGCCATGCAGGGCATCCTGGACACCAAGGAGTGGCAGGGGCTGGTTAACCGGCTGTTGGATTACGTGGAGAACTATCAATATAAGATTGTCCCGGCAAAAGCAGGCTTTCAGATGTGAGATCTGGTCAAGCGGGGAATATCCATCCGTTCCTCTGGAAATGTACACCAATATGCATAATCTTCCAGTGTAGAGGGTTATGACTAACATGCTATTACTCTGGCAAATATTCGTTCTCTTCACGCGCGTGGCGATGTTTTCGTGGGGAGGCGGTCCGGCCTCACTGGCATTGATGCAACGCGAAACCACCAGCGCCACCTGGACCCCACCCGGTCAGACTGACCCTGTCCCGTGGATCACACCGGATGAATTTGCTGATGCTGTTGCCATCGGCAACGCCATCCCCGGACCGATTGCACCTCAGGTGTCTGCTTACGTTGGCTACAAGCTGGCCGGTATGCCGGGGGCAATCGCAGCTGCAGCAGGCACGGTCGTACCGACCACCGTGCTGATGCTCATCCTGATCGTATTCTTTTTTGGGATCAAGAACAGTCCGGTGGTGAAAGCCATGCTCCAGGCCGTCAGACCTGTAGTGGTAGGCTTGCTGCTGTGGACAGCTTATGATATGGCAAAAACCGTCTTCGGAGCGCAGAAACTTGGCTGGGGGCAGGCATTAGCCCAAGGATGGGATAAACTGCTCTTCGTGGCAGGGACTTTTCTATTATTGACTTTCACGAAGGTCAATCCAGCCATAATCATCCTGGTCACTGCTGTGCTCGGTTTCCTCTTTTATCGAAAATATCGTTCATCAGACTTTTCTCTCAATTATCAGACGACTAACCCTGGATAGCAACCTTTTTTCCACGCGTTTGCTCAATTGGTATGCCACCCACGCACGCACGTCTGCCATGGCGGGGCAACCCCGACCCGTATGCCGTGTGGGTATCTGAGGTCATGCTACAACAGACACGAGTGGAAACGGTCATCCCCTACTTCGAACGATGGATGCAGCGTTTCCCGAGCATCGAGGCATTGGCAGAGCCATCCTGCAGGAGTGTTCTGCAGCCTGGGAAGGGTTGGGTTATTATGGTCGCGCCCGCAATCTGCACCGGGCTGCCCAGCTGGTGGTGAAGGATTATCATGGCCGTCTACCTGAAGATGCACAGCTTGCTGCGCAAGCTGCCCGGAGTAGGGCGCTATACTGCGGCGGCCATTGCTTCGATTGCGTTTGGCCGTGATGAGCCTACACTGGATGGAAATATTCGCCGGGTCTTGGCACGTTACTTCAACGTCAGTGAAGATGCCCGTTCAAAACCGGAGAGCGAGAATTTTGTGAGGTCTGGCAGCTCAACACCTGCCCCATGGTCAAGCCGGTGAGTATAACCAGGCAATGATGGAGCTGGGCGCCACTGTCTGTGCACCCCAAAAGCCCTGATTGTGCGGCATTGCCCGCTGGAAGCGGATTGTCAGGCAAATGTGCTTGGGATCCAGGAACAACGACCGGTGCTTCTACCCAAACCTGCCATCCCTCACCATACCGTCACCGCGGCGGTGATCTGGCGAGAGAAGCTTGTGTTGATTGCCTGCCGGCCTCCGCATGGACTGCTCGGGAGGGTTGTGGGAGTTCCCGGGCGGCAAGCACCAGGAAGGTGAAGACTTGCCCACCTGCCTGCAGCGTGAGATTCGCGAAGAGCTGGGGGCAGAGATTTCGGTAGGTGCCCAGGTTGGGATGTTCCGGCATGCTTACACCCATTTCCGCGTCACCTTGTATGCCTTTGCATGCACGCCTGCTAGAGGAGAACCATATCCAATCCAGGCTGCGGAGGTGCGGTGGGTCACTGTGGCCGAATTATCCCAATATCCCATGGGAAAAATTGACCGCCAGATTTCACAAACTCTGGTATCATCAACATCCCTATGACTGACCACTTACTCGTTGATGTCGCATGAAGACCTTGCCTGGAACATGCTGACCTTCGGGAGGGATTACACCCTCTCCGCGGCTGAAACTCGCAAGCGGGAAGCGGGTACGCATGCACCCCAGGTGAATGATGACACCCTGCTTGGTTGGCCGGATTACCAGCGAGGAAAGGTTGCCGTGGTGTTTTCCACCCTGTTTGCAGCCCCAGACCGGCATAAACTGGGCGAATGGGACCTGCAGTGTTATGCCTCTGACGAAGAAGCCCATATGCGCTACAGCATACAGCTGGATGCATATGACCGCCTGGTTGATGAGCACCCGGCGTTGTTCCAGAAGATCGAAAAGCCAGTCTGGACTGCAAATCCATCCTGGCACATTGGCAGCGCACCGATACCGAGGAACATCCGGTTGGTCTGGTGATATTGATGGAAGGGGCGGAAGGTGTGCGTGAGCCAGGCTGAACTTGGAGGATTGGTACCGGCGCGGTGTGCGAATCATCGGACCGGCCTGGGCAGGGACGCGCTTCTGCGGTGGCACCCATGAGCCCGGTGGGCTTACCACGGAAGGCTATGCCTTTTGGAGGAATGGCTGAATTCCATTTCACCCTGGACATCAGCCATATGGATGAAAAAGCTGCTCTTACAGGCCCTGGATAGCTACCCCGGGCCGATCATCGCTTCACATGCCAATGCCCTGGCGTTACTGAAAGGATCCAACAGCAACCGGCATCTGACCGACCGGGTGATCCAGGGCTTGCTGGAAAGAGACGGTATGATTGGCATTGTGCCGGCCAATAGTTTCCTACGAGCCTGATTGGCAGGAGACTGGCGGCAGGTCGGCCTGGTACACTCTGGAGCATTTCATTGCTCAAATGGATTACGTCTGCCAGATGGCAGGCGATGCGTTGCACGTTGGGATTGGCAGTGACTTCGATGGTGGTTTTGGCCTGCAATCCGTCCCTATTGAGATCGACACGATTGCTGACCTCCGCAAAATTATTCCAATTCTGCTTCAAAAGGGGTATACTGAGGCTGATATTACTGCCATTCTTGGGCAAGAATTGGCTGTTACATCTTCAAAACACCTTACCGGAGGCTGTATGACCGATGCTCCACCTGTTCGCAAGACGAATGGGAGATTGCGCATCCGTATAGGTTTGGGGGTAACCATCTTAGGTTTCATTATATATTTATTGGGTGCTGAACCTGGGCTTTTTGGTCTTGGATCGCAGTCCGGTGGTTGGTTTTGTGCAGATTGCCACCTTCCTGGTGGGGTTGGGCATTATTTGCCTGGGGGGATATATCAGCCTGGCAGCTTTATGGAACGGGGGACAGAAATCGATCGCCTCAGATATCGGCTTACGCCTGGTGAGTACCGGATATGTCATCACCGTCGCCTGTGGCATGGCAGATATCTTCGGCTTCGGCAGCAACAATTACCCCACTGTACCGATATTTGGCATCTATCAGCAGATTGGTGTTATTATCGGTGAGGTGGTGATCGCCATTGGTCTGCTACTGCTGATCCCGTATAAAAAACCTCAGCCCAATATCGGCGAGCTCCAATCGTAAGACTTGTTCAGCTGAAGATACCTTCATCCCGATATGGGTTTTTTAACCCCATCACTGCCAGCATCTCATCGTTGGTAGCGAATTTATAAGCTGGCAGACCTGATTTTTCAGCTTCCTGCACTGGCAGCTTCAGCCAGCTTTTGCAGGTCAGATTTCTGGACGATGGGCTTATTCAGCTTCTCCAGTTTTGCTGTAAATTCATCCAGGATACTGGTTTGGGGTCAACCAACCTGGGTGCGGATTGGAGATATTCCAGTACCGCCCTGGCGCCATTCTCACCATCCTTGCGTGCCACGCCGACCAACCCACTGCTGGCCTCGCGTGACCAGCCGGCCACAAATACACGGTCAATCGGGCGGTTGAGATCTGGATCATACGCTTCAAAGGATAGCCCATCCACAGGGTGCAGAGGGTTGGGATTCTTGACAAAGGCATTATTGCGGACCGGCAAGCCAAACGATTCGTCCACCTTGTCGCCAATGCAAAATATCACCGTGTCCACATCCAGGATGCGCTTTGTACCCAACCGTTTGGCTTGCACTTCACCTTCTAGCGCATACCAGGGTGGTATCCTCGATTTCCAACCCACTGACGATACCCCTGCTCATCTCCCAGAATGCGGCTGGGTGAGGCCAGGAAGTCGAAATAGAAGCGGGTCTTTGAGACCGATTCCAGCCCTTTGGGTAGTGCGGACAGGATGTAGTCTTTGGCTTCATCCACATTCTGACCCACCGCAGTCTGCAATCGGTCGGACGCGCTCGATCTCGGAGAATCAATTTTGCCAGGTCCAGGTTGTGGACCACGATTTTCAGCTCTTCTTTTGAAAATTTTACTTCGTTGGGACCTCTGCGCACCACGGAGATGACTTCATCCACTTTTAGACTCACGGATCAGCCAATGGGCAATATCCAGCATCACGTTTCCCGCACCGATCAACGCCACCCGTTTGCCAATCCGGAAATCCTTGGTGCTGAAGGGAGGCAGTAAATTGTAATGAAATACCAGGTCCTTGGCATGATAAACGCCCACCAGGTTTTCACCCGGCAAGCCCAACCACTTGGTCCCCTGTGCGCCAACGGTGACCAATAATGCCTGGAAGCCCATGGCACGCAAATCTGACAGGCGGAAATCCCCATTCTCACCGACGATGACGTTACCAAAGTAATCTATCGCGGGGAGGTCCAGGATTTGTTGGAACTGTTTGCGCAGACCTTCTTTCATCTTGTATTTGTCAAAATAAATGCCATACTCTGCCAACCCGCCAGGGATAATATCCCGGTTTAGGAGCACCACATGGACATCATTCAGGGCAAGCAGTCTGGAGGCAAAGAGTCCAGCAGGACCGGCACCAATGACTGCAACGAGGTATCTCCCGAAAGTGTCCTCAGCCAAATTCTTATTCTCCTCAAAAAGACGGCTTTCGCCGTCTGAGATAATTTAATCCAGCTCGCCTGCACAATGGATATATATGGCATAGTATCCATCCACCGGCAGAGCAGGCGCTTCCAATATTTTAGCTTGAGGAGGATAATTTCACAAGAGAGATTCATCAATTCGTTATACCATATTTGTTCCATTCCCATCCATGAAATATGCTTTCCTAATCAGCCTGTTTGTGCTATATTCAGCCTATACACCTCAGGAGGTAACTCATGGATAATTCCAAACCGAACCTCCAGGAACCGTGAAGCCTGAGCCGAAATTCAGCTGAGGCATCCGATACCTGCAACCAGAAGTTCAACGAGCTAATCCTGAATTCCCGAGACTGAGATATCCGAAAGTTATGTAAACGAGCGGATCCAAGGACGCATTCGATCGAGTTAAAATATGGTTCAACAATGCCAAAGATCATTACCTGCGATCACCACGCCTGCAAAAGCTCGATCTATCAAGGAAAATTTTTACCTGCCTTCTGGACAGTGGCGTGCATTTTCTCGTTATTGGTAAATATATTATTAGTTGCAATACTTAATCTCATTTGGTCGAAATTTCTTCGAGCTTAAAGCTCTTGTCTGCAGATGGTCTGGTGAATGGAACATCCAGACAGCCTGGCATTGATGGATAAGGCTCACATTGTCACCACCGTCCCGGTCGAAACGACCGTACAGCTGCAGGATAACCTGCCGGTCGTATTTGACCTGCCGATTAACCAGAACACCCAATTGTCCTTGGCACAAGACACCCGAATTCCTGGTGCTTATATCTATCTTGAATAATACCGCGGTAGCGACCGATCTCACCCTACCAGCAGGCACACCCATCCAGGCCAACTTTGATATGACCATCCCGGTCAACACGACCGTGCCTGTGAGTGTAACCGTTCCCGTTTCCTTGCAGGTTCCAGTGGACATTGCGATTGAACAGACTGATTTGCACCAATCCATTGTTGGTTTACAAGGAGCGATCGAACCTTATAAGACCATAATGGGTTCAACCTTCAATTCTCCAAAAGAATTTTCTTTATGCAACCATTGGTGGTCTGGCTGGATGTGCAGCATCTTCTTTGGCAAACAATAATCCGGGAATTTAGTCACTGCTGGAATTCTATCCAAATAAAACCACAATCTGAAGCTATACACTAATGAATGAATCGCTGACCAAACTAACCCTGTCCAATGGCTTGCAGGTCTTGCTGAAAGAGATACACACTTCACCCATCATCAGCCAATGGATCTGGTATCGCGTTGGCTCACGTGATGAGGTGCCCGGACTAACTGGTGCTTCACATTGGGTGGAACATATGATGTTTAAAGGCACTCCTCAATTTCCCCTGGGTGTGCTCGACCGGGCGATTTCACGTGATGGTGGTTATTCAAATGCCTTTACCTTTTTGGATTGGACATCGTATTTCGAGACCTTGCCAGCGGATAAGATTGACTCTTGCATTGCGACTGGAAGCTGACCGGATGTTCAATAGCTTGTTTGATCCCAACGAAGTCAGCTCTGAGCGTACCGTGGTCATCTCAGAGCGCCAGGGAAGTGAAAATGAACCCCTCTTCCGCTTGAGCGAAGAAGTGCAATCTGCAGCATTCCGGGTCCATCCCTACCACCATGAAATCATCGGCGATTTAACCGACTTGTATTCGATGCAACGCGAGGACCTGTATCGCCACTACCGGACTTACTATATCCCTAATAATGCAGTGCTTTCCATCGCAGGAGATTTTGAGACCCAAAGCATGCTTGAGCGCATACGGGAGCTTTATGAGCCATTTGCTGCTGGTCCACAACCACCCCACCTGGTACGGACTGAGCCACCACAGAGCTGGTGAACGGCGTGTGTCGGTGGAAGGACCTGGTGAGACGGTTTACCTGCAGGTTTCGTACCGGGCTCCTGCAGCAGATAATCCTGATTTTTTTGCCCTAAACGTGTTGGATAGCCTGCTCACTGGTCCCACCAATCTGAATATGTTCGGGGGTGGCATCACCAATAAAACCAGCCGCTTGTATAAAGCGCTGGTGGAGAAAGAGCTAGCGGTCAGTGTCAATGGAGGTTTGCAGGCTACGATTGATCCATACCTTTATACAACGGTGATCACCGTCCATCCCAAACACACTGCCAGTGATTGTATCGCGGCCATGGAAGCAGAGATCAAGCAGCTGCAGGATGCCCCTCCACCGTGGAGGAGCTCGAGAGAGCAATGAAACAAGCGCGTGCCATCTTTGCCTATGGCAGTGAGTCGATCTCAAACCAGGCTTATCTGGATGGGATTTGCGGAGATGTTTGCCACTGTCGACTGGTTCACAACATATCTCGAACGCCTGGCCGCAGTCACTCCAGCGGATGTCCAACGACTGGCCCAGACCTGCCTGCGACCCCAGAATCGCACCCTGGGTGTGTATCTACCCAATACGACCACTCAATTATGACATGAATAGCTCTTCATCACAACTGAAATAACAGGAGCAATTGACCCTTGAACATCCATTCACTCCCAGGTCCTGATGATATCGTCCGGCGAGAACTCCCTAATGGCATCGTAGTCCTCTTTCGCCCCAACCTAAGCAGCCTTTCAGTGGTGGTCACGGGCTACCTTTCTGCCGGTGCCATCTTTGAGCCGGATGACAAGCTTGGCCTGGCTGGTTTCACTGCGCTGTCTCTTATGCGTGGAACTGCCCAACGTGACTTCCAGCAAATCTATGACGGGCTGGAATCGAATGGCGCCAGTCTTGGTATTGATGGTGGCACCCATTCCATTGGATTCTATGGTCATGCCTTGGCAGAAGATCTGGATTTACTCATCGGAACCCTGGCAGAAACCTTACGCCAGCCGATATTTCCAGCCGATCAGGTCGAGCGATTGCGCAATCAACTGCTCACCGGCCTGGCCATACGCGCTCAAGATACATCTGAAGTCGCTTCACTCGCATTTGATGAGCTGGTATATGCCGGGCATCCTTACAGCCGACCGAAGATGGCTACCCAGAGACGATTCGCTCCATCAACCGTGAGGACCTGGTATCCTTTCATGAGAAGCATTTTGGACCGCAGCGGAATGGTCATTTCTATTGTCGGTGGGGTGGATGCGGAGCGGGTGTCGGATTCTGTCACCCGTTTCCTGGGTGATTGGGAAAATCCAGCTCAGCCTGACCAGCCTGACCTTCCACTGCTTAAGCCATTGAGTGAAACGATTTCTCGCCAGGTGAATATCCCTGGCAAATCTGAGGCGGATATCATCATGGGAGTAGCAGGACCTCCACGACGATCTCCTGACTTCCTGGCGGCCTCACTCGGGAATAACATCCTGGGTCAGTTCGGGATGTTTGGACGGATTGGCGAATCGGTTCGTGAGCGTTCGGGGCTGGCATACCATGCCTCATCCAGCCTGAGTGGCGGGATTGGTCCAGGTCCCTGGCTGTTTATCGCCGGGGTTGACCCGAAAAACCTAGAAAACGTCATTGCGCTCATACGCCAGGAGATCGCCCGTTTTGTCACCGAACCTGTCACCAGCGAGGAGCTTGCCGATAGCCAGGCAAATTATATTGGTCGTTTGCCTCTCTCGCTTGAATCCAATGCTGGGGTTGCTTCTGCCTTGCTCAACCTGGAGCGCTACACCTTGGGTCTGGATTATTACCAGCGCTATCCAGATCTGATCCGTGCAATCACCCCAGCAGAAATCCTGGAGACTGCCCAGCGTTATCTCCATCCAGACCGCCTGGCGATTGCTACTGCGGGATCTTTTGATACACCAGGATAATAAAGCAGGAATAGTATGCCAAGCTTGAGAACGGGCGTAGACTTAATCGAAATTGACCGTTTCACTTCTGCATACCTCCGGTATGACCAACGATTATTGCAACGATTTATTCACTCCCATCGAGCTGGCTGAAAATGGTAAGAACATGGCTTCTCTGGCAGCCCGTTTCGCAGCCAAGGAAGCGGTTGCAAAAGCATTTGGCACCGGCATTGGTCTTATCATCGTGGCATGATATTGAGATCTGTCGGGGTGCTCAGGCGAGCCGGTCCTGCACCTTTATGGTCCAGCACAGAGAATTGGCAGAAGAGCATCACCTGAATACACTGGTCGCTCAGCCTGAGCCACACCCAAGACCATGCCATCGCATTTGTGGTGGCGATGGGAGAGTAAGTAGAAAATTTATCAGCTTGCGGATTGAAAATAGAATGTTATCTCTGTATGAGAACTAAAACATGGCTATCTCCCACGAACAATCAAGAAAGGATTGAAGGATGGAAACCGTACTCACGCCCTTTGAACAGATTTCTCCAGCTGCTTCCTTATATCATCCCACTTGTCCTGCTTCAGCTGATCCTGATGATCGTGGCCTTGGTGGATTTGGTCCGCCGCGAAAAGACGCGTGGTCCCAAATGGGCTATGGGCAATCGTGATCATCTTTGGCGAGCTCGTCGGTCCCATCATCTATTTCATCTTTGGGCGGGAGGAATAGAATCATGATCGCAGTCCGCACCGAGGAGCTACGAAAAGTTTTTGGAACATTACTCGCCTTGGATGGCTTGAGCCTGAGCGTGGAGGAGGGTACGGTCTTTGGCTTTCTCGGTCCCAATGGAGCTGGTAAGACCACTACCATTCGCATCCTCACCGGTCTGGCACATGCCACCAGCGGGCAGGCCTGGGTGTTCGGGAAAGAGGTGACTGCTAACGGGCATGAGATTGCCCAGCAGATCGGTTTCCTGCCTGAAGAGCCGGCATTTTACCCATGGATGACGCCAGGCGAATTCTTGGATTATGTGGGACGTGTATTTGGATTGTCCAACCACAGATGCGTTCTGCCAGGATCAAAGAGCTGCTGGCGCTGGCAGGTTTGGAAGAGGCAGCCAAACGGCGCATTGGAGGGTTCTCACGCGGCATGCGCCAACGGCTGGCATTGGCACAGGCACTGTTCAACCACCCGAAGGTGCTGTTCCTGGATGAACCAGCCAGTGCACTGGACCCGGTCGGGTCGTAAGGAAGTGCTTGATTTCATCGAGCAGCTGCGCGGGCAATGCACAGTGTTCATGTCCACCCATATCTTGGCAGATGTGGAACGTGTGTGCGATACGGTGGGGATCATCAATCGAGGCAAGCTGGTGACTGCTGCTCCACGGGAAGTGCTGCTGGCACAATATGCCATACCGGCCTTTGAAGTGGAAGTGGATACTCAGAGTGAGGCAGGGTTCGACCCCTGGAGTGAAGCATTACAGCGAGAGACCTGGGTGAAAACCATCTCACTTGAAGGATGTGTGGCACGTGTGATTGTTAGCGATGTTGAAGCAGCTAAGAAGGAATTGCTGGCTTCGATCACTCAGGCCGGGCTGATCCTGACCCGCTATGAAGTTGTCAAGCCTTCATTGGAAGATGTATTCCTTCAGCTGGTCGGTCAGGAGGAGGCAGAGAAATGAGTTTATTCGTTGCATTTCGCAAAGAATGGCTGGAATTAATTCGCTCCTACCGGCTTGCTGATTGTGGCTATCGTGTTGGTTTTCTTTGGATTGACCTCACCATTACTGGCCAAATTCACTCCAGAGCTTATGACGCTCATTCCTACCGGTGGAATTACGATCCAGATGCCACCCCCGACGGTGATGGATGCCATTGGCCAGTATATAAAGAATATGGCACAATTTGGCATTATCCTGGCATTGTTGCTCACCATGGGCAGCCGTTGCACAAGAGAAGGACAAGGGCACAGCTGCCATGATGTTGGTTAAGCCTTTGCCGCGGGGTGCCTTTTTAGGAGCAAAGTTTCTTGGCCTGGCGGCAATGTTTGCCATCGCCCTAGCTGCAGCTGGAATTGCTTGCTTACTATTACACCCTGCTGTTATTCGAAGCCATGAATATCCTGCACTGGTTGGTGTTGAATGCGCTCGTATTCGTTTATGTGCTGGTGTATTGTTGCGATCACCTTATTCTGCAGCACCATGACCAAATCACAAGTTGCAGCAGGTGGTATTGCTTTAGGTTTGATGATCATCCTTGGCTTAATCGGCTGCTATCCCAGGGTTAGGTAAGTATCTGCCAGGTGAATTGATCACCTGGGGCACACGCTTGATGACTGGTGATACCACAACCTCCTGGATTGCTTTTGGGATCAGCATGGGCTTGATCGTGGTCCCTCTGTTGGCGGCCTGGCTGATCTTTAAAGGTCAGGAATTGTGATTCGGCCAGTAATGAAGCCCAGTCAACCGATAGCAACATTATAATGCAAGTTTACTGACGCATTTTCCCTTGCTAAATCCAACATCTTGGCGGATAATATCTTTCCAGGCGGGTAAGCATGCTTTTCCGCAGTCTAACAACTGAATATTGGAATCCAGTAATACCACTTTCCTTGCCAAAGGAGGCGATATGTTATCCAAGTTCCTGTCGCGTGCTGATTACCATCATCAGCGTTCTTGGTTGTGATTGCCATCGTCCTGGGGGCAGTTGGTGTATACCTCACACGCAGCTCATTTCCACGAACCTCTGGTGAAGTGAAATTGAGCGGTTTGGATTCCCCGGTCGATATCTACCGGGACAGCTATGGCATTCCTCAGATCTATGCCAAGACACCTCACGACCTGTTTTTTGCCCAGGGTTACGTGCATGCCCAGGATCGCTTCTGGCAGATGGATTTTTGGCGCCATATTGGCTCGGGCAGGCTCTCTGAGATGTTCGGCAAGAATCAAGCTGGAAACAGACACCTTCCTGCGCACGCTGGGTTGGGCGCGCATCGCTCAGACAAGAGCTGGATGCAATGGATGCGGATGAGCAGGCGCTCTTGCAAGCTTACGCAGATGGGGTGAATGCCTACCTGGCAGACCATAAAGGGGCTGCCTTCAGCCTGGAATATGCCATCCTCAAGCTGCTCACCCCTGGCTACTCCCCTGAGCCGTGGCAACCCGCTAAATACCCTCACCTGGGGGAAAGTCATGGCATGGGACCTAGTCCAGCCAGGGTGAGTCAGAGATCGAGCATGCGATCTTGTTGAAAACTCTCACCCCTCAGCAGATCGCCGAGATCTTCCCACCTTACCCGTCCGACCATCCAGTGGTGGTACCCAATTTTTCAATCAGCACCACTCCGAGTGGGGTCAACCATTCCATCACAAGGAATCCAGTCACTGGTTGACCTGGCTCCGGCTTTCCAGAGCCTGGCTGCAAGCATGGCGAAGGTGGATACGGTTTTGGGGCCATCGGGCAGTGACATTGGCTCGAATAACTGGGTGATCGCAGGCAGCCGCACTTCCACCGGGAAACCCTTCCTGGCCAATGACATGCACCTGAGCGAGCAGATGCCTTCCATCTGGTACGAGATTGGCTTACACTGCTCCCCGGTGAGCTCAGCTTGCCCGTATAACGTCACTGGTTTTTCTTTTGCGGGAGTACCGGGGGTTATCGTCGGGCATAATGATCGCATTGCCTGGGGATTTACCAATGTGGGACCGGATGTGCTGGATCTGTATATCGAAAAAATCAACCCGGCCAACCCCAACCAATA
The DNA here is from genome assembly GCA_963828845.1 of uncultured Chloroflexia bacterium. Lineage (GTDB taxonomy): Bacteria > Chloroflexota > Anaerolineae > Anaerolineales > UBA4823 > FEB-25. Next base: position 86,361 of record CAWHGE010000002.1, read on the forward strand.
TGAGGTCAATGGACAATGGGTGGATATGAACCTGGTGCATGAGACGATCAATGTGGCTGGGGCAAAGCCGGTTGAGCTGACGGTACGTACACCCGGCATGGACCCGTGGTTTATGATAACCCGACCGATCATAAGAATATACAGGAAACCTGGGGGGCTGCCCTGCCAGCCGACTTTGCCATCTCCATGCGCTGGACAGCCCTCGAGCCAGCCAATATTTTCAAAGCTATTTTCGGGTTTGATGCTGCCCAGAATTGGGATGAGTACCGCCAGGCAGCGACTTATTTTGCCGTCCCTTCGCAAAACATGGTCTTTGCGGATATTGATGGCAATATCGCCTATCAAACGCCCGGCAAGATCCCCATCCGTCTACCGGGCCACAATGGTGATTACCCCGTCCCTGGCTGGACCGACGAGTACGAATGGCAGGGATATATCCCATTCAACCAGCTCCCAACTGCTTATAACCCGCCAGAGGGTTATATTGTCAGCGCCAACAATGCAGTGGTAGCAGCAAGCTACCCCTATCTCATCACCGATGAATGGGATTATGGTTTCCGTGCGGCTCGTATCGTCCAGCTGATTAAGACTGCCCCTGGACCCATCGATGCAGCCTATATCCAGAAGATGCATGGGGATGACTATAATGCTTCCGCGGCTTATATGGTGCCTTTGCTGTTGCAGCTCAACCTGCAAGACGAGCATTTGATCACGGTGCGCGATATGCTCAAGGGTTGGGATTACCAGAACCAGATGGATCAGGCGGCACCCGCAATCTACAATGTTTTTTGGCGGGCGGTCCTCGGGCGAACTTTCCACGATAATTTACCCGAGGATTACTGGCCCGATGGTGATAGCACCTGGTTTGAGGTCATGCGCCAGCTGGTTCTGACGCCTGATAGCACCTGGTGGGATGATAAAAATACCACCCCAAAAGAGACACGCGACGATATTCTTGCTCTGGCTTTTTCTGATGCGGTGACCGAGCTGGAAAAGCTTCTAGGCACCAATGCAGCCAAGTGGACCTGGGGTGACCTGCATACGGTCACCTTCCACAACCAATCCTTGGGTATCTCCGGGATTGGCCCAATCGAGGCCATTTTTAACCGAGGACCTTACCAGACCTCGGGTGGAAGCTCAATCGTCAATGCCACTGGATGGAATGCAGCGGAAACTGATCCAAGGCTCGCCTACCAGGTAATTTCACTCCCCTCGGAGCGGATGATCGTCGATATCAGCGACCTGCCGGCTTCACTCTCGGTGATCACCACCGGAGAGTCAGGCCATGCCTTCCATGCCAATTATGCCGACCAGGCTGACCTGTGGCGCACCATCCAGTACCACCCCATGTTATGGGGCAAACAACAGGTGGAGAGTTCTGCGAAGGGGCACCTGGTGTTGACGCCGTAGAGGGTATATCCAGAGGACACTCGTATCTGCAGTTAATCATGATCCAGGTTGAGTGATTAATTTCTGGACGAATCCGGTTAATATATGGTATACTCCAAGCCGCTCCCGCCTCAGGCGGGAGCGATTACGCCTGCTTGCAGGTGAACCATTATCCCACACGCTTTCTGACCAACCGGTGCGTGCCGCAGAACAGGTGAGATGACGTCTCACTGGCGGTCCCGGCTGGAATGAGGAAAGCGGAGGAAAAACGCAAAAGGAGAAAGAAGAATATGGCAGTCGTTCCCATGAAGTCATTATTGGAATCAGGTGTCCACTTTGGGCATCGCACTCATAAGTGGCACCCAGCCATGAAGCCGTATATTTTTACCGAGCGCAATGGCATTCACATCATCGATCTACAAAAAACCTCAAAAGCATTGGATGTTGCCTACAACGTGGTTCGCGATACCGTTGCAAATGGGGGAGTGGTGTTATTTGTGGGCACCAAACGCCAGGCTCAGGAAACCATCCAACTCGAGGCAACCCGTTCCAGCATGCCGTACGTCACTGCACGCTGGCTGGGTGGCACGCTGACCAATTGGCGGACCATTCGTCAGAGGATTAACGAGCTCGAGCGCCTGGAGCGTATGCGCGATAGCGGTGATTTTGGTCGCATCACCAAAAAAGAAGGACTGATCATCATGCGTGAGATCGATCGCCTGGAAGGTCTGCTAAGCGGTGTGCGCAAGCTTGTCCGCCCTCCAGAGATGCTATTTGTGGTTGATGTTTCACGCGAAGTTACCGCCATCCACGAAGCCAACCTGCTTAAAATCCCCGTGGTTGCCATGGTGGATACGAACTGCGATCCCTCCAATGTCGATTACGTCATCCCATCCAATGATGATGCCATTCGTGCCATCAAGCTCGTGGTTGGCAAGATCGCCGATGCAGCAATGGAAGGCTTGGGAGCACGCAAGGAAGAGATTGTCGAGGAAGAAGTACGCACGGTCGCCCGGGCGGCTGTTGAAGAAGCTGAGCTTAACCGATGAGGAACTTCTCGGTGAAGCTACCCTGGCAAAACTGGTGACACACCCTAAGGACATCGCTGAGGCTGAGATTGAAGAAATCGTAGAAGAGCTCGAGGAAGAAAAAGGGGAAGAATTCCAGCTGGCAGAAGAAGAGGTTAGCGAGCTGATTGGCGAAGAAGAGGTTGAAAGAGACCGGCTATTGAAGACGAAGAAAGCGTAGAAGTCTGTTGCTGAAGAGAAAGAGATTGAAGTCCCGGAAGTTGAAGAGCGAAAAGACCGAAGCAGCAGATAGTTGAAGAGGAAAAGACCGAAGAGTTGGCTGCCAGAGGACGAAAAACCTGAAGAAGAAAAGTAGACGGCGGAGAGGAATAATCATGACAATCAGTATCGAACTAATCAAGCAATTACGTGAAGAGACCGGGAGCAGGTGTCTTGGATTGCCGCAAGGCACTTGAAACTTATAATGGAGATTTTACCAAAGCGATTGAATACCTGCGCGAAAAAGGCCTGGCAAAGGCTGCCAAACGCGCCGACCGTGAGGTCTTGGAAGGTATGTTGGAGTTATACTCCCATGGTAATGGGCGCGTGGGTGTGATGGTCGAAGTGAATTGCGAGACGGATTTTGTTGCCCGTTCTGCGACGTTCCGCAAGTTTGCCCATGAAGTGGCATTACAGATTGCAGCGGGTGCCCCCAAGTGGATCCGTGTGGAAGATATTCCGGCGGAGGTAGTGAACCAGGAACGCGAGAAAGCGCGTAATCTCGCCTTAGCAGAAGGAAAGTCGGAGAAGGTGATTGAGCGGATTGTGGAAGGCAAGCTCGAAAAGTTCTATAACGATAACTGCCTGCTACGCCAAACCTACGTTCGTGATGAAGAAATTACCCTCGAGGACCTACGCAACCAAAATATTGCCGCTATTGGTGAGAATATCGTCATCCGAAGATTTGCCCGCTGGGAAGTGGGCGAGGAAGCTCAATCTTAGAAAAAATAGCCAACCTTCGGGTTGGCTTTTTTGTTAAAATATAGATAAGCATAAAAATTATTACCTGCACACGATGCACATGACATAACCCTGGAGGTTCTGAATGGAACGAACAATAAAATATAAACGCGTTTTGCTCAAGCTGAGCGGTGAAACGTTGGGTGGGGCAGATGGATTAGGGATTCACCCCGAACAAGCAGAATTGGTGGCGAAGATTATCGCTGATGTGCGCCAGGAAAATGTGGATGTAGCTATTGTGATTGGTGCTGGAAACCTGTGGCGAGGTCGGACCGGCATCCAACGTGGGATGGACCGCGCCACAGCAGATTACATGGGCATGTTAGCCACTGTGATGAACGCACTTGCCCTGATGGATGCCATGGAGCGGATGGGGATGTATATCCGTGTTCAATCTGCGGTGGAGATGCGAGCTGTGGCTGAGCCATATATCCGTCGCAGAGCCATCCGGCACCTTGAAAAAGGGCGTGTGGTCATCTTTGGGGGTGGGACAGGCAATCCATATTTCTCCACCGATACTGCGGCAGCGCTACGAGCCATGGAAATCGGTGCTGATGTGCTGATCAAAGCCACCAAAGTTGATGGGGTATATGACTCTGACCCGATCCGGAATCCAAAAGCAGTGCGTTTCGACCAATTGACCCATATGGAGACGATTAATCGTCGACTGGAAGTCATGGACAGTACTGCCATCTCACTGTGTATGGACAACAACCTGCCCATCCTGGTGCTCAATATGTGGCAACCCGGAGCGCTGCTAAAAGCGGTGTATGGCGAACCTGTCGGTACCCTGGTGAGCTCGGAATAAAGCCTGGTGTTTGGATCAGGCTGAGCTCCAATAAGGTGGGTTGTACATTTATTCTATCAAAAGCCTATGGAAAAGCAGAATGATTTACTTGATGACCAGGAAAGGCAGGCAGAGGACGGAATAATAAGTCATTAAGGTCTCTTCTCCATAATTTACCCTTTTCTCTAAGGCTATTTTCGAGTATCCTATAGGAAGTATATAAATCCAAATCCAGTCACCAGTTTTGATAGCCTACTTGTCCAAGATCATCGTATATGGAGGCCTCTATGCTAAAAGAAGCACATAACGAAGCTGAAGAACGCATGAAAGGAGCACTCGAGGCATTAGAAGAAGATCTGGCAGGTATCCGCACAGGGCGGGCTTCGCCGGCATTGGTCGAGAAATTATCAGTCGAATACTATGGGATGCCTACACCACTAATGCAACTGGCAACGATCAGTGTTCCTGAATCGCGCATGCTGATGATCCGTCCCTTTGATGCAACCACGTTGCGCAACATTGAGCGGGCGATCATGGCTTCTGACCTTGGTCTCACACCTAATAACGATGGCAAGGTAATACGGTTGAATCTGCCACCGTTGACTGAAGAGCGCCGGCGTGAACTGGTTAAGCTGGTTCACAATCGGTTGGAGGAAGCGCGTGTGGCGGTGCGTAACGTCAGGCGGGATGGGATAAAAGACCTGCGTGAGTTTGAACATGAGAAATTGATCTCTGAGGATGAGCTTGAAGAGGGTGAAGAAAATTTACAAAAGTTAACCGATAAATACATCGAACTTGTTAACGAAGTTGGAGTGCGAAAAGAAAAGGAAATTATGGAAGTATGAGCCCCGAAAAGAAGGACGCTCTGCCCGTACAACCACGAAAAATTCCCACCCATATTGGGATCATCATGGACGGCAATGGGCGTTGGGCATTGGCGCGCGGTTTACCGCGGATGGCTGGTCATCGGGCGGGTACTGAAAACCTGCGCCGTATCATTGAAGCTTGCATCGAGTTTGGCATCAAATACTTGACGATATATGCCTTTTCGACTGAGAACTGGGGGCGACCCAGTGAAGAAGTACAGGGTTGATGCGAATCTTTGAGAATGTCATCGATAGTGAGATCCAGGAGCTGCATGATCAGGGGGTTAAATTGCGTCATCTTGGACGGTTGGACCGCCTGCGACCATCCTTTCGAAAAAAAGTGCTGGAAGCAATGGAGTACACGAAAGACAATGATCGTTTGATCCTGAATATCGCGTTTAATTATGGGGGTCGTGACGAGATTGTATGCGCCATTCAGGCAATGATCCGGGATGGAGTAAAAGCTGACCAGGTATCGGATGAGCTGGTGAGCCAATATCTATTTACAGCCGGAGTTCCTGACCCAGACATGATCATACGCACTTCGGGTGAGCTGCGGGGCAGCAATTTCCTCATCTGGCAGGGAGCCTATTCAGAGTGGTATTTTCCCGCCACATACTGGCCCGATTTCGACCGTCAGGAATTACTGAAAGCCCTCGAGGAATACAGCCAGCGGGAGCGACGCTATGGTCTCACCGCTGAGCAGATCAAACGCAAAAAATCCCATGCTCGTTAAGCGATTATTGGTGACAATTATCTTGTTGCCAGTTGGGATGGCTGCCATTTTGGCTGGCGGCTGGTATTTAACCGCCCTGGTGGCTATCTTTATGTGTCTGGCAGCCTGGGAATATGTAGAATTGTTTCGCGCCGGTGGGCTCCAGCCTGCGGGCGTTTTGGTTATTGGAGGCACATTGGTCCTCCTGATCGGGCGCAACATTAACGGATTTGATAGTGCTGCGTGGATGATCAGCTTGCTCATCCTGCTTGGCATGACTTATCATCTGGTGGCATATGAACGTGGTCGCGACCAGGCAGGGACTGATTTTGCGGTGACCCTGGCGGGTATGTTTTATATTGGCTGGTTTGGTGCATACTTTATCTCCCTACGTAACCTCCCCGAAGGCAAGTGGTGGATCTTGGTCGTCCTTCCAGCAGTGTGGTTTGCTGATACAGGAGCATACTTCATCGGGAAAAGATTTGGTCAACACAAGCTCAGCCCGCGTTTGAGCCCCAAGAAAACCTGGGAAGGCTATCTTGGAGGAATTGTTGCCGGAGTGCTTCTGACTACGCTGTTCGCCGCTATCTGGCGAGTTGGGGCTGGCCCGAATTCTGCCATCACACCGCTGCGGGGGGCGCTCGTGGGGCTGGTAATGTCCATCTTCCCCACATTGGGTGACCTGGGGGAAAGCATGATTAAACGCCAAATGGGGGTTAAAGATTCAGGAAGTTTACTGCCTGGTCATGGTGGAGCGTTTGATAGGATTGACTCATGGTTGTGGGCAGTGGTAATGGGTTACTATATGGTCCTCTGGCTGTGGAGCTGATCAGCAGGAACCTAGCATCCATATTATTCTCAAACAGGAGGTGTTCGTGAAGGAAATCCCAACCCGTAACCTGGCCATGGAGCTTGTGCGCGTCACCGAAGCAGCTGCACTGGCAGCTGGCCGCTACATGGGGCGGGGAGACAAGATAGCCGCCGATAAAGCGTCTGTGGATGCCATGCGTTACATGCTGAACACGATTGAGATGAATGCGATCATCGTGATCGGCGAAGGTGAGAAAGATGAGGCTCCCATGCTTTACAATGGGGAGCAGGTTGGTACCGGTGATGGACCCCAAATGGATATTGCGGTCGATCCCATTGACGGAACCCGCCCACTTTCGCACGGGCAACCCAACTCCATTGCCACAGTAGCAATAGCCCCCCGCGGTACGATGTTCAACCCTGGTCCTTACGTTTATATGGATAAGATCGCTGTTGGACCTGAAGCAAAGGGTGTGGTGGATATCACTGCTCCGGCATCAGAAAACTTGCAGAAAATTGCGCGTGCAAAGGATATCGAGCTGGACAACCTGACTGTGGTAATCCTTGACCGCCCGCGACATGCAGATCTGGTCACGGAAGTACGCCGGTTGGGCTGTCGCATCCGCTTGATCCTGGATGGAGACGTATCGGGTGCATTGATGACTGCCTGGCCAGATTCTGGTATTGATGTACTGTTGGGCGTCGGTGGCTCACCCGAGGGGGTATTGGCTGCCTGCGCCTTGCGTGCCATGGGTGGGGAGATTCAGGGCAAGCTGTATGCAAGAAACGATGATGAATTAAAGCGTGGTCGTGAAATGGGATATGACTTTAATAAGGTGCTCACGATGGATGACCTGGTGGCCTCGGAAGATGTCTTCTTCGCTGCGACAGGCATCACCGATGGTGAGCTGCTTGAAGGCGTGAAGTACTACAGCCATGGGGCGCGCACGAGCAGCCTGGTGGTGCGTGGGCTTTCCGGCACCGTCCGCGAGATAAATTCCATGCATCGCTGGGATAAGCTACGTAAGATCAGCGCGATTGAATATTAGTAATTGAATGCCTTAAGATCCCTAAATATTTTTGGATGGCAAAACAGGTCAAGTTGACAGTTGCGTTTAACCGTGGTATTATCCGCCCGATAATTTAATAGCCCCTAGCGGCGCTCTTATCCAGAGAGGTGGAGGGACCGGCCCTTTGAAACCTCGGCAACCTGGTAGCGATAAAGGCTAATTGAACCAGGCCAATCGCTTTCAAGGTGCCAACTCCGGCAGAGGTATTTTCTGGAAGATGAGAGGGCAGTTCAAGTGAACGCTCGTTCCTTGCCCTTTCCAGACCAGAAGGGGCAAGTTCTTTTTTGGAGGCTTAGATGAGCAATACTTTTATGAATTCCCCCAGCCTGCTGTTCACTTCCGAATCAGTGACCGAGGGGCACCCTGATAAATTGTGCGACCAGATCAGCGATGGCGTGTTGGATGCCTGCCTCGCCCAGGATCCATATTCGCGGGTGGCATGCGAAGCCGTCACGAAGACCGGTTTCGTCATGCTGTTGGGAGAAATTACCACGCGCGCCAATATTAATTTCGATGAGCTGGCGCGCAAGATCATCACAGATATTGGATATAACTCAAGTGAGATGGGTTTTGATGGCAATACCTGTGCAGTCCAGGTGGCTATTTCCAAGCAGTCGGGTGATATCGCAATGGGTGTGAACCACTCCATGGAATCCAAAGCGTCTGGCTCGAGCGAGGCAGAGGTGGATGCAGTGGGTGCGGGCGACCAGGGCATGATGTTCGGTTTCGCCTGCAATGAGACCCCCCAGTTGATGCCATTACCCATTTACCTGGCACATAAATTGGCCCGTCGCCTGGCAGAGGTGCGCAAGAATGGAACCATTCCCTGGCTGCGCCCGGATGGCAAGACCCAGGTGACGGTGGAATACAGCTATGGCAAACCCAAGCGAGTGCATACGGTGTTGGTGAGCACTCAACATGCGCCCGATGTTTCACATGCGGAGATCAGCGAATCGGTGATCGAGCAGGTCATCATGCCCACGCTACCCAAAGAACTTGTGGATGAAAAACTCAAAATCTTTGTCAACCCCACCGGCCGGTTTGTGATTGGTGGTCCATTGGGTGATTCAGGTGTGACAGGGCGCAAGATCATCGTTGATACCTATGGCGGGATGGGCAGGCATGGAGGTGGATGCTTCAGCGGTAAGGACCCAACCAAAGTGGATCGCTCAGCAGCCTATGCCGCTCGTTACGCGGCCAAGAATATTGTTGCAGCAGGTTTGGCGAACAGGGTGGAAATCCAGGTGGCATATGCCATCGGCGTATCTCACCCCTTGAGTGTCAACGTGGAGACCTTTGGTACGGGTCAGATCCCGGACGAGCAAATAGCCCAGATCGTGAGGGAGAATTTCGACCTTCGTCCTGGGGCGATCATCCGCGACTTAAATCTACGCCGACCGATCTTCCGTAAGACGGCTGCTTATGGGCATTTTGGGCGTGATGATCTGGACCTGCCTTGGGAACAGACGGATAAAGTGGCAGCCCTACGCAAGGCAGCTGGATTAGGCTGCGATTGAGCTCTTTCATTTGGAAATTATTGAAGAGCGAGCTGGTTGGGTTTCAAACCAGCCCGTTTTCTTTTTCTCAAGTTTCTAGGGTCTCTCGAGGCCATGTGCATCCAGAAGGGTTGTATCGTTCATCAGGATCTGGGTGGGACCATCTGCTACTACCCTGCCTTCATCCAGGACGATCATACGCGGGAAGATCTCTCGCACCAGCAGCATGTCATGGGTAGAGGCCAGCATGGTGAGTGGCAGCTCCTGCAGCAGATGGATCAGCGAGCGGCGTGAACGTGGATCCAGCCCACCGGTTGGCTCGTCCAAGACCAATACTTCAGGGTGCATGGAAAGCACGGTGGCGATGGCGATGCGTTTCTTCTCACCCATGCTCAAGTGGTGTGAAACACGCTTTTTATAACTCAGCATATGAACTGCTTCCAAGGCCTGATCCACACGCTGTAAGACCTCGGCAGGTGGAAGACCCTGGTAGAGTGGCCCAAAGGCAACATCATCGAATACGGTCGGAGAAAACAGCTGGTCCTCCGGTGATTGAAATACCAACCCCACGCACGAGCGTACCCGCCCCAGGTTCTCTTTGATCACCTCCAGGTTGCATACACGCACAAATCCCTGCCCGCTCAGGATGCCATTTAAATGCAGAATCAGGGTTGATTTCCCCGCGCCGTTTGGTCCTACTAAAGCCACTTTTTCCCCTGGCTCAATGCTCAGTGATACGTCATGTAATGCCGAGGTCCCATCGGGGTAAGAGTAAGTCAGGTTTTTGATTTCAATCGAGTGGTGCATGTTTTATCCCCAAAACAGGTAAGCAAGTCCTAATAGTAAGCCAAGCAAGCTCAAGCAGGTAATCAATATCACCCAGTGGGTCAGCCGAACATTTGGCAGAGGCAAGGTACGTGCCTCACCATCATAGCCACGTGAGACCATGGCCATATAGATGCGGTCACTGCGTTCAAATGCACGCAGGAATAGATTGCCTGCCATACCGCCAGTCACCCGTGCCCGCCACGAGATACTTCCACCTGTTTTAGCATCCGGTTTTTCACTTTGCCCACTGCGAGCTGATCTGGCACGTATCAGACGGGTGGCTTCATCCACGAGCACGAATAAATAGCGCCACATCAGCCCAAAGATGGATACCAGCAGACGCGGCACGTGTAATGCCCGCATGGCAACCAACAATTCGGGAAAGGAGGTGCTGGCTGCCAGCACAATGGCAGCTTGCATGGATAGCCATGATTTGATGGCAATGCTGATAAAACGTTCCAATCCGGGGTATGAAGCGTGAAATGTCCAGGGTCCTAACGGCAGGATAAATAATGTCTTTCCGGGGATGGTCAGGATGAGCGGCAGGGCAGCCAATACGAAAGGGATTGCAAGGAATGATCGTTTAAGCACAAAGCTTACACCCAGCTCAGAAATCAGCTCTACTGAGAGGATTAGTGCAAAAAGCAGGATATAAACTGGCCAGGCTCCGGTTGGAATAAGGGTACTGGTGAGGATAAAGACAACGGTCAGCACCAGTTTGATGCGTGGATCAAGCCGGTGTATTGGGCTGTTTCGTGGACGGTAGGGGTCAAGGAAATGGACGTGCATTAGTTGCCCTTAAATATACCTTTGATCAACCCTGCTCGTTATCCCCCGAGCTTTTTTTACGACGGCGTGAGTATGCCACTCCCAAGGCAACGCCAAAGACGATCACGGTACCCAACATCGCTGCCAGAATGGTCGCCAGGGTTTTATTCTGCACACCCGGGAATAGATAATGTGGGATGAGCTTAAATATCGGATTTTGTTCACTATTCAAGAACCCATATCGGGTAGCCACCCACATCAGCCCATCCGGGTGCCTGGAAGCCAACGGAGAAGCGACTGCCAGTAACAGTACCAGTATCAGACCGACAACCCAAACCAATCTGCCACGGATGGGAGTGGTTTCGCTGGATTTAAGCAGATCGCGTCGACTGGCGTGTAAAAATGCCAGCGCGCCGACGGTAATCAGACCTTCACCAATGCCAATCAGAGCATGAATGCCTCCCATGGCTGGGATGGCGATATTAGCGGGGGAAGTGCCTGAAAGTGCGAGCTCCAAAGCCGTCCCCAGAGCTGCAACTTCTACGGACATCCAGGCTGCGAGGAAACCCGCCAACGAAGATGCTCCATGAACGGCCACCTGCCAGTCTATTGCACAGTGCGAAAGACCATGTATGCCACCGTCACAGCGACGATGGCCATGTTGAAGATATTGGCACCCAACACCAACAACCCACCATCCTGGAAGATGAGCGCCTGGATGGTAATGACGCAGGTGAGCACCAGTGTGGCTGCCCATGGGCCCAATAATATCGTCGCTAGGGCCGCACCGATCAGATGACCAGAGGTGCCTCCAGCAACAGCGAAGTTGAGCATCTGCCCGGCAAAGATGGCAGCTGCCAGCACACCCATGATCGGCACCTGTCTCTCACCCAGATCTGCACCAACCCGTTTGAGAGCATATCCAACCACCAGGATCAGTTATCAGCCAGAGGAAAATGGACACCTGGATGGATAGGAAGCCATCGGGGATGTGCATCGCGATCGGAGCAGGCAGCATATTTGTCCTCCTTTCCGCAATCCTACTTCACCTGACAATCGCTGCACAAACCGACCACAGAGATATGCTGCAGGTCGGCGGCGAACTGATATTCAGATTGGAGCTGGTGATTCAAGACAGACAGCATGTCCTGGTTGGCGTCCACTCACCTGACCGCATTGCCTGCACACCAGATGGATGTGAGGTCCATGTTGGTAGGTGGCATAGATCACCCGCTCTTCGCCCAAGTCAATTCGACTGGCGAGCCCCTGTTCCACCAACAGCTCCAGGGTGCGATATACCGTGGCAATGTTCATGGAGCGGGTTCGTTCCTGAACTTGGGCGAATACTTCCTCAGCGTTGATGTGATGACCACTGATGGGCGATGGCTTCGACGATCATCTCGCGTTGGGGGGTGATGCGATAGCCATGTGAGCGTAAAGTTTCAATAAAGGTTTGACAAGGAGACATAACAATCATCCAGTATGATGGAATATTTTATTTTTATTGTGTCTATTCGTTATTGCAACTAATCGCAATAAGATATCACCGAAGATTATAATCCAATTTCTCATAAAGCTAAGGGAATAAAAAAATCAAGGCAGACATGAGGTCTGCCTTGATGGAAATTGATGGGTGTGAATGGATCAAATATAAGAACTAAATTTTGAGAGGATGCGATCCTTGGGCTGGTAGCCACTCAGCCTCTGAACCGGTTTGCCGTCGATAAACAAGATCAAGGTCGGTACACCCATGACGCCATACTGCACGGCGAGATTGCTGTTATCATCCACGTCCAGCTTGACGACTTTCACCTTGCCTCCCCATTCTTGAGATAGCTGCAAGACCACCGGTTCCAGCATCTTACATGGGCCACACCAGATGGCGGTAAAGTCGACCATGACAGGTAGAGTGGATTTAAGCACCTCTGTTTCAAAGACTGCTTCAGTTCAATTTGGGGATATCTGCCATGAAGTACTCCTCACATGCATTGGTGTTCTTGCCTGGATAGTAACAAGGGGAGTGAAAAAAGTCAAGGCTTGTATAAGGCGACCACGCGTGATAGAATGTTTTTCGCAAAACGGGCGTGTAGCTCAAAGGTAGAGCAGTGGCCTTTTAAGCCATTGGTTGAGCGTTCGAGCCGCTCCACGCTCACTTCGCAATTTATCCGCATTTACTCTCCGTCGTAGAATTTGAATTTAAAATAATCCCTTGTTTCTAATTGGGTTATTTCTTAGAAGCTTTTTGCTTAGCTAACCGTCCAGCTACCATTTTTGCATGAAAAGCAGCTTTTTCTTCCGGTGTCAATACCCGTTTGGCACGTTGTTTTCTAACCTTTTTAGTACAAAGTTCTTGAGTGCTAATTAAACGGGCAGCCAGGGTTTCAAATGTAATGGTATTCTTCAATGCAGCTTCTAATTGGTTGATACGAGCTTCCAACATCTCAATTCGTTCAATTGTTTCATCATTAATATCTGGATCCTTTGTTACCTTGGGGGTAAAACTTTTTGGGGTGTTCATTTTTTGCTCTCCTTTTTTGGTATGTTTAGTTTGGTAAAAACGAGAGCAGCTTATATAAAAAATATGGTTGAGACAAGCGGTTTTACAGGTTCTAATAAAACTGTAATATTTCTGTTTTAACCTTTATTGGTGTATACTTTTATTCAGACCGATTTCATTACGAATATCTGAATTGCATAATTGAAATTTGACCTGTTGTTTTCTCCTGGTTGTTAATAATGTACCTGGCTGAAATTCACGGTAAGCTATCAAGTGACAATGAAAACAAGGAAGACATACTGACTTCCAATGTTTTCCCATTTAGCAAGAATTAGTGATAGATTAGATAAACAGATAAGAGTAAAATATATATATATATTAATTTCGTTATGCAGGAATTTAATCTGCCAAGAAGTATATAATTTCATTTTCAAGCTTTGAACAAAAGTTAGAGAGGAGGGAATTATGTCTGAAGCAAAACTGATCGCACTTTATCCATTTCCAACCGATATTGACCAGTTCAACCGGGATTATGAAAGTCATATGAAGTTATTGCACAAAAGCCTACAACTCCCGGAGGATGTACGACCTTACTCAATCACACGCTTCATGGAAACCCCATTAGGCAAGCCTGCATATTATCAGATGTTCATATTTAACTTTCCATCCATTGAAGCTATGCAGCAGGGTTTGAGTAGTCCCGCTATGTTGACACTCGCTGAAGATGCTAATCGCATTTCATCAGGCGGACCTCCGATTTTTTTATTCGGGTCATAAGGATTATTAGCGGTCAGTAGTTATCTCCCAGTATTAAGCAGGTTATTTTCTAGCCTGCTAGCTTTTGCTGTTAATATTCTACATGCAGGAATTAATATACAATACCTACAAAACTGATGGGTTATACGGTCTTGCGGGTTTTAAGCAGATATCTTGCTCACACAACAGATGATATTACCCAGTTGCACAGGATAGGTAGTTCAGTCGACGATCTATTAAAGATGTAAAATGAATTTAGGGAAGTTGTTAAAAAATACCGAGTGCAATATATCCGATGGATACCTTATAATAATTAAACCGCTAGTACCTATTTCCGTTACCTTATAGATGTTGCAGTGAGTAATTACACTTCGGATCAGACCGTTGTGGGTTCGAATCCGCCGGCTAGCGGCACCGCCGTAAAACACGGCAGGTGGCAGTGGCCCCGCCGGAAGCGCCTATATTAGGGGAGATTATTACCGCCACATACGGGGGTTAATCGACCAGGATCTAGCACTTAAAGCACAATCAAAATACTCCAAAGATTGTAGCGATGAAAAAATAACCGATCGCACCGATTTATTGGAAATAATTGAAGCCTTCTTGGATATGCAGCTAAAACGCAGCGTATCCTTCCTGTAGAATAATGATGTACGGCGAATATGAAGTATAGCAAGAGACCGTAGAATCATTAGTATGCCCGTTCGAAGCCTATAAAGAGATGGGAAAAAACGTTCCCCGCTTGGCGTAGATCTGAGAGATTTGAGGCCAGCGAATATAAAGATTCCTCGTCGAACGCATATGCAAACCCTTGACTTGGAGTCGACTCCAGGTGTTAGAATCTCGTTCGAGGTGACCTATGATAATTGCAGAGGTCGGTGAAAAATACGGTCTTTCCGTGGATACGCTTGCTCAAAAAGAATGTGTTGGTGGCAAGCATAAAATACAGCGACACAGCATAAACTTATGGAGAGAATTATGCAAAATGTAAAATTAAACAATGGCGTTGAAATCCCTATTCTTGGTTTCGGTGTTTTTCAGATAACCGATCCGACCGAATGTGAAAGAAGCGTGATTGACGCTATTCAAACTGGATATAGCCATATTGACACTGCCGCTTCTTACCAGAACGAAGAGGCGGTTTGCAGGGGTATCAAGCAAAGCGGGGTTGCAAGAGAAAAACTGTTTATCACTACAAAACTTTGGATTCAGAAAAATGGCTATGAAGGCACAATAATAGCCTTTGAAAATTCCCTAAAAAGATTGCAATTAGATTATATTGACCTTTATCTGATTCATCAACCATTCGGCGATGTGTATGGGGAATGGCGGGCGATGGAAGAACTGTACCAACAAGGCAAAGTCAGAGCAATCGGGGTTTCCAACTTTCCTTCTGACCGAATCATGGACTTGATGATCAATAATAAAATAACGCCTGCGGTAAATCAGATTGAAGTAAATCCTTTCCAACAGCAAATTGACACGCAAAAGTTCTTACAAGATAACAGCGTTCAGGTTGAAGCATGGGCTCCATTTGCAGAGGGAAGGAATAATATTTTTCAAAATGAATTACTGCTATCAATCGCCGTAAAACACAAAAAAAGTGTTGCCCAAGTAATTCTCCGCTGGCTTGTACAAAGAGGAATTATTGCTCTTTCAAAATCAACCCGCAAAGAAAGGATGATAGAAAATATAAGTGTGTTTGATTTTGAATTAAGCACGGAAGACATGGCGGCAATTACCACTTTGGACACAAAAACGAGCAGTTTCTTTGACCATCGTAACCCTGAAATGGTGAAATGGCTGGGTAACAGGAAACTGGATGTATAAGGAATGAAAGCCCACCAAAGCGGAAGGCGTCGCTACCAAGCAAAAAGCAGCCAAACATTGCGTGTCGGGAATAGTGGGGATTCCCTTGGCGAATCATCAGTGATACAACGCCGTCATGAAATCCATCACCAAAGCCTTTCGCATTAAAGCTGCGTCCTAGGTCATCCCTGTGAAAATAGACCGGTCCCCCTGAAACCCTGGAGACCGGATTGAATGGAAGTGGTTATTTAATTTGCTTTAGATTTAAGAAATTGTAGATCGATCGGGATCAGTGTGAGAATATAATCCATCACGCGAGCTACCTCATCCTGGGTCCCTTGAATATAGTGGGTATAGTGGGTCTTAAGATCGCCAGGAAGTGACCCAGCATCCCAGGCACCACTAGCGGAGTTATTTCACTCCTTCGGATCAGACGGTTGTGGGTTCGAATCCCTCCAGGTTCACAAGTTTATAGAGGTGATTAAATCAGATTCCTCTCCGGACAGTCTTATGGGTCACCTTTCCTTGCTTCATACCAATGCAGATCGGGTGCAGTTTGGGTGCAATTTGGGTGAAAATATCCTGCAACAGATGCGGCTGATCACACGGCGAGTGCTGGCTACCGAAAGTCAGCCCGAGAAAAGCAAGCGCGGCCTGTACCAGATCAATGATCATTTCCTTCGTTTTTGGTTCCGTTACGTACACCCCAACCAGGGTGCGCTTGAGCTGGGGCTGGCTGACTCCGTCTTAACCCAGCGGGTGCAACCAGATCTGGATCAATTTGCTGCAGCTGCCTTTGAGGAAGCCGCTCGTGAGTTCATCGCCGCCAAGGCGCAAGCGGGAAAATTACCCATCCTGCCCGAGTAGATTGGGAGCTGGTGGAGCCGCGCGGGGGAGCTGGATGTCTTAGTGATCAGTCCACTCGAGAGGACTGCGCTGGTTGGAGAGTGCAAATGGTCGGTTAACCCCGTGGGGATGAATATTCTGGAGGATTTAAAACGCCGGGCAGCCAAGATGGCCCAGGAGAGCAGCCTCGAGCACATCTATTATGCTTTATTCTCACGGAGAGGTTTTACCAATGCACTGAAAGAACAGGCACTCAGGGATGAGATTGGCTTGTTTTTGGTCGATGATCTTGTCCAAGGCGGATCTCAATTCCTCTCAAGCGATTCTATTGCAACCCAAGAAGCATCTCTAATGACAGCCTTAGAATTCGGCTATATTCACGGTATCTCAAAGAACGACGATCCTTGCCTGGGCTACTTCTCATAAAGGTAGATCGAAATACTTGTGCAATTTGCTAATAAATTGGTCTATAATTTATTTATCAGTTTGAAAGATATGTGGCAAATATTTTCAAAGTGATAATCTGCAGAAGAGGTTTTCAACATATGAAACCTTATCATTCTTGCTTTCGGGAAGCAGGTAATTTAAGCAGACAGTCGTGGTCAGTGAGTACCTGGTAACTGGCCATTACATGTTTGAAAAACCTATACTCAGATAATGACAATGAAAGAAAGCTATCCAGATTTATCTAAGGAAGATATCCAGGCCTGGGTTGGTCAGGCATCTTACCGAAAGGGCGATGCTTATTTTCACCAGGGAGCGATCATTGAGCCTCGCCAGCAAGGTATGACGCTAAAGGCGCACTGTCTTGGTTCCTCAGCGCCCTCTTATAGGGTGCAAGCCACCTTCGATACCGATGGTATTGCCGAAGCACAATGCTCTTGCCCTGTAGGTACAGGAGGTCATTGTAAACACGTTGCGGCTTTATTACTCACCTGGCTGGACAACCCAGAAGTGTTCGAAGAAAGCGCTGATCTCGAAACCACTTTAGAACAACGCAGCAAGTCAGAACTGATCGTTCTGATCCGCCAGATTCTACAACGTTATCCTGAATTGGAGTACCTGCTGGAACTGCCCTCCCCCACAGCTGCTAATAATCAAGCAGCCATTAATCCCGAAATCATCCGCCACCAGGTGATACAGGCATTTGCCAATAGTGGGAATGATTGGAGCTGGCGTGATTTATTCGAGGCTGCGCGTGATCTGGATGAGCTCTTGAACCTGGCTGGACAATATCGAGAGCAATCTGACAATATAAATGCAGCGATTATTTATCGTGTGGTGGCCGATGAAATTCTAAGGCATGAAGATATCCTGATGGGTGATGAATCTGACAGACTTGTGGGGTTAATTGACGACTGTGTAGAGGGATTAAACCTTTGTCTAAAGTACATCCAGGATTTAAGCGCACGGCGGGATATCCTGCAGGCTATATATAACATATTCCTGTGGGACGTCAGGTTAGGAGGCATTGGCATTGGAGATGGTGTTCCCAACATCTTGATAGAACAAACAACACCCCAGGAGAAGGATATGCTCGCTGGCTGGACCCGGGAAGCCCTTCCCGGTACGCATGAGTGGGGTCAGGAGACCTTGGGTGGATTGTTACTTGATTTGCAAGCTGAAAAGTTGGATGATGAATCTTTCCTGGAGATCTGTCGCCAATCTGGCAGACTGAACGACTTGATCAACCACCTGCTTCAGTTAGATCGCCTGGATGAGGCGACCATGGAAGCCGAGAAATCTGATGATTACCAACTGTCTATTCTGGCAGACATATTTACCCAGCATGGTCAAGGCTCGGTAGCAGAACAATTGGTTCAAAACCGATCTGAACTCAGCCGTGATGTTCGCTTGACGATCTGGTTGAAGGATTATGCCGTACAAGAAGGTAATCTATCCAAAGCCCTGGAGCTGGCGACTCGATTGTTATGGATACGACCTTCTTTGGCTGACTATTTGGAGGTGAAGAAGCTGGCTATTCAAATTGATCAATGGTACGAGCTTCGAATCGATACGCTTGATAAGCTATCCAAAAACAAGGAGTTTGGCCTGTTGGTTGAAATTTTCCTGGAGGAAGGTGAAATTGATCAAGCGTTGGATGCCCTGGAGCAAGCCAGGACTTCGGCTCGCCATCGATGGGAATACCCCTATTCATTGGAGCGGCAGGTAGCCAAAGCAGCGGAAAAAAGTCGCCCTGAACGAGCCATCCAACTATACATGAACCAGATTAAGGGCTTGATTGACAGACGCGGACGTGACAATTACGCCGAGGCAGCTCATTACTTGAAGGTGGTTCGGGGATTGTATAAACGGCTTGGAAAGCAAGAGGATTGGCAATCTTTACTCACTTGCCTTCGGCAGGAAAATCGAATGTTACCTGCTTTTCAGGATGAGCTAAAGAAAGCAGGTTATTAACCTGAAAACATTACAGAAAATTGAGCAAAGGAGATTAAAAAGCGTTGTAGTAAGTCAAACCAATCAACCGTGTCAATACAATTCTCGCAACAGTTATCCTCATGAAACATAAGGTGAGTTGATTATATTAAAAAACAAGCTGAATATTAATACATGTGGTAGTAATGGGCTACCAGAAGTGTAAAATGAGTCAGAAATGCGCCAGCTTAAAATAGACCTGTCTGAATTGGAACTAGCTTTCGAAGGTGGTAGTGAGATGATCTCTTATTACTTGAATCTCGAAACCGGCGAGGTGGTTAGTGTCAGCGACGAGGAGCGAGGCATACTAGAAACTATCTACGAATTTTATTATGACAACCTAACCCAAACTGTGGATTGGGAGGAAGCATTCGAAAAGAAACTTATTCCCGATTGGCAGCGCGAATTATTACAACAAGCAGATGAAGTCGAGGCAGGTTTGGGTAGTCGATTTATTTCCATTCCCTCCGAAACATCTTATGAAGGCTACCAGGATATGGAAGCCTTCATAGACACCGTGCGCAATCCACATTTGTACGAGAGCTTGGAACGGGCCATCATTGGTCGGGGAGCGTTCCGGTATTTCAAAGATGTATTGTTGGACTTTCCTGCCCAGCGCGAACGTTGGTTCCAGTTCAAGCGAGAACGATTGAAGGAACGTATACTCGAGTGGCTGGAGGAATATGACATCACCCCTCAACAATGACCATTAACTGATCGAAGGAAAAATATGTCTAAAAAACCTGCCTTACTCTTTCAGATCAAAGTTACATTGCATCACACCCATCCGCCAATCTGGCGAAGGATTTTGGTGCCCAGCAGTACCACTCTGTTAAAATTGCACGACATCCTCCAAATCGTGATGGGCTGGGAGAATGCTCACCTGCACATGTTCAAGGTCAGGGGATTGGACTACGAGAATCCTGAGGAGGATGAAACAGGCGTAATGGGTATGTTAGATGAAGCCAATTATAAGCTAAATAAGAATATCCATCACGAGGGCCAACAATTACGCTACATATACGACTTCGGCGATAGCTGGGACCATACCTTGGTGGTAGAGAAGATTTCGTCTGCTCAAGAGAGCCTCCGGTCCCCAATTTGCTTGAAGGGCAAACGCGCCTGCCCACCTGAAGACGTGGGCGGTGTGTGGGGCTATGAAAACTTCCTGAAAGCGATCCAAGACCCGGAGCACGATGAACATGAGGATTATCTGAACTGGATCGGGGAAGAGTTCGATCCCGAGGCTTTTGACTTGAATGGAGTCAATGACCGATTACGCCACATGGGACGTGGATGGAGCACCGAATACCTGGATCCATGGTCCGTGCATAACAGCGAATTGGCTAGTGAGGAATTTAATCTGGATCCCGTTTGGTCGCACAGCCTGCCGGAAGACCAGCTGCGGGTGGTTGAAGAGTTGCCACTGCGTCGGGATGTGATTGCCCTGCTCACCTACCTGCATGATAACAAGGTCACTGGTACTCCATCCACTGGTAATCTTCCGTTGAAGGCAGTAAATGAAATTTGTTCCCGGTTTGTAGACCCGCCAAAATTGGAATTTGATCTTGACGGACGTATTTATCGCGTGCGTAGTGAATCTGACGTCTGGCCGCTACATTTCAGGCATTTGTTAGCGTCGCTAAGTCATCTGGTCGATGGTGGCATGGGTCGATACTGGAGACTGACTCCGCGTGGTGAACAATTCCTGGGTTTTCCAGCTCCAACGCAAGTCTGGCTCTTGCTGATGACTTGGTGGACGAGAGCTAATTGGGCAATTGCTTCACCGTATTTTTTTGGAGATGGTTATATGCCGTCTGGTTTTTCGAGCCTTACGCTGAATTATCTACGTGAGCTGCCGGTAGGTGAGACAGTGTCCTTTGAATACTTCGCTAACCGCATGATAGAAGATGCACGGCTATCCTGGATAGCTCACGATCAGGACAGCGCTCAGTTCATTTTGCATGCTATTATTGAGTGCGTAGTAATCAACCCATTGGCTGAGTTTGGAATTTTGCAGATGGAGCATGTGCCGCATAAGAAGCTGGGTGCGGAGTTCCGTGAACTATCCACCTTTAGGATCACGACATTTGGTATGCGACTTCTCGATGCCATCAACGATGCAGTGAAGTAGAAGGGGTGATGAGCGAATACCATTTTGTTCGTCCCCACTCTCAATGTCCTTATCACCATGTGCTACAATTATCCAGGATTAAAAGTATTTTGATATATCATTGTGAAGCAAATACACTGGATACCAAACTGTTGACAGAACCTTACTAACCTCATCCAATGTACTTGCATTGTCCGTGTCCAATGGGCTGAGCCCAAAATGGCAGGACATTGGTTGGGAAGTGCGTTTTTTCGGTATCGTCCTTTTAAGCCAAAGGTTCTTGCGTTCGAGCCGCTCCACGCTCACTGAAAACGACCAAGATCATCACAGGTCTTTTTTTTTATTTCTATATGGCTAGAATCACTTCATGTGTTGGTTGTAGGTATACATCCAACTCAGGTGACCTTGAAGTGGTGGGTTGGTCGCCGGATAGATGGCAACTGCAGCGCCTTCATTGCAAATAGGACAGCTGTAGCACGCCCGATGCCAGAGGCTCCGCTAGTGATGAGAGCGATATTTTTAGCAAGGGTGTTCATCGTCTCTCCCTATATTTTTGAGAAATGAAGAATTCACGGAGCAACCCGATATACAGCCTTTTCATGATAACCAATCACAACGGGCAGGTAGCCCGATAGAATTCCATCCACATCTGGTTCACCGGTGTCTACCAACAGTGGCTCACCTTGCAGTCCGTTCAGTTTTTCGGATAGGCTTACTACGATAATGTTTTCCCTGCCAATCTTTCGAATAACTTTGGGGCTGATTTGTTGGTTACCTCTTCCAAAGATGAAACCCTGCCCGCCGATGGGAGTAACGATGATCTTCGCAGGCTGGTCTTCAAGCAGCGCCAAAAGCTGAGTTTCACTCACATCCAATGCAACAACCCCTTCCTTGGTATATACATCCACACCTACGCGTGTTTTTGGGAAACCAAGCCGCTCAGCGATAGCGCAGGTTGTGGTACCCGGACCCAGCACATAGAGCCAGTCAGTCTGCATGTTCTCGATCACATCTGCAGCAATAGCCTGCATACGAATTGATACTGATTCGGGGGTAGGTACTTTACGATTTTGCAGCAAGTGAGGGCGGTAGGGGACGTTGAGATATCCATATAATCGGGTAGTGAATGATCCTGTGCGATAGGCATCCTCATCCAGATCAACAACCTCGGATTCGCGCATCGCAATCCGTTCACCACATAGATAAGCGGCAGCGATTTCACCAGCGTTACGCGGATTGGTGGCAAAAACCGCCGAATGGATTTTTACGCCAGTAGGAATACCTAAAACGGGCAGTTTTGTATTTACAGCAATGTAAATGTCACGGGCTGTACCATCCCCACCAGCAAAGAGGAGCAGTTCAATAGGGATGTCAAGCATTGCCCGAGCAGCGCGACGGGTATCCTCCGCGCTGGTTGAACTCTGTGGTAGTTTCCCAATCACCTGAGGAGCAAATCCATGTTGACGTGCGACGTCTTCGCCCATCAAACCGGGGGGTGTGAAAAGTTCAAAAGTATCCTGCAAGTGCATCAAGACCTCCAATGCGCTCGCAGTACGCAGATTTGACTGTGGCTCTGCCCCAAGTGCAAATGCCATCTGCTGAATACTCTCGCCGTCGCTGCCTTTCAGCCCAACCCTTCCACCAAGGCCGGCGATTGGGTTTACAATCAAACCTAAACGCATAGAAAACTAGGATACTTTACGTTTGTAAGCCCGCCAGGTAATCGCCCACTTTTCCGGATTATCGAATGGCTCATGATTAATTTTATGACCCGTGCTATTGTGCGGGGCAGTGTGAATGGTTTCTGGGCAGTTATAGGCTTCATCTGCGATATGTTTAAGGATAGCGACATATTCGTCCAGATCGGCTTGTGAATAAGATTCGGTCGGTTCAAGCGTCATCGGCTCTGGGACAACATATGGGTGATGGCTCATCCAGTAGTGCGTCCCAAAGTCAGCGACTCGGTAGCCGATTTCCTCAGAGTGGACACCTGTGTCGGCGTTGAGCTGCTCCCAGCTATACCGTACCTGTTCTATACGGCGCTTGCCCTTTGCATAAGGTGCACTTACACCGCGGATTTCAAGCACCTTCTTGAGCAGGTAATTGTTATTCAGCACAGCAATTTCAGCCACTTCTCGTAATCCATCAGCACCGAGACTCATAATCCAGGCATAAGCTTTGAGGATATTCTGGGCTACGCCGTACCAGGGGCGGATTTTTCCAATACTCTGCGGACGATCGAAGTCAAGGAAGTATTTCTGCCCATTAAACTCAACCATCGGCTTAGGCAAGAATGGCGCGAGATCTGCTGACACACCACAGGTGCCAGCTGCCGGACCGCCACAACCATGCGGAGTAGAAAATGTCTTATGCAGGTTGAAGTGGCACATATCAAAACCGGCATCCCGCGCCCGGGTGATACCTAAAATCCCATTGGCGTTTGCCTGGTCATAGACGCATAATCCACCTACATCATGCACTGCCGTTATGAATTGCTCGATGTGCTGATTGAAAATACCGGTATCCTCCGGATTTGTAATGAGTAGCGCCGCTGTCCGTTCTGAAACGGCTGCCTGGAGCGCCGCCAGGTCGGGGTAGCCGTCGGGATCCGGATATATAGTGATGATTTCGTACCCACCCACTTTAGCACAAGCAGCATTCGAGGGGTGCGAGAAAATCGTTGTAATCACCTGATCACGTTGAGCACCTTCCCCGTGGGCTTCATGATACGCGCGCACCATTGCCACGTTCGTATAGATCGCTGCTGAACCTGCTCCTGGCTGTAAGCTGAAACGATCCATGCCAGAAATCTCTTTTAGTAACTGCTCCAAACGCCACATTACTTCAAGAATACCTTGCACGGTCGATTCGTCCTGCAGTGGATGTAAATCTGCTAGTTTTGGCGAACGAGCCAGCTGGTCGTTTACCTTAGGGCTATATTTCATCGTGCAGGTGCCCTGGCCAACGTCAATATTCAAATCAACGCCTAAATTTTCCTGTGATAGGCGCATATAATGCCGTAAAACATGCATTTGTGACATCTCAGGCAGTTCAGGAGGGGTTTTACGACGCAAAGTCTCCGGTAAAGTCGTTACAATATCACCCACTTCTTGCACGATGCCTTGCTCAACCTGCGGAACGAGCACTCCACGAGCACCTGGCTGGCTCAACTCAAAAATCACCGGTTCATCCCACCTTGCCTGGTGGAAACGGCGTGGCATGGGTTTTGGCCTTACTGCCTTCATTGAAGTACCTCCAATAACGTTGTTGCCAGCCGATCAATATCTGCCTGACTGTGTATCTCGGTCACGGCATACAGGGCACATTGTCCCAAGGCAGGGAATTCAATGCTTAGATCTTTACCACCGAAAATGCCTCTCGTCAGTAATTTTTTATTGATCGATTTCACCGTTTGACCGCAATCGTTAAAGTCAACTACAAATTCCTTGAAGTGGATTCCGGTAAATGGAACCTTTAACCCTGGCACCTGATTGAGTTTTTTCTTGGCATAAGCCGTCCTCTGCATGATACCTTCGCCGAGCTCGACCATTCCTTGTGGTCCCATTAATGCCAGATATACGCCTGCTGTTATACCCCACAATGCTGCAGCCGTGCCAACCCATTCCTTGCCTTCTTCGCGTTGCGCAAAAGAGGTGCGTTCATAAGCGACATCACCGAAACCATATTCGCCTTCGACGATCGTTGACGAAACCCCAAACAATCGGGATGGAAATTCCAGCACGAAAACCGGGTCGTCCTTGGTGGCGATGAATCCTCCATGTCCGCCGCCAAACCACATATGTATGCCGAGGGGCTGAATATCACCGCAAACGATGTCGCCACCATAATCCACCGGCGGATTCAATACGCCTAGTGAAATAGGATCGACATAGACCACACAAAGCGCCCCGTTTTGGTGGGCTATATTTGCGATTTCCGCCGCCTGTGTTTCGATAAATCCCAGATATGATGGATTCTCAAAGAATACTGCAGCGGTTTTTACCGAAATCTTCTCTTTCAAATCGGTCAAATCCATCAGGCCAGAGTCTGGCGAATACTTTAATAAAACTGGTTCAAGGTGTGGACGAATATAGTCTTGCACCTTTGAGAGTTTATCCCCACCTATCGTTCCGCAAATCAGTACATCGGTGCGCCCTGTAATACGTCCTGCCATCAACAGCGCTGTACCCGCCGCCTGGAAACCGTCGTAGTTGGGAACATTGACAACATCCATGTTGAGTAGCTCGCCCATCATTGACTGGTATTCGAATAAAGCCTGGAAGCGTCCTTTATCCTCATACGGTTCGCCTGCATAAGCGGTCAGGAATTCACCGCGTGACATGATTTCATCACAAACTGCTGGAACATGATGTTGCCAACAACCCGCGCCGAGAAAACTTAGCATCTCTCGTGCACTGGTATTCTTGCCCAGTAATTCTTCAATGTGCCGGACAAGCTCAGCTTCGGCGAGCAAAGGCTCTGGTAAGTTGAGTTTTCCTTTAAACCGGATGCTCTCGGGGATATCTGAGTAAAGCTCTTCCACGCTTTTTGCATTAATCTCCCGGAGCATCTCTTCCTTCGTGATAGGAATCGAGTTAGGAATATATGGGTAAACGATAGGTTTTTTATTGCTCATAGCAATTCTCTTCTGGACAGCCTGGACAGATAATATCAGACTTAAACGGATAAAGGAAGCCCGTGCATTCCAATCAAGTGGTTTGCCCTGTAAAGAAAATCCACTGGACGCCTTTGTAGGGAACCAAATTGTCGAATGGGGATTAAAACCCTATTCAATGTATTTGCTTTGTCACTGTCAAAAAAGCTGGGGCAACAATTACAGGACACTGGATGGGAGGTGCATTTTTAGGTGATTACCCTTTTACGTCATTGGTAAAACTTTCGAACCGCTCCTCGATCACTAAAAATGGGTAATAGGGGTTAAAAAGCCCCTAAAATGGCGTTTTTCTCTCAGCAATGCCTGGTAAACAGCAGGTTTTTGCGTTTAATCTTACACTCAAAGCAATTTTGAGTAACACTTAAATTTAACGAAGTAGAGTGATATAAGGTGAAGTCCAGCTACTCAATTAATCAACTTGGCTCTGATGATTTGTTCTAATAGTTTTGTTCATCATCCAATACCGTCCAAGCGGTTATAAAAAAATACAGGTTAACCCCATGCAGTTAGAGTGAACAGGGAAACGTATTATTGTCTGAACAAAAATATGTTATGATTAATAGAAGATGAGAATCTTGTCTCAATAGCCAATGTAATCAGCGTAAATCGAATACTTCTTAATCAGCTACTTGAATGTACTGAAGTGGTAAATATGAAAACAAACTGGTGGAATAGCCTGCGGACCAAAATCATCGCCTGGTCTTTTGTGCCCACGGTGATCATCCTTTCAGCGGTGGCCTGGTTCACGTTTTACTCCTACCAGAAGGTGATCGGGGACCTGGCTATCAAGCAAGATTGGGCGATTGTCCAATCAAGAACCCTACCGCTCTATCAGGCATTCTTCGACATAACCAATCCCCTCATCGTCGAGATTATCCTGCAGGTCGATACTCAAAGAGAAGCGCCTCTCGAAGTCCGAGCTCAGAATATCCTTGACCATGCGCAGGGCATAGATATTTTTGACGGTGGTATCTATTTTGTGGATGCACAGGGTAAGGTAGTGAAAACACACCCCGAGCAACCTGAACTCCTCGGCCAGGATTGGTCCGATACCCCCCAATTTCGTTTTGTGGTCGATCATCCAGGCAAAGCCGCATATAGCGATCTCAGGTACATCGAGGGCAGTGGGAAGGAAATCCTTTGTATCTCCGCATCGATGAATGGTCTGCAGGGTGAATTCGTGGGTGCGGACTATTACTGTTTTACCATCTATCCGGCTACGCAGAATGCCTACTACGAATCATATAGCAATGCATATAGCAAACTGGAACTAGGCTCGAATATATACATGGTAGATGGGAACCAACGCATCATTTTTTCCACGGATCCATCCGATATGGGTAGAGATTTATCCGGAGAAGCCTACCTTCAACAGCTTCTTCAAAGTGAGAGTATGAGTGTACGGTTCCGAAAAGGAGGACAGGATGTGTTGGTCAGCTATGCTCCATTGTACCCTTTTTCAGGTTTTATTTGTCACTGGAACGTAATTAAAGAGGAGAGCTGGGCAGAGATCATGCGGCCAACCCTACCCTACCGGCAGCTCCTGTACGTCTTGTTGGCGCTGGGCGTGGTCGTGCCAGTGCTGGTGACCGCTTATGGTGTCAGGCACATCACGGATCCAATCCAAAAATTAATCCATGCCTCCGAGCAGGTGACCGCAGGCCAGTTCAAGCACCGTATTGAGGTAAAAACAGGTGACGAGATCGAAACTCTGGCGAGTCAATTCAACTTGATGTCGGCAGAGTTGGATGAACTCGTATTCTTTGCTAGAGAAAAAAGTCGCCGAGCGCACCCATGAATTGGCCACACTCAACGCCATTGCTGCGCATGTTAGCAGCTCGCTCAATCTCGCCGAGATCATGGCGGACGCTCTGGAGCGAATTATGGAACTGACCGGGATGGAACATGGCATCGCTTATCGGGTCGTGGGCGGCGAAGGCGGTGCAGCGAACACCGAAACTGACGCGGAGGAGGCCAATCTACGGGTGATGGCATTTCGCGGGTTTCCACCCACCTTTGCCAATCTGGGCGATAGGTTACCCTTGAAGCAAAGTGCCGCCGGTGTGGCAGGCCAGCGCGGTGAACCGGTGATCTGGACACTCGTGGAGTTGCCTACGGAAAGCGCTTTGAAGGAGAGATTGGCTACTTTAGGGGTTGAGCAGGTTATTGCGATTCCACTGATGGCCAAAGGTCGATTAGTCGGATCGCTCAATCTCAGCACGAATCAGAGCCAGACCTATCCGCCGGAGCAGATCGCACTCTTGAAAACGATTGGGCAGCAGATCGGCATGGCTGTTGAAAATGCCAACTTGTATGAACAAGCACAACAAACGGCGATTACGGCTGAGAGGGGCCGACTGGCGCGTGAGCTGCATGACGCAGTCACCCAGACCCTGTTTTCTGCCAATCTCATCGCCGACGTGATCCCCCGCATCTGGAAGCGGGATCCGGAGGAGGGAATGAAGAACCTGGAAGAGCTGCGCCAGTTGACGCGCGGCGCACTGGCAGAGATGCGGACATTGCTGCTGGAGATGCGCCCTGAATCATTGGAACGCGCGGATATCAAGTCGCTCATTACGCAGCTGGCTGATGCATTCATCGGCAGGGTGCGCGTGCCAATTGCCTTGGATATCCAGGGGGATTGTGAACTGACCCATGAGGTGAAGCTTGTGTTTTACCGAATTGCACAAGAGGCTTTGCATAATATCGCCAAACACTCAGGTGCCCGGCAGGTTGACCTTCGCTTGGAATGCCAACCGGGTCAAATGAACATGATCATAAAAGACGATGGGCTTGGTTTTGATCCCAGCACAATCACCCCTGACCACCTGGGAATTGCGATCATGCATGAGCGGGCTAATTCGATTGGAGCCGACTTGAAGATAGAAAGCCAGGTGGGCCAGGGTACAAGCATTGAGCTGGCCTGGAGATCTACACGGAGGGAGTAAAGGATGAATGCCTCACAAACAATCCGGGTGATGTTAGTGGATGACCATAATGTGGTGCGCAGCGGCCTGGCCACATTTCTGAGAGCCTATGATGATCTTGAGCTGGTGGGGGAAGCGAAAAATGGTTTAGAGGCTGTCAATCTTTGTCATGAAAAGAAACCGGATGTGATCTTGATGGATCTGATGATGCCGGAGATGGATGGTATTGCGGCAACACAGGCAATTTTGCAAGAATATCCGGAAATTAAGATCATTGCCATGACCAGCTTCGAAGACGAGCAGCTGGTGCAAGGCGTGCTGGCAGCTGGGGCGATCAGCTATTTGATCAAGAATGTCACCTCCGATGAGCTGGCAAGGGCAATCAGGGATGCTGCTTCCGGCAGATCGACGCTTTCCCCCGAAGCTGCCAGGGTGCTCGTCCAGGCCACGCGCCCGGCGAAACAGCCTTTGTTTGACCTGACTGAACGCGAGCAGGAAGTGTTGAACCTGGTCGTGCAAGGCCATAGCAACCAGCAGATCGCCGTAACCCTATTCATCACCATTGCCACGGTGAAGGCTCACATCAGCAATATTCTATCCAAGCTGCAGGTCTCCAGTCGGGCTGAGGCCATAGCCTACGCCATAAAGCATAAATTGGTTTCTCTATAAATTCAGTATCCTACTTTGGTATAAGGAACGAACAACTTTAGAATAAGAATAAATATAACCCGATAGATAATCAACAACTCCTCGGCGGATGGATGCGCCCGAGGAGTTGTTCTTCTATACTATAAACATATAGCAAAATGGTGGTGCAA
>CAWHGE010000003.1:0-72700 GCA_963828845.1 uncultured Chloroflexia bacterium
GAAGATCACTCGGTATGAATGAAGAGCACATTGATATCGGTTTAAACCAACCGATATGAAGATGATTTGATTGAAAGAGACATAGGAAATCATCTTCAATTATAGCACAGTTGTTCTAATCCACAAGGGGTTTATGCAAAATTCGTAAAACTTTAAGATTTCTCATCTAGAAAGAAAACTGGTTATAATACACAACCTCAACTCATGTCACTCAACATTAAGCTGTTTATTGGTATGAAAAGAAAAACGATAAGTATACTCGCAGGGATCTCTCTAGGATTGAGCTTGATTTTCATTGCGGGTGGGTGCGACCCAAGGGGGAATCCAGTGGTAAATGTGACAGCTACCAGCTTCCCCAGTGCTACGCTGGTAGCACCCAGCCCAACCCAGAACCCCAGCAGTACCCCATCCCCCAGCAGCACGCTGAACCCCACAGCGACCCCTACTGCAACGATAACCCCGACCAAAACGCCAACCTTACACCCAATGAATATCCTGGCGGCAAGGCAAACGGCCTTCCCTGGCAGCAACATCACCATCGAAGAAACGCTGGAGCCGGGAGCCAATTATTCACGCTATATCGCCTGGTATGAATCGGAGGGGCTGAAGATCTACGGCTTGTTGACCGTGCCCTTGGGGGACATGCCTGCGGGTGGGTGGCCAGCTATCGTCTTCAACCATGGATATATCTCCCCGCTGATTTATAAAACGACGGAACGTTACCTGGCGTATGTGGACCAGCTGGCACGGCATGGCTACATCGTCTACAAGATCGATTATCGCGGACATGACCGATCGGAAGGGGAGGCTACAGGGGCTTATGGAGACCCGGGATATACCACGGATGTGCTGAACGCAGTTGAATCACTAAAGGCATTCCCACAGGTGGATGCCCAACGGATTGGCATGTGGGGACATTCGATGGGAGGATTCTTAACCTTACGAGCGATGGTGATTTCCCCGGATATCAAAGCGGGGGTTATCTGGAGTGGTGTGGTGGGTTCTTACCCTGACATGATATGTTGCTGGCACCACCCTGCTCCGGCAGATCCAACACCCACCCCAAACCCCAATTTCCGCTCCGGATGGCGGACCTCGTGGCAAAATCTATACGGCACTCCAGCAGAGAACCCTGAATTTTGGGCGGGAATCTCTGCGAATTCATACTTGACTGACCTCTCCGGACCAATCCAGATACATCACGAACTAGGAGATTCAGAAGTGCCAGTGAAATTTTCGCAGGACCTGTACCAGGAGATCCTGACGGTTGGAAAAACCGCCGAATACTATGAATATCCGGGTGACGACCATAATCTGGCGAATTATTTCAATCTGGCGATGCAGCGGACGATTGAATTCTTTGACAGGTATTTGAAGGATGGGGGATGAAAGTGGATATTTACTTAGGCGCAGGGGAGGATTCTTGTATTGAGTGTTAGGGATTCCACCCCTGCGCCTCTACAAATCGGACCGGACTGCGCCCCTACATGATTATGGATTACACTGCGGATCCACGTGGTACTGCTGCCTCTCGAGACATGTGAGGTCACGCACATAACGGTTTAAATCGATCCAATCGAGCAGCTCGGATAGGGATTTCTCGGCAATCTGCCATTCGATCAACTTACCATCTGGTGAGGCTGCATAGGCAATCCTTCCATCAGGACTGAAAAGGACGTTGGAAACTGCCGAGTGAATGTTTAAACGGTGCAGCTCCTCCCCGGTCGAGAAATCCCACAGAATGACTTCTCCGTTCATAGTGCCAGATAAGACATACTTGCCATCTGAGCTGATGGCCACACTGTATGGAAATGTAGAGAGACCCGAGTAACGGCGGATGAAGCTCCTGTTTCCACATCCCACAGGTACAGGTCAGCCAAACCAGAAGCCAAAACCGTAGTGTCGCCTGGTCCAAAGGCAACTGATATTACAGGTCCATAATCAGCATATGCAAAACGCCTGATCTCTTTCCCAGTGGCCACATCCCAAAGGATGACTCTGCCAAAGAAGCCGGTCCCAGTGATGGCGCGGGTACCATCAGCGCTGAAAGCGATGCTGGTGATATCCTCACTCGTATCGAAATTGGCGTACAAGCTGACAGGTCTGGACGTCCCAAAGATAAAGCTCACCGGTTTTATTATCCGGGTCTTGAGAACCTGCTAGCAAGAATAGACTATTGGGACTAAACGCCACAGCCCGACCTGGGGCTCTAAATTCGTAAAAACGACAATGAAGATCACCTTCTTTTAGCAATCCCACATTCCAAATCAAAACTATCGGTGTAATGACACTTGGGTCATTCCTGTCCACCAACCAGCCTGCAGAGGCGACAAAACGGTTATCCGGGCTGATTGCAACATCAGTATAATTGACGGATCGATAAAAAACATAACGAAAAGTCCTGACAACCTTCCTGGGCTGGATATCCCATAAAGCGGGTTGCTGGTAGTTATTGGACAGGGCATCATTCACCAGCAAATTTTTACCATCCGAGCTGATCGCAATCGCATTCAAAATATCCGCATTGATGTTTTCAACCTGGTAATCGAGCTGACCACCTAAATTCCAAAGGCGGATAGCTGCCATCTCTTGAAGCTGAAAAGGCCCAGGCGCCCATCCTGACTGATGGAGATGGCATTAATAATAGTCGGGAGATTCGCTAAAACTGCGCTGAACATTCCAATTTTGAATATACACCTGAAAAATTACGGTTTGGCAGGTAACGAGCGCATAGGAGCCGTCGGGACTGAGTGCCAAATGACCTGGTATACAACCGAACATCTGCTGGTTGAGCAGCGTACCGGTAATGACTATCGATCTTGCGAAGGAATAAGTTTGGCTGAGCACTGTTGGTGAAGAGAATCCAGCTGCCATCTGGGCTGATTGCGACAGAATTGATACGCGGCTCCCTGGTTTTCAAAACGCTGAATAGGCCGGGATTTATACAGACTCCATAGACTGCAAGCTACCATCCTGATGAGCAGAAACCGCGATAAGCCTATTTGAAGCTACAGCGATAGCGGTAATGGGGCTAGTAAACCCTTGATCTAGATAAACCTGCACGCGTTCCCCGGTGCTCAACTCCCATAAGATCAATAATCCATCAGCGGAACCCGAGAGAAGAAAACCAGTGCCTGGCACGATTGCCAGTGCGGTGATGCTGCTGGTATGACCCTTCGAACTGTCGTAACTGAACACCATTTACATCCCAAAGAATTAGCGATCCGTCCGCAGCACCTGAAATCAGGGTCTGCCCATCCAGGCTGAAGGCAACCGCAGTCACCCAGCCGGAATGCCCCGACCAACGACGCAGCTCTTTCAGGGCTTCCAGGTCCCACAGGATCAGCTCACCCGCCAGACAGGCACCCTGAGCATCCATTTTGGCGCAGCTGCCTGAGAATGCCAGGTGACCATTGGGTGAAATAGCAATTGCCCGTACTTCCTGGCTATGCCCGCTTAGAATTGCGCGTGTTCCGGAACTCAAACCGACTGTCACGCAGTGCAGTCAATGCTCCAAGCGGAGGTTGGTCCAGCTTGACAGCTTCCAAGGCGAGAGCAAGCGCAAGATCACCCCGTCCAGACTGATTCGCCTGCTGAGCAGCGCTCGCCAGATTTAAGCTACGAGTTTCAGGCTGCATGAGAAACAGATTGCTGCCAGGCGAATATGGCAAAAATAGCCAGGAACACTGCCAGGGTGACTACCACACTCACCAGAATAGAACGTAGCCTGAAGGCGGTGAGCGGATTTGAGTCCCTCCTCAAGGCGCAGCCTTTCATTATCAGCCAGTTTTTGGGCAGCCTCAAGCTCACGCTGGTGCTGGGCTTCACGCTCTACAGCTTCTCTTTCGCTGGATGAAACAGAGGCTGCCAGGAACTCTCTCTCCTGGGCGTTCATGTCATCGTCATGGGAGGCTGACCATTCCCGGGCCTCGTGCAAGCCGGGCACCACGGAATAACATGTCTGGCTCCCGCCCCGCTGCCAGCCATTCCTGGGCGGCTTCAGTGAGCTGGCGGTGCAGACGCAATCCTTCACGGTTATCCTCCAGCCAGCCCCGCAGGGTTGGCCATTCACGGATCAAGGCCTCATGAGCCACCTGGACTGAGTCTTCACTGGTGGTGACCAAACGGGCATCTGCCAGGGCTTTCAGACACAACCTGGGTAGCATCTGATTCTTCCGGTTTAAGGATCAGCTCGTTGAAGGTTGCTCGACGACGTGTATCTCCGGTGGAGGTTTCGTCTCCCAACTCCGTCAGACGGATAAAGATACGGCGGGCGATGGCTTGTTGCTCATGGGTGAATTTATCGGTGAACACAGCTTCAGCCGTCTCAGCGATGGCACCGCGCACCCCACCGGCTGAGGCATAACCACTCAAAGTGAGCGTGCGACCATGCCGTCGCTGCCAGGTTTCAAATAGCGCATGGGAGAGCAGAGGCAACGCACCCGGCTCGTGACCCACGTCGTGCAGGATCAGATCCACCAATCCGGGCTCAAATTCCCAGCGCCCACGGCGGGCAGGTTCTTCAATCGCCCGACGCATTTCTTCATCACTCATAACACCGATATATTCCTGGTGTGTGGCCAAGGCTTCACGCAAGCGGCAGGTAGCTGGCGCAGTGGGCGTAGAAATCGGCACGCAGGGTGATGATGACAATTGCTCCACCAGCTTCGTCGGAAGCTGCGGTGATCAGATTGTCGATAAAGGCAGAACGTTCTGCCTCAGAACGGCAAAGGGCGAACAATTCTTCAAACTGGTCGATGACCAGCAAGAGATAAGATCCGCCGGTTGTCTTTAGCTCCCGCTTGATAAAAAGACCCAGTGTACGTGGGTCACGTGCCAGATCATCCATCAGTGCAGCGGCGGCAGCGAGTGAGCCATTCTCACGAGCCAGGTTGGTTGCCAGGCTCTCGAGTGGATGGGCAGAAGGGGTGAGGATATGAATTGGCCAGTTGGCGGAGGTTTTATTCCAGCGCAAGGCAGGCACCAGACCCGCACGCACCAGGGAGGATTTCCCACTGCCCGAAGCACCCACGATGGCGAAGAACCTGCCCTGGTCTGCCTCGTCTTTGGAAACCAGGGCAAGCACGCGTCCGGCAAGTTTCTCAGTGAGAGCTTCACGTCCGACGAACAGGTCAGCATCGGCTTCATCGAAATAATCCAAGCCCTTGTAAGGGCACATCCCAAGCGCAGGGGCATCTTCCCGTCGGACAGTGGCAGCCAACTCCAATAACCTGGCAACAGCATTTGGCTCCTCTTCCAGATAGAGGGCAGGCACGAAGCGCGCTTCAATCATGGGAGGATCCGGCAGGCGCATGTTTTGCTCCAGCCGGCTGATCTGGGAATCACTGTATCCCACGGCGATTGAAAATTCCAGCTGGGTGATCCCAGCACGACGTCGGAGAAAGCGGAGCAGATCACCGAAGGTGGTAAATTTTTCGAGTGTGTTTGCGGGAATTGTGTTGGGCATAATAATTTCCTTTCCCTGAATAAGCCCGATCCCTCTCTATTAAATAGCATAGCACAAATTCGGTGATTTTAGGGAATTTTGTCAAGAAATGGCAAGTCTGTCAAACAGCTGTGTGCTATAGTGATAACAGAAAAGGCGAGCGCCAGAGCAAGCGCAAAACCACAAATTTTAAACCGGTTCAAAAACCTAAAGGAGGCAAATAAAATGAACCACAAACTGATTTTGACCAGAGGTATAGCTCTTATCATGGTGATGTTGGTGGTTACCGGATGTGCCACACCCCAAGCGGCTCCCTGCCCGACCAGCTATCACCACAATCCTGCCCAACCAGCGCACCACAATCCTGCCCAACCGCTGCAGCGCAGGCATTGCCAGAGACAAATGCTTGGCGATGGGGATACACGGGAGGCATTCCGCTAAACGTCGTCATCACCTTTGATCCTGGCGATAAATGCTCCATGGAGGTAGTTAATCCATTAGCTGGAAGTTATTTTAATCCGTTGTGGAATCAGTTGTCGTACGATATTGTGGTGAACGACCAGACGTATCAGAATTATATAGTATTCGTCTATTCAGTAGACCCGGGAACGACACAGGCAGAAATGGATGCCCCAGGCCCGGATCCAAGCCTAGGCGAGCCACCATCTTGGATGAATCATTATTACGGGAGATGTTATCTACCCGATGACCAGGACATTCCATACTAGTGCGATTGATATTACTGAAGGTCCACTCTACTTTACATGCTTGGCACAAGGTCCAGATAAACTAAAAGTAATCGGAGATCTTGGACCATTGGAGGTACCCACAAAATAAGAAGGATTTGCAGATGGGGGATACCATTGGCAGGTCTGATAGAGGGATCAGACCTGCCAAATGGTTCTTGCAAAGACAATTCAGCGTAATGGCACAACTGTGCTAAGAGTAAATACAAACCATGGTTACTATGTAATGGATGGAGAAGATTGCTATCGACCATCTGATAACAATTAAGTTAGTTATTGGGTTTCGGAATACCACTCAGCCCACATACAACGTACAATAGAAACTTTCGAGGACGGTATAAAGTTGCTTCGTTGCGAGTTATCTAACCCTGCAAGACACTAAGCCCGGAAACGTATGCGGCTCGTCTAGAAATTCACCTGGAGTCAACCCTGAAAATTGTATTGTTATTTCTCTGACGTCCCCTCGCCCACCCGAGGACCCAGGATACGCTCCAATCCATCCTGCTCAAGGGTTTCATCTTTGAGGAGAGTCTGCACGAGAGCGTCCAGCTTATCGTGTTCACGATCCAACAGGACCTTTACCTCCTCGTGGCACTGGTTTAGGATGGACTGGATGTTCTTATCGATCTGGGCAGCAGTTTCCTCGCTGTAATCCCTCCCCTGGGTCAGTTCATAACCCAGGAAAGGCTGCTGCTCATCTGCAGAAAAGGCCTGTAATCCCAGGTTGCTCATGCCCCAGCGGGTGACCATGCGGCGGGTGAGACGGGTGGCTTCGACCAGATCGTTCTCGGCACCGGTGGTGATATCGCCACAGGCAATCTCTTCAGCAGAGCGACCGCCGAGCATCACACGGATGCGCGCCAACAGCTCCTCACGGCTGTAGTTATAGCGGTCCTCTTCGGGCATCTGTTCGGTGACACCCAGTGCTCGCCCGTGCGGGATAATGGTCACTTTGTGGACAGGATCGGTGTTGGGCGTCAGCCAGGCGACCAGGGCATGGCCTGATTCATGATATGCCACAACGATGCGGTCCTTTTCTTCCATCAACAGGGGGCGAACTTCGCCCAGGATGATGCGGTCTATGGCGTCCTCGAAATCGCCCATGAAGACCTGGTCATGGTTCTTGCTGGCGGCAACAAGGGCGGCTTCGTTGCATAGATTCGCCAGGTCGGCACCGCTCAGGCCGGTGGTAGAGCGTGCGAGTGTGTTCAGGTCAACATCTTTAGCCAGGTTGAGCGGGCGCGAATGGATCTGCAGGATGCCCTCCCGTCCCTTGCGGTCGGGTAAAGCGACGTTCACCTGCCGGTCAAAGCGCCCAGGACGGAGAAGGGCAGGGTCGAGCACATCTGGGCGATTGGTGGCTGCTAAAATGATAACCTCGTGGGTGACGTCAAAGCCATCCATTTCCACGAGCAGCTGGTTGAGGGTCTGCTCGCGTTCATCGTTCACCGTGCCAATGCCTGCACCGCGACGCCTGCCGACTGCATCCAACTCGTCAATGAAGACGATGGCAGGTGCGGTGGCTTTGGCCTGCTCGAACAATGTACGCACACGACTGGCCCCTACACCGACGAACATCTCCACAAATTCTGAGGCGCTGATGTTGTAGAACGGGACCTCAGCCTCTCCGGCAACGGCACGACCGAGAAGGGTTTTACCCGTGCCAGGTGGACCGACAAGCAGCACGCCACGCGGGATACGCGCCCCGAGCTTGTGATATTTTTGCGGATTACGCAAGAAATCCACCACTTCTTGGAGCTCGCGCTTGGCCTCGTCAGCGCCAGCGACGTCCACAAAAGTCACTTTATTTTTGTCTTCGACGAAGCGGCGGGCTTTGCTACGACCGAAAGAGAAAACCGATTCCTGGCCACGGGTAGCCTGCCTGCCGATCAGCACAAGGAAACCAATCATCAACAGAATGGGTAAACCATCCGTCAAGAGGATAGTGATCCAGGGGCTGGCAGGGGGTGAAACGACCACCTGCACATTGTGCTGGGTAAGCAGCGGCATCAGGCTGGTATCTCCAACCACATCTGGAAAGTTCGTGGTGAAAGTGGTGTAGGTGACGGTTTCGGTCGGCCACCGGAGTGGCACCAGGCAGTGGGGTGGGCACCGGAACCAGTTCCAACAGCGGCTGAGGAGGATTGAACTCACCTTTGATTGAGCTACCAGCTGATCTGAACCGCCTGGACATGGTCAACCTTCACCTGGGTAACGAAACTGCTGTATGGAAGGCTGATTTGGGGTTGTGTGCGCGGCCAGAAGGCGTAGACATTCCAGGCAATCAAAGCCAACATGACCACCCACCAAATGGGATTGATGCCTGTTTTTTGAGGTGGTTTTTGTGATTCCATCTTGTTCACTCCTTAGATCTGAAGTTTATTGTATACCATAGGGTAGCCGTGTAAAGAGGAAACAGGTGAAAGTCGGATGAGTGATATAGGAACGCAACAAAGCTGCATTGCAATATTGGGGCTGAATATAGGCATAATAATAAGAGAAATTTCCCAAATAAAGCGACGACCTAACGGATTTAATCCGATAGCAAATATTATCTTACTCTTATCCCTATTTAAATAGATATTCGGGATCAACGATCCAGAATAAAATGGCAGAACACGATATTTGCTCAGGGAATGAAGATTCTTATGGATATTGGATTTCGTCTCTGCATTAAATTTGTTGACCCTTAAACTGGCTCATGTAGAGGCGGTGGAAAAAGCCACGTTTCTCGAGCAGCTGCTGGTGGGTGCCTTGTTCGACAATCTCGCCATCATTGATCACAATGACGTTATCAGCATCGCGAATGGTACTCAGGCGGTGGGCAATGACGAAACTCGTGCGACCCTCCATCAGGCGCAATAGAGCTTTCTGGATGCGCGCCTCGGTGCGGGTGTCCACGGAGCTAGTCGCTTCATCGAGGATCAGTATGCCAGGATCGGATAGGATGGCACGGGCGATGGCCAGCAGCTGGCGCTGACCCTGGCTAAGATTGCCTGCCCGCTCGGAAAGATTGGTCTGATAACCATCTGGCAGCTGGCGGATGAAATGGTCTGCATCTGCCATGCGGGCGGCTTGTATCACTTCATCATCGGTGGCATCCAACCTACCGTAGCGGATATTCTCCATTACCGTATCCGAGAAGAGGAATGTATCCTGCAGGACGATTCCCAATTGCTGGCGCAGGTCGGCTTTGCGAATCTCGCGGATATCCTTGCCATCAATGGTGATCTTGCCATCATCGATCTCATAGAAACGGGATAACAGGTTGATCAAGGTTGTCTTTCCTGCACCGGTGGGGCCAACCAGGGCGATAATCTGCCCCGCTTTGGCTTCTAGCGACATATCCTTGATGACAGGATTTCCCGGCAGGTAGCTGAAATTAACATGCTCAAAGTGCACATCCCCATGCACCACATCCAGCGGGTAAGCATCGGGAACATCCGTATCTCGGGAGAAGTGTCAATGATCTCGAAGACTCGCTCTGCACCTGCCAGCGCAGCCTGGATGGAGTTGTACATGTTGGCCAGCTGGCGTAACGGGTTGATGAAGTTTTGCCCATAACTGATGAAGGTGGCGATGATACCCACGCTGACCAGATTACGCAGCGCCAGCCATCCACCCAAACCAGCCAGGACGATGACGAAGAAATTACCCAGCACGTTGGTCAGCGGCATCAACAGCAGGGCATAGCTATTGGCGGTTACCCCGGCTTTAAAGACCTGCTGGTTGCGCTGGCGGAAATTCTCCACCACCGACTCGTTGCGGCGGAAGGCTTTGATCACCTTCTCACCACTGATGGACTCTTCCATGACCGCGTTCAGCTCACCCAGGTGCTTCTGCAGCTCCTGATAACCCTTGCGGGTGTAGCGGGCAACAAAATTGGTGAACCAGAACATGATCGGCACCACCAGGAGGGAAGCCAGTGCCAGCCAGAAGTCAAGCAGGAACATCGCCACCAGGATGCCAACC
Source organism: uncultured Chloroflexia bacterium (assembly GCA_963828845.1). Classification (GTDB taxonomy): domain Bacteria; phylum Chloroflexota; class Anaerolineae; order Anaerolineales; family UBA4823; genus FEB-25. The sequence continues at coordinate 10,165 of CAWHGE010000003.1, forward strand.
ATGGATAATATGCTGGCGAGGAGCGAGGTGACGTTTTGCGAAACAGCCTGGTTGATGGCGTCGATATCATTCGTCAGGCGGCTCATCAGCTCACCTGCGGGGTTACGATCATAGAATTTAAGCGGCAGGCTTTGCAGGTGGGTGAATAAATCCTTGCGCATCAGCTTGAGAGCCCGCTGCGATACATCTGCCATGACCCAATTGCTGACTGCCTGGAAAAGATTGTTCAGAACATAGGCCAAAAGCATAAGCAGGGCAATGTCTGCCAGACCAGAGGCTTGTTTGGTGGTGATGAAATCATCAATTGCCCGACCCATCAGGTAAGGCCCAGCCAGACCCAACAAGGTGTAGATCAGCACAAAAACATAGCACCAATACCAACTGCAGCTTAAAAGGTAAGAGGTAAGCAGCCAGGCGCAGGATGGCATTGCGTGGGTTTTTAGCCTTCTCGATCTTGCCTGGGTCAGCAGGACGACGCTGCATCATGGTGACGCGAACACTACCAGCACCATATCCCACAGGTTGGGTGCTCATTTATCAAGCTCCTGCGTGATGGAGTGTTTTTCTTGGATCAGGTGATTGCCATCACCGAGCTGAGAGGCATAAATTTCCTGATAGATTTTGCTGGATTTCATCAACTCTTTATGTGTGCCTTGAGCCACCACCTGGCCGTGATCCATGACGATGATCTTATCGGCGTTCAGGACGGTGCTAATGCGCTGGGCAACAACGAAACTGGTATGGTTATACTGCTGACTTTCCAAGGCTTCCTGAATGCGAGTCTCGGTTTCCACATCCACAGAGCTGGTGCTATCGTCCAGGATAAGCACACGGGGATGCAGGAGCAGAGCCCGGGCGATTGCCAGACGCTGCTTCTGCCCACCTGAGAAGTTCATCCCACGCTGTTCCACATGTGTCTCATACCCCTGTGGAAGCTCCATGATGAAATCATGTGCCTGGGCAGCTTTGGCAGCGGCGATCACATCCTCGTCGCTCGCTTCCGGTCGACCGTAGCGAATGTTATCCTTCACCGTGCCACTGAAGAGCACTGACTCTTGCGGTACAACACCGATACTCGCCAGGAGCGAATCCTGCTGCAATTGACGGATATCGATCCCATCGATGGTCACCCGCCCGCTGGAGACATCATAAAAACGTGGCACCAGGTTAACCAGGCTAGATTTTCCCGAGCCGGTGGCACCTAAAATGGCGACGGTTTCTCCAGGCTCGGCCACCAGATCCACCTGCCTGAGCACCGGTTCGTCGCTGGTGCCGTTATAATGAAAGCCAACGTTTTCAAACACCACCCGGCCGGGGGTATTTGGTGGCAATTCAATCGCACTGGCTGATCCTGCACTTCGGGGATTACATCCAGGACTTGATTGACACGTTTGGCAGAAGCAATGCCATTCGCCCAAACTTGAGACAGCTGGGTCATCATGACCAGCGGTGTCATGGTGGTAAGAAGGTAGTTGGTGAAGGCTACGATCTGACCAACGGTCATCATGCCACGGATTGCCTGCAACCCACCTGCCCAGATGACAATTACCATCCCGATATTCACGAAAACAGTTAATGCGGGTGACATGGTGGACATAAACCGCATCACCCGTACTGAAGTGCCGGTAAAACCTTCATTAGCGGACTCAAAGCGCTGGTTTTCGAAATCAGCCCGCACAAAGGCTTTGACCACTCGTGCGCCGGATATATTCTCCTGCAAGACGTTATTTAGACGGTCGAGTCTTTGCTGGACACTCAGAAAGAGCGGTTCCATCCTGCTGACAAAGAACACGATAACAGTTGATGTGACCAATAATAAGGGGATCAGGGATAGTGCCAGCTGGGGGCTGGTGTTGAACATCAGGATCAAGCTGCCGATCATCAAGAGGGGCAGCACGGGTACCAATACGCAGTGAAATTTGAAATACACGCTGGACGGCTCCTGAGTCACTGGTCATGCGAACAATCAGCTGCCCGGTCTTCAACCTGTCCAGATTGCCATATGAGAAGGATTGGATCTTAGAAAAGATTGCATCTCTCAAATCGCGGCCTACACTTTCAGCCACTTGCACCGAGGTGATATTGTTGCCGATAGCTATCATTGTGCTGACCAAGGATATACCCAGCATAATCAGCGATGTCTGGATGACCACCGCCTGGTTATGCTGGTTAATACCCTGGTCGATTATCCGCTGGACCAGTCTGGGGATGCTCAGGTCCATGAAAACCAGGGAAGTTAATAGTAAAAGAGCTGCAACGGCGCGGCGCCAGTAAGGTTTAACAAAGTGAAGCAGCTTAAAGATATCGTTCATTGATAATTTATTTGCCAGATGGGGGAATTTCCACCCGCCAGCAACGGCTTATAATGATAATCCCATTTCGAAAAATTGAGATGAAAAGGTGTTAAAGATAAGACTAACCAATGGCTTAGAACGAGGATGGAGGGTTGAAAGCCGTTCGTGGATAAGGTAATGGAACTTCACCGACAAAAGAATTCTATCGATAAATCGTCAATATTCCAATTGGCAGGAAATGATTAATATCCAGGGTCAATGTTCACGACTGCAATGATCCTCGACATGGCTGACCAGTTGCTCTGCAATGGAACGCACAATAAGATCCGGCACACCTTCAGGTGAGCTGGATTGCAAGCGCAAATCGATCTGGTCATTTACATAATCAACAACCATAAACAACCCATCAGAAGTGTAGGCAATCTCAGTCGAGAAGATCTCCAACTCACAAAGCTGTGCAATTACAACCGCGATCTCGTCCAGTGGATCCAGCCCGTGTAAGCTCTTCTCCGTTTCGGTAACCGGAGTATATACGTGGCTAAACGGATTCCACCAGCATGGGTATACCTGCCCTGCACAGAAGATAACCCGAAACCACGCCGGGCGTAAATCCAACTCAACCGGCGTGACATGTGCTTGAAGAAGGTAGTGGTCAGTGGCATGCTCCTTGCGGACTGATAAAACCTGATCCCACGAGGTGGCATTGGTCTGTACTCCAACTCCTCCGCTGCCATGGGCAGGTTTAATGGTGAATTGATCACCAAGTGGGCACAGGTCAACAGCGGATATTTCCGGTTGTTCGATATAAGGGGGAAGGATGATGGTATGTGGGACGCTCAATCCCTGTGAAACAAGCAGAGAGTGCATTTCGGCTTTGTCCCAGGTAAGAGAGGCGCGCTCGTATGAATTGATCGAATGTATATCATCCTCGCGTACCCATTGGACAAGAGGCAGGAATTGAGGGTCTTCGTCTGATGCGCGGTCGAAAAAGACCCGGCAGCTAAACTCGCGCCCGACAAGTGAATTCAACGTTTGGGGTAGGTTGCCTGGAGTGATTTGTAATAACGATAATCCCCTAGATTGACAGCTTTGATCCAGTAAGCTGATGAAATCAGCATCGTATACCCAATTCCAGGCAACACAAAGATCATAAATAAGCATGATTATCACCAGTTCCACGCCTGCCCTGGTGTTTTGATGATTGCGATAGTGTCGCCAATAGCAGCCGTTATTCAACCAATAAATATTAATCCGGAGTATATCATAACTAATATCGAATATTACTTTGTTACGAGGGCTATGATTGCAGATCAGGTGGTCCAAATTGATCCCCACACCTACATATTTACAAATAAAGGGTAAAAGGAAATGATCAAAGTGCCAGTGACCAAGGTCGCACCTCGGAAAGTACAAAGCCTGATTACGTTTATTGATTATTTTCCAGGATTGCTCAGGTGCCTGATTGATAATTATTAAATTCATGCTATGATTCATTAAGCTACTGGTCTTCTTCGCAGGATGATAAACAAATCATGACTGTTAAGCGATACACCGATTGGATCTACCAGGGGGTTTATTACCTGGCAGCTGGATTGATTTACACAGCCATTTTGATGCGCTCTTATCTGCTTTATCAAAGCAATCCTGCGTTAGGGCAAATTTTAGCATTGTTGTTTACCTTCTTCCTGTTCTCAGTGCTGGAATTATTATTTTCTACACGAGTGGGCGGTTGGTTCCACATCTACCTGGCTATTCAGACCATCCTGGTTTTTCTCCTGTTTTACGTGACGAATTTCAAGGAGTATGATTATTTTTCGCTCCTGTTTTCTATTCTGGGCATGCAAGCCATGCAAAAGCTAAGCAATCGGAGTGGGATTACCTGGATACTGTTTTTCATACTCCTGATAGGTTATCCATTCATTCGTTACCAGGGAGCGTTGGGAGGCTCAATCCGTGTGGTGGCGTTTGGTTCGGTAATCGTCTTCCTATCTGCTTACGCGCTTGCCAGCCGGCGGGCACAGGAAGCTCACAAACGCAACCAATCTCTTGTGGAGCAGCTCCAAGAAGCAAACGTTCAGCTCCAGACATATTCAGACACGCTGGAACAACTTGGTACGGCACACGAACGCCAACGTTTGGCGCGCGAGCTACACGATTCGGTTACCCAAACCATCTTCAGCATGACTCTCACCACGCAATCTGCATTGCTCTTAATGGATCGCGACCCAAGCCGGCTGGGAGCACAACTTGAGAGGCTTAATCAACTCACTCAGAGCGCAATAATGGAGATGCATACCCTTATATCTGAACTTCGCCCAGACCAGCCTGCCGGAAATGGGTTGGTGAAGGCACTACGCCAACATCTATCTAAGACTCAACTCCCTGAGGGTTTATCGATATCCATGGATGTGGAGGGAGAGGCATCCCTATCTACAGCAGAAGACCTGGGACTCTTCCGCATTGCCCAGGAAGCACTAAACAATGTGATCAAGCACGCTCGGGCAAGCCATGTGGACTTACGATTGCATCTTGCGGAGCCATATTGGATCGAGATCAAAGATGATGGGTGGGGTTTTGAAATCCAAAAAGCACATGGGGGAGGGCATTTGGGTCTGGCAAGTATGCACGAGCGGGCGGCTGATATCGGCTGGGATATGCAAATCCAATCTTCCCCTGGGGAAGGCACGAACATCCGAGTTGAGAAAAAGAGGACATGATGGACCAGGCAGAAAAAATCAAGGTATTGATCGTAGATGACCATCAGGTGGTTCGCCAGGGACTATACACATTTCTGGAGTTGCACGATGACATTGCCGTGGTCGGTGAAGCCAATGATGGAAAGCGGGCGGTTGAGATGGTGAGTCTACTCCAGCCGGATGTGGTATTAATGGACCTGGTGATGCCCCAGATGGACGGCATCACTGCTACCGAGCAAATCCATGCATTAGGATTGCCAACCAAAGTGATCGCCTTGACCAGCTTTTCCGAAGATGACAAGGTCTTTCCAGCAATCCAGGCAGGCGCGGCCAGCTACTTGCTAAAAGACGTCTCGCCAGACGATCTAGTGGATGCAATCCGCGCGGTTCACCATGGTGAGGCACGCTTGCACCCGGATATTGCTCGGAAGCTAATGCAGCAAGTTTCTCAGATGCGCACTTCACCTCAGGAAGCCTCGATTAATGAACTTACTGCACGCGAGCGGGAGGTGATCCGACTGGTCGCTGTGGGTAGAAACAACCGTGAGATTGCCCAGGAGCTGTTCATCAGTGAAAAGACGGTCAAGACGCATATTAGTAATCTATTGGGCAAGCTAAACTTGGAACATCGCACCCAACTAGCAATTTATGCCATCAAGAACAAGCTGGTGGAGATAAGTTAATTTGAACAGGAGAATATCCTCCCAGGTATGACACACCCTCTTCCCTACCCACGTAGCATCCAGGTTGGTGTTATCGCAGTATATGTGTTTTGTGCTGCCATTATTGGACGCTCCTTGGCTTATGTCTTTGTTGATCTAGCTGCCTGGTTTCCTTGGTACATGGGTTTGGAATTGGCGTTTCTCATCTTGTTTATCATAGTCATGTGGCGCCCTAATCTTCCCAAATGGTCCCTACATACCTTTTTTGTGCTCCAATCCATAATTATTGTTTGCCTTGTATCTCTTCCCACACATCTCGACTTTATTACATCGTTGTTCATCATGCCAAGCTATCAGCTGGCGCAGGTCTTGACTGGAAAAAGCCGTTGGATTTGGGTGGGAATATTCTGTGCACTCACTGCAGGTAGTATGATCATTTGGCTGGGGTTGTTGCGCGGATTGGCCCTAGCCATGACCCCAATTGCAGGGAATATTGTGATCTTGACCTATGTGATTGCCAATCGCGAGGAGGAACGAGCAAACCATCAAAGCGAAGCACTCCTAAGAGAGCTGCAAGAGAAGCATTCGCAGCTGGAACTTGCATGCCGGCCAGGTGGAGCAGATCGCGGCGATTGAGGAGCGCAACCGCCTGGCACGTGAGTTACACGACTCAGTCTCACAAACCATGTTCAGCATCATCCTGAACACGCGTGCTACCCAGATCCTAGTGGATCGTGAACCCAATCGAGTTCGACCTCAGCTCGAAAAACTGCAAATTCTAACCCAGGATGCGCTTACAGAGATGCGCGGACTGATTGCCCAACTTCGCCCGCAGAAATAGTAGTTAGTTTATCGACAGGGGGATACAACTTTTGTCTTAGGTAAAAATGCTTAGGTATATCCACCTTTATCCAGACGAATAAATCCATCTGTACTTAATTGAGCAATCCATCCTTGGTTGGATGTATTTCGTGAACGATTCCTGTAAGATGATGAAGAAATCATGCAGGAGTCGTAAATGACCCTAATCACACCCGTTTCCAAACCAGATAACCGATTAATCCGTGTACTGATCGTGGATGACATGCCACAGGTACGCCAGGAATTACGTTCACTATTACAGCTCTCCAATGACGTGGAAATCGTGGGTGAGGCTGGTGATGGGCAAGAGGCAATCAAACAAGCTGAGCTTCTCCGGCCGGATGTGGTCATCATGGACCTGGAAATGCCCATCCTTGACGGTTTAGATGCCGCATCCCAGATTAAACAGCGTAAATTAGCCAAGAAAGTGGTGATATTGAGCGTGCATTCAGAGCCGGAGGACCTAGAACGTGCCATGCAAGCCGGCGCAGATGCATTCGTTCAAAAAGGTAGTCCTTATTCAACACTGATCGAATCAATCCATAATTACAAACCCTAAAAGGAGAAAACAAAATGAACCGGAAATTTACAATCATCTTAATGGTCGTGTTTGCGTTGCTGCTGACCAGCTGCATGTCTGCTTCATTCTCGGGTAATTACATCCTAAGAGCTGGCAAAACGTTGCGTGGAAATCTGTTCGTTACCTCAGGTTCAGTCACCCTCGAAGAGAATAGCCGAGTGACTGGAACGATTATGTTGACCAGCGGTGAGCTGCGTATTGGTAAGAATGCTCAGGTGGGTGGGGATGTGGTTTTAACCTCCGGAGATCTCTACCTGGCCGATCAGTCTGTGGTGTATGGAGATGTAATCCTTTCAAGCTCAGATATTGGTGTCCACCAGGCTCCAGGGGCAACAGTTGAAGGCGACATTACCTCCGACATCGTGCCGTTTGCCGCTGCAGTCATAACAAAAGGTGCATTGCTCTACTGCGTGTTGCCGATTGTCGTTCTAATTGCACTAATCCTAGGATTGGGCACGTGGCTGGGGAGACAATCAAAAAAGAGAGTGCAAGTCGTACCGGCGCCTATCACAGAGGGCGCGGAAGATACCAAAACGAAGTTGCAAAACCTCAAGAAAATGCTGGATGAGCATTTGATCACGGAAACCGATTACGAAGCAAAGAAAGCGGACATCCTTTCTAAAATGTGACCAGGCGTATTCTAAGGATTCCCAGATAGAACATCACGTCCATTTCAGTTGGAGTCACGAGGATAGGAACTACACCGATCCCCAGAGATCATAGTGGAAGACCAGCCAGACAGGTAATTTGCACAGACCTGGTGAAACGGGCACACGAATCTCTTTGTCTTGCATACTCTATATGGAGGTTAACTATGAATATCAAGGTTGAATCACAGGATATTGGAGTCACACCAGATTCTGCTCGGCTTCATTACCTCGACTGGCTGCGTGTGCTGGCTATATTTATGGTTTTTCTTTTCCACGCTGTCCACCCTTTTGATTTCGGCGACTGGCAAGTCAAGAACGTTGACCAAAGTGAGGTCCTCACAATCATCCTCACGATTTTATCTATGTGGGGGATGCCCTTTTTCTTCCTGGTGGCGGGAGCAGGTAGCTGGCTCGCTCTTCAGAAACGCACGGGATCACAATATCTGAGGGAACGATTTTATCGCCTGCTCATCCCTTTTATCATCGGCTTCGTCCTATTCTCGCCGATTGAGTACTACTGCGAGAACATGAACAAAATGCAAAGAGGGTTACAGACTTCCTTTCAGAGTTTCCTTTCGTCATTCACTGTTTTCAATCCCTTGTTGTTGCGTTTCCCTGGCTTCAGCCCAAGATGGCTGGGTGCAGGATATCACCTGTGGTTCCTGGGATTTTTATTCTGCTTTGCATTGATCACGCTACCTGTATTCTTGTGGTTGAAGAATAAACAGGGGACGAATTTCATATCATGGATGGCAAAATTGTGTGAACATCGCGGTGGTCTTCTATTATTCATCATTCCCATCGCATTGGTAAAGGTCATTCTGACTCCCATCGCCCCATTAGAACACGATTGGGCAGACTTTCTATTTCTCATGTGTTTATTCGCCCTGGGGTATATCCTGTTTGCAGATCAGCGCTTTGCCAGTGCCATCCGCAGGGATTGGTCGATTTTACTGAGCATGCCGACCGTCATTATACTGGGATTGTTAGGGATGTACCTGGCAGACATCCCGGTTATGACATGGTATGAGACACCGGGCATTCCACAATTCCAACTCCTTCAATTTTTCATCAGTATCATCGCTTTCTGTTATTCTCTCACGATGCTCTTCGTCGGGATGCGCTTCCTGGATTTCAGTAATAAGTGGCTACGCTATGGACAGGAAGCAGCCCTGCCATTTTTTGTGCTCCACCAACCGGTGATCATCGTGATCGCTTTCTTCGTTGTGCAGTGGGAAGCTGGTATCTTAGTAAAACTGCCAGTGGTCGTCTTGAGCTCCTTTGCAGTCTCCATCGGTCTCTATGAACTGATCATCCGGCGGGTCCCCCCTCTCCGGCTGGCATTTGGGATGAAACCCAAAAGCTTGAAAGAGTATAAACCTGCGGGGATTGGGTGATAGAAAAAAAACAAGGAGGAACCTATGCGTACGCGCACGATCGTTATCGGGCTTTTAGCCGTGGTAATTCTGATTGTTTTGGCAATTGTACTCATTCCCCGGTTGCTTAATCCAGAACAGGTCTCCATCGCAAACCTACTGGCCTACGCAAGGATTGGCGAACCAGCACGCCGGAGGAGCAAGGTTTTGATTCTGACAAAGCTGGCGGAAGGGTTGCAAGCCCTACAGGAAAATAACGTCAATATCGACAGCCTGCTGATCATCCGCAATGGTTATGTAATATTGGACGCCTACTTCTACCCATACGATAACTCGATCCCCCATAAACTGGCATCGGTGACTAAAAGTTTCACGACCACCCTGATTGGCATCGCTGTTGACCAGGGCAAAATCCAGCTTGACCAACCGATGGTTTCATTCTTTCCCGATCGCACCATCGCCAACCTGGATGCCCGCAAAAATAGTATCACTGTCCGGCACCTGGTAAGCAATATGAACGGCTTTAAATCAGGCTGCCTTTCCGGAGACGAGCCCACCCTTGACGCGATGCGCTCCAATCCAGATTGGGTACAGGCTGCGCTGGACCGTAAGGTGGTCGAGGAACCGGGTACCAGATTCTGTTATGACAGTCCCGGCATGCACTTGCTCTCGGCCATCCTGCAGGAAGCGACCGGAATGACAGAGCTCGACTTCGCCCGTAAAAACCTTTTTGAGCCGCTGGGCATCAGCGAGGTGTACTGGCAATCAGACCCCCAGGGTTACACGCATGGCTGGGGTGACTTATATCTAAAGCCGCGCGATGCAGCCAAGATTGGTTATTTATGGCTCAATCAGGGTGTTTGGGATGGCAAGCAGATCGTTTCTGCTGCCTGGGTGGCAGACTCGGTCAAGGCGCATAGCAATGGTGGTATGGACGATTACGGATACGGCTGGTGGGTCTCAGAAGACAGTTACTATGCGTTCGGTCGTGGCGGGCAAAATATCAAGGTATATCCAGCTTATAACGCCATTGTGGTCACGACGGGCAGCGGTTTTGAATACGATCAAATCAGTCCATTGCTGACTGCATGCCTTCGTCGATCCAAACAAGCCGATGCCTGCAAACCCGGCGGGTGTGGCGAAACTGGATACAACGCTGACCGCATTAGCCCAGGCTCCACACCCCTGGCAGGTTGGTCCTCTTCCAGATACCGCCAAAGCGATCTCGGGTAAGACCTATGTGTTTGGACCAAATTCAATTGACGTGGCAACACTTCGCCTCGAGTTCAGCGACAACACAGAGGCTACACTTATACTTGAATCTTGAAGGCCGTGATGTGATCTGGCCAATCGGTCTGGATGGAAAATACCGTGTGGAGCCTGATGGGCGAGCGCTGCGTGGCTACTGGGCTGATCCACAGACTTTCGTCTTTGAAATCTTCGAAGACGGACTGAGTGCCTTCCGGTTACATTTCGAGGATGATCGTGCGGTAATAGACGCTCATGGTTTGAAGATCGAAGGTCAGGTAAAAAATCCTTAAGTCTTTAAGCTGGTACTCTATCGCTGCAGATATTACAAATGGAAAATGACAACCCAGAACTATATGCATCCACCACCTTACCAAGGTCGAACCTCAGGTGACATGCACCCATTATTTACCCATTAATAAAGGAGGTTGGAGATGCGAAAGAAAATTATCAGGACAACCGGCTATATACTGATTGTCCTGACCGGAATCGTCATACTGGCTTTAGCTGCTGCTTTGCTGACTTATCCACCTAAATACGTCTTCCGAGTCATTGCCTGGGGGAGTTCGGATGCGTTCGATTGGCAGAAATTTCCGGAACACCGTTTGGAAGCTGCTCCTGTGCCCTTCACATTTGGTGAAGCAACGGATGACCGGGTGGTTACTCTTTTCACTCAGCTAACCGGGGTTGATAATTGGGAAGCCTTTCTTGAGGAGAACCAGACGCAGGCGTTCATTGTCATACAGGACGGAACCGTCCTTTATGAGCAGTACTTTAATGATACTCAACGTGATTCGATCGTCACGTCTTTTTCAGTAGCGAAGTCCTTCACATCCGCATTAATCGGGATCGCCATCGATGAAGGGTATATTAATAGTGTCAGTGACCCAATCACAAACTACTTGCCCGAGTTAGCTGTGAGGGACTCTCGTTTCGAGAACATTACTATTCGCGATCTCCTCAGGATGTCTTCCGGCCTCGAGTACAAAGAAAATCGCTTTCCTGGACTAAATGGCGATGATGCATTAACTACCTATTATCCGGATCAACGCTTCATCGCCCTTCAAAACACTATAATCATTGATCCACCGGGGAAATACTTTCTATACAACAAATACCATCCTCAGCTGCTGGGCATGATCCTTGAGCGCACCACTGGGCACACGGTCACTGAGTACTTGCAGAGAAAGATTTGGGATCCGCTTGGGATGGAGTTCGGAGGTTCATGGAGCATCGACAGCGAAACCAGCGACTTTGAAAAGATGGAAACCGGGGTCAATGCAAGGGCGATCGACTTCGCCAAGTTCGGACAGCTGTTTCTTAATGGGGGTGCCTGGAACGACCAACAAGTGATTTCGCAAACATGGGTGGCAGAGTCAACGCGACCTTATCTCCCAGCAGATTATTCAGCGTACTACCCAGCCGACTGGTTCTCAGGTTTACCCGGACAAGGGTACTATCAATATATGTGGTGGGGAACAGCGGTAGATCCAAGAAGCTACGATTTCATGGCCGCTGGCGACAGAGGGCAATTCATCTATGTCTCTCCTGGCAATGCACTCGTGATCGTCCGAAATGGAATTGATTATGGAATCTCCTTCGATACCTGGTTTGATCTGTTTTACAGATTCGCCAATGAGTATTGATCAGACAGAGTCGAATTGGTCGTATGCATTGTACGTATTTCCGCTATCTGCTCGTATATAGGTCGTCCCTCGGTAGTGGATTGGATTCTGAGTTTGCAAGAGCAGTTCTGGTTTGGAATTAAAGCAACAGGTAAAACTTTGTAAAGTATCCATCGCTTAAAAATGGGAGAGCGGACATTTGCGATGGAGATGATGACCGAAAAGGCGTCTGCGAAATTTATAAAGCCCACCTGCGTGGGTAATTGGACTCCGATAAAAATTAACTAATACCTTATGTTCGGGATACCTGATATATTACGTATTCGCTGGCAGAAGTATCTTTCCCTCCGCCATATGGTCTTCCATCAGGCAACGAGTGTGGGCGATCATCCCATCCAGCAATCCCTGCCCCATCTGCGCCAGGTCATCAGTCGTTAGAGGATCTGAGAATGTAAGGCGGGGATTGACAGAGATTGAATTCGGGAAAATCATCTGCTGGATGACCTGCAGAAATTCTGCCACACTGCGCTGCTTGTGATCATCCCCCATCAAGCGTACGAAAGGATTCCAGCGCCAACGTGCGGACAGGACCCCACTCACCACCGTCAGCAGCACGCGGGTCTGCGGCACACGACGTAATATCACCTCGACACTGGGAGACCATCTGCCAAGGTCATTAGCTGCATCAGGTGAGAGTGCCGGATCCGGGTCGATGCGACCGCTGGGGAAGATCAACACCGCTCCACCATCCTTGAGGTGACGGATGACTGAGCGTACCACCATCATGCGTTCATGGACATCCAAGGTGGTATAAATCAAGTGACTGGCAGCATTCCGGAGTCCCTGGACAAAAGGAACACCCGTGGCGACGATCTTTAGGTCGGGGCGGGGGATATTGGCAGCAATAACGATCGAGTCACATGTGCCGGGATGGTTGGAAGTAATCAATAAGGGTCCTTCCAATGGGATATTCTCAATATTTTGTGCTTCGAATGCCTGGGCGAACACAGGTAGTATGCGCAGAGCAGCTTCTCGAAAGCCATATTCCGCCACATAGTGGTCAAATGTATACGCTACCTGAGCAAAACGGTGCGTGGGTAACCTAAATAATGGGCCAAGGGTCTTTCGTAAAATGGAGTGGCGAGATTGTTTAAAAAGTCTAAAGATCTCATCCGTGATGTATTGGGTTAGCGATTCAACATCCGTGAATTTTTCCATATATTACCTTTACAGTGCCAGGATGAATTATCAGTGTATTGCACTAAACACTATTTTATGCCAAAAGTAGAAAAAATCAACACCCACACATGAAGCAACGAACTACCTACACAAATTTCGGTGCAAATCACCGAACCAATCGTTAGCCCGTGATTCCGGATGGCTTACGCGCTGAAATAGCGAGTAAACCTGGCGGTGAATCTTCGCCCAACAGTCCGGGAGCCAATTTTTATATCCTCGAAACCACAAGAGGTTAACAGCGAGCAGTATTCCTCATCTTGATACGCCTGCATGCTCTGAGAATACTGAGTCACCTGGCCAGTGTCTGCTTCGATAACAATATAACGCATGGTGGCTGTGAGCAGCTGCTCATTCCAAAAGTTCTCCTGTAAAACCACATGAGGCTTCTCGGAAAACAAGCCTTCCCTTGAGGAATACCAGGAAGGGGGTTTCTCCCCCAATTGTTGAATTATGTGAAATGGATGTGGCTCCAAGAGCAACCAACCACCCGGATTAAGCGCTTGCAAGGCCTTGTTCAAAATATATTTGGCATCTGTTGGGCGGAAGACGTTGAATTCACCATAAATGAGCATCACCAGCCCATTCTCATGGGTGAAATCTGCCTGGCGGATATCCCGGCAGGTATATGTACAGGCCAGGTGGTCATGTTGAGCGATCTCGTTGGCATATGCGATGGATGCTGGGGAATAATCAATCCCATGGATGGTATGACCCAGTCGAGCCAGCCGCTCTGCATAAAATCCCGGTCCGCAACCAAGATCGAGGATGTTGGTCGGCACGTTTGCGAGTAGGGTGGTGTTGATCCAATCCACCTGCCGGTCGACAATCTCGAAGCGACGTGAGGCTGCATCATGCTCCTGAGAAAGGTGCTCCTTCAACATTCTTCGGGAAAATCCAGGTTCATTCCAGGGGATATTGTCACCCTCAGCCCATGGATCAGGAGGGATGGCTCGATTTAACAAGTCAGCCAGTTGCATGACGAAAAGACCTAGCCCTCGTGCAACCTGGACGGTCTGATGGTGATCTCCACGGAATAATCCGCCACCAGCTGGGCAATCGTCCAATTCATCTCGGGGAGGTATTTAGAATATTTCTTTTCGTAGCCAGGATGTGGCTTCAGGTGATCGGGCTTCAGCTGAGCTTCCCCCTTGATGACCACCACATTATGACCCGAACCATCTGCCCGTTCCAGATTGAGGGTAACCTTGGGATTATGCTGGATATTGTGGATGCGGTATGAACCAGGCTGGCGCAGGATGATGGATTCACCATCCCAGAAAAACCATACCGGGTTGGGCGGTGCAACACCATCGGGGGTGACAGTGGTGAACCAGATTACTTCTTCATCCCTAAGGCGTTGATCCACACGTTGGCCAAACTCAGTGGTTAGATCGATCATAGTTACTCCTTTTTCAGATAATCCTTCTCTATCAAGTTTACCCTTGGATAAATTATATCTCGACACCTACTGTAGCACCTACAAAACCGATGAACAATCGCCACTATGATCTTTCCTTCTGGTTACTCAACTACTAATATAGCTTAGCTCCATCCGCTCAACGAGTCGAGTCAAAGCTAAACCCAACCAGCAAGGATTATATTAACAACACATTGGATCGATCGGGAAATTTGTGCTGATAGCAAAAGGTAAATTGGAAATATCGAAAAAGAAAATGCAAGTAATATATTTTATATATCTATGTCGAGGTATTATCCCAGCTACAGCTCATGTTACAATCTATAATATAGACTGAATCAGTCAAAGAAGAGTTAGAGGTCTTGTTTAGGCGAGCGCATATAGGAATGAATGTGTGAGCAACCTTAGCAAGTATCTAAAGAAGCTATTCACAAAAAACAAGTCAGCCGTTTTTATTTTGGCTGTTCTGGCGGCTGGTTTGGCAGCTTTAGTGGTGATCTGGTTAAATTTGTCGTGGAGACCCGACGTCTCGCAACTCCCCCCCGATAGTGGTTTCTATGCATATTATGGCAAAGCTATCTTACATGGGCAAATCCCCTACCGCGATGTATGGGATGACAAACCTCCACTTGGTTATTACCTAAATGCGCTGGGTTTGTTGGTTTTTGGACAGACACCCTGGGGTGTTTGGTGGTCGAGCATCGTGTGGATATTGGGTTGCACGCTGCTCTTCTTCCTGATCATCAAGAAACTACTGGGGGGTATAACCGCTGAGGTAACAAGCGCGATCTTTCTCGTGGCGTTGATGAGTCCACAGATATTCCAAGGCGGGAATTTGATGGAGGTCTTTGGCCTAGCACCGCAGATAGGCATCATCGGAATTACCTATTTGTATTTTGCGAAACATCGAAAACCGCGGTTCGCCATGTTGGCGGGGGTGTTGACTGCATGTGCATTTTTGATCAAGCAGCCTACGATCATGCTGGGGGGTTCATCAATACTGTTGATGACGGTAAGCTCACTTAGCGAGTGGAAAATCCGTGAAGCTTTCAGAACAGGGTTAGGATTTTTATTGGGGTTTGTTAGCCTGGTAGGGGTGGTTTCTCTTTATTGGTTGTGGGTCGGAGCCTTGGGCATTTTTCTGGACGGCGCGTTTTTACAGGGATTTTCTTTTATAGGTGGTGCAGAAACTACTCTCAGGGAAAATTTCTTTTATACATTGGTTAATGTGTTGCCCAAACTATATATTGGCAGGCTCTATCTGATCGCTATGGGTGCTGGTGGTTTATTCCTGGCGGAGAAGCTCTATCAATTTTGGATTAAACCCGTCTTGAAAGAACGCCTTTCGTGGATTGAGTGGTGCTTGCTAGCCGTGTTAGCCATGTTCCCCCTATACGCCAAGCGCCTGTGGCCTGGCTCGTATTTTGGCAAATTCTGGGTGATAGCGATATTTTCACTTGGCCTTTATTTTCTGGTGAAGTTTTATCGTTTACGATCAAAGCCCGTTTTTCAACAAGTTTTCACACCGGTTGAAAGGACGTGGCTGATAGCGGTGATTGCACTCCCTTTAGAGGTCTTAATGGCTTCGCTCGGCGGAAGATATTTCGGGCATTACTTCATCACGATGATCCCTGCAGTGACATTAGCCATTGCTTATCCCATCTGGAGAGTGGCGTCAATATCGAGAGAATCTTGGAAATCTAATGGCTTACTGTTCCGAAATGCGTTATATTTGATATTGCTGATCAGTGCCCTGGTTTGGGGAGCAAACTCCTTTGTAGGGGATTTACCTTCAGCCATGTATACAAGCGATCTTGGAGGAATTTTCAGAGGCTACGTCCCTTTAAACGAGTTAGAGCAATATATCGTTCAAACCACCCAACCCGATGATGAAGTGCTGGTGTGGCATATTCATCTAGGAATTAACTTCGTCACAGACAGGAAAGCACCTTCACGGTTTTTATTCCCGCTCAACCTGTTCATTCCCCCCAATGATGCGAACACCCGTCTCAAAGAATATGTCGATGATCTCGAAGCCAACCCTCCGGAGCTGATCCTGGTTCAAAGAGTTTCCTCGTTGGCTCTTCCATTTGTAGACGAGCCAATTGGTCAGCTGTGTAAAACGTATTGCACACCCGAATTTGAACGGGCGCTCAAAGTTCCACAGATTCGCCAGGAATGGCTCAGGTTTCAACGGTTTTTTTTGAACGATTACGCCTTGGATAAAAGAATCTACGATTGGACCATTTATCGTAAGCTGCCTTGATCTGAAAAATTGAGTTAATTTATACACAATCCTTTGATGGTTAAGTTGGTGGGATGATCCGCGTTCAGCAAGCTACAACTGCAAAAACCTACATTTTGTATCTAGTAAGGTGTGGAATTAATTAACCAAATCGAATCCAATCAGGATAATTACCACCCAAAACCTTCATCAATTTGCCAATGTGCGTCCCAAGCTAGTTCCCGTGCAGTAGTCTCACTAGTGAAAATACGGTTGGCACCGCATGGATAATCTGCATATCCATAGGACAATAACGTCCAGCGAAGCCAGGTTGAGCCTAACTGCAAGAGCATCGAAAGTAGCTGCGAGAAAATTGATCCTCGGAACCAATGCGGGAACAGGATGGAAAGTTGCGAGTCATATAGACTAAAAAGTGGGTCTTACAGATAAATAATGTGAATTATGGTGATTTGATATCCACCCTGTTGCGCATGTTACAATACAAAAATGCTCAGGAGCAGAAGAAGGGTTGTGAATCCTGCTTAGTGAGATCAGGATAGGAACAAATGCGTGATTAACCACAATAGCATAATTAGAAAACTTTTTACCAAAAGTAAATCAATTATTGTAGGATTAACAATCCTTGCTGTGGGTTTAGCGGCGTTTTTGGTTATCTGGCTAAATTTGTCGTGGAGACCCGACATCTCACAATTACCCCCTGATAGCGGTTTCTATGCCTATTATGGCAAAGCCATCCTACATGGACAAATTCCTTATCGTGATTTATGGGATAACAAACCTCCTCTCGGTTACTATCTAAATGCACTGGCGTTATTCATTTTTGGGCAAACAGCCTGGGGCGTTTGGTGGTCGAGTGTCGTGTGGATATTAGGTTGTATGGTACTTTTATTCCTGGTGCTTAAGAAGCAATTTGGGGGTATACCCGCTGGGATTTCAAGCGCCATATTGCTTGTGGCGCTAATGAATTCACAGATATTCCAGGGCGGAAATTTGACGGAGGTTTATGGACTGGCTCCGCAGATAGGCATCATTGGGATCACCTACCTGTTTTTCGCTGATCACCGGAAACCCTGGCTCGTGGTTCTGGCAGGTGTGTTGACTGCCTGTTCATTTTTGATCAAGCAACCCACGATTGCGCTGGGGTGTACATCAATATTTCTGATGACGGTAAGCTACATAAACGAATGGAAAATTCGGGAGGCGTTCAAAACAGCGGTTATATTTTTATTGGGATTTGTTGGCCTGCTAGCGGTAATTTCAATTTATCTGCAGTGGGTTGGTGCTCTGAGTGATTTCGTGAATGGTGCTCTACTCCAAGGATTTTATTCTATTGGTGGAACACAGGGTAATTTCAGGTATTACTTCTTATATGGATTAGGTAAAGTATTACCCAATCTTTATATCGGCAGACTCTACCTGATCGCTGTTCTCGCCAGTGGTTTATTCTTGGTGGAGAAACCTTACCAAGTTTGGGTAAAACCTGTCTTGAAAGAACACGTTTCGTGGATTGAGTGGTGCTTGCTAGCCGTGTTAGCCTTGTTCCCCCTATTCGCCAGGCGCCTGTGGCCATATCCATATTTTGGCATCTTCTGGGTGATATCCATATTTTCACTTGGCTTTTATTTTCGAGTGAAGTATTACCGTTTACGGGTAAAGCCTGTTCTTCACAAGGTTTTCTCTCCGATGGAATGGACGTTTTTGATGGCGGTGGTTGCACTCCCCCTAGAGGTGTTGATGGCTTCCCTTGGAGGAAGATATTACGGGCATTATTTCATAACGATCTTGCCCGCGGTGATGTTAGCCATCGCTTATCCGATTTGGAGAGTGGTGTCAATTTCGAGAGAATCCTTAAAATCAAAAGGCATGCTGTTCCGAAATGCACTGTTTATGTTATTGGCAATCAGTTCCATTGGGTGGGGGGTAAGCTCATTTATCCGTGATTTACCTTCAGCTATGTATACCAACAATATCGCAGGAATTTTCACAGCCCAGTACCCATTAAATGAGCTAGAGCAATATATCGTTCAGGCCACCCAACCCGATGATAAAGTATTGGTCTGGCATATCCATCTCGGAATCAATTTTGTTACCGATAGAAACGCGCCTTCTCGATTTTTATACCCTCTCAATCTGTTTATTCCCGCCAACGAACAGAACACCAAGCTCAAGGAATATGTCGATGAACTTGAAATTCAACCACCAGAATTGATTGTGGTTCAGAAAGTATCTTCGATAGGTCTTCCTTTTGTAGACAAGCCGCTTGATCAGCTGTGTATATCTGCCTGCACACCTGATTTTAAACAAGCAATCGATGTACCTCAGATTCAGCAGGAATGGCTCAGGTTTCAACAGTTTTTTGATACCCATTATGTATTGGACACGGAGATTTACGATTGGAACGTCTACCGCAAACTACCCTGAGGCGATAAGATTCACTTAGGTTGTTCGTGATCCGGTGATATATAAGTCGTAGTAGCAGGTTGCAGGCGAAAAAAGATGGTTTTAGGGAACTACCCCCACACATCTAAACAATGAGGTGTGTAATAAGCACCCGTAAACCGATAGCAATCAGGATAATTCCCCCCAAGACCTCCATCGATTTACCAAAGCGCATCCCAAGCTGATTTCCGAGCTGCAGGCCGACCAGTGAAAGTATGGCCGACACCCCAGCTATGAGCAACGCCGCCCAAATTACATTTACCTCCAGCAACGCCAGGCTGAGCCCTACTGCCAGGGCATCGATGCTGGTGGCGACGCTTAGCATTACCAGGGTCATCCCACGCGAGGGATCGGGGATGGCTGGTTTTTCGCCTTCCTTGCGCAAGCCGCCTAGAATCATACGCACACCCACGAAAACCAACAGTCCAAATGCCACCCAATGATCCACGCTGGCGATGTAGGTGACCACGGTCTTACCTGCCAGCCAACCCAACAGGGTCATCCCACCCTGAAACAGACCAAAGTGGAAAAACAACCGGAAGGTGGGGCGCAGACCCACAGCAGTGCCAGCAGTCCCCACGCCCAATGAGACTGCGAAGCAATCCATGGCTAAACCGACGGCGATAAGGAGGATGGTCCAAAAAGGCATGATATTCCTACAAGGGGAGGATTATAACATGGGGGCTAAGAAGCAATCCGGAAAAAGAGTGAGACCGCTGAGACCATACGGGAGGGAGTCGGATCCAGATTAGCAGATATCAAATCCGAAAATGAGGAAAGCGGGTCAAGATTAGCAGTCAGCAAATCGATAAAAACCAATCGCTACTTAGCTTCAATTCCTATTTACTTCAATTGCAAGGAGAAGCTCTCAGGTTCGGACGAAAGTTCGGACATCGCATCTTAAGCGGCTAATTTATAGGATCTGCACCTTGAAAAAACGGTAAATTAGAGATTGCCACAGCGCATGAAGAACACTTGCGCTTCGCAGTGACAAGGTTTTTTATAATTGTCCGATGTTTTGTCCGAAGGTCAGAAGCTTACTAAAAATAACTTGCCAAATTATGATATGCTTATATTTCATAATATTTTTATGGATGCAATCTTGAAACTATATATTCCACCATCTTCACCTTGCCACGAGGAGTAGCTTTGATGACCGATACAGCCCCCAACATCACCCATAATTCAACCATCAGTTTGCGGGAGGTAGATGGCGAGACCGTACGCTCAATCTGTCGACTAGACGTCAGTGACATACAGAAGCATTTCGTTGCTCCCAATGCAGTGTCCATTGCCGAGGCATATTTCGAGCCCAAAGCCTGGTTCCGTGCCATCTATGCCGACAAATCCCCGGTGGGTTTCCTGATGCTCTACGATGACCCAGAAAAACCACATTACTTCCTTTGGCGCTATATGATCGACGCCCGCTACCAAAAAATGGGCTTCGGCAAGCGAGCCATGGATCTGCTTCTGGCATACGTGCGCACCCGCCCGGGTGCGAGTGAGCTTACCTTGAGCTGCCATCCGGGTGAGGAGGGTCCTGAGCCGTTCTACAGGAAGTATGGCTTTGCTCTCACCGGAAGGATGCTCGGAAATGAAGCTGAAATGCGTATTGATTTGTAAAAAGCAATGAAACTATACGGGGTAAAAGTATACTTATGGCTTATTTAATTCCCAGAAGTCATGGGGGGGTAAAATCCAAACGTAAGATCCCACGATAATCTCCGTGAAAGCTAGCATAACGACCCAGCAGCCCGGCAGAACCCGTCAGCCACGATATATTTACCCATAGACCATCCTTGGGTCGGGGTAGACCCTGACCGTTGGGAAAGCTGTAGGTGGTATACGGATCCACGGTGACTGTGTATCTGATACCTCCGGAATCCTGAACTGTGATCGTCTGTCCCGATATGGAGAGTACCTTTCCATAGGCATTCACGTCATCTGGAGGAGCCATCCTAATTGGAGGATTCACCAGGATGTTGTCGGCATAAATTGTGTGCGAACCGGCATCATAGCCCCATACCCACAAGGTGTCATTTACTTTTAGCTGTGCCGGACCTGGGTCAATCCAAAAGCGGGCATACTTCCACTGGAATGTCTTCACCCCTGTAACGGGATGGGTAACATAAAGCTGTTGCCCATTTTCGTCGAGAGCGGGGGAACGGTAGTTTACCAGACCTAGATACATCCAATCAGCGCCAAGCCAATCATTACCGAACAGCCGGATGAGATATCGAAGGAAGATTGGCTCTTTGGCAGGAGCTGAGGTGACCACAAGGGTCATTTCTTCAGACTTATTATGGATTTGATTATCAAATAATTCCAGACCGGACGAATTCATGGAATCAGAAGGGTATATTGCTGATGAAGGGAATATTCCGATCATTAAAATTAGTAGCAGGAGCATCTGGATGGATGCTTGAAAACCACGACGGATCAAGAATTTGGACATTAGATTCTCCAATAATGCTGCCGTTGTTCAGAGTTCGATGCTGAAGCAACCAACCCAAGCAAACACTGCCTCACTTCTTCAAATTCTGGAGCAAATGGAGATAATTGATAATATCTTCCCGGCTAAGCATACCCTCGATCTGACCATTATCCATCACTGGCATCTGGTTAACCCCATCGGTGCCCATTTGCGTCAGTGCCTGCTCCAATGCCACCTTCGGACCCGTGCGTTTCACCTGATCCATGGGCGTCATCACCGCTGAAGCAATGGTGGAACCCCATTGATCCCGGGGGATCTGGCGAATATTGTGCAAGGTGAGCAATCCTACCGGCTGTTCACCCCGCATCATCACCAGGCAGCGCTGACCTTTATCGAGGATATATACATCCACAAGCTCCTGCAGGGTAAGATCAGCAGAAGCCTGGACACAGGTGCAACTCATCACCTGATCCACCGTATGCCCTTCCAATAAAGTGTGGATACGTTGCTGTTGGACCTGCCCCACCACAGCGTTCTCCAGGAACCAACCAATAAAAGCAATCCACAGACCGTTGACCCAATTCCCCTGGAAGAGCTGCCATACTCCCAACAGGATGAACAGGAAAGCGATGGCGTGTCCCATCAGACCAGCAATCTCGGTGGCACGACGCAGGTTACGGGTAATACCCCAAATGATCGCACGAAATACCCTGCCTCCATCCAGCGGGAAACCCGGGATCAGGTTGAATAGAGCCAAACTGCCATTGATCAGCGCCAGATATTTTGCCATTGCAAAGACCGGTGCGATGCCTCTAAACACTATCTCCAAAGCGTAAAAAATGGCTGCAAGGATGATACTGGTCAGCGGACCGGCAAAGGCAATCACGAATTCAGCTAAAGCGTTTGTGGGCTCGGATGTGATCTCAGAAATTCCCCCAAAGATATACAAGGTAATGCTTTTCACCGGCAATTTATAACGCAGGGCGACGATCGAATGACCGAGCTCATGCAGTACAACACTAATAAAGAACAGGATGGACGTGACCAAAGCGACTGACCAATATTGCAGTTTGGTCCATTGCTTAAATTCCATTGGGAAGTAGCTAATAGCCAGCGCCCAGGTGATCAGGGCAAAAACTAGAAACCAGGACGGGTCAAGTCCAATTGGGATGCCGAATAATCGAACCAAGTTAACTGTGTTATTTTTCATAATCCACCTCTAAATGCCGAACCTCCCCCAGGATCAAGCAGGCAGAATGTGATAGGTCAATAATTATTTCCAGAAGAGCATTCAGAGCGGGTTACCTATTATTAGCGAGTTATTAAGAACAATGTTAGCCCATCTGGTTGATATAATTTACCGAAAATCCGCACCACTAAGGTGCGTAAAGTGAGCGCATTCCGGTAGAAAGTGCGATGCAAAAAAGTTTCGCTCCAGATACCATAACAGATTTTTCATCAACAAGTTATTCTGAACCTTCAGACGATAAATCTCTAAAAAGGTTACAGAATTAACACAAGCCTCTAAAGCGTGATCACTTTACCGGCTAAACGTTGAGCCTCCAGAATGTCGCCCATTCCACCCACAATACCCACTTTCACCTGGTCGGCAAGTTCAAAATAATTCAGGCAGGTAGAACACAGGATAAGGCGCACACCCTTCTTCTCCAGTGATTGTAAGGTTTCCAAAACTGGCGAGCCTTCCACGACCAAATGCACAGCCTCCGTATAAAAGCATATCGCACCAGGCAGGATATTATGTTCATCCAACAGCTTGAGGTAAGTATCAATTAACTTGTATTGCAATACCTGGTCAGCTTCACCCATGCCGTTGCGGGTGAGTAGAATGACAGTATCAGAATCTAACATTTAGACCTCCAAATAAAGAATAATTATTCCTGAGATAAATATCAATATTTAGATTTCAACAGTAGTGAAAAGAGCGTAATAGATTGACAGGCAAGGCATGCATGAATCAAAAACCTTCCATCTGAATACCATTGGAAACCAAATATTGGGTGACACTCTCAAAATCCTCCAAGCCTTCCTCAATGAAGGCTTTATAGATGTAATAACCACTATACATAGGTGTGCGCTTTTGTGAGGTCATCACAGAGAGCTTATAACGTACGATCTGCTCACGTAAAGCGGGTGTCAGCTTAACCTGAAAATTGTGCATGTCTGCCATCTTATTCAAGATGACTTTTTCCTCCAGAGACCAAAGGTCAATCTTCCAGGGTCGACCCCACTCTCCATAACTCACCCGGGATTTTAGATACAAGCCACCCGGCAAGTTCACAGGATCATCTGTCCTCTCAAACACCACCTGTGTGACCAGCTCGCAGCTTGCTATTCGAGCCCCTATCATAAACAGTTGGTCTATGCTAACTTTTGGGATGTATAAATCAATATCAGGGTAGACCATCACATTCAGAAAATAGCTGCCCGTCGGGAACACCTTGCCATACGGGCGCAGGATATCATCCAACCTGATCAAACCCAGAACGAAGTCGGCTTCAAGCCTTAGTTTATCTGATCGTTCGAAAGGTAACATTTATCAAAAGTACTCCACAGAAATCATACCCATGGTATCCCCAAGGAGGCGAATCTATTGTAGGACAATTATACCCAGTCATGTTGTGAAGATCTTGTGAAGGTTTTGTTCTCCCCATATCTTCATAACTTCACCTGCGTCATAATGTGCAGGTATGTGAAACACAACACAACCCATCTTACCTCTTGAAAGGATTGAAAATGAAGAAACTTACAGTCGTAACCCTTGTAGTAATCATGTTAGCCATATCCGTAGTACCTGCACTGGCTGCTGGTGGTCCCCCGGAAAATAGCGGGACCGCTAGTGGTAATTGCACTGGTGACCAGCTCGGTTTAGGTACCGGCAACCAGTACAGCTATGGCGCCCTCAACCAGGCTGGAGCTGGTGCCAGCAACCAGTACAGTTATGGTTCTGCCAACCAGGCTGGACTTGGTGCCAGCAACCAATACGGTTATGGCGCAGTCAACCAGGTTGGACTTGGTGCCAGCAACCAGGTCGGTTTTGGTGTTCGTACCCCGTATGCATTATCGGGCACGATCTCTGATATCGATCCAGTTGAAAAAACCGTCACCGTAACCGTCTCTTGTGGCAACCGCCTGGCAAACCCTTTTATCAGCCAGGAAGTGACCCTGGTGACCGGTGATTTCACTCGTTTCCTGCTACGTAATGAAGATGGAATCGCTACCCAAATCAGCTTTGATGACCTGGGAACCGGTCAGAACATCAGCAGCCATGGCACACTGGTTAATGGTGTTTGGACAGCCACTCGAATCACGTCTGGTGCTTTACTAACCTGTCTACCGTAATTTATTATCAACACATATTTTCAACCAGCGCTGTGAGTAGTACTCGCAGCGCTGGTTTATTATTAATTAATTTAAACATATTGAAACAGAATTGATTATGCCCGCAATCGAGGTGCCAGCGATACCCACACTATTGAGGGAAAACTTGCTGGGTAAAAAATTATCGGTTTACCAACCTGGTGAAATCGCAACGATCGAAGGCTTAATGGATTATGATATAGGTATATCCGCTAATACATAATTCAATAATTATATGGAACCTAGTATATCTTCCTTTCTGCTGACCCAAGGTGGACCGGTGCTACGCTGGCGCACGGCTACAGAACTGTTACCAGATGATCCAAGATTAGACCGGGAGGCGCTGCTCTCAGACCTGCTGGCATGCGCGGAAGTGCGCAGGTGGCTAGATCTATTAGGTAGCGGTCCAATCCATCACTCAAAGGATGCCTCTGCAGAGAACGTATTAGCTAAACTGTGCGAATACGGGCTGCGAGCCGGAATGACTAAATTAGATGAACGCGCTCTACCGTACTGTGCGGTAGGACAAGAGGAACGATATCACAATGAGGCGTTGATCATCGTACCCTTCCTAGTACGTGCCGGGTATGCAACCGAACCAAGTGTAGCTAATTGGATGGCACAGCGTATCGAAATATTGTACGAGCAGGCGTGCCGCAGTGACTATGATTTCTACATGAATGAAACTGAGCGCCAATGCCTCCCGCCTGCTCAGAAAATAACTCACAAAAGCCCGAAGCTTTTTTACCAGCAACGCTTTAACAACCATTGGGAAGTACTGGGGTTACCCACCTGTTACGATCTTTACGCGCTGGCCTATCTGCCAAAGGAAGATCAACTTACCCGCCAAAAAGTTGAGGCAATCGTCACCTATCTGCTACATCCTGCTTTCCAGGATACCCCAGGCGGTTATATCTGGAACTCACGATTACACCGCGCGTATGCCGCCGGACGGGTATTCCTGGCATGTTTACCACAAGAAAACGAACGCGAAAAGCTGGTCCTATTCCTGGAAATGATGGCGCAATTCGAGTGTGGAAGAGCCAGCGACTGGTTCCGCCAAGGCATGGCTCAATTGGAGAGCTTTCGTACGCAGAGTGGAACATACCGCTTCCCGCGTGAGTACCTCAATGAAAAGTCCAGCTATTATCTCTATGCTGGGATGCATATGGGCTTGGGTGAATTCCCCCGCAATGATCAAACCCTTGAACTAGAATCGACTTTCCGTATGGAAAGACTAAAAATGCTAGCTTTCTAGTTTTGATTCATTTATTAGACTTAATAATTAAATATAACCTCGTCAGGTCCAGAGTAACTGGGTTTTTAAATGAGTATAAATACCCTTTTCTTGTGTTCCATTCGATGATCATTAATGTGAATTTGTGGATGCAGGATCACCCCATAACGGAATAAGCTTCAGGATCCAACGGGTCATGTATACACCGAAGAACGACGAGCCGGCTGTTACCGGGATCATGATCAGCCAGGCACGCCAATCTAAAGCAACGACTCCAAACAGATTCCGCAGGGGAGTATAGAGCGCCAAGAGCTGCAGACCTACAGCCACGGCATAGCTCACCAACAGTGCCCGATTCGACCAGATAGATAGATCATCCAGCTGCCGGACCACCATGAGGCCGCGTAAATGCGTGCAAGACGATGCTGGTGAACAACATGGTGCGAGCATAGGTCAATCCGCCAAGCTGCAATCCTACCCAAAAGATAAACCCATAGGCGATAAGGGTACGGAATATACTCCCGACAATGGTGGCATATATGGCCTTGTTCATGATGGGCTCATTGTGGCGACGAGGGCGACGGTTCATCACGTGGCTCACCGCTGGGTCTGCTGCCAATGCACTGGCTGGAACCAGGTCGGTGACCACGTTCACCCATAATAACATGATGGCAGATAATGGAAAGTAGCCGGCGATGGAAAGCATTAGCACGACAAACACCTCGCCCAGACTGGTGCTAAGCAGGTAATTAGTAAACTTGCGGATGTTATCAAAAATGCGCCGCCCTTCTTCGATAGCTAACACGATAGTAGAGAAGTTATCATCCAGTAACACCATCTGGGCGGATTCTTTGGCAATATCGGTACCTCGCAAGCCCATTGCCACGCCCACGTCCGATTGTTTAAGGGCCGTGGCATCATTCACCCCATCGCCGGTCATGGCAACGAAATGACCCGCTTGCTGCAATTCTTGGAGGATCACCTGCTTCACTTGGGGTGTGGCACGTGCAATGATATCCACATCCTTGACCTTTTCGTAGAGCTGTGAATTACTGAGCCCTGTCAACTCGCGTGCATCGACCACGTTCTGCCCGATCCCCAGCCTGCCGGCGATAGCCTGGGCAGTCAACCCATTATCACCAGTGATCATTACCACGCGGATCCCTGCTGCCTGGGCTTTGGCAATTGCTTCATCAGCCTGAGGGCGTGGCGGATCCATCAGGACCAACAAACCCATAAAGGTCATTCCCTGTTCAACCTGCTCACTAATATCAGGAGATGGCAGCTGCTTGCTCGCCAATCCGAGCACATACATCCCTTCACCTTGCAGCTTTTGGATGGTTTGACGTATGGTTTGGCAGCGGAAATCTTCCATGGAATATTGCTGCCCGTTTTCCAGGCATTTTGAGCAATGGGTCAGCACGATCCCCGGAGCTCCCTTGGTGATGGCGACAGTACCGCCATCCATCTGGTGCAGTGTGGTCATCATTTTACGCTCAGAGCTGAATGGGATGAGGTTCACCAGTGGATGAGCAGTACGAACCTGATCGACATCCATCCCAGCCTCCTGGGCTGCTCTCAATATGGCGGTATCCACGGGATCACCCAGTATTTTTGGCTGTGGATCAGCCAATAGCGTGGCTTCATTGCATAAAACAGCTGCTTGAAGCAGCTTATGGATTTCGCCATCCGAATTAAATCCATCCGGGAGGCTCACCAGCTGCCCCCCCGCAAATAATTGTTGCACCTCCATGCGGTTCTGGGTAAGGGTGCCGGTTTTATCGGTGCAAATCGTATCCACTGAGCCAAGCGACTCTACCACTGACAGGTTGCGCACAACAGCTCCTTCGCGGGCCATCTGCCGGGCACCAAGAGCAAGAGCAAAGGTAAGCACAATTGGCAGACTCTCGGGGATGGTGGCAACCGCCAAGCTGAGAGTGTTAAGAGCCACGTCCACCAATGGCTCATGTAAAACGAAGTAGAGAATAAGGGCTACGATGGCTGCCAAAATGCCGATGATTACGGTCATCTGGCGACCCATCTTTTTAACTTCCGCTTGGAAGGGCGTCGGGCGATCGGACATGCCACCCAAGCTCATGGCGATCTGACCAACCTCGGAAGAGCTGCCGGTGTTTACCACCAGTGCTAACCCACTGCCATGGGTGATGAACGTCGAGCCATAGACCATGCATGACCGCTCTGCCAGGGGAGTATCGACCTTCACAGGCTCGATGGATTTATCCACGCCAATACTCTCACCTGTCAATGTCGATTCGTCGGAGCGCAAGCTATAGACCTCGATCAGACGGGCATCAGCAGGCACTTTCTGTCCTTGGGATAGGACCAGAATATCTCCAGGAACCACATGAGCGGCGTCAATTTCCTGCTTTACCCCATCCCGTAATACTTTTGTATGAAACAGTAAAAGCCTTCCCAGTGCTTCCAGCTCTCTCTGGGATCGATATTCTTCAAAGAAGGAGAGCAGCACGCTGAGCAGGATGATGCCCAGAATGAAATAAGCCGTAAGCTTGCGGTCACCCTGCCCGGGCATGAAACTGACGCCATATGCCAACCCGGCAGCAAACAGCAAAACCAGGATGAAATAATTTGCAAATTGCTTGAGGAAAAGCATTATAGGCGAGATTGGCTTACGTGGTTGAAGCTGATTAGCCCCCCAACGCTTCAGGCGAGTGGCGGCTTGAGTCTCAGTCAGTCCCTCGGGGCAAGCATCAAGCTGCTTGAATGCCTCCTCAATGCCAAGGTTATGCCAGGTGGTCATGACCCACCTTCAATTATTGATCTGCTTATAAATAAATATATATTCCACAATACAAATCCCCGCCCTTTACGAATATCATATGTAATATTACTCTACCTTTGGATGCGGCTTCTGTTAAGGAGTTGCAGTATAAGCTTGTCGTATCCACATCAATGCATGCTAGGTATATGAATGAGTATCTAAGCTAAAATAAAGTACAGCCTTTAATTCTACTTGGATGAACAATCTAACCGTATTTCTCCTAAGTTCAATATTAACTCCATAAGTTTACATCAGAAATTGAGTTGTAAATTTTAGCGCATGTTATTGAAAATTACACTGATATCTAATTATAATCATTCCCTTTTCCACCTTTGTAAAATAATCGATTCATGCCAATATATACGATCGAGTTAGGTGATTTTATTACAATCAAAGGATCAATAATCTCATTAGATTTTTATGAAGGATTATTATCATTTCAGCGAATCTACTCTATAATTATCAGTAGAAATGCAGATCACCCAATCAAATTAATACTTTATACTGTGCGATGGAAAACTCTCAGATTAGAATTCCCTCCCACCCATATCTCAGGCGCACTTTTAGCGTCATAAAAAACAGGAGTGATAAATTCCTACTCCATCAGTTTTTCTTCTGAAAGGAGACGAGAAATGAAAAAAGTAGCACTTCTAGGCCTTATCATCATACTGTTAGCCGTCTCGGTTGTACCTGTAATGGCAGCTGGGCCAAACAACGGCCATGGTAATGGAGGCAATTCAGGGCAAGGCAACAGCGCGGGAGATCAAACAAAGCAACAAAACAAAGATAAAACAAGATTGCAAGATCAGGAAAATAAAACGAACCGTGGTATGGGTAGAAATGGAAGTCATGGAAGGACGCGTACACCATTCTACCTGCAGGGGACAATTTCAGCGACAACAGGAAATACGATCACCGTAACGTTAATCCATGGCAATTCACAGGTCAAGCCATTTTTCAGCACGGGTTTGACCGTGCAAGTCACCGGCAGTACCAGAATTTTCCAACTTACCCAGGGAGGTGAAGGCGAAGCCACAGGGGAGAGCGGAGCTCCAACCACGGGTGAAGATTTATCAATTACGAATAGTGATGATGAGAAGCCTGGCAACAAAGTGCCAATCACATTCGAGCAACTGATCGGTTTAGGTAAACAAAAAGTAGCCATTCATGGCAACGTTGTGGCCGGTGTCTTCATCGCAACGAAAATCACAGTTTATATTCAAACGCCTCCAGTGCCTCCAGGCTAAACCAATATCGAGAAAACCGTATTCCCTTATTTACATCCTAACCTAAAAACAGCGGTGCGGAGCGGCCTCCATACCGCTGTTTTGTTATTATGTATAATTACGTTAAGATAATAGCTTGCTGCGTTTATTATGACCCGTTTCTACAACCGCTTTTTTACGTCATAGATTATGAGAAATAGCCCAGACCAGGCAATTTTGGAGCGAGCAAAACACCTTGAAACTGAGGCACTCGAAGAGATATTCGATACCTTCAGTCCAGGGATTTATCGTTATGCTTTCCGCCTGCTGGGTGATGCAGAATTAGCGAGAGAGTGTATGGCAGAGACTTTCAGCCGTTTTTTATATGCCTTGAAACGGGATAGTGGTCCAGACAATTATCTGCAGGCTTATCTATACAGAATCGCGCATAATTGGATCACAGACTACTACCGCAGTAAAGTCCCGCCTCCTTTGCCGTTGGATGTGAATCTACGAGCCAATTCAGCAGATGAGCCCCATCAGGTAGTGGCAGATGAAATGGAAAGCCAACAATTACGGGAAGCCCTCAGCTTGTTAACCCCTGACCAACGCCAGGTAATTGTCTTGAAATACCTGGAAGATTGGGAGAACGAATCCATCGCCAGGACATTGAATAAACCCGTTGGTGCGATAAAAGCATTACAACACCGCGCTCTCGAAGCATTACGCCGGATTATGAGCCGTTATGAGGATAGTAATTTATGACCAAAGCAGATGGTGAATTGGATGAATATGGGAAAAGGGCATTCGCGCCCTTGCGTTCCGCCCCACCCATTAGACCCACAAGTTAAAGCCGCAGAAAAGTCAAAATTTTTACTCCAAGGTGAGAGTCTGCGTCAGAGTCTTATTCCAAGATCAAGTGAAGTGTACACGGAACGGGAAACCCGACGGCTCGAAACGTTCCGGCGAGGGCGACGATTACCATTATTCAAAGCGATGGTCGCATCGATATTGGTATTGATCTTCCTGGTTGGCAGCAGCATCACGGTCTATGCGGCACAAAGCAGCCTGCCTGGTGAACCCTTATACACGATAAAATCCTGGAGTGAAGACGTTCGTCTATCCATGACTTTCTCCACTAAAGCCAAGCTGAATCTGACCCTGGACTTTACCAATCGCAGGGTGGATGAAATTTCACGCATGGCTGCAAGTGGAAAAGCAATGAATAATCAATCTTCTGAGCGTTTGCAGAATGAATTAGACAATGCACTTGAGCTGGTTACCCAGCTAGATGATCCACAGATGCAAAATGCACTGGGAAATATCAAAAAACAAGCTGAAAATCAGGGAATGACCATCGAAGAACTGATCAGCAAACTCCCATCGCAAGCAGAACCAGCCATCATTCACTTACAGGAGCGGTTGAATGAACAAGTCAATCTGAGCACGATCGGCGAGAAGAATCCTCAGGCATTCCGATCGGAAGTTCGTGAAAGACTTCGGAAGGGACCTAAACATTTGCCTACTTCGGGTGAATCACAATCCAGCCCAGCGGGGTTATCCAATACCCCAATGCCCGAGCAAGAGGATGATGGTCATGACGGACAGGGAAACGGGCATGGACAATCCACACCTGGGAATGGCAACCGCGGTCCAAAGCCGACACGCACAGCTGAACCATAATGGAAAAAATAGCAGTCAGCTGTCAGCTTTTTACAATTGACTATTCGCAAAATAAAAACAATCCACCGCAGAGATCGCTGAGACCACAGAGAGAACAGTTGTTAGCTATTATCTAAACGCTAAGTGCTATCGCTAATCGCGGCTCCTCAGATACCTCATCCTATAGAAAATCACCCCGAATAGCACTATGAATTGAAGTATTACAATAACGACAGTCGAAAATTGCTCAAAGTAAAACAGGAGCATATCCAAGACAACTATTGAGAGTAATAAACTGAAGTAACCGAGGTTACAGGCTAGCCGTTTCTTCCCGGCCATGAGCAACCCGGCGGAAACCAGTAGAAGGATTCCGATCAAGACCTCCAACACCAACCGGGTATTAAAGAGTACAGGTGCATCAGCTGGTGCGATCTGCCTGCCAGCATGAGAATGTAGGAATGCCACCAAAGCTGAATTGGGTACGACTTGCTCCAACCACACCTGCCAGGGATTTTTAAGCGTGATCAAACCCAACAGCACCATTCCAACCCCTAATAACCAGCTCAGCCGTCGCTCAGTCAGCCACCGCTCCAGCTGTTTAGTTAATCGTAACCACCAGGCAGGTCGTGTTTCGGGTGCTGTGCGTGGATCCGAGCGCACAAGCTCCAACAGGCGTTTAGCCATTTCCTGATGCAGTGAATCCGGGTCAGCTTTCATTACTTTACCCAGATCGCCCTCAATATGCACCCGTTCGACTGGCTCCAAAGGCCGGTAGAGCTGCTCACGCACGATCTCCAAAGCCTGGACGAGCTCTGCACGTCCGTCCACGACTTTAGGACGCCGAATCATGATCACCAGAATGACCACCAACAGGAAAAAGACATACATGATCGGGGCTGCGGCAGGGAAAAAGTAATCGTATTGGCTGGTAATGAACTTACCCACTTCATCAATAAATAACCCCATCCCCACCCCTGATAATATAGCCCCAATGATATGCAGAGCGCGGATTGAGGTAAATTAATGGCAGGATGGCAGCGATATACAAAACCAGTCCACCCCATAGGACGTGTGCAATGTGCAGCGTCCCACTGCCAATCTGGGGGTAGCCCGTGAGAGCCAGAAAACTCCTCACCAGGCTCACTGTGGCGACAAAGCTCAATAGCGAGATCATCATATAGCGGACTGCATTTTCCCGCTGAACGAGCTTCCTAAGCGTTAGGTATTTGCGACTAGATTGCATCTATGACCTCCTGCATCCCACTTTTACTCATCCATTGTACTAAATTATTATACATCTCGAAGCAACAGGGCAAACAGGCGCTCGGCTGAGTGGAGGGGGTGAATTTCCGTCAATCAGATGTACTATAATTCGCATTAACGGAACATTGCTGCCCCTTCAATCGTCTTATGGTCAAATGCCACTAGAAGGTAAAAAGGAGAGCAAAAATGTTCAAGAAATTTTCAATCGCCGTAATTAGTATAATCATGTTGATCACCCTGGCAGGCTGCGGTTCAAGCACACCCACCGACTCAAGCTTAAATGCAGGTTCTGATCATACTCAAATCAACCCTTCAGGTAACGATATTGAGACCGAACCTACTGATGAATATCAAATGCTGCCCATCATCTCCGGTAATGTAGCTAACCTCAATCTCGACGCCAGCGCGGATGGTACCAGCCTACAGCTCACAAAAGGCCAGGTGATGTCGATTACGCTAGAATCCAACCCTTCCACCGGTTATAGCTGGTTTGCTACCTCGTCCAACCCAGATGTCCTGGTACAGATGAGGGAGCCTGAGTATCTGGCACCTACCTCCGACCCCGCTAATCCCGTCGTTGGTGCCGCAGGTACAGAAACATATTACTTCCAGGCAACTGATGCTGGAACAGTCACACTTACACTGGACTACAAGAGAGGATGGGAGACCGACATCAACCCTGAGAAGACCATCACCATCACTGTGGAAGTGAAGTGATAATGATGTAATTTGTAATTAGCAATATACACACAGAGAATCACCACCGGGAAACCAATCTACTCGGTGGTGATTTAGTTTTAGTCCTAAGCGATATAGTCTAAATTATTTAGCTTAGCCTAGATTTGACCTTCTCCCATGATCCAGTAATCAGAAAGCTCTCGTCCATGTAGCCCACCATCTGCTCAAAGCGCTTGATGGGGATGGAAAATGTCAGCTCATCCTGCCCCACGTGTGGGCGAGCGGAGACATCAAACATACCCAACACACAACGAGGTTCTTCGTATGTTGCCTGCTCCATCGGATAACCAACAATGGATGCACATCCAGACCCCATTGGGGTGATCACCCCGTCTGGATCAGCCATATCGAAATTTGCCAGGGCGAACAACCCGCTCAGCACATCCCCTGTGGCAAAGAAAATCACTGCCATGGGCTGATCATCTTGATGCAGCTTATCCCAGCGCTTAAAGAGCAGATATTTCCCCGGTGCTTCGAAGGGTGGGTGCTGGAGAAGGTATTGCCTGACAAGGTCAGGATCGCGCTTATAACGTTCTCCTTCAAGCTCACCCGGGATACCACATGACAGAAAGTACTCGAAGTTGGGGCGCAGTGTGTGGCTGAAGCCAGTATAGCGTTTACCTCCCGAACAACCAGGAGTATGCACATCATACACAAATGGGAAACCCTGCCGCACCCGCTTCAGGTTTCCGATCAGGCAGCGATCCGCATTTTGACTGGCACTCAATTCATCCGTGCGCGGTTGATCGGTGTAGTAATATGCAATCGGAAGCTCTGCTCTGGCGAAATATCGTGTCCATTGGTCGGTGAACTGCTGTGAAAACTGATGATCCATGGGAAACCATCCTTTCTCGACAGATTTATTATAAAGTAAAAAGTAATTAGCAATTGCAGCAGCTGATACAAGCAAGTATCTAGAAAATGACATGAGAGCTACTGATTTTATCTATCGGTTGATCACTAATCGCTTCTCCAACCCTTCTCGAGTATAATCCTGTACACTAATCGACCCAACAAGGTGGGTTTATCCGCTCGAATATTGTTTTTTCCTAATCCGCCTAAATGACTACCATGGAACTGACTACCAGATCTCACAATCGCCTAGTTACTGTGATCATCCTTGTCATTACCATTCTGGGGGTGGTGCTTGTAGCTTTAGATTGGCAGGATATGCATCAGGTTATCGTTGAAGCGGATTGGCGCTTCCTTCCCCTGGTATTGGTGTTCACATTCATCTCTTATGCATTTTACAGTTATTCTTACGCGTATGTCGCACAATTACTTGGCATACAAATGGGCATGCGTGAGCTGGCGGAAGTGTGTTTCATCTCCACAGTGGTCAACCATGTGTTGACCACCGCTGGTGTGGTGGGGTATTCCTTGCGTTACCTGCTGATGAAGATGTACAACGTGACCCTGAAGGATGTGCTCACTTCATCCATTCTTCATTACTATCTCACCAGCCTGGATATGCTTACTTTCCTACCACTAAGTTTTATCTACCTGCTACTCAACGCAACCGTACCACGAGGGGTGGCCATTGCTTTAGGAGTAATGACGTTGCTTTTTGGGCTGGTGCTGATCCTGATCACAGGAATAGTCTTGTTTCCTTCCCGACGGCGCTCAATGATAAGCGTGCTTGCACGCTTAAGCGAGAGAATCCTGCACCGCGACCATCTCTCCTGGCTGACCCAGCTCGATGAAACCTTAACCTGCGGCGCAGAAGTCATTCGCCACAAACCCATCCGACTAGTTTGGATCATGTCGCTCACCCTGCTCGATTTTAGCTGCAGTATCATCGCCATGGGATTTGTCTTTGAAGCCCTCGGACCCCCAGTGAAGGCCGGTGCGCTGATCTCTGGTTATGTCATCGGCATCATGGCAGGGTTACTTTCGATGATACCTGGTGGATTCGGTGTCCAGGAAGGTTCAATGGCTGGAATATATGCCCTTCTGGGGGTCAGGCTTGAGCAGGCAATCCTGGCTGCCATCCTATTCCGTATCCTATACTACCTGCTGCCATACTTTCTCATCCTGCCATTCTATAACCGCCTGTTGCACCGTGCGAAGAAGCAGGCACCCAGCAAATCTTGAAGAGATATTCGATGCGCATCATGATGTTCAGCCACGGCTACCTGCCCACACTCAGTGGTGTGACCCTCGTCGTCCAAAAGATTGCCCGTGCCATGGTACAACGTGGTCACGAGGTCACCATAGTCACCGCCAGTGAGAAACACCTACCTTACCAATCGGAAGATCAGGGTGTGCGCTTGCTGCGGGTGTTCGGGATACCCAACCCGGGTTGGTGGGAAGGTCCAATCCCCTTCATCAGTCCAAGAGCTATCCGCAAGCTAGCTGACCAATATAAACCGGATATCATCCATACCCATGAAAATGCGCTCTTAAGTAATCTGCTGCTACAGGTGCGTTGGGATAGACGCCCGGCATTTATTTCCTCGTGCTATTCGCTACCACGCTATCTCACCCAATACCTGCATTTGGGTGGGTTGGAATCCTGGTTTGAAGGAGTGATATGGAAGGTTGCGGTGGGCAATCTGAACCACTTCGAACATGTGGTGTTTTGCACGCGCACCCACGAGCGGGATTTTTTAGCTCATGGATTGCGCCCACCGACCACAGTTATCTCAAACGGGGTGAACATTGGCCGATATTGCCCTGATAAGGAGCCTGGGGAGGATATTGAGAAGCGCTACAATCTACCCAACGGGCCACGCATCCTATCCGTTGGAAGGTTAATGAAAGACAAAAAGCTCGACCTGCTGATCAAGGCAATGAGAGAGGTGTGTGATCAACAGGAGGCACACCTTTTAGTAGTGGGTCGGGGTAGTGAGCGCCCACGCCTAAATACCCTCATCCAGAAGCTGAATCTGCAACCGTACATTCATCTGTTGGGTTATGTACCTGAAGAGGACTTACCTGGCCTTTATCGAGCCTGTAACTTGTTCGCAATCCCCTCTTTGGTGGAGGTACAAAGCTTACCTGCCTTGCAGGCAGCGGTAAGTGGTTTACCAATTGTGGCGGCCAACTCCGCAGCCCTGCCAGAGCTGGTACGTCAAGGTGAAAATGGTCTCCTGGTGTACCCACTCACGCCACATGCACTTGGCGAAGCCATCCAGACCATCCTCAGCGACCCGGATACGGCATACAAGATGGGACAGGTCTCTTTGGAGATTGGTAGAAAGCACGATGAACAACTGACCTTTACGGCATATGATGAGTTTTATCGAGGCTTAGTGAATCAAAGTAAGTAGAGTTGAGTGATTAGTAATTAATTATTGGTATGATTGAAATTGATATAAGAAATATTGGCGATTAAAGGGATAAACTCACCACTCTCGTAAACCCATCTGCCACCTGATCAGCCAATCCCGCAGATGGACGGGAAGAAGCTTGGTCATCAGCTCAATCATTACTGCATCCCACCCAAACAAAACATATTCCTTCGGATGGCTTTTCTCCAAAATACGCCGGGTCATTACCGCCATCTTCTCTACCCGCATACCCTTACGCCCTCTCTGCGCATAATAAACACCCGTACGCTTTTGCATGTTTCCATATAATTTCCAAGCTTCAGGCGGCATGCGTCGTAGGATTTCCCCGGCAGCACGGGAGGACTTCTCCCAGATGGGTGTTTGGACACTGCCTACGACTAATACCGAGACTGATATACCCCAAGGCACCAGCTCTATGCGCAACGCATCCGCCAAAGATATCAGGGCAGCTTTCGAGATGCTATATGGGCCAATGAAGGGCGTTGCTAACCTGCCGTTTACCGAACTGACGAAGATGATCCTTCCAGAGCTCTTTCGGATCATAGCCAGGCAGGCTTGTGTTAGCTCCAACTGCCCAATCAGGTTCACTTCCATCTGCTGGCGAAAATCATGGATGGGTATGAATTCCATCGCTCCGCTGATGCTGATACCAGCATTGTTGACCAGGCAGGACAGCTCCCCATCCGTTTTATCACCGATCTCCCTACAGGTAGTGGAAATGGTCTCTGGGTGCGTAACATCCAGTATCACGGTGGTTAATTGTGGCGATGCCTGGCTACGTAGCGCTTCAGCATCGTTTTGGTTGCGTACCCCCGCGAAGACCTGGTAACCTTGACGGTCAAGCTCCAGGCTAAGAGCTTTTCCGATACCAGTAGAGGTACCACTGATGAGCACTGATTTGGTCATGTTTGCTCCGATCGGTTCGTCGGATTGAGTAGTTAAATATGATTAATATTGTGCACTGGCGAATTTCGCATTAATTATTATACAGAAAACTGAAATTGAAGGCAATTAGAGGGAAATATTGAACGATAGATTGATTATTAGTGAAAAAATGTGAGCATAAATCACCCCACAACATAGTTCAGGGATGGTACCTTGAATTCCAATATCTTCACCTCAACATATGAAAGAGTATATCGTGATCCCGATCAATATAATAATCGGTCATATTGGATGAATAAACTCTCATATTATCTCTCGCCAAATTTTCAAATTTTATGTTATAAGATTAATAAGGGTTGGTCATCTAGATCGAAGCACACCATAAACTCGCATTAATATATTAATCCAACTCCAAACAGATTGTTGTTCTGTAAAAATATAAACTGGTTTGTATCCAAGGATCCAATTTCAATCATTTTCGTCGGGATTGGATGTTAAATATATATTTGTATTGCCAAAGGAGAGATGGGAAAAATGGAAATAATTAATTCGATTAAAGTAAGAATGTTGGATGGTGGTGAGTTTGACCTCAAACAGGATATCCTCGACGGTTTAAAAATGCGTTTAAAAGGACCATTACTCATGCACGGGGATGTTGGATATGAAGAGTCCAGGACGGTATGGAATGCAATGATTGATAGAAATCCTGCGCTCGTAGTGCGTTGCCTGGGAACTGCTGACGTAATCGCAAGCGTTCTGTTCGCCCGTGAACATAATCTCCTGCTGTGCATTAAGGGCGGAGGGCACAATATTGCCGGTCTGGCTACGGCTGATGGTGCGTTGATGCTCGATATGTCGCTCATGCGCGGTGTGTGGGTGGATCCTATGGGAAAGATTGCCCATGCACAAGCTGGTTGCCTTAACAGCGATGTGGATCGCGAAACCCAACTGCATGGACTAGCCACTGTCATGGGCTTCGTTTCCCTTACTGGCATCGCCGGACTCACCCTGGGCGGAGGGTTAGGCTACCTGACGAGACGCTACGGCTGGACTGTGGATAACGTCGTCGGTATGGACGTCGTGACCGCTGAAGGACAACTCGTGCATGCAAGCAACGACGAGAATACAGACCTCTTTTGGGGTCTGCGGGGAGGTGGTGGTAATTTTGGTGTTGTTACCGGTTTTGACTATAAGCTCTACCCCGTCGGTCCGATTGTCGTTGGTGGTTTTGTCGCCTGGCCTGCAAGCGAGGCACCCAAAGTTGTCGAGCTGTATCGCACACTGTCAGAGAAAGCCCCCACAGAGCTCACGCTCGTCTTGATTATTCGTCCCGCACCTGCTGCGCCCTGGTTGCCGAAGGATAGGCATGGGACGCCTGTCGTTCTCATCGGTGCCTGTTACAGCGGGAATCTTGAAGAGGGCGAGAAAATCGTCGCCCCCATCAAATCATTCGGTACTCCCATCGGCGACATACTCATGCGCCGACCTTATACTCAGCTGCAGTCGTTGCTCGATGGTGCTAATCCAAAGGGCAGGCGTTGCTATTGGAAGAGTGAGTATCTCCCACGCATTGAACCAGCCTTATGCGAGAAATTCATCGAGCATGCCGCAAAGATCCAATCACCCTACTCAGCTGCGACCTTGTTCCAGCTTGGTGGTGAACTGAGCAAAGTTAATGACGACCACTTGCCCGCTGGCAACCGTGATGCACGCTATGTGCTTAACCTAACCGCTGCATGGGAAAAAACAGAGGCAGATTTGGTAAATATGGAATGGGCGCGTCAGGCATGGACCGACATGAAGCAGTTCTCAACTGGTGGTAACTACATAAACTTCTTGTCCGAGGGCGAAGGACCAGAGCGCATCCAAGCTGCGTTTGGAAAGGGACTCACTCGACTGACTGAGGTTAAGGCCAAATGGGATCCGGAGAATGTATTCCGCACCAATCGCAATATCAAGCCAGACAGATAAATGGAAATTAGCATAGTTGCATAAAATAGACTGGATATCCTAACAGGGTATCCAGTCACTGTTGGAATAATCTCAATGACAGGTTTAACCAGACCAAAATATCCAATGCCTGAATTTATCCGCAAAGCGATCGTTGAGCGTGGGCTGATGGAAATCTACCTTAGTCGTCCGGAATACCAGCAAAACGATACCATTGGCTGGATCACGCGCGCCAAACGGGTGAAAACCCAGGCTAAACGACTTGATCAAATGCTGAATGAGCTTGAGGCCGGCGACACATACATGAATATGGCTTATAGATCCAAAGAATAAAACTTGAGGGGATAGAGATGCGTTCATTGTGATCAAGCCGACATGTGGTAGATAAAAGCGAAGTGGCAAATATCTATCAACGCTGCAACCAATCCATAAACAACCCTTTTATTCTTCTAACCGACTCCTCGGCAATAAATTCTTTATTTATGTCCAGGATGCATAATTAATCCAACCATGAGATAATATCCACACGAGGAATCATATACTGATTTAATTCAGCCTCCACGCCTAAATAAACGGAATCCAAGATAAACCAAGGAGAGGGTATGATAATTCTAGATTCCACATCACTGATGAATACATTAGATAACATCAATGAGAAGTATCTATTCGGTGAAGCTATCAGTAAGGAAGAAGGGCTTGAGGCAGCTCAGTGGATTATCTCCCAGCAGGGGAAAAAAGGCGCTTATCGAAATATGTTCGCCCCTACCCCATCAGACTTCGAGCAAGGTATCCGATTATTTACAGGTGAAAGGCTGGTTTCTGCCAGCGCCCGGCATATCCTGGGTCAGGAAGCGGCACGTGCGGCCTGGCTATTAGGTAATTTTGATCCTGAGGTGCGAAATGCATACCACCAAGCAACTAAGTGGATGCTTGAAAATACTGATTTCCTGGAAACCGGTGCGTTTTGCTGCTCTCGCTGCACGCTGGCATTCTGGAGGCATTTCTGGGTGGGTGATTTTGGGGATAAAGAAGCAATAATGCTGAAGGGGCTCCAGATGATGAAAGACTCTCGGCTTGGAGATGGTAAATGGCGTTATTTCCCCTTTTACTATGCGGTTTATACCTTGTTAAGCCTTGACCTGGAACCAGCATACGCAGAGCTCAGGTATGCCCGTCCTGCGATGGAGCAATCTGTGAAGCAAACCCGGGCAAGCGCTTATTCGAAGCGTCGAGTTACCATATTTGAAAACGCACTCGATAAAGTAAATTAAGCTCTATCAATAATATCTGGAAATATATCCACCACCTAGGAAATGGAAACAGAAGGTATAAATGGCTGAGGAGCCATCCGATGATGACTCAACGCTGGTTTACCTGCAAAGAAATAACCAGCTGGATGACCGAAGGTTTCATTATTACTTATCAGCGTATGGCGGTTTACCCTAATAGAAAGAGGTAAATTCAAGAGCATGGCAAACACATATGGATACACGGGAAGGGGGATTATATGACCGAACGTCCTCTCTCTGTTACTGCAACTATGGCTTTCATCCTGGTAAACGCTCTTGTTTGGCTCGTCTTCGGTGTTATTATTGCTGCCAATGCACATCCTGCACTGCAAGTCTCACCACTCATTAAAGGGATAATGGCCATTATTTCCTTTGCCACTGCGGGTTTGCTAATAGGGTCGTTCATTTTCGTCAGTCGACATAACCGGATGGCTTATTACATTGTCTTGGCACTTCTCACTGCTACATTTCTAGCAAATTTCTTCGATAATATTGGATTGGTCGATCTTGTAGTTATCACCATCAACATTATCCCTATCATCCTGCTCATCAAGGATCGGGCATGGTATCTTCAGAGAAAGCCTCAAACTCAGGGAAGTGTTTAAAGTCCTTGGCACATACTCAATAAGGATGATGGTTTGTTCCTTACAAATAAGGCATAAATACTGATCTGAAACATGTAAACAGGCTTAGCTGTACCGATCCAGTTTTAGGGCTAACCTAAAGGATGGGTAGAAAAAAGAGGCTGAACATGACAGAGATTATCAACCATAATTTGAGTGGCGTGACTGAAAGTTTACTTATTCCCCTCTACATACGCGCCCTTGAAACCAAACGCCCCGATGCCTTGTTGAAGGATGAACGGGCGACTGAGCTAATCAACAAGCTGAACTTAGACTATGCGCAATTAACCCGATCCCAGGTAAGTGAGGAGGTCCAGGTTTCCATCGTGCTACGCAACCGACAGTTCGACCGCATCACCCAGGAATTTCTCGCCCAGCACTCAGAGGCGGTTGTGGTTTACCTGGGCTGTGGATTGGATACACGCTTCGAACGTGTGGATGACAACCATGTGGAATGGTACGACCTCGACCTTCCAGAGGTTATCGATCTACGTCGCGAGCTCATGGGCTGTGATTCTTGTCGCTATCATTTACTACCCTGCTCCGCTCTCGACCTAGCCTGGATGGATGCAGTAAGTACTCACAACCCACGCTCGTTTCTTTTCATGGCGGAGGGACTTTTCATGTTCTTCGAAGAAGCACAGGTGAGGGGGTTGGTGGTAGCAATGAAGGATCAATTCCCTGGTTCAGAGCTGGTCTTCGATGCTTTTTCACCGTTTTACGTGTGGGGGAATAACCGGCGGGTTTCTCGCACGAAGATCGGTGCCCCGGCCTATTGGGCGCTGAAGCACCCCGCAGACCTTGAAGGGTGGGTGGAAGGCATCCATTTGATGGATGAATGGTATCCATTTCTCGCAGGAGAGCCTCGGTTAGCACACCTGCGCTGGGCGCGATTTTTCCCGTTGCTTTCCAAAACCACAGGGATTTTTCACTATCAATTGGGGCAGAGAAGTTCTGGTTGAGTGGAGGATCACCTCAACCAATTAATTGAACCAAAGCCAAATCCAACTTACAAAAACAAAATATATCTTTAAGAAATAGCATTGTGGATATCATAAATTGAAAAGACGAACCTCCATATTCATTTATGAGGGGGCAAAGCTATGCTTGCTTTGGAAACGCAAATTGGGTTTTTATCTCATAATCCTATAAGAAATGATGGCTAATGCAATCAGGTATAATGACTTTATGGGGAAAGAGAAACAAACAAATCCCCATAATTTACAAATACTATGAAGCCTCCCGATATCCCCCTCATCCGCCTCGTTAACCAGCACATTGGTGAGACGAGACTCAACACCCCGAAGGAAGTCGTATCCTGGATGGGGGCCATGCAAGCCCAGGATTACCCCATGGCAAAGTGGGCAATTGGTGTGAGGCTGCCTGGCTCAACCGACCAAGGTGTCGA
This sequence comes from uncultured Chloroflexia bacterium, assembly GCA_963828845.1. Classification (GTDB taxonomy): domain Bacteria; phylum Chloroflexota; class Anaerolineae; order Anaerolineales; family UBA4823; genus FEB-25. Next base: position 53,662 of record CAWHGE010000003.1, read on the forward strand.
AGCTGCAATCAATAATGCTGATATCCTTCGCACCCACCTGCTGCGACCGACCTGGCATTTTGTAGCCGCAGAAGATATTTACTGGCTAATTGATCTCACTGCTGGCCAGATCAAAGCGGCTCAGAGCTCGCGGGATAGAGATCTAGAGCTGACACAAGCGGTTTACTCGAAAAGCAATGCCATCATCGAAAAAGCCTTAAGCGCCGGGGGGCACTCTAACGAGAGAGGAGCTGATCCAAGAGCTCCAGAAAGCTGGCATTGCAACAGATCAAAACCGGGCGTCTCACCTGTTTGCACGCGCCGAGCTAGATAAAATTATCTGCAGTGGCACAATCCACGAGGGCAAGCCGACCTACGCACTGCTCTCTGAAAGAGTGAGGAAAACCAGGGAGCTGACTAAAGAGGAAGCGCTGGCAGAGCTCGCCAGGCGCTATTTCACCAGTCGCTGCCCGGCTACACTGAAGGATTTCATGTGGTGGTCGGGTTTGCCTGCCAGGGATGCCAACCATGCCCTGGAATTGGTCAAATCGGATTTCAACCCGGTAATGATCGAGGAGCGTACGTATTGGCTTATACATAACTTCACCCTTTCCCCGTCCAATGGTACTTCTGTCTTTTTATTACCCACTTATGATGAATTCATCCTCAGCTACAACGATCGAAGTGCCTCGATTCCCGCAGAATTGGACAGTCACATGAAGGAGATATCCGATCGAGGTGTATTCAGACCGATCATCGTGATCAACGGACAGGTGACGGGGATATGGAAGCGGACGATCAAAAAAGACATGCTGGTGGTGGAGATGGAACTTTTTTCTCTTCCGGAGAGCCTCACACAACATCTGATCGAAGGAGCAGCCCAGCAATTAAGCGGCTATTTAGGTAAGAAATTGCAGTTATACCACAAATCTTGATCACCGATGTAGATATCGGTTGTGAAACTGTATTGCGAGGTTTTTTTACACCCTTTGCACCAAAAAGTATAATATATGGAGGCAATCATAAAACAAGAGATCATGATATACGGTTTACCCTGCTGATTTATATAAATAATGTAAACTGTTTACCGATATAAAACGACGGGGTATAGATCCCATAATGATCTCAAAATCGGTGGCAATTAATAGTTAATGTATAGAATTTATTTATTTGGTACACCCCGTATTTTTAAAAATGGGGAAATGGTTCAGATTTCGCGGCGAAAATCGTGGGCTTTATTGGCATACCTGGCTGTAACCAGTCAACCCCATAGCCGGGATGAGCTGGCAACATTGTTCTACCCTGGGCATGATCAATCCAGCGCACGTAGTAATCTGCGCCGGGATCTTTCTGAGTTAAAGTCATACCTGGATGACGGTTTCCTGCTGCTCGAGCGCGAACAAATCAGCTTAATTTCTACCAAGCCAGCTTTGGGTCGATATAAACGAATTTCTTGAACATGTCAATACGTTCGCCAACATCATCCATCACCAGCAAGCTGACAGACAAAGCTCTATGTGCGCAGATTGTACGGTCAGGTTAATTAAGGCGATTGAACTCTATTCAGCTGATTTCATGTCTGGCTTCACCATTACCGGCAGTCGAGAATTTGAAGATTGGCAATTTTTCCAATCTGAAAATCTACGCCAGGTACTTTCTGAAATCATTCCGGTAATTAATCCAATGGCACAGTGAGCGAGGTGAATTTGAATCTGCGATCGCCTATTGGACAGTCGCTGGTTGGCTATGGATCCACTTCACGAGCCGGCTCATCGCCAATTGATGAGCTTGTATGCCCGCTCCGGACAGCAAGCAGCCGCCTTGCGCCAATATCAGGAGTGTGTGCGCCGATTACAAAACGAGCTGGGTGTTGAACCTGATGCGGAGACATCCGCCTTGTATGAAGCCATCCGAGCTCATAAACCTCTATGACATGTCTTCAAGTGAAAGCATTGGAATTTCTCCATCTTTGGATAGGAACATCCCCAGCCCGATTCCCCACAACCTGCCTCCACCCGATGAATCGATAACCGGGCGCGAAGACGAGCTGGAGTGGATCACAAGCCGCTGCGTGATGACCCGGACTGCCGGATGTTGACCCTGGTGGGACCAGGCGGAATTGGTAAAACTCGCCTGGCGATCGAAGCAGCATATCGATTGGCAGAAGATAGATCCTGTCCATTTTGTGAGGGGATCTACTTTGTGCCCCTGGTTTCGCATCCGCGGTGCAGACTCGATCATTCTGGCAATCGCTAAACTCGTTGAAATTACCCTTGTTGCCAGATCCAGACCAGCGCACTGAGCAATTGATCGGTTACCTTCAAGCCCAAGCGATTACTCTTGCTGCTTGATAATTTTGAACACCTGGTCAGTCCTGAAAGCATTCAGCTCTTGAGCAACTTTTTAGCACATGCACCTCAGGTGAAGCTGCTGATTACTTCACGAACGCGTTTGAATGCCCATTTTGAGCACATTCTTACGCTGCAAGGTCTGGTAGTTCCTCAATCTGAGACAGATTATATCGGTCAAACGGTTGAGAACGTAACTGCCAAGTATAGCGCCATCCAGTTATTCGTTCAGCGTGCCCGACATCTAAAACCTGATTTTTCGATCACAACCGGATGAGCCTCAAGCCAGTGGTGCAGATTTGCCAGATGGTCGAGGGCATGCCCCTGGGAATCGAACTGGCGGCTGCCTGGGTGGATGTGCTTACTCCACTAGAAATCATGGCAGAGATCACCCACAGCCTCGATTTTCTGGCTGTGAATTGGCCAGACAGACCGGAGAGGCAGCACAGCCTGCGAGCTATTTTTGACAGCTCATGGAGGCTGTTGGCAGAGGCTGAACGTGCCGCGCTGATGGACCTGACCCTCTTCCAGGGTAGTTTTTCCCGTGAAGCAGCGCAGGCGGTTTCTGGTGCATCGATCCAACTATTGATGTCGTTGCATAGTAAATCCTGGCTGCAGGTTCAGGATAACGGTCGCTATCAAATTCATGAGCTGCTGTGCCAGTATGCAAATGAAAAACTCCAGGCTGAACCAGGTCACCTGGCAGCTTGCCAAGGAGCGATTCTGCACTTATTATGCAACATTTCTGGATCAACAGGTGGAATCCATCAGGGGTCCCAAGCAAAGGGAGGCTTTCGACTCCATATCCATTGAATTTGAAAACATCCGGCTCGCCTGGCAGTGGCTGGTGGAAAGTGACCAGGTGGAGCAGGCTGTACAACAGCATGCTACCAGCGCTCTACCGTTATACCGAAGTGCGCGCAATGGCATTTGAGTTGATCACGTTTTTTAGATCTGGCGATCGATGCAATGGAGAAGGATACCAATTCCTTCATAAATCCCCATCTTCTGTCCATTCTACGCACCGCCCGGGCTGGATATCAATAACTACGGTTATTCATTGGGTTTCAATTCTTTCTTATTAAATCGTCGATCACGAACAGATCTATCCGTCAGGTCTGGTCCTCATCTGGTGACGTTAAAACACTCAAAGCGATGGGTTTCTGGGGTATTCTGCTACCCTATCTTTACGGATTGTTGGTGGAGACACAGTCTGCAGTCCAGTCGCTTGCAGGAATTGATATCCCATTTTCGAGAACAGAATCAGCTGTGGGAACTGGCTTATGCACTCTACTCACTGGGGGCTCTTCTCGAAGATAAGGGCATTAATCACATCAATCCAATATCCATCCAGGAAGCAATGCAATACTTACTGGAAGCCCTGTCTATATTCCAGGAGTTGGGAGATAAGAGCGAAAGCGGATATGCCATGGATAATATTGCGCACCTTTATCTCTTTCACGGCAAGTATCTGGAGGCAATTGAGCAATGGCAGAATGCCCAAGCAAATTTACGGGAAGGTGGAGAGTGGGCATTTTCCGCCATTATTTTTATGAATTTAGCTGACGTTTACTCCCGACTCGGTGAACATGAGTCCGTTTTTCAAAATTATCAGTCAGCAAAACAGGCGTTATCCGAATTAGGGCTCCTAATCGGACACTGCAAATGCTTTATCTCGAGAAAGTATTTACGCTTTACGCTACAGCGATATTGAGCATGCACGCCGTACACGCCAGGAAAGCCTGTCGCTGTACCAGGAGGCAGGTAATGCATTCGGGACGGCTTGGGGTACCTGGGAGCTGGGTGAGATCAAGCCGGGTCGCTGGAGATCTACCCGGGGCAAAGGAGTGGTTTGAAAAAGCCAGGATCTTATTTGAGAACCTGGAGGATCCAACCAGCCCAATTTTCATTCACCGTGGTTTGGCTGAGCTCTCCCAGGCGAATGGGGATTATACCGAAGCTAAAAATCATTTCCAGGAAAGTATAAAGTCAGTCAGAACAAACTAACCATCTATGGTCACTCGTATACGCCTTATGTGGACTGGGAAGAGCAGAAGTTGCATTAGGAGAGTTGGAAGAGGCAGGCGAGACATTTTTCTCAGGCTTTACAAATCGCCCGGGATTTGAACCATGAAGATCTGGCTCTTATCGCTTTGGCAGGTTATGCCAGTATTTTTGCTTCGCTCGGTAAATCTGAGCAGGCAGTTGAATTAGGCTCACTTGTCATCCATCATAAGCTCAGCTGGAATGAGACCAAATCCCAAATGGATCGCCCTGCTTCAAACGATCCAATCCCTACCGCCGAGCGTTTCACTGCAGCGCAGGAACGGGGTCGAGACTGGATATTGACGAAGCCATCAAACGCTTCAACCTGCTCACTGAATAAGAGCTGCCCAAAACTACAATCAAGCTGATAAATATGAAAAGTGGCGGTTGGGACTACCCAACCGCCACTAATATTCCTTTGCTTTATATGTTGTGCCTATTTCGAGACACCTTATTTTCAAGATCACCAGCTTATCGAACTGGGATCACTGGCAGCAATTCTTTATTCATACCACCAGTCAGATCATTGCTCTGTGCCCAACCGAAGAACTTGTTCGAATGAATATCTGCCACAGCATACCAGCCACTGGTGCTGTTGCGACCGATCAGGACCACCTGATGGGTTGGGGGGCAGCACGTTAGTAATACTGCTGCTGGTATCGGGTCTCAAATAAAACTTAGTTAATGAAGCTGTCTGAGCAATGACATCCGGCAGCCTGATGTCACTGGTGGCAACCCAATAGATGGGGTTTTGCATGGAGACGTGGATTTTCAATCGCCATCCAGGCGCCATCCACACTATGACCGAGCACTTGCAAATCTGCACCGGGGGTGATATATGGATGCAACCAAGCTTGTCGAGCTTGGCTGCAGGTAAGCCTTGGGTTACGTACACGGGATGAGCCGTCCAGGTGGTTGACGTGAGACCGCAGATGATGTTACCCAACCACTGGCCACAGACTGTCCTTCTTTGGCAATTTCAATAAATGAGCCGCTTGCATTGAAGCCAAGAATATTGAAATGGGTTCCTGGTGACAATACATCATTGACACGGCTGGAATCATCTGGCTCGCAAGTAGACCCTGGTAATTGAATATACTTCAGCATTGGATTCACTGGGAATAGCGACGATGGCGATAGGGGTGTGTGATGCTTTGGCTGGCTGGGTAAACGCCATGGTCATAGGTAAAAATTAACATTCCAGCAACCAAAATTTGTAACAAAGTAACTTTCTTGTTCATGAGATATCTCCTTTTAGTTTTTTTGTTTATCGACAGGCAACTCATATCTGGTTGCCTGTACATTACTTGTTTGTGAATAATGGATAGTATATGGATGGCGCATTCCGCAACCGTTCCAATCAGCGTTCCAAATGAAGGAAATTCTAATAAGTGGATTAATAAATTCATTAATATGCTATAGATGGATTACCAATATTGGTTGACAAGGTCATTTTCAAATAAATTCTTCAAGTCAGGCTGTCAAAATGAGTAATGACATTTAGGTGATAAAATGAAGGCGAAAGATCAAACATGAGGGAATCACGAGGAGCCACCCATGATCCAGCAAATCACGCCCATCCGCCTACCATTACCGCTCAACATAACCTATGTGAATAGCTATCTGGTACAAACTGACCAGAGTTTCTTCCTAATCGATACCGGGATGACCAATGCCAGGCGTAAGCTCGACGCAGCACTCGAGCACCTTTGCTGCAACCCTGGCGACCTGAAGCTGATCCTGCTCACCCATGGCGATTTTGACCATACTGGTAATGCCGCATATACTCGTGAAAAATTTAGAACCCAGATTGCCATGCACGCAGGTGATTCCGGCATGCTAGAAAATGGGGACATGTTCTGGAACCGAAAGATCAAAAACTCACTGCTGATTAAGTTGATGCCACTTTTTATCCGCTTTGGTAATAAAGAACGATGCACACCCGATGTGCTTCTGGCAGATGGGGATTCACTGGCAAGATACGGCCTGGACGCCCAGGTGCTGAATACCCCAGGTCATTCCTCCGGTTCCATCTGCATTCTGACTGCCTCAGGAGACTTGTTTTGCGGAGATTTACTCAGCAACACCGAGAAACCCATGCTGAATTCGATGATGTATGACACCGAAGCGGGAAAATCCAGCTTCGAAAGGCTGAAGGCTATGCCTATCCAAACTGTATACCCAGGGCATGGGCAGCCATTCCCATGGGACGCGCTGTAAGAATTAAGACCATACTATCAACCTAATTATCTAATAATTGGGGAATGGATAATTGTTGGTGAAAAATCACTGGAAGGTCTCAGGCACCTGTATATCAAAACAATTTTGAACTTCGCTTATAATTGAACCATCCGGATATACAAAGTTAATATAAGTAAAGTGGATCATCGATCTGTACTGAATTACCCTGTTGTTAAAAATCAGTAAGTTCTTTATCCCTATGGAGGGTATATGATCGGGGTTCTTCAAATACTGGGGGGATTAGCACTATTTATGTATGGAATCCGCTCACTCAGCTCGGGGATGGAAAAATTAGCTGGGGATCAGATTCAGAAATGGTTGGGAAAAGTCACCAAAAGTCGCTTGATGAGTGCGGGGTTTGGTGCAGCTGCAACAGCTATTTTACAAAGCAGCGGACTGTTGATGGTCACGATGATCGGCTTGATCAACGCCAATTTGATGACCGTTAACCAGTCGATCAGTGTCATGCTAGGTCAAGAAATTGGTACGACGATTACCGCCCAAATCGTCGCATTTGATATTGGAGCATACCGGCTTCTTTTGGTGATCATTGGATTTATCTTGCTTGAATTTTTTCCGCACCACGATTGGAAAAAATTTGGCGAGATATTGATGGGTTTGGGGCTCATCTTTGTTGGGATGACCTACATGGCGTCTGCCCTGGATTACCTGGTGGAAATTCCCGTATTTGCACACGTGCTGAAAACAATCAGCTTGCACCCATTCATAGGAATTTTTGTCGGCCTGGTAATCACAGCGATCACCCAAAGCAGTACAGCGATGACGAGTATGGTGGTTGCGATGGGCATCAGCCAGGTGATTACTTTAGAAGGCGCTGTAGGGGTGATCCTGGGAGCAAATATTGGATCGTGCATCACTGGCTTTGTGGCTTCGTTGAGGTTGTCTCCTAAAGCTCGTCAGGCTTCCATAGCTCAAATTGCAATGAATGTTCTGGGTGTTTTACTCTTTTTACCTTTCATCAGTCAATTTGCTAATCTGGTAGCGCATACCTCGACCGATCTCCCCAGACAGATTGCAAATGCACACACGATTTTCAACATCGCAGTGAGCGCGATCCTTTTCCCATTTGTAAAACAATTATCTCAGGTATCTGCATGGCTGACTCCAGCCGCTCGCACACCCGAAAAAACCAAGGTCACAACGTTTATTGATGAGATGCAGCTCGGGGTTCCATCTGTTGCATTAAGCGAAGCAGCGCGCGAATTGACCCGCATGGGAGAGATCACTGCTCAGATGCTAGGCGACAGCTGCACAGCGCTGATCAAGCTAGATCCAAGCAACATAAAAAGCGTCCTGGCTCAAGAAGACGAACTAGTTGACCCGATATATCACGAGCTGGTGACATTTATTAATAAATTAATCAATGAAGATTTAAGCCTGGTGCAACAAAAGCGATGCTTCCAATTAAAAAATCTACTGATCGATATCGAACGCGTGGGGGATATGGCTGAAGATATTGCTCAATATGCCCAGGAAAGGGTAGAAAATCACGTAACGTTCACTTCTCCAGCTCTCGAAGACCTGGAAAGCTTATGGAATCATGCCCATCGAATATATACAATGGCTATTCACGCTTTTTCAACCAGCGATACTGAGGAAGCCAGGCAGGTATGTCGTTTGGAAAGCGAGTTTGACAGGCTTTACTGGCACACACGCCAGGCACATATCCACCGTATAGAAGAAGGCGTTTGTCAACCAGAAGCGGACGTGATTTTTACCGAGACTCTCAGAATCCTGGAACGAATCAGCGACCACGCTGATAACCTGGGGGTCAGTGTGGCACGTTCTTGAATGGTAAGGGCGCAGCGAGACTGCGCCTCATTCGATAAGAAACAAATAAAACAGGCTGCCCCTTTCGTACAGGGCAGCCTGTGTAGGTAATATCATTCAATTGATAAGTAAAGCGTTAACTACTGATTAGGTTAATCCACTGATCAATCAAGGCAAAGTCACATAATCTGCCAGGAAGCTGCGGGCAGACTCGGTGTCCACCCGGTAGGTCTTATCAGTCGCTTTGCAATACCTGTCACCGGTTACCGTGACCGAGACCACAATGTTGGTCTCCATCCCATCAAGATGGATGAAGTGTGGACCACCCGAGTCACCATAGCAGGTGCCGCCGTTGCCGGTGGCAATATTCATCGAATTGGTTAGCCAGGCTTTCGTGAGCGACAGGAATTCCTGATCCACTTGGTTGCGATCCAAGTTGTCTTCGAAAGCCTGCCATGCTTTTTTATTTGTCTCGCGCACTGTACCATAACCCACCGCGGTGAATAGCGTGTCATTCAGTAAATGTTGAGCTTTGAGCTCATCCAACAGCCCCGCAGTCGGCAATTGGGCGGGTGTTATCCCAAAAGGTGCTTCATCTAACAGGATCACTGCTACATCCCCTGGGTCCGACGCGTCATGCTCCCCTACATTGGGATTATAGTTCGGGTTGGTAACCTGAGTTCCGTGGTAAAAAGTAGCGGATAGGCTGACCGTCTGGTCGAATGTTACAAACACTCCAGCATCTGGATTGGCTGACAAAAACCAATCCGCGTATGCTGTGCAATGGGAAGCCGTCAGGAACACTTTTGGAGCGATCAAGGTTCCGGAACATAACAGAAATCCATAGTCTTCCCCCATTATGACAAAGGCACCAACATTGGGATGGTCAGTGCCATCCGGCACCCCATAACTGATGGCCCGCGCTGGTGAAGATGATACAAATGCCAGGACCAGAACGATGCTGAGAACGAAAAGTTTACGAAACATGTATTCCTCCTTCAGAACGGTATGTTCTCCATTTATCTTATTATCTGATTAGAATATAACTTTACGATTGTCTGACATCACCTCCAATCTTTCTGTTCATATTATTGCTCAGATTTATATCCAACCGATTCCAATATATTATGAATAAAAGGGGTGCCATCAGGCGATTTTACAAATTTGGTTCCGATTGCCTGGAAATCGGTATTCAGCGATGTGATCACCCTGTAAGTCTATTATTGCAGAAAAGCAGGTGTATGTCAATCAGAATATTAATGGGTTTCTGTAACCTTAGCGGTAGGCGATTTTTGAAACTGACATCCATATAATCTTGTAAACGTACCGCTTGGCTTTACCAATTTGCTCCTGCACAGCTCAACATATAGGCTGCCCACATCCCATGCCAGGTTTTATAGCCTCGCACGGTGCGACTGTGCATCTTCATTCGTCCGATGGCCTGCTCAGTGGCATTGTTGGTCCAGGGCACGTCTTTCTGCCAATCAATCCTGCAATAACTGGACCAATATTCGCTCAAGCGGATCAATTGCTCACGTAATTGAGTAAGGACAGAACGTGATTTTTTCTGCACCGCATGCCTTTCGGGGAACTGTTTCCACAATTCGAATAAGCGACGGTTCCCTTCGGGTGTCAATTCAGTCAACAAGGCCTTGGTCTCATCCAGCACCCACCACCAGTCTTAAGGCACCGTTTCTCTGAGTTGGTATAGGGTACGTCTCACCCAACGGCGGACATGGAATTGGCACACCTGATGTTCCACACCCAGCTTTTCAGTCACCCTAAAAGGAGACCCGCTTTGTTATACTGCCTCAAGGTGTATTTTTCTTCAGTCTATCTTCCGATATTCTCCATTAGAAAATGATTCTCCTACGGCTCAAGCCCGATGGGGGTCTGCCGATGCGATTCGAAGGCATCGATGTAGTACGTGCCGCGTGTGCCACTGTCGATCCCTACTCCACGGACCCAAGCGGACATAATCCACACGGCGGGTGTCGTTGTTGATCCCGGTACGGGTCTGCTTCAAAACACCGTCAATCCACAGACTGAGATAACCATCATTCGCGTTTCAGGTGCTGAGGCAGCCTGCCAGTCGATTTCCAGATAGTGCGAGGCGTCCGTCAGCGTGTAATAGGATGTGTAAGAGTACAGTAAGTCCATCGTCCACCACGGATGCCCTGATCTGGTATGCGCCATTATAGAAGCGAAGTATCACATCGAATACATTCTTGCCAGCACCATCGAAAGCAGTGAAGATGTAGTGCGTGGTCTCCACTCGCCATCGTGATCGTGTTGGGATCGAAGTAGAAGCGCGCCCGGTAACGACCTTCTGCGGTGGGCGTCTGATCCTCCACATATTTGGGTTACATTGTCATCGAACAACACTTCCATCCCATAGCTGCCTTTCAGGGCGGCCGCTCGCGCTCACGCTCAAGTCGCCTCCATCCGTCACACTCTTCGACCACCCTGACAGGTTCCCACCCTCAAACCCATCCGCAAAGAGCACGTCGGTTACGTGGATGTAGCCAGTCTTGGTGGCAGTATCCACATCACCATCCCCGCTCACCGTCAGGCTCACCGTGTAGTCGCCATCTGTGGCATAGTCATGAACCGGGTTGGCTTCCGTGCTCGTCCCACCATCCCCAAAGTCCCAAAGGTAAGTGATTTTGGCTTCGGGCTCAGACAGGCTGGTAAAGGCCACCGTGAGCGGTGCCGACCCACTCGACGGGAAGGCACTAAAGTCAGCAAGCACCCCGCTCATGCCGATGGGGGTTTGTCGATGCAACTCGAAGGCGTCGATGTAGTACGTGCCGCGTGTGCCACTGTCGATCCCACTCCGAGGACCCAAGCGGACATAATCCACACGGCGGGTGTCGTTGTTGATCCCGGAACGGGTCTGCTTCAAAACACCGTCGATCCACAGGCTAAGATAACCATCATTGCTTTCAGGTGATGAGGCAGCCTGCCAGTCGATCTCCAGGTAGTGCCGAGCATCCGTCAGCGTGTAATAGGAAGTGTAATAGTTCAGTAATCCATCATCCAGCACGGCTGCCTTGATCTGGTATACGCCATTGTAGAAGCGTAAATACAGGTCAAACACAGACCTGCCGGCATTATCAAACGCAGTAAAGATGTAGTGTTGGTCTCCACTGGCCATCGTGATCGTGTTGGGATCAAAGTAGAAGCGCATCCGGTAGCGACCTTCTGCGGTGGGCGTCTGGTCCTCCACATATTTGGGTTGATTGTCGTCGAACAGCACTTCCATCCCATAGCTGCCTTTCAGGGCGGCCGCAGCGCTCACGCTCAAGTCCCCTCCATCCGTCACACTCCTCGACCACCCTGACAGGTTCCCACCCTCAAACCCATCCGCAAAGAGCAGATCGGATACATGGATGTAGCCAGTCTTGGTGGCTGTATCCACATCACCATCCCCGCTCACCGTCAGGCTCACCGTGTAGTCGCCATCGTCGGCATAGTACGTGAACCGGGTTGGCTTACCGTACTCGTCCCACCATCCCCAAAGTCCCACAGGTAGTCGGTGATTTTATCTCCTGGCACAGACAGGCTGGTAAAGGCCACCGTGAGCGGAGCCGATCCACTCGTCGGGAGGGCACTAAAGTCAGCCCGCACTCCGGCCATGCCGACGGGGCTCTGCCGATGCGATTCGAAGGCATCGATGTAGTACGCACCGCGTGTGCCACTGTCGATCCCTATCCACGGACCTAAGCGGACATAATCCACACGGCGAGTGTCGTTGTCGATCCCGGAACGGGTCTGCTTCAAAACACCGTCGATCCACAGACTGAGATAACCATCATTGGCTTCAGGTGCTGAGGCAGCCTGCCAGTCGATTTCCAGGTAGTGCGAGGCATCCGTCAGCGTGTAATAGGATGTGTAAGAGTACAGTAAGTCCATCGTCCACCACGGATGCCCTGATCTGGTATGCGCCATTATAGAAGCGTAAGGATCACATCGAATACATTCTTGCCAGCACCATCGAAACGCAGTGAAGATGTAGTGCGTGTCTCCACTCGCCATCGTGATCGTGTTGGGATCGAAGTAGAAGCGCATCCGGTAACGACCCTCTGCGGTGGGCGTCTGGTCCTCCACATATTTGGGTACATTGTCATCGAACAGCACTTTCATCCCATAGCTGCCTTTCAGGGCGGCCGCAGCGCTCACGCTCAAGTCCCCTCCATCCGTCACACTCTTTGACCACCCTGACAGGTTCCCACCCTCAAACCCATCAGTAAAAATCAGGTCAGAAGAAAGAACAGTGATCGAGACCATTGCAGAGGCTGTGCCCCCATTTCCGTCAGATACGGTGTAATTGAAGCGATCTGGTCCAGAGTAACCAGCGGATGGCGTGTAGGTCACTGTCGTTCCGCCACCATTGATTACCGCAGTGCCATGCAATGGTATTCCAATCTCGCTCACAGTCAGGGCATCGCCATCCAGGTCACTGTCGTTGGCGATAACGGAGATTATCACCGGTGTATCTTCCACTGTTTGGGCACTGTCATCCACCGCTTCTGGTGGGTTATTGACCGAATTGACTGTGATACTCACGGTTGCAACGTTAGAGTCCAGGTTGCCATCGTTAGCTTTGAAGGTGAAGCTGTCTGGCCCGAAATAACCGCCTGCAGGCGTGTACGTTAGGTTGGGAGGGGTTCCAGTCAAGGTTCCATGAGAAGGGCCGGAGAGTATGATGTAGGTCAATGGATCGCCTTCCGGATCGCTAGCTGTCAGGGTAATATTGACAGGCGTAGCCTCGTTCGTAGATACATTTTGATCATCTGCCTGAGGCGCTGAATTAGGAAGGACGTTGAGCGAGCCGTAAGCGATATCAAAAGGTGAGCCATTGCAGATTGTGTACACCCACTCCACCCGGTCATCCCCGGTGCCGAGCTTAAGGTTAGGGTAGGTGCCCCGGCCCACTATTTCCTTGGCCTGCCAGTCATTGCCGTCATAATAGCGTTTATACAGTTGTCCATTTAGCTCAAACAGCATCCAGGCCTGCCCACCAGCAGATTGGGTGATAGAAGGCCATTTATAGATATTACTCGTATCCCCTGTTTCCAGGGTAAGGTAGTCGCTCCAACCAGCCCCGTCGTTGCGGCGGAAGTACAGGCTGGTTCCCACCTCATAGCCCATGTAGAGACGATCACCAACCCCTGCCAGTGAAATGCCATACTCACCGGTATTTAGAGCCAAGTGAGCCGAAATTTTGGTTTGTTCGATCCAGGTGAGACCGCCATCGGTCGAGTGTACGGTGAATATATTCAAGTAGTTGAAAATAAAGAAAGTTTCGACAGTGCGTGTGACGACATAGAGGTTGTCGCCGTGGGCGTAGATTGCTGCGTAGATCGTCCGGTTGTCGGAGGTGTTAGAGGGATTGAACTGGCGCAGGCTGTTCCAGGTTGTTCCCTGGGTGTCCGAAGAGCGATAATAAAGGTAAGGGGCGTTATCATAGCTGGAGGCAATCACGTGCAGCCGACCGTTGGTTGGATCGACGAAAATATCCGGGCGCACCGCGTCGAAGTTTCCGCTGATCACCGCCTCGGCTGATGACCATTCCCCGCCTGCCAGGGGTTTGCGGGTAAAGACAATCTGGTAGGGCAGATCAACACCTGATCCGGCTGGGAATGACCACATAGAGATTGTTATCATCGACTGCCAGTGCAGGATGATAGCTCTCATAGGGGCTGCTGAAGACATCTGGCTGCAGGTTCCAGCTTACGCCGTTATCACTGGAAGTGGCATAGCGGATGCGATAGAGCGAGCCATCATAGGTATGCCAGATCACATGCAATGTCCCTGAGCTGTCGCGCACCAGCTTGCGAGCATGGGGAAATCCGGTGGCGGTGTCGCTGTTCGAGGAAAGGCTATCGGGAGGGGTGACCGGGAAGTGTCCCCGGTCAGGGCGCGATAGGCATCGATGCGACCATGGCCAAAAACGCCATCGATGCCCGGAGAACCGAGGTCAACCGCGCTATCCTCGATCATCGTCCGCACTTCGGCGTTCGTAAGACCTGGATTCTTGCCAAGGAGCAAGCCAGCCAGACCGGAGGCATGTGGAGTAGATAATGAAGTGCCGCTGTAAGTGCCATAGCCGGTTTCGGCATTGTTGATGTCGATGACATAGATAGCCTCCCCAGGCGCGGCGACCGAGATATAGCCATCCCCGTAATTGGAGAAACAGGAATGCTTATCTTCAGCGTTGGTGGAAGCCACCGCGATGGCGTTGGCATAACCAGCCGGGTACAGGATGGTATTGTTGCCGTTGTTGCCAGCGGCTGCGAAGACCACCGCGCCGGCATTCCAGGCGTAATTGACAGCATCTTCCAGGGTCTGGGCGCCTGCCGTTGCCCCCAGGCTGAGGTTGATCACGCGCGCCCCGTTATCTGCTGCATAGGTGATACCGCTGGCGACGACGTCCAGCGTTCCACTGCCCTGGCTGTTCATTACCTTGACCGCCATGACCCGGCACCAGGGGCACACGCCAGCCACTCCAGCGCCATCCTGGACCGCTACCATCACGCCGGAGACCGCTGTTCCGTGCATATTGTCATCGATGGGATCGTTGTCGTTGTTGACGAAGTCCCAGCCCCAGGTATCGTCGATATAGCCGTTTCCATCGTCATCGATCCCGTTGTCTGCGATTTCATCTGGGAAGTACCAGATGCGCGAGCCTAGATCACTGCGGTTTCTATCGATGCCGGTATCGACCGTGGCGATCAGAACTTCGTTCTTCTCACCGGTACCCAATGTATCCCAGGCCTGCGGAACGCGCATCTTATTGAGCGCCCACTGGTCGACGACCTCGACCGGTGAATCAGCAGCAATATGCAAAATGTAATTCGGCTCGGCAAAATCGATATTGGGCATGCGGTTGAAACGCGCAAGCGCCTGCTCGACCGACAACCCGGGTGGCAATTTTAACCAGGTGCACGCCGATGTCTGAAATCTCCCGCTTATGCGATACGCCCATCGCTGCCATTTTCTCAGCGCGCTGGGCGGAATCTAACCCGGGAGAGAAGCGGATCAGCAATTCTCCGGGGACATGCTCAGCCAGTTCGGTTGCGGGAGAGTTGGTGGCGCTCATGTCTTGCGCCAATACCGGTGCAGCGACCAAGGAAAAGACCAGTGTCAAGCCGATCAATGAAAATAGTTTATTTTTCATTTTACCCTCCTATATCCAGGGTAGTAATCAAAAGAGAAAGAATGCAGATAATAAAATGGACTTTTAATTATTATAAGGAATTTAATGAAAAAAGACTTTGCTTTTTTGTAAGGAGGTTGTCAACTTGATTTATGTCTGTATCCAGGGCTTCCACAGAAAAGCAGATCAAGCCGTGAAAATAAATTCTAAAAACTGCTCGAGATTAGCATTGAAAAATCTACTAGCTCCAGCCAAGTTTTCAGACCCATGTTGAATATATTGCTCGACCACCCCAGGGTTCAAAATCACCCTATTATGCCCGGATTTTCTTAGCGTAAGGCGGGTGGCATCTTCCTGCATGATTACATCTTGAAGGTGCGGTTCACCAGGACCAGCAAGTGTCCTGATTCGCTATTTAGCTTTCTAGGATACACGGAGATAATATTAACTCTCTATTAATATATATCACTTCCAGTTTCCTGTCAATCAAAGCAATGTTTTCTCCGCCACGCTGGGCAGGACCACAGGCTGCCTTCCCTTACTTCATTCCCTGGTTATTGACTATCTACCCCTGAGTATTCTTTTCGATGTAATCAGCCAGGTCTTGGAGGCCTGATCCGACATGCCCGTCCAAACCTTACTGTAGGGATTTGGCTTGTGTTTATTAATAGATAGGCAAAACTGCGATTGATATTTAACAACTCAGCTACTTCCTTTGCCTTCAGTAAACGGTTGATATTTGCTACATTATCGTGATCATCTATTGTTTTATACATACAAGATTTCTCCTTTTCTATTCTGTTGATTAATAGTTTCATTAATATACCTAGAGCTATCTAGAGCTGAGTAATAATGGCAGTTCTCCTTTCTGGATAGAAATGCAGGTCGCCTTTCCTTGTCGGTATAAGATAATTTAGGATTATTGATGGATTGAGGACAGTCATTGGTTTTACTGCAACCTTACTGCAACCGCAGTGAACCAGGTACAAACAGTACACCAAAATGTAGCATTTGTATCGATTTTTAGTCGAATAATACTCTATATACCCCCACATACACACAGTACAAAACCCCAAGGCGAACTTCGGTTCAGACGGTTGTGGGTTCGAATCCGCCGGCAAGCGGCACCACCTTAAACCACGGCAGGTGACGGTGGTCTCGACGGAGGCGTCTATATATGGGGGTTACCACGCATCGACCGCCATATATAGTGATAAGCAGCCCAAGGATCAGCACTTAAAGCACAATCAGAATGCCCTCAGGATTGGTCCTCAAAGAAAACGAAGAGGAATGAATTGCTCACATGATATCGAAGGAGGAAGAATCAAGTCATTGAAGTAACGCTCTACATCGCTCGTGAAGCCGCTTGCTTCGCTACGCTTACCAAGGTACACTCACGATACTGCAGGCAAAAAACCACCCTTGATATGTAACTACTCACCCATACCTCGTTCCCATCTCCCTTTTCAGGGAGATGGTAGGGTGAGGGTGATTCCAGTATTCGTGGTAGAGCGTGGGTTCTTTTCGCACTTTATTCGTGGATGGTCACTGGATTCCCTGATTTAAACGTGTTTGAATTTTTTTCAATTCATCAAGAACTCTATGGCAATAATTCTGCCCGCTCCGCATATGAATTAGGAATTATTGGAGCTGAAGCGGTGAGTAATTACATATGTAATTACTCACCACCTTGAGTAGTTCTCTTTGGATGAAATTAGGATTCTGTCATTGCGAGACCAGCGTTCCAGCGTACTTTGCTGGCTGGTCGTGGCAATCTTCCTAATTCAAGATTGATTAACAGACTTTCCATCCACAATTGATCTGTCATGTCTGTGAAGATTGCTTCTTCGCAAAAACCACTGATCGCAATAGCAACAAAGCATAATGGTCAATCGGGTAAAAATCCATTCTCATTCCCGGTAAACCAGCGGGGACGTTCCCTACAACATGAGCAGTTTCGATTTATCTATTCACAGGGAACAGCTTAGAGACAGTAAAAACAAGAATGAGTGGTGAGTAGTTACCTTGTATTATAGCACATTTGTTCTATTCCACAAGGGTAACTACTCACCAGATACGGGAATTGGGAGGGAAGGCGGTCCAAAAAGGGACAGTATCGCATCGCTAAACGATCGCATTCCATTCAATTCTGCCGTATCAATGACCGAAGCCAATGCTGCATAGGTCTTTGTGCCCCACTGGGAGCGAAATCCTCCAGTAACCTTACGATGGACAACCGAGTGACGTAAAGCCCGTTCAGCAACATTATTAGTTGGTTCAACATCGGTCCGATACAAGAACACAAACAGGCATGAGCGATATTTACGATAACGGCGCTGTAATTTTTGAGCTTCGGGTGGCGCTAAATCTTGTTGCAGCAGGCGGTTACAGGTACGCTCAACTCGGGCTACTTTTGTCTCATACTGTTCAGGAGATAACTGGTCACGTTGGTGATGTAGATTAATGGCGTACCGAAAGAGAGCCTGCATGGCTTTTGCCCAGGTGAAACGAGGCTGGGCATCCACAACGTGCTGCAAGGCACGCATTTGATGAGCCATACACAGCTGACGTCGCATGGCTGGTGCTTTCAACTGTCCCGCATAACAATCGCTCACCCATACTTCGGCTTGGGTTTCACCCATGATATCTCGGATTACTTCTGCGCTGCGGTTTCGTCGGATGACATGCAAGACACTCGTCAAAGTACAGAAAACCCATTCCCAGGCATTAGCGCCATCGATCCGGTTACTGGTCTCATCACAATGCATCACCTTGCTTTGGCAGACCTTATTCTGGATCTGCTCTATCTTACCCGCTGCCCACTTACCAGCTCGTTTCATGATCTCATCGATCCCACCCTGGCTGATCTCCACCTGATGAAGGTCAAGCAATGCTTTTTGAGTGCGAGCATAGCTCATATGCTGTTCTTGTCGGTAGTACACCACCGTCGCTTCCAAGCGACTGCCAAATGCCCGGTTCATCTCCAACCCGGCGGGTGGTTCTTCAATGTGCGATGCACCACATTCCGGACAGGTCACAGCGTACTGCCGTACTTCAATTACTTGGGCTGGCGCTTGAGGCAGCTCGGTAACCTGATTCACATTCACCAAACGACCGGTTTTGTTGCTCAAATCGGTATGACATTCACAACATGACTTTGCACGTAGCTCAATGGTCTGATCAGGTTGGGCAATAAACTTACGCACATGCTTTTCATGTCCGATGGG
Organism: uncultured Chloroflexia bacterium; assembly: GCA_963828845.1. GTDB lineage: Bacteria > Chloroflexota > Anaerolineae > Anaerolineales > UBA4823 > FEB-25. The sequence goes on from CAWHGE010000003.1 coordinate 72,456, forward strand.
TGGTCCATGCCGATGTTTTCGTCGATTGGTTGGTAAGTTGCCTTTTTGATCACGCGATGGTGGTTGAGAGGAGTTCTTTGAAGAAGTGGGTGGCTTTTGGTTCTTCTCGAATTTTAATTTCAACGCTTCAATCTCATCTTGAAGCATTAAAATCAGTTGGATTAATTCTTCTTTCGAAAATGATTCGAGATCTGTTTTACTCACACGCGCATCTTACCAGAAAATGTTTAAATCGCGTAGGGGTG
>CAWHGE010000004.1:0-35187 GCA_963828845.1 uncultured Chloroflexia bacterium
CCACGTATCGCTTCAAAATGATGGTTGATTAACCGATCAGTTTGAAGTATTCCCTTTTGGGCGATCATTTTTATAAAGCAAGCATCGATATTATGCGTTAGTCCTCCAGGCATCCTACTTGACTTTTGTTATCCTGTCTCCTCTCCGCAATACTTGTCCCTCGTAACCCCTGAATGCCTTCATAATCAATCCCTTGACTTTTCCCCCTCACCAAACTACACTTGCACTTGGGGGTAATCACCCCATAGGTCTTATTCTTAATATTTCATACCATGGATTACGCCCGTCTTAACGACGAAACCCTCCTACGCCTGATTGCCCGCTCTCAGGAAGCTGCCTTGAGCGAGCTCTACGACCGTTACAGCCGGTTGGTGTACAGTGTGGCATTGAACACCCTGGGAGACCCTGAACGCGCCGATGAAGTGACCCAGGATGTGTTCGTGCGGGTGTGGGATAAAGCAAGCACCTATAACGCCGAGCAAGGACGCGTGGTCAACTGGCTGAGCGAGCATTGCCCGTCACCGGTCGATCGATTTGTTCCGCCAGACTCGCTCCCACCGTGAGGACCTGCAGCTAACCTGGCAGGAAGCAGAAGCGATTGACCTGCCTGACGGACAGAACGTAGAATGGGAGGTGGACCTGGCACAGCGTCAACAGCGCATCCGCTGGGCTGTAGCACAGCTCCCAACAGAACAGAAACTCGCGCTCGGAATGGCATTCTTCCAGGGGCTGTCGCATCCGGAGATCGCGGCTGCCCTGGGTGAGCCTCTCGGCGACGGTTAAAACCGCATCCGCCTGGGTATGCAAAAGATTGCGCTCACTTTTGCAGGATGAGCAGGTGATTTAGAAATCTATGGGGAAGGATATTACGTATGTAGTTTAGGAGCAATGGAGCATGTCGATGGAGGTTGAAAGTCACGTCATCGATTTACTTACCGGCTTTTGTACTGGACGCTTTGACTGATGACGAAAAGGATAGAGTGGCTGAACACCTGGCAAATGCCCAACCTGTCAGGCGGAATTGGATGCGCATCCAGCAGGTTGCGGATGAATTACCTACTGGCCTTGGTGCAAACCACTCCACCACCTGAGGTTAAGATCAAGGCTGATGAAATCCATACATTCACATCAGGTGAAGCTTTCAAGCCCCAGCCAGCTTACATTCTGGCAAAGATTGAGAAAGGTCTGCTACGCACACGCATGCCCGCTTTGGTTTTAGCTTTGATCGTGGTAATGGTATTAAGCGATTTGCTGATCTGGCGCCAGCTTAACCTGGCCAATCGCCAGGCGAGCACATCTATGCAGTTGGTTGCTTTGGCCAACACTCAAAATTCTCCAGGTGCGGTGGGTACAATGATCATGGACCCGAATGGCAAGTATGGCACCCTGGTGGTGGATAATCTGGCGACCCTGGATCCTAGCAAGCAGTACCAGGTTTGGCTGATCAAAGGTGGCGAGCGTACCAGCGGTGGAGTATTCTCCGTCAATCCCGATGGCTATGCTTCACTGGAATTACATGCGGCTTCACCGCTGGCGCAATTCGATTCCATTGGTATTACCATTGAGCCAACAGGGGGTAGCCCAGGGCCGACCGGTGCCAAAGTTCTGGGTGGTGATCTACCTCACTAGCAGACATACTGCGGAGAAAATCTCCGCAGTATTTTTTTTCTCGGAAATACATCCAATAATTATCATATTACGTATATTTATTTAGATGTTCAAAATTCAATAGGAGGAAAGTAATTATGCGTTACCAGTATATATCCAATAAAATTATGAAGCCAGCCATGCTGATCAGCATTCTGGCAACAATGTCACTGCTGCTGGCAGCTTGTATGTCAGCTGCCACTCCTGCCACCACCGCTTCGGTAACCCAACCAGCAACTACGCAGGCAGTATCATCAGCGTCAACAGTTACCATCGACGTTGCAACCGATCCTACCCTGGGAAAGTACCTGGTGGATAGTAAGGGGATGGCCCTGTATGTTTTCACGAAAGACGGGCCTGATCAAAGCAACTGTGATGCTAAATGTCTGGCAAATTGGCCAGCTCTGGTGACATCGGGCACGACGAAGGTAGGTCCGGGCGTCGATGCGTCGTTAATCGGCACAGCCACGCTTGCTGATGGCGCCAAGATTGTCACCTACGACCATATGCCGTTATACTACTTCATCAAAGATACTAAGCCGGGCCAAATATCTGGTGAAAATGTCGGCAGCGTCTGGTTTGTCGTCTCTCCAGACGGGACACCTGTTGATACCCCAAGCGTGGCCACTCCAACTGCGGCGCCTGCGGTGACAATAACTGAGCCGACCATCAATGTTGCTTCTGATCCAACGCTCGGCCAAATCCTGGTGGATGGTAAGGGTATGACGTTGTACATTTATACCAAAGATGGACCTGATCAAAGCAATTGCAATGCGGGCTGTTTGGCCAATTGGCCGCCACTACTTACCCAAAGCAGTCCTACATTGGGTCCAGGTGTTGATGATTCAAAGATTGGGTCAGCTGTTTTAGCGGACGGAACCAGAATCGTCACCTACAATCACATGCCGTTATACTACTTTATAAAGGATACCAAAGCTGGAGATACCTCCGGGCAAGGTGTCGGTAGTGTTTGGTATGTACTCTCACCCGATGGAGAGATTATAGGTAAGTAACCAATCAATGATAGATCTTCAGATTTACGGGATTTAAGATCGCTTTGAATAAAAGTGAATATCTTAATCGAGTAGCCTCCCGGGGCATTGAAACCTCGGGAGGCTGACTGTTTTAACCTGAAATTGATACCGTATCTGTATAACAGTGTTGGAAGATATATCTTTACTATAACGTGTATATGCTTACCTTCCTCACCCAAACTTACTCTATGGCGGTTACCTTGCTGGCGTGAACAAATTTTCCAGCTTCGATTCCCTGGATATCTGCTAATGCCAGGCTAAGCATCTGGGCGGTAAGGATCTCCAGGATGGGCAAGGCTGGGAGGGGGCAAATTGGAAGGTGGAACGGTGGTGGACCTTTTCCCATACCGACAGGTTCGGCCAACCCCCCGGCAGCCAGGATATCCTGAGCTAATTTGGCGTTAAGTGGGGAGGTGACATCAGCGCCTTGATATACCAATGCAAAGGTATGCGGTGAGATGAGCTCAAGTGGACCGTGGCGGAAGGCGGCACTGTTCATCCCCTCCGCGCTAAAACGGGCTGCTTCCTTGATGATCAGAGCCCCCGTGCAGGCTGCCGCCAGTGAATTGCCCCTGCCGAGCAGGAATAACTGTTGCACACCAGCTAATCTCTGACGTAGTATCTCAACGGAAGCCTGCCATCCAGCCCAGTACTCAGCTATCTTGTGGGGCACTCCAGCCAGAGCAGAGAAATGTGTCTGTACGCCTAGCAGCTGGTCGCCCAGCCAGGTGAGGGCTGCCAGCGTTGAAATATACGTCTTACAGGAGACCGTGGCTTCCTCCCCGGCGCGCATCAGGATTGTCAGGCTGGCTTGTTCAGCCAGGGCGCTCTCGGGCGTGTTGGTTACCCCAATCAGGGTTACGCGTTTGGCGGCGAGCTCAAGCAGCTGTACCACTTCAGCGCTCTGACCCGATTGCGAGACCGCTACGATTAAATTGGTTGGATCGATAAGCTCACGAGCATAATGGATCAGCTCCGCAGTCTCCAGCCGGATGATCCCAATGGGTAATGTGAACAACCGAAGCTGCAGCGGGTACAGTCCGTGATAAGACGAGCCCATCCCGGTAAGAATCACTCGCTGGTACTTCCCCGATTTTAGCTGATTGAGTATGGTGGTGAGGGGGGATGCCTGGCTCAATCCATCGAGGGTCGCTTGTAAGGCCGTTGGTTGGTCGAGCAGGTCATGCATGTAGGATGTGGTCATTATTTTGGCAGAGGTAATAAGTAGAAGGCAATTTGTGTGATGTACACGATATTCAATAGTTAGGATTTGCCATAGCGGCTGATCCATACTCGAGCTGCACCAATCAATCCACTCTGAGCACCCAGGGCTACCGGAACAACTCGTACTTTCTCATGCGGTACGAGACCGCAATTGGTTTGAATGGTGGTTTCAACCGCGTCCTTGAACAGGGGATAGGCTTGCATCGGCCCTCCACCCAGGGCAATGCACTCAGGGACGAAGAGCGTGACCATGTTAGCCAGGCCGAGTGCAAAATAACGGGCGGTGTGCTGGACTGCAGCCAGGGCGTAAGGCTCTCCCTGTTCAGCTAGCTCGCATATCTCACGAGCTGATAGGGTTTGGGTTCGTGGGTGCTGCACCTGTGCCCAGCGCTCGAGGGCTGGCCCACTGGACAGGCTTTCCCAACAGCCATGTGCCCCGCAGAAACACAGTGGTCCCGTGGGGTCAATGACATGATGACCAATCTCCGGATGGGCAGAGCTGACGCCGCGGTAAAGCTGCCCATTAAGCACCAATCCGGCGCCGATGCCTGTGCCAACGGTAACCAGGAGGAAGTTTTGCGTATTTCTACCCGCACCCCAAGCCCACTCACCAAGCGCAGCGGCATCCGCGTCATTCTCGATCGCCACGCTAACCCCCATGTAGGCTGAAAGGATTTTGACAAGGTTGGCGCCCTCCCAGCTGGGCATGAATTCCACTTTCCCGAGTGTACCAAGCTCGGGGAAAACCGGACCAGTGCACCCGATTCCTATACCTGTAAGTGTCTTACCAGCCTCCCGAGCAGTTTGACGTAACATATCTACCATCCGCTGGACAGCATCATCCAGCCCAGCAGCAGGGTCAGTGGGGCAAGACATGGATGCCAAAACATGACCGTCTTCATCCACCATGCCAGCCGCGATCTTGGTACCGCCGATGTCGAGAGCACCTATCATTCTTTTAGCGCTCCGGCGGTCATACCCTCAATAAATTGGCGTTGCATGAACAGGAAGACGATGATCATAGGCAGTGCAGTGAGCACAGTGCCAGCCATGATTTGGGCTACATTGGAGGTGTTTTTCATCTGCAGCTGTGCTAACCCAACGGGCAGTGTGTATAAACTTTCGGTTTTGGTGACGATGCGCGGCCACAGGAAGTCATTCCAGGTGCCCATGAAGGTGAAAATAATTAGCGTGGCAATGCCCGGTAAAGCCAGCGGTAAGGCCACCTTCCGGAAGACGCCGAACTCGCTGCACCCATCAATACGGGCGGCATCGAGGAGCTCATTGGGAATAGTCATCATGAACTGGCGCATCAAGAAGATGCCAAAGATGCTCGTCAGGTTGGGAACGATCAGCGCCAGATAGGTGTCAGTCCAGTGCAGGGTCGCCATGATCTTATATAGCGGGATAAGGTTTACCTGGAAAGGCACCATCAACGCCAGCAGCATGATGAAGAAGATTTTATCGCGTCCGGGAAAAGTGAGCTTGGCGAAGGCGTAAGCTGCCAGGGTGTCGAAGAACACATGCCCCAGCGTAGTGACAAGCGACACTACGACACTGTTGGCAAAGTAGCGTAAGAAGGGGATGCGTGTGAGCACATGGATGTAATTCGCCAAAGTGATTGGGCTGGGGATCCATTGGGGAGGGCTGCTAAATACATATTGCTCCAATTTGAGGGATGTGCCCACCGACCAGTAGAACGGGATGATCATTAAGATCGAGCTGATGATCAGCACCGCGTAGAGCAAAAAGCGGCCGAAGGAATAGCGGAAATTCTTAGCATGCACAGTCATGTCGCACCTCCTAAGCCCGCTCGCGTGAGAAGCGCATCTGGAGATAGGAGAACACCACCAGGATGGCAAATAGAATGTAGGCAATGGCGGAAGCGTATCCCAGATGTAGGTCCCTGAACTTGGTGAACAGGTAATACACGATGGTCGAGGTGCTATAGACAGGTCCGCCGGAGCTCATCACATAGATCTGGTCGAAAACCTGGTAACTGCCAATGATGCCGATAATATACACAAACAAAATGACAGGCCGCAGGGAGGGCAGTGTGATGTAACGGAACTGTGCCCAAGAGTTGGCTCCATCGATCATGGCGGCTTCATACAGCTCGCGTGGGATGGATTGCAGCGCCGCTAGAAAAACTACCGTCTCGAAGCCAAATCCTTGCCACACACTGGCCAGCACAATGGAGAACAAGGAATAATGGGGGTCGGAGAGCCAACCGATCTTTGGCAAGCCAATCCCCTGCAGCACAATATTAAACAGCCCGTTGCGGTTATATAACATCACCCAGATGGTTGCCACCACCACCAGGGAGGTCATCACAGGCAGGTAATAGGCGGTGCGGAAGAGTGAACGAAAGCGCACATTCTGATTGAGCATCAATGCAGTCAATAAACCCAACGTGGGACCGATGCTCATCCCCAGCAGGACGAAAAGCGTGGTATTCACCAGGGTCTTAATAAAGATTTTATCGCCGGTCAGGAGCTCAATATAGTTGTTCAAGCCTACGAATTTGGCTGCCTGTATACCGCTGTAATCGTTAAGGCTCCACCACAATGAGACGATCATGGGGATAAACAGGAACACGATCAGCGAGAGTGCCGGGACAGCAATGAACAAGTAGGGCACGGTGTATCTGTGCATCGAGCGGGTGAGCCTGCGTGAGAGTGGAATGGCGGTCATGAGTATCCTTTCTGACCTGTTGGCCAAATACCATTAAAACAAGGCAGACCCTAAGGGTAGTAGGTACCCTTAGGGTCTACATGGAATATATTTACTTGCTCAACACATCCTGAACAGTTACAGCAGCCTCATCCAGTGCATCCTGGACGTTCAGCTGCCCAAGGGCAATTTGCTGCATAGCATTGATGAAGGCAGAATCGATTTCATCCCACTGGCGCACATAAGGGAATGGGATAGCGGTTTCCAGGCTCTGCAGGAAGACTGCAAAAGCCTGCTGGCCACCGAAATAGGGATCTGCCACATTCACGTCCGAGCTGGAGAGGGCCGCAGTCAATGCTGGGGCAGCCCCAGCCAGCTTGTAAACGCCAACTTGGTTTTGAACTTCCATAGCATACTGGACGAATTCCCATGCTGCTTCCTGCTGCGTGGATTTGGCGGGGATAGCGAGAACCGTTCCACCCAGGTAGGATCCGGGCTGCTTGTTAAAGGGGTGTTGTGCCACCCGCCACTGTCCTGCCATTTCAGGGGCGGCACTCTTCATAATACCCATGTAATAGGGGCCATCCGAGAACATGGCGAGACGCCCATCCTTAACACCCTGGATGCGCTCTCCCTCGTCTTCGGTCCAGTTGATCGCAGCGCCACTTTGCAACAGGCTGTAATCGAAGGTAATGCCCTCCACGGCTTCTGGAGAGTTGAACATCACAGTTTTATAATCCGCTGAAAGCAGTGTTCCCCCATTCTCGTAGATCCATTGTGAGCCATGGAAGGTATCAGCGTCAAACTCGTAATAATACTGTTCACCTTCATGTAATGCCTCAGCGACGGTCATCAGCTCATCCCAGGTGGTGGGCACCTGTAAACCCTTTGCCTCTAACAGGTCGGCCCGGTAATACAGGGCATACACATCGAAGTCATACAAGGCAGAGATGATCTGGTCATTATAGGTGATGGCCTTCAAGGCTCCCGCTGTGTAGGCCTGGTCCCACGCCACGCCGTTGAGCATCCCACCCGAGAGAGGTTTCAGGTCGGTGAATGCCCCCTCTGCGGCATATTTCGGGACCCAGGTCAAGTCCACGGTGGCCACATCCGGAACCTCCCCACCGGTCAATACGACATTGAGGTTTACCATCATGGTATCCCAATCAATGGCTTCATATTTAACCGTGATGTTGGGATGGGCAGCCTGGAAGGGCTCAATCAACGGCTTGACAGGTGTGGCTTCACCGTAATAGTCCCAAACGGTGATGGTCACGGGTTGAGCTGGGGCTTCCGTGGCAACGGGAGCCTGTGAAGCGGCTGGTTGGGGTGTGGCACCGCCACAGGCGCTGAGCAACAACCCCAGGATGATTACCAGACTGAACAGTACTTTCTTAATATACATAGCTTCTCCTTTCCTCAAATTGGATAGATGGGTTAAATAATTCTTTCACTTATGTTTGGTCGATAATGTTTATTGAAATTCCTCCTTTCGGCTTATAAAAACCATTCCACAACCGCTCCGCTAAATCCATCTAGCGTAATTTGCCAACCCCGGCGGTTTACCTTTATCTCCGTAAAGCCAGATGGGATGACCTGGCGTGCTCGCTTAATCGAGTGCTGAGCAGTAACTCTAACATCCAATGCTTGTGAGCTATGATTGGCCAAAATGGCATAACCACGTTGAGATCCAGCCAATGCAGCCACTTCCACCATAGGATGGTCGGTTTTGAATAGCGCATCCAAGCCCACCCATTGGCTGAATGCCTGGTATAGCCGGTAAGTGTCTTCCTGCCCTTCAAAAGCAGATGGCTTCAGTGCCAGGTAGCATTCCAGAGGGTAGCTGCACAGCATCGTTTTACCTTTCCCATATTGATGGATAACGAGTGCAGGCCTGCCATCCTGGTCGATAGCGATAACCTGCCCACCTTTGATATCCAGCGTCGCCGCCCATAATTTTGGATTAGTGCAATCAGCCTGGTATTGAAAGGTCTCACCCGGCTGCAAGTCACCCAATGCAGTTATCACTTTAAGGGTGACTTCACCGGCAGGTGCATGGTCTGCCAGGCGTGCACCAAACAGATCTTCCATCTCTGGTATGGCAACGTCAGCACAAAGGGAGGCATAGATTGACCCACCCAGCTTGACATAGGCTCTTACTGTTTCCCAAAAGCTCGTGTGCACATGCACGAGGTTATCTGAAGTGCTGGTTAGTGGGGAAGGCAGGAACAGCATGGGTGTATCCTGCCAGTTTGTGTATTCGCGCGGGAATCCAATCTTCAACCCGGCTTGCCTGGCTAAAATGAGCGTGCTGAGCCAGGCACCCACGAGCCAACGGTTTAACTCGCCTTGCTCATGTTCACTGCCTCCCACTACAGCCCCGCCATCCTGTGTGGAGACGTAAGGGATGACGCTATTAACATTCAAACCCAGACGAGAGAAATCACCATGTGGTTTGGACCATTCATGTGGGACGATTACTCCAGCCGTGGCCGGTTCAGGTTCGAGATCGGTCAAATCCATCTGCTGGAGGATTTGGCTGAAATTGCGCAGCTCCACACCCTGCGGACGGTCCTGACGGTCCCAGGTGGTGAGCCCAAACTGGGTTTCATGAGGGGCACGCAGATAAGGTGCTCTCTTGTAGGTCTCTGGTGCCGCATCGGTATAGCACCATAACAGGAATCCATTGGCGCCCGCAGCCAAGGAAGAATACATGGTCGTCCGGTCAAAGGCCGCGATGCGTTCGGGGGTATATTGAGCCGAGGAAGCACCCAGCTCGTGGATCATCACCGGGTGACCTGCCCCGGCTCCGAGCAGAGTCTGCAAGGTACCGCAGTAGGTGCCACGCGTAGAGAGCATCGGATCTGGGAACAGCCCTGGCTCATAAATGGAATAAGGATGCGCCGAGAAGAAATCCACCTCTGCAGATATGAGATCAGGTCGGAATGGACCATGTGACAGGTCATCCATCGAGATGCCGACAACCAGTGGTCGGCCGGGATCATTCCGGCGGATAGCACCAGCGATCAAACGCGTCCAATTGATTGCCATGGCATCTGTGGTCTGCCCAGAGACAATCCAGAATGGTGGCTCATCGGTAAGATCCCAGGCGAGTATGGCAGGTTCACCTCGATAACGCCGGGCGAGCTCGGCTGCGTGATCGGTCTCAAGGCGCAGCATCTCGGGGTCAGCATGTGGATGACGCCCGTGCCTCCAGGGTACATCCCAATAGGCTTCACCCACTTCGCCGCCAATGAATAATGCCGGGTGCAGGTAGATCTGGTAGCGATGTGCCATCTTCACCAGAAAATCGAATTGAGCGAAAGCTTCAGGATTGTAATCTCCTGGGCGGGGCTCGAACCAGGCCCAAAACAAGTCGAAACGTACGGTATTGAAGCCCAGCTCTCGCATCTTGGCAAAGTCAGCCTCAATGCTGGCTTTATCCCATTGCTGAGTCCATTCCAGGGCCGCCTCGGCAGGCACCCAGTGTGCTCCCACAGGGACGAAGCGCCCCTTTTGGGTGGAGAAATAGGTGCCTTTGAGTTTTGCTGGTGAAAGTTTCATCAAGAATCCCTCTCTTTGCATTTAATGTAGACTGACGTGTACTTCAAAACCCACCTCGAACATCCTCTGCCATGGCAGGTAAATATGCTCCACTTTCACGCCCTTCACAACCCCAGCGTCGATAAAAAACCTTTCCAGTTCATGGGCTGCCAAAAGCAGGCGGTCCCGCACACGCTTCTCCACCTTCTTAACTGAAGGTGAAGGTAGACGTTCCATGCTGGGTTGAATATCCAAGGCTGGCAAGTCTTCCAGTAAACACAAGCTTCGTTCACGCGCCTGATAAAAATAATCGTCCAAGAAGCGCAGAAAAAGGAACTCGAAATGGGCGCGTGTTTGCTCTGGAACATCTCCATTTCGTTTCGCCAACAGGCGTAACACAGCCTGTGCCAAGACGGTACCTAGTGTGTTTCCGGCTGTATTCCAACCCGCATAAGCCGTAAGGTGTGTGCTTTCTGGATGCTGCATAAGTAAATTGCCCAGAACCAGGTCGGAGCCGTTAACGAAGGCCACATCGGCCAAGGCCACCGGACGCTTTCTTTCGAGCTCCACCAATATCGCCCGCACCAGCTCCTCCGGGCTGCGCTCAGGGGTTTCCATCTCACGACGCGTGATCTGGTAAATTGGGTCTGCCTTTACCTCTTCCACGTAGAGCTGCAGGCTGGCAGGTGGATCAGCCTTCAGAGCTTCCTGCCCATTCCAGGCAAGCCACTGGTAACTGGCTTCACCTTGAGTATGGGCGGGTGCATTTAGGAAGAGAACCAGGTCAGCTTCCTCTGGTATGAGGGTAAGTGTGCCACCTATGGGTGCCAGATGTGCTTTGACCAGCTCATGGATAGGGCGATCCTCATAAGATGTGATTACCGATGATGAAAGGATGCTGGAATAACGTGGATAAATGCGTGGCTTGAATCCCGCTTGTTTGCAGACTGCACTGGCCAGTAAAAGGCTGCCAATCTCATCTGCACCGGGATAGGTGATGGCTCGATCTGTCAAGTTTCTCCTGCGCAGGATGGCTTGTAATGTGCGTGCCTCGGCGATGTTCCAGCCATAATCTGCAGTGTCATCCTGAGGTAACAACAGGTAATCAAAGATACCTTCCGCCAGCCAGTCGATCATCCTCAGATTGACCTGATGATTGCGTTGCCTACCGGCCAGATAATCTTCATAAATATCACGGGGTATGTGTTTAAATAGTTCAGACCTTTCCGCTAGCTCCTGTCGAGAGGCTTCTCCCAGACTGATCTTATGCTCCAAATAAGATAGGCGGAACATGGCACTGCCATATTTGGCCCAATAATCTTTTTCCTCCTCACTGGAATTAGCGCGCGAGATGCGCAGGATCACGCTGGAGGCAAGGATGGGTAGTTGGGGTCGGTCAGCTTTGACTTTCTTAATACCGACATTCGATCGAGAACACTTTCAAGCGGCTCACGTGAGGTACGTGAGGGGATCAAACCTCCGTATGCCAGCGTATCCAGCGCAATGATCAGCACATCGGCAGATTCCGCCTCTTTTATCAGCCAGTCGACCAGGCGCATATGCTGCGACTCTCTCCAGGGATTACCCAACCAATCACGGGGTGGTAGGTGCAGCGTATATCCCGCCAGGCGAGCCAGATAAGTTGGATAGTCATAATTTACTGGTCGATCATCCATCGGAAGCAGTGCGATCACTGGTTTCATGGATTTGCCATCCTTTGCACGAACTTAGTGGTGATCCATTGTGGGCGGGTGATGGCACTGCCAACCACCACCGCGAAAGCACCCAATGTTAGGGCATGGATGGCTTGCTCGGGGGTGGCAATGCGTCCTTCAGCGACCACCGGCACTTTTAGTGAAGCAACCAATTTTTGCAGCAGCTCAAAATCAGGAGAGTCTTGAGCAGGCGATGCTTCTGTATAACCAGAGAGGGTGGTCGCTACGATGTCCGCCCCCGCTTGCTCGGCCATCACCCCTTCATTGTAGTTGGAGATATCTGCCATCACCGGGCAACCGGTCTGTTCATGGACCAAGCGGATGCGTTTGAGCAGGTTGAGACCATCGGGATGGGGGCGGGCAGTACTATCAAGGGCAATAATATCCGCCCCAGCTTGTGCTACTTGAAGCGCTGATTCCACCGTAGGAGTGACGCGCACTGCGAATCCGGGCACATCCAGCTTGTAGATACCGATGATGGGTAGGGAGACAGCACGGCGTATGGCAGCAACATCCTGGGGGGTATTGGCGCGGATGCCGACTGCTCCGCCCTCAGCCGCGGCCACTGCCATGGCAGCCATATGTTCTGAGCCATGCAGCGGTTCTTTTGCCTCCGCCTGGCAAGAAACGATGAGACCGCCATGCAATCGTCGTAATAAATCAGGCAGCTTGACCAGAACGGCAGGCCGAATGGGACTAGAAGAAATTTGGGTCATCGCTGGGTCAGCTGCATTCCTCTCCACGACGGAAGCTGAAATAGAAATGGCATTGATCCCCGCGTGTCACCGACCATGAAAACTCGATTGGCTCAGCTTCATTGGTATAGGCTAACACCTTGCTGAGCATGGCTGGTGTGCCAGGTTGGGTCTCCAGGTGTTGGGCTTGGATTTCTTTGAGTAGCACGGGCTCGAGGGTCTGGTCCATCATCGTCACGTTGGTCTGATATTTAGTAGCCAGCCACTCATAAAGCGAGCTGGAGGTCAGCTCGGTTGCATGCTCAAGACCAGGGAAGCGCTTCTGGGAAAGGTAGCTTGTCTCCAGTAAAATGGGTTCTCCATCTGCCAGGCGCACGCGCACAATCTCAACCACCAGTTCGCCCAGTTCCAGCTTGAGCATATTTGCCACTTCAGCATCAGCTTCAACAACCTGTAGCGAGATCAGGCGGCTGCTAGGTTTTCTGCCAATGGCACGCATCTGTTCGGTGAAGCTAAGCTTGCTGGGTGAAATCTCAGTGACGTTGGGGTGAGCCACAAAGGTTCCCACACCGTGCCGGCGGATCAGCCACCCCTGTCTGGTCAGGTTATCCAGGGCAGTACGCACCGTTAGTCGAGAGACGCCATATAGGTCAGCCAGCTCCCACTCCGAGGGTACGGTCTCACCCGTGATTAGCTGACCACGCAGGATAAGCTCACGTACGTTTTGTTCGATCAGGTCGTACAGTGGGGCTTTGTCCAGGCGATTAATTTTGAACAGTTCTTTGGGTTCGATCATCGGATGTCTTAGCGTGATTATTAGATGACAAGACAACTAGATGTCAATACATCTAAAATTATAGACCGAATTAGAGAAGAGTCAATAGGCAATTTTACGTTTGACTCATTAAAGGTCAATAGGAGCGATGGTTGCATCAGTTGACATTGCATTCAAGGCAAAAGTGGGCTGACAACAGGGCCAGGTGTCGGCTGACCTATCCGTTTACTGACTGACTTGATTGCTAACCGTCTCTCTTCCATTGCCTGTCCACACAATTCACGCTATCATTGGGATATGGACGAAAACACCTTCGAGTGCCCCAACTGCGGTGCCAAAATCTACCCGGAGATGACCCGCTGCCCGGAGTGCGGTCAGACTATGTACCCTGAAGACGAAGAAACTCTACCAACCACCACTGAAACCACCAAAGCCGCTTGGGGTTCGACCCTGGGCGCTCTCCTGATTGGGGTGTTAATTAGCTCGGGTATCGCTCTGATCTTGCATTTCATCGTCGCCAGCTTCGTCAGCCCATCCACGCTGGGCGGGTTGGGTAAGGTGGTCCTTTTCCTGGCAGGACCGCTGGGGAGTCTGGTGGGTGGGTACGTAGCGGGGGGATTGGCTCGCCAAAACCCAAAATTATTGGGTGGGTTGGTGGGTGCTCTCACTCTGCCATTGATAGCCCTGTTTACCACGCATTGGGTGGAAGTCACTCCCCGCTTCTTGTTTAGCCCATGGGTGCTTCTGGCAGGTCTTCTGACCATCCTGACCGGTGTGGTCGGGGGTTGGCTGAATGAGAGGTTAGCTGGTAACGTCGATTGGAAGGAAAAATGGCGGGTGCGCGGTTGGGAAGATTTGCTTTACCAGGACCTTCTCCGCAGGGTGCGTTTCAATGGTTCCGCAGCCGACCGACTAATTGATTATGAACGTAAACAAGACCCCCAGGCAAGCCGGCTCAAGCTCATTCAGAATGCCCTCGAGCGATGGGAGCGGGATAACCGGTGATCCTAGCAGGCTTGGTTAATATAAAAACCAGGATCATCCTGAAAATGGTCCTGGTTATGTTTTATCGATCCAACCTATAGGCTGTAAATAAAATATCCTTCAAACTCAAGGGTAAGGAAATCCCCTGTGTACCTCTACCATCGTTCAAATATCACCAAATTGGAGGGTTTCTTCAGGTTGTTTACCAGCCAGAGCACGCATACCAGTCCAATTAATCCTGCCAGCAGGATCAAGTAGAAAGCTCCTATAGAAGTAACCCATTGTTGCAGACCAGACAGGATGGTTTGAATAGTTCCCGATTGGAAACTTGGGATCGTATTGAGCAGGGGTACGCCACCGATCAAGCCCCATACCAGGATGGCCACCAAAATCAAGACCAACAGGGGTGAAAAAATTTTATCCCCCAGGCTGTAAGTGCGGTTAATTTGTTTGTAAGCAGAGCCAAGCCTGAACCGCAGGGCTGTCAGGGCTTCATCCCGTACCTGGGGGCTTGAAAAGATAAGCTCGTGGGAGGTCTCCTTATCATTATGTTGATAATCGATGCGCAGATTAGCCCTTTTGGGATTTATTGTAACGCGCTGAATGCTCTCCATTTTGATCACCCCGGCATCTTCGCCCAATAAATCGCGAACCATCTTCTTTTCATTGAACAAGCCCATGATGTGGGGAACATCACTGGCTATAGGGTTGGCATAAATGATGGACTTATGGCTCATGATAACCATCCGGTCCACAGATGCTTTGGGGTTATCCCACAACAATGAAACAGGTTCGGTGGAGGCACCTGTGGGTCGATCTGTGGAGGCAAAAGCCTCCATGCCCAATTGTGGTTCAGCGTTAACTGAGAAGTCATCCGGGTTTTCCGGCTCCTGCGACTTGGGGCTGTTCTACTTCTGATGCCACCAGCTCATCCCGCCATGCATCTTTAGTCTCCAGCTCATCACCGGTTATGCTTCCTGATTGTTCATCTCGAAGATTATCCAACCAGTTCGGTTCATTTTCTGGCGGGGGTTCGGAAGCCAGCTCGGGTTTACTGACGGCTTCAAATAATTTCTCAATAGTTTTTTCGGGCTCATCCGAATCAGTCGCCCAATCAAAAGTGGGGGATGTCTCCGGTAGTTGATCTGCATTCTCACCAGTCAGGTCTGGGAAGGTAAGATCACCCAATGCCAGGTATTGCTCCGGTTCACCATTCCAGGTGAAGGGCGGGGTGAATGGAGGGGTCTTTTCAATCTTAGGTTGATCAAGTGGTTTACTTCTCTCACCCCGAACGACAGGCCCAAGCGGTGAAGTATTCAATCTTGTCAAAGCGAGATTGGCGGCAGCATTGTCAGGGTTAATGGCCAGAACCCTCTCCAGGCAATTTCTCCGTATTTTGACGTCTTCCACCACCTCCGACATCAACATCCACGCGCCTTCATTGTGCGGGTCTTGGATGATTGCCTGTGATAACAGTTGTTTGGCGAGGGAGATATCCCCACTTTGTTTGGCAGTCATGGCTTGGATAAGTAAGTCAGACATTCATTACTCCTCTTCTAGACATAATTATTATAATCCATGTGGAAAACATGTTCTCAGCTTTCTCTTTGATACTATTTGCTACCGGACCGATTTAGCCGTCCTGTCGGTTATAATGAAATGATTCTCCTTAGGAAGTAATTCATGAGCCAATCCATTACAGTGCGATTCAGTCCCAATCAGCAGGATTATGCCAAGGTACTGCGTTTATTCTTTTGGCAGCGTACGGGTACCAGGGTCAGTTTGATCTTCTTGGCGATTGCCTTTGGCTTGATCTGTTATGTGGTTGCCTCCCAGGGCTCACCACCCACCATCTTTGAGCTGATTTGGCTCTTCCTCCCCCCTTTGTTTGTGATTTTCGTCTTATTCATTCAACCATCTCGCATGGCCAATGAGGCGGTCCGGAATGAGCAGCTTGTCACCGAAGCTACCTGGGAAGTTAGTGATAGTGGTGTAGAGATCTCCAGCCGGTTTGGCTCAACCCATATGGATTGGGAATCACTTGGCAAGTTGGTGACCACTAAAGAGTATTACCTGCTGCTGAGCAAGATTTAACAAAAACGCCTTTCGTTTCCTTCCTCGCCGGGCATTCATCTCCTCCCAGGAGCAGGATGTTTTTCTCGAGCTGGTGGGGAAATACCTTCGCATCAGTTAATCTCAATTGGGGGCAATTTTTCTTTCATCCTCAATGGATAACTCTAACCCACCAGGATTATTTTCCGATAAGCTGTTCTACTCAGCTCACTTCATGGACCTCGCAATCTGGGAATCATGTGTACGCCAGGTTTGTAAACAGCATGGGTTTGGATGTAAACGGGTGATTCCGGGCGTACCGGGTAGTTTCCCTACTTTTATCGTCGAATTGGAGGCTGAGGTTGTTCAACAGCAGTTCGGCTTTATCGTTGTGAAATTTTTCGGGCCCCTCTTCGAAGGCGCGGCTTCATTCCATGTAGAGCAGACGATGGGGCACTTCCTCATGCAACATCCTTTATCGATCCTTTCACCCTCCATCCTTGCCAATGGTCAGCTTACCCCGGAATGGTGGTATCTGATCTTCGAATATATTCCTGGTATGAGTATTGGTCAAACCAGGCACCAGCTCTCGGCTGACATGTGGACGGGTGTGGCTCGGCAAATGGGGGAATTTATGAAAGCACTGCACTCAACAACGGCTTCGATGGTGCCAGTAATACCGATGTCACCGTCAGTTATGCATTGGGATGGATTTGTTGATTTCCTGGAGTTGCAACGCGCTCAGTGTTATGTGCATCACCAGAAATGGAATGACCTCCCACTGCACCTGCTTGAGCAAGTGCAAGATTTTATCTTGCCAGTGGAACAGCTGCTCGATCTCTCTGCCTTACCCCACCTCATCCACGCCGACCTGACGAGTGATCATTTGTTAGGCGTGCTGGCTCCCACTCCAGGTTTGTCACCTATAGATTCTCAATCGTCTCCGATTGGAGGAACGGTTTGGCACCCATTAGCTATCATCGATTGGGGGGATGCACGGGTCGGGAATATCCTCTATGAGCTGGTCGCCTTGCACTTGGACCTGTTCCAGGCGGATAAACACTTGCTGCACAGCTGCCTGGAGGTCTATGGTTTATCAGATTTTTACTGCCAGGATTTTCCCCGCAAAGCCCTCAGCATGGTGCTGCTCCACCAATTCCCCATGCCTGCTGATATCTATGCGCCGCACCGGGAGGCACGTACCCTGCAAGAGCTGGCAGAGCGCCTGTTTGGTATATAAATTCCTGAACGGTCCGCAACTGGTAGGTTTATCCCCGGATATACCCAAAAGGTTTTCCATGCATTCCCTTTGGGCTGTATACTGGATGTAGACTATTCCTACGCGATGACACTGGTTTCCTTTCTACGCTTCCATATCCCACTTGCATAGAACCCTTTCTTGGTATATTATTTCTCCATCAGCAATATTTTGTAATTCTTATCACCTTATCTCCTAAATGGCTGATGTCTACTCACCCATTTTCCAAAGTATCTGATCACTGATTGACTAAGTGCATACTGACTATGAATTGCCCCACCCTTCCCAAACGAATTATCGGTTCCCCCACATTGGGGGATAAAGTCGCCTTCACCCGCACCTTCACCGAAGCGGATGTCGCCTTGTTCATCGGTACCACCTGGGATGTCAACCCACTGCATACCGATGAGTTATACTGCAACGCGACCCAATTTAAGCACCGTATCGTACCGGGATTGCTCACTGCCAGTCTGCTCACCCACCTGGGAGGGCTGTGGGCTTTCCTGGCCACCGAGATGGATTTTCATTTCCTCGCCCCGGTCTATATCGGTGATAGCATCACCGCCCAGGCGGAAGTGGCGGAGATCAACAGCCAGACTGGTGCGGTAGTACTGCGCTGTACCTGTACCAACCAGCATGGCACGCAGGTCTTGCATGCTGATGTCCACGGTTTTCCTGGAAAGTTCGAGTGAAATCCAGGGTCTCCTTACTCACTCTGCTCCTGCTCTTGTTGGTTGCCTGTGGACTCGCTGGTTCTGATCAAGTTCCCATCGCTGAGCTGCCAGACCCGGCGGATCTATGCCCTCAACCAATCAGAGTTGCCTCCGGTGGGTGTCAGCTGGCAGCAAACCTACAACCAGACTACCACAGAGCAAGGCTACAAATGGTCATACCTTGCTTACCAGGCCTACCAGCCCGGGAATTTGGGGGTCGAGCTGGAATCAGCCTTTGCCGTGAACAACGATGTCTATTTATACGAAGTCGATATGAGCCGGGAATCCCTGCCCCAGCCACCTCAAGCCTTGGGCAATATCCAGGATGTCTCCTGGAAAAGCGTTTCTCAGCCCCACCGGGTGGGAGATAAATCCGCCGTTTGGAAAACCAACCTCGGCGAGCTGCTGACCCCCGTCTGGTGGTTGGAGTTTTACCAGGGCCATGCCTATGTCCGCATCTCGCTGTTTGGTTTTCCAGATCAGATTGCCCCCTCCATCATCTATGGGCTGGGAGATATTGTGGTCGCCCGCCTGCCGCGCTCCGTGGTCACATTACGCTCCGATGTTGCCACCGTCATCGCTACCCAACCTCCACCTGAATCGATCACCATTCCCCAGGTTTTGCCGATTTCGAACGCAACCCCCCTTTCCCCGCTTCCCACGGTGAGCATAACTGAAGGGTTTCTCCCCGTTCTGAGCTACACCTCTCCGCCTGGTGAAACCGGTATGGTATCGTACTTCGATGATACCGGTTCTCAGCTGGCAGATGGTATGCGGGGTATGGATGATATCCTGATTGATCAGGGTCTGGGCACAGCTTACGAGTGGGTTGGATGGACTGACCTCACCGATCCCGTTACATTGACTTTCACCCTTCAGGCAGATGTCAGCATTGCTGCAGTGCAGGTTGGATTCAATCACCGCGAAGGCTTAGGTGTATTCGTCCCCAGCCGTGTGACCATCAATGGCGTGAGCTTCGAGCCAGGTGCGGATGCGGTACCTAACAATCAACGCTCAGACCTGACCTTCAACGGTCCGTTCAGTGGTCCCGTGGTGAACATCGTCCTCCACCACCGTGGTCGTGGTTGGATTCTGGTGGACGAAGTGCAATTCATTCCCGGCAATTGATGCAATTTCACTCCTCATTCGTAAATCTCGCTCAGCAGGCTGAGTTCATTGAGCTTGCTGGTCGCATAACGAGCTTAGCGGGAGCCCTCCACAGCCGGCTGCAAACAACGATCCGGTTTCAAGCCACATCGGACAGGTGCAGCCGGCCGGAAGATGATCATGTGGAACTGCCTGCGAGCTACCAGTGAATGCATAGTGAAATTATGAAGGCACTAGAGGTGAAGAAATTGCTAGAGGTCACGCCACCAGACAGTAGCCGTGATAAATATCCCAGCATCTGTAGTAAGTTTCAAGTAAAGGCCGGTGGTAAAGAATGGAGCAAAGCGATCTGGAAAGAAGATCGTAACATTGGTTAGATAAGAGACATTGGCTTCATAGATGACTGTACCTGGATCTGTGGTATTGTCATAAAAGGCGGCATTGGGAGCGCCGGCTGTAGCCGTGATGGAGAGACCCATCAGCTGGCCTTTGCCGGTACGGAGAAGCGTGCTAGCTGTGACCGTCTGTTGATGATCAGCCATGGTCAGTAAACTCGATCATACTTGTCACTATGAAGATGGGGAGAAGTGCGACTCTCGGCAATTTTCTCCTGAGCTCGAAGGACCAGCGACTTATAATTATCGTCTGCTTTACGGACCATCTCAGTCATTTGGAGGATGATGCTGGTGTGAGCGGTGGGTTCCTGCATGTAGGCACCGAGGCTTTCTCGATAAGCCTTGGCCACCACGTAGGCGATGAGGATGTTCTCGTACTCATCGGGGACGGTGATCAGCTTGTCGGCGTCGTCGACGTCGGTGGAGTGGTTGGCCAGGTAACTGATCCTGACTTTCTCACCGATGGCTAACTTCTTAGCAACATAGAGCAGCCAACCTTTGCCGGTCTTGTTATCACGGTCCACATCGTAAAAGGCCTCGGCTGAATAGAAGGATGGATCCAGGTGGTTTAACCTGGTGAGATAGACCGGTGGCTCTTGATCAATGGGGTACTCGACGCTGATGATCTCTCTGAAGTCTGCCGGCAAGGTGACCTTATGGGAAGCTGCGAGCATGGTGTACTCCAGCTCCATGCCACGCAGGATGGGGAAGGCCATCATAGCCTCGATGCACCATGGCCAGATCACATCCGTCCTGGACCAGGTGGAGGCATCATCATCACCTAGAGAGACCAGGCAATCGGTCATTAGTTGAGAAAATTTTACACTCATAATTTATGTAATCCCTGTAATCGTTGTCCTGCCGATATGAAATATGGAGGGTCTTGCTTTATCATCACCCGAATAAAATAAATCGAACCCGCTTACCAGCTTTAATAACGAACAACTATATATTTCAGCATCCCAGGTTCCTGTACCATTAACTAGAGTTCGGGTCACATAACCGTTATAACGTATGAATTGCCAAGTTAATCCATCATGTGAGGAAATAAGAAATCCATCATCACGATCGGAGTAAAAACCATAATAAACACCACTATGATATTTAACATGACCGTGGTAAGGGTAACTTGGGAACGAGTCAGCAATTGTTGGATAACCACCATCCCCATAATCTCTTACCCATAAACAAATCGTAGGTGAAGACCATGTTCCCGTTAATGATGGAGCGGTCCTGCGTTTTAGTGAGTTTGGGGTTGTATTAGGGTCACAGGTATAGAGCACATATTGAGAGCCATCCCAGATAATTGAAGGAGAGACAAATTCCTCTGTACCATCACTGGTTAAAATAGTGACAGGTGCGCTCCAATTAATTCCATCTGTTGAAGATATCAATGCCAATTGATCGGGGTTGGTCCTTGGGACATGATAAACATAATACACCAGGTGCAAAGTGAGACCATCAGGGCTGAAGAACAAACAGGGATCAGCGTAATCATAGTTGGCTGGTGGCTCTGATGGAAGTGGATTGGTTAATCCGGCAGGAACCTCCCAGGTATCCCCATCAGCCGAGGCGATAATATCTGTACTTTCCGTCCTGTCATCTGTGGGCCACGACGTGAAAGCCATCCAATATTTATAACCATTCCAATCCGTAGATTTATAAACTACATCGGGTTGAACCGCCTCGCCATGACCATCATGAGTGGGAGTTACCAAAGGAACGACATCATTAGATGCCGTGGCATGGTCAACATCATTCGCTGAGATGTAAATATTGTATTTATTTTTTAGATAGGTGATGATCATCCACCTGTCGGCTGCAGACAAAGTACCTGAATAGAGTAAGACTTCGGCAAGATCACCTGCCCAAAATGTACCGCCTTTTCCAATGGTTATGTTATTGGTAGTAACGGTCGGATTGGATACACCCGTTATGGTTTCTTTCCAGCCATCCATTGAGATAAAAGAGGACTGAGAAAGCGTCATTCAATACGTACTCTTCAATCTTAAATAAACCTGACTCAATTTGACTCTTCACGGTAATGTAGTTTTGTATACCGAGCTCCGAAAACTTCATCTTCTCAGCATCCCTTTGAAACGCCCATGATCCAGATTTATACATAAGGTTTACGGATGTACCTGTAACTCCCGTAGGTGAACGAACTACAAAGACATGCCAGGGTGCCACAAGGTTAAAATCAGTATGATGATTAATAGTGAGAAATTGATCAGTACCATTGAAGCGAACCACAGATTTACCATTGACGATACCCGTCTTGAGTAAGGGTGGATTAGTGAGTTCGACGACATGGTGAGCACTAGCTGATTTATCCGGCCAGGCCGTGACTGAGCTACCATCAGCACCTGGAAGGCTATTGGCATCCAGCCAGAGTTTTAGACCAGTAATCCTTGTGGGACTAAAAACACCTTTACTATGAATTATGAACGGTAACATAGCTTTATGGGGTCAACCACCGAATAGTTACTGAGACACAATCAGTAAGTGCGTCAGCCTGGGCGACTGAGACCGTCAGAGCTGAATTGAGGGGGATGAGGTCATACAAGCCGGTGACTGCTGCAGCTGCGTCGACGGTAGGCTCACGTGGGGCGAGTTTACAGTCGGTATTGTTATCAGACTTGACTACCAGGTTGCCGAAGACGGGATCAGCTATGGTTACATCTGTGGTGGCGGGTGCAGATGCGTGATAGTCGATGAACACATCGAGTAAGAAACCCATGATGGGGATGGTGGTCCCACTGCCGATGGCAGCGCCGGCATCGCCGGCGGTGGTGATGTTTACAGTATCAATCGCAATTTCGGACATGGAATACTCCTTTGATCTGGCAAGAAAGGACGAAGGGCTAGGAGGTGCTATCGCCCCTACCATTGTTCGTGCAGGTTATAACTTACGTCTTATTACGATTGCCGGTTTACCTTTGACCATGATCACCGGATGGTCTTGTCAAGATCACCTTCGAAGTGAACATTCCAGGATATTGCCATGAGAGCTGATCACAGTATAGGCTCGATCATTACCGAGCTAGTTGAAGGATCATGGCCAGATCAAGTGAAGAGACTGCATCATCGACCGGTAGGTGTGCAGGTGGGGGTTTTACCATGGCAACTAGGGCGAGCCGTTGGCTTCGCCCCTACGGTAGGTTTCTTTGCCATGATCAGCCTTCCGTGAAGGTAAGCACCAGGGTGAAGTCTGAGCTGCGGTTCCACCGGCACCGTCATAGTCGACGGTGACAATGATGTTGGTGCCGGCTGCGATGTGGGGGAAGTGACTACCCACGAAATCGCCTGGCTCGTCGAGGACGGCTGCGACTGAGCTGTCACCTGCGTCCATGTTGAGAACATAGGCTTCGAGCGCACCGGTGTAGCCAACGTCGATGATGGCGCTGAGCTGGCGTTGGAAGCTGCAGCTGAGACACCGACCAGCTGAACAGTCAAAGGGCAGCTTGAAGATGTAACGAGTGGTTGGCAGCCAGGGTGCCGGCTGTGTGAAACGTGATTGTGAAATGGTTACCTTGCATTTTATAACTCCTTTCTGCAAAGTGATAAAGCACGTTGTTTGATTAGAGTTAGGTCCTTGTGCCCCAGGAGTGGAGGTCCGTCCTGGAGCAGAGGTGAAGGGTCTATCCTGGGGATGAAAGCCCTGGATAGCCAAGGTTACCCGCCGGCAACAACACGCTTACCGATGCCTCGGTATGTGGCCACGCCGTAGGCGAACAGGTCACGTACCTTGATGGGGAGGGTGTCATTGGTGAAGAGCAAGCCCACTGGATGGGATCAGTGACACTGAAGAGCTGCGGGGCTGGGTGAGTGGTCCCACCTGGGTTGTCACCGTAGGCCATGCAGATCACCGGAGCGATCCGAGGGTCAACGATGTAAGCCCAATCGGTGGTATCGGTCCACTCGGGCACCAGGATCGGCACAGGGCGAGGGTCACCTGGGCGGTCCATGGCGTAGGGGTTGACGTCATTGTTGGGTGTGGCTGGGTACCCACCTGGGCCGGCACCATAACCGAAGTCAATCAGGGTCTGGTCGTACAGGTCAGCCGGCACGAGCAGGAACTTGGGCCATAACGCCTGACGCTTGGCACTGCCTAACTCGGCTGCTTTCATGCACTCCAAGCGAGCTGCCTTCCAGGCTGCGATTGAATAAGACGGTGGTGGCATAGTTGCCATGGGAGTTATCGGCGACAAACAGGGCCTTGCTATCCTGGGCCAGGGTTGGTCCTAAGCCGGCTGCCTGGGTGAAGATGGCAGCGATGGCTGCTGAGCGTGGTTCGAATGGCGCTGATGGTCAATGCTCGTGGGATGGCCTGCAGCTTGTCAATCTCACTGTTCCGGAGCATCTTGTCGGTGATGCCGACATAGGCACCGTACTTGGTGAAGGCGCCGGTCTCTTTCGTGTCGGTTACGGCCAGCTCGGTGTAAGCTGCACCTTCGGCGACGACTGGCAGAGCGGCCACCCCACCGAACTGCAGCCACTGCATATCGTGCAGTGATCCATCTGTGGCCTGAACGCTGGTGATCAGCTCGTACCAGCGGTAGGCGGTGAGGTTGGTGTAGAGGTCCAGCACGACCTTGTTCATGGCATTGACGGCCAGGTCGGCGAGGGTGGTGGTGGTGGCTGCAGCGAAGGCGACACGAGAGGGGTCGAACTTACCCTGCATCTCGACGTCACCGGTGACTGCACGATATAGAGCGTCAGCTCGGCGGAGCTCGGGAGGGGGAGCTTGGCACCTGGTGCACCAAACAGCCAGTCGAAGTAACCCTGGAACTGAGCTGCAGCTGCTGGACCTTCGGATAATTGCTGACCACGGGGGGGCTGATTGCCGATCTTGATCACACTGATCTTCAACGGTCTTCTTTGAGCGTTCTCGATGCTGGCTTCGAGCTTGGTAATACGTTCGATCAATAGGTTGATCTGTCATTGCTTGTCATTTCTTGTGCTTCTCCTTGTTCTAAAGATTTTGGTTTCTTCCTGGTTGTATTGCTTCGTATCTTCGAGACCTTGAAATAAACCATCGTGGGTTAAGAGCTGGTTCGTCGACGACGTCAGCTGCATACAGAGCTGGTGATGCGAGCAACCGGGTACTGTACCGGTTGCGCCGGCAGGCCGGCCTCCGTTAGCCGGCAGCTCCTGACCGTCTGCGGTGGGCCAGACACGATCAAGGTCGACGACGACACTGACACACCGAGAGCTGCAGGGTCTTCTCTGGCCAGGTCGAGCACATACTGACCAATGTCACCGGCAGGTGAGCTGTGAGCGGTCTTGCTGAGCATAAGGTCACCGACCAGCTTATCACCATCTACCCGAAAGTTACGGAACCTGCCGAGGTACTTACCCAGGCCATCATGGAACCAGTCGGGGTGAGTGAACCTGGACTTGATACCGGTGGCTTTGGAAGCTGCCAGCTGCTGCAGCTGAGATAGGGTGACCTGGTCGAAGAGCAGTCTGATGCCCAACCGCTTCGCCGGTGGAGGCGATGCTGACACCGAGGATGGCGTCTTCGCCGATGGCACCGGTAACTGGATGGGAGTTGATCTGAAGTTTTTCTGTCATAGCGTAATCCTCCTTATCTGATTGGTGTCTCCGGTCGCTGCACAATCTTGGTGTACTTTAAGGTAGCCTTTGTCTGGGGTGGAAAGCGATCATTGACAAAGTTATAGATACCACTGGCACACAGACCGAGCTGCCAGGCCAAAGAAGGCAACCTCGATGTACGGCTGAGCTGGCAGGTAAAAGTCACTAGCTTTATAGACCACGGCGAAGACAATACCCACAGCCATTGAAATAAGCATGAGCTTATTACCTGTCACGCCAAACTTCTTGATGAACTCGACAACACCCAAGATCAATCAAAGCGAGGGTGACAGGATTTACGAGTAAAATTACCTAGGTCCATAACATTCTCCTTTTGAAAACTAACATTGAATATAACAATGCAGCTGGTCACAGCTCGATCGGAGCCAATAATCTAAGTAATACTACATTATTTGCAACGATCATTGCTGGACCTTCATCAGTATTTGCGTTGCCTGTCTGCAGCTGGGTTCCTTACCTGGCAGCAAGACCGGCTCGATTGGGTCTGCCTTGGCTTCGCTGATGATCTTATCGAGGACATCATCTTCCTGGGGCTCACCGGCGAACTTGAGCACCATAGCTCAGCAGCAATCCGGTGGAGGGTGGGGGACTTGCCAAGCATGGTATTTTGCAGGATGGCGAAAGCTTCGGCCATCTTGGTAGCACCACTGGCGAGCTGATCATTGTCACGCAGGGTAACATCGGGAGCTTCGACGGTGAACAAGCTTTTGATACTCTGTCTCGACTGGTGCCGGCTGAGCACCGATCTCAACAGCCCGTAGGAAGGCCTGGTACAAAATATCTTCCAACATCCAGACGAAATATTCCTGTCTTTTTATCAGAAACTTCTCTGGCGGGGCTTGCATGGCTTCAGCTGTGGCGACGTTGACTTCTCCACCTTCACCACGCCAATGCGGAGGGAAGCCTGAACCTGCATCGATCAGCTGACGCACGGCCTTCATATCGTGGCCGGCGTCAGCTCCACGCAAGGTTGGGGTGATGGTTTCCCACGTTTCGCTTTCGTCTTTGACGACGATCGATCCACTCTCGGGAGCTGCTGCCGTACTGGACAGACTTAGCTTCGACCTTGTTCGAAGGGACGGTCACCAGGTAGAGAAAAGCTCGAGCTGCCCAATGCAGAGCGGACACGGTCTTCGAGCATGCGGCTGATACCGGAGCAGCCAGGGGATGATCGTGGTCAGGTCACTTTCACCCATGAGCGCACCGATGGGTTTGTTGACCGAGTAGTGCAGCATGACAGCGTCAGCCATGCCGGCCTCGGGATGTTCGGGTGATCAGCCAGCGCCTGGGCTGGTATCTCGCCGGCCGGGGGGTTCTCCCAATACACCAGCTCGGTCTCCCAATCGTTGTGAGCTGTCTCGATCTTCTGGATTTGATCTTTGGTGACAAAGCGAATGTAACGACATACCATCGAGCTGATTTCTGAACAAGAGCACAAACAGGTCACCGGACCGGCTGAGCTCTTCGACCATGGGCACCAGGCGCAGGTCCATCTGGTTCTTGCGGTGGTTCCAGAAGTCCTGTGATGAACCTGTCGAGAGCTGCGTCTTCGCTGGTAAAGCTTGATGCCGGTGCCGACCACGTAGTTGACGGTGGTGTTGATCACCCGCCAGGCCATGGGGTTCTTACGCCAGGCGGTGAGCGCATCGGTGTACAGCTCCTGGATTTCGGACCAGGAGCGATCATGCTTGCGTCCGCTGATGGTCTGCCAGTGATCATCGGTGGCCAGGTTGGGTGAGTGACGTTGAACGTTTGAACGTTGGCCATCCGAAGACCAGCGGATGCTAAAGGTTGGAAGAGACGTGATAGTAACGAAGAAGTTTTCATTTCACCACCTCCATGTAGCGATAACCACCACGTTCGACTGCCGTCCAGCCACGGGCATGCTTGACCCAACAATCGAAGCCTCCCAACCCTTCCACCTCCACAATCTCGCCCTTCGCCAGCTTGCCGGTGATCTTCGCCTGCAGGTTGGGAGCTTGCCGGATGCGCAGCTCATCGAACAGGGCGCGCAGCTTGAGGCAGCCTTGGGCTGGTTGCGGTTCCTGAGCGTGGTGCGGCGTTCCCGAACCAGGCTTTGCATTGCTCCATACTCCCGTTGAACCAGTCAGCATCGACCTCTTCGCTACAACCAGGGAAGCTCCAATAATCGCTGAACTGCCAGATGAGCCAACGATCCCACCCCACCGGGAGCAATGGCTGGTGCG
Organism: uncultured Chloroflexia bacterium; assembly: GCA_963828845.1. Classification (GTDB taxonomy): domain Bacteria; phylum Chloroflexota; class Anaerolineae; order Anaerolineales; family UBA4823; genus FEB-25. Next base: position 27,642 of record CAWHGE010000004.1, read on the forward strand.
CCAGTGTGTAATGCGCCACGATCAGGTCATAATTACCTGCCCAGGCAGGTTTGGGATGGATAAATTCGTTCCAATACCCCGCCGAGGTATAGATGGCAGGTTTGGTGGCGGTTAGCAGCTCGATGCGCTCAAGAAAGGCATTCAGTTTATGGGTGATATTTTCCTGGCGATCGGGTTGTTCAACATCCACGATATAGCGCTTATAATCCTTGCCTGCCGTACGGATGAAATGCTCCGCCTGCGCCACCGGGTCCAGCGCAGGTTGAAAATAGTGGTAAGGAGCATGTGGTAATCCAGCTTCATTGCAACCTTTCCGGTTGTGCTCGAACTGGTCATCTACAAATCGCACCCCATCCGTGCATTTGTAATAAGCGAAGCCGATACTGGGGGAAGCAGACTTCCAGTCGATATTGCCTTCCCAATGAGATACATCCACACCTAATGTGCGCATAGTTTTTCCTTTCTTATTGGTGTGATTGCGAGGAGGTCGTTATATGCCCGAAGAAGCAATCTCCTCGCAACATGCTTGCATACACCCATTCGTCGTAGTATTCACTCTTGGTTGGAGATTGCTTCGAGCCCGGAAAAACATCGGGCTCTCGCAATGACAAGCTCCGGGGTGTCATTGCAAGAGAGCGTACTTAGCGAATGAAGCAATCTCCTCGAAACACGATAGCATTTACCCATTCGTCGTAGTATTCACTCTTGGTTGGAGATTGCTTCGGGCGAAGATCGCCCTCGCAATGACAAGCTCCGGGGTATCATTGCGAGAGCAGCGATTATGCTGGCCGAGAGCAATCTTCTCGCAACATGTTATAGCATTCACCCATTCGTCGTAGTAGTTCACTCCTGGTTGGAGATTGCTTCGGGCAAAGATCGCCCTCGCAATGACAAGAGGATAGGTGCAGTTTTATGAATGGGGTTTTCGATAGAATAAAACGGCTCATCAAAACCTCATCCCCTCCAAAATATCCTTCTGCGAGGAGGGCGTTATATGCCCGAAGAAGCAATCTCCTCGCAACATGCTTGCATACACCCGTTCGTCGTAGTATTCACTCTTGGTTGGAGATTGCTTCGGGCGAAGATCGCCCTCGCAATGACAAGAGGATAGGTGCAGTTTTATGGATGGGGTTTTCGATAGAATAAAACGGCTCATCAAAACCTCATTCCCTCCAAAATATCTTTCTGCCGCACCACCTGGCTTTCACCCAGCCCCCAAGCTTCATGATCCAGTGTGCTGATCAACGCTGCCGACACGATATAGTCATCGTGCACCAGCTCACCCGTTGTCACATCGCGTTTGCCGTCTGGCACTCCCCAGCGCATCACCTTCCCCGGTCCATCCAGGATGCTGTATTGGCAGTGCTCCAGCTGGCGATGCATTTCTTCATCCATTGAGTTCATCCCTGCGGATGCCCGGTACTCCTTGTAACGTCCGCTTTCGATGACGGTGATGAAATCCCATCCCAGATCACTCTTGCTCACCTGACTGAATTCGAATGGCACGAGGCGTGATCTCAACCTGTCCATCAGAAAGCTGGCTAGCCCCGCACCCACACCGGTCGCATCGATGACCACCTTGACGGGTACCCACAGGTCAGCCAACCCCAGGATTGTGCCATACAGCCGGGAGTGTCGCACCCCCTGCCATACGTGCCGGTTAACCACTCGATAGGTTGGTTTGCGTATCAGCGGGTCATTCACACTGCTACTATCCACCTCGAAGATGGTTAGCACGGTGCTGTCACGTGAAGGGTTGGCTAGAAGAGGTAGGTCGCGACCTGCCCCTACATCGGTGGCAGCTTCATCCTGTCCCGCCACATCAATCGTGAAAGCGTACGCTCGCCCGGGTGTGGGTTCGGTCTGGCGGGGGTGAGCTCCCATCATCAGCATGCGGCGGCTCAATGGGAACATCCCGCCTTCGCTATCGATTTCCTCACTGAAATACTGCGTGCGCACCAGAGGGTTGTTCCGCCCCAGCCTGGCGATCTGCTCGTCCACGAACTTCCGGTAAGCCGGCACCTCTCTGCCCACTTCATCCGCAGTCAGCACCCAGGTGCGACGGATGCTATCCTGCTGTTCCTGCAGGCGAGCTGCCCGGAGCTCACGCGCCAGCAGCGTTCGCGAGGTCCACGCGGTGCCCCAAAAAACCCGGGTGGCATTAGTGGAAGCTGCCATGGGTGCAATTTCCTTATCCCATTTGGAGATTTCCACATCCTGGGCTTCGTCACATTCGAGAAGAAGGCTGGCAGTGGCGCCCACGATGTTGGCGGTGGGAGAACCGGAGAGGAAATGGAGCACGGCAGAGCCAATCTGGAATACGTAGCCTGATTTTTTAATCCAACGGTTTTGGGTGAGCATACTTCTCGACAAGATCTGCTCAAGACGCCAGATAGCATTCTGTGACTGGGGCTGGATGGTGGGTGAGATTTTCACCATACTAGCGCGGGTGAGACTATACAGGGTGAGGAGAAAGGCTTCGATTTGGGCTTGCAGCTCATTTTTTCCAGACTGGCGGGGGAATACAACCACGAAGGAAAGCCCTCTTCTGGCGATGACTGAGGCAGTAATCGCACGGGCGACTGCAAGCTGGTAGGAGCGCAGATGGATGAGACCAACCTCGGTGAAAAGCGAGATATTGGTCAGGGCGAGCAGGAGCCTGGATAAATTGTCTTCCATTGGATACCAATGCAGGGGATGGATGGAAGCAACCATTAATCCTGGTCAAGACCCCACTCACGGGTAATCTGCTCGAGAGCGAGGTCGACAGCATGATCGAAGTAGCGGATGGAGGGGCAGGTGCTATTCTCGGGGCAGGTAAGACAACGGCGGGTGGAGCGGGAGAGATGGCGCAGGGCTCTGCGCAGATTGTGGGCTTTATCCAATACACTTTTCGCTTCCAGCAGGATGGGACAGGAGGGCCTGGGACCATCCGGAAGGATGAGGCTGGGGAGGGTGGATGATGGATTGTTGGTGGAAGGGGTCATGAGGTGTGATTAGCTCCGAGTTGATTGGATCAAAGATATGGCAATGGATGGTGGAAGGGATTGGAACCTATAAATAACGAAAAGGAACGAAGATGGTTTCAAGGGGTTGGTAAGCGAGGCAACTGAATAGCATCATTTAGAGGGGAGTCCAGCTGGTCCAAGTTCAGAGCACTGGTGAGGTATTCGAGAGCCTGATGAAGATCGGCAGCATTGGAATTCCCAGCAGATTGGAGAACCTGACTGGTTTTAACCAGGCGGGTGATGGTGATGGAGGCCAGGCAAAGGACGCGCAGGATGTCGGTGACCTGGGAAATATCAGCAGATTGATTATCAAGCTCGATCAGACGACGAGCATACAGGCGGATGATGGCGATCTCTTCCATCAGACCGTTGTAGTCGGTGGATTCGACACCAGCCAGGTCGGTTTGGGTGAAGCGGCGAGTGTAGAAGCCGTGTTTGAGGGCGTTGATATTGCCGGGCTGACCGCCGCGGTGACGTTTAGGTGAGGCGTTAGGTTCTAGCATAGAAAGATGTCCGATTGAATTCATGGTCTGATGAGGCTGCGGATGAGCTCGATCAACGATAGCAACCCACCGCCGACTGCCAGGCTGACCAGCAGCTTGAATTGGGTGGCACTCTCGGTGAGCTCGCGCAGGCGTTTTTCGAAGTCCGCGGCCTGCGCCTCCAGGGTTTTCAAGCGCAGGGTGCTCATCTCGGTGATGTGTTCCTGGTCGGCCCGGGTGGTGGCCAGGTCTGCCTTGATCAGGTCCAGCGTGTGCCCGAGCTGCTCGGCGATCAGCCTGTTTTGGGCTTCTTCCGCGTCTGAGGTCATTCCTGGTCCAATCCCCATTCCTGCATAAGCTCGCGGAGGGTGGTCTGCAAAGCGTGAGATAAATTGCGCATGCGGTGGCATTCGGTTTTTTCCGGGCAGGTGAAGCAGCGTTGGGTGGAGCGTCGTAATTTGCGGATTGCCCGGTGCAGGTCCTGCGCCTTATCCAGCACACCCTTGGCTTCCAGACGGACCCAGCAGGAAGGGTCAGGTATGCCGAGAGGGTGGGTCGTGAACCGGGTTGGAGCGGTTTACCTGGATTCTTCATTTTTTATTCCTTAGCTGTGCATTGAGCTGCTGGATGGCGATGGAGAGCTCATCCGCAAGCTGGGATCGACTTTCGTTCAGGCTTTTCTGAACACGGAGCAGGGTGGAAAGCCTGCCTGCAGCCGCCCCCAAGGCATCCAGAACGCGGGTTGCCTGAGGCAGATCATCGATACCATCGGCCAGCTCCATCGTGCGTCGCATCATCACCCTGAGCAGGGTGATTTCGTGCTCCAGGCTGGCGGTTTCGTCTTCATTCACGGCGCTGATTTCACCGGCATGGAACAGAGGCGAGTAAAAGCCGTTCTTCGAAGCGTTCAGGTTGCCTTTGGAGAGGCGGCGGGGGTTGGGTTTGGGTTGAGTGGTTGGCATTTTATGAGTTGGGTGAACCCCTGGCACGGGAGGGTGGTGATGTTGCAGTGCCTTGTTCCCTGGCAAGGGAGGGCGCCGGTGGTTACCAGACAGCTGCGGAGCTGTCCAATGGCGTTAAATAAAAGTGGCACAGGTGAGCGGAGGTCTTGCTCCGCATTGCCCGTGCCAGGGGTTCTGCTAACATTATAGCACAAATGTTCTAATCCACAAGGGGTTTATCGAAAACTCGCAAAACTTTAAGATTTCTCATAATTGAGCGGCTGCCAGCAATCAGCTATCCGGTAAAAGATCGAACCAGTGATTGGGCGAGTGAAGACGAGCCTATTGGAGACAATGGTTCATTAGACTAACACATATGATTCTCGATTTGTTTAGATCTTATTAGATGAGGAATTAATGTATACTAGGAATGCTGCCCCGCTATTTTATGATTCTAGGAAAAGAGTAAATCAAAAGCCTGGTTATGATAACCGCTCTTATAATTATCATGAAAATGAATGTAACAGCCATATGAAACAGTGCTATCTCTGTGGTGAGGAACTTATAAAAAATAGGAACAAGAGTAAAGATCACGTTCCACCGGATTGTATATTCCCACAAGATAAGCCTCGTAATTTGATAACTATCCCGTGTTGTAAAAATTGTAACGAAGAATTTGCACAACTTGATGAAAAAATGCGTAATTTTCTTGCGATACTGGCAATCGATAAGTCTGGTGATGTTGGCCAAATTGCTAAGAGAAATGTGCTCAAAAGCCAAAAGAGGCGCGAGGAATTCCTTGCATACACCAAAAAAATCCCACTTTGTTGGATGACAATGGGAATCCTCGTCTCGAATTCTTTTTCGATCGCGATGAACTCAATGCTTGGCTTATTCGGGTCGTAAAAGGGCTTTTCTTTCGGCGTTACAAAACCAGGATAAGCGATAATGCGATTTACAAGGTAGATCCAAATCCACAATTTGTACCGCAGCCAAGCGATACCTTCCCAATGGAGAAAGGTTTAGAGTTTCGTCCTTATTTTGTCTATGGGGTTATACAAGAGCCGAACAATGATTTCTGGGTTCTTTATTTTTACGACAAACTAACCTTTAGTGTCTCTGTTGATAATCCTATCTAAGATGTGGTTGCCTTTAGAATATTGTTATTCTATGTTATCAAAATTACCCCTCAATTGGAATTGAACCTTAAACCGCTAGGTTCCGATGACAGCTCTTATTTAAAACAAATTGATTACAAAGGAGAATCAATATGGGTATATCTGAACCAGCTGACCACCTCCACACCTCCAGCGGAACCTAATCCGGCAGTGGATCAACCCATTCTTCAGTCATCTAAAAAATTGAATAAAAAGTGGTTGGTCATTCTGATTATTTTGATCAGCTGTATATGCGTCGGTGTGATATTGGGTCTATTTCTCCAACAAAAAAAGCCACCGGAGGCTGTTTTAGATAGTTTCATGAAATACATGTCAGCAAAGGATTATGAACGTACCTATGCTTTGTTTTCCCCTGATGGGAAAATACAAACCCAGCTTTCAACCCTAAAGGATTTAACGGAAGGTGATAATTATTCCATTATTGAAGGATACCAAAAACTATATATGCAAAGTATTGAAACAGTAGGTGACCTTCAGGGTACTGTTGCGTATGTGTCTGGCGTGATTAATTTTCATAATAATACTCAACGAACATTTACTGCCAAATTGGAAGAAGTTGATGGCGTGTGGAAAATATATAGTTTTTCTATGAACGGAACCCCTGGTCCTGAATAAGATCGATGTAAGCTTTCGATACCGCACAAGCCGCCGATGCAGATGTTTGGAAAGTAAGCCCGCTATGCCTGCTGGTGTTTCTTCCCCATCTTTGATTAAGGTCGGCAAAGCATTATCTCGCATAATTATAGGTGTATTTCTATAGGAATGGATCCTTAAACTGCCAGGTTCCAGGTCCGAATCCTGCCGGGCTCACTATGAATTGCGACGAGGAGGATAGTTTTCAATTCCAGCAAAAATCCGGGAGTAGTTTGAAAATGTCACACAAAGCGAAAAAACGGGAAATGGGGAAGATACAGCTTACCCCTAAATACTTTTCAATCTACTCATTGCGTGATAAATTACACTGACTTGCTGAATTTTTCCTGTTCACCGGACCGGTTATGTCAGCCACAACGGAAACACAGTCCCCATCTGAAAAACATCGCGCCAGCCTCAACCAGCTCCACCTATTGCTAAATCTGCCTGCTGGCATCCTTGGCAAGGCTTTCGGCAACATCAACCGGTCCTCCACCTGGGGCAGCCTAATCGGCATCACGAATGGCTTTTACGTGCTGTTTAGCATGATCATGGAAACCGGTTGGATGCTGCTATTCCTTTTCTACGCCGCGGCCATCATAGTGTCTGGAAGTATCGCCGGGACGGTCGTCTCCGTGGCGGCTGGCAATGTGCAAGTCGAAGTCATTATGTTGTAAGTAAAAACCTCTTTAAACGGGTAAGATGAGTTATGAAACGTACAACCTATCTTCTGCTACTTGTCGTTCTGTTCGTCTCGTGCGCCCCGAAATCGAGACCGGTGCCGTACAAGGATCCAAGCCAGCCAGTGGAGGTGCGCGTGGAAGATTTGCTTTCGCGCATGACCCTGGAAGAGAAGATTGGTCAGATGACCCAGGTGGAAAATAATAGCATTTCCCCTTATTATTTATTTCCCCCTTCTACAGTTGCCAAATATTTCATCGGCTCCGTTCTGAGCGGTGGGAACAGTTCGGGCTTTTACTCGCTTGCAGATTGGACCGGATTGGCGAAGAGTTATGAGGTTGAAGCGGTTAAGACGCGCCTGGGCATCCCCCTGATCTTCGGGGTGGACTCGGTGCATGGTTTTGGGCACGTCAATGGCGCTACGATTTTTCCCCACAACATCGGCTTGGGAGCCACGCGTGACCCGGAGCTGGTGCGCCAGATCGGGCAGGTGACTGCCGAGGAGATGCGCGCGCGGCGGGTATCCCCTGGAACTTTGCGCCATGCGTGGCCGTTCCACAGGACGTCCGCTGGGGCCGCACGTATGAAGGCTTCAGCGAGGATACTGCCCTGGTGACCGAACT
>CAWHGE010000005.1:0-198153 GCA_963828845.1 uncultured Chloroflexia bacterium
GACCTGGCGGGATTCGAACACCGCGGCCTCTTCAGTGCGATTGATGAGCAGGTAGGGGAAAAGGGAAAAAAGCCGTCTATTACGTCTATTTTGTTCCCAAATAACATACTGTGCTAGCATATCTGTTCCCGAATTGTTCCCGCAGTATGAAGCAAGGAATGGTGACCTGCAAACCTGACCCATGGGGATTTGATGCAAATAATGTCCTTGAAAAACATCGCCGTCCCTTTTCTCTTTCGTTTCCCTGATCAAGGAACCCATTCTACAGTTAGCGCAACAAATCCTTCATAAAAATAGGCGATTTTGGGTAAAGATTTAGATTATCCCATCCTACTCAACTATCTTGACAGCTTGGGCATATATCATTATTATTCACATCATGAATAACTCTTATTCATCACCTGAAAAGTATTTAGAACGCTGGATCACGCCCTCCCTGCAGCAAGCCAGCCGCGATCACGCTGTCGTCGTCCTGACCGGAGCACGCCAGGTCGGAAAAAGTACACTGCTGCTCAACGCTGAACCATTCAGGGATTGGCGCTATCACAGCATGGATGAATTCGATGTCCTGGACCAGGCTCGCCGGGACCCAGAGGCATTATGGGCTGGCATAGACAGGGTCATCCTGGATGAAGTGCAAAAAGCCCCGGATCTATTAGTGGCCGTCAAACGGGCGGTAGACCGGAACCCAGGGAAATACCGCTTCGTGCTTTCAGGATCGACGAACCTTCTGCTCATGAAGCAGGTCAGCGAAAGCCTGGCCGGCCGGGCAGTTTATTTCATCCTTGATCCAATGGCGCTTGGAGAGATCCACCAAACAAAGCCACCTGACATCCTGACCCGTCTACTCGCTGGTGAATTCCCTGCCGAAAGCAGCCTAGATCAGCCCTCCGATCCAGATGAGATTCTGATGCGAGGCTTGATGCCAGCTCTGCTTACCCTCGAAAGCCCACAGTCCTGGACCCGTTGGTGGGATGGGTACGTTGCTACTTATCTGGGAACGCGATCTTCGCCAGGTGGCGCAGATCGATGCTCTGCTCGATTTCCGGAAAACGATGGAGCTGGTCGCCTTGCGATCCGGCCAACTGCTGAACCAATCCGAAGTGGCGCGGGATGCCCAGCTAACCCAACCGACAGTCCATCGATATTTGAACCTGCTCGAAACGACGAACCTGTTCGAACGCTTGCCAGCTTATACAGTCAGTCATACAACCCGGCTGCTCAAATCCCCAAAAGCCTTCCTGAATGACCCGGGGTTGGCTGTCTTTCTTTCTGGCTATTATGAATTAGAGGATTTAAAGAAAGTCGCGCGAAATATGGCGCTTACTTTGAAACGCTCATCTACCATCACCTGCGCCTTTTGTCTCGCCTGATAACCCCGGCTGGTCGGCTTTCTTTCTGGCAGAGGGCGCGATGGGACGGAAGTCGATTTCGTGGTGGAGCACGGCCGGCGCGTCATGGCGGTCGAAGTGAAGGCTACAAAAAACCCGGGGTATCGGGATATTTCCGGATTGCAGGCCTTCCTGAAAGAACACCGAGGAGCGGCATCCGGAATTCTTCTTCACAGCGGACGAGAAATCAAGCGCTTGGACGAAAAAATTGTTGTCGTACCTTGGATCATGGTGACCGGATAGTTTGGCTGGTTTCATTGCTTATCATTGGGAGGTTTCAGCACTTGCTGAAATGAATAACCATAATGCCAGCACGCCATGACTTCTATATATCTATTTTGAAAAGACAGTAAGGCTTAGACGTAGTGGATACACAAAGCTAGAAAAAAATGGGATTGCTGCGCCAAATATGCTGCAAACATGCCAACAATTACGATCTGATTTCCAATAATTTCCGATGATTTCCGAAATCTTTCGCTATGCGCCAAAAATTTCCCAAGGGATCAAATTGAAGCTGATTATACGCGACGGTATAACGCATAATCTATCGGACAATCCCGAGTATGAGAGATCTAAACGATATTAACCGTTTGATCGCTACAACCGAATCAGAACTCTCAGAGCTGGACACCCACCGATTTGAACTCATAGCGCGAGTAGCAGAGTTGCAGCTTGAAAAAGCTGCTTTGCTCCAGCCAATTGCATCGCCTAGTCTTGATGATAAGCAGCCAATTGTTACTAACCAATCTTCACATGAAGAAAAGATAGCTCTGTTTCGCAGCCTGTTTCGTGGGCGTGAGGATGTGTATCCCAAGCGCTTCGAAAGCATGAAAACCGGCAAGAAAGGCTACCAACCAGTCTGCCGTAATGAATGGGTCAGCGGGATTTGCGAAAAACCAAAGATTCGTTGCGAAAATTGTGCCCATCGCGAATTTCTCCCAATCACAGATATCGTTGTTCGAAACCACCTTCAAGGCTTCGATCCCCAAGATATATCAAGGCGCGACTTTACAATTGGCGTCTATCCGATGCTGACAGATGAATCCTGTTGGTTTTTGGCAGTCGATTTCGATAAGGCATCCTGGCAGGAAGATGCCCGTGCGTTCCTGGAAACCTGTTTGTTGTTGAATGTTCCTGCTGCGTTGGAGCGGTCACGTTCAGGTAGTGGAGGGCATATCTGGATGTTTTTTACCGAACCAGTTCCAGCAGCTCTGGCGCGTCAGATGGGAGCCATGCTGCTTACCCAAACCCTGGAGCACCGGCCTGAGATTGGGTTGGATTCCTATGATCGCTTTTTCCCCAGCCAGGATACGCTGCCCAAAAGTGGCTTTGGCAACTTGATTGCATTGCCATTACAAAAGAAGCCACGCAAGAGTGGCAACAGCCTCTTCGTGGATGAGCAGTTTGTCCCGTATCCGGATCAATGGGCCTTTCTTACCACACTGCGCCGAATGAGCCAATCAGACATTGAAGCCCTGGTTAAGCGTGCGGAGAAGCAAGACGAACTATTGGGCATCCGACTGCCCGTGGTAGACGAGGATAGTGATTATCCTTGGGTTGCGCCGCCTTCCAGAAAACGCTAGGATGCACCAGTCATTGGACCGCTACCTGAGCAGCTAAACCTGGTTTTGGGTAATCAAATCTATATTCCCAAAGCAGATTTGACGCCTTCCTTGCGCAATCGTCTGATCCGGCTGGCAGCTTTTCAAAACCCAGAATTCTACCGGGCGCAGGGAATGCGCTTGTCCACCTTTGGTAAGCCACGAATCATCAGTTGTTGTGAGGATTTCCCAAAACATCTGGGGCTTCCGCGCGGCTGCATGGATGAACTGCTGGATTTGCTTCAATCTATGCAGGTGAAAGTCACTTTGACCGATGAGCGCTGTGAGGGCGAGCCGCTGGATGTTCAATTTCAGGGAATGCTGCGCGATGAGCAACAACAAGCCGCAGATGCTTTGCAACAACATGAAATGGGCGTTTTGGCAGCATCGACCGCTTTTGGTAAAACGGTAGTAGCGGCTTACTTGATTGCCAAACGTCAGGTGAGCACCTTGGTGATCGTTCATCGCCGCCAATTGCTTGACCAGTGGGTTCATGCATTGAGCCAGTTTCTTGGACTTTCGCCGAAAGAGATCGGCCAAATTGGCAGCGGTAAACACAGGCCCAACGGTAAACTCGATATAGCCATGATCCAGAGTTTGGGCCAGCAAGGTGTTGTGGATGACATCGTTGGCAATTACGGCCACCTGGTAATTGACGAGTGTCATCACATATCTGCCGTCAGCTTCGAGCAGGTGGTCCGTCAGAGCAAGGCCAAATATCTGACCGGTTTATCGGCCACTGTGACGCGCAAAGACGGGCACCAGCCGATTATCTTTATGCAGTGTGGCCAGGTGCGTTACAAGGTGAGCGATCGCGCCGAGGCAGATAAACGCCCCTTTGAACATAAGGTTGTCGTTCGGCCAACCAGCTTCCGCCTGCCGATATATTTACAAAATGCGGTAGCTCAATCCATTCAAGAAGTGTACACTCTGCTTGCAAACGATGAGGCGCGCAATCGGCTTATTATTGATGATGTTGTGGCTGCAGTTCAGGCTAATCGCTTTCCAGTATTGTTAACCGAACGGCGAGAGCATCTTGAAGCGCTGGCTGAGCTGTTGTCCAAGCGTTTTGCGCATGTTTTTGTGATGAAAGGGGGTATGGGCAAGAAGCAGCGCCAGCAACTGGCAGAGCAAATCGCTAATGTTCCGTCTAGTGAATCGCGTGTAATTCTGGCAACCGGGCGTTATCTGGGCGAAGGTTTTGATGACGAGCGATTGGACACTTTGTTCCTGGCTTTACCAATTTCCTGGCGTGGTACGCTGACTCAATACGCTGGTCGTTTGCACCGGTTAAATGCAACCAAGAAGGAAGTGATCATCTACGATTATGTGGATTTTGAACTCCCTGTATTGGTAAAAATGTATGCCAAGAGACGAGCAGGATACAATGCAATTGGGTATGAGGTCGAATTGCCAACCGCCAGTAATAAACCAGCGCAACTGGCTTTAGTAGACCTGTAAGCCTTAGTCTTATCTTGTAACATTATCCATATATGGTTCATAAACTCCATCCAATTCCCCTTGTCAACCGATTCGTCTAGGAGTAATCCACCTGCCTACTAAAACAACTTTTATCTCCGCTGAATATGGAATATTTACAAACTACAGGTGCAAATATTCCTTACAATATAATACAGTGGACCTGGCGGGATTCGAACCCGCGGCTTCTTAAGTGCGATGGATAAAAATGCAATGGAGTAGTTCTATGAAGATAGTAGATTAAAATCCATGTATGTTCGGGACAATTGTCCCTATCCACACGGGACATCTGCCCATCGACTTTTATCAAAAATTGAAATACACTCTATATAACAATAAAAAAGAATAAGAAAAACCGGTACATTCACCGCCACTCATGTGAAATGCATGAAATTCAGTGGACCTGGCGGGATTCGAACCCGCGGCCTCTTCAGTGCGATTGAAGCGCGCTCCCAACTGCGCTACAGGCCCTTATAAGTTACAAAATTGTATCTTAGGGGGAATGCACTGTCAAGTCGAATAAACGGTGATGAAATTATTCACCTATGTTTCCTATGCACAATAATCTAGAATTTCACAATTTCAGTGAAATGGTGGAATCACCAATAGTTCGGATATATCTGAGTACTAAATCAGATTCTTGAATAAAAATATTCATTAAATAATGCTATTTGGCCTCCTTGTCATCGCTAATCAAGCTATAATTCCGTGATACTAAATTAGGAGATTATATGACGATGACAAACCAACAAGAATCACTTCCGCAAATATCCCGCCAAGATAAACTTAAACACATCTTACAATCAGCAGCGCTGGATGGGTTGGTTTTAAATCCTGGTCCAAGCATGATTTATCTGACTGGTTTGCATTTCCACTTGTCTGAGCGGCCAGTTCTCGTATTTTTCATGCCAGACAAGATTCCAATGATCGTATTACCTGAATTGGAACAGGAAAAACTTAAAAACTTACCCTTTGAGATCCAGCCATTCGCCTATGGAGAAGACCCCTCTCAGTGGGAGATCGCATTCCGCAATGCAATACAAAACTCAAAATTAGGAAGCAAGCGGATTGGTGTGGAGCCAAGACAGTTAAGATTATTGGAATTCCGTTTATTATCTGATGCAGCACCAAAAGCAGAAATTACTTTCCGCTGAAGACAGTGTCTCAAAATTGCGCATGTATAAAGACCAAAACGAACTATCGGCCATGCGAAAAGCAGTTGATATCGCTCAAAAGGCTCTAATGGCTACCTTACCACAGGTAAAAATTGGTCTTACCGAGCAGGAAATAGCAATTGAGCTAACATTGCAGCTTCTCCGGGCTGGGTGTGACCCTCAAGTACCTTTTACTCCCATTGTGTCCTCCGGACCCAATGCAGCCAACCCCCATGCAACTCCCTCAGGTCGAAAACTTTCTCCCGGAGATTTGCTGGTCATTGATTGGGGAGCAAGTTATGAAGGATACATCTCAGATATTACCCGGACTTTCGCAATCGGTAAGCTGGAAGCCGAATATGAACAAATCTGCAAGGTTGTACTGGAAGCAAATTCCGCAGGTCGAAATGTCAACCAAACCTGGTATCGCAATTGAGGTTGTTGATCAAGCTGCCCGAGCTGTTATTGAGGCAGCTGGATATGGCAAATACTTCACCCATCGGACCGGTCATGGAATAGGGATGGAAGGACATGAAGATCCATACATCCGAGCTGGTAATCTCATGCTACTCGAGCCTGGCATGACCTTCACCATCGAGCCCGGCATCTATCTACCTGGCAAGAATGGGGTTCGTATCGAGGACGATGTGGTCATCACACAAAGTGGGGTGGAGTGTCTGACAAGTCTTCCAAGAGAAGTAAGCCAATTGATGTAATAATAAGTTATAAATCTTCTACCAATCTTTATGGAAAAGTGATTGATGATTATTCCAACTGCTGAACCCTTCTTTTTCCCAGGCAATCGGACCGGATGTTTACTGGTACATGGATATACGGGTGCACCCAAGGAAATGCGTTGGATGGGTGAGTATTTAGGAACTCTGGGTTACACTGTCCTAGGTGTCAGGCTCGCTGGTCATGCCACCCAACCACAAGACATGTTGCGAACCCGATGGCAGGATTGGATTGCATCAGTTGAAGATGGATATAACCTGCTCAAAGGATGGGCGGATCAGGTCTTTATTATAGGATTATCCATGGGGGGTATACTTTCTCTTTTATTTGCCTCTCAACACCGTGTTTCCGGGATTGTGACGATGTCAACCCCGTATGCTCTTCCTGATGATCCTCGCTTACCTTTTATCCGGATAATATCGCTACTGATGCCCTGGGTAAAACAAGGAGCCCCTGATTGGCATAATCCAGAAGCAGCAAAAGATCACGTCTGTTACCCCTATTTCCCAACCAGGGCGGTTATTCAGCTCAGTGATTTAATAAGGGAGATGCGAACAGCCTTGCCAATGGTTCAGGCTCCGGTGTTGGTTATCCACTCAAAGCAAGACACAGGGGTTGTGCCTCGTAATGCAGAGCAAATCCTGGCGGCATTAGGAAGTCAGAATAAGCAGATCTACTGGGTTGAAAACAGCGGTCATGTCATTCCACGGGAACCGGATAGACAACTTGCCTTTACTGCCACCAGCGAGTTTATACAAAGGGTTCAATCTTCTGGTCAAGCATTATGAGCCGTGATCTGATCCTGCTCGGCTTCTCTCTAATGACTTGGGGAATCGGTGAGGGGATGTTCTTTATCTTTCAACCCCTCTACCTGCAGCAATTGGGAGCTAGTCCTGTCACTATTGGAGTCATCTTTGGAGCAGCAGGGATTGCAATGACTGTCGCCCACATACCTGCTGGACACCTGGCAGACCGTATCTGGCCGCAAACCACTTTTACTGGCTTCATGGATCCTGGCAATGGTAGCTACATGGTCCATGGCACTCGCGCCCTCCTTGACATTTTTTGTTATTGGCTTATTGGTGTATAACCTAACGGCTTTTGTCTCTTCACCCCTGAGTAGCTATATCACAGCTGCACGTGGGGACTTATCCGTTGGAAGAGCCCTTACGATGATCTCAGCTCTATACAATATTGGAGCTGTCATCGGCCCATGGTTGGGAGGTCAGGTGGGCGAAAGATTCGGATTACGGACCATTTATCTTATTGCAGGATGCTTATTTATTGTTTCATTGATCATCCTCCTGTTTATAAAACCTCAACCCATAGAGCAACATGACCCAAATGAAAACGGGAATGGTAGATTTGTTAATCGACGATTTGTTACCTATCTATCAGTCATATTCTTGGCAGGATTTTCCATGTACCTTGCTCAACCCCTTTCATCGAATTACTTACAAAACCAACACCAGCTGACCTTGGAATCCATCGGTGTTCTTGGATCCATCTCTGGTCTGGGTATCGTCGCGTTAAACCTTGGATTGGGAAATTTAAAAGCCCATATAGGTTACTTGTTGGGGCAGCTTGCAGTAGCAATATTTGCTTTGATATTATGGCGAGGTACAAGTTTTCCCTGGTTCTGTTTGGGATATTTTCTAATCGGGGGTTATCGCTTTGCCCGTTCTCTTGCCACTGCGCAAACCAGGTATCTTGTCCACCAATCTCGGATGGGACTGGCGTATGGTATCACCGAAACGGTTGGTTCTTCTGCAATCATTCTTGCCCCACCGATCGCAGGTTTCCTCTATCAGATCGATCCTCATTTGATGTATATCGTCGGATTTTGCCTGATAATTATTTCGATCCTGGTAAGTAGTCGCTTTATTCCTCGACCTGAGATTCAAATATAATCGTATTTTCCGGTCTATAATTGTTTAGATATAAATAAATATTCGAATCAAGGAATTACTTATGGGAGGACACATGGATAATTTATTGAATTCAGGACTCCAGATCAACCTATGGCTACAAAGCCTTGGAGCTTGGCTTACACCGATCATGCAACTGTTCACTTTTTTAGGCAATGAGCAATTTTATTTATTGATCGCACCTGCAATACTATGGTGTATCGATGCACCGCTTGGATTACGTTTGGGATTATTCTTGATGATTAATGGCATGGTGAATACTGCATTAAAAGTTGCGTTCCATGGTCCAAGACCGTATTGGTATACCAGCAACATAAAGGTACTGGGAAGCGCAGAGAACTCTTTTGGAGTGCCCTCCGGACATGCTCAAAATGGAGTAATCGTTTGGGGAACCCTAGCTAATCGAATTAAACATCGGGCTGCATGGATTATCGCCATCGTAATAATGATCCTGATTGGTATCTCACGCATATACCTGGCAGTACACTTTCCGCATGATGTGCTACTGGGTTGGCTGTTCGGAGCGGTCATATTATGGGTCTTGTTCCGCTTCGAAAGACCTGTCTTGATTTGGATAAAGCAATATCAGGTAAGTGTTCAGCTTTTAATAATTTTCTTGTTTTCCTTATTCCTCATTCTCATCGTTATCGTCGCTCAATACAGTCTTCGCGGATGGAACATCCCGATGGACTGGGTTAACAATGCACATTTGGCATTCCCGAATGAACCAGAAATTAATCCCCTTTCCTACCATAACTTTCTCTCCAGCACAGGTGCTTTCTTTGGTCTGGCAGCAGGATGGATCTGGATCTCAAAACTCGGCGGCTTTTCAACCAAAGGTACATGGTTGACTCTGGTTCTCCGATACATTCTTGGCGTAATCGGGGTTCTTGTTCTCTACCTTGGTCTGGGCTTACTTTTTCCGGATTCAGAGACGTTTATTTCCTACTCGATCCGATATATCCGTTATGCTTTGATTGGATTCTGGATATCTGGTTTTGCTCCCTGGATGTTCGTAAAACTAAAACTGGCTGCCCCCCTAAAATAGTTGCCTAAGAAAACAAAACAGGCTGGCATCAAAGAAAAATGCCAGCCTGTTCTTAATATATTGTATTAGTCTTCTTTCGCTGCCTGAATATCCTTTAACCGGGCAGCAATGACCTCTGCAGCAATATGAGATGGAACGATCTCATAATGATCAAATTCCATCGTGAAAATACCCCTACCACCAGTCATGGAACGTAAATCAGTGGTGTATCGTTGCATCTCTGCGAGAGGGACTTGAGCAGTAACCACCGAACGGCCTTTTTCGGTGTCCATACCTTGCACCCGAGCCCGGCGTGTATTCAAATCACCCAATATATCGCCCATATTTGATTCAGGAACAATGATTTTTACATTCATGATCGGTTCCCTGAGTACCGGACCGGCATCTTTGAAGGCTAATTTAAATGCCTCGCGTCCAGCAGTCTCAAAGGCTATTGGTTTCGAGTCGACCGGATGCTCTTTACCGTCATAAACCGACACATGGACATTTAGGACCGGATAACCCGCAATCACACCTTCTTTCATCACGCTACGGACGCCTTTTTCAATGGCAGGCATAAAGCTATTGGATATGGCTCCACCAAACACATCATTCGTGAATGAAAATTCCTCTTCCTGATATGGCTCAACCCGCATGAATACTTCAGCAAATTGACCCGCACCACCTGTCTGCTTCTTGTGCCGGTATTGGGATGAACTCTGCTTGGTGATGGTCTCCTGATATGGTACTTTGGGTATTACTGCCAAAAGTCCAGTCTGAAATTTGCTTTCCGCCTTTCGAATGGCAACGTCAATATGTTGGTCACCCATGCCTTGAAGGATGGTTTGATTTGTGCTTGGTTCCTGCCTCCAGCTCAGAGTCATGTCTTCTTCACATAAACGAGTCAGGGTTGGGCTGATCTTGGCAGAATCTGCCTGTGATTTGGGGAATACTGCTACACTGAATAATGCATGTGGATACACAGGAGTTGCCAGAGTGAGAGGATGTCCTTTATCGCAGAAGGTATTCCCAGTGGAGGTTGCACTCAGCTTCGGAACTGAAGCAATGTCACCAGCATGCACCAGCTTCAATGGGATCTGCTCTTTACCACGTAGTAGATGAACTGTACCGAAACGTTCTTCAATGTTTTTCGATTGATTCCATACCCGAGAATCTGAGCTGACTGTTCCTGAATAGATGCGGAAATAGGTAATCCTCCCAACGAAAGGATCAGCAGTGGTTTTCCATACATACGCAGCAAGAGGCTCATTATCTGCTGGGAGTAATTTTTCTTCACCATCTTTTCCTTGGGCAATGGCAGGAGGTACTTCTAATGGAGAAGGCATTAGATTGATAATTGCGTCCAGCAAGGGCGCGATGCCAATTTCAGCGGAACCAGCCGAAACGAAAACCGGCACCCAATCCCCTGCATATACCACTTTTTTGAAACCTCGCAATATCTCTTCTGGAGTCAGTTCTTCTCCTTCAAGGTATTTTTCCAGAAGTGCGTCCTCACCTTCTGCTGCTGCTTCGATCAATTGCATTCTCGCAGCCTCAACCTCATCTTTATACTCGGCGGGGATATCCTGAGAGGTATCACCAGCCCCAGGATATGCTTTCATCGTCAATAAATCTAAGACACCTTTAAAATCGGCTTTCTCACCCCATGGGAGCTCAACCGGGATTAATCGCTTGTCTGAAATTTGTTGGATAGAATCCAGTGCTTTACGAAAATTGGCATTATCACGGTTCATCTTGTTGATCACGATCATCCGCGGCAATTTGAAAAGATCGCAGTAGGAAAGAGTGATCTCCGTACCCACCTCGGCTCCAGCGACTGAATCAACCAAGACAGCAGCACTATCGGAAATTCTCAGAGCGGATATTACCTCACCAATAAAATCAGTATAACCGGGTGTGTCGAGCACATTAATCTTGCAACCGTGATATTCCACCGGTATTACAGAAGTGGATAAAGATATCCCACGTCGAATTTCCTCCTCCTCGAAATCTGAGACGGTTGTCCCATCTTCAATCCTGCCCAAACGAGTGGATGCGCCTGTAAAATGTAAAAATGCTTCCGCCAGCATTGTTTTACCCGCGTTACTATGGGAGACGAATGATATATTCCGAATAGACTCAGTCGTATACTCTTTCATTATTAAACCTTCCTTAGATAGCTAGATTCAGACAAACCTTGATTGTAAAGGAAAGCAGTAAAGTTGTCAAAGCATTATTACAAATTTCACCTAATTAAATTGGAGTAAAATTGTCTACATGCTCCGCAAATTATGGTTTAACCTCGCATATCTACAAAGACCTATCTGGGATTCTGGCATTTCTCCGCATGAGTTATTAAATTTCATCTCAACTCATGCTCCAGGCAAGGCTTTAGACCTGGGCTGTGGAACTGGAACGAACGTGATCACCCTGGCAAAACATGGCTGGAACGTGACCGGTGTGGACTTTTCAAAACGGGCGATCAAAATTGCGAAAAAGAAGGCACAACAAAATGATGTCCAGGTCGATTTACGTAATGAGGATGTTACGCGAATGGATTTGATCACGGGTAGGTTTGATTTAATCCTGGACATGGGGTGTTTTCATAGCTTACCATCCAAGCAACGCCCTTCCTATATTCAAAAAATTGACAAGCTTCTGGATGAAACAGGCACTTTTCTTCTCTATATATTTTTTAAGGCTCAGCCTGATGGGATTGGTCCGGGACTTTTTGAAACAGATATTCAATTGATCACCGAGGTACTTCAATTAGTGGATCGAAAGGATAGCACAGAACGTGGTATACGCCCCTCTGCCTGGTTCACATTAACAAAACGAAATTAAGAAATATCATTGGATAAGCATTTATATGAAACTGCTGTTTATTTTTATGGATGGAGTGGGATTGGGCGAAGACAACCCTGTCACTAACCCATTCGTGCGTGCCAGAATGCCAAATATTGAAAAGATCCTAGGAGGCCATAGATTAATCGCCAACGGTCATCATTCGAGCACGGAATCAGATTTTTACCTCGCAAAAACTGAGCGCGCAACTCTCCTGCCATTGGATGCACGTCTTGGAATCGAGGGGATTCCCCAATCAGCTACTGGACAAGCCTCTCTATTAACTGGAATAAACGTCTCCGCGAGACTTGGTTTCCATGAAGGTCCAAAACCTACCCCTCCTATCATAGAATTGATTCATAATGGGACGCTGTTCACTCAACTTATCGAACATGGTAGAGATGCTTTATTATTGAATGCATTTCCGCCGCGTTATTTTGAGTCAATTGAGGTGGGTTATCGGATTCCTGGGGTAATCGCATTATCAGCGAATCAGGCAGGCATCCCATTAAAAACTATGACAGATTTGATTGAAGGTAATGCAATTTCTGCCGACTTCACTGCTTCAGGATGGCGCAGTCACCTGGGCTTGATAAATACCCCTGAATTAAACAATGTCCAGGCGGGTGAACGGCTTAATCGTCTGGCAGACACATCCGATCTGTCAGTCTTCGAATATTGGATAACAGATATGGCAGGTCATCATCAGGATATGCAATCTGCTTGCAGCATATTGGAGACACTCGATGATGTTATTGGCAGCTTATTAAACTCTTGGGATGACCAAAACAGCTTGATCCTGCTTACTTCAGATCACGGCAACCTCGAAGATTTGAGTACCCGCCATCATACGCTTAATGATGTCCCGCTTTTACTAATCGGATCCCCCAAATTAAGAGAATTATTCACCGAACAAATAAATTCGGCGCGTGCCTCAAGATTAAAACCCGACCTAACCGATATTGCCCCGGCAATAATAAACTTTATCGGGTAACAACAATTACCCTAGATAATTCCGACCTGCTTCCCAATCTGAGAAAATACTTCCAGTACCCTGGCTAATTGGTCATCTGTGTGAGTGGCCATGTAACTCGTACGTAATAGCTGTTTCCCTTCAGGTACCGCAGGGGAGACGACCATATTGACGTATACACCTGCATCAAACATGGCTTTCCAAATTATGGCTGCACGCATATCATCACCAATGAAAATCGGAATGATTGGAGACACCGAATTCCCAGTATTAAAACCAAGCCGGTGATAACTATCTCGCATATGGTCACCGATATCATTGATGCGCTTGACCCTCTCGGGTTCCTCCTGCATGACATGTAACGCTGCTAATGCCGTGGCTGCATTTGCTGGAGGGATGCTGGCACTAAAAATCAACGATCGGGCGTGATGCTTGATATAGTGGATAATATCCTCATCACCTGCGATATATCCACCCACTGAGGCCAGCGACTTGCTGAACGTTCCCATGATGAGATCAACCTCATCTTTTAATCCAAAATGTGCCGCAGTGCCCCTACCCCCTCCCAGGATTCCCAAGGCATGGGCATCATCCACCATCAGTCGCGCTCCATATTGTTTGCATACCTTAGCGATATCAGGTAATGGTGCAATATCACCTTCCATACTGAACAGACCGTCAACGACAACCAATTTCCCTAAATTATCTGCGACCCCCGCAATGACACGTTCCAGGTCCTCGACATTATTGTGTTGGTAGCGTTTAACCTTCCCCCACCCTAATCTAGCCCCGTCCACAATACTTGCATGATCATCTCGATCAAGGATAACTACATCATTTCTACTTACCAATGAGCTGATCGTCCCCAGATTGACCTGCATACCTGTCGAAAAGACCAGCGCGGCTTCCTTCCCCACCCAATCTGCCAGCTCGCGTTCCAATTGTTCGTGCAGCTCCAATGTACCGTTTAAAAAGCGCGAGCCTGTGCAGCTTGTCCCAAAACACTGGATTGCTTCAATCGCGGCTTGTCGTACCTTTGGATGAGTCGTTAATCCCAGGTAATTGTTTGATCCACACATGATCAAACGCTTGCCTTGAAAGATGGCTTCACTCCCTTCATTCCCCTGCATGGCAATAAAATACGGGTAATATCCTGATGCAATGAATTCCTTTGCATAAGTGAAGTTATAGCATTTTTCAAAAATATCCATGATCTACGCCTCTTATGTGGGAGAAGAATTGTTCTTGTGATTTGCACGAACAATGATTTGGTCCATGATGGAATATAGTAAGCTTGCGGATAATCTTTTAAGAAGAAAATAAAGTTTGCCTTCAAGATTAGGAATTATAAAATATTGACCTTGTTCTATACGTCTTAAGGCAATTTTAGCAACCGCCTCTGCGGTCATCCTACCCCCAGTGCTGTTTAGTGCTTTCGTTTCTGGAGGCTTAAACTGATCCTCATATTCAAGTTGGGGGGTATCTGTATCTGTTGGGAATATAATTGAAATACCAATTTTATGTAATTTCATTTCCTGCCTGAGAGCATCAGAAAACCCATACACCGCAGCTTTTGATGCTCCGTATGCAGTATAACCAAATGGAGTAATAAGACCGGCAAAGGAGCTGATATTGAGAATATAACCAGAACCCCGTTTAAGCATTAATGGAAGTACTTCCTTGGTCATATAGACCGTACCAAAGTAATTGACTTCCATCATCCAGGTAAAAATATTAAGATCTAGTTTTTCTACATAACCAGGGTGGGTGACTCCCGCAGAATTAACCAGGAGATAAGGCGTTCCTGATATCTCATTTATGTGATGGACTGCCCTGCGAACTTGATCAAAGTCGGACACATCCACAGAGACTGTTCCGATTTTTTGGTTTTGGTCTCGCCGGTGAGACTCAACTTCCAGGCGGGCAGAATCCAGCAGATCATTCCGCTGTGCCATGAGCCACACATGCATGCCTCGTTCAGCTAAGCCACATGCAATGGCTTTGCCTATCCCGCTCGATCCACCGGTCACTAATGCGAGCTTGCCTGGCTCAAGCTTAGCTTTGATCTTCATAAAGTGATTAACACATTAATTATCAAAAGGATATTACCAATAATAAGAAAGCGACTATAGATAAAAATTCCGTCATCACTGGGAAAAAGCGATTATAACTGTTTATGGTTGAAAATGAAACTTATTTATGAGAATTGATAGAGCCTTTTACGGAGTGAAAAGTGGTGTATGCGATGACTTGGGACCAATATATAGGTGCCGAAACAGGCTTAGTGAAGTGCTTTTTTACTGCTATGGATTTTTGATGCTGGAAAACCATCTGAGAAAAATTAGAATTAAGATAATATAAGCTAGACCTTTAGGATTCCGGGTTATCATTATGTGTCTGGAAAGGTAGATATTTTTTAAGATGAAGTATGCCAACATTATCTGATCGTCTTAAATCATTAGGGGTAAAAATTGGTACCAAAGATTTACCCCCTCCTCAACCAGGTAAATCCCATCCAGTTGAAGAAATCGCAGCAGGCCGATTTATAGACACTGGCAATGGCAGTACTTATCTTATTGAGCAAGATTTTCCAATTACATACATTCACGGTCAAGTTGGATTACGGATTTCCACCACACCGCAAACCATTGCTGAATGGGCGGGTGACTTGAAAATTGCCGGACAAGATCCAGAAAGCATGGTATTTCTTGATACAGAGACCTCTGGATTGGCGGGTGGAACTGGGACATTTGCCTTCCTGGTTGGTGCAGGGCGCTATAATCAGGATGGTTTCCATTTGGCTCAGTTTTTCATGCGTGATCCCCTGGAAGAACCCGCTTTGTTGCTCGCCCTCGAGGATTTCCTTGCTCCATGCCAGACGATTGTAAGTTTCAACGGAAAGGCATTTGATGTCCCTCTACTAGATACACGCTATACGCTTCAAGGTTGGAAATCTCCCTTTATAAACCTCGCCCACGTGGACTTATTGCATTTGGCACGTCGTTTGTGGCGTGATAGACTGCCCAGCCGAACTCTGGCAAATCTGGAGGTGCAGATCCTGCATGCCAGTCGCACAGATGAGGAGATACCAGGGTGGATGATTCCCCAAATTTATTTTGATTATTTGCGCGACGGTGATGCCAGACCATTACAACGTGTGTTCTATCACAACTCCATGGATGTGGTCTCATTGGCAGCTTTATTGAATCATACTTCTTCATTGCTTGAATACCCATTTTCGCAGCCAATAAGTGAATTTATCGATTTGGCAGCAGTTGGCAGGCTATTGGAAGACTTGGGTCATACTGATAGAGCTGCTGAGCTATTCGAGACCTGTTTAAGGGCGGAACTGCCTCAGGATATTTATAATGACACACTTCTCCACCTTTCTCTGCTGCATAAGCGCAATAACAATTACAACGTTGCAATTCCACTGTGGGAGCAGGCAGCCTCACTAAGAAGATTTTACGCATATGAGGAATTAGCCAAATACTACGAACACCACGCTCAAAATATTGATATGGCGCTTAAGTGGACCCTTGAAGCATTGGAGAATATCGATTCTGGAAGTCTACCAAGTGTAGAAACAAATCAGTGGAAATTTGAATTTCAACATCGGTTGAAACGCTTGCAACGAAAGATCTCCATCCAAGGTGAATAAAATAAGGGCTGCTTACGCTTATCAAGCAGCCCATAAAAAAAGGTGGAAGACTATCAATCCAAAGCTTCCAGTTGTTTTTTTAACTTCTCCACGGTCTGTTGATAACTGATTAATTTATCTTTCTCCTTCTGAACAATCTCCGCAGGTGCCCTTTGAGCAAAGGAGCTTGCGAGCAATTTTTCCAAACGAATAGCCTGACCTTCGGCTTCTTTAAGGGCTTTATCCAGCTCTGTCTCGCTCTTCACCTGTGTCCACTAATTCTTCAAGGGGTAGATATATTTCTACGGATCCGATGGCGATTGCAACTTGATTTTCTCCTTTTGGAGGCAAATCTGTGACGATGTCGAACTTTTTAAGATCAAGTTGCGCCAATGCGGAAACGATGTTCTTTTGTCGGTGGAATAATTCAGTCTTTTCACCGGCAGAAAGAATAGCTGGTATTCGTTTTCCTGGCTTGACGTTCTTTTCTGAGCGGAGGTTTCTGATCGTGCGTACGGTTTCTTGGATCAGGCTGAAATCCGTTATGCATTGATTTTCCCATCCTTCCTCTTGGCGAGATACAGGCCAAGATGAGACGATTAATCCCTCCTTCCAATTGACTGCCAAGGTTGAGAGATGAGAATCCAACACAGCATTCCTCAAATAACCCCAGATCTCTTCGGTGATAAAGGGGATATAAGGATGTAGGAGTCGTAGGCATAAGTCCAACACATGTAACCAGGGTAGAGGCGGTGTAGTATGCGCGATCGCCACCCTCAAGCAGCTGGAGCTTTGCCACCTCTAGATACCAATCAGCAAATTCGCTCCAGAAGAAATCGTAAATTTGACGACCAGCTTCACCATATTGGTAAGATTGGAAAAGCCTCTCTACATTACGGATAAGCTCCTGTACTCGAGCCCAAATCCATGAATCTGCCAGGGTCCATTCTGGTTCAGCATTTAATCGGTGCTTCGACTTTATCCAGATTGGTGATTATAAAACGACTGGCATTCCAGACCTTATTGACGAAATTACGGTTGGGCTCCACCTGTTTCGTATTCACGCTCATATCTTTGCCAGGGGTGAGTCCCCACTAGCAAAGTAAATCGTCAATGCATCCGTCCCCATTTCGTCCATCACGATCAAAGGGTCAATAACATTATCATTTGATTTGCCCATCTTTCGCCCATGCTCATCACGGATAATGCCGTGCAGATATACCTGGCTAAAAGGGATTTCCCCGGTAAACTCCAAACCAAACATGATCATCCTTGCTACCCAGAAGAAGAGGATGTCATATCCCGTCTCCATCATGGTGGTCGGATAAAAATATTTATAATCAGGGGTCTCTTCTGGCCATCCCAAGGTCGAAAACGGCCATAAGGCGGATGAGAACCAGGTATCCAATACATCAGGATCCTGCTCAATATTTGGGCTGCCACAATGTGCACATTCTGTCGGATCCACCCGGGTCACAGTCACTTCATTGCACGCTGTACAGTACCAAACAGGTATCCGGTGTCCCCACCAAAGCTGGCGTGAGATGCACCAATCTTGAATATTCTCAAGCCAGTTGAAATACACCTTGGTAAAGTGCTCAGGTACGATCCGGATTCTCCCTGCCCTTACAGCCTCTAGTGCTGGTTTTGCTAATCGCCTCCATGCGCAAGAACCATTGGTTGGAGATCATAGGCTCGACAATCTCACCCCCCCTTTGAGAGCGAGGGATATTAAGCATATAATCTTCCTCTTTGATTACCAGCCCAACAGCCCGCATGTCTTCCCATATGTTCTTACGACACTCGAACCGGTCCTGTCCTTGATAAGGTCCTCCATTTTCATTTACGTGCGCATTTGTATCAAATACCGAGATGATTTCTAATCCATGCTTGTGACCGATCAGATAGTCATTCGGATCATGCCCAGGGGTGATCTTTAATGCACCAGTACCAAATTCACGGTCCACATAATCATCTGCAATCACAGGGATCACGCGACCAAGCATGGGTACAATCACTTTTCGGCCAATATATTTCTGATATCGCTCATCTTCTGGATGGACGGCGACTGCAGTATCACCCAGGATGGTTTCAGGTCGCGTGGTTGCAACCGGAATATATTCATCGGTTGAGTCGGCTAACATGTACTTGAAAGAAATAAAGCTTTCCCGGTTCTTCCGAATATTCGACTTCCAGGTCAGATACTGCTGTTTTAAGCCCAGGAGACCAGTTGATCAGACGAGGTCCGCGATAGATCAATCCTTTTTCATAAAAACGGACAAAAGCTTCACGCACAGCCTGCGAGAGACCGGGATCCAGAGTAAAGCGTTCACGCTTCCAATCACATGAAGCACCCAATCGCCGGATTTGGTTGGTAATAATCCCACCATACTTCTCCTTCCATGCCCAGGTGCGTTTTAAGAACTCCTCCCGTCCGATCTGTTCGCGGCTAAGACCTTCGCTTCGTAGAGCTTTCTCGATTTGCAAATGGGTGGCTATGGACGCATGATCAGATCCCGGTACCCAAAGAGTTGGGATTCCTTTCATCCGGTGATAGCGGATCATCAAATCCTCCAGCGATACGAATAATGCAGAACCCAAATGCAGCTCGCCGGTAATATTAGGTGGCGGTATCGAGATGACATAGGGTTTTCGGTCAGGGTCAAATCCAGGTTTATTAGGATCATTTACCGGCTGAAAATATCCATGCTCCTCCCACCATTGGTATATTCTTCCTTCGGTGGATTTAAAATCATACGCTTTAGGTAAATCAAGTGTAGTCATATCTGGCTCCTTCAACCTTTAGATATTAAACAAAAATCCCTTCGTCCACATGAGGACGAAAGGGATCACCTTCGCGGTACCACCTCATTTCACCAGATACGTTCTGGTGCACTCACCCCTGACAATCATCAGGGTTGCGCTGTAACGGGCTCACCCGTGTCGGTCTACTCAAGCCAGTTCAGGCATTTTCTTCGACATATCAACCAGGCGACATTCAGTGGGATTTGCCGAGGGAGGTTTTCAGCCAATGACCTCACCTTCTCTGGCAGCACATCAACCACCTACTCCTCCCGGTCATGCTTCTGGTTATTAATTTTCCCGATTATACCCACCTTTCCATCAACCGTCAATAAATATTAAAGCAATTTGACCAGAACTTATGACAAATAGGACTTGACTTTTAGGTTTAATTTGTGCTATCCTACAGCACATTGTGATTTTATGAAGTGATTGATCACTACTTGTACTAGTTTATAGGATAGAAAATGGATATTTCAGATTGCCAGGATAGGTAAAAATGCAGCGTGAGCGTGTTGCGGATAATGTATTTTATTTCCAGAGTGATGTATATGCTCAAGTGACTGCAGGCGCAGTGATCGGTCCAAATTGGGCTGTGGTCATAGATACCCTCGCAATCCCTGATGAAACTCTTCAGATCAGGGATTTTATTGAGCAAGAACTTAATCTCCCGGTCAGATATGTCGTCGATACACACTACCATGCTGATCATGCCTGGGGAAATTGCTTTTTCCCTGGCGCTACGATCATCGCCCATACTCTCAGCCGGAAACAGCTGGCGACAAAAGGACAGCAATCTCTCGTAGAAGCGCGCAAGCAAAATCCCGCTTTCCGAAGGGTAAAAATTGTCCTGCCTCAGCTGACATTTGACGAAAGCTACCTGATATTGCGGGTGGGGAAGAAAACATTATCGATGTTCCCATTGCCAGGTCCATGTGACGATAATATCGGCGTCTTGGTTGAGGAAGATCGGGTTTTATTTGCTGGTGATGCTTTTATGCCGCTTCCGTACATCGTGGATGGAAATATTGACGATACGATCGCTATCCTTAAAGAAAATCAGTAAGATGGGCTTGGAAAATGTCGTCCCGGTCATGGAGATATCGTTCTTCGGGGAGAGATTGATGGAGTGGTTAAAGAAAATCTGGCTTACCTTTCAGCGCTTCGGAAAGCTGTTCGTAAGGCTGCTCGCCGGAAATATCCCCAGGAGATTTTATCGGAAATTGGGGTTGAGGATTGCGGTAAAAGCCGGGTTCTGATCGGAGGATTGGCTGAAGAACTACATCGCCGTAATTTGCGTGCTTTGTATTATCAAATGTATGGAGAGATGCCAAAAGCCAATCCGAATGATGATAGAATTGATTATTTGGATCGAGGAAGATAAACCAGTAAGTCTCTCACTGATTTGCTTTTTGCTTTTTCGCTCGTAGACCAACTACACGTTCATTCCCCTCAATCAGCCGTTTAATATTTGGCCGTAGTGACCATCCTAAAGCCAAAAATGCCAAAAATCCATATATCGCATATTGCCATGGATTGAGGCCCAACCAGGCTCGATACGCAAATACCACAGTGGATACCAGGGCAACGCTCATGGTAGTGATGGATGCATATCCACCGAAGTAGATAGATCAATCCACCTAATGGTACGATTACAAATAAACTTGGCAACCATAATCCAATCGATCCTCCCAGGCAGGGTGCACCACCTGCTCCACCGCGAAATCGTAATTGACCTTTTTCATTGCGCTCAATCAGGAAAGCTGAATAATTGTGACCAATGATGGATAAGAAAGGGCGCTAACACATCCATCCAGACGTGGCTCCCGGCAATTAATGGGTGGCTAAAAAATACTGCACCGACACCCTTTAAGACGTCAAATATCGCGGTTGCCAACCCTGCCCACACCCCTGCTGCCCGCATGGCATTCGTACCACCAGTCCGACCGCTCTCAACAGAGCGAATATCCTTACCAGTGGATAATTTTACGATGATCAGTCCAAATGGGATCGAGCCGATTAAATATGCTAATAACAATACACCAATACTTGACAGAATCACCATATTTAACTTATTCCTCCTTTGACACCCTTGGCAACTAATAAAACACATATATTAGCTTATAGTTACTTATTTGTCGAGATTATCACCGGTACCTCACCTGTACCAGCCTGGGGTTGCATCAAATATCCACGGCAATGCCATTTGATGGCATCTTGATACCAGATCAGATAGATAATTCCTGGAAAAGTAAGCTCATCATAATCGGTGGCTGATGGCTTATCTATACCATGCGGATGTGAATGATATATCGCCAATATATCCCATCCTTTATCTTCTACCAGAAGAAATGCCTTGAGTTGTTCTTCTGGATCCATGCGAAAGCGGTAACGATCGTGCAGAATATTCGTGATCGGTATGACCAGTCTGGAATGATTTACCTTCACCAGCTACAATACCGCAAGCTTCTTCAGGTGTCCTGGCTGAGACATCTGCTTCCATCTGCTCCCAATGCTCCGGCGATTAAATATATACCAGATGATAACGCATTCATCGGATGATCAACGCAGCCCCCCACGCAATGAGTATACTGAGTATAGGTTCAGAAATCACCTGGCGATAAGGTTTTTCTTCAATCAGGTTACAGAACAAGCTTATCAAGGCATAAGATGGTCCCAACAAGACGAGTCCAAATGCTATCGGTGTGAGAGGCCAATAATTGAACGCAGCTGTGATTTGACCAATCACGAAGGCAATAATCGCCGATTCATAAATGGTCCATTCACCATGTAATCTCAGGTTGGTCACTCTGAGACTGACCAACCAGGCTGCAAAAACCAGAGCGGGTACGTTGTATAATAAACGTACCCCACCGGCTCGCAATGCTCCGGCAAACACGAGGAATAGTGCAAATGACACTGCTGATAGCGCTGCACTTGCCAATGGTAAGCGAATATCCTGCGGGTCAACGGCGATATATTCAGCAATCAATACCAGCACCAGGATGAATGCCCCGCTAATCAGGCCTAACCACCATCCTATACCAACTGGCACTCCACCGAGCGGGATGCCGATGACTAATGCTGTCAGGGCAGGTAAGATTGCGTGTCCAATGCTATGCTTTCCCCTGAGCAGCAGGATGGTCGCGCATGAGCCAATTTGCCCCTGCAGCGGTCATGCATGCCAGCAAGCAGGGATGTGATCATGTTGACATTAATATTGAATTCAATATATAAACCAGGCAGCTGACTTGATATCTGCCAGCTTGGCAAGTCGATAAATCTCTCCAGGGTATAGCCAACACGATCATGGCTGCCAAGACACTCAAGATGATCAATATTGGGAAGATTTTGCCCACGTACCTGAACTTGCATATATTGATTTTACTCTTCCACTGATAAATCACCAAGAAGTGTTATTTCCTTGACGTTTTATCTATCAATCGCTTAGGATTATTCAATCAGAGGGTGCTATGAGAATCGGCATGATGGCTGATATCTATAAGACACAGGTAAGTGGGGTGACCAATTCCATTGCATTAAGTAAGCGTTGGCTGGAGAAAGAGGGTCATGAAGTTTATATCTTCACCTTCGGAGATGATGAAGTTATCGATGATGAAGAGAATATCATTCGAACAACAGGTGTACCTGTCGTAGATACTGGGATATATCTTAATCTTCGCTACAACTAAACAAGCAAGAAGATTGCTATATTCTATGGATATTACCCATGTTCACCATCCGTTTGTAAGTGGTTCGCTTGCCATGCGTTATTGCGTTCCCAGGAATATTCCGATCGTCTTTACCAACCATACTCGTTACGACTTACTAACTCAGGCATATATTCCAATTCTCCCTGAAACAATCGGTGATGCAGCCTTGAAGGCTTATTTATCACCCTTTTACCGTGCCTGTGACCTGGTGATTGTCCCATCACCGAGTATGCGTCAAGTGTTGGAAGATGCATTTTGGCTTAGATTCACCTGTCGTTGTGATTCCAAATGGGTTGGATCTGACCCCATATCGAGCAAATATCCAACCTGTTGACCGCACTCTATTTGGTTTTTCCTACTAATGATGTCGTTTCCATTTATGTTGGCCGGTTATCACCAGAGAAGAATTTATCCTTACTCATCAGAGCATTTTATGGTGTTGCGATGACGTATGATCATGTCCGATTACTGGTGGTTGGAGATGGCCCTGAGAGGGAAAATCTGGAAGCTCAAGTTAAGCATATGAATATCGGTAATAAAGTATTTTTTACCGGTATGGTCGAATATAAAGATATACCGGCATATTTGGCTACTACCGATATTTTTGTGACTCCATCCAGTGCTGAGACTTTTGGTTTATCAACCGTTGAAGCAATGGCTGCAGGATTACCCACCCTGGGGATAGATGCACCTGGAACCGGAGATATCATTGAAGATGGGATTACCGGTCTTATTGTGGCGGACGACCTGGCAGTTTTCACTGCTAAGCTTGTGATGCTATCGACAAACCATGAGCTTCGTCGATTTATGGGAAAGCAAGGCTATCCAAGAATTCGAAGAAATATGATATCCAAACCACTACAAGCATTCTTATTCAGCATTACCAACAACTTGTTGAACAAGCTAAACGACGCAGTAAAGGTGCTCATTACAAACTCACTCGGTTTTTAGATAGGTTTCAATGAAATCTTCTCGGCGTCAATCATTAGGACGTCTCGGTGAATCTATAGCTGCTGCTTTCCTTGAAAAAAAGGGTTATACAATCCTGGAAAGGAATTGGCGATCACCCTATGGCGAAATAGATCTAATCGCCAAGGAAAACGATGTGGTCACCTTTGTGGAAGTTAAAACAAGAGCCAGTGGCTCATTGGGACCTCCTGAGATATCGATCACCCCTCGAAAAGAAGAGCACATGCGTAGTTCGGCTGAGTATTTCATCCAACAACACCCAGAGTTGATCAATGATTGGCGCATCGATGCTGTCACAATTCAACTACAAGCAGATAACTCCCCTCCCCTGATTGACCATTTTGAAAATGTCATCCCTTGAAAAGCCTTTACAAGCTTTGACCCAGGATAATCAAAATATCAAAATCCCACTGGTTGTAATCCTTGGTCCAACCGCGGTAGGTAAAACCGAGATTGCTATTACAGCTTGCTGAAAGATTTGATGGGGAAATCGTCTCAGCTGATTCGAGGTTGTTTTACCGGGGAATGGATATTGGCACCGCTAAGCCAACCATACAGGAGCGATCGCGTGTACCTCATCATTTGATCGATGTGGCTAACCCGGATGAGATATGGAGCCTCGCATTATTCCAATTGGAAGCCAATAAAGCCATTCATAGAATATATGAGAATCATCACCTGCCATTCCTGGTAGGAGGAACGGGACAATTTGTGCGCTGCAATGATCGAAGGTTGGAAGATCCCATTCGTGGAACCTAATCCTCGCCTTCGTAAGGTACTTAACAGCTGGTCCAATAAGATCGGACCATATGAGTTACATTCAAAACTTTCAACTCTTGATCCTCAAGCAGCAAGCACAATCGATCCAACCAATGTCCGCCGTACTGTCCGTGCACTGGAAGTGATCCTATCTACCGGGACGCGGTTTTCGGACCAAAAAGCAAGGGGGGATCGGCTTTATGATACTTTATTGCTGGGATTGACCCTCCCCAGAGCTGAGTTATATCAACGCATTGATGACCGCATCACCCGCATGATTAATTCGGGTTTCATTGACGAAGTAAAGCGATTATTGGACTTAGGCTACTCACCTGATTTACCGACCTTATCGGCTATTGGTTATGGGGAGATTGTCGCATACATCCAAGGAAAGATTACCTTGGATGAAGCAATACAGTTAATTAAACGCCGGACAAGAACATTCGTTCGGCGTCAGGCAAATTGGTTCAAAGAGAATGATCCTGATATTCACTGGTTTCAAATGACTGAGGACACACTGGGGGAATTAGAGAAATTGATCGATAAGTGGCTCACTTTAGTAAAATGGGATAAAAATAAATCTAAATGATCCTGGAGTATGGCAATTCATCACTATTCTGATTGACATTCAAGTAAGAAAATTCTATACTAATCATAACAAATCAATCAACCATTCGCTCAAAGGAGGAGAAAATGGAAGATCATCCGTGGCTAAAACTCTACGATAAAGGTGTACCACAGCATATTGAATACCCAGCAATTCCATTATTCGGATTGCTAGAAGAGTGCAGCTCGAAAATATCCGGATAGCCCTTGTACTATATTCAAGGGGGCGGTAATCACATACCGCGAAATGAATGAGCTGACCGATCAATTGGCAGCTGGGGTAGCCTCGCTTGGGGATAAAAAAAGGTGACCGGGTGGGCATTTTTATGCCCAACACGCCTCAATTTGTGCTCACATTTTTCGCCATCTTGAAGGCTGGCGGAGTAGTGGTATCCGTAAACCCGCTCTATAAGCCCAAGGAAATCATTCACCAGGTAAATGATGCGGGGATTGAGGTGATGTTTGTGATGAGCAATTTTTACAAGCTCATAAAGCAAGCTCAACCAAACACAAAAATCAAGAAAATCGTGGTTTCGAACATTAAAGAATATCTTCCACCTGTCTTGGCATTTTTATTCGGCCTTACCAAGGAGAAAAAAGGTGGTTTCAGGGTTGAGTTAGCCCCAGGAGATATCTGGTTTAAAGAATTGATTTGCAAACCACAAACCTGAGGAACGCCCTAAACTCGATATCGGTCCGGAGGATATTGCAATATTCCAGTATAGTGGTGGTACCACCGGGATATCAAAAGGGGCAATTGCACTTCATCGCAATCTGGTTGCTAATGCATTGCAAATTCGTAGTTTCCTGCCCACTGCAGTGGATGGAAAAGAGACTGTTCTAATGGCAATCCCGCTCTT
This sequence comes from uncultured Chloroflexia bacterium, assembly GCA_963828845.1. Classification (GTDB taxonomy): domain Bacteria; phylum Chloroflexota; class Anaerolineae; order Anaerolineales; family UBA4823; genus FEB-25. The sequence continues at coordinate 26,482 of CAWHGE010000005.1, forward strand.
TCATGTGTATGGGATGGTGGCAGGCATGTTATTTGCTATTCGATCTGGCGCAGCAATGGTAATGATTCCCAACCCTCGTGATATTACAGATGTACTCACCAGTATTCAAAAATACAAAGCCTCCATATTCCCTGGTGTTCCAACTCAGTACAACGCCATTAATAACAATCCGGATGTAATTGCGGGAAAATACAACCTCAGCTCGATCAAAGGCTGCATTTCCGGTTCAGCTCCATTAATGCGCGAGACCAAAGAGAAATTTGAAGCGTTAACAGGCGGAAAACTGGTGGAAGGTTATGGGTTATCCGAAGCTCCGACCGCTACCCATTGTAATCCACTATATGGAGATATCCGCACGGGCTCAATTGGTTTACCATTACCTGACGTAGACTGCCGCATCATTAGCCTGGATGATGGCGTCACCCCGCTTAAACCCGGTGAAGTCGGAGAATTATGTATTCAAGGACCTCAGGTGATGAAAGGCTATCACAATATGCCTACCGAGACAGCCAACACCTTACGGGATGGCTGGCTCTATACTGGTGACATTGCTAAAATGGATGAGGATGGCTATTTTTATATCGTCGACCGCAAGAAGGAATTGATCAAACCGGGTGGTTATCAGGTCTGGCCACGTGAGGTGGAGGAAGTGATTTCCACCTATCCAAAAGTGCTCGAAGTCGGTGTAGCTGGAGTGGTGGATGCCTATCGTGGTGAAACTGTTAAAGCCTGGGTTGTATTGAAACCTGGTGAAACTGCCACGGAAGAAGAAATCCGTGAATATTGTAAGCAGAATATGGCTCCATTCAAGGTTCCCACCCAGGTTGAATTCAGGACTGAGCTCCCCAAAACCACGGTTGGGAAAGTTCTGCGAAGAGAGTTGGTCAGGGAACATATGGAAAAATTAGCCGCAAATAATTAGGATGCCTACTAAGTAAACGAAAATCCGTCGGAGAGGTCATCGAACCCTTTCCGACGGATTTTTATTTTCAGTCACTATTTACGCGTTAATTTGCTAACCAAAGTAGAAAGTAGCTCAGGGTTAGCCAAGTGGATACGTAATACGCGTCTGACCTCGTGCTTCCAAAGCCTCCACATCACCCAAGGCCTGTCCATGCTCCAATGTACCAAAACTTAACCCTTCATCGGGGATGTCCACATCATTCTTCGGATCAGCTGTGATTACGAGGAATAGACCATTATTTCGCCCACCTTTATGCAGCTGTCCAGTCGAGTGTTGAAAACGCGGTCCAAAACCAACCGTGGTCGCCAATTTGGTTTTTGCCCTTATCCATGAGCGCAGAATCCTGTAAGCTGGCAGCATTCTTCTGATCTCGCTTGACGTATGCATTAATGGCAACATAATCATTGGGTTTCCCAGATTCGAGAAATTTTCCACTAAGATCTAGATAATTGCTTGCCATCTGATGTGAGATTCCCATAAACAGGAAATTCCATGGTCATTCAATAGTAGGCTTGTTCTCATTAAATTTTTTATGTTCCTGATAATATGAAATCTTAGCTACCGTACGGTTTTTACTATCCTGCACATCTGGTTGGTCAAATGCATTAACCCCTAATATTGAACAAGCAGTGGCTATGGCAAATTCCCATTTATAAAACTCAGAACCCAGCGCATAATTATCCAGAAAATCCTGGGTCAGCACCGGATGCCCAGCTTTACGCAGCAGTTTTACCTTACCGTCATACTTACCTGTGCGTCGTAAATAAATAAACAATCGGTCGTTACCATACATGTCGGGTTTTGCTGGCGTCTCACCATCGACTGGAAGGATCCCTTTCCCTTGCTTGCCACTGCTCTCTGCGACAAGTTGTTCCAACCAGGCACCCAAATGGCGATAGTTCTGGGTCAGCAATGATGGTTAATTTATCTCTACCATGCATGGCAGCCTCACCAAGGATCGTCCCCAGAACTAATCCTGGATTGCGTCCATAAGGTTGATTGGCACTACACTCCGATGCCATCCAGGATGCACAGCTAAGTAGTTGTGAGACGTCAATACCCATCAAGGCTGCTGGAACCAGGCCAAAGGCTGTGAGAGCTGAATATCGCCCACCAACATTCGGCGTCTGCCAGGAATATCTTGCGGAATTTCCGCTCAAATGCCAGCTTTTCCAGTGAGGTACCTGGATCGGTGATGGCAATAAAATGCTGCGGAGCCTTGTCTCCCACTGATCGATGTGCCCGCTGCCAAAAATAATCGAACAGAGCTTTGACTTCTGCAGTGCTACCGGACTTGCTCGAGACGATATACAATGTAGTAGCGACGGGATTTTTCTGAGCTGCAGCCAACACCTGGGCTGGGTCGGTGGAATCCAGTATAGTTAGTTGAAGACCCGAGACCTCATCTTGAAAAATCAGGCTCATCACTTCTGGTGCTAATGAAGAGCCACCCATACCCAAAAGCAATGCATGGGTGTAGCCAGCTGTTTGAACTTCAGCGGTAAATTTTTTCAATTCAGGCAGCAAAACCATGCTGGTATTAGGCGAGGTAAGCCAACCCATTCGTATGCGTACCTCTTCCTTGCTCTTTGGATCATTCGTCCAAAGCGAGGCATCCTTAGAATAGAAACGCCTTAGAAAATCATCGGATTGCAATTGGGTTACCCGCATGGAAACTGATTTCGCCAATGATCCCAACTCGACTAATGCATTTTCACCTCTTAATTTCACGGAGGCAAACAATGAATTGATAGGACTTCAGAAAATGTTTTCACTCCCTCCTCTTCCAGCTCCTGGGTCACTTTCTGCATCGATATACCTACCGCTTCAAGGTCAGAAAATGCTTTCCGCGCTTCATCCAGGTCTTTTTCGATGGTCAGCTGAACCTTCCCATGATCTCGAAAAGCTTGCAGTGTTTGTGGCGGGACGGTATTGACGGTATGATCACCTATCAATTCATCCACATACATCGTTTCAGGATAAGCGGGGTTTTTCGTACTCGTGGAAGCCCATAAAGGACGTTGCAATCTTGCCCCTTTTGACTGTAATTTGCGAAAACGATCACTCTCGAACACTTTGCGAAATTCCTGATATGCCAGACGGGCATTGGCAATTGCAATTTTCCCGAGTAGCGACTTGGCGATTTGAGCATTACGACCAGTTGATTGGATGATCGACTCGAGATATTTATCCACTTTGGTATCAATGCGCGAAACAAAGAAAGATGCTACCGAATGGATGTGGTCGATCGGTTTCCCCGCTTTAACCCGGTCCTCTAAACCTGACAGATAGGCTTCCATCACCTCTTTATAACGATCTATGGAGAATATCAAGGTAATATTGATATTGATCCCAGCAGCAATGGATCGTCGAATGGCAGGTAATCCAGGCTCTGTAGCTGGAATCTTGATCATCACATTCGGTCGATTGACTATCTTCCATAAGCGTTGCGCTTCAGCGATGGTTTTTTCGGTGTCATATGCCAGGTCAGGCCTGACTTCCAGGCTTACAAACCCATCGCCACCATGCGTCTTGTCGAATAAAGGTCGTAATAAATCTGCAACCCTCTCGATATCTTCGATCATCAATTGTTCGAGGATCATTTTATCGCTGTAACCAGCCCAAGACATGGGGATCAAGGCGGAGTCATAATCTTTCGATTTCGCAATGGCGTGATTAAATATACTCGGATTGGAGGTTAAACCCCTGATATCACCTTGATTGATCAATTCCGCCAACTCACCATTTTCCAGGATGCGGCGTTCCATATAATCGTACCAAAGTGACTGACCCAGGTCAGTCAATTTTGAAATTCTGGAAGACATTTTGCCTCCTATACCTTTATAATCCATGCTTTTTCTATCTTATAGATTTTATTTACCCGACGAACATGACGTTCTTCATTTGAGAATTTGGCATTAAGAAAAGCTTCAACCAATTCCTTCGCCAGCTCAGGACCGATAACACGTGCCCCAAGACACAATACATTCATATTATCGTGTTCGACCCCCTGGTGGGCTGAGTATGTATCATGGCATACCGCAGCATATATTCCTTTGATCTTATTAGCTGCAATACTTGCACCCACCCCTGAACCACAAATTAAGATTCCTCGCTCAGCTTCACCCTTCGTAATTGCCACCCCTAATTTCTCGGCATAATCAGGATAATCTACACTGTCAGTACTATCTGTTCCAAGATCGATCACCGAGTAACCAGAAGTCATAACACATTCTTTGATGATATTTTTCAATGGATAACCACCGTGGTCACAAGCGAGAGCGATTTTCATAATATTCTCCAAATAATGGTGTGCATACTCATTTCTATGGGTATCAAATGATCTGTATATCCTTAATTCTTGCTCAATAGCTTGCTGCGCTCGAAGGATGACATTATCAACCGTCAGATCCATAATTCTCAAAGATGATTTTATATGGTGCAGATGCACCAAATCGCTCAACCGAGATGCTTTCTCCTCTGATCACCCACCCAGCGTTCCCAACCCTGTGATACAGCTGCTTCAACTGACAGGCGAGTTTTTATCTCTGGGGGGAGAACCTGAGTTCTGATAGGCCTCATCCTGAGCTTCGAATAACTCCCAGCTTGGGAACGAGACCAGGCGTACATTCACACCTTCACTGGCTAAACGTGCTCCCGCCTCAGTGATCAAGCACACTTCAGATCCCGATGCCATCAGGATAAGCTCCGGTTCAGAATCACCCATATCTGCCAGTACATATGCACCTTTTTGTAATCCTTCTGCAGGTGCATAGATGGCCCGGTCCAAGACAGGAATTGCCTGACGGGTGAATATCAATGCAGTTGGACCATGCCGGCGGGATATGGCAACTTTCCAGGCTTCAGTCACTTCATTGGCATCTGCAGGACGGATGACCACCAGGTTCGGGATTGCTCTCAAAGCTGCCAGATGCTCGATCGGCTGATGGGTTGGTCCATCCTCCCCTAACCCGATACTGTCATGGGTGTACACCCAGATACTGGGATAATGAGATAAGGCTGAGAGCCTCACCGCAGGGCGCATATAATCTGAAAAGACCAGGAAAGTACCGCCATATGGAATGACTCCACCATGAACAGACATCCCATTGATAATTGCCCCCATTCCATGCTCGCGCACACCAAAATGGAAATTCCTTCCTTCAGGTGTTTGCTTTTGAAAATCTGGACTATCATTGATCCAGGTATTATTTGATGGTGTCAGGTCTGCAGAACCGCCGATTAATTCCGGTAGACGGAGGTGCAAGTGCATTGATCACCTTACCAGAGGCGGCCCGGGTTGCCATTCCTTTCGGATCTGCCGGGAAGATTGGCAAGTCTGCATCCCAATTCTCTGGCAATTCACCCATCAGGCGTCTTTCCAGCTCGGTATCCAATTGAGGATACTCAACCAGATATGCTTTGAGCTGCTTTCGCCATAAATTTTCAGCTTTTTCCCCTTGTTTGATTGCTTTTCTAAAAAAAGCGAGCACATCATCTGGAACATAAAACTTTGGCTCGAGAGGCCAGCCGAGATTCTTCTTGGCTCCATCCAGCTCTTCCTGACCAGGTGCCTCACCATGGGCTTTGGCAGTATCCTGGCGTGTGGGTAACCCAAAACCAATATGTGTTCGGCAAGCAATCAGAGAAGGGCGTGGATCTCTTTTGGCTCGGGTAATGGCCAGATTGATCGCAGCAGTATCATTCCCATCCGGCACCTTCTGTACGTGCCAACCATAAGCTTCAAAACGAGCAGCTCGATCTTCCGTAAAAGCCAGCTCAGTGCTACCATCGATGGAGATGTGATTATCATCATAAAGGTAGATGATTTTCCCCAACCCAAGATGACCTGCAAGGGAAGCTGCCTCAGAGGAAACTCCCTCCATTAAATCTCCATCGGTGACAATACCATAAATATAGTGATTAATCACCTCAAACCCGGGACGATTAAATTCAGCTGCCAGATGAGCCTCAGCAATTGCCATGCCCACACCATTGGCAAAACCCTGCCCGAGCGGACCTGTCGTCACCTCAACCCCGGGGGTTAATCCATATTCGGGGTGACCGGGCGTCTGGCTGCCCCACTGGCGAAAATTCATCAATTGCTCTAGTGGGAGGTCATAACCGGTCAAATACAATAAAGCATAAAGTAGTGCAGAGCCATGTCCACCTGAAAGGATAAAACGATCCCTCCCAGGCCATTTCGGATTTCGAGGATTAAATCGCAGGTGACGTGTCCAAAGGTATATGCCATTGCAGCAGCACCCATCGGTAAACCAGGATGACCTGAATTCGCCTTTTGGACGGCATCTGCGGCCAAAAAACGAATGGTATTGATGGCTCGATTCTCCAAATCCTTGGATACTTTCATACTCTATCTCCCACGCTAAATGATTGGCTTATTGTACCGCGTAAGCCTGTGAATTCTTGATAAAAACCAATGCCCTTAATAAATACTTAAGCTCATGACTACAGAGCTTGACTGTGATTATTATCACTATATATGCATGTTATATTCCACTAGTGAAGTTGACTTTACTATCCGATAATATATTAATCACCTTTTTCGAAGTATCTTTATAGGTTATTCACCCTATTATTTAGTGTGTTAAAACTATTATTAAAATTGTTATCCTATGAAATTATAATTGAAAGACCAGCAATGTATTTCTTAAGTGATATGTATTTATAACTGAAATTTACCATAGATACGTTATGATCCAATCTTCCTAAAATATGGACCGGAGGTGAATTGATGGTAATAACGGAAATCACCCACACACCGTCTTTCAGTGAGACCTTTTTAACAAGTCTATATAAAGTGGAAAATGGTGAACGATTTCGAACTTGCTTACAATGTGGCTCTTGCAGTGGTGTGTGTCCTTTTGGTTACCTGATGGATTACCCTCCAGGTAGGATGATCGCAGGTTTACGTGCAGACGAGTTCGATCTTGTGATGGAAACCGATACGGTCTGGATGTGTGTATCTTGCTATGCTTGTGTACAAATCTGCCCCTCAAAAATCCCAATAACTGCTGGATTAATGACACGCACTAAAGAAGAATTGCTACTGGCTGGTAATGTTCCTTCTGAATTACAAAGTGCATTGGAAAATTCCCAACGTTATGGCAATCCGATGGGCGAATCACCTCGCAAACGAGCCGATTGGACCATAGGTATACAACCTCAAGTTACTATACTTGGAAGGGATAGACGCCCTGTTGATGTTTTGTGGTTTGTTGGTGATTATCCATCCTATCATCCCCGTGTTCAATTAGTCACAAAATCATTAGCGAAAATTCTAAATGCTCTGGGCATAAACTTCGGCATCCTCGGACCTGAGGAAAATAGCGATGGTGATACACAGCGATTAGCAGGTGAACGTGGGTTATTCGAAATGCTGGCTGAGAAAAACGGGAGAATCTTTAGCAAGTACCAGTTCAATAAAATAATCACTTCTGACCCTCATGCTTATAATGCACTGAAGAATGAATATCCAGCACTCGGAATTTCTTATCCAGTTCAGCATTACACCCAATTCCTGGCAGAACATATCGATCAACTTAAACCACTGCTTATGAAGGAAATATCAGCCACTGTCACTTATCATGATCCGTGCTATCTTGGACGAGTTAATGGGGTATTTGATGAACCTCGTATGCTACTTGAAGCCATACCAGGATTAAAACTGGTTGAGATGTCACACAATCATACATCCAGCCTGTGCTGTGGTGGTGGTGGAGGTGGAATGTGGTTAGACGGCTTTCAGTGGGAGAAGGCTCACGCTCGTTTATCTGAATGGCGCGTACATGAGGCAGTGGATGCAGGTGCGAATATCCTGGCAGTCGCTTGCCCTTATGAACCACCACGCTTCGAAGATGCTGTCAAAATGACACAGCAAGCAGGACAGTTAGTGGTAAAAGATATCGTCGAGTTACTTGCTGAGGCTTTAGGATAATAGTGGAGATGAATAACCATGAACATAATTGTTCCAGTCAAACTTGTACCTGATCTTGTTGAAGAACTTACGATTGATGCAAGTGGTACTGCATTAGATACTGCTTGGCTACGCCTGATCATTAATGAGTTTGACGACCATGCCATCGAACAAGCAATTTTACTCAAAGAACGCACAGGTGCCCATGTGACAGTTCTGTCAACGAACGTTGAAGGGATCGATGATCTTCTATTTACTGCAGCTGCAAAAGGCGCTGATAGATTGATCAAACTTAACGGTGATTTCGAAAGTGGCATAAACAATCACGCATTGGCACGTGCAATGGCAACCATCCTGCGAGATCTAAAACCAGATCTGATATTGACAGGTGTCCAGGCACACAATGACTTCGATGGATCAATTGGGCCACTGCTGGCTGAATACCTCGGAATGCCATATATTGGTTATGTATCCGGTGTGAATGTTACTGGCGATATTGTCACCCTACGTAAAGAATATCCAGGCGGGTTGATCGGTGAGATGCAGGTATCTCTACCTGCTTTGCTGGGTATCCAGGCAGCCGAACAACCTCCACGCTACGTAGCCATCAGCAAAGTTCGACAGATGATGAAAACAATGAGCATTGATGAACTAGATTTAACTACACTGGATACTACTGGAGGTCCGATCGTTAATCGGATGTTCCAGCCAGAAGCAGCTGAACGAGCCACGATGCTCTCTGAGAATGCAGATGAAGCAGCCAGCCAACTGGTTACAATATTTAAAGAATTGGGTACGTTGTAAGAGGAGGTATTTGATGAACCAAGATATTTTCGTCACCATCGAACACCTGCGTGGAAAAGTATCTGATATATCTTATATCATGTTGGCTGCTGCACATGATCTGGCTCAGAGTACTGGGGGAAAAGTCGTTGCGATTATACTTGGTCATGATGCTCAAGGAGCTGGCAAGTGATTTGAATGCGGATCAGGTGCTCTATGCAGATCACCCCTTACTAACTGACTTCAACCCTGAAGCTTATCAAGAAGATCCTGGCTGGAATTATTGATGAATATAAACCACGAGCTGTCTTTTTTGGACATACAACCATTGGTATGGATGCTGTAGGCGGTATTTCTGCACAGCTTGGACTTCCCCTGGTCAGTTCTGTCCGATCTATTGAGACGGGTAGCAAGTTAATCAGCCAAATCTGTGGTGGCAAGATCATGGCTGAATGCGAACTCCCTGAGACAACTGCATTAATCACCTTGGTACCCGGTGGTTATAAACCCGAACTGGGGCAAAGCACACAATCACCCCCTGTATCCTCCATACCTGTCCAAGCGCTGGATGGTTTACACACAACGTTGAAACAGTACATAGAACCAGAAACCGGCGATGTGGATATTTCAAAAGAACCTCTATTGATCGCTGTCGGGCGTGGAATTCAGAACCAGGATAATATTTCTCTAGCAGAAGAACTTGCCCAAGCAATAGGGGGTGTAGTATGTGCGTCCCGACCCGTGGTAGATCAGGGTTGGTTGCCAACCAGTCGCTTGGTAGGTAAGTCTGGCTCTACGGTTAAACCTAAAGTTTATTTAGCTATTGGTATTAGTGGAGCACCAGAACACGTTGAGGCTATTACCGGCAGTGATGTCATTATTGCAATAAACACAGACCCTGCCGCACCCATTTTTAATATCGCAAAGTATGGCACAACAGCTGACCTCTTCGACCTTGTCCCAGCCCTGACCGAGCAGATCAGGAATATCAAAGGCTGAGATAGATCTATGAAAGGATAAGGCACAAGTCCTATGCCAGAGCGAACTGATTATTGGGGTATCCCTCTTACCTGGAGACCGGATTTAATCGTCTACTCCTTAATGTTCTTGGCTGCCATTATTCTACTGGTTCGTTTTTATCAACAAGGCAGCTTGTGGTGGCGAGTCGGGCGAAATGAAGTCCGTTGGAATAAAATACACCTTCGCATAGGTCGGCTTATCACTTATGCCATCGTCCAAACGCGGGTGTTAAGTCAACGGTATCCTGGTGTAATGCATATTGGACTGGCATGGGGTTTCTTTGTCTTCTTTCTTGGGACTGCTCTGGCAACCATCGACTCACACTTTATCAAATTCCTGGAAGGCAATCCATACCTGATCTACAAATTTGTATCTGGATATTTTCACGGTTTTCTTCTTGTTCGGTGCTATTCTGGCAGCTTACCGTCGTTTTATCCAAAAACCACCCCGTCTTACTTTACAATCCAGGTTCACAATATCACTCGTCTTAATAACTGTGATCGTACTGGCAGGATTAACCGCCGAATCCTTGCGACTGGCAGTTGAGCAACCAGCCTGGGCATTATGGTCACCTGTTGGTTGGCTGCTTCGCTCAAGCATGGATTGCCAGTGGAGCAACTGAGCAAACACTGACAAATTGGCATATAGGGGTTTGGGGATTTCACCTTCTGTTAGCAGCAATTACTGTTGCAACTCTACCGGTTGGCACTTTATGGCATACCTTGACTGGTCCACTAAATACCTTCTTCTCCCAACTGGACCGCCCTGTTGGGCAGCTCAAACCAGTCGCCCAGAATACTCAAAATGAGCCAATTTACGTCAAATCTCTTCAAGACCTGACATGGAAACAACTGTTGGATGGAGACGCTTGTACCGAATGTGGACGCTGCCAAGATGCCTGCCCAGCCCATGCAGCAGGTACATCCCTTAGTCCCAAACAATTTATTCTGAGCATCCGCCAGGCATTACATCGAGACGGACCAATTTTGGCAGCTGGTAAAACCAATATGCAAGATGGTAAGCTAAAACAACTCGTCGGAGATGAAATCTCACAGGATATTTTATGGTCGTGCACCACATGTGGGGCATGTGTCCATGAGTGCCCAGTACTCATCGAACACGTGGATTCTATCGTGGATATGCGTCGCCATCTGGTCATCGAAGGGCAGATGGATGGCATGCTACAGGATGCATTGGCAAACCTTGGAAGGTATGGCAACTCATTTGGTCAATCTGACCGAATGCGTGCCAGATGGACCCAACCCATCCAACCTAAAATCAAGGATGCACGTCGAGAACCAGTCGAGTATCTATGGTTTGTCGGTGACTATGCCTCCTACAATGCAACCCTCACTGACATCACGCAAAAGACAGCCGATGTTTTCCGACAAGCGGGTCTGGATTATGGTATTTTGTATGACGGCGAACGAAATGCAGGTAATGATGTACGCAGGGTTGGTGAGGAAGGTTTATTTGAAATGTTGGTCGAGAAAAATAAGGCAGTGATGGAAAAAAGCACGTATAAAGCAATCGTCACGACAGATCCACATTCCTATAACACATTAAAGAATGAGTACCACCTTGATGGTATCCAAGTGCTTCACTATACTGAATTGCTTGATCAACTCATATCTTCTGGCAAACTTAAGCTCAGCAATAAATCAGGACTTAAAGTCACCTTCCATGATCCATGTTATCTGGGTCGTTACAATGGAGTATATGATGCACCCCGCCGTATATTGACTGCTATGGGTTGCAATCTGATCGAAATGCCACGCAACCGTGAACGGGCATTCTGCTGCGGGGCTGGTGGTGGGCGCATCTGGATGGAAGAAGGCACAATTAAAGAACGTCCTAGTGAGGCTCGGATCCATGAAGCAATTGCTTTAAATGATGTACAAATTTTTGTAGTGGCCTGCCCAAAAGACTTAACCATGTTTCGGGATGCAGTAAAAACAACTGGACAGGAAAATCGGATTGTTGTAAAGGATATTATCGAATTGGTTCACGAAGCCCTATAATATGGCAGCTATTAACACCGGGTTATCTCAAAGATTTAAGAGGAAGGTAAATCAGATTGCCAAAAAAGGCAGTGCTTTGCCTATTACCTATAAGCTGATAGCTAGTTTCTTGCTTATCAGCATATTCACCAATATTTTCTTTACCATCGCTGGGATCACATTTATCGGCAATAGAATAATTACGGAAGCACAAGAAAGGGTGCGGAATGATCTTAATTCTGCTCGGGAAATCTATTTCGGAGAGCTGCGTCATATAACGGATGTTGTTCAGCTCACCGCACGACGACCAATCATCCAAGATATTTTTGCTACCGGAGTGACTGAAAATATTCAATCTGATTTAGATTATGAAAAAAAATATGAGAATCTGGATATCCTTACTGTAGTCGATAAGTCTGGCACAGTAGTCGTTAAGGACTAATTATCCATATAATACTGGTGATAATCTATATCAACAAGAAATCATCAAATCAGCCCTAGATAATGAAGAAACGATTGCTTCGTCTACAATTGTCCCAGTTGAATTTCTGGCAAAAGAATCTCCACGGCTCGCTGAAAGTGCCCACTTTGTTTTCATCGACACTCCAATGGCGCGACCGAGACCTGATACAGAAGAAAGATCCGGTATGCTGTTAGCAGTGGCAGCCCCAGTATTCAATGATGACAACCTCCTGATCGGAGCCTTGTTTGGGGCAGTTCTACTAAATAGAAATTACACCATAGTCGACACGATCAAGCAAACAGTCTTCCAGGGAATGATGTACAAAGGGAAGGATATTGGGACAGCCACTATATTCCAGGATGATGTACGGATTTCTACCAATGTTTTAACCGAGCAAGGGACTAGAGCTATTGGCACCCGCGTTGCTGAGGATGTATATAACCAGGTAGTGGTTAATGGTTTACCTTGGATTGATCGTGCTTATGTAGTCAACAATTGGTACATCACTGCCTATGAACCAATCAGGAATATTTCCGATACTGTAATCGGAATACTTTACGTTGGAATTCTGGAACAAAGATATATCGACCTCAGACAAAGCGCGGTCCTGACATTCTTGCTAATATCCTTGGGTGGTATTCTAGCCTCGATTGCCATATCTTACATGATCTCACGCAACATACTGATCCCGGTTCAAAAACTCGCTTCGGCTTCAAAGGAGCTGGCAAAAGGCAATCTTGAAATTCGAGTGGAAAAAACTTCTGACGATGAGCTTGGTGAATTAGCTGATGGCTTTAATACGATGGCATACGCTTTAAAGGAACGTGATGAGCGGTTAAAAGACTTTACACGCAAGAAATTTATGGAGTCTGAGAGATTGGCTCTAGTAGGTCAACTAGCTGCAAATGTGGCTCATGAATTAAACAATCCACTTCAAGGTATTGTGACCTATTCTCACCTCTTGCTTGAAAAAAATATCTGCGATGAACCGACCAATCAAAACATCCGAAAAATCGTAACCCAAGCCAATCGATGTCGAGACATTATCCGTGGATTATTGGATTTTTCGCGGCAACGAAAACCTGACAAAACTCTTTGTGACATCAACTCAATTTTGAATGAAGGTATCTCGTTTGTAGAAAACCAAGCATTATTCCACAACATCGAGATTATGATGAACCTCGATGAATCCTTACCGAAAGCAATCATAGATCCTTCTCAAATCGTCAGGGTTTTTATCAACCTGATTGTCAATGCAGCTGAAGCCATGGAAGGAAATGGACGATTGACTATCTCATCCATGGTTGATATGAATACAAAATGCATTGAGATCGAAGTCTCGGATACTGGCTCTGGAATTCCAGAAGAAAATTTAGACAAAATATTCGATCCATTCTTTACAACGAAAGAAACTGGGCATGGAGTTGGTCTTGGTTTGGCGATTAGTTATGGCATTATAAAAGAACATAAAGGTTCGATTTCAGTTGAGAGTAAGATCGGACAAGGAACAACTTTCACAGTCAGGTTACCTCTTGCATCTGTAAAGATTGGTAATGGCAATGAATTATAAAGATAAGATAATCATAATTGATGACGAGGAAGTGGTCTTAGATTCTTGCACCCAGATCCTTGAAGGACGCAATTATGACGTTATCCACTGCACCAGATGGTATGCAGGGGCTAAAGCTTGTTGAGGAAATCAAACCCGACTTAGTATTTATTGACTTAAAAATGCCCGGTATACCCGGCCTGGAAGTTTTGGAGCAAATCCATCAATCAGGATAATACGATTGTAACCATTGTTATTACAGGCTATGCAACTGTGGACTCAGCAGTTGAAGCCATGAAAAAAGGAGCTTATGATTTTCTTCCCAAGCCCTTTACCCCTGACGAGTTCCGCTTGATCACAAAGCGAGGCTTAGAACGAAGAAAATTAGTGGTTGAAGCCATAACACTCCGCAGAGAAAAGGAAATGCTGCGAGAAAATTTTGCTGCTATCGTTTCGCATGAGCTTAAATCTCCCTTAGGTGCTATTCAACAGAATTTGTTTGCACTGTCAGGTGAGCTTGCTGGAAAATTATCCGAAAGCCAAAATGCCAGGCTTGAGCGTATGAAAATCCGTATCGATGACTTGATCAAGCTGATCAACTCCTGGCTCAGGGTCTATTCTGTCGACATATCGAAAATTAAGGATAACTTCACAGCTATCGCAGTTCCAGCATTAATCACAAAAGCTATAGAAATTGTTGAGCCTCATGCAGTGCGAAAAGATATTCACTTAATTGCTGAATGCAGATGAACAACTTCCTCGTCATTGAAGGCGATGAAACGAGCCTTGTCGAAGCATTAGTCAATATTATCGGAAATGCTGTGAAATATTCCTTCGCAGGGAGCCAGGTGGCAATTAATAGCACAGAAAAAGACGGGATGATTGAAATAGCCATTTCGGATACTGGTGTTGGAATTCCAGAGGAAGAGTTACCGAATGTTTTATCAGATTTTTACCGTGGCAGCAGTGATAAAAGCGACGAAAGTAGTCACGGGATTGGTTTAACCATCAGCCGAAAAATCATTGAAGCGCATAATGGAACGATCATCGTGACTAGCAAGCCATCCATAGGCACAACATTTACCATACGAATCCCCGTAATGGAAAGATGAAGGTTAAATACAGGAGTGCTATGGCTATTACTTTGGACATGCTTGATGAAAAAAGTGTGAAAAGGAGAGATACAATGACTGAACAAAAGAGACTATTGATTATCGATGACGACCCTGATTTTGTGGAAGGCATCAAATCGATTCTCGATGGGGCAGGCTATAATGTAGATGTCGCCTATAACCCAAAAACTGGCCTCCAAGCATTGCAAGACAAAATATACGATCTATTACTCCTGGATATTATGATGGGTCGAGGTGCTGAGGGCATCATGATTGCTCGTAAACTACGAAAAGACCCCAAGCTTAGGGAGATGCCAGTTTTGATCATCACCGGTATCCGGGAACAGATGGCATTTCTCTTCCCTGGCGAGCCGGTGCATCCTCGCTTTGTTGCCGTCGATGAGTTGGTTGAAAAACCAGTAGAGCCAAAAATGCTACTGGAGAAGGTAAGCACACTCATCGAAACAGCTGAAGCAAGAAAAACCAAATCGGGATAGAAAGGACATTCTATGGCAACCAAACCAACTTTCAGTAATGAAGTTGCCAACCTCCTGCATGCAGCCGAGGGAAATCCACTTGAAACCTGCATTCAATGTGGTACATGCTCTGGATCCTGCCCGGTAGCTAAATATATGGATCAAACACCACGGCGCATTATTGCCATGATCAATGCAGGCCTAAAAGAAGATGTTCTCAAAACCAACACCTTCTGGTACTGTGCCTCATGTTACCAATGCACGGTGAGGTGCCCAAGTGGAATCGATATCGCTGAAGCAATGTATGCTTTGAAACGATACACAATGTGGAAAAATCAATATAAGGAAGGACTGATTGGACCGACCTTCTCCGAGACTTTTGTCAAAACGATCGTGAGAAGTGGACGATCTTACGAACCTCTCTTGGCACCTACATACATTTTCAGCTATGGTATACGTGAATTTTTCAGTGAAGCTTTAAACGCAACGAACCTGATGCTAAAAGGGAGAATTCCCATTCTACCTCCACGAATTAAACGGCTCGAGAATTTCAGGCGGATGATTGCACATATCATCCCCATAGGAGGGATAGAATGAAAGAATATGTTTATTTTCCCGGTTGCTCTCTTGAGAAAATAGCCCTCAGCTATCATCTCTCTGCCCTTGAGACTACTCAAAAAGCTTGGAATTAAGCTTAAAGAGTTAGAGGATTGGAATTGCTGTGGAGCAACAGCTTATTTTCATGTCGATGAGTTATTAGCTTATACACTGACTGCTCGAAACCTGGCTATGGCAGAAAAAGAAGGGTCTGAAGTTGTCGCCCCATGTAGTGCATGCTATAAAAATATGTATTTCACGAATGTCCATCTGAATGAAGATCCAGATCTGGCTGAACACATTAATGAGGCTTTACAAGAGGATAATTTATCCTACTCAGGAAAAGTAGCGGTAAAACATCTCATCGAAGTATTTTCAAACGATGTCGGACCTGAAGAGATCAAAAGCAAAGTCATCTATCCACTGAATGAATTGCGGGTTGCAGCATATTACGGGTGTCAGATATTACGCCCGAAAAAGGACCATGAAGATGTTGAGCAACCCCAATACTTTGAGGATTTAATGGCAGCAATTGGGGCTACACCGGTGGATTTTCCGCTAAAGTTAACCTGCTGTGGAGGTTCATTATTAATCTCCAGCCGACCAGCAGCCTATTCCATGATCCACAATCTACTCTATAGTGCACAACGTGCACAAGCAGATGTAATTGCGACAGCATGTCCTTTGTGTCAAGTAAATCTGGAATGTTATCAGCAACAAGTTAATCAAGAATTCGGTACACAGTTTTCAATCCCAGTAGTGTATTTCACCCAACTTATTGGATTATCGATGGGAATTCCACCGAAAAAACTAGGATTTGGAAAGGAATTTCTCAGCCCAAAGAAAGCAATTGATGCAATTAAAAATATCCATATTCAGGAGGAGGTAATAACACAATGAGTCGATATATACACATTAGTGACTTTCATCTCCGTACTAACATATCGTGCCTATGCTCGAAGGAGCAAATATTATGACTGAAAAAATTGGAGTATATATTTGTCATTGTGGTACGAACATTGCCGGTACAGTAGATGTGGCAGATGTATCCAAGTGGGCAGCAGAAGAGCTCCAACATCAGGGCGTGGTGGTAGCTCGCGATTACAAGTTCATGTGCTCCAGCCTGGGGCAGGAACTGATCGAAAAAGATATCAAAGAACTGGGTTTAACCCGTGTAGTTGTCGCTTCCTGTTCACCGCATCTGCACGAACCAACCTTCCGCAATGCATGTGCACGGGCTGGTCTCAACCCTTATCTGTTTGAGATGGCCAATATCCGCGAGCAAGACTCATGGGTGACAACGGATAAGGTGGAAGCCACGAAGAAAGCCAAAGCCCTCATCGCTGCAGCTGTCGGGCGTGTTGTCCATCAACAGCCACTCAACTCCCTGTTTGTCCCTATTGATCCGAATGTGCTGGTGGTTGGTGGTGGCATCACCGGCATCCAGGCAGCTTTGGAAATCGCCAATAGCGGCAAAAAGGTCTACCTGGTGGAACGTGAACCATCCATCGGTGGACACATGGCACAATTCGATAAGACCTTCCCCACCCTGGATTGCTCGGCATGCATCCTGACCCCCAAGATGTTTGATGTAGGAAATCACAAGAATATAACCTTATTGACCTGGAGCGAGGTCGAGAAGGTTGAGGGATACATCGGAAACTTTACCGTGACCATCCGAAAACGTGCCCGTTATATCGACCAGAGCTTATGCACTGGTTGCGGTGTGTGCTGGGAAAAATGCCCGAAGAAAGTGGTTGACGATGTTTTCGAGGCTGGTTTGGGTAAACGTAAAGCAGTCTACACACCTTTCCCACAAGCTGTGCCCAAGTTCCCGGTCATCGATCACGACAATTGCACATTTTTCCTGAAAGGCACCTGCAAAGCCTGTCAGAAATTCTGCCCCACCGGAGCGATCAACTTTGACCAGCAAGATGAGATCATCACGATCAAAGTTGGTAATATCATCCTTGCTACAGGCTTCGATTTGTTCGATCCTCGTCGTATCCCTCAATATGGATATGGACGCCTGGCTAACGTCTACACCAGCCTGGAGTTCGAACGGTTGAGCAATGCAGCAGGTCCAACAGGTGGAAAAATCGTCCTGCGCGATGGTGTCACCGTCCCAAAGAGTGTAGCCATCGCCCATTGTGTGGGCAGCCGGGATAAGAATTACAACAACTACTGTTCAGCTATTTGCTGTATGCAGAGCTTAAAATTCGCCCACCTTGTACACGAGAAGACTGGGGCAGAAGTCTATAATTGCTATATCGATATTCGTACACCTGCCAAAGGATATGACGAGTTTTACCAGCGCTTACTCGAAGAAGGTACGCATTTCATCCGTGGGAAAATCGCTGAGATCACCAATGCAGCTCGGACACCAGAAGAAGAAGGAAAGCTGGTTGTCCAAGTGGAAGATACCTTGATCGGCAAGCAACGCCGCGTTCCTGTGGATATGGTCATCCTATCTTGCGGCTTGGAGCCACGCCAGCTGACCATAAGGAGTTGGCACGCAAGTTTGGGATATCGTGCAGTTCAGATGGTTGGCTCATCGAGCGCCACCCCAAGCTGGATCCAGTTGCAACGATGACCGATGGTGTATTTATCGCCGGTGCATGCCAGGGACCTAAAGATATCCCCGCCAGCGTAGCACAAGGGTGCTGCAGCTGCTGCACGGGTGTCTATCCATCATCGGTCAAGGCGAGATCGAAATCGAAGCTGCTACAGCCATCGTAGATGAAGTTAACCTGTGTGGGTTGCACACAGTGTGTTTCTTCATGCCCTTATCAGGCGATTGAGTTCTTGTACTGAAAAGGGTAAAGCGCATGTGAGTCGAAGCCCTGTGTAAGGGCTGTGGCACTTGCGTTGGTACCTGCCTGCCTAAATCCATCTCGCTTAAACACTTTACAGACGAACAGATTGTGTCTGAGATGATCGGAGCAATGCAAGTGATGAAATCCTTCCAAACAATGGAGGTGGCGTGATGTACGAACCAAGTATCATCGGATTTTTGTGTAACTGGTGTTCTTACCGTGGCGCCGATACAGCCGGTATGGCACGCTTGAAATATCCACCGAATGTCAAGATCATCCGTGTGCCATGCAGTGGGCGTATTTCCCCCGAGCTGGTCTTGCGCACTTTCCGCGAAGGTGCAGATGGTGTCATGGTGCTGGGCTGCCATATCGGTGACTGCCACTACAGCACCGGTAACCATCGCACCGCCAAACGTATGCCCGTCTTGAAAAAATTACTTGAATATACCGGCATTGACCCTGAACGCCTGGTAATTAACTGGGTATCAGCGGCAGAAGGTGAGAAATTCGCGATCGTGATCAAGGATTTCACTGAAAAAATCAGAGCCCTGCCGCCCTTCGTGGAGACGATGAAATGACCGATCGACTAACCTCCCTACATGAAGCAATTGACACAAGTTTTACCGCAAGTGGAAGGTGTGCTTGCCTTCAAGCGTGGTCCGGCAGGCATTGCTGCTCCTTATCTGTTCTCACCCGAACACCCTGAAGAGCTTGATCTACTGGTCCATCTGGCCTAAAGAACCAGTACCCGACACACTCAAGATCATCCAACGTGCTCATCCGGATGCAAAGCTCGCCATCGTCTGCCGAGGTTGCGAGGAGCGTGGCATTGTTGAGATGTTCAAACATTCCCAGCTCAAATGGGATAATATCACCCTGATCGGCCTGCAATGTACTCAGGAAGAAGCTGAATTCTGCCGCTGTGCCAAACCATACACCGTCCATGCGCAAACTACCGTTGGCGATCCGATCGAAGGTGTGCCAGACCCATTGACCGACAAGATTGCAGCCATGAGCCTGGAGGAAAAACGGGCTTTCTGGAAAGAAGAATTCGAGCACTGCATCAAGTGTTATGGTTGCCGTAACATCTGCCCACAGTGTTTCTGCAACATCTGCACCTTGGAAGACGAAAAATGGGTCGAGACTGGACGTCTACCCATGCCAAATCCATCCATGTATCACATGATACGAGCCATGCACATGACTGCCAAATGTGTTGCCTGCCGAGAATGCGAAGAGACATGCCCGTGCTGGTATCCCCATGGCAGTCCAGTTCCGCTTGATCGCCCGTGATGTCCAAGAAATGTTCTCCTATGAAACCGGCGCCAAATTGGATCAAAAACCGCCGCAGTTGTTGGTACTTGAAGAAGGTGAGTACCAGCGGACTGGGTTGCCACATTAAGGAGCAGAATACGATGATCGAATATAAAAACGTTCTAACTACCTGCCCATACTGCGGAACTGGTTGCGCCTTGCACCTTCAAGTGCTGGATGGCGCTCTGGTGGGTGTGCTGCCAGCAAAAGGGCACCCGATCAGCCAGGGCAGGCTTGTGCATCAAAGGCTGGAATGCCCATGCCTTCGTCAATCATAAGGATCGCCTGCACACGCCCTTATATTCGTAAGAACGGTAAGCTCGTTGAGGCTACCTGGGATGAAGCCCTGACCCTGGTGGCCGAAAAACTTGGTGCCATCAAAGCTGAGAGCGGTCCAGATAGCATCGCGATTCCTTACCTCAGCCAAGTGCACCAACGAAGAAAACTACCTGCTCCAGAAGTTTGCCCGCGCGGTGATCGGCACGAATAACATCGATCACTGCGCCCGTCTCTGACACGCTCCCACTGTGGCCGGTCTGGCCGCATCATTTGGGAGTGGTGCCATGACGAATTCGATCCCAGAATTCGAGGAATGATACCAACTGCTTCTTGATCATCGGCTCCAACACCATCCGAAGGTCACCCATTGATCGCCACACGCGTTCTTAAAGGCCAAGAAGCGCGGTGCCAAGGTCATCGTGCTGGATCCACGCAAGAATCAGATTGGTCATTGGGCGGATATCTTTTATTACATTCAGACCCGGTAGTGATGTCGCTCTCTTCAATGGCTTGATGAATGTAATCATCAGCGAAGGGTTAGCAGATGAGGCATTTATCACCGAGCGAACGGAAGATTATGAAGCGCTCAAGACACTTGTTGCAGAATATACCCCCGAGAAAGTAGCTGAAATAACCAATGTACCCGCGGATGGAATTCGCGAAATCGCCCGTACTTACGCTACAAGTAAGCCTGCTGCGATCATTTACGCCATGGGCATTACCCAACACACGACCGGTGTGGATAATGTTAAATCTACCGCGAACTTAGCTATGTTGTGTGGCAATATGGGTGTCCCCGGTGGTGGTGTCAATCCACTCCGTGGCCAGAATAATGTTCAGGGCGCTTGTGATATGGGTGGTTTGCCCAATGTTTATCCTGGGTACCAGGCTGTCACCATCCCGGACGTTCAGAAGAAATTCCAGGATGCCTGGGGTTCAACTGGACCTCTAACTGTCGGCCTGACGGTCACTGAGATGGTCCACGCAGCCTCCGAGGGCAAGGTACGCGCCCTCTTTGTGATGGCTGAAAATCCGATGATCTCCGACCCGAGATCTAAATCACGTCCGTCACTGCCTGGAGCAAACTGAATTTCTGGTGGTGCAGGATATCTTCATGACCGAGACAGCCGAACTGGCGCATGTCGTCTTACCGGGTACCACATTTGCCGAAAAGGATGGCACGTTCTCCAATACCGAGCGGCGTGTCCAGCGTGTGCGCAAGGCTATCCATCCAGTCGGTGACTCCAAAGAAGATTGGGTTATTATCTGCGAACTGGCGAAGAAAATGGGTGCCCAAGGATTTGACTTCAATAATCCTTCGGAAATCATGTCTGAAATCAACCGCCTGACCCCCTCTTACGGTGGGATTACCTACGAGCGTCTTGAGGAACTTGGGCTCATTACAATGGCCATGCCCTACGGTTGAACATCCTGGTACGGCTTTCCTCCACAAAGGTAAGTTCGCCCGTGGACAGGGTAAATTTTTCGCCCTCCCCTTCAAAGAACCTGCTGAAATGCCGGATGATGAATATCCCTTCACCCTTACGACCGGGCGAATGATGTTCCATTTCCACACTGGCTCAATGACCCGTCGTTCAGCCAAATTGAACAGCGAAGTACCCGAAGCCTATGTCGAAATCAATGTAGATGACGCTCAAAAGTTAGGCTTGAACGGTCACAAATATGTAAAGGTATCAAGTCGACGCGGTGAAATCGAACTCGGAGTACGCATTACAGATGATATCAAGCGCGGCGTAATCTTTATTCCATTCCACTTCGCCGAGGCTGCTGCTAATATGCTTACCAATTCAGCTATAGACCCGGTTGCTAAGATACCTGAGTATAAAGTCTGTGCGGTAAAGGTTGAAGTAGCATCGTAAATATTGAAATTTCTGAGCTTTTTAGTTGGTCATTAAGAAACAAGGAGAAAGTCTATGGATGTTCGAAAAATTTTAGTATATGCACTACAACGTGAATTTGAAGGCAAACACTTTTTTGAGGAAAATTCTGCACGCCTCAATAATGCTGTTGCCGCCAGTGCATTCAGGGAATTAGCCGCTGAAGAAGGGAAACACATCGAATTTATCCAAGGACAGCTGGCTGCCCTGGATAAAAATCAGCTTTCCAGCGATGCCCTGGCAAAAGAATTAGAAGGAAAAGGTTTCTTTTCAGCAAGAGCCCACACTGAAATGCTCGATCAGACTGTTTTGGAAGCCATGGTTCCAGACTTGCCAGTGTTGCGAACTGCATACCTTATCGAAAAAGATTTCGCTGAATATTACGAGAATTCTGCAAAGCAAGCTACTGGTGAAGCAAAAAAAGTACTGGAAATGCTGGGTAAATGGGAACGTGGTCATGAGGTTCTTTTCAAGAACTTACATGACAAAGCTTACGAAGTTTATAACCAAATGCCCTGGGGAGGCTGAGAGTAACACATGAATTCCCACACTCCATTACCAAACTCCGTGCGTTACCACGCGGGAAAATGGGAAACTTTGGGAATCGGGGTAATCATTGAAACACCCGTCACATTAACGGTCAATGGGCATGTCTGGTTGACCTTTATGTGCACGCCTACGGATTTAGAAGCATTAACGGTAGGATTTCTATTCAATGAAGGCGTGATAAAGAGCAAAGAAGATATCGAGCTGATGAAAGTATGCCCGTCTGGCGATAACGTAGATATCTGGCTGAAAAATGCCGTGGAACATCCACAACAGTGGCGGAAAACATCGGGATGCACAGGCGGTGCAACTGCGGTCTCTCTGGATCAGATACACCCGGAGCTTAAAGATGGCCTTTTACTGAGCCCTAAAACTATTCACACTTTAATTAAATCACTGACAGATGCGCAGGTTTTGTATCGAGAGGTTGGCGGCGTGCACACTTCTGTCTTGAGCGATGGGGAACGGGTGGTCGTTTCTGCGGAAGATATCGGCAGGCATAATTCACTAGATAAAATTGCCGGCCGTTGCGTCCTGGATAACATTGAACTAGCGAGGAAAATATTGGTCACGACTGGCCGTATCAGTTCAGATATGATCCAAAAAGCCGCCCGAATCGGAGCTGCGGTTGTCATCTCACGAACCTCTGCGAGTTCGCTCTCCGTCACCCTGGCAGATCAATGGGGAATCACCTTAATTGGTTATGCACGGCATGATCAGTTTGTTATCTATGCGCACCCAGAACGGATAAAGCAAATAACTATAGTTCTAGCATAGCAATCTAGTCTGAGGAGGAGTGACCCTAAGAGATACTATAAAAAGTAGCGACCCACATCGTCCAACATAATAACAACCCTATATCTAAGGAGACTTTCTATGAGTGACCAAATTTCTTTTGATGCCCTTCTACCACCTGGAATGGCTGCGAAGGCTGAAGACCTGGGAGTTAAGAAAGCCAACCTGAAAGCCCTCAATATGTTCTTTTTGGCTATTCTGGCTGGCGCGTTCATTGGCATTGGTGCTATCTTTGCAACGACCGTCGCTGCGGCTAGCAGCACTTTACCATACGGTGTCGCCCGCTTACTTACTGGCCTTGCCTTTACCGTCGGACTGATTCTTGTCGTAGTTGGCGGTGCAGAACTGTTTACCGGCAACACCCTAATCACGATGGCTTTTGCCAGTGGTAAGGTGACCATCCTGCAACTTTTGCGCAATTGGGTTATCGTTTATATCGGAAACTTGGTTGGCGGCGTCCTGACTGCCTACATCGTATTTTTGGGCAAGCAGTATACATTTGGTGCTGGCTCAATTGGCGCAGCTGCTCTAAGCATTGGTAACGCGAAAACTGGCCTCGGATTTATTCAGGCCATAGCTCTGGGTATTATGTGCAATGCCCTGGTTTGCATGGCAGTATGGATGTGCTACAGCGCTCGCAGTGTAACCGATAAAATCATGGCAATCATTCCACCCATCGCTTGCTTTGTTGCCGCAGGGTTCGAACACAGCATCGCCAATATGTATTTTATCCCTGTCTCGCTGTTCATAAAGTATTCAGGGGATGCGACGTTCTTTACAACTATCAGTAAAGCTGTAACAGATTTCCCCAACCTGACATGGGGAAACTTCTTCATAAAAAATTTATTGCCTGTAACCATCGGGAACATCATCGGTGGTGGAATAATGGTTGGATTAATGTATTGGTTTGTATACTCACGCAAACCGAAAGCCTAGAACTCTTTATTTGCCATGTCTGCCAGATACCAATCCCATCTGGCAGACATGCATGATAGGTTGTGCAGCAATTGAAACTTTGGTCAAATTGTAAAGAGGATACTTCCGATAATTTGTTATATCCGTTAATTATTAGAAGAATTTCAATAAAATGGCTCTTGGGTACTCCCTGGGGCCTTTGCTTGGTATTGGTAAGTAATAATCGTGAAAACATTGATTATTGGTTTAGGAAATCCAATAATAGGAGATAAAAGAGAAGGTTGACTGGATGCTCAGGAATTTCAGATAGTAAATATATCATCCTATGTAACAATCGAATGCCTATCGATTGGTTGGATTAGCTTAATGGGATCTTAGATTGGCTTCGAGCTGGAGACATCAATGGATGGGATGATCACACATCAGGTCCCGACTGGGTGCATAAATCATTATGAAATAAATGATTTACCGGATCCAACCCATAAACGATCAGGCATTGCTCATGATACATCTATAGAGAACGCCTTGCAAGTCAGCTATTCTTTGCAGACTCGAATACCTGAGGTTATATCAGTAGCATCGATTGAAGCTCAAAAGGTGGCTGAACTTACAAATAATCAAATACCAGCTGTTGCTACTATTATTCGAGGAGCAAAAAAAATAATTCTGGATTTACTGATAGAATACTATTCAGAAAACCCACCTATTAAAGAATGTTTAATAGATAAGGAGAAACACCTATGATTTCACCAGAAATATTGAGGCGTTATCCATTCTTTGGGAGTTTAACTGATGCGCAGATCAAAGCACTAGCCATGATTGCTGAAGAACAAGCCTATGGAAAAGGCATCGTTCTATTTGAAGAAGGTAAACCTGCCGATGCATTCTACCTTCTTGTGGATGGTAGTGTTAGCTTATATTACATATCAGAAGATGAATTCCACCCCAAAATGCGAAAGGAATTCCTCGTGGGTGAGGTGAATCCAGGTGAGGTTTTTGCGATCAGCGCATTTATTGAGCCTTATGTATACACAACAACCGTCCGGGTTGATAAAAACAGCCGGGTATTAAAATTTGATCGTACAGCATTGAATGAATTGATCAATCAGGATCCAAAACTAAATTGCATATTAATGCATAAAATCGCAAAAGCGATGATGGAACGGCTCACTTTTGTACGTGTGCAGTTAGCCGCTGCCTGGGCGAAATAAGGATTTACGTTATACAAGGAGCGCATGGTATGGTCACCAAAGAAGATCTTATCTACCGGCAGGTGTTCACCCTAAAGGATGGAGCGAGGATCTTGCTTCGTCCGCTGACTCAAGACGATCGTCAGGCATTAATCGATCTATTCGGGCCAGTATCAGCGGAAGATCTAAGATACATGCGGCACAACGTGAAAGATATCCAGGTTATCTGTCAATGGGTTGATAATCTGGACTATGCCAAAGTATTTCCCCTGGTTGCAGTTTTTGGCAGCCGGATTGTTGGTTTGGCTAGTTTGCACCTCAACCAGGGACCTGCGCGTCATCGTGCGGAAGTTCGGGTATTTCTACCCAGGGATTTCCGACATCGGGGAGTAGGCAGCAGATTGTTACAAGGCTTAATCGAATTAGCAAAACGTCATAATCTTTATCTAATTGAAGCCCAAATCCCGAGTGACCAGACTCCCATCATCCGTTCCTTTCAAAACCTTGGGTTTGAGCCAAAAACTGTATTTGACGATTACTTCATGCTCCCAGATGGTGATCTACGTGATGTTACTCATTTAATTCTGCGCTTACGAGCATCGGACGATCAATTCTGACCCGATCATCCAGGAAAATCATGACATTCGATACTGGAGGATGCCTTACTAATAGAACTATATTGATAGCCATTATCATAATTTAATTAACTTATCAATGCCTTCGGAGGAAGCCATGCAAAAAGTAACGTACGAGACTCCCGCCCTATATGGGGATCATCATGTTACCGAAATACGACGTGTCTTGTTGGAGTTACCCGGTATAGAAGATGTATACGCCAGTAGTGCTTTTCACGTCGTCGAGGTTACATACGATCCCGAAAAGATCAATGATTTAGAGATTGCCGTCAAATTAGATGCAGCTGGGTACCTGGGTGAATGGACGGTACCGATCGAAGCCGGTGCTACTGCCTATCATGCTGCTGCGGGCTTACAGCCATATTTCCGACATACCGCAGCCTATGAACAAACGCGTTTAACGGTCAGCTTTGCACAAAATGTATCCTACTTGGGACGCCCTCTCTGGCCATGCCCCGGTATGGGTATTATTTCTAAGCCGATGGAGGATTAATCAATGGTACTTAAAGGTAAAAGGAGCAACGAGGAAAGAACATCAGATCCCGCAGCTCAGGAGATGCTCATCCGAGCAGACGAGCTGGGAATTAGCACTGCTTTTAGCCGTGCCGAAGAAATGGTCCCATGCAATATTGGTGGAGCAGGAATGTGTTGTAAGCAATGTGGAATGGGACCATGCCGGCTCACCAAAGAAGGACAGGTTGGGGTGTGCGGTGCCACGATAGACACAATTCAAGCCCGTAATTTGGTGCGCGCCATTGCTGCTGGCACAGCAGCTCATTCCGATCACGGGCGTGATATGGCATTCACCCTCAAAGCAGTGGCAAATGGTGAAACTGAAGGTTATGTTATCCGCGATGTAGCTAAGTTACGCAACATCGCCTCCATATATGGAATCAAAATTGAAGGCCGTTCACCTAATGAAATCGCCAATGATCTGGCAGACTTGTATATTTCCCAATATGGGCAACAAAAAGGTGAAATTGTGTGCGTCAAAAGGGCGCCTGCAAAGCGCCAGAAATTATGGCGTGAACTAGGCGTTGTGCCACGTGGGGTTGATCGAGAAGTTGTAGAAGCGTTGCATCGCACCCACATCGGTGATGATCAGGATGCGGTCCACATTTTAAAACACGCCATTCGTACTGGTTTAGCCGATGGCTGGGGTGGCAGTATGATGGCGACGGATATCTCCGATATCTTGTTTGGCACCCCAGCCCCCCTCCTCGGTCAGGCCAACCTGGGCGTGCTAAAAGACGACATGGTCAATGTCGTCGTGCATGGTCATGAACCCACACTGAGTAATATGATCGTCGCAGCATCCCAGGACCCAGAGATAATCGAATATGCCAAGCAAGCTGGTGCCAAGGGAGTAAACCTCTCAGGGATTTGCTGTACAGCCAACGAAATCCTGATGCGTCAGGGTATTCCAGCTGCAGGGAACTTCTTACACCAGGAATTGGCAATTCTAACCGGGGCAGTGGAAGCCATGATAGTAGACGTACAATGCATCATGCAGGCCTTAGTAGATTTGGCCAGCAACTTCCACACCAAGATTATCACCACCTCCCCTAAGGTGCAGACCTGAAGGGAGCGACCCACATCGAATTCGATGAGCACAAAGCTCTCACGATCGCTAAACAGATCTTACGGATATCGATCGATAACTATAAAAACCGCGGTAAGATCCAAATTCCGCAGGTTACGGAGGATCTTATCCCGGGTTTCTCGCACGAGTACATCAATTATATGTTAGGTGGTAGCTATCGGGCGTCATTCCGACCATTGAACGATGCTATTATGGCAGGCCGGATCCGAGGTGTAGCTGCTATTGTCGGCTGCAATAACCCACGCAGCAAACAGGATTATATTCACAACTATGTCGCTGAGGAGTTACTAAAGCAAGATGTGTTGATCGTGGAAACTGGCTGCGGCGCAATCGCAGCTGCAAAGCTGGGTTTAATGCTTGGCGAGGCGGGTCTGGAGAAAGTTGGACCCGGATTACGGGAAATCTGTGAAACAGTTGGCATTCCACCTATTCTGCATATGGGATCTTGTGTCGATAATAGTCGAATATTGACTGTTTTAACCCAAATGGTTGCTGAGGGTGGTTTGGGTGATGACATTGACCAGATCCCTGCTGTCGGTTTAGCCCCAGAATGGATGAGTGAGAAAGCCCTATCGATCGCAACTTATTGTGTAGCTTCAGGTGCCTACGTTATCTTCGGAGGCGCCAGCCCCATCAGTGGCATGCCCGATCGCGTATCCGATAGCGATGTCGTCCTTCATTATATCAGCACTGAGGGCTGGGAAAAGCTGTACGGTGGCAAGCTGGAATTTGTCAATGACACCGATGAGATGATACGTAGGACTTTGGAGCATATTGATAAGAAACGCGCTGCACTTGGATTGCCTGTTTATGACTCTGCACGCTTTGGCCGTAGTGGAGACACCCGTATGCTCGAATTTGAAAAACTGCCTATCGCTGAACGCCGACAGAAAATCTACGGCACCGCTGCCGATTAAGCGGGAAGAGACAATCCGGAGGACTTATGTCACGATACATAGCAACAAGAGCGATCCGAGGCGCCAACGCCCTGGTCACAGAAGCAGAATTAATGCTAAACAAAGCTTTGAAGGAAAAAGGACCGGAAACTCCAGTCTCTTTCCCAAATACAGCTTATTACATCCCGGTCATTGGTGGGATGACCGGAGTAACGGTTGAAAAATTAGGTCAGCTCGAACAGGTTATCAAGCATGCTCGAGGTTTGCTACACCCAACTCCCTCTGAAAATAAGTGGACGCCATATCTCGGTGAAACTCTCGATAGTGGTATGGCAACCCTCCTGGCTGCAGAAACGATTGAGGTAGTCCGCTTTATTTATGGATTACAACCTGAACCAATGCCCGGGATCACCCTGGCAGGAGCCACTCAATATGGCGACCAAAATGGTTCTGGTCATCTCAATGGTCCAATTGACGATATCCGCCTGCGTTCCTGGGGTATTCAATTGGTGGATGGTCGTATGCCAGGCTTTGCTGCCATCGTCGGTGCTGCGAAAACTAATGAAGTCGCAGTAAAGATCGTACGGGAGCTTCAGCGCCGAAATATCTTGTGCTTCCTATCCGGAAATGTTAATGGAAGGAGTATCATCCACCAATTAATGGAAGAAGGGGTTGAATTGGGTTACGATACTTATACGGTCCCCTTCGGAACGGACACGATCAGCGCAATTTACGCACTTGGTTTTGCCACCCGTTCAGCCCTGACCTTTGGCGGTCTGAAAATGGGCCAGGCACGCGAAATATTGCTTTATAACCGTGCACGTGTTTTCGCCTTCGTCCTGGCATTGGGTGAAGTGGATGACCTCAAGTATGCTGCAGCGGCAGGAGCCATCAATTATGGCTTCCCAGTCATCGCTGATACCATCATCCCGGAAATCCTTCCCACCGGTGTTACTACATTTGAACATGTGGTCAGCATGCCCTTTGAGGAAATTGATGGCAAGGATGACCTGGAACGTGCTGAGCGCCTGGTACAAAAATGCATTGAGGTACGTGGAGTCAAGCTTAAATTAACCGAAGTACCCGTTCCTGTGCCATATGGCTCAGCATTCGAAGGTGAAGTGGTACGCCGGAATGACATGCGCGTTGAATTCGGTGGAAAGAATGCACGTTGTTTTGAGTATCTCGAAATGGCGGATTTGGAGGACGTGGTGGATGGGAAAGTGGAAATCATCGGACCTGATTTCTCGAATATCCCCCCACAAGGGTATATGGACATGGGCATCGTCGCCCAAGTTGCCGGGCGTCAGATGCAAAAAGACTTCGAGCCAGTTCTCGAGCGCCAATTCCATTATTTTGTCAACGGCGCTTCAGGCATCCAGCACATAGGTCAGCGTGACATCACCTGGATACGAATATCGAACGCAGCTGCCGATAAAGGATTTAACCTTGAACACTTCGGTAAGATCTTGCATGCACGTTTTCATGGTGATTTTGGTGCAATCGTTGACAAAGTACAGGTGACGATCTTTACCGACCCAGCGAAAGTTGAAGAATGGCTGGCAAAAGCCCGTACCGCCTATGATTACCGTAACAAACGTCTGGCAGATTTAACAGATGATAAAGTCGAAGAGTTTTATTCCTGCACCTTATGCCAATCCTTTGCCCCCAATCATGTTTGTGTAGTGAGCCCGGAACGATTGGGCTTATGTGGCGCGTACAACTGGTTGGACTGCAAGGCGTCCTTCAGTATCAATCCCACCGGACCCAACCAGCCAATCAAGCTGGGTAAGCTGATTGATCCAATCAAGGGGTATTGGACTGGAACGAACGAGTACGCCGTCGTTGGCTCACATGGGGTGGTCAGTGAAGTGACCATGTACTCGATCATGGAAAACCCAATGACAGCGTGTGGATGTTTTGAGTGCATTTGCATGCTCATCCCAGAAGCCAACGGAATTATGGTTGTCAGCCGTGAAGATCCTAGTATGACCCCCGCTGGAATGACTTTCAGTACCCTTGGCGGGTATTGCAGGTGGTGGCTTGCAGACACCGGGTGTAATGGGCGTGGGTAAGTTTTATCTGACCAGTCCAAAGTTCATCACAGCCGACGGTGGTTTTAAGCGAATTGTCTGGATGAGCAGTTGCTTGAAAGAAATGATGGCTGAAGAATTTAAAATTGTGGCAGCTCGAGAAGGCGACCCTGATCTGCTTGACAAGATCGCAGATGAGCGCCACGTGATCACAGTAGAAGAGCTCCTGACCTGGCTGACTGAACACAATCATCCCGCCTTAACGATGGAGCCAATGTTCTAAGGTCTAATCAGATCTAAAAAAGGAGTGATACATATGCCTATTGAAATACCTAAGGATAACTGGCCTGGAACCGTCCGTACGGTGACCATCGGAGCGACTGCATCCGATGGTGGTACGCGCACATCCACTGTCATAGTGGGTGGTGAAAAAAATCTACCTTTTCTTCATTTTGAGAACAAGGTCCCCAACCGCCCAGCGGTGGCCATAGAAATTAAAGACCACCGCCCAGATGATTGGTCGGCTTTGCTTTTGAATGCCTGGGGAGATAATGTTAATGACCCTGTAAAATGGGCTAAAGCTGCTGAAGCTGCTGGAGCTGATCTGATTCAGCTTTCGCTATCTCTGAATGACGTAGATGGCAAACCCACTTCACCAGAATCAGCTGTCAAAGCAGTTAAAGATGTCCTGGCTGCCACTGGTTTACCTCTCATGGTATTTGGCCCCGGGCAGGCTGAGGCGGATAATAACTTGTTAGTTCCTGTCGCTGAAGCAACCAAGGGAGAACGTCTGGTGCTGGGCATTGCAGAAGACAAGAATTATCGCACGATCATCGCGACAGCTATGGCCAATGGTCACCTGGTGAATGCACGTTCACCCATGGATGTCAATCTGGCCAAGCAGCTGAATATCTTAATCAGCGACATGGGGATGCCCCTCGATCGAGTACTGATGGACCCTACCACCGGTGCTCTCGGATATGGGATTGAGTACGGCTATTCAGCTATGGAACGATTACGGCAAGCCGCCTTACAAGGTGATTCCATGACCCAGCTCCCGATGCTTGTCACAGCGGGTTATGAAACCTGGAAGACCAAGGAAGCCAAAGTGGAAGCTGGTGTTCCTGCCGCATGGGGTGACTGGCTGGAGCGTTCAATTAATTGGGAAACGTTGACTGCGATGACATTGATCGAAGCAGGTGCTGATATTGTCGTCCTGCGACATGCTGAGAGCGTCCGGCGGGTAAAGGTTGCTATTGCAGATCTGATGGCTGCAGCATATACGCTTGCCTGAACCGATGGATGAAGAATCATATGATAACTACGGAGATGGAATATGGCTCTGACTGGCATTCAAATCTATAAATTACTACCCCAAACCAATTGCAAAGAGTGTGGTTATCCAACCTGCTTAGCCTTCGCCATGAAGCTGGCAGCCAAGCAAGTTGAACTATCTGCCTGCCCATACGTCACCCCTGAAGCGAAGACCCAATTGGCAGAATCTGCTGCACCACCCATCCGTCTGGTCGCTCTCAAATCTAACGGTTATGAGGCAAAAGCCGGCAATGAGGTTGTCCTCTTCAGGCACGACAAAACCTTCTACAACAAACCTGGGTTGTTTATTCGGATCTATGATAATCAACCTATCAGACTCAATTAAATCCTTGATCAGCGAAGCGAATACCTACTCAGTCAATTACGTCGGGATGGACCTGACTGTGGACGGTTTTGCGGTAGCCTCTTCATCTGGGGATCAAAATGCATTCGCCGCTGCAATTCAAGCCGTCCGTTCAGCCAGCAAGCGACCGATCATTTTGATGACCAGGGATGTCGAACTGGCGAAAGCCGGCTTACGATCATTGCCGGGTGAAACCCCCTTGATCTATGGCGCTGATGCCAGGAACTGGGAAAGCTTTGCAGATCTGGCAAAGGAAAGTAAAACCGCATTGGGTGTCGTTGCCGGGTCACTAGCAGAGATAGCTGAATTAACTGAAAAAATCAAAGCTAAAGGTGTTGAAGACCTGGTAATCGATCCAGGTGGACGTGATCTAGGGACAGGTCTGGCAATGGGCACAACCATTCGTCGCCTGGCTGTAAAAAAGAATTTCCGTGCTCTCGGCTTTCCAGTGATCACTTTCCCGGGTGATGTGGGAGATCCAAGTATGGAAGCAGTGCATGCTGCGCAAGCCATTGCCAAGTATGCAGGTTTCATTGTCTTGGATCATTTCAACCCGGCTATGATTTACCCATTACTGGTCTTGCGTCAGAACATTTATACTGACCCGCAAAAACCCATTCAGGTGCAGCCTGGTATCTATGAAATCAATGCTCCAAAACCAGAAGATCCAGTACTGGTCACCACCAACTTCAGCATTACTTATTTCAGTGTGGCTAACGAAGTTGAAGGTTCAGGCTTACCTGCCTGGCTGTTGGTGACGGATGCTGAAGGCATGAGTGTATTAACTGCCTGGGCTGCTGGCAAATTTGATGCAGAGAGAATCGCAAAGGCTATCAAGGGCTTTAACGTCGCGGATAAGGTCTCCAGAAAGCGTGTGGTCTTACCCGGACACGTCGCGGTACTATCTGGTGAGCTCGAGGGTGAATTACCTGATTGGGAAATTCGGGTTGGTCCACGTGAAGCGGTTGACTTACCCGCTTTCATGAAGCAGGCACTATAAGACCAGCAATATAGATCTTTACGGATAGCAATTGCAGGAATCGATAACGGCAGAATATAACCTTCATGACTGAACACACGGTGACCTTTGATGTCGCAAAGAAGCCAGTGCGCGTACCTACAGGCACATTGCTTAGTGAGGCAGCGCGCCTGGCTGGTGTGGATATCGGTCAACCTTGTGGTGGACAGGGTCGCTGTGGTCGTTGCGCAGTCCAGGTTACCAATGGTGATGTTCGCCGGCGTAGTTCCTTACGCCTGAGCGTGGAAGATGTAGCTCAAGGATTTGCACTGGCGTGCCAATCGGTTATTGAAGGTGATGCCTCTATCATCGTCCCACCTCAGGAAAAAATTGAGCGGCGATTAACAACAGATCGAACTGCGATTGAAGTCTCGGTTCCGACGGATTATGATCCCTTCTACGCTCAAACCGTTCGCCGAACCAGCTTACAACTTTCCCCTCCACGTCTAGATGATCAGACAGATGATTGGAGTCGCCTAAAGACTGCTCTCCGCCAGAAAGCTCAAATAGAAAATATCAGCATATCACTCAATCTTCTGCAAACTTTAGGCTCCATATTGCGTGAAAACAACTGGCAGATTACAGCCATCACCGATGCACATGTGGAGATCGATGGTAGCAGGACTGATGATCGGCTGGTGGCATTGATCCCTGACCTCGTCCCAGAAGATGACCCGTTGTACGGGCTTGCCATTGACATTGGCACAACTACAGTAACCGTTTGGCTGGCCGATCTGATCACTGGTAAAGTAGAAGCGCAAGTCTCCGAATATAACGGTCAGATTAGCCGCGGCGAAGATGTGATTTCGCGCATCATCTTCTCCGGTAAAAACGGCGGGCGTGAAGAGTTGCAGAATCGTGTGCTCGATACCATCAATCTGTTGATTCGTCAGGCTTGCAAGCGAGCCAAAGCCAAACCACAGGATATCGTTAAAGCTACTGTGGCGGGAAACAGCACCATGGTCCACTTGTTTTTAGGTATCCCCGCTTCCAGTATTCGGTTGACTCCATTTATAACCGCGGTTAACCAACCACCCATAATAACTGCAGGAACGATCGGTTTGGCAATTAACCCCGAAGCATCGGTCGATTGCCTGCCTGGTGTTGCCAGTTATGTCGGGGCTGATATCAGTTCAGGTGTCCTGGCTAGCAGGATGGACGAAACCGAGAAGCTTAGCCTGTTCCTGGATGTCGGCACCAATGGGGAGACAGTTCTTGGTAGCCGTGAATGGCTGGTAACTTGTGCCTGCTCTGCCGGTCCCGCGTTTGAAGGTGCTGGTGTACTCTTTGGAATGCGGGCGACCAAAGGTGCGATCGAAGAATGCTGGATTTCTGGAGAAAGTTCATCCCACCCGTATGAGCCCACATATCGCGTCATCGGTAACAGCTAAACCACGTGGCATTTGTGGAAGTGGATTAATCTCATTACTGGCTGAGATGTTCCTGACAGGTGTAGTGGATAAAGGCGGGACAATAAATCTGTCTCTTGCCGGAATCAATCCTCGAATCAGGGAAGGCGAGCATGGCTCTGAGTATGTGATTGCGTGGGGCAACGAGGCTGAAAGTGGAAAGGATATCGCTATCAACAATGTCGATATAGATAACCTGAAGCGCGCCAAAGCAGCGATTTACGCAGGTTTCACCGTATTGGCGCAGAGTGTTGGCGTACCACTGGAAATGGTTGAACAAATCTTGATTGGTGGCTCATTCGGCAAATATATCAATGTGGAAAAAGCAGTGCAAATCGGATTACTCCCCGATATGCCATGGGATCGTTTCAAATTCCTGGGCAATACCTCTGTACAAGGCGCATATCTGGCACTATTGGATTGGCGTAACCGTGATCGCATCAGAGATATTGCCTCACAAATGACATATATAGAACTGTCAGCTGATAACACTTTTTACGATGCCTTTATGTCAGCAATGTTCCTTCCTCACACCGATTTGTCCAGTTTTCCGAGCGTTGCAGCTGCAGTCGAAAATAAAACCATAACCTAAACAACCAAAGTCTAAGGAGGCACAAATGTATATCATCGGTGAAAACATTCATATTCTTTCAGATAAGGTGAAAGAAGCCGTAAAAGTGAAAGATGCGAAATTCTTTCAAGAGCTGGCCGTAAAACAAGTGGAAGCCGGTGCTCAGGCATTGGACCTAAATTTGGGCCCACGCAAAGTTGATTGGATGGATATGTTCCCCTGGATTGTCAAGACTGTGGAAGCAGTCGTGGATGTACCGCTTTCCATTGACACAATCAATATCCTGGGGGTCGAAGCTGCTTTGAAGACAGTCACCAAAGCACAGCCAATCATCAACTCCGTTTCTGATGAGCCAGAACGATTAGAAAAAGTGCCCTTACTGGCAAAGCAATATAACGCTCGCTTAATTGCACTGACCATGTCAACTAGTGGGGTTCCAGTAACAGCGGATGAGCGTGTCAATATTGCGGTTGAGAAGCTCATCCCGCGCATGATGGAAATTGATTACCCCATGAAAAATCTGATCATCGACCCATTGGTGTTGACTGTCTCAGGCTGCCAGCAATATTGCCCTCACCTCATCGAGGCTATCCGCACGCTTCAATTCGCCTGGGATCCACCACCGACAATTTCCGTAGGATTATCAAACGTTTCCAATGCTGTACCTCGCGAAGGAAGACCATTGATCAATCGCGTCTATTGTGCCATGCTGATGGGAGTTGGCATGAATATGATGATTGCTGATCCTCTTGATAATGAGCAAAACGAGGTCATCCGCATCATCGAGCAACGCGATGCCAGCACTCCTGTTGGACGCTTATACCTGAAGATTGCTGATCGCATTGCTGCTATGGAAGAACCGCAACTCGAAGATGTGGATATGAGCGATCCTGAGCAAGTAGCGATCTGGAAAACAATCCAAATTCTGCTCAATAAAGTCATCTACGCTGATGGCTATTTGCAACAATAGGAGAATACTTATGACGAATCAAAAACAAGTGACGATCGACGAGCTTCTGGCAAAGGCAAAAAAGCCTGCAGCAGATGCCATGGTCTTACACCCTTTCTACAAGGGGAAAGTTGAGACCGCTCTAAAATGCTGCGTGCGGGATTTCAATGATTTTGCTATTTGGTATACACCGGGTGTAGCAGCACCATGCCGTGCAATCGAAGCTGATCCAGAGAAGGTGTACGAATATACCAATAAATGGAATACGGTGATCGTGGTCAGCGATGGCACACGTGTGCTCGGTTTGGGTGATATTGGACCCAAGGCTGGTTTGCCGGTCATGGAAGGTAAAGCCCTGCTATACAAGTATCTCGGTGGCGTCGATGGTGTAGCCATCATGCTCGATACAAAAGATCCGGATGCAATCATCAATACAACCTTGATGCTCCAACCCGGGTTCGGTGGGGTAAACCTGGAAGATATCTCAAATCCGAAATGCTTTTATATATTGGATACCCTGCGTGAAAAAGCAGAGATCCCCATCTGGCACGATGACCAACAAGGGACAGCTACCGTTACCCTGGCAGGATTGATCAATGCCCTCAAGGTGGTCGGTAAAGATAAGGAAAAAGTAAAGGTTACATTCATTGGTGTTGGTGCCTCCAATGTAGCGATCTCACGCTTGATTTTCAGCTGGGGAGTGAACCCAGCCAATTGCTTGATGGTGGATAGCAAAGGCATCCTCGGTAAGCATCGCAAGGATCTTGAGATGCGCAAAGCCGAATACGTGGATAAATGGAAATTATGCCAGATCACCAATCATGAAAATCGCGAAGGTAATATCCCTGACGCAATTAAGGGTGCTGATGTCGTTATTGCCCTCTCCCGCTCTGGTCCAGGTGTGATTCTTCCCGAATGGATTGAAACGATGGCAAAAGATGCGGTTGTGTTTGCCTGTGCAAACCCCGTCCCTGAGATATGGCCATGGGAGGCAAAAGCGGCGGGTGCAGTTGTTGTAGCGACGGGTCGCTCAGACTTTGATAACCAGGTCAATAACTCGCTCGGATTCCCAGGCATCTTCCGTGGGACACTCGATGTGCGTGCCCGCACCATCACGGACGAAATGTGCTTTGCTGCTGCAAAAGCCCTGGCAGATCATGTGGGGTCGAATCTCACCCGAGATCACATTTTGCCCAACATGGATGACTGGGAAGTGTTCCCGCGTGAGGCTGCTGCTGTAGCCGTGAAAGCCCAGGAACAAGGGTTGGCACGTATACAAACGACCTACGAAGAAGAATTCAAGAACGCAACAGACATCATCGGGCGATCTCGCAACCTGACCCAAATGATGATGAAAGATGGCTTCATTGGCAAACCCCCTGTGTAAAAAGAGAGGATATCAACGAGGTGAACTATGTATGATCTAATTGTCGTCGGTGGTGGACCTGCGGGATTGACTGCAACGATTTATGCCATCCGTAAGCGTTTGAATGTCCTGCTAATCACGAAAGACCTGGGTGGGAAGACAAATTTCCGCCTCGCCCTACCCTGGGTGGAAGATTATCAGGTCATCAAAGGCCTGGAAATTGTCAATAAATTCAAGAGCGAGCTTGAATACCTTGAATTTGCCCGCCATATGGAACCAGCGGATAAAATCATCCGCAAGGAAAAAGGTTTCATCGTCAAGACACGCGGTGGTGGTGACCTGGAAACCAAGGCTGTCATCATCGCAACTGGCACCAGGCAACAGCTGCTGAACGTCCCAGGTGAAAAAGAGTTCATCATGCGCGGGCTGTGCTACTCAGCCCTCAGCTATGCTCCGTTGTTCATCGATAAGTCGACGGTTGTCATCGGAGATGGTGACCTGGCCCAGAGATCGACAGCAGAGCTCGCCACGGTTGCCAAGCATGTCACCCTGGTCTGCCCGGCAGATAAACTCAAGGTGACCAATGTGAATGAAAAATTGAAGGTGGCACGCTAATGTCACCATCCTGGAAGGTCACCAGGTGGTGGAAGTAAAAGGTGATGATTATGCCAAAAGCTTGATCATCAAAGATAAGACAGGCAAGACCAGCGAGCTTCAGGCAGATGGAACCTTTGTTGAAATGGCATTGGTGCCCAATTCACAGATCGTTGCTGATTTTGTCGCACTGGATGAGCAGAAGCGTATCATCATTGAGCAAAGTAACCATACCAGTGTACCCGGTATTTTTGCTGCCGGTGATGTAACCAACACTTATGCAGAACAGGTGCTGGTTGCAGTTGGTGAGGGAGCCAAAGCTACGTTAAGCGCGTACGAATACTTGCTCCCATTGTATGTAAATTCAGATGCAAATGGGGAGTGGTTATCTCTCCACTCCCCATCCAATATCATATCGCCATGATGGAGGTCGACTATGCCCGGATTTACCCCTGTTAGAAGATGGCAACCACCTTATTATCCATTTAAACGAGATCCATTTGGCACCCGCGTGCTTGGAGTCAGTCGAACGGGTTATCAAAGGACCAATGTTCGGATGCCGGATGTGCGGGAACTGTCTGTTACAGGAAACTGCCTTTATCTGCCCAATGGAATGCCCAAAGGGTGAACGAAACGGTCCTTGTGGTGGTTCTACCACCGAATATTGTTATGTTGATAAAACTCGCCCATGTGTGTGGTATAAGATCTACGACCGCGCCTTCAAGATGGGACGGGAGGAGATGCTGTTGGAAGTCCTTCCCCCCTTGGATTGGGATAAAACCGGTGGTGAAACCTGGGCGGATGTCTATCACCAAATCCAAAAAGTAGGTGCGGAAAAACTTCTTCGGTGGCTTGTTATCCGGCGGCAAGAAGCGCTCAGAAGCATGGAGCTCGGTCTTTCGCCCGATTCGCCAGCCTGAATGGTGGAATGGTGATGCTGAATACCATCCACCTGCCTATACTGAGCCAGTTTCAAACCTTGAAAAACGCCTGAAAGCTGGCGAGTTCGTTGTAACCGCTGAAGTCGCTCCACCTATGACGGTTGCCACCAATAAGCTGCTGAAAAACATCGAGATGGTCAAGCCATACGTGGCAGCAATCAACTTCACCGATTGCCCTTCAGCCTCCCCGCGCATGTCTTCCTGGGCATGCAGCACGCTTACGGTGCAGGCTGGTGCTGAACCGGTCATGCAGATCGCAGCCCGTGACCGGACGCGCATTGGTCTTGCAGGCTGAGGTGTTGGGTTCCAATGCATTGGGGGTCCGGAATATCCTGTGCCTGTCGGGCGATAGCATGGAAATGTCCAGCGTTCCCAAAGGGAAAATGGACATCCTCGACATGGACTCGATCCATATGCTGTGGATCCTACGCCGCATGCGCGATGAGGCAATCTATATGGATGGACGTCAGATCAAATTCCCACCAAAGTACTTCCTGGGTGCAGCTGGCTCACCCTATGCTTCTGAACCACGCATTCAGGCCATCCGTGAGCATAAAAAAGTAAATGCCGGAGCTCAATTCTTCCAAACCAATCTGGTCTATGATCCCGATAAGCTGGATGACTGGCTGGAAGCACTGGAGAAGCGTGGTATCCTGGATAAGGTATATATCCTCATCGGCATTACCCCGCTTAAAGAGCTTGAAAGTGGCGAAGTATATGAATGAGGAAGTACCAGGTGTTACCATCCCGGAGAAGCTGGTCAAGCGGATGGAAGCTGCGGGTGATAAGGCTGAAGAAGAAGGTGTGCAAATCGCCCTCGAGCTGATCGAGGCTGTGAAGAACAAGAAAGGCGTCAATGGCATCCACTTGATGGCTGTTGGTTGGGAAGAGATCGTGCCACGCATCATCACCGAAGCAGGCATTTTACCTCCCGACTTCACACCTCCTCCAGCCCCAGCCTCCCAAAGCCTGATAGCTGGGTTACATGAATCGGTTGATAAAGGTTTATCGGTAAATATGTTCGAATGTCTTTACGCAGGTTGATATTAACGAAAACAGGGCAGGATGTTCAGACGCTGCCGCGGCTGTCAGCTATGCAATGCTGAAATCAGCCGCGATCAGGATATCCCTCTGGATAGCCTGATTCAGCTCGTCATCATGAATGACGAGGAAGTCCTCACTTCCCGGACAGTTTGGTCAGATGAAGTCCTCCATTCAGCTCACGATGCCTGTGCGCGTGAGCTGGATCTGGAAAAAATCCTGCTTGTATTAAGAGAAGAAGCTATCAGAAGGGGGTTGGTAAAGCCTGAGATTATCCCATAGATGGGTTATAATTCTCGGCACTTTATTAAATAATGGTGAAAACATGAAACTTGCAATTAGTGGTAAAGGTGGTGTTGGTAAGACAACCCTGGCAGCTTTACTGGCACAGGTATATGCAGATGCAGGTCGTCAGGTACTTGTGGCAGATGCTGATCCATCTCCCTGCCTGGCAGGTGCGTTGGGTTTTCCTGCTGAGCTACGCGCTCAGCTGCATCCCATCGCCGAGATGGATGCACTGATCGAAGAACGCACCGGTGCCAAACCTGGGACGATCGGCGGATTCTTCACCCTTAATCCACGTGTGGATGATATCCCAGAGCGATTCAGTGTGATCCACAAAGGTGTTCGCTTGCTGGAAATGGGTTCGGTGGATATGGGAGGTTCAGGTTGTATCTGCCCTGAAGCTGCCATGCTCAAGACGCTTTTCACCCACCTGCTCTTCCGTAAAGATGATGTGCTGATCCTGGATATGTACGCCGGTGTGGAGCACCTTGGAAGGGCAACGGTGGATTTTGTGGATGCCATGCTGATCGTGGTTGAACCCACCCGGCGCAGCCTCGGGACTGCCAGCCAGATCAAACAGCTGGCGAATGATATTGGGCTCACTCGCTGCTGGCTGGTGGGTAATAAAGTCCGCAATGAGGATGAAAGGCTATTCCTTGAGACTGAAACTCCCGGATTGCCTGTTCTGGGCATTATGCCTGCAGATCTGGGTGTTCAGGAAGCCGACCGGTTGGGAATCCCGGTTTATGATCACGTCCCTGCTTTACGCCAGGCAGCAGAGTTAATGGCACAAGGAGCTGGATGCCCAGCTGGTGAAAGATCCGGTTGAATGACGATCACCATCGCACTCGCCGGTAAAGGTGGTGTAGGTAAAACCACCATCGCTGGGATGGTGATTAAATATCTGGTCCAAAACAAACCTGGTCCGGTCCTGGCAATCGATGCTGATCCAAGCAGCAACCTGAACATGGTGCTCGGTCTGGATCTGGATTGGACGGTGGGTGATATCCGTGAGGATATGCTGGCACAGGTAAAAACCTCACTGGTGGCAGGTGGTGCTGCTATGGGTGCGCTTCCAGGTGGAGTTTCCAAACACGATTACCTGGATCATAAGATCAGGTCATCCCTGGCTGAAGGAGAAGCATTTGATCTGATTGCCATGGGTCGTTCTGAAGGGACAGGCTGTTACTGCGCAGTCAACCACAACTTGCGCGAAGTGATTGATTCGATCAGTAAAAATTACCGCTATATTGTGATTGATAATGAAGCTGGTATGGAACATTTAAGCCGCCGTACCACCCGTGATGTGCAGCATTTGTTGGTCGTCAGCGATCCCACCCAACGTGGAATTGTGGCAGCCGAGCGTATTGCCTCTTTCCGCAATGAGCTGGATATTCGCATCGAGCATGCTTATCTGATCATTAATCGTCTGTCTGGTCCGCATGCCATCTGCGTTAGCACGCCGAAATCGATAAGCTGGATATCCCGCTGCTTGGGAACCGTACCAGCGGATGATAGAATTGAGTCAATTTTGAATTCAGCGGGAAACCACTGGTTGAGCTGGGAAATGATTCACCGGTTTATCAGGCAGTGGCAGGTATGCTGGAAACGATCTTGTAAACTAGTATCAGACTACTAGCAATTGACTTGCTGATAAAATGCTTCCAATCCACGGAAGCATTTTGCGCTTAATTTATGTCCCACATTATCTTCGCAATAGGTGACTATTGCACCAGCCTTCTCGAACAGATCCAACGCTCATCCTTGCCTTCTCAATCGGCACCAGCTCATCTTCTGTTCCATGAGCGATGAAAATGGGCAATCCTTTTAACCGCTCAGTTCCCAGCCAGGCGGATGCTCCATCGGGTAGGAACCCCGATAAACCTGCCAAGCGATGCAATTCGCTCTGGATACATGATTGCCATCGAATACGCTAACGCTGCTCCCTGGCTGAAGCCGAGCAGATGTAAATTCTGAGAAATCTCCGTCAGGGAAATTACTACTGGATATCATCGAATAATATTTTCTCAACTGCAGGCATGAAAATCATCGATCCATGGCCAGGGTTTGGATAACTCTGGGTGCCAGCTGTATCCACTGTCCTGGGTGCTAATATAAACCCCGTGGAGCAATCATCAAGGCATTCTTTGGCAACCGAGGGGCAAATACCCACATTGAATTCTCATCACCCGTCCAGCCATGCAGCATTAATAGGACCGGAAAAGGACCAATACCATCCGGTCGATGAATCGCATCACCCAGTCATCGATTGATATTATTCCATCTTCAGTTGCCATATCCACCTGTTTAATCCAGACTTATTCTTCTTTGCCACCCAATCGATGACCCATAATGCAACAAGGATCAGTATGAACGGGAATAAAGGCACCGACTAGACAGAGCAGCCCCATTAAGGCTGCTCCCTGTCCAAAGAACAGGTAGATCAGACCATCACCAACGATAAATAACAAGCAGGATAAAACCGGCTAATTAAACGGAAATTTGTCTGTCTGGCATATTGACGAAGGTCACGGGTCATAGATCCATACCCCATCAAGGGCGAATAATACGCGAGAATCTTTTGCGATAATTTGATATCTGCCAGCTCATTACTCTGTGGATCTCCGGTAATGCTTCAATTGTCGCCAGCTCACCAGACTTGATCACCTCCGGTATATCCACCTGATCAACAATCCCTATCGGACCCAGCTTGGGACGGATGATCACTTCAGGTTTTTCTAGCTTCAGCTGTTTATCCAGCAGCATCAAACCGGCCAGGTCCATGGATTGGAGAAATAGATTAAATGCCTGAGCCAGGCGTAACCTGCCTGCCAGCCGATATACCAGGGGAAGGTTTGTCATCAGCTGTGGAATAGATTTCGGCAATGTCATTATTCGTCATCTCAGCTGCCAGCCTAAAGGTGGCGAAAGTACGACTGCGACGACAGGTGCATTGGGATAAAGTGCCCGGGCTTCAGCCACTGGGATGGGATTCATGATCCCGCCATCCACAAGCAAATGCCCATCCAGTTGCCCTGGCTGGAAATACACCGGGAACCGCACTGGTCGCTAAAACTGCATCCACTAACCGTCCTTGCTTAATCACCACCGGTAATCCAGTAGTTAAGATCAGTGGCTGTTACTGCCAGTGGGATGCGTAAATCTTCAAATTTGCGCTCACCAAGCAGCTCATTTAGGATGGCCGTCACACCTGCCAAATCCAAGTAAAGCTGGTCCATCCCCGTGCATGCGAGAAAATAAATTCCCCTGGTCAATATCCCTCAGGCGTGCTTCCATCTCATCGGGAGAGTAACCCGCTGCATAAAGCGCCCCTACCAGACCACCCGCACTTGTCCCAGCCAGGCCTCTGGATCTGAAATCCTTCCTTCTCCAAGTACTCGTAACGACTCCAATGTGGGCAAAACCTTTAACTCCACCACCGCTTAATGCTAATGTAATATTCATCTATATCATTGTATCCAGTGAAGGTGAAGTGGTCAAGGAATGGTAAAATCTGTCCGTGAATTCTAAAGCATCATGGAAGGTTGAATATCAAAAGGA
Source organism: uncultured Chloroflexia bacterium (assembly GCA_963828845.1). GTDB lineage: Bacteria > Chloroflexota > Anaerolineae > Anaerolineales > UBA4823 > FEB-25. The sequence continues at coordinate 70,716 of CAWHGE010000005.1, forward strand.
AATCGAGCATGCCTTCTCAGCACGCTCAGACTGGAAATGAAGGTATGGCACGCGTGTGTGCCCGCCGGGCAGCCGGGATCATTATTGGTGAATATCTCAATCGCTGGGTTATTCCAACCTGACGCCACAGTGCCTACGATCGCGCTATCGATATTTATCGAATCTACCAAATGTGAACCAGAAATATAAGGAAATTGCCAGTCATTTCCTGCATGAAGGTGAACCAGGATCATAAATTACCGCTGGATGCAGACCTGATTAATGAAGCGATGTGGCTTAAAAGATACCTTGCTGAACGACAGTATACGATTGACTATGCGCATACTCGCTATCATCAATAGCGATTATGGCGTCAGGCACTTTACCAATATCATCCAATATGCCCCTTCTCATTGGGTAATCAACCAATGGAGAGCCCCGGTATTCTTCCCCATGGTGATCGATTATCCCGAAGAGTTTCTCCCCGCTAGCCTCCCACCAACTGATCTCATCCTGTCTTTTGCTGAACACAAAGCTGTCGCTGAGCTGATCCCTGATATTGCAAAAATGACCGGAGCGAAAGCAGTGATCGCTGCTGTGGACAATGAAAATTGTCTGCCACGTGGTTTAGCCCGTCAACTACGCGGCTGGTTGGAAAAAATGGATGTTGCCTGTGCTACCCCAAACCGCTCTGCTCTCTTAACTGAAACGGACTATTGGGTGACCCGGCGACAGCGACTGCGAGCACAACAGCCCTCTGATCGCTGAGTTTGCCCGACTATTTTGGTAAACCAGAATTCTCTATCGTGGTTGATCCTCAAAGTCGGAAGATAATATCGGTGGATGTCAAACGTGACGCAGTGTGTGGATGTGCACGCTATGTCGCCCAAAAATTAGTTGGGTTATCTGCTGACGAAGCTGAATTTGAAGCTGGTATGGCACATCATCATTACCCATGCCTGGCAAGTATGGGGATTGATGTCGATTTTAGCGATACCTTGCTGCATATATCCGGCAACATCATGAAGGATAATGTTGCTGAGCAAGTAAAGCCGTATAAGCAAATCCAATATCTTGCCCCAGGTTTTCGCACTGAAGAATAATTTCCCAAATAAATGAGCCGTATCCATTATCGATACGGCTCATGGTTTTATATCTATTACAGGTTGCAGAATTACCTTTAGCTCATTAGGTCGATCAGCTAGTGACTTTTTTTCGCTTCGAAGATTGAATCATTCCCAATGTGCTGATGATCACCACGATCAATCGGATCCACAAAGAAACCACGAATACCATGCTTACAAAACCCACCAAAGCAAATATATAGCCTTTTTTAAATCGAAATTCAGATGATTCTAGCTGAGGGAAAGTATATTCCATCAGACCTTTATGCAGATTTTGAATAAATTCTGGTCGGGGTGAAACAGGCTTAAGACTGGATTGTAAAATTGATTCGATATCCATCAAATCTCGTTTTATCCGTTTTGGTTTATAGTCTTATAAAATTGAACATTTTTCCTCTTTTTACTTACGCTACCGCATAGGCGATAATTCCAATCGTTCCTGGTCCTAGATTTGCTGCGACTCCGATCGATAAATCTGATATTATCACTTCATTGACATGTAATGTTTCATTGACTTTCTGCATTAGCTGTCTGGCTGCTTCAAGTGATTGTGAATGGACAACTGCAACATTTACAAGATGGTCATCCACCCGTTGGTGAATGATCTCCAACACCCGGTTAACCGCCCGCTGGCGTGTGCGCACCTTCTCTCTCATATCCAAAGCACCATCTTTTAAGATAATGATGGGCTTGATTTTGATCAAAGCTGCCAGAGCTGCTGGTAATGCTTTCACCCGCCCACTTCGCCGGGCATATTCGAGCGAGTCCAAAGTCAGGACGATATTTACATTTTGGCGAATTACATCCAGACGAGCCAGGATTGCCTGAATGGTAGCTCCTGCCCTATCGAGTTGGCGGGCTTCCTTGCACATGAAACCTACCGCCGCAGAACCCGAACCTGAGTCAAAGGGGATGACGTTTAGCTTATTTTTCAATTCCTGAGCTGCTAGAACTGCAGAGTTAAATGTACCGGATAATTTGCTGGTCACGTGCAAGGATAAAATCGTATCACCTGCCTGGGCGATCCGCTTATAAAATTCCACGAATTGTTGTGGGGTGGGTTGCGATGTCTTGGGAATGACACCGGTTGAATCTGCCAGATGATAAAAATCATCATTGCTCAGGTCAATCCCTTGCTGGTAGGTTTTATTTTCAAATTGGATATTGATCGGGATTACTTCAACATCAAATTCAGATCGCCACTCTTCAGGGATCTCACCCGCACTATCCATTACTATTTTCAACATGTGATTATTCCTTTGCTATCCAATTTCTCACTCTTTGGATACAGTTTCCATATCAACACGCAGGGAAAGTAGTGTCCGATGATACAGACTTTTTACTGCTCCCTCAGTTCTACCCATGATTTGACCAATTTCAGCATTTGACATATGCTCGACAAACTTGAGGATGATCAATTGCTGCCGTTCAGGGGGCAAGTCCCGTATGATCCGTAATAAATGATCCTGCTCCTCCAATTGAAGCAGGGTCACTTCAGGATGCTCTGAATGCGGAATTGAAGCAAATCCCTCATCCAATGAGATCTCAGGACGCCTGACCACGATCACGGTGCCAGTTTGCGACCAGGTTATGCGCAATCCGATAAAGCCAGGCAGATACCGGCAAACCTCTTTCTTGATATTGTGGAATCCTTCGCATGGCACGAAAGAAAACCTTGGCGGTTAAATCTTCCGCATCGTGTTGGTTTCCTGTACGGTAATAGACATAGTTAAAGATCCGTTCGACATATTGCTCATAGAGCAAGCCGAATGCTTCATGATCTCCCTGAATTGCCCGGTTAAGGTTTATCTCATTCACCAATGTTTGACAACCAATCACTCTTTACCGGTGGGAGTTCTACAGAAAAGAACCCCAACAGCATGAAAATAGTTGCTAAAAGTATATCACGTGAGAATGTGGATTACGAAATTTTATCATCCTCTCAATATGTCAATGTCCATTTATGTTTACTAATTAGATTTATCAGATCGCACTGTACCCTGCCATGTTCATGATTTAAAAAAATTTGGTAGCATTAACTTCCACAGCATTTTGCGTGAGATAAATTTCGATATTCATTGATTATGTTGGACAGCAAGTTGATAAATTCGATCTAACCCATCCGATAGAATGCGTTCGAGCACTCGAGCTGTCTCCTGGTAATCCGTCAGCTCACCTCCAATCGGGTCTGGGATATCTTCCACTTTTCCTATCATTTCACTGATCATGAAAATTCGATCGGCATACGGTTTGAATTGAAGCACCAAACCTTCTTTTTGTCGATCTTCCATGGTAAGGATTAAATCAAATTGCTGCATAAGCTCCAGAGTGACGGGTTGGGATTGATGGTTGCTGATATCCAAGCCCATCTTTTGCACAACATATTTAGATAGTACGGCTGCGGGAGATCCATAATTAGCCCAGGTACCGGCTGATTCGACATACCACTGATCAGCATCCAGTCGATCTGCAACCAGCCGCTTTAATATTGCCTCTGCCATAGGAGACCGGCAAATATTGGCAGTACATACAATCAGGATGGATGGCATAGTTTCTAATTATATAGTTTACTTCTGAAATTTATTATCATAATAATCGCACGCTTGACGCATTATCTGAGTGATGAATGCGATTAATAATCTCTGGTAATCGCTTATTATTATATTTTGGATGTCCCTGAGCATATTAGGTGCGCTTTTTCGGTTGGAGATGACCTGCTTCCAGCTCAACCGGGACATAACGATCACTTAAAAACTGCAACAACACCCTGACTCGTTCAGTACCGGGAAGGCGGGTATCAAAAATTGCTTCATACCCTTCAAAGGGACCAAAATTAATCCGCACGACATCCCCTTTATGCAAGTCGTCGAAAACCTCACCACCAGCATTCAGTAATTTCCTCAACCCTGCGCATGATGGCATGGATCAAATTATCAGGGACCGATGAAGGTTCTCCACCAAAACTTACTAATCCGGTGGTATGGGGAAGCCATTGAAAGGTGGATAAACCCACAACCTCGATATCTGTGCGAATAAAGAGGTAACCCGGAAAGTATGGCCTGAATTTCCGCGAGCGTGGATTGATCGGATTGACACGCAAGCGTGGATAGAACACTTCGAATCCACGTTCGCGGACTTGTTTCCAGACGACATCTTCTTTGCGTGGCTTACTTCGTAATGCATACCACTGTTCTGCCATTTACAACAAGTGACTCCTATAAATTATTTACTACACCAAGATAAGGCACTTGATTGCCACAAATAAATCAAGAATAATTACTACCTGCTGGCATAGTACATCAGTCAAAATATCTCAAGATTATACTCCTTCATACCACCTGAAGTCCCGCAATGCGTGAAATCATCTTCCGAATCAACCACGCTGGGAGCAGAAGGATTAGGTGGATTAACACGGTGATGCCGAAAACCATTGTAATTGCATCCATTGCGGCTTTGAAAGCAGAGCCAAACCTTGATAATATCCACGGTCCTACACCCATAAGAAGGACTAATCCTAGTAAGATTACTACCACCGTTATCAATGGCAACCAGGCTCTTCTATCCGATGAGGAAGGCATCATTGTACTGCTAACGGCAAAGATAAGATAGAACCATAACCAGAAATCGGGTTTATCGACCACGGATTTTAATCCCGAATTGATTGAGCTCATCTGTCCTTGGATAAGGCTCTCCCATATAGTATTTAATCCCAAACGGTATACTCCTGCAAACGCAACAAAAATCCCTCCTGTAACCAATGGAGCAACCCCAATCAACGCATCTCTAAAGAAATCAGCTCGAAGCTGTTTCAACATATCCAAGTTGAATCCGACCACCTTCAAGTTTTTTGGGTATGATGGAAAATCTTCCCGTCCTTACACCCAATAGATGTGCCATTAGAAAATGGCTAATCTCATGCAACAGAACCCCTGGTAGAAATATCAAAGAAAATAATGCCATCGATATTTCTGGCTGACGAGTAATCAATAAAAAAATGGCTTGAATTTCGCGCTGTAGGAATCTCTGAAGGTATAACAGGGGTACCAATAAGAGTAATAGATAAAGTAATGTACCCCAATTGATCATCAACATTAACTGACAGCAGCCTTGACGATTGGGATGAATTCTGAAGCCTTAAGGCTGGCTCCTCCGACGAGCGCACCATCAATATCGGCATGCCCGAAAAATTCTCCAGCATTGCTGGCTTTTACTGAGCCACCATATAAAATTCGCACCATCTGAGCCAGTTCATCACCATACATTTGAGCCAAAACCGCACGGATGATATCTGCAATGACAGTATTGGCTCCTTCGGCTGTTGCCGCCCGACCTGTCCCTATCGCCCATACAGGTTCATACGCAATCACCAATGATCCAATAGATTGAGGCTCGATCCCATTCAGTCCTTCTCTCACCTGTCTGGTGACAACTTCACGTGTGATTCCAGCTTCATTTTCAGCTAGCGTCTCGCCTACACACATAATGGGCACGAGACCATGGTCAAAGGCTGCCTGAATTTTTCGGTTAACACTGGCATCAGTCTCTCCAAAGTATGCTCGTCGTTCGGAATGCCCAATGATCACATACTTACAGAATTCAGCTAACATAGGCGGAGCAATTTCACCTGTGTATGCACCTGAAGTCTCCCAGTGCATATTTTGGGCACCTACACCGATGGCAGTCCCTTCCAATAAGGCAGCTACCGGCAAAATTGAAGTAAATGGAGGGCAAAGGACAATATCCACCCCTTGAATGGTGGTCAAGCCTGGCAGTAATTCGGTTATCAATAGGCGGGCTTCTGCCACAGTTTTAAACATTTTCCAATTTCCTGCAACAAATGGACGACGCATAATCACCTCAACGACACTTCATAAATACATATCATTATCGCTGCTAAAGAATCAATTGGCTGAATCATTCAACGGTGGTCACTGATCGACAACAATTTATCCTTCAATCAGTATGAAATATATGGGATTTTTATAAACCGTAAATTTGCATCTCCCCAGCGTTACAATAGTTTGGGGAGATACAAATTAGCATATTATTTGTCCTGTAATGCTGCCAATCCTGGTAAGTCCAATCCTTCCAACATCTCAAGGGATGCACCACCTCCTGTTGAGATGTGCGTGATCCGATCTGCCAGACCAGCCTGATTGATGGCTGAAACTGAATCACCTCCACCAATGATGGAAACTGCTTTACTTGCAGCGACAGCCTTTGCTACTCCAATCGTTCCTTCGGCGAAACGTGGGAATTCAAAAACACCCATCGGACCATTCCATACAATCGTCCCAGCAGTGGAAAGCGCTTTTGCCAAAGTTAGTGACTGTTGCTGGACCAATATCGAGGATGCGCCATCCATCTGGTACTGGACCCATTGGCTATAACCTTCTTTTCAGCTTCAGCTTCAAATCGATCACCAATTACCACATCAACTGGCAAGCGTAAGTGTGTTGCACCTGATTTTAAAAGCTGCCGTGCAGTATCCAGCGCCTCATCTTCACACAGTGAATCTCCAATTGGATAACCTTGTGCTTTGAAAAAAGTATTAGCCATCCCACCACCAATCAAAATCTGGTCAGCTTTGGTTAGCAGATTTCGGATGACACCGATCTTATCGCTGATCTTTGCCCCACCTAATATGGCAATGAAAGGACGTTTTGGTTTGGCGATCGCCTGACCAAGGTATTGGATTTCTTTCTCCATCAGAAATCCTGCCACTGCTGGTAGGTAGTGTGCCACACCTTCAGTGGAGGCATGGGCTCGGTGTGCGGAACCAAACGCATCATTGACGTAGATATCTGCCAAAGAAGCCATCTTCTTGGCGAGCTCAGGATCATTTTTCTCTTCTTCAGGATGAAAGCGGGTATTTTCAAGCACCAAGACCTCACCCGGTTTGAGCGACTTAGCAGCTGCTTCAGCCACTGGTCCTACGCAATCATCAGCAAATGCTACTGGTTTGCCCAAAAGTCCACTCAAATGTGCAGCAACTGGTCGTAGAGAGAATTTCGGATCAGGTCCACCCTTAGGACGACCGAGATGAGAAAATAGGATCACGGCTGCACCGTGATCAAGTAAGTAATTTACCGTTGGCATGGCTGCCACGATCCGTGTATCATCTACTACTTTGCCATCGTTAATTGGGACGTTATAATCCACCCGCACCAATACCCTTTTTCCCTTCACGTCAATATCTGTAATGGATTTCTTATTGAACATATTCCCTCCATATATAAAGAATGCGGATGGAAATCTCAGCCATCCGCATTCCTTTATTTTATTATAAGTATTTTGCCAATAAGGCTGCTAAATCAGCGGTGCGAACAGAATAACCCCATTCGTTGTCATACCAGGCAACAATCTTGGCAAAGTTGTTCTTTTCCTTACCGAGCACCATGGTAAACGGTAAATCCACCGAAGAGCTATGAGGATCACCCTTATAATCAGTGCTGACCAAAGGCTCATCAACGGCTTGCAGGATACCTTTCAACGGACCAGCTGCAGCGTCACGGAAAGATTGGCGTAATTCCTCAGTGGTCGTGCTGATTTCCAATTCGACTGTCAGGTCGATCACTGATACAGTTGGGGTTGGGACGCGTAATGCATACCCATCCATCTTTCCTTTTAGATCTGGAATGACCAGGCTGATTGCTTTGGCAGCCCCAGTCGTGGTGGGAATAATGTTCAGGGCAGCTGCACGGGCACGGCGCAGGTCGCTATGTGGGAGATCCAATATTTTCTGATCATTGGTATATGCGTGAATAGTGGTCATGAATCCACGGACGATTTTATACTTGTCATGAACGACTTTAACCGCAGGGGCAAGACCGTTCGTCGTACACGATGCATTCGAAATGACATGATGCTTCTTGGGATCGTACATATACTCATTAACTCCCAAGACAACGGTTAAATCTTCCCCCTCTGCAGGTGCTGTAATGATCACCTTCTTCGCACCACCTTTGGTGATGTGATTCTCGGCACCTTTAACTTGCTTTCCCTTTTTATTGATCCCATCACTCTTGATGGTGAATAATCCTGTGCTTTCGATGACGATATCCACCCCAAGTGAACCCCATGGGATGTTGGATGGGTCAGTTTCTTTAAATACTTTAACTGCTTTCCCATCTACAAACAATCCCTCATCTTTGACTTCAACTGTGCCATCGAAACGGCCATAGTTGCTGTCGTACTTTAGTAGATGCGCCATGGTCTTTAAATCACCAATATCATTGAAAGCGACTACTTCCAGGCTATCAGGATGATAATCCCGGATTGCTTTGAGCACCTGTCTTCCAATCCGTCCAAATCCATTAATACCTACTTTTGTCATCATTTTTTCCTCCATACGAAGTTATATGCAGCAGCCCAAACAATCAATCAAGCCACTGTGAATTATTAGTAATTATTCTTACACAATTTATTATTCTACCAAAGGTCCTGTTCGTTCCTGATATAAATCTATGATTGCTTTGGCTAATTTAGAGGAATCATGGCGCCAAGGTTGGCCTTCATCGACTAAATCTGCCCGATAAATGGGATACTCTGACTCGTTCTCTGGTATAGTTTTCACCCATTCTGTTCCTAGAGGTAATTTACCTTTAAATTGATTATTTATAACAATAATATCAAAAATCGATCCACCAACATGATCGATCAAGGCTTTAATGTGATCTTCGCAGCAATATCCATCGGTTTCCCCTGGTTGTGTGGCTACATTACACACATAGATTTTTAGGGCTCGGCTGGCTTGAATAGCGGCAACGATATCAGGAACCAGCAAATTGGGTATAACACTGGTAAATAAGCTGCCTGGACCAATCACGATTAATTCTGATGCCAGGATTGCTTGAATGACTTGTGGATATGGCTGTGGGATTACTCGGTTCGAGCCACACCCGCTGTACATCACCTGGAAATTTGGGGAAGGTGCTCTCACCTTCAACTCTCACTTCACCATTACTATGAGGTAGCTGCATATCTGCAACCAGACGGACGTTATGAAGAGTAGCGGGAAGCACGCGACCATGTACAGCCAAAACTCTGCCCGATTCAACTACTGCCTCCTCGAAGCTGCCGGTAATTTCTGATAATGCACTGATGAATAAATTGCCAAATGGATGCCCATCCAATTCAGGATTGCCATCTGAGAAACGATATTGAAAAAGCTGGGTCATTAATGCTTCATCCGTGGATAAGGCTGCAAGACAATTCCGAATATCACCCGGAGGTGGTATGCCCTGTGTCCGTCTTATCCTTCCGGATGATCCACCATCATCAGCTACCGTTACAACTGCGGTAATATTATAGCTATAGGTCTTCAAACCTCGTAATAAAGTGGATAGCCCATTCCCGCCTCCAATGGTAACGATGCGTGGCCCACGTTCTTTTCTTCGATGATCGGTCAGCTCATCAAGTACCGGTTTACCAGAGCGACGAAAAGGTGCTAGCAGAGAGCGGTTAATCCCCCATATTCCAATCAATATTAATCCAGTGCCTAAACCACCAAAGATCAAAACTCGCAATGGCCGGCTTAATATCCGCAATGAAGCTATCGATAAAATTGGTAGCCACCAGGTATCAGGTGCAGTGCGATAAACCTCTAACAATAATACTGCTAAACCCACCCCTAATAACGTAGTTCCCAACAAGATCAGTACTATCCAACGTTTTACGCCCAGACCTGGAACCAACCATCGCAAAGGCTGGAACAAGCGCATCCATATTTTTTTTGAGTTGGTGATATTTTTCTTTCCCATTCCAACCCTTGATGATAGCAGCCTTTAAGTAACTCGTCAACAATAAACTATGCTATACTTTTACTCATGACCAGAAATTTCATCGTCGCTGATGTTGGGGGTACCCATATACGTGCTGCTTGTTTCCCGATCCAAAGTCAAACACCAACAATAGTAAAACGTATCTCAACCAAAGGACCGGAATCTCCTCATGAGCGTTTGATCAATCTGATTTCTGCCATCGTTCCGAAAGATGAAGAGATAGCTGCAATCACCGTCGCTGCTCCTGGACCACTCGATCCTTACGAAGGAATTATCTATGAGGCACCCAATATACCAGGCTGGAATAACCTGCCGTTAAGAAAACTAATCCAGGATCAATTCAAGGTTCCGGTTGCAATTGGTAATGATGCCAATCTGGCTGCCCTTGGTGAATGGCGTTTCGGTGCAGGTATTGGGCATCGTCATCTGGTGTATTTAACCGTCAGCACAGGCATTGGTGGAGGGGTCATTATTGATAATCAATTGCTACAGGGTCTGCATGGGTTGGCTGCTGAGCTGGGACATATCACTGTAATCCCCGATGGACCGTTATGCGGTTGTGGTCAACGTGGTCATTTAGAAGCTGTCACTTCCGGCCCTGCCATCGCTCGTTGGGTGGAACAAGAATTGAGTCAGGGAATTCCCTCCTCTTTAGCTGAAAATAAGACCCATCACAGCCAAAGAAGTAGCGCTTGCTGCCAGTCAGGGTGACGAGCTTGCCCAGGCCGCGCTTGCCCGCGGTGGTACCTACCTGGGAATCGCAATTGCAGATTATCTCCATATCTTTAACCCCAGCGTGGTGATCATTGGAGGCGGAGTCTCCCAAAGTGGTGAAGCTTTCTTTGGTCCCCTCCGTACTGCGATGAATGAACATGTAATATCCAAAAAGTACCTGGAGAATTTAACATTAACCACCTCTGCATTAGGGGATGATGTTGGGTTAATGGGTGCATTAGCCCTTGCACAAACCATAGGCGAACCATCACCATGCCAGTGATAACCAAACGTTGGGAGGTAGCACCACCCCCTCCTCCAGAAGCCATTCAAGAGCTGAGTGGCTATCCTCCAATACTTCGTCAAATACTATATAACCGTGGATACCACACTCATGAACAGGCACGCATATTTTTAGAAGCCCAAAGTCCACCAGGATAGCCAACCAACGAATTTGCTTAATCTAGCCAAAGCGGTTGATCGGATTAACTACTGCTATCCAGCATCATGAAAATATCGTCGTTTATGGAGATTATGATGCAGATGGCGTGACTGCCACAGCATTATTGGTATTGGCCTTGAAAGCTATGGGTGCTGAGGTAAGAGAGTATATCCCAAACCGCTTTGATGAAGGCTATGGATTAAATCTTGAAGCCATGCGCACCTTATATGAGGAAGGTGTAAATCTAATCATCACAGTGGATTGTGGGATTCGTTCGTGGGATGAAGCAGAGTATGCCAGATCGGTTGGTATGGATTTGATTATCACCGACCATCACTATCCCACTCGATGAGATTCCACCCGCATTTGCAGTGATTAATCCAAAACAACCTGGGGATATTTATCCCGAAAAAAATCTTGCCGGTGTAGGTCTGGCTTATAAATTGGTTGAAGCATTATATCACTATCAGGACAATATCAAAACCTGGATTCCAGGGATTATCTGGATCTGGTTGCCCTCGGAACCGTTGCTGATCTGGTACCCTTAACCGGAGAAAACCGGTCGCTCGTCCGGTCAGGTTTGGAATATATTCGCCAACCCATCCGCCAAGGGCTGATGGCGCTTATCGGAGTCTCAGGATTGACCCCAACCCGAATCAACTACTAGTGATATCAGTTTCGCCTTGGCTCCCCGATTGAATGCAGTCAGGCAGGTTGGAATCTGCTTTAGCATCTTTACATCTATTGACTTCGCAAGATCCGATGGAAGTAGGTCAGCTTGCTCAGTGGCTGGAAATCCAAAACCGTGAACGTCAAAAGATTATGCGTGACATCCAAACCAGGTCTGAACAAAAGATTATCATTGATGATCAAATCCCGCTCTTACTTTTTGCATGCAGACCCGGATTATAACGCTGGTGTGGTTGGATTGGCAGCCTCAAGACTGACCGAGCAGTATTATCGCCCATCCATTATCGCCAGTATTGGTGAGAAATACACACGGGGCTCTTGCAGGAGCATTCCGGAATTTCACATCACCCAGGCCTTAGACCAATGTAAGGATTTGTTGGAACATCATGGCGGTCATGCTGCTGCGGCAGGGTTTACCGTTCGCAATGAGCTACTTCCAGACTTTAGTTTCTCGGATGCAAATGATTGCCAAAGATCAGCTCGGGGATTTAGACCTGCATCCCAAAATTATTGCCGAAACAGAGATACCCCTTTCTGATCTTAAACCTGATTTACTAAAATATCTTAATTGGCTGCAACCCACTGGCATGGGTAACCCAACCCCCATCTTCATGTCAAGCAGTCTTAGGGTTACACGTCAAAAAGCCATCGGTGCAGATGGTGCACATTTGAAATTATCGGTAACTGACGGAAAGATAACCTATGATGCAATTGCATTTCGGCAAGGTCATTGGATTGCTCAACTCCCACCGCTTATTGACTTGATGTACACCTTTGAGCTCAATGAATTTAATGGTCAGGTATCTCTCCAGCTTAATGTGAAAGATATCAGAAAATCGCTTAGCTAATAACATCCCTGAGATCAATCAACAAACCGATATTTGAACAAGGTCCACATGGCGATGAATGCGTCTCTCATCTTTATCTTTTTCCCCTCTGAGTAATCACGTGGGTTAAATGTTATTGGAACCTCATAAATCCTGACCTTGCTTTTTAGGATTTTAGCCGTGAATTCGGGCTCGAATTCAAATCCACGTGCATGTAATGTCATATTCTGAACAACTTCGCGTCGAAAAAGCTTATACCCGGTTTCCATATCGGTCAAGATATTATTGTATAAAATATTCGTGACCAGGGTTAATATTTTATTCGCAACCATATTCCAAAATAGAGCCGGCCTACGACCTGCTCCAAGAAACCTTGAACCATAAACCACATCCGCAATACCCTCCTGGATGGGTCTCAGCAAGTTAGGATATTCACGTGGATCGTATTCCAGGTCAGCATCCTGAATTATGATCAAATCTCCACTCGCATTTTGAATCCCTGTTCGGACTGCTTTCCCCTTCCCCTGATTACGCTCATGATAGATGACCTTGACCTTCCCGTCCTCGTTAATTTTCGCCAATAAGTCTCGGCTTCCATCAGTTGAGCCATCATCGATAGCCAGGATTTCATCTACCAATCCAGTTGCCTGCACCCGCGCGATGATCTCCTGGATAGTTTTTACTTCATTAAAAACAGGGATAATTACGGTTAATTTCATCGTTGTTTCTATTCCTTAAGCTAATTTTATCCTATAATATCACTGCACAATTTCAATAAAATCTGCATGCCATGCTATAATCATCTAAGCTATTTGTCTAAGCCTTTTTAGCGCAGGAGGTTGAGCAATGGACGCATCTACACGTGGAAGACCAATGATAGGGACAGCAAGTGGTGTATTTACTCCTCCTATTTTACAAAAAATTGAAGATACTGGATTGTCTCCTCTCTGGTTGCAAGATTTAGCCTTGAAAATCCTGTATTTCCAGGGTTATCTGACCGGTTTTAGGATTGCAGAGGAAATGGCATTACCTTTCACAGGCATTGTGGATCAGATCCTTGAAAATCTAAAACGCGATAAATTTGTGGAAGTAAAGACCTCCCAAATGGGCCTTGGAGAAGGTGCATATTTATACGCAATTACTGGGGCAGGTAGTGATCGAGCCCGCGAAGCTTTGGAACGCAGTCAATATGCCGGACCTACCCCGGTTCCGATCCAGGTATATAACGAATCAGTCCTGCGCCAGGCACAAGGTCGACCTACTGTCACAAATCGCATGATGCATCAGGGTCTATCCCATCTAGTTATATCAGAGGCAACCTTCCAACGTGTTGGTCCAGCTGTTAATTCCGGCACCTCTATTTTCATGTATGGTCCGCCCGGAAATGGAAAAACAAGCGTTGCCCGAGCCATTGGGAATATGATCCTGCATGAAAGTATGTATATCCCATATGCTATTTATATCGATGGTCAGGTCATTAAAATGTACGATTCAGTGAATCACCAACTGTCAGCCGATGAGCCTTCCTCATCAGGCAGTGCAGCTGCTGGTAAGATGAATGGCAGACGGGATTTACGTTGGGTTCGCATCAGACGACCGTTCATTGTTACAGGTGGTGAATTGACTTTGGCTGGACTGGATTTGGTCTTTGACGATGTACACAAGTATTATGAAGCGCCCTTTCAGGTGAAGGCAAATGGCGGTATTCTGCTTATAGATGATTTTGGTCGACAACTTGTACGCCCTCGTGATTTACTTAACCGATGGATTGTACCGCTCGAAAATCGCATCGATTTCTTGACACTACACACGGGTCGTAAGTTTGAGATCCCCTTTGATGTGCTGGTTGTTTTCTCTACAAACTTGCCACCACGCGACCTTGTGGATGAAGCTTTCCTTCGTCGGTTACGGCATAAGATTGAGCTTGGAGACCCAACCTTCGATGAATATCGCGAAATTTTTACCAGAGTGGCCTCAGCGAAAGGTGTGCAGTACAACGATGAAGGGTTGGCATATCTGCTCCAAGAATGGTATATCAAACGAGCCCGAAAACTGCGTGCCTCACACCCACGCGATTTGTGTGATCAAATTCTTGACATTGCGCGTTATTTAGCCGTTGAGCCATCCATGACGCGTGATCTTATCGACAGGGCAGCCAGCGCCTACTTCGTTGAGTTATAAATCAAGCTTATGCCGATAATGAAAAACAGCTCCACTATCGTTGGTTTAAATAGACCAACGATATTTGCACATCGGGGTTCTAGTGCTTATGCTCCCGAAAACACACTAGCATCTTTCAAGCTGGCAATAGACCATGGTGCTGATGGAATCGAACTCGATGTAAAACTTAGCGCAGATGGTCATGTCGTTGTGATGCATGATGATTCTGTCGATCGAACCACCAATGGTACGGGCCGAATAAAAGTATTGACACTGCCCGAATTAAAGAAATTGGACGCTGGATCGAAATTCGCCCCACTATTTAGATCAGAAAAGATCCCTACTCTGGCAGAGGTTTTTGAGGTTGTCGGTCGAAAGATATTCATCAATGTGGAATTGACCAATTACTCTTCACCAGTTGATGACCTACCAGATAAGGTAATATCACTCGTGAAGAAGTATGGCTTGGAAACAAGTGTTATGCTTTCCTCTTATAATATGATTGGATTAATTCGAGCGCGCAATCTTCTCCCTATGATTCCCATGGGCTTACTAACCTTTCCTGGTTATGCAGATATTACCCTCCGTTCGAGGTTAGTCCGTTTTGGTCCATTGCTTGCCTTGCATCCAGCTCACAGTGATGTCACATTAAAATTGATCCAAATTGCTCATCAAGCCAAGTGCCGAATCCATGTATATACTGTTAATCAACTCGAAATTATGCAACAGCTTTTTACTGCCGGTGTGGATGGCATTTTCACTGACAACCCCCTTCTGGCACGAAAGGTTTTGGCTGAGAATAGAATTTAATATCCATGATACCCTACATTTGGCTTGAACAGGCTTATGAACGCATAAGTCCTTATATACATAAGACACCATTAACTTATGATGCTCAAAACGACCTTTACCTGAAGTGGGAAAACCATCAGGTAACTGGTTCTTTTAAAGCCCGCGGAGCATTAAATAAAATATTATCACTTCAAGACTGGGAGATTGAATGTGGATTGGTCACCGCCTCAGCCGGTAATCATGGACAAGGAGTCGCGTTAGCAGGTCGAATGAAACATGCAGCGGTCATCGTTTTCGCTTCTGACCATGCCCTTGGGATTAAACTTCAAGCGATGCGCGAACTTGGCGCAGAAATACGCTTAGTTCCTGGTGGTTATGGTGAAGCTGAACGGGCAGGAATATCATATGCCAATTCCACACATGCTACCTGGGTTTCACCCTATAACGATGGAATGATCATCGCTGGCCAGGGCAGCATCGCCCTGGAGGTAATGAAAGAATTACCGGATCCAAATTCGGTTACTTGGATTGTTCCAGCAGGAGGTGGGGGTCTTGTATCAGGGATTGGTTGCGCACTGCAGAAATTAAAACCCCATCCTAAATTGATTGCTGTTCAATCTGAAGCCTCACCTTTCCTATACGAGATTTACCATCATGGCACACAGGAAGGTGTGGAGGAGTTGCCCAGCATCGCAGATGGTTTAGCAGGTCCTGTTGAAGAGGGTTCCGTTACTATTCCGCTCGTGAAGAATTATGTGACCAACTTTATCCTCGTCTCAGAGATTGAAATTCGCAGAGCTATAAAATATGCCTGGATCACATATCATGAACGGATAGAAGGATCGGCAGCGGCCGCCCTTGCTGCTGTATTATCTGGTCGGGTAACCGATAAACCAGCTTTGGTCGTGCTGACTGGTGGTAATATTACCCCTGAAGAGCATGCCCAGATCCTCCATGACTCCAAATTATAATTGTAACCAACATAGTGTATAGATGGATATAACGCCTGACGAATTTATGGTCGTATGCATGTCTCACCAAGTGCCTGATGGTGTTTTAGTCGCACAAGGAATTGCTACTCCATTGGTCGCTGCAGCATACCTGCTTGCGCGCCGCACCCATGCACCCAACCTGTATTTTTCTTCAGCAATTGGCCAGGGCATTTGCCGCCATCCAGCCCCTTTGAGCCTAAGTCAAGTCGAGCGGTTATGGCTGGATCGTTCATTGGTAAATGTTGGTTTTGCTCGGGCAGTGAGTGAAGTATTACCCAGCCTGCATCCATTGGAATTCTTCCGTCCAGCCCAAATCGATCCATTTGGGAATTTCAATAATATCGCTTTCGGGAAGGATTTCTACCATCCACGATTAAGATTACCCGGTACAGGCGGAATCCCAGATGTCACTACATACATAAATAATATTATGTTATATGTCCCTCGCCATTCCAGGGTCACATTCGTTCCTCAGCTTGACTTTTGTGCCGGACTCGGGCATAATTCCGCCCGCAAGCACGGAAATGGTCCTCGTTATCTAGTTACCGATCTGGGGCAATTTGACTTTGCCGACGGTCGGATGCGAATAATCTCGTTTCATCCTGGTGTCACTATTGAAAAGATCCAGGCACACACAGGTTTTCCGCTTGATATTTCGCCTGACGTTATGGAGACCGCAATACCTACTGATGATGAACTAAACCTTCTACGCAATGAAATCGATCCAATGAACATACGCCGACTGGAAACACTCAGTGGTCCAACCCGGCGGGAGCAATTACATAAAATTATTGAGGCCGAAAAAGCTAGTCGAACCGTGGACTGAGTGATCCTTATATTAGGCTAAGAATGCATTCCATTTTTCGAAAATTTTCTATATCATTAATCATACTTTCGCTCTTAGTGCCCATATCTATAGGTCAAGCTGCACCATCTGGGCAGGCAGTTGCAGGTAATGAAAGAGCCCAGGCATTATTGGACCAACTTACTCCTGAAGAACGTGTCGGCCAGCTCTTTCTGATCACATTCACAGGTCCCGAAGCAGGGATCGGTTCGGCTACAGGCTCCCAAATCTTTGATTTGATCGTTAATTATCATATTGGTGGTGTGATATTAAAATCAGCCAACGATAACTTTATCGGCTCGGACCAAACCCTTGTTTTTGCCCAAAGCTTGACCGATCAGCTTCAAAGGGATGAATACAGCGCCTCCCAGGAGCCACAGGTAAATCCCGAGACAAATGAATTCTATACCCCAGCCTATGTACCCTTGTTTATTGGGATTTCACAGGAAGGTGATGGCTACCCATACGATCAAATCCTCAATGGAATGACCCAGCTACCAAGTCAAATGGCCCTGGGGGCTACCTGGAATACAGAATTAAGCCAACAGGTTGGAAATGTACTTGGAAAAGAGCTCTCAGGATTGGGTTTCAACTTACTCCTTGGGCCATCATTGGATGTACTCGAAGTCCCAAGCTCAGATAGTGGAGGGGATCTGGGCGTCAGGACTTTCGGCGGAGATCCATTTTGGGTCGGATCATTAGGTCAGGCCTATATTAGAGGTATTCATGAAGGTAGTAATGGGAAAATGGTGGTGGCGGCAAAGCATTTTCCAGGCTTCGGTGGTTCCGATCGATTACCCGAAGAAGAAGTGGCAACCGTCCGATCATCTCTTGAACAGCTTAAGCAAATTGATTTAGCACCTTTTTTTGCGGTAACCGGCAATGCACCTGATACCGAATCGATGACTGACGCATTGCTTGTATCTCATATCCGATATCAGGGATTTCAAGGAAATATTCGTGCAACGACTCGTCCTGTAAGTTTCGACCCCCAGGCGTTTTCGCAATTGATGTCCTTACCAGCTTTCGATACCTGGCGGCAAAATGGTGGGGTGATGATCAGTGATAATCTCGGAAGCCGGGCTGTTCGTCGTTTTTATGATCCCAGCGGTCAGACCTTCAATGGTCCACTCGTCGCTCGAGACGCCTTTCTGGCTGGAAATGATTTACTTTATTTGGATAATTTCCTATCCAGCGGTGACGCTGATGTTTATTCATCTTATGTGCGCACTTTAGACTTTTTTGCCCAAAAATATCGTGAAGACCCCGCTTTTGCTCAACGGGTGGATCAGTCAGTATTGCGTATCCTGACCCTAAAATTAAAACTATACAATAGTACCTTTTCAGTGACATCGACACTGCCAAATTCAGATGCACTTAATACGATCGGTTTTTCCTCACGTGTGACATTCAGTATTGCCCAACAAGCTGCTAGCCTGATCAGTCCACCTCTCGATGAGTTGAATATTGCCATCCCATCACCCGCCTGGTCGGGATGATCACATCATCTTTGTCAGTGATACCAGAGTATTTCAACAATGCAGTACATGCCGGCAGCAATATTCAATCGATGTTGATGCTTTTAAAAATGCAGTGATCCGATTATATAGTGGTAGTGGTCAAGTTATTCCGGGTAATTTAAGTTCTTATTCATTTCAAGATCTGTCGGATATGCTTAATGCAGGTACAGGGATATTGCAAATAGAAAATGACTTGCGTCGGGCTGATTGGATTGTGTTTGCAATGGATTCCGTATCAACTGACGTTCCAGCATCACTGGCATTACGCCAATTCCTAGACTTGCGTCCCGACCTCATTCAAGGCAAGCATTTAATCGTCTTTGCGTTAAGCGAACCCTATGCGTTGGATGCAACAGATATTTCGAAATTATCCGCTTATTATGCTCTCTACAGTCGCTCCAGCTCTTTTATTGAAATTGCTGCCAGAATTCTATTCCATGAAATCCAAGCCTCTGGTCATCTCCCAGTATCAGTCCCGGGTATTGGATACGAAATTCTCGAAGCAACCTCACCAGATCCAAATCAGGTGATCCATATTTATCAAGAGAACCAGGTTGCCTCACAAATCGAGGGGACGGAGACACCTGTACCAACCCCTACCACCTTGAAAGTCGGGGATCCCATTTCTCTTGTGTCTGGCATTATTCTGGACCATAATGGAAACCAGGTACCGGACGGAACGGTCGTACGATTTACGCTTTACCACGATGGTGATAGCGTCCCTGCCCAAATCATTGAATCACAAACCTCCCAGGGTATTGCCCGGGGTAATCTACTGATTGACCAATCTGGAGAGATAAACGTACGCGCAGAGAGTGGATCAGCGGTTACCTCTGATGTTTTGACATTTGAAATTCCTCCAGAATCGATTACTGCTACCCCCGGTTTACCCACTGAAACACCGGCTCCTTCGCAAACTCCAACCATCGTCCCAACCGACACGCCAACATCCACTCCTCAAGCAACAGTGATTCCGGTTGATGTACCTAACCAGGGTAATGTTGATTTTGGCGATTGGTTGGTTGCGCTTATTGTGACTGCCATAATCAGCGGGGGTAATTATTGGATGACCAATCAAAAAAACGGCCTTCGATGGGGAGTTAGAGCTGCCTTACTACCATTAATTGGTGGCATGTTTACTTATATCTACCTGGCAATTAATCTGCCAGGTAGTGAAGTCCATGCTCAAGCAAATGGGAACCTGGGGAGTTGTGCTATTTGTCATCATTGGGGCAATAATCGGAGCTGGAGTAGTCTGGATCTGGCAGATGATGGATTTTCGAAACGTCAAAACTGCATAAAGTTAATGAGCAAGAGTAACAATCAGACTAAATATAATCAAGCCTGCAGCCACCCACAGCAAAATCCGTTCGCGTGAAGTGGAAAGGATCATCCTCAGTGATGGGGGTTGTGGTTTCTTTGAAGGTCGAATGGGAGGGATCCAATTTCCGATTAATGCCTGACGTAAAGTCTCGATATCCTGAGGACGTTCATCAGGGTGCAAGCTCATCGCCCACAAAATTGCCTTTTCAGTACGTATACTGATTTCCGGATTGATTTGTCGTCGGAGGGGTTAAATTTTCTGGATGTAAAAATCGCTCGCGCGCTTCAACCGGTGGTTGGTTGGTGAGTAAATGATAGAGGGTAGCCCCAAATGCATAAATATCACTACGCCGATCGGTGTGACCAGTATCCCCCCCATATTGCTCTAAAGGCGTATACAGAGCAGTACCTCGACCCTGCAAGATTGTAATCGTCATTTCCTCTGAAGCCAGGATTTTAACCAAACCAAAATCCACCAGTTTAATTAACCCGCTCGGTGTGGCTTTGAGGTTACTTGGTTTAATATCCCGATGTAAAATCGGTGGATTTTGATTGTGCAGGTAGCTCAGGGCATCCGCAATTTGATTTGCCCAGGAGAGGACTTCCGCCTCGGGTAGAAATGCTCCTCGTTGACGTGCTTCCATCATCAATGTGCGTAAATCGTTCCCGGGAACAAAATCCATTGCCAGGTAATCACGCGGTCCAATTGAAAAGAAATCAGATACTTTGGGTAGGTTCGGATGGTCTAGGCGCGCTAAAACCGTCGCTTCACGGAGGAATTGATCGCGGGCTTGCTGGACGACCTCCTGCGGTAATGTGCGATCATGCTCAACCTCTTTAAGTGCACATTGCCGCCCTTCCAGGCGCAGGTCATCTGCAAGGTAAATACTGCCCATGCCTCCGTGCCCGATGATCCGGCGAATTTTATAGCGACTTCTCAGGACTTCTCCAGTCTTTAAGGGCGTCGGCATGTTTTTTTCGTCCGATGGCGTTTCGGATGAGAATATTATACCTTTGGTTTCTGAAAGAATGGGGGATTCGATAGAGCTGAGTGAGGTAAGAAAATTGCACGATATAATAAATAAATGCTTCCGTCTCATGTCTTCCTTGATCAACTTCATATCGCCTATACCATCGCCAGCTTTCCCACTTCAACCCCTAAGGGCGCTGCGAGTGTGGCGGTTGCATTGGGATTGAAGGAACACCAGACCATCAAAACTCTAATCTTCGAGACTGATAAAGACGAGCAGGTGCTCATCATGGTTGGTGGAGATCAAAATGTCATTTCTGGTCACCTAAAAAAGATTCTCGGTTCTCGAAACATTCAGCTTGCCAGCCCAGATAGAGTGATCCAAACAACTGGCTACCAGATTGGTTCCATACCTCCGTTTTCTTGGCAACCAGACGGATTCCGGTCATTCTTGGATTTAGATATGATGAATGAGACGATTTTGGCTGTTGGTGCTGGAGTATGGGGGAATGAAATTTTAATTTCCCCAGCCAATTTGGTACTTGCCAGTCAAGCTATGGTGGTAAACTTAACCAATCGGGATAAACAGGTATTTCCGTAGAACTAAACCATGAACTATTTATAATTCCCTGAACGATAGAAGGTTTCCAGAGATATAAAAAGAGGAAAATGAAATGGCACTGGAGACTGAAGATTTTCCTTCATTGATCGCACAAGCAGGACCATTAAATGGTCAGCGTTGGATCTTGAGAGGCGATGTTATCGTTGGTCGGGATGATTCGTGTAACGTAATCATCCAAAATCGCCAGGTTTCCCGTTACCATGCAAGGTTTATCGCTCTACCACATGGTGTCCAATTGGAAGACCTGGGGAGTAAAAACGGGACTCATATCAATGGGCATGAGGTGGTGGAACCCATTATGCTTCAGGATGGCGATGTAATCCAGATTGCATTTGCCCAGCAATTTATTTATTTAAGCTCAGATTCCACGTTACCTTTGGAAGCGCCACCTGAAAAACCTACTGAGATCGTCCCAACTCACCATTTGCTACGATTGGACAAACGCTCACGCCGTGTTTGGATTGGTGATGAAGAGTTACTTCCTCCGCTTTCTGTCTCCCAATATCAGCTGTTGGAATTGTTATTCGATAATCCCGGTCGAGTCGTTTCTCGTGCTGAATTGGTTCAAGCTGTATGGGGAAAAGAAGATGCCATTGGCATCTCTGAACAAGCTTTGGATGCCCTCGTACGCCGATTACGCGACCGTCTGGCTGAGATTAACTCAGAGCATCAATTTCTGATTACGGTGCGAGGTCATGGATTGAGGATGGATAATCCATCCTTCAAATAATACGCTAAATATAATCGGGGTTGGAAACCAGCCCCGATTTTGTTTATATTAACTAAGATTTGCAGACATCGTTATTCGTAAAGCCGAACTGAAGACCTTATTCATCCGTGCTTTCAATTCAGCGTCCTCGCCTGATTCTGCTCTGACTAACAAGCTGGATAGTATATCCATAAACTCCGGCGTTATTTCGGTCTTATGCGTCTCGAGTTTTTTATTCAGTTCATCATCTGTAGTAGCTGCTTCCAATAGCTCTTGAATTAGTGCCACTTCTGGTGGAGGCGTGCTGGCTTTATCCACCACTTCTTCTACCTGCTTTAGTTTGCTGATTTTTTCGAGATCACCGGCTTTTCTTGCTGATTCCATTTCTTCATTAAATGCTTGGACAAAGAATTCATCTACTATCGGTAGATTTTGATTCATTGTCTCTTTGATATCTTTAGCCTGCACGATCGTTGTTAGATTTTTTCTAGCTTGCAGCAACCTTTCTTCCATTTGCTTATCGATTGCACGTGTCATCTCCAGCAATTGGTCGCGTAGCTTGATTAATCGATCCCTGCCATCTGCACGTGCCCGATCAATCCTTTCGCTCAACAAGCTGAAAAACTCATAATCCATTCCAGGTCGGCCAAGGCTTGCCAGGACGCTTAATTGGGTTTCATTAGGTGCTTTGATTACCATTTCCAGGAGTTTTTCACGTGTCAACGATTTTCCCGCTGATTGCAATGTCTGGATCGCAGCTTCAACATCTTTGGATTGTTCCTGGATCTGCTTGCCAAAGGTGGTTTTCGCCAATAATTTCTTTTGTATATCACCCAATCGTTTGGCAGATTCTTGATCTCCATTGACGGCAGAAGCCTCAAGTAATCGATTAAGTAAGTTAAAAAAGTCGCTATCGAACAAAGCATCTTCCTTCGCGGTAATTTCTTCAACGGTTTCATCAGATGCATTTATCAATCTCTGCAACAAATTCATTCGATCCTGCTGAGCTTGGATCATTTCCTTGGTAATTCCATCTGCTGCCAGGATGCGCTCGATCATCGTTTGCATGGTCAACATGGACTGAGGTTGAAGTAGGTATGCCATTCGTTTTTCTTGTGGCAGACTGTTGGTAACTCTGGTGATCAAGGGACCGATAATGCGTTCTTGCTCATTGATGGGTAAACCAAGCTCAGGGGGAAAATAAGTAAGTAACAGGTTTTTATTCGGATCGTGATATACCAGCGGCGTGGCAATCATCCCTCTAAAACCACAATTTGGACAGGAGGCAAGGTTGAAGGCTCCTGAGAGAATTTTTTGTTTTGTTGTTGGATCCTGACCGACATCAAATAATTGGTCGATATCAGCCATGATCGGCTGCCGACAGTTCGGACAGTTTATTCGCGTTTTTGGCATGCATGTCTCCTAATCGAAAATAGCCTCGATATTTTTTTTCGTAAGAATCAATGATGGATGGTGATTAACTCCGCGGTATGGAAAAACAAATACGTGCGCCATCACCAGGCCGCGGATCAACCCAGATTCGACCACCATGAGCTTCAATGACTGCGCGTGCCAAGTATAAACCTAATCCGGCACCTTTCGTTGTTCGTTTAGCGTTGGAGGACCGGTAAAAACGATCGAAAATATGAGGAATATCATCTGGTGCAACTCCAGGTCCTTCATCACTGACACATACGATGACCTGCGCAGGGCGAACTTGCCCACTGATGTGAATCTCGCCTCCCTGAGGTGAATATTTAATTCCGTTCGATACAAGGTTGGATAGAACCTGTTCCAAACGTGTTTCGTCTCCGGATACTATTGGAAAATTTTCAGGGAAATCTACAATGATGTTATGGAGGGAAGATTGAGTCTGAAAGCGTTTGGCGATCCGATCCGCTAGTACGTTCAAGGCTACATCCGATAGACTGATTGAGAGTCCTCCAGCCTGCAGTCTTGATGCATCCAGCAAATTCTCGATCAAACCAGTCAAACGATCGGCTTCTTCCTCAATCACCGCCAAACTATCCTTTACAATTTCACGGTCCCAATTTGCATCTTCCCGTCGCAACGTTCCGACATACCCCTTAATCAGTGCAACAGGGGTCTTCAACTCATGACTGATCACCGAAATGAATGTGCTCTTTAATTCCTCGGCCTCACGAAATCTTGTGATATCACGCACAGTTGCGATGATATTAAGCAAATTCCCCGCTTCAGAAACAAGCGGTGCGTACGTGATACCAACGGGTAAAGGAACTCCTGAGGTTCTTTGCAGATCACCTTCAACATAAAGTGTAGCATTGGGGGTGAGTGGCCAACCACCCGCCTCTGCCTGCTCCAGGGTCAGCATATCCTCATGGCAGGTCAGGTTGATCACCTCATCATGCGATTTCCCGACAATATCATGAATTGGTCTCTCAAGCATTCGGGCAAAGGCTGGATTACTGCGAGTGATGACATGCCTTGATGAAATGATCAAAATCCCATCTGCGGCAGAATCAAGCAAGGCATCCACCCGTTGTTTGTCCTGGCTTACTTGCTGGTATAGTTGGGCATTGTCCACTGCAATCGCTGCTTGATTCGCAAAGCTCTGTAACAGCGCACGATCATTCGAAGAAAATATTCCTGGATAATTCCGAAATACAAATATGACCCCAATCACTTTTTCACGCGTGATCAGAGGTAAACCTACACCAGTAAACAACCCTAATCCGACTGTCCTGACTAAATTCTGGAGTAAGCGATTGACTTCAGGTAGCTCAAATCGCGCTGGATCCTCATTATCCGGAATTTCAGCCAGGAGTGGTTCCAGATATCGCGCTAAGCTTGCTGGGATGCCAAGACTCGTCGCTACCTTCCATCCACCTTTTTCGGCTCGTAATGCGATTAATCCCGCCTGACCAGCTAACATCTCCGCAGAGATGTACAGAATACGCCCCAGGAGCTTGTCCAAATCAAGCTCCTGGGTTAATGCACGGCTAATTTCCAATAAATAATCGCGTTGTCGAACGCGAAAATCAGGCAACATGGGTAATTTGGAATTCCTTCTCGGCCAGCGTTATCGATTCTTCCATAATTTCCAAGCCATAATCCATCTCACCTTTGGTAATATTTAGCGAAGGTGAAATCCGGATCGTGTTTTTCCCACATCCCAAAGTGAGTAATCCACGCTCAAATGCCCTTAGAACAATGCGCTCCATCAGGTCGTGTGCTGGCTCCTTACTCTGCTTATTCTTGACAAACTCGACACCGATCATTAAACCAATCCCGCGCACCTGTCCAACAGATGGGTGTCGTGCTGCTATCTCATTCAAAGCGTCCAGTGCATAATCCCCAACCTCTTTGGCATTCTGTAAATATTCATCGCGGATCAGATCCATGGTGGCTAATGCAGCAGCGCAGGCTATTGGGTTGCCACCATAGGTATTCCCGTGAGAGCCTAATGGCCAGGTGACGATGCTTTTTCGAGCAATGATTGCACCTAATGGGATTCCTGATGCAATCCCTTTACCTACACAAACGATATCCGGTTCAATCCCGAAATGCTCAATTGCCCACCACTTTCCGGTCCGCCCCATACCAGATTGAACTTCGTCAACGATGAGCAAGATATCATGGCGGTCACATAAATCACGTAGGGCTGGGTAGAACCCCGGTGGAGGGATGATATACCCCCCCTCACCCTGAATCGATTCCACTAATAGACCAGCCACATCTTCGGCAGGCAATAATTTTCCTAAAACCTGTTCTTCGATATACCTTACAACAGTTTCTCCATAATCCTCACCTGGGCGTTGGTTAAATACTGGTCGATAAGGATCTGGGTATGGGACGTGTACTACCCCATTCATGAGGGGGTAAAAACCTTCATGATATACCGGTTTACTGGCTGTAAAGCTCAACGAACCCAAAGTCCGGCCATGAAATGCCCCGAGAAAACCTATGAATTGACTCGCACCCGTGTGATAACGTGCCAACTTAATCGCAGCTTCCACACTTTCAGTACCAGAGTTGGTCATGAAAGATACAGCATCCTCTTTAAAGGGTGCAATCTGATCCAAACGTTCACCTAAATTGACCCATGCTTCATGATAAAAATCAGCCGAGATGTGAAGGAACTTCTCCGACTGATCCTTGATCGCTTGGACGACTTTTGGATGGCTGTGACCCGTGGCTGTGACTGCAATCCCCGAGGCAAAATCTAAAAAATGATTGCCGTCCACATCCCACACATCTGAACCCTTTCCATGATCCATCACAAATGGATAGGCGCGTGCATAAGAAGGTGAGATTACGGCTGAATCACGTTCGATGATGGCTTTAGCCTTCGGACCTGGTAGATCATAGATTTGCATATTTTTCTCCTATTTTGTTCCTGTAAATCCCGTTTGAACATGCAAATTAACTTGCAACTGGAAGGAACCAGCTGTTCAATGTTTACAGGTTAATAAATGTATACGGTATTTCCCGATGTGAAAATTATAACACGCACGATGGGTTATAATCATTCCACGTAATGAGTGCCAGCTTTAATTTCGAAATAAAATCTAGGGACCATCGTGCTCGTGCTGGAATCTTTCGCACCCCTCACGGTGATCTTCTCACACCTCTGTTCGCTCCGGTTGGCACACAGGCTTCCGTTAAAGCAGTTACACCAGCCCAATTGACTGAATTGAAAACAAGTTTGATCCTGGCCAACACCTATCACCTCTATCTACGACCTGGGGATGAGGTAATTGCTCAATTAGGTGGATTGCATACCTTTATGCATTGGGACCAGCCGATATTGACCGATTCTGGTGGTTTTCAGGTGTTTTCATTAGCCGACAGTCGTAAAATTGATGATGATGGGGTTACCTTTAAAAGCCATATCGATGGTTCGATCCATCGAATTACTCCTGAAAAATCCATCGCTATTCAAGAAAATTTGGGTGCCGATATCATCATGGCGTTTGATGAATGCGGTTCTCCCTATGATTTGGCTAAAAATGAAGCTGCACTGGTACGCACACATGCTTGGGCTGAGCGCTGTGTAAAAGCAAAGACCCGTTCCGACCAGGCATTATTCGGGATAATCCAGGGAGGAATATACCCAGAACTACGCATTCGTTCAACGGAACATCTCTCCTCTCTGGAATTACCTGGCTACGCCATTGGTGGGTTATCGGTTGGTGAAACTAAGATCGAAACCCTATCAATCCTTGAGCTGGTGGATGCATATCTTCCGGAAGATAAACCTCGCTACCTGATGGGGGTTGGCTCACCTGAAGATTTACTTACGGGTGTCCAGCGCGGCGTGGATATCTTCGACTGTGTTCTACCCACCCGGCTTGCCCGGCACCATGCTGCTATCACGCGCACCGGGCGATTGAATATTGCCAATGCCAGATATTCATCGGATAAATCACCCATCGATGGAAGTTGTTCATGTTATACCTGCCGGAACTTCTCCACTGCATATCTCAGGCATTTGGTACTCGCCAAGGAAATATTGGGCTCTACATTATTGACCATTCACAACCTTAATACCTTGTTATCATTAATGAACGACATTCGCCAGGCAATCATGAATGGTCATTTTGATCAATTTGCTGCCGATTTTCTTGAACACTGGAGAAACTCATCATGACCCTCCTTCAATCCATTATCCTGGGCATCATTCAAGGATTAACCGAATTCCTGCCAATCTCCAGCTCAGCCCACCTGGTGATCGCACCATATATATTTGGCTGGCAAATCCCCGCTCAGGAAGGATTTATATTTGATGTTTTAGTGCAGCTTGGAACATTACTGGCTGTGATTTTCTATTTCCGGAAAGATTTGTACCAGATTATCGTTGCTGTAATCAACGGCCTTATCCACAGGAGACCGTTTTCAGACTCGATGTCTCGTCTGGGATGGCTCTTGATATTAGCCACTATCCCGGCTGTAATTGCCGGAGTTCTCTTCAAAGACATGGTGGAAAGAGCCTTCGGTAGTCCATTTGCGGCTGGTTTATTCTTGCTCGGTACAGCTGCATTATTGGTAATCGCTGAACGGGTTGGGAAGCGTAATCGTTCAATTAATACAATCAGCTGGTTGGATGCATTGATTGCTGGACTATTCCAGGCCGTCTCCCTTCTGCCCGGCATTTCTCGCTCAGGATCAACCATCACCGGCGGAATGATTCGTAATCTGGATAGACCATCTGCTGCGCGGTTTTCATTTTTAATGTCTGTGCCAGTTATGATTGGGGCAGGTGCTTTGGCATTGGTTGATTTGATCAAATCTCCGAGCTTTACCGCGCAAATCCCCACCCTGATCGTAGGTTTCATCGCTGCCGCAATTGTCGGATATTTATCCATTCGCTGGTTATTATCTTATCTCGTCAAGCACCCGCTTTATTTCTTCGCCATCTATTGCATGGCACTCTCGATAATAACCATCATATTTACCTTCGTACGATCCTGATGATGAAGCGTTTTTTACTATTTGGATTGGTCTTGTTGCTCTCGACTTGCGGAACACCAGACGTATCCACGCCCGCCCCAACGCCTTTAGCTATCAATCTCTTCTACCCTATGGCCTTGCAAGCATGGGCAGATAATCTGGCAAATTGTGCTGCGAATAATCCCCGGATCGCTCTCTATTTTATGCAGTCTACCGCATTGGATGCCAATCTCCTTACAAATGATCTCGCCCTGGAATTAGGCCAATCTACTCAGGAAAGCTCAGGCACCAATCTTTTCCAGGTTGGATGGGAACAGGTCGTCGTAGTAGTCAATAAGGATAATACCCTATCACAGCTAACAAGCTTCGACGTAAAATCAATCTATTCTGGTCAAATAACAAAATGGGAAAATGATTCCAACCTGCCAATCCAGGTTTGGGTAATGCCTGAAGGCGATCCGACCCGTACGATATTCGATAATGCTGTCTTATCTTCCCAATCATTGAGCTCTGAAGCCATGCTGGCTCCCGATCCAAGCGCTATGCTTGAGGCAATCTCCGAAAATGTCGAAGCAATAGGATATCTGCCACGATCGTTTTTAACCACAAGCGATTCAACCTTTGCAAGTAAAGTAAGAATCCTCCAGTTGGAACCTTCTCTCGAGGTAAAGCTGCGCCAACCGGTGATCGCGGTCACCCATGGCGAACCCGAAGGTTTGTTACGTGAGTTAATGGTCTGTCTTCAGCGTGCAACCCCCTGATCCAACTTCCTGATCATTCCAGGAATCGCTAATCCCTTACCCAATCCGAGTTCCCACGCGATTGAACTGGCTTGCTTGCCCCACTTTTTTTATACTGATAAACATCCCTGTGCCAGTGATATCTCTGAACACGGAATGACTATACGCAATAAGACCGGTGCAAGAGTTGTAATTGCCGACTTTCTATGACAACCCCATCAATGTTTCTTGACTTTGGTTGGTAAATAACCATATAGATACCAATAAGCTTTCGTAGGAAATCCGGTTTGGATATCTGCTTCCCATATGAAGCCATCCACTAACAGCACACTTTTTAGATATACATCGAGACCGGATAATAAATCAACCTCTGCTTGGTTTTGTCCTGCAACTTCCGCAATTAATAAACTGAGCATAGCCCTTAAACGAACCTCGTACGAGTAACGATCCGTGTTATCTTGCGGATTGTTTTGTATACTCATCGATATAATCCCGCCACATCCGCAACCGGACACTAAAACTATGCCCAGCTTTATGCTCCCATGCTGCCCTCCACTTGGATCGCAGTAAATCTAATCTGGAATTGAGCTGATCCATCTGAACCATCTGATCATGAGACTTAGGATAAGCTGCTAATCTCGCGTGTGCCAGGAGTAACCCATCCCAACGTCAGGCGTGGATAATCCGGCTCACCCGCTGGCGAACTAACGCTCAACGGCCAAAATACCTCATCAGACAGTAAATAATTAACCAGAACTTCCAGACCTGCCTGTGTATATCGAAGGTCGTAATCAAAGTTTTTCATTGGATTAATCGTTTTCTAGTTAAGAAATCGAATCCGTTATGGCTGTAAATTTAATCGGCTAGATGCTCAGAAAAGATTATCGATTTGAGGACATAAATCGATAATCATAAAGAATAGGAGCCACTAAATCAGTAATCTTAATGGCTCCTCGATGTATTTGGCTAAAGCTTGTAGGAACCTGGCTCCTTCCACTCCATCACTGATGCGGTGATCTACCGATAAGGTTGCTTTCATCCGTGTCCCTATCCTGATCTCCCCATTCATGACCACTGGTACCTGCCTTGCTGAGCCGACGGCTAAAATGGCCGCCTCTGGTGGATTGATGATCGCCGTAAACTGATCCACATCATACATTCCCATATTGCTAACGGTGAAAGTTGAGCCTTCAATATCCTCCGGTCGCACTTTCCCTCCCGTGCCCGGTTCACCATGGTCTTCAGCTCAGACGATAATTTGGTGGATGGTTTTCTGATCAGTATTTCGATGTACCACAGTGAGTAAGCCATTCTCCACCGCCACAGCTACTCCGATATTGATCTCCCCATGATAGATTAGAGCGTTATTTTTCAGGTCAAGTGAGGCATTTAGATTGGGAAATTCCAATAACGTCAATGCCACAGCTCTGACAATAAAATCATTCACAGAGAGCTTGTCATCTTCCGAGAGTAGGGTATTGATCTCCTTTCGCCGGTCGACCAGTGCACCAACATCATAATCATGCGTCACATAAAAATGCGGTGCTTGCTGCATGGATTCAGTCATTCGGCGACCAATTGCAGCTCTTAATCTGGGCAAGGGCACTGCTGCGTGTCTCACGGATAAATTCTCATTGAAGGTACTGCAACCTGGGTGGGAGTTACACTTGGGGTTTTGCGGCTCAACTGGCTCAGGTGCTTTCAGCCTGATAAGATTCGATATCCTTTTTTGTGATCCGCCCTGCTGGACCCGTCCCTTGAATCATGTCGCAGATCTATCCCCAATTCCGCCGCCATCGAGCGCGCCAGGGGAGAGGCATGCAATCCACCTGGTATGCCCGTGGGAAGTTTCACTCACAGGAGCAGTCGGTATTGAGGTCGGCTGATACTACTTCCGCTTCTACAGGTTTTTCAATGGTCGTAGGTTTTTCACTAACTGTCGGCTTACCTAAGAGAGCTTCTAGATTAACTTCTTCACCCGATTCACCAATCACAGCAATCGGGTCATTGATCGGCACGACCGTACCTTGCTGAACCAGCTGGCGAAGTAAAACGCCACTGTAGGTGGATTCCACTTCGACGGTAGCTTTATCCGTTTCAATCTCAGCCAGTACCGCTCCCTTGGTGATATTCTCACCCTCGTTAACCACCCATCGTATCAGAGTGCCTTCCGCCATATCGAAACCAAGTTTAGGCATGCTGACAATTTGCGCCATTACAGCACCTCCTTAACCGCTTTGATCACATCTTCCACTTGTGGGAGTGCCAGCTGTTCAAGTGTCCGGTTATAGGGCAATGGCACTTCCTTCTGTGCCACGCGTTGAATGGGTGCATCCACATAATCGAAAGCTTCCTCATATATTCTGGCAGCCACTTCCGCCCCGACGCCATACGATCGCCAGCCTTCTTCAACAATCACCGCCCGATTTGTCTTCTTGAAAGATTCCAAGACTGGTTCCATATCCAAGAGGCCGTAAGCGTGCGCAGATCAACAATTTCTAGCCTCGATCCCCTCTTGCGCCAGCTGATCGGCTGCCTTCATGGAAGTCTCCAGCATTTTGCTATAGGTCACGATCGTGACGTCTTTACCGGGTCGTTGGATTTTGGATTTTCCAATGGGGATCAGATTTTCACCTTCGGCAACTTCCCCTCGCGATTGGTAGAGCGTGGCTGATTCTAATGAACAATACCGGGTCATCGCTGCGGATTGCCGATTTCAGCAGTCCTTTTGCATCCTCAGGTGTGCCTGGTGCGACTACTTTTAACCCCGGAAAATGGGCGAAAATTACATCCGGTGTCTGTGAGTGGGTGGCTGCCAGCTGCCGCCCACCACCACTGACTGTGCGAATCACCAGCGGTAGTACCATTTGTCCGGCGAACATGTAATGTAGCTTGGCAGCCTGGTTGACGATATGTTCAAATGCTGAAAATGCAAAGTTAATCGTCATGATCTCAGCGATTGGACGTAAACCTGTGAGTGCTGCCCCAATCGCAGCACCAACGATGGCGGCTTCTGAGATGGGTGTATCTTTCACCCGCTCAGCCCCAAAATGGTCATAAAAACCTTTGGTGACCGCATAACTACCTCCCCACACTCCTACTTCTTCCCCCATGATAAATACATTGGTATCGCGTTCCATTTCTTCCCAAAGTGCCTGTGATATTGCTTCGCGCATTGTGATTCTAGGCATTTTTCCCTCTGCTCATTCCATTTCCACATATAAGATTCTTATACAGGTCTTCAGCCAATGGCTCAGGGCTGCTTTCTGCAAATTGCACTGCTTCTTGAACCTCTTATTCGGTAGCTTTTTCCACATCATCCAATTCCTCAGGGCTGACAATTTTGTTATCGAGCAGATATTTATGGTAAATCCCGAGAGGGTCTTCCTCGTTTTGCCAGCGTTTTACCTCCTCGGACGTCCGATACCGTTCAGGATCCCCCATCGAGTGCCCGCGGAAGCGGTAGGTCTCAACTTCGAGGAAGTAAGGAGATTTATTGGTTCGAACCAGTATCAATGGCTTTTTGTGCAGCTTCACGGACTTTCATGACGTCCATTCCATCTACCCGACTGTTGGGAATCAGGTATCCTTCAGCTTTCTGGCGAATCTCTGATACAGCCGAAGCGCGATCAACAGCTGTACCCATCCCATACAGGTTATTTTCACACACCCATAACACCGATAAATTCCACACCTTGGATAGGTTAAGTGCTTCGTGGAAATATCCAATATTGGTCGCACCATCTCCAAACATGCAGATGGTCACTGAATCCCTGCCCTGGTATCGATCACCAAGTGCCATACCTGCTGCGATGGGTAAATGTGCTCCCACGATGGCGTGCCCACCCCAGAAGTTCTTCCCTACATCTGCCATATGCATTGAGCCGCCCCGTCCCTCAGAGCAGCCGGTGACCTTTCCCAAGCAGCTCAGCCAACACCACCTTGGCCGGGATGCCACAATTAATGGCTACACCATGATCACGGTAGGCAGTAATTACTCTGTCCTGCAGGTTGGCGGGATGAGATCAGCCCCGTGCTGACCGCTTCCTGACCGATATAGAGATGTAAAAATCCACCGATCTTTCCCTGTTGGTACAACACCGAAGCTTGTTCTTCAACCAGACGGATCAAAATCATCTGGTGAAATAATTCTAGGTAATCATTTTTTTCCATTACCAATACACCTCCCATTTGGAGTGCAATGATGTCTATTTATAAATCTCAAAGAACATCTGCACAAATAAAAATTATACCAACATTAGCGTGTATATTTTGATGGCTTTGGCTTAGCGTACTAATTAATCATGCAACTCATCTTTACCCATGTATAACCTTTCCTAATCGTTGTGAAGTATAATTTTTACCCATGGACCTGCTTACCATCACTCATTTTCTAAATGGGTTGTTGATGATTGCGATGCCCATCATATTGGGCATTTACCTTACAGAAAAATTTCATTTGAGCTGGAAAATATGGCTTATCGGTGCCTGCATCTTTATTCTCTCCCAGGTGTTTCATCTCCCATTCAATATTTATGTATTAAATCCATTTCTGGCGAAGATCCAATCTACCGTCCAGGGTATTTCAGGGCAACTGATCGTTGCCGGTCTTCTTGGGATTAAGCGCAGGAGTTTTTGAAGAAACTGCCCGTTATGCCATGTACCGCTGGTGGGTCAAGGATGCCCGAACATGGCGAAATGGTATCCTGGCAGGGGCTGGCCATGGCGGAATCGAAGCCATCATTCTGGGTATCCTGGTCATGCTTGCTTATGTAAACTTGATGGCTTACCGTAATCTAGATCTGAGCAAACTCAACCTTACTCTAGACCAGCTCGCCACCGCCAGATTGCAAATCCAGAATTATTGGAATGCTCCCTGGTATGCCACCTTGCTCGGCGCTGTTGAACGGGTTTTTACCATACCATTCCACATTGCGGCATCTGTGCTCGTTCTGCAGGTATTTACCCGCCGCCCAGGTCACCAACAGCTGGGATGGTTGGGACTGGCAATTTTCTACCACGCCTTGATGGATGCTTCCGTTGTATTTATCGCAGGCCAGTGGGGTGGTTATGCAGCTGAGGCCGTTTTAGGGGTCACGGTCATTGTTGGATATCTTCATAATCTTTGCTTTGCGTCAGCGGGAACCAGAACCCGATAATTCCACCAGCCCAACTGCCTGATGAGTCACCTGTTTTCACCCCAAATCCGGTTGAAGAAACCTCAGAAAATCTGGAGAAGACACGTTATCAATAGGGTAAAATTACCAGAGATTATCTTTTTATCCAACTAAAACCAAGTATATTTATAAATCAATTATGATCAAAACTGAAAACCTATCTAAAAAGTTTAATACCACCCTGGCAGTTGATAACCTCAACCTGGAAGTGCAGGAAGGTGAGGTGTTCGGCTTCCTCGGTCCAAACGGCGCAGGCAAAACCACCACCGTCCGCATGCTCACCAGCCTGATCGGTCCAACCACCGGCACTGCAGTGGTCAATGGCTATCGTATCGGTGAGCAAGATACCGAAATCCGCCGGACCGTGGGCATCCTCACCGAGACACCCGGAATGTACGATAACCTGAGCGCTGAATTTAACCTGGAAATATATGCCAATCTCTACGAGGTCAAAGATCCCAAAGGGCAGGTTGAAAAATACCTGCGCATGCTGGGCTTATGGGATCGCCGTCAGGATGAAGCTGGCACATTTTCCAAAGGGATGAAGCAAAAACTTGCCATTGCTCGGGCACTTTTGCATGAGCCGCGCATCCTTTTCCTGGATGAACCAACGGCCGCACTAGATCCTGAAGCCTCCCATCTCGTGCACGATTTCATCGGCGAATTGCGGAAAGAAGGGCGCACCATTTTCTTGTGCACCCACAATCTGGATGAAGCCGACCGGCTCTGTGATCGTGTCGGTGTATTTAAGACCCACTTACTGGTCGTTGATACGCCAGCCAACCTGCGCTCGCAATTATTCGGTCGTAGAGTGGTCTTTCACCTTATCAATAGCTACTGAGACTATTGCTTCGACCATCCGAGCCCTGCCATTTGTGCGCGAAGCTAAAGTCATTGACAACAAGCTGTTGGTCAATCTCGATGATCCCGAAACGCACAACCCCGAGATTATCCGGGTCCTGGTCGGTGCTGGTGCAGAGATCCAGTTTGTCGGTGAGCTGCGCCACTCCCTTGAAGATGTGTACCTGCAGCTGGTAAAAAATGCTTGATGATGATTTCAAATCCCGAATGGATAAATTACTATGCATAAGATAAAGACAATCGTTCGAAAAGAATGGGCTGAAGTATTCAAGAACCGCATGGTGCTTTTCACCGTGATCTTCTTGCCATTATTCTTAAGCGTCCTTCCATTGATCATTTTGTACTCGATGGGTGGTTCCAGTGTAAGTAGTGCCAACGCAGAATTACCTGCCCAATTTCAGCAGATGTGTAAACCGAACATGACCGCTGGGCAGTGCATGCAGTATTACATCGTGAGCGAGTTCCTGATCATGTTCATGTTGATCCCATTGTTTATCCCGGTAAACATTGCTGCTTATTCCATCGTGGGAGAAAAAACAACCCACAGCCTTGAACCCTTGCTGGCTACACCCATTACGACCGGTGAATTACTTGCCGGGAAAAACCTGGCTTCGGTCATCCCGGCCATTATCGCCACCTGGGTTGGCTTCGGAATATTTGCGGTTGGCTCGTTGATCATCACCGGAGGAGGGGCATTGGCTGCGGCATTGCTCGACCCCATGTGGCTGATTGCCATATTTCTGGCAGGCCCACTGATGGCGGTCCTTTCGGTAAACTTCAGCATCATGGTCTCCTCTCGGGTTAATGACCCACGCGTGGCTGAACAGCTATCTGCGGTCGTTATCCTGCCGTTATTAGCAGTGTTCTTCGGGCAGATTGCCGGTTTATTCATCCTCAATAGCACGTTAATATTGATCATGTGCCTGGTTCTTTTATTGGTGGATGTGCTGATGATCTATCTGGCAATTCGCCTCTTCCAACGTGAGACGATCCTGACCCGTTGGAAATAAAACCTTCGACGATACGGACCACTCAAAATACAAGGATAGATGCTTATGAAAAAATTTTCATCAATACTTCTGATTTTGTGCATATTGACCTTGTTACCATAAGCCATGCGAATGCTCAATCATCAGATGAGCTGAAATTGGGGTTAAGCCGGGATTTTGGTTATGGAGGGTTTGGTAATGATATTCAGGGGTTATTTTCGATGAAAATTAATAATCCTCCAGCTAACATAGTGCGAGTGGAGTTTTTTATCGATACAACCTCAATGGGTGAAGACACTCACCCACCCTTTAGTCTGCAATTCAATACTGATTCTTATCCATTAGGTGTACACACCTTAAGCGCCATTGGTTACACTTCCGATGGAAAGGAAATCAACTCAAATAAAATCCAATCTCAATTCGTTCCAGCTAATACAGCCACAACGGGTCTGGTGAAGATCGTGGTGCCTATCTTCGGGTTGATCCTTCTTATCGGATTAATCTCAGTATTCCTTCCTCTCATATTGAGCAAAGGAAAAATGTCCTCCCTGCCTCTTGGAGCCCAACGAAAATATGGGGTTGGTGGCGGGGCAGTTTGCCCAAAATGCGGGCGACCTTTCCCTCTCCGTCTGTGGTGGATCAACCTAGGTTTCAAGAAAATCGACCGTTGCCCCTACTGTGGAAAATGGTCCTTTGTACGTCCGCGTTCATTGGCCGAGTTGCGGGCAGCCGAAGCTGCTGAATTGTCTCACGTGCAATCTGGCGCTCAAGTTACTGGTGAAACCGATGCTGAGAAATTGAAGAAGAGAATTGGATGATTCGCGCTATCGGGATACCTAAATCACAGATCTCCCCAGATGGTAAAACTCGGGGAGGTTTTATTTCTCAACCGGTCGGTTCGGATCTGTGATCCACTCGCTGTAAGAACCAGCATAAAGGCGTGCTTCCCCCAACCCGGCCTTCATCATTGCCAGGATGTCATGGGTCGCGGTAACGCCGGACCCACAATAGCAGACCACATTTTTGACAGGTACCCCACTTAGAAGCTTTTTATATCTGGCAGCAATACTCTCACTATCACGGAAGGTACCATCAGGATTTAAGTTGTCCGCATAGGGAGCAGAAATCGCTCCTGGGATATGCCCTGCAATCGGATCGATGGTTTCATTCTCCCCTCGGTAGCGATCTGCTGATCGTGCATCCAATAGCCGGTACTGGGGATCTTTCCGAATTGTATCAACATCTTCAGCAGAAACGATCAGGTCGTTTCGGGGATGGGCTATGAATTTTCGAGGCATCCGTGTTTCGATTCCACTTCGTACGACCAGACCATTATTTACCCATTCCTGCCAGCCTCCATCCAACACCGCTACAGCCTCATGGCCCAGCCAGCGCAATAACCACCATACCCTGCCCG
Source organism: uncultured Chloroflexia bacterium (assembly GCA_963828845.1). Lineage (GTDB taxonomy): Bacteria > Chloroflexota > Anaerolineae > Anaerolineales > UBA4823 > FEB-25. The sequence goes on from CAWHGE010000005.1 coordinate 108,823, forward strand.
CCGCCAGAGCTCCCCCCTGGTCATCATATGCCACCACCTGCACTCTCGAGTCAATCCCGAAATCTGAAAATACATCAGTTACTTTTTCCACGCTGGGTAATGGATGCCTGCCAGTGACTCCCTTGACGATAGGCCCAGACAAGTCATGATCCAGATGAGCGTACACCGCCCCAGGGATATGTGCACTCTCATAATCCATTCGACCTTGGTCGGGATTGGCAAGCTTAAATCGGCTATCAACGATCACCCAATCCGGATCGTCAAGATGATTAGCTAACTCTGCAACAGTGATGGTGGTGGTGAACCTCATGCTTTGCCTCTTTATGCGGGATCTTTTGATATCGTTTTATTTATATCGTATTACAATTGACTGGTCAATAAGTCTCGGCTTCTACGAGCTTGTTCATCTCATCATTGGGTGGGATAATTCAATATGATAACCGTTTTTCTAGAGATCTAATCCGATTACATGCCAAATAACATCCTAATGATACAGCTTTCGACCTTATAAATATGTTGGAGTCCTTCCAATGATAAGTCAATCAGGAGACGAATGTTAACCAATCCCACACCAATTTTTGAATTCCATATCTCGCGCCAGTCTCGCGACCATTATCAATTCACTGAACTGATCTTCGGACAGGCAGGGAATATGATTTTTGCTGATTTCCACGCTGCCCGTCTCTTTGCCACAAAGATGAATCAAAAGCGGGACGTAATCAATTTCCCGGAAAATGTGGTGCGTGCGGGTCAGATTAATGCCATGGGATTGATTGATGAAATCCTGCACATGGTTGTTCAGCTCTATCGACAGCAAATTAATCCCAAGGTGATGCAGGAGGCGTTGGATTGGATCATCGGAATGCTGGGAAAGGAAGAAGTGGACCATACATTGCTCCAATTCGTCCAGGAATTCCCTCCCATTGCGGTTTATCGCAAGTCCCTGAGCGCTCAGGATTATTTAAATTTGACCAGCGATGGGATTTCTAATCGACAAATCGCCTTAGAGGAGCTGTTGTTATTATGGTTGGCAAATGCAAATCCGGCATTTTCCCCTTTTCAGGAACTGTTCGATGATAGCCACCTGACCAAAGACACTGCCTATGGAAAACTTGATCCCATTAATGCATGCCTTCTTTGAGACGCAGCCTCCATTTGGACCGGATCACCAAAACCTGGTGGATATGCTACGCAGCCCGGCAATCAATTCACCCCACTCTCTAACCGGTCAGCTGGAATTCATCCGCCAACGATGGGGAGCCTTGTTGGGAAAGTATTTATTCCGCCTTTTAGGCAGCCTGGATTTGATCAAAGAAGAGGAAAAAGTAGCCTTCTTAGGCCCGGGTCCAGCGCGTGTTTATGAATTTACCGGTATGGAGCTTGAGCCCGAACGCTATAGCACAGACAAAGACTGGATGCCCAGCCTGGTGCTGATCGCAAAAAACGCTTACGTCTGGCTTGACCAGCTGATCCAAGGTGTACCAACGACCCATCCAGCATTTGGACCAGATCCCTGACGAGGAGCTGGATCTACTCGCACAGTGGGGTTTTACTGGTTTATGGTTGATCGGATTATGGGAACGCAGTTCAGCCTCCAAACGGATCAAACAACTGCGCGGTAATCCAGAAGCGGTTGCATCAGCCTACTCATTGTTGGATTATCAAATCGCAGGTGACCTGGGTGGTGATGAGGCATACCAGAGCTTACGTCAACGTGCCTGGCATCGAGGCATTCGCCTGGCTTCGGATATGGTCCCCAATCACATGGGGATAGACTCGCGTTGGGTGATCGAACATCCCGATTGGTTCATCTCACAGGATTACAGCCCGTTCCCATCCTACTCATTCAATGGAACCAATCTGTCTTGGGATGAACGGGTGGGTATCTATGTTGAAGACCATTATTTCAATAACACCGATGCTGCAGTTGTATTCAAGCGGGTGGATTACTGGACTGGTCAGGAGAAATATATCTATCATGGCAATGATGGCACCTCGATGCCCTGGAATGATACTGCTCAGCTGAATTATCTCAAGCCCGAGGTACGTGAAGCTGTCATCCAGACCATCTTGCATGTAGCGCGTAAATTCCCAGGTGATTCGCTTCGATGCAGCCATGACTTTGGCAAAGAAGCACTTCCAGCGCTTATGGTTCCCGGAACCTGGAACTGGAGGAGCAATTCCCTCACGTGCTGAGCACGGATTGACCAAGGAGCAGTTCGATGCTGCCATTCCAATCGAATTCTGGCGCGAGGTGGTTGATCGGGTAGCTCAGGAAGTTCCGGATACACTTGTTATTGGCAGAAGCTTTCTGGTTGATGGAAGGTTATTTCGTGCGCACTCTCGGTATGCATCGCGTGTATAACAGCGCATTCATGAATATGTTGCGTGATGAGAAAAACGCTGAATATCGCCTGGTGATGAAAAATACACTCGAGTTTGATCCGGAGATTCTCAAGCGTTATGTCAACTTTATGAATAATCCTGATGAGCGCACTGCTGTGGACCAGTTTGGCAAGGAAGATAAATACTTCGGGATCTGCACAATGATGGCGACCTTACCCGGCTTACCGATGTTCGGTCATGGTCAGGTGGAAGGTTTTACCGAAAAATATGGGATGGAATACCGGCGGGCCTATTGGGATGAAAAACCGGATGAGTATCTTGATCGAGCGGCATAAACGGCAAATCTTCCCCTTGCTCAAGAAACGCTATCTATTTTCACAGGTCCAGGATTTCTTGTTGTATGATTTTTATTCTCCCGAAGGTTATGTGAACGAGGATGTGTTTGCCTACTCAAACCACGCTGGAAGCGAAAGAGGCCTGGTCGTTTACCATAACAAATTTGCCACTGCCAAGGGTTGGATCCGCACATCCGCAGCATATTCGGTTAAAACCGAAAGCGGTGAGCACATGCTCATCCAAAAACGACTGGGGGAAGGCCTTGGTTTAGCCAATGACGGAAACACCTATTGTATCTTCCGCGATCCGATGAACGGTCTGGAGTATATCCGCAATACCAAGGAGATGCATGAGAAAGGGCTTTATATTGAATTGGAAGCCTATAAATGCCAGGTGTTTACGTCCTTCCGTGAAGTCCAGGATAATGAGTGGCACCAATATGCCAATTTGGCTGCTTACCTGAATGGGCGAGGCGTACCCAGTATCGATGACGCCATGAAAGAGATCTTCCTGCAGCCCATCCACCAGGCTTATCGGGAACTGGTAAATGCTGGCTACTTCCGTTGGGTCATTTCCAATCGTGTGCTGGCTTTGGATGAAGTCAGAGGATAGCACCCATCTGTCAGGGAACCTTGGAAAGGTTCGTACAAGAAGCTGAGAACAAGTCAGTCCTTCTGTTGGAAGAGGTAAAGCGAAGCACCCATGCCGAAGGAGACGTACAATCCATAGTAAATTCGGTGAAGCAAAACATGCTGGCCAGCTTGTACCTCCCAACTTTCCAGGAAAGATTTCCCTTACCACGCTCGAGAAATTATCAACAGCTGATGAAATATCTACACGCAGGTAATCTTAAAACCTCCCCATGGAAAAGTGGTGATACATATGCCTGGAGTGTGGTTCTTGGATGGTTGTTTACATCTGCACTTGGAAAAATTATCTCGGAAGAGGGGTATGAAGAGATCAGTCGCAGCTGGATGGATGAATGGATGCTGAATAAAATCATTGCCAGCACCTTGAATGATCTCGGCTTGGATGAACGATCCGACTGGCGAGCTGTCACCTTGATTAAACTGCTTACATCCCACCATGCCTGGTGGCGATTGATCGATATCCACCAAGCCAAAGGACAAAAAGGAGCTGCATACACCGTCCTGACACTCAATTCTCTCTGATAGTGATGCACTTGCTTACCTGGGGGTGAACCGTTATCAGGATGTCTTATGGTTTAACAAGGAATCGTTTGAAGACCTGCTGTGGTGGCTGATGGTCATCGCATCCGTGGAAATTATCTGGAATACATATTGACGCAGATGAGATCAATATCGATTGGTAAATCAATCCTGCCATGTTACCAGGTAATATCAAGCCTGTTAACCAGCGCACAGGCTTCAGGATATAAGTTGGAGAAATTGTTGGATCTAGTGAAATAAGATCTACAGGTAAGGTTTTTTGCATCTCTCTTTGGAAAACTTTATCCCCTCTGATATTACTGCGATAGCTGACTACATAACGTAAGTCTGCCTTCAGCTGTTCCGCCAGATTCACCCCGGTTGCCATATACGTCAGGCGGATGGCTTGAGCTGCATAAGCGACATTATTTCTTGGCTCGATCCGACTAAAATCATCAAAATACCAGCCACAAGACGTAAAAATACGTTGACGTTCCCGCTGGGCTTCAAGCAGTAATCGGATTTGTGCAACCTGATCACTCTCTAATTTTCGTCCAGCATGTTGATGGATCAACTCCTCGACCGAGAGCTGACCTAAAATCACATGGATGTACGAATTCCGCAGTCTCCAGGGATCAAGATTATGAGCAATTATGGCATCAGCATACACTTTATCTACCTGATGAGCTGAACGGTTGAAGGCCTGCCTGAGATAACCCTTCCAGCGACCATCCCCAGGCGTGCAACCACAATCAGCTTTCCACCGTTCGACCCCATGATGGCATGACCAGGATGTTCCCTCACGGATACTCACCCAATTGCGCGGTGGATACTTTTTAAGCCATAATGACGGGTAGGTTTTTTCTAATCCAACACTTGAGCTGGCACCGTTAACCAGATGAGCTAAAAAGCGATCCCTGAAGTGCTGGTGATGGCCATATAACTCTCCATCTGAGGCAATCAATAGTAATTGCGGCTCACCACGTTGCTCTTTTTCTCCGATAAATGTAGGCAATATGAGATTTCTGACGAATTCATCTGCATTGATGGTCAAGCTTGGATTGAAACTGACTCCGGTACTCAGCCCTTGGTGATAAAAAAATACCGTGATGCTTTTTCCTGCTGATAAAGCAACACGGTATGGTTCAGTGACATCAAGATGCTCACATTCAGCCTGCCATGGAGCCAGAATGGTGTACTCAATATCATGTTCTGCAAGCACATTCAGGGTTTCCATATCTACTGCAGTTTCAGGCAGCCACATCCCCAGCGGACTGTGACCGAATTGGTGCTCGAAATCTGCAATCCCCCACTCCACCTGGGTGATCTTGTCCTCCCTGGAGGCTAATGGCAGAATGGTGTGGTTATAGGGTTGTGCCATTGCATTTCCCACCCCATGCTGTTTAATATTCGCCAGGTCTTGCGCCACAATTAAACGACTGGCGGATGGGTCATATTTCTTCATCCATGAGAACAAGGTAGGACCAATATTGAAACTAATTTTCTCAAAATTCCCCAACTGTGCATTGGGCAGGTAGCATTCTGCATGGATGCGTTCATTCCAATTGCGGTAAGGTTTTGCACCACATTCCGATGGGATTAAACCAGAGATGGGATCCTCACGCGGAGGTTGGTAAAAATGACCGTGGATTGAGATAGCCCGTACTGACACTATATTTAATATTCCCCCAGGCTGGCAACAATGAAAACACTTTCCATTTCATGAGTGTAAACCCGAATCTCGATTTTTAGCAAGGTATAACCTACACATTTATCATTAATGTTTGTCAATTCTAATAATTACGTCCATCAGCACAAATCGTGTAAAATAATACTATTCCAAGTTATGTTATGACGAATCCCTCTAAGAATAAATGTGCTTTTTATCGCTTCAGAAGCCGATCCCTTCATCAAGGTTGGTGGATTAGCTGATGTTGCAGGTTCACTCCCCCGTGCCTTGAGAGAAATTAGCCCATCTACAAGTCCGATTCCAGACGAGCTGGACGTCAGGCTGGTGATTCCTTATCACCCAGTCCATCCGCTTTGACCAATATACACCCGAGCATGATAGCCGAGTATTCAATCCACTCCACAGATGGCGATGTATTGGTTAAAGCCTTTTCGCTTGAGGCGGATGGACTTCCAGTCTACCTAATCGGAGGCGCGCCTATCGATCAGGAAACTGCAGTCTATTCACAAGATCTGGAAACCGATGGTTATAAATATGTCTTCTTTTCCATGGCATGCCTCGAGCTGTCAAGAAAATTGAATTGGAAACCAGATATCTTGCATGCCAATGACTGGCATACCGCTGCTGCAGTCTATTCATTAGCATTAAACCGACCCACAGACCCATTTTTTAGCCATACAGCCTCCCTTTTGACCATCCATAATCTGCCATATCTGGGCGCCATGACCACACCCGCATTGGAGATTTTCGGGCTTCCGCCTGCAGAGCATTCTGATCTGCCTTCTTGGGCACAACATATGGCATTACCTTTGGGTTTGCTCGCAGCTGACTCGATTGTTGCAGTTTCACCCGGGTATGCAAAAGAGATATTAACCGATGAATTTGGTTCAGGTTTGAATACTTTCTTGAAAACTCGCTCAGAGTAAGATTACTGGAATTCTCAATGGGCTTGATACCCACAAGTGGGATCCGACCAAGGACGCTGAGCTCGCGGCTAATTTCTCGTCTCAAAATCTCCAAGCTCGTTCTGTAAATAAATCCTTCCTCCAGAAAGAATTGGGATTGGAAATTAACCCCCACATCCCATTCCTGGCTATGGTCACACGCATGGATCCTCAAAAAGGGGTGGATCTTGCCATCGATGCACTCCGGTTACTGCTCCAATCTGCAATGATTGACATCTCTCCACTTCAGGTCGTTTTCCTTGGAACGGGTGACCCTCTATTGGAAAGTGCAGTCCGCCATCTTGAACAGGATTATCCCAATCAAGTGCGTGCTCAGATTATATTCAATGAAAGGTTAAGCCATCACATTTACGCAGGTGCAGATATATTATTAATGCCCTCACGTTACGAGCCATGTGGTCTTTCTCAAATGATCGCCATGCATTATGGCTGTGTGCCCATTGCCCGTGCCACCGGTGGGTTAAGCGACACAATCCATGATCGATCTGAAACTGAATCGAGCACGGGTTTTCTTTTTTTGCCAGCCCAACCCGATGCATTGTCAGATGCCATCCAACGTGCCCTGACGGTTTATCGGCAAAATCCAACAGGTTGGCAGGGTATCCAAATTCGCGGCATGCAGCAGGATTTTTCATGGGATCGGTCTGCACAGGAATACATAGAAACGATATAGAATGATATTAGGTTGAAGAAATTATGTATAATGTTTCTGCTACAAAGAGGAGGTAACTATGAAAACCCGAGCTGTCATCCTGGCAGGTGGAGAAGGTTCAAGACTTGGCACACTCACAGCAAAACGGACCAAACCCGCTGTACCTTTTGCTGGTAAATATCGCATCATCGACTTCACTTTATCCAATTGCGTTAACTCTGGAATTTTCGATGTCATGATCATTGCCCAATACAGACCTCATTCCCTGATCGAACATATCGGTGCTGGTGGTCCATGGGACCTGAACCGTGATTTTACGGGTGGAGTACGTATTTATACCCCTTATAAAGCTCGAGGTGCTTCTGATTGGTTCCTGGGCACTGCTGATGCTGTTCAGCAGAATTTTCGTTTTATTAAAAATTCCTATCCCAACATGGTGCTTATCCTATCCGGCGACCACATCTATGAGATGAATTATGCGCTGATGATTGATGCACATGAAGCCAAACAAGCTGATCTGACCCTGGCAACCATCTCTGTCCCTATTAAAAGATGCCACCCGCTTGGGTATCGTCGGTGTGGATGCTGACAACCGTGTCACCTCGTTTGTAGAGAAACCTGCAGAACCACCATCGAATTTGGCTAATATGGGAGTCTATCTGTTCAACACCGAAGTATTGAACCAATATTTATTGGAGGATCACAATCTCCCCAATTCATCTCATGACTTTGGAAAGGATATTCTTCCCAAAATGGTCGCGGATGGTGCCAGGGTCTTTGCATATCCTTACACTGGCTATTGGATGGATGTTGGGACAGCTTCCTCATATTGGAAAGCCCATATGGATCACTTGGAAGATAAACCACCTTTCGATTTGAATGATCGCTCCTGGATTATCCACACCCGCACGGAAGAACGACCTCCAGTGTGGATTGCCCGTGGAGCGTCTGTTGAGAACAGTATGATCTGCGATGGGTGTGAAATCGATACTACAGCCAAGGTGATCCGCAGCGTTCTGTCACCTGGTGTGATGGTCCGATCCGGGGCAGTGGTGAGGGAATCCATCCTTTTAACTGACACTGTCATCGAATCGGATGCAATTATCGAACGCGCCATCATCGATAAACGTGTGCGAATTCATTCTCAGGCCAGGGTTGGAGGGATGATTGATTCAGCAGAGCCGGTGCTCACCATGATCGGTAAGAATAGTGAGGTTCCAAAGGGATTTATCGTTGAGCCCGGAGCCGTGATCGGCACGGATGTGGTTGAAAGCGATTATCCTTCCACAGTCGTCCGCGGTGATGATTATATCCTTACGAAGAGGTTGGCTCATGAAGTTTAATCGTTCATCTGGCATTTTATTACATCCCACCAGCCTTCCAGGACCATATGGGATTGGTGATATTGGCTCAAGGGCTCATCGTTGGATCGATTTCCTGTCAGGAGCAGGGTGCGGTCTTTGGCAGGTGCTTCCCATCGGACCAACCGGTTATGCAGATTCACCTTATCAGTGTTTTTCCTCATTCGCTGGCAATCCACTACTGATCAGTCCGGATGCCTTGCTCAAGGATGATTTACTCCATCCGGATGATCTGTATGACCACCCATGCTTTCCAGATGATCAGGTGGATTATGGAGAGGTAATCCCCTGGAAGGCAGGTGTTCTCGACCGATCTTTTATCCGTACCAACACGCTCAATCCCCCCAAATCAATGCAGAAATGGAGGAATTCCAGGCAACACATTCGGCCTGGTTGGATGATTTTGCTTTATTCATGGCACTCAAGGAAGCTCATGGAGGAGCACCGTGGCACACCTGGGAGAAACCATTACGTGAGAGGCAGCCAGAAGCATTGGTTAATGCCCGTAAGCAGCTTGCCATTGCCATTCAACGACAAATTTATCGCCAGTTCCTCTTCTTCCGCCAGTGGTCAAAGCTGCGCAACCTAGCCCATGAAAAAAACATCCAGATCATTGGAGATATCCCCATTTTCGTTGCACATGATAGTGCCGATGTGTGGGCAAACCCGCATTTATTCCATTTGGATGCTACCGGAATGCCAACTTTCGTCGCAGGGGTTCCACCCGATTATTTCTCTCCTACCGGTCAATTATGGGGCAATCCTCTTTATCGCTGGGATGTTCACGCTGCCAGTGGATACACCTGGTGGTTGGAGCGAATAAAAGCGACCTTGGATATGGTGGATATTATCCGCATTGATCACTTTCGTGGTTTTGCCGGATATTGGGAAGTGCCCGGCAAAGCAAAGACGGCTGAGATTGGTCGCTGGGTGCCTGGTCCGGGTAAGGATTTCTTTCGCAGTATTCGCCAATCTCTGGGTGATCTGCCTATCATCGCTGAAGACCTGGGAGTGATCACTCCCGATGTGGTCGAAATGCGCGACACTTTCGACCTGCCCGGGATGAGAATTTTCCAGTTTGCGTTCGATAGCAATCCTGAGGATCCTTTCCTGCCTCATAATTATTCCGCTAATTGTGTGGTCTATACCGGTACGCATGATAATGACACCGTCCGTGGCTGGTATGAGCGTGTTCCCGAAAAAGATAAGGCTTTTTATCGCAGATATATGGATCGTGATGGCAGCACAGTAAATTGGGATATGATCCGCGGGGTCTGGTCATCTGTGGCTGTCTTTGGACTAGCACCCATGCAGGATTTTCTTAACCTGGGAAATGAAGCCCGCATGAATTATCCTGGGAAACCCAGCGGGAATTGGATGTGGAGAATGTCAAACGATGCCCAAACTCCAGAGCTGCAAGCCAATATCAAAGAATTAAATTATTTATACAGCCGTATGAATACCGGCTCAGAAAATTCAATCTAATATCCCTATCAGGCAAACAATTAAATATGACATCACAGAACACATCACCTCACAACCGTCGCTTGCATCCAAATATTTGGTTCCTGACCATTGGTTCATTTCTCACTGATGTATCTTCTGAGATGCTGACCAATCTGATCCCTCTTTTTCTCTACAATGTGTTGGGAGTTCAGACGAGCATCATCGGTCTTATCGATGGCATCGCAGAGACCACTGCCAGCCTGGTAAAGATCTATTCAGGTGCCTTATCCGACCGGCTCGGAAAACGTAAAATTCCTGACCGTCATAGGTTATGCATTATCCACCTTATCCAAGCCATTTTTATATTTCGCCATCACCTGGGAATGGGTGCTGGGTGTGCGGTTTTCCGACCGGGTAGGGAAAGGGATCCGCACTGCACCACGGGATGCTTTATTGGCTGATAGTGCAAAATCTGACCAGCGTGGACTGGCTTTTGGTCTGCATCGAGCCGGAGATACTGCCGGTGCTTTCGTTGGGTTAGGTATCGCAGCACTGATCATCTGGCTGACACAATCAGGTGCTGCTGAGCTCACCCGACATACATTTCAAATCGTAGTCCTGGCAAGTATTATCCCTGCTGTTCTGGCTGTCTTGGTCCTGGCATTGGGAGTGAAAGAGGTGGCAGCTGCCAGGAAGGATAATAAGGCTTGCCTTCGCTTAGCTGGAAAGCCTTTGATAAACGTTTTCAGGTCATTTCTCGTTGTCATGATCATATTCACCTTGGGTAACTCTTCGGATTCTTTTATCGTTCTACGCGGCCAAGACCGTGGATTAAGCGTGCTGCAGATCATGGGCATGCTGATGACCTTCAATGCCATTTATTCCTTGCTGGCGGGACCCTTGGGCTCATTGTCCGATCGTATCGGAAGGCGCAGGTTGATGTTGGTCGGATGGACAATTTACGGATTGGTCTATTTGGGGTTTGCACTTTCTCATACCGGTGCGCAGATTTGGGTGCTTGTTTGGCATTTATGGCATCTATTATGCCCTCACCGAGGGGGTTGCCAAAGCATTGGTGGCTGATATCGTGCCTCAAGAACAGCGTGGCACTGCCTATGGATTGTTCAATGCTGCCATTGGATTTACCGCTTTACCCGCCTCATTGATCGCTGGTATCTTGTGGCAGACCATTAGTCCGGCAGCACCATTTGTTTTTGGTGCTTCCCTCGCCTTAATCGCGGGATTTCTATTGATGACCTGGGTAAAATAATTATATTAAACAATTCTGGCAGGCTAATAGCCTGCCAGAATTGTGTTGATCCGATAAACGAACCCCACCGTGTCGTGTGCTGCGAAGTTCTGAACCTGCCTTCGCAGGTTGGGGTCCTTCCCGGAGGATCCGCCTTGGCTCTAGCCTATCGCGTCACCTTCGTGAGATTGGACCCCCAGATATTAGTGTTGGCTCAGAACGCAAAAGCAGCAACACGTGCACAGTAGGGTAACTATCTTATACCACAAAAAAAGTCGCGTGAGTAGATGAATTTAGATTAGAGCACTTTACAGCTACGAAAGGTGATGTTAATCCTCTAGCTGTTATTCTTATGGATAGACCCGTTTAATCGTGCGTGGGAATGGAATTGCCTCCCGGATGTGCTCAATCCCACACAACCATGCTACAGTCCGTTCCACTCCCATCCCAAATCCGGAATGTGGCACGCTCCCGAAACGCCGCAGCTCAAGGTACCACTTAAATGAAGCTTCAGGTAAATCGTGCTGTTTCAAGCGTGCTAGTAACAAGTCAGGGTCTGAGATGCGCTCACTCCCACCGATGATCTCACCATACCCTTCTGGTGCCAGGAGATCCACACTTTTACATACTTCCGGTCGCCCAGGCCATGGTTCCATATAAAATGCTTTGACCTCCGTCGGATATCCATAGACAAAGACAGGTTTTTCATAGAGATTGGTTAACGCCGTCTCATGCGGCGCGCCAAAATCCATTCCCCAATCGATTTTTAACAACTCCTTCTTTTCAGGGTCTTCTGTTTCAGCACGCAATTGATCAATCTTCTTGATTGCATCATCATAGGAAATGCGCGGGAACGGAGGGGAAATTTTTTCCAGCTTCGAGATATCCCGCTTCAAGGATTTCAATTCTGGGGTGCACTGCTCAATCACCCGTCTAACAATGTGGGACACGAATTGCTCTTCGATCTCCATGAGCTGGTCGAGATCACAAAACGCGACTTCTGGCTCAACCATCCAGAACTCGGTCAGATGGCGGCGGGTTTTCGATTTCTCAGCCCTGAAGGTCGGTCCAAAGCAATATACCTTGCTGAATGCAAAAATATCGGCCTCGTTGTAAAGCTGGCCGCTTTGAGCCAGATAGGCTACTCCCTCATCGAAGTAAGGCGTCTCAAAAAGGGTGGTCGTTCCTTCACAGGCTAGCGGGCGTCAGGATGGGAGTATCCATCCCGATAAATCCGTTCGTATCCAGCCACTCGCGGATTGCCCGGATAACAGCCGCCCGCACCCGCAGGATTGCCCATTGACTGGGCATGCGCAGCCATAAATGTCGGTTATCCAGGGCAAAATCCACCCCTTGCTCTTTGAGCGCCATGGGGTAATCCACATCAGCTGCCTGCAAGATTTCAACATTTTTCACACCAATTTCATATCCACCAGGAATACCAGGTGCACGCGTATCAGCCCTCACCACCCCGGTGATGATTACGGAAGATTCCTGCGGCAAGCGCAGGAGGCGATCAAATAGCTCAGGATCAAGGTCTCCCTTAAAAGCCACGCATTGTACAAAACCGTACCCATCGCGGACCAGTAAGAAGACCAGTTTCCCTTTATCCGTGCGGTTGTATACCCAACCCTGGATGGTGACTTCCTGGGCCAACGTAATCAGCAATTTTATCCACTCGAATAATAGGTGCCATTTTCCTACCTCCCTGTTTGATTATATATCTACCTTAAGATGCAATTCTTTGAGTTGACCCGGTTCTGCTGGTGAAGGTGCATCTGCCATTAGGTCACGCGCGGTCTGGCTCTTGGGGAATGCAATCACTTCTCGGATATTTGGTTCATCTGCCAGGATCATGCAGATGCGGTCAATCCCCGGTGCAATCCCACCATGAGGTGGCGTGCCATATTCAAACGCTTCCAACATGTGCCCAAAGCGCTCGCGTGCCACTTCAGGGTCCAGACCGATCAGCTTGAATACTTTTTCCTGCAAGCTGCGCTCATGAATTCGGATCGAGCCGCCTCCAACCTCATAATTATTCAGCACCAGGTCATATTGCTGGCCACGTGCTTTACCCGGATCAATATCCAACAGCGGGATATCCTCCACCATGGGTGAGGTGAATAAATGGTGGCTCGGGTCCCAGCGATTTTCCTCCTCATTCCAAACAACAAATGGAAAATCAATCACCCAGCAAAATGCCAGCACATCCTTATCGACGATCCCCAGTCCTTTCAGCCAGCAGCACTCGCAATCTCCCCAAGACCTCAAAAACGACAGCTGGCTTATCCGCCACAAAGAGTAGCAGGTCACCGGGTTTGGCATCCATCGTCTCCAGGATGGAATCCAGGATCTCTGGCTTGATGAATTTCGCAAATGATGAGCGCTGCTCTCCGTTGGTAGGTGATTGCTAGATAAGCCAGACCTTTTGCTCCATATTTTTTGGCAAGTTCGGTCAATTCATCCAGCTGTTTACGGCTGTAATCTCCCAAGCCGGATGCATTGATGCCCCGCACATGCCCACCCACTGCAACCGTGTTTTCAAACACCTGGAAACCAGATTTACCTGCAAGCTCTGTGATATCCTGCAGTTCCATCCCAAAACGCAGGTCAGGATTATCCTTGCCAAAACGGCGCATCGCTTCATGATAGGTAGAGCCTCGGCCACGGGCTGGCAAAGAGTCGTTTATCCGGCACCACCTGCGCAACCAGCTTGGTGAACAGTTCTTCGACCAGCTGCATGATATCTTCACGTTCCACAAAAGACATTTCAAGGTCCAGTTGGGTAAACTCAGGCTGCCGGTCTCCACGCTGGTCTTCATCCCGGAAGCAGCGCGCAATCTGAAAGTACCGTTCCATACCCGCCACCATGAGCAGCTGTTTTAGCTGCTGAGGCGATTGGGGCAGGGCATAAAACTCACCTGGATAAATCCGCGACGGCACCAGATAGTCCCGTGGCACCTTCAGGGGTGGTCTTGAATAAGATCGGTGTCTCAATTTCAAGAAAGCCTTTGCTATCCAGGTAATCGCGGATGAATTTAACCACCTGGTGCCGTAGGATGAGATTTCTTCGCATCCGCTCCCGACGTAAATCCAGGTAGCGATAACGCAAGCGGATTTCCTCATTCTCGTCTTCTTCCTTGCTGATGGTGATTGGAGTCGTCTTGGCCTGATTTAGAATTTTCACCCTTTTTGCCAACACTTCCACTTCACCGGTTGGCATATTCGGGTTGGCCAATCCTTCCGGGCGCAAGCGGACAGTACCCTCCACCTGGATCACCCACTCTGGTCGCACTTCTTCAAGTGCCTGGTGGATTTCCGGATATGTGACCGGGTCTGATACCACCTGGACCAACCCAAACCGGTCCCGCAGGTCGACAAAATTAATTCCACCATGCACCCGCCGGCGATTTACCCATCCCGCCAGGGTGACTTCCATTCCGCATGGCTGGCACGAAGCTCCCCACATGTATGTGTCTTATACATTCATTGCCTCCATGTTAATACCCATTGCCAGATTGGCAAAATAAATCGCCCTTCGCGATGTTGCGTCGGGCGATTGAAGTTGATCATTAAGGCTTAGCTATGTTGCAACCTGAAGCCTCTCGCCCGACGCAAGCTCGATGATTATCATTATCATTCAGTGCGAAAAAGACCCATGGTAAACATGATCATTGCTTGGCTCCAGATTTTCAGCATTATACACGAGAATAGGTTAGCAGGGAAGGAAAAGTAGTGTAAAATACTCCTTCAGATTAATAAGACGTTAGTGAGGAGACGGTGTATGTCGCGGAAATTGGTTGTTATTATTGGTGTGCTGTTATTCTAACTGGCACTTTGGCTGCTTGTGCAGGTCCCAAGGTGAACAGGGTCCAGTCGGTCCCGCAGGTCCAGCCGGTCCTGAAGGACCAGCTGGTCCAATCGGTGATACCGGACCTGCAGGCGAAGCCGGACCCTCAGGTGCAGAATATGTTGGTGACCAGTTATGTTCTGGGTGCCATAATGACATATCACAAACCTATATGAAATCAGGTCATCCCTGGAGTCTTTCCGCAATCACAGACGGAAAATCTCCAGCTTATCCATTTACACAGATCACCTCTCTTCCCCAGGGTTATACCTTAAAAGATATCAGTTATATTATCGGCGGTTATTTTTGGAAAGTCGATCTTCGTCAATGCACAAGGATATATCATCACCGATGCACCCGGCTCAACCGGTGATCCAACTTATTTGAACCAATTCAACTTTGGAAACTCAATGCATTGGGACTCAATACTGGTTGGGCATCATACCATTCAGGTGAAACGGAATTATCATTCACCTGTGGATCATGCCATACCACCGGTTATAATAATGGTGGCAATCAGGATGACCTGCCCGGGTGGTTGGCACCTGGACACAACCTGGTGTCCGCTGTGAGCGCTGTCATGGTCCCGGCAGCCTGCATGCAAATAATCCCAAAGGAGTCCGCATGCTTGTCGAGCGCGATTCGGGTTATGTAGGGAATGCCACACATATGTACCCACAGCAACCTTGAATATAAAGAATGGATTCATCCAGCATAGTGACCAATACGGAGATCTTTCTCAAAGCAAGCATCAGATTCTTGGATTGCCTCACCTGCCATGACCCACATTCTGGAGTGGTGCAATTACGTCTCGAAGGTCAGCAAACCACACACCTTCTCTGCCAGGATTGCCATTGGCAGGAAGCCCAATTCCAGAATAATCCCTCCCACGTAGCGCTTAACATCGGCTGCACCGATTGTCATATGCCTCGCCTGATCCAAAGCGGCACAGCCAATCCAAAGGGTTCACCGGAGATATGCGCACCCATGTGGTCGCGATTGACCCACGAAAGATCAGCCAGTTCAATGAAGATGGCAGTCTGGCAACTGGTCAAATCAGCCTGGACTATGCCTGCCGCCACTGCCATGGAACAACCAAATCCGATGCAGAGCTGCTGACCGCTGCCAGTGGATATCACGCAAATCCCTGCAACCCCACAAACTCCGTAAGCATCCATCGTAAGCATACTTACCCAATATACCAACCTAAATTGCGGACAGAATTTGTCCGCAGTTTTTATTTTATGATGGAATTACTCAATTACATTTGTCAATCATTAAAAATGACTTTTCTAACTGCATATTTCTATAGTTTACTTTATCATAAATATAGGGTAAAATAGCCATATTCTCATGTTATATTAATAGGGTGAATAACCTATATATGGAGAAGAATGCGATGAAAAATTTCAAGGCGATCCAGAAACACCGTAGCTGGTTGGTATTTGGCATTGTCTTTAGCATCTGTGCAATCATCGGGGCTCTACTAGCTGTTACCCGACCGGTGACAGCTGCACCTGCTGCTGCACCGGCATACCAGGTTCCAGGTTATGCTGGCTCCCAATCCTGCGCTCAATGTCACGAGAATATCCATACGGAATGGCAAGGAACACGCCATGCACAAGCATTCTCAGCTCCCATCTTCCAGCGTGACTGGACGGAATTGGGCAGCCAGGTTTCTTGCCTTGAATGCCATACCACAGGTTATGATGCACAAACTGGAAAATATGCTGAAGCTGGAGTGACCTGCGAAGCTTGCCATGGACCATTCCAACCCAACCATCCTGATGCTCCCATGCCCATCACTCCCAATGCCGACTTGTGTGGCACTTGCCATAAGACCACCACGGATGAATGGCGTGCTTCAGTCCATGGGCAGGAGGGGATTCAATGCCAGGCTTGCCATGACCCTCACTCACAAAACCCAAAGGCTGATTCAGTCACCGCCCTATGTACAACCTGCCATCAGGAACGGGGGAGTTCCTTCACCCACAGCACGCATGCCAATGCTGGTTTGGAATGCAGTAACTGCCACATGTTCACCAGCCCCCGTACCACATGACCCAATCCAGGGTCTTGTACCAACCGGTCATACTTTCAGCTGTCGGTTCCGATGCCTGCATTGCCTGCCATCAAGATACGGTCCACACACGCGATGAAATCGTTAAGTTATCCGGAGAAGTCGCTCAGCTAGAGACTGTCGATACCGCTACCCTTGAACAACAGGTCCAAACGCAAGAGCAACAGATCAATGATCTCAAAACCCAAAGCACCAATCGCCTTTATATCGGACTGGCTCAGGGTGCAATCGTCGGTTTATTGACCGGTGGTGCAGCTGCCTGGGTCGTTAGCCGCGGCATTCGTGTCGTGGAGGTTAAAGAAGATGAGTAAAAAGAAGACCAAGATCAAGCTGGAGCTCACTCGGCGAGATTTTTTGATCGTTGGTGGCACTGCAGCTGGCTCGGTAGTTGCTGCACAGCTGCTGACCACAGGTCCACTCTCGCCATTCGCCAGCTTTAAGCAGGAACAAGTCGAAGGCGTTGAAGAAGCGACCCAACAAGTCTGTCTGGTCACCACTGGGGGATGGTGATCAATCTGGATAAGTGTATCGGTTGTGAGTATTGCCTGAGGGCCTGTTCAGCCACCAATGATGTTTGGGTCGATCAACCGGTGAAATCCGGAACAAACAAACGCGTCCGGAGAAACCCTGGAATATCGTTGTCGAGGATAAAGACTTCCACTGGCACACCTTTCTTTTTCAGCCGTCCATGCCTTCATTGCGGTGATGCACCTTGCGTGGAAGTTTGCCCGGTTCAAGCCACCTATCACCGTGAAGATGGTCTGGTGGTGATGAATTATGACCGTTGCATCGGTTGCCGTTATTGTGAAATTGCCTGCCCATATGATGCCCGAAAATTTAACTGGCAGGCACGTACAGATGTCAATCCATTTATTCCCACCTGGGGGATTGCTGAAGTCGAGCGCCGTCCACGTGGGGTGGTTGAAAAATGCACCTTTTGCATCCACCGCATTGATGCAGGGTTAAAAGCAGGCTTTACGCCGGGTGAAGATCGAGAAGCCACCCCGCCTGTGTGAATATTTGCCCGGTGGGTGCACGCGTTATTTGGTGATCTGAATAATCCCGGATAGCATGGTATCACAAGCCATCGCCAACGAAGCCACCATCCGCCTGCGGGAAGAGTTGGGTACTGAGCCAAGCGTTTATTACGTCATTCCCAAGGAGGGCTTGTAAACATGGCCACCCGCACATTAGATGAACGTAAGCTTTTTTCATTTAGCCCGGCATTACTAGCTTGGTTTGGATTGCTTGGCTTATGCATCGTGATCGGTCTTGTTTCAGCCTTCCAGGTATTTTGGAATGGTTTATATATCACCAACATGTCCGATTCAGTCCCTTGGGGTTTGTGGATCACGATTGATCTTTCATCCATTGCCCTCGGGGCAGGTGCTTTCACCCTTTCAGCAGTCGTTTATCTATTTGGATTAAAACGTTTCCAATCCATCATCCGGCTGGCAGTGTTTGTGGGTTTCATCGGTTACACCTCTGCCTTGTTGACCTTGATCATGGACATTGGTCGCCCGGATCGCTTTTGGCACCCCTGGGTTTACTGGAATATCCATTCCGTCCTGTGGGAAATCACCATGTGCATCACCATTTATCTGACTATTATGTTGGTTGAGTTTGCACCGGTCATTGCTGAATCGAAGATTCTTTAACCGTTATCCAGTGGATCCGGACCGTGGCAAAATATCTTCACGCGCTGCACCTTTGCTTGCCTTGCTCGGTCTCGGCATCTCCTCTTACACCAGTCTTCGCTTGGGGCCACGTATGGCATTGTAAAATCGCGCCCAATTTGGTTTAAACCCAGCATGCCCATCATGTTTATTCTCTCGGCTGTTGCGGTTGGTCCATGCTGTGACCATGGCAATTGCCTATATTGCTGAATGGGTGACTGGAAAGAAAAATATCCCTAATGAGGTTCTGCGCTCGATCGCCCGTTTCAGTGGTTTTGCCATCATGGTCTACGGATATATTCGATTTTGGGATCTGGCTGCTGTCACTTATTATGGTCGTACACCCTCAGTGAGTGAAGCATTCAACCTGCTGAGCCAACAAACCCCCTACAATTTTTCATTTTGGGTGTTTGAAATCATCCTGGGTATTGTTTTGCCAGCAGTTCTATTCCTGACCCCACGCTTCAATCGGAACCCGGGATATCTGGTCATCGGAGCTATCTTTGCAGTGATTGGGATCATCATTAATCGCTGGAATGTGACCGTAGGTGGTTTGTTCGTCCCACTCAGCTATTCACCAGGCACACTCTACCAGCTTCAACCAGGAAAGTATTTCCCTGGTTTGCCTGAATGGGGTATTGCCATCGGTATCATCGGATATGGACTGACCATGCTTCACCCTGGGCATTCGTTATCCTGCCACTCTTTGGAAAAGAAGAACATTCCTAATCGAACTATTAGATGGATAGGTTATACTTAATAGTGAAAAATTTCCTTTATATGATATCTCTTCTCCCTGCAAAAATCATCCATGCTTGCCTGGGTGGGTCTGCAAGGGTTCGGTGCTACCAGTGGAGGGTATAAAAATGGGTGACGCTACTGCCAATCCAGTCTATTGTCGCATTGCTCTGTATTGCCCGTTGCCTGGTGCCATTGCTGATATTATTTGGGATTTCTTATTTGCTTCGTCGGTTTGGAGTCATTGCGAAACCTACTCCTCCCCCAGAAGAATATCAAAAGCGTGAAGACAACGGCTATTAAGGAGGACCGGCACATGTCAAAGCTTTCTCCAATCCATAAATTGCCGGGGATATTCCTGGTGGTCGGTTTCATCCTGCTGATAAGCCTGTTTTGGGTTTACTCCTACACAGGCAAGCGAACCAGAACAGCAGACCGAAGAATATTGTTTAAGCTGTCATTCGAATCCTGACTTGAGCATGACCCTCCCAAGTGGAGAGGTTCTTTCCCTATATATCAATTCAGAAGAGTTACAAACCTCTGTTCATAGTCCGAATGGGATTGAATGTGAAGCATGCCACACCAATATTACCACCTATCCCACACCCAGCGATTAATTACCAGACCAGGCGTGAGTTATCCACGGTCTTATTACTCCAGGCTTGCCAGAAATGCCATCCAGATAATTACATCAAGAACCTTGGACAGCATGCATGCCAGAGCTGCAACAGCGGGGAATCTCAACGCACCTATATGCACAGATTGTCATGGATCACATTATATCCACCCCCCAGACGAACCCCGCACATTAATCCCTGCAACCTGCGGCAATTGCCATACTCAAGAATTTACGATTTATCAATCAAGCGTTCACGGAAATGCACTGGCGCAGGAATCCAATCCAGATGTTCCTGTCTGCACGACTTGCCATGGAGTGCATAACATCCAGGATCCACGCACCCAGCAATTCCGGGTTGAAGAACCTGATCTTTGCGCCAGCTGCCATGCCAACCAGGAAATGATGGCAAATATGGTCTTTCAGCAGACGTGTATAGCTTATACAGTCTTTCCTGGCATGGAGTGGATGTCTCTGTATACCAGGCCCGCTGGCCTACTGTCCAGCACAATTCAGCCATTTGTACCGATTGCCATGGCATCCACAATATCTTGAAACCAGATGATCCAAACTCATCGGTCAATCCTAAAAATCTGCTGGTGACCTGCCAGAAATGTCACCCTGGTGTCGGACCAAATTGGACAGGAGCCTGGACAGGTCATTATAAAGTCAGCTTGCAGCGAACACCGTTTCTCTTTTATGTGGATTCGTTTTACTCAATCTTTACTCCCCTGATCCTGTGGATCTGTGGGATATATGTAGCCCTGCAATTTATCAGGTTCATGGTCGATCGGGTGAGGAGGAGCTTATGAAGAGCCAACAGAATCCGACCCCTTCCTCACCCAATAAGCGCGTTAACCTGGTGCGAACATTTCCTCGCTTCAAAGTCAGCCAACGCTGGGAGCATGCGATTTTACTCCTTTGTATTGCAATTTTATCTGCTAACCGGTTTGCCCCAAAAATATAATACAACGGTCTGGAGCCAGGCAATCATATCTTCACCCGACAGGTTGAATACAATCCAGCAAATTCACCATATCACCGCACTGGTACTCACTGCCTTGGTTTTATATCATCTGGGTAAAGCTGTCTATCTGATTGCCCGCCGAAAATTACCCGGTGATATGCTTCCCACCCTTCAGGATATAAAAGATGCCTGGAATATGTTGCTTTATCTGCTTTATATCAAGAAACAAAAACCAGCTTTTGGCAAATATAACTTCGAGCAAAAGGTAACCTATTGGTTCCTATTCTTTTCGGCATCGGGATCATGATTATCTCCGGATTTATCATGTGGTTCCCAGAGAGTCATCACACGGCTCCTTCCAGGAGGGATAATCCCTGCCGCCATCATGGCTCACAGCACAGAAGCCATCGTCACTACCATATTCATCGTGCTTTGGCATTTCTACCATGTACATTTCGAGAGACTTAATTTGAGCATATTCTCCGGTTGGCTCAATGAAGATGATATGCGTACATATCATTCGCTTGAATATAACCAGCTGGTTCGTCGAGCCTCGTTCCGATCAGGATTCAGGAGACATGAAGTCATGAGGCCTGTAAGAATACATCTTTTTTTATATCTTTTGGCTGCGATCCTCATTTGTAGCCTGTCTCTGTTTTTTATCTTCACTAATGTCAATGCTTCACCTTCTAAGCAAGAGCTCCAAAGCATCACTTCAGTCCAGGTTTTACCCGACTTGAAAGATACTGGACCCATTGTAGGCAATGATGTATGTCTGGAGTGTCATGGACAACCAGGACTTTCAATGACCCTTCAGAATGGGGATATCCTGGACCTGTATGTCAACCCTGATACTTATGTCACTTCGATCCATGGTCAGAATGGTTATGCCTGTGTCCAATGCCACACGAACTTGGGAGATTATCCACATCCGGCATTCACTGCAAACGATCTGCGTGATGTCACCCTACAACTTAACTGACGTATGTGACCGCTGCCATTCAGGGGAATACAATCTGACCATGGACAGCGTTCATGCTGCTGCTCAGGCAGCCGGAATACGGGAAGCTGCCGTTTGCACCGATTGTCATGGATCACATTACGTCCACCAATGGACCGATCAGAAACGCATGAACTACTTGCCAGATGCACGATTAAATATCCCAACTCACATGTTCCAGATGCCATTACGCCATTTATCAAAAGTACCGCACCAGCGTCCATGGTGCTGCTCTGACTGAAGAAACAAATACCGATGTACCAACCTGCATCGATTGCCATGGAGTTCATAATATCGAAAACCCAACCACAACTGCGTTTCGCTTGAAATCACCTGAACTGTGCGCCAGTTGCCATACCAATCCAGAAATTATGGATAAATATGGAATTTCAACAAATGTTTTGAATACCTATGTGGCTGATTTTCACGGCACTACGGTGACCTTGTTCGAAAAACAATCCCCTGACGCTCCCACCAATAAACCGGTTTGTTATGACTGCCATGGAATTCATGATATCTCTCGGGTCGATGACCCACAGACTGGGATAGAGATGCAGCAGAATCTATTAGTGCGCTGTAAAGTATGCCATCCTGATGCCACCAGCAACTTTCCAAGTGCCTGGATGTCGCATTACATCCCATCTCCACAGCATTATTCCTTGGTCTATTATGTGAATTTATTTTATAAATTTTTCATCCCCTTGGTTCTGGGTGGGATGGTGGCCTTGGTTGGACTTGATGTTGGTCATTCGATCTATGTAAAACACGTCGAGGTAAACCCTACCGAAAACCACAACCTGTGGAAACCCAACCATAAGCACCTATCGATGCTACCACAATGCCACCTCAACCTGAGCATGAATCGATCTTAAAACCGAGTCAAGCGAGCGAAGCGAGCATCGATCGAGTCGAGCGAGCCTAGCGACCGCATGACGAGCCAAGCGAGGAGAACGAGCTAACCGGGCAGAGTGAACAAAGCGAGCGCATCGATCAGAACGAGTCAAGCGAGCGTAGCGAGCATGACGAGCAAAACGAGCAGGGTGCGCAGAATCGCGAGGAGGCTAACCATGACTAACACAACCATGGATACTCCATCCAAAGTCACACATTCTGACGACAAAGTCACCTATACACGGTTTGACATTTCCCAGCGCATAGAACATATCGTTTTCTTGTTGTCTTTTTCCATCTTGGGTCTCACAGGATTAATCCAAAAGTTCTCAGCCAAGCCAGATAAGTGATACATTGATCCTTATCTTAGGTGGAATTGAAAGGGTACGCATCATCCACCATTCCAGTGCCATCGTCATGATGATTGTGAGTGGTTATCATGTCATTGTTCTGGCTTATAAAGTTTTCGTCTTACGGGTCCGCTGGACGATGCTGCCAGTGATCGAGGATATTCAGCATCTCTTCCAGGATATTTTATATTTCCTTGGATTTCGAAAACATCGTGCTTATTACGGTCGATATAACTACGCCGAAAAAGTTGAATACCTGGCAGTCGTCTGGGGAACGGTGATTATGGGACTGACTGGCTTTATGATGTGGAACCCCCTCTCAACCACCCGTTTATTACCTGGAGATTTCATCCCAGCTGCCAAGGCAGCCCATGGAGCAGAGGCAATCCTGGCAGTCTTGGCAATCGTTATTTGGCATTTCTACCACGTCCACATTAAGCATTTCAATAAGAGCATGTTCACCGGGAAGCTGACCCACACTGAAATGATGCATGAACATCCTGGCGAGCTTGCCCAGATCGAAGCAGGGCAATCTGAAAAAACGACCGCTCCTGAAAGTACTCAGGCGTCGGCAGCAGATCTTCTTCCCTGCTGCACTTGTATTCACCGTCGCATTCGGCTTTGGTATCTATAAATTCGCAAATTTCGAAGTCACAGCTATCACGACCATCCCCCAGGGCGAAACTGCCCAGGTCTACGTACCCGTCACCCCCACTCCGAGACCTTCGCCCACACCTCCACCCACACTTGCTCCTGGTGCTGAAGTGGGTGCGATGACCTGGGATGGATTTTTCTCAGGGCTGTTCAGGAACCG
Source organism: uncultured Chloroflexia bacterium (assembly GCA_963828845.1). GTDB lineage: Bacteria > Chloroflexota > Anaerolineae > Anaerolineales > UBA4823 > FEB-25. The sequence continues at coordinate 133,019 of CAWHGE010000005.1, forward strand.
CTGTAGTACCTGTCATGGAATGACCAAAGTAGGTGGGTTAAGCCTTTCTACATATCAAGATGCACTTAAAGGTGGCAATTCAGGTCCAGCAATCATCCCTGGTGACCCGGATAATAGCGTCCTTGTCCAAAAGCAATCCCTTGGAAATCACCCCGGGCAGCTGACTATTGATGAGCTTGAATCAAGTCATTGCCTGGATTCAAGCTGGTGCCCCTGAGAAATGATGGAGTACAACCATGAGAAATTTCTTCAATCGCTTAGGAAAAGCCTTGCATAATTTCTTCTTTCCGCCTCCTGAAGCAAAAACGTGGATTCGAGTGTTGCCTTATGCAATCTTGGGTGTGCTGACTCTTATAGTGCTCGTTGGAGCTGCTTATGGCTGGCAATATACCAACAGTCCACAATTTTGTGGCACTACCTGCCATACTATGCCTCCTGAATACACTGCTTACCTCGCCTCACCTCATGCCCGAGTTGATTGTGTTGAGTGTCATATTGGTCGTGGGTTCATTGCCACCCAGATCACCCGTAAGGCTGGTGATTTACGCCATGTTATAGCCACTGTATTTCAAAATTATAACTATCCAATCTACGCAACCAATATGCGTCCTGCCCGTGATACTTGCGAAAAATGTCATAACCCGGATAAATTCTCCGATGATAGCCTGCGTGAGGATAAGCGCTTTCAAAATAATATCGATAATACCCCCTACAGCATCTTCATCAGTCTGAAAACGGGTGGCGGTAACACCCGTCAGGGTCTTGGGAAAGGGCATCCATTGGCATGTGGAAAATCGGGTCCTGTATTATGCCACCGATGAATTACAGCAAAATATCCCCTATATCCGTGTTTATAACAGTGATGGCACTTATACAGAATATACCGATATTGCTTCCAGTTTCAATCCTGCGAACATCAAGGAATCTGAGCTGCATGAGATGGATTGCGTAACTTGCCATAATCGGGTCACTCACCTGGTTCCCATGCCTGCAGACCAGATGGATGCAGCCTTGTCTCGAGGCTTCATCGACAAAACCATTCCTGATATCCGGGCAAAAGGGATTGAAGTCTTATCGCACTTCCTACACATCACAACAAGCTGGGCTTAATGGCATCGCTGGATTGGATAATTATTACCAGGCATATTATCCCGATTACTATGCTGCTAACTTTAATCTTATCCAATCAGCAATCATCTTATATCCAGAATATATATACCTCATCAGTCAATCTGGATCAAATATCAGATTGGGATACCCATCCTAATAATCTCGGCCACATGGATTTCGCAGGATGTTTTCGCTGCCACGATGGTAAACACATGGATACACAACAGAAAGCCATCCGGTTGGAATGCAATCTTTGTCACACCATCCCGGTGGTGGCAGGTCCATCTGAATTTGTTGCCGATCTTGAGATCTCTCGCGGTCCAGAACCTCAATCACATCTAAATGCGAATTGGATCGTAATGCATAACCAGGTATTCAATCAGACCTGCAGTGATTGTCATACCACCAGCAATCCTGGTGGTACCGATAATTCCTCATTCTGCTCCAATAGTGCCTGCCATGGAACCGTCTGGAAATTTGCTGGGTTTGATGCTCCTGCCTTACGTCAGACGATACTCTCATCATTACCTCCAACGCCCACACCGTCTCCACTGAACCTGACTGGTCCACTGACTTATGATGCAACCATCGGACCTTTATTGCAATCTCGCTGTGGAGCATGCCATGCTGAGAATGGTATCCAAGGCTTGAATTTGACTACCTATCAGGGAGCCATGCAAGGCGGAACGAATGGTCCTGTGATCATCCCGGGTGATGCCAATGGTAGTCTGCTGGTCCAAAAACAATCCGGTGCCCAACCCCATTTCGGCCAATTAACACCCGAAGAATTAACACTGGTCATTGATTGGATTAATGCAGGAGCACCAGAAAAATAAATAATCACCTGACGATTGCCAAAGGAGGTGAAGTATGGGTGAATCGAAAGAACTCAGCCGGCGTAATTTTATGCAAACAGCCATCTGGGGAATTGGGGGGTTAATCGGAATTGGTTTCGGGGTGCCTGCCGTTGCATATGTTGTCGGTCCATCATTAAAAAGCCAACAAACCCAAACATGGATGCGCTTAGGTCCAACCTCCAAGGTGGAGTTGGGTACCCCTACGCTTTTCACATTTACGATCCAAACCCAAACAGGCTGGATTGAAAATTCAGAAGAAATCTCGGTATATGTGCTGTCTACAGATGGTCGCACTTATATCGCCATGTCAAATATCTGTACTCATTTAGGCTGCCATATACGGTGGATAGCTGATCAAAACCACTTCTTCTGCCCATGCCATAATGGAGTATTTGATAGTTCAGGCAATGTCGTTGCAGGACCACCTCCCCGTCCTCTCAACCGCTATGATGTCAAGGTCGAGAATGATCAATTGTTTGTTCTGGTAGGAGGCTGATATGATAACTAAAATCAATCAGTGGCTTGATGAACGCACCTCCTGGCGAAAGGTTTGGGAGGCAATCTTTCTACGCAAGATTCCAAAGGTAAATTGGTTCTATACCCTCGGCAGCGCATCGCTCTTTGTAGCTGTCAATCAGGCAATTACCGGAATATTACTGACGATATATTACGTACCCACACCAGACCATGCGTATGATAGCGTTCAATATATCACCACCCAGGTCCCATTAGGCTGGTTGATCCGTGGGCTTCACCATTGGGGAGCCAGTGCCATGATTGTTCTGGTCGTTCTGCACATGTTGCGGGTGATCCTGTTCGGAGCATATAAATATCCACGTGAAGTGACCTGGTTTACAGGTGTCATCCTGCTTCTGGTGGTGATTGGTTTTGGTTTTACCGGTTATCTCTTACCCTGGGACCAGAAAGCATATTGGGCGACCACCGTCGGCACCCGAATTGCCGGAACCCCTCCACTCATTGGGGATTATCTCCTGCGCATCATACGAGGTGGAAGTGAGATTTCTGCAGTCACCTTGGTGCGCTTCTTTGGTACGCATGTGTGGGTGCTCCCCAGCCTGTTACTTCTTCTTATCGGGATCCATCTTTACCTGGTCATCCGTAATGGCATTAGCGCGATGCCAAAGAGAGGGGAGTGAGCAATGAACGAGAAGGAAAAACAAGAATATCTGGAAAAATATCACGAAGAGAAGGAAAAGGGTGTCCCATTTTTTCCGGACATCATTTTTAAGGATGTCATTGTATCCTTTATCGTCTTCCTGATATTAATCGGCCTGGCATATTTCATCGGCGCACCCCTTGAAGCACGTGCGAATCCCGCTGATACCTCCTACACTCCTCGACCAGAATGGTACTTCTTATTCCTGTTCCAGCTATTAAAATATTTCCCGGGCAAGCTTGAAGTGGTAGGTGTTGTGTTGATCCCTGCCATTGCCATCATCGTGCTGTTTTTATTACCAATCCTGGATCGAAACACCAAACGCCACTTCCTCGATCGACCGATTGTTACTGGGGTCACACTGTTGGCTGTGGCAGGTATAGTTACGCTCACCATCCTGGCGGTTCGGGAAGCACCTCCCCCGACCCAGGCTACGCAGGGTGACCCGGTCGCCCTGCTTTATTCTCAAAATTGTGCACCTTGCCATGGTACATCTATCACTGTGCCACGTGGAACCAATCTGCATAACTTGATTGCCCAGGGTTCCCATGCCGGGATGCCTGCCTGGAATGGAGATTTATCCTCCGATCAAATCGATGAGCTGGCTGGCTTTATCCTCTCCCCAGGTGGAAGCCAGCTTTTCAATACGAATTGTGGCTCTTGCCATAAAGTGGAAGACCTGGTGGGCGGCAATCCGCTTGATCTAAAAAATTCAATTGATGATGGTCTCAATTTTACCCCTCATGCAAATCTTCAGGCTGCTGATTGGTCAACAAGCTTAACTGCGGACGAAAAAACAACATTGCTGAATTTCTTGATTGCCCCAGATGGACAACGCTTATTTACCATTTATTGTTCTCCCTGCCATGGGCAATCCGTCGCTTATTCTGGGAATGAAGCACAATTACGCCAAACCATCGTTCAGGGCGGGCAACATCTTACCATGCCTGCATGGCAGAATACACTTACCGCTTCCCAAATCGATACCCTTGCTAATTACGTTGTGAATCCGGCTTCTGTGCCAGATGGACAGGCATTATTCAACCAATACTGCTCCACCTGCCATGGAGATCCTTGTACCCCTTGCCCCTGACGTCGATCAAGCCCGCCAAATTATTGCCACTGGAGGTGCCCATCAAACCATGCCTGTCTGGGGAAGTGTGCTGACCCAGGCTCAAATCGATGCACTGGTGAATTATATTATAAATTCTTCTCAGGGAACATCCATTCAACGCGGTCAAACCTTCTTCGCACAGAACTGCGCTCCCTGCCATGGCGAGTTGGGAGAAGGAGGCCCGAACCCCGCCAACCCTAACCAATTAATTGCCGCCATCGGGACAGCAGAATTCCTGAATACCCGCGATGATACTACCTTGTTCCAGATCATCTCCCAGGGACAACCTGACCAGGGCATGTCTCCATTTGGTTCAGCGAATGGTGGTAACTTGGATGATGATCAGATCAATTCTATTGTCGCTTACTTGCGTTCCTGGCAGGCAAACCCACCGGTAACCACCCTCCCGCAATTTACCATCCCCACCGTAACCCTTTCTGCAGCCGATATTTATACAACGATATGTGCCCAATGTCATGGGCAGGAATGGTGAAGGATCAATTGGACCAGCATTAAACGAACTGTCAGATGATACCGACCAGGAAATTTATGATGTGATCAGTCAAGGGCATACCAAATACCACCATGCTTGGCTTTTGGCTCCATGCTTTCTGACGGCCAGATCCAGGGATTGGTTGCGATAATCCGCCAGTTCCCCCCACCGCAAACTTCATCCCAACCAACTCCTACCATTCAGCCAACCCCAGCGTTCTCTCACGTTTGAAGCGAATATCATGCCCATCTTTCAGCAGAATTGTACCATGTGCCATGGTACATTAGGTGGCTGGGATGGTTCAAGTTACCAGGCAGTAATGACGACAGGTGACCATGCGCCTGTGGTTATCCCTGGAGATGTGGCGAATAGCTTGCTGGCTCAAATACTTCAGGGAACAGCCACGAGTGGAGCTATCATGCCTCCTGGTGGGAAACTCCCTGATGCAACCATTCAGATCATCCTGGATTGGATCGCTGCAGGTGCACCAGAGTAAAAGGATCAATGGCTGAATTTTTTACCCGTAATATTATTGTTGTATATTTTTTCTACGGTTTGTCCTTCTTCGTAATGGGGTTGGCTGTTCTCCTTGAATTTGGGCACTCCTCAAAACTTGACTTTGCACGCGCATTACGCCCGTTAGTTGGTTTCGGGTTGATCCATGGTATCTCACGAATGGTTTGAAATGTTCCTGATCATTCGTGATCGAATTTCCGGACCCTACACCCCTGCGTGGATTTTACCCGTTCGTCTTGATTGCATTGGCCACCTCATTTCTATTTTTAATCGCATTTGGAGCGCGCCTCATTACTGGCCTTGGAAAGCGCAAGTTATATATCGGTATGTTATCAACCATCACTGCCATTTGGGTGATTGGTTTACTCGGGGTTGTCATAAATGAACCCACCAGTCAAACACGTGCTATTGCAGCTGATGTTTATACCCGCTATGCATTGGCGATCCCTGGAGCTGGTTTGACTGTTTGGGGATTGATCATTCAGCGCCGGAAATTCATTCAGGCTGGCATGTCAAGTTTTGGCCGTGATGTCATCCTGGCTGCTATTGCTTTCGGATTGTACGGGGGTATTGGCCAATTATTCGCTTCTCCCAGCATCATCTTCCCATCCAGTATTCTAAATTCAGAAGTATTTCTTCGCTGGTTTGGGTTTCCGGTGCAAGTTTTTCGAGCCGTCACAGCTACAATGGCTGCGATTTTCATAACCCGTTCTCTCCGTGCATTTGAGGTGGAAAGTAACCGGCACATTGAAGAGCTTCGTAATGCACAGCTCGCTGAGCAGCAACGTTTGGACGAACTGAGTGCGGAATTGCTCCACCGAACAGTCATCGCCCAGGAATCTGAACGGCAGCGTATCGCCCGCGAGCTGCATGATGAGACTGGTCAGACTTTGACTGCCTTGGGAATGGGTTTACGTGGTATGTCTGAGACGATTTCTACCAATCGCAATCGGGCAATTGAACAGGCAAATCAGCTTGAAAAATTAGCGATGACTGGGGTAGAAGAGCTTCAGCGCATGGTCTCAGGTCTCCATCCCCCTCAATTGGATGATTTAGGTTTGCTGGCTGCACTGCGCTGGTACGCAAACGATATCAGCACTCGCTTTGGAATAACCATAAATATTGTCAATCATGGCGGCAAACCAAAATTATCCTCTGATATTAGGGCAGTCGTGTTCAGGATCGCCCAGGAAGCAATAACGAATGTCGTTCGTCATGCCAATGCCGACCGCATTGATATTCAATTGGACTACCCCGAAAATAACATTTATCTCCGAGTTGAGGATAATGGTCAGGGTTTTAATACCGATGTGGAGTTGAAAAAAAAGCCTGGAAAACCAACTGCTTGGGGATTATTGGGAATGGTTGAACGTGCTGCACTTGTAGGTGGAACTTGTAATATATTATCTCATCCAGGAAAAGGCACCCTAATAGAAGTGAATGTACCCATAGTCGGAGAGAGAGAAAATGCCTGATATTAAACTTTTACTCGTTGATGATCATCAAGTGGTCCGCACCGGTCTGAGAATGCTTCTGGAAGGCCAGCCGGATATGAAAATTGTTGGAGAAGCAGATAGTGGTCTTCAAGCCCTTGAAAAAGCTAAAGAGCTTTCACCCGATGTGGTGGTGATGGACATTACATTGCCAGATATCTCAGGGATTGAAGCTACCAAGCGGATCAAGGAAGAGTTTCCTGATATTTCGGTGGTTGCACTGACCATTCACGAGGATGAGCAATACTTTTTTGAAATGCTGCAGGCTGGTGCCTCGGGATACGTTCCAAAACGGGCTGCTCCAGAAGATCTGATCACCTCCATACGAGCTGCATTTGCTGGCGAGATTTATATTTATCCATCCTTGGCAAAAGCCCTGGTGGCTGATTTCCTTGGCCGTTCATCTCAGGAGAATGAAAAAGCATCATTGGATGGTCTTACAACACGTGAGCAGGAGGTATTGAGTCTATTGGCGGAGGGATTAAGCAATGACGAAATCGGTGAATCTTTACAGATCAGCAAACATACTGTCGCACGTCATCGTGAAAATCTTATGCGTAAACTTGAGCTTCATTCACGAAGTGAATTGGTGAAATACGCCATACGTAAGGGGATTATCGTACCTTGAAAATAGGTCTATTTCACTACAAATAAATCCCATACTGCCCCTATTGACGCAAGCCCCTTAATTCTTTATGATAAGTGTAGATATGAACAGGTAGGTTTATCCGTTGAGGAGGTCAATATGCGTAAGGTACAATTTATGGCTACATTTTGGACGTTTGTTATTGCCATCCCATTCACGATCCTGGCACTCATCGGAGTGGCTTATCTAACAGAGAACTTAACCCAAATTATCAATGCGATCAGTAATTTTAGCCGTAAGATTTCGGTGGGTGGACGGGGTTTGGTTCTGGAATTTTCTGCCCGCTGGCCTGAGATTGCAGGAATGGTGATTGGCATGATCGTAATCCTGACCATCTTTTTATTTGCTCAAAATGCAAATAAAGCAGAGGAACAGAGAAAGTAAATTAGGGTAGCAAAGCCATATTCATACTACCAACTTGCGCTGGGTTCAACCACAATGGCGCCCATGGCGCAAGTTTTGTTTAACCAATATTTTATTCTATCTTTGTAGCCAATCTTTTATTTGTAATAATTCATACAAACTACTCATCTTACCCTAATTTTGTGGTAGAATTATATAGGGTATTCAGCCTATGGTTAATAGTGTTTTCAACTATCAGATATGGCTGATTTAACGTAGCCCAATCAGAAATCGCCTTAGGGTACTTACAAAAGGAGGAGCCATATTTACCATACCAGATTTATCACCCATTCATATATTTGTTGTAAAAATTTCTATTCCCTCATGAGGAGAAATTTATGAATTACAAGAAATATCTTTTTGTCGGATTGCTGCTGATCGGCCTGGCATTAGCAATAGCAGCATGTTCGACCCCACCGACAGCCACCGCTGTGATTCCGACCCTCCAAGCGTGTCCCACTTGTCCAACCCCCGAAGCTTGTCCTGAGGCTCCGGCGTGCCCAACCCCCGTGGTTGCTGATGTTCCATTTGAGCAGGCATGGGTCGGTTCCGCACATGCCGAGTGCAACTGCCGAAGCTTTCCGCCATTGGGATGAGGAAGACCCGCAGGAAGTCCCCACCAACTGTGCCAGGTGCCATACACCAACGGGTTACATGGATTATTTAGGAGCTGATGGTAGTGCTGCCGGTGTTGTGGATGCAGCCCAGCCAGTCAGCAATGGCATCACCTGCATCGCATGTCACAATGATGCTGCATTGGCGTTATCGGCCGTCACCTTCCCCTCCGGCGCAGTCGTTGAGAATCTCGGACCTGAAGCTCGCTGCATGGTATGCCATCAGGGACGTGCATCTGGTTCCACAATCGATAAGGCGATTGCAACCAATGTATTGACTGACACCCTGGATACCGTTAGCGCTGACTTGGGTTTCACCAACATTCACTATTTCGCCGCAGCTGCAACACTGTATGGCAATGTTGCTGCAGGTGGTTATCAGTATGCAGGGAATTCCTATGACGGTAAATTCCTCCATGCTGGTGGACTAAATACCTGCATCGGTTGCCATAATCAACACACACTCGAAATCAGAATTGAGAAATGCCAGGAATGCCATACAAATGTCACCTCAGAAGATGATTTGAAAAACATCCGCATGAACGGCTCCCTTGAAGACTACAATGGAAACGGAGATGTCACTGAAGGCATTGCTGCTGAGATTTCAGGACTTCAAGGTCTGCTGATGGAGGCAATTCAGGCATATGGTAAAGAAGTTGCCGGCGCCTCGATCGTTTACGATCCGAGTAGCTATCCATACTTCTTCATCGATACCAATGAGAATGGCACAGCTGATACGGAAGAGCTTAATTCGGATAATGGTTATGCTTCCTGGACTGCTCGGTTGCTTAAAGCCGCCTACAATTACCAGCTGTCTGTCAAGGATCCAGGTGCCTTCGCCCACAATGCAAAATACATCATTGAACTGTTGTATGACTCAACTGCGGACCTGAACACTAAACTCTCCAGTCCGATTGACCTCACCAATGCTCACCGTATTGATGCTGGTCACTTTGCTGCCACCGAAGAACAATTCCGCCATTGGGACGAAGAAGGTGAAGTCTCAGCCTCATGCTCTAAGTGCCATTCAGCTACAGGTCTGCCACTCTTCATACATGAAGCTTCTAATTCCAGTGATGGTGTTACCGGTGTCACGATTGGTCAGCCGGTCTCCCAAGGACTGGCCTGCACTACCTGTCACGATGGATCCAATTTCCCTGCCACCTATGCTGTACCCGCGGTCAAATTCCCCAGTGGTGCCGTCCTTACCTTTGGCGAGGGTGTTCCAGCAAACCTTTGCATGGAATGCCACCAGGGTCGTCAGTCTACAGTAAGTGTAAATAGAGCCATTGGTGATAATCCACCTGATACTGTCGTTGATGGGTTGAGTTTCAGTAACCCGCATTACTTCGGTGCGGGTGCCACCTTATGGGGTACGGAAGCGAAAGGTGCGTACGAGTATGATGGCAAGACTTACCTGGGTCCACACCCACATGTGGTTACTTCGGGTTTAACTTGTGTCTCCTGCCATAACATCCATTCATTGGCTGTCAACACACAGCTCTGCACTGGTTGCCATGGTGCCAATGCCGATCCGGAAACCATCCGCATGGGTACCACCGACTATGATGGCGATGCCAGTATCACTGAAGGCATGTACGATGAAGTAAATACAATGTCAGATTTACTCTATGCTGCAATACAGAAGTACGCAGCTGACACTGCTGGCACACCTATCGTGTACTCTCCGGGTGCCAATCCGTATTACTTTATCGATACCAACGCAGATAGTGTTGCTGATCCTGACGAGGTAGCTAGCTCCAATCGTTATTCCACCTGGACGCCTCGTTTGCTCCGTGCTGCTTACAATTACCAATGGGTCAACAAAGATCCAGGTGCTTTTACCCACAATGGCAAATACATGCTACAGATCCTGTATGATAGTCTCCAGGATGTTGGTGGTGATGTTTCAGCGCTGACCCGCCCAGAGACTCCCGCCCCCACACCATAATTTCTTTTCATATCAGCAATATAAGACCGGATGCCTTGAACATCCGGTCTTTATGGTTAAATGACGGCTTGTGTTAGAATCTATTGATTATCAGCCATCTCTACAGATATTTTTATCCAGAATGATAATTCTGCATTATGACTTCAAATGAATTTTCTCCATATAAATACTTCATCCGTGTGTTGAATTTATGGTGGCTTGTTCTGCTTGCCACTATATTGGGAGGTACGCTGGGTTTTGTTTTCTTCCATTTTCATCCACCTGTGTATGAAGCGACCGCAACGTACTTTGTCACCATTGATTTAACCCGATTTCCCCTCCAGGAAGTAAAGGAAGATTTGATCCAATATAATGAAGATATGGCATTAGGTACTACAGAAGGGGCATTGCTCTCACCAGAAGTGATTAATAACGTCATTATCCAGGCAAAGACATTCGGAAAATCTCTGACGGCTACGGATTTGCTTCAAAATAGCACCATCGAACGCAAGCACGATCTATGGGAGCTTCGTTATCGAAGTGAAGAGCCATTGGAAGCCCAAACAATTGTCAACTCTTGGGCACAGATCGGTTACCAGGCTATGCTCTCCTGGCAGGCATCTGGAAAAGCACCAGACTATGTGATTTTCCAACCCCCATCACAAGCGCTCACTCCTCAGCAACCAGTTTTATATGGGCGCAACAATTTGGTGCTGGCAGGTGCTTTGATCGGTTTTATCACGGGGATCATCATTTCAACCCGCTTAAGCCATGCTTCAAAGAAATCCCTTCAGGATCTATAGTCAATTATTCACCGATAAAGCCACCCGATAATTGCTTTAGGGATGATTGAATAATGGAAATATCAAGCTCGTTCGGAAAAAGCTTGGAGAAGGTATGTGAGATTCTTTGGGCAATCGCACTCATTTGCCTTCCATTAACTTCTTTTCCGCTATTATCATCTCTGTATGGAGGACTGGTCGCTCCTCTCTCGATATTGCCATTATTAATCCTTCTTTTAATTTGGGTGCTGCCACTAGTCATCCGTAAAGGCGAGCTTCCTAAAGAAACGATTCCCTTGGTCGTATTTACCTTGATGGCAATCATATCGTGTGCTGCCGCTTATTTTTTCTATGTACCAGGTTTTAAAGGAAAATCTCTTCCCGGGCAGGAAATCCGGGGGCTGATTACACTTGCTGTTGGTATCACATTTTTCCTGGTAATCACATCCTGGGTAAAAAATACTGAGACATTAAAAAAAAGCTGGAAATATATAACGATTGGCGGCATCATATCCCTGATTTGGACCGCAATACAGGCATATTTTATTCTCAGGCATGCTAATGAGTACCCTTATTGGTTGAATCAAATCCAATCTTGGTTTGTTATTACGCCAGTCTCATTTACTCCCAAATATGGTCGTGTCAATGGATTGACTTACGAAGCCTCCTGGTTTGCTCACCAGATGGTCATGATTTATCTGCCTATCTGGATAGCCGCCTCATATCACAAGACATCGGCTTTTAAATTGAGGGTGTTCCATATCTCCGTAGAAAATGTCCTGTTAGTGTTTGGGTTGGTAACATTCTTCCTTAGCTCTCCGCGAATCGGGCTGATTTCTTTCCTCTTTAATGATCGCTTACCTCTTCATGCGATTGAACCTGCTATTTCATCGCAAAATTGTAGAGCACATCTCGAAGTGGAAAGTATTCCTCCAGCGGGAATCCTCCAAGACCTGGATTCGTTTGATCACCAGCTTATCGATCGCTTTGGTCTATACCCTTATATTCGTTGGGGTTTTCTTCTTTGCGATACAGCGAGATAAAAGGCTCACCACTCTGATCAATAAGCCCCCTACCATCCAAGAAATCGTCGGCCTCGTTACCTTGGATCAAAGTACCCTCATCGAGCTAAGTCATCGGTTTATTTTCCTGGAGAGGATGGTTTACTGGCTGAACGGGTGGAATGTCTTTAACCAGTATCCCTGGCTGGGGGTCGGCTTGGGAAACGCTGGATTTTTCTTCCCAAAATATGCGCCCTCGGTGGGTTGGGCAACCTTTGAAATCCGAAACGTTCTGTATTACCTGACCCAACTCCCCAATGTAAAAAGCTTTTGGTTTCGCTTGTTGGCTGAAACCGGGTTGATCGGTTTTTCACTTTTCCTCAGCTGGTTTTATATCCTTTTCCAATCTTCAAGATTTTCGCAGCATAATCACGATGCTACGATCAAGACCTTTGCATTCGCAGGGCAGCTTGCCCTTTTAGCTTTCATTGGTGAAGGTTTAAGCATCGACTCGTTCGCCATGCCTTACTTCTGGGTTATCGCAGGGTTTATCGCCGCGATCGCTTTGATTTATCGGCGTGAAAATACCAATAACGATTCTTAATGGACGATAAATAATGATCAGGCTTGCCATCACTGGAGCAGGTTACATATCAAAAATCCATGCAGCTGCTGCATTATCGCTTACGGATGTTAACCTGGTTGCTGTAGTGGATAGATATTCTGCTTCTGCAAAATCATTTGCTAAAGATTACAACCTCAAGCACTCCTATGAAAATATTGACCAGATTCTGAATGACGGTGGCATTGACGCACTGGTGATCGGCACACCGAACTATTTACATGCACCACAAGCAATTGCTGCCCTAAAAGCCGGTGTGCATGTGATGGTAGAAAAACCGATGGCGATGAATGCCGAAGAAGCTCTTCAAATGCTTGAAGCTAGTCAAACTACTGGTGCTTTGCTTATGGTTGCTCATTGCTTTCGGTTTGATCCCGAAGTGCTCTGGTTGAAACGACAATCGGAAACTGGACGCCTTGGAAGAATTATCCGCACCAAGGGGTACGGCGTTCATCAACTTTGGGGACCTTCAGGGTGGTTCACTCAAAAGAAGCTGGCTGGTGGGGGCGCCATGGCTGACATGGGTGTTCATGCGATTGATACGACGCGTTTCTTGCTGGGTGACCCTCAACCTGAATCAGTCTATGCTCAAATTGGCACATTTTATAAAAATTATGATGTAGATGATACCGGCATATTGATCATAAATTGGGAAGGTGGAACAGTATCCTATATCGAGTCTGGCTGGTGGCAGCCACACACCGATGGCCCTCAAGCAGCTACCCAGCTTTATGGGACAAGCGGGTTTGGACAAGTTTTTCCAACCTATGTACTCGACCAATCCGGAAAAGACGATCCCTGGGTTTCCCCACCCACGCATAAACCATGCCCCACAAAGCCTGTATAATGACCAGATGAGATACTTTATCCATTGTATTCACGAGCATCACGTTCCAATCCCAGGCGGTCTGGAGGGTTGGATAAATATGAAAATAGTAGATGCAGCTTATAAAAGTTCAAAAACAGGAACAGTGATAAAGGTTGAGTGAGATATGCCTGCTTATTTTCTTGGCGTCGATATCGGTGGCACAAAATCTCACGCACTAATTGCTGACGGTGATGGTAATGCAGTGGGTTTTGGTACATATGGTCCTGGGAACCATGAAGAGGTTGGTTATGAGGGTTTGCGTACCGCCTTGCAAACCGTGACTGATAAGGCTGTCTTGTTGGCTGGGATTACGAAGGATCAGATCTCTGCCGGGGGTTTTGGTGTCGCTGGCTATGACTGGCCATCAGAACGCCAACCCACATTGGATGCGATCCAAACCATCGGTTTATCCGCACCAGTGGAAGCTGTCAATGACACCATCATCGGTTTATTAGCGGGTGCATCTCAGGGGTGGGGTGTGGCCGTCGTAGCTGGTACCGGTACCAATTGCTGGGGGTGGGATGAACATCATAATGTAGGTCGTGTAACTGGCGTGGGTTATGGAGAGCATGGTGGTGCAGGCAGCCTGGTTGATCGGGCATTGGCTGCCATCGCTCATGAATGGACGAGACGTGGCCCAAAAACCCAGCTCACTACTGAATTCCTGCAATTGACTGGTGCGAAGGATATCCCCGCGTTAATCGAAGGGTTAGAGATGGGAGACTATTTCCTTGGCTCTGATTTCGCACCCATAATCTTTCGCGTCGCCACCTTGGGTGATCCTGTGGCTCTATCAATCATCCAATGGGCTGGCAGCGAGCTAGGTCACACCGCGGTCGCGGTCATTCGCCAGCTAAGTATCGAACATATGGAGTTTGAAGTCGTTTTAGTGGGCAGTCTGTATGAGATGGATGAAATGATTATTGGACCCATGCGACAGGTAATAAATTCAGAAGCTCCAAAAGCTCGCTTGGTTCGTCTTTCGTCACCTCCGGTTGTAGGAGGCGTTCTCCTGGCCATGGAGAATGTAGGGATAAATCCCTCCCCGATTCGCGATTATTTGATTAAATCAACGAGTAAATTTTTAAGTGAAAAAGTATATTCTGCCATACATCCAATTACTGCTTCCAATTATTCTAGTTCATCTTCAATTAAGTAATCGTTACCTTCAGCCATCAGGCACACATCTTTCACCTACCAATGAGGTGTGTGATTATTCATAGGTAAGGTGTATCTCGGTAATATGTCGATGGATGAATCGGATAATTGGTTGGGTTCCTGTTCTGGCACTAAGGTACAATAAATTCACTTGATCGTATTTATCTAGATAGATCAATTTTTATAACCAGGAGCATCCATATGTCAGAGCTTGCCATTTTGGGTGGTGCACCAATCCGATCGGAACCTTATCCGAATTGGCCTGTATTTGATGAACGTGATATCCATGCGATTTCCACGGTAATTCGGTCTGGTAGATGGGGTGGTTATCCATATCCCGGTCCCCAAACCGCGGAATTCGCACGCCGTTTTGCGGAAATGCAGGGTGGGGGATATGCCGTACCAATGGCTAATGGCACTGTCACCATGGAGGTTGCCCTGCGTGCCATGAATATCGGGTGGGGCGATGAAGTACTCGTCCCTGCTTATACCTTTCAAGCAACAGCTGCTGCTGTTATGAGTGCTGGAGCCATTCCAGTGATAGTGGATGTGGACTTCGATACCTATTGCATCGATCCGAAAGCTGCGGAAGCTGCTATCACTCCTCACACAAAGGGTATGATTCCCGTCCATTTGGGAGCTGAGATGGCAAATATGGATGCGATCATGGATCTTGCAGAGCGCAACAACTTGGTGGTTATCGAAGATTGTGCCCATGCCCATGGAGCCAGGTGGCATGGTAAGGGTGCAGGCACAATTGGCCATTTTGGTTCATTCAGCCTGCAATCTTCCAAAACCCTCACAACGGGTGAGGGGGGTGTGTTACTCTGCCGAACACCAGACCTTGCTGCCAAAGCTGCCAGCCTGATTGATTGCGGGAGACCTCATGATGAAGCAGGTACTCTATTCACGATGGGGGCAAATTATCGCATGACGGAGCTTCAGGCAGCATTAGGAATAATCGGTTTGGATCGATTCCCAGAGCAGGCAAAACAACGTGCGTCTATGGCAGCTTATATGGATGAAGCTCTCAGCGAAATCCCGGGTGTAAGGGTACTTAAACGGGATGCTCGCCATACAACCCGCTCGTTTTATCAGTATATCTTTGCTATTGATCCGAAGATATTCAAAGCGAAACATGATGTTATCTGTTATGCCCTTGAAAAAGAAGGCATCCCATGCGATGTGGGTTATGAAGCCATGCACCGTTATGATCTTTTCCAACCTAAGCTTTCACACTTGCCTGTTCCTTCAGCCTTCCCGGAATATTTTGAGTTTTCTAAAATGAGTTTCCCAATCGCTGAGCGTGCCTGTGAAGAAGAGGCAATCTGGCTGGATGAATTTATCTTTCGTGCCGGGCAAAAAGGGGTGGACGATGTCATACTTGCATTAAAGAAGATTATCGCCAGTGCAGATCAACTAGCACAGGCAGTGGATTTTTTCCTTGTAAAGTGAGC
Source organism: uncultured Chloroflexia bacterium (assembly GCA_963828845.1). Lineage (GTDB taxonomy): Bacteria > Chloroflexota > Anaerolineae > Anaerolineales > UBA4823 > FEB-25. The sequence goes on from CAWHGE010000005.1 coordinate 149,259, forward strand.
TGACAGTATACTTTTTATGTTTGAGTAACACTTAATCCTTAGTCGTTGACATTTTCTTTTATCGATGATAAAGTTACATAGAAATCTTAATACTTTTTAATATAAAGTAGGAGTTGATGGATACTTGTGTTTAATTGACTCCATTTTCTATTGAATTATTGGTTACCGAACTGGTTCGTAAACCCGTTCTGTGTAACCTTTTTTATCATAATTTGAAGGAACGAAAGGAGGTTCTCATCAGAAAAAAGCACAATATGTATAAACCTTCTGTTTTATAAATCCAAATTTACGTTCATTATGAGGAGGAAATATGAGAAAGAAAATATCTGTACTACTCGCAGTCGTGGCTGTTCTCAGTATGGTGCTTTCCGCTTGTGGTCCAACTCCAACCCCAGAGACAATCATTCAGACGGTAGAAGTGCAAGTGCCTGTAGTTGTCACTGAGACAGTCCTTCAGACGCAAGAGGTGCAGGTTGAGGTTGTCACTGCAACACCTGTACCTGAAGGAGAAAAAACTGGAAATCTTCCACTGGTGGACTGCCCCTGGTGAGCGCGAAGCTGCTGATGCCATGTTTGCAGCTTTAAAAGCTGCTTATCCGGATATTACTGTGGTCGAGAATCCGGTTCCCGGTGGTGGCGGTACTGAACATCGTGTGGTTCTTAAAGCACGCATTACCGCTGGTATTCCTCCTGACACTTTCCAGACCCTGGGAGGCGCTGAGCTAAAGGATTATGTCGATAGCGGTGTTCTACAACCCCTGGATGATTTCTACGCTTCCACTGGCTATGGTGATGTGATCCCCAAGCCTCTGCTCAATGCAGTCACTATCAATGGGCATCCCTATTCTGTTCCATTGAACATGCACCTCGAGAACATCTTGTACTATAACCAGAAGCTGTTCGACGAGCTGAGTCTCACTGCCCCAACCGGTTATGATGATTTTGTTGCAGCCTGCGAGGCTATCAAGGCTGCCAAGCCCGATATGGTCTGCCTTGCGGTAGGTTCAAAGGACAACTGGTCAGATGTCTTTGTGCTCGATACCATCATGATGGAATTGGGTGGCCCTGAGTACTATGTCAAGTTCTTTAAGGGCGAAATTGACGTTGCCAATGATCCCATCTTCAAGGAGTCACTGGAGAAATTCGCTGCATTACAGCAGTACTCTAACATGAGCGATCACTCCAGCCTGACCTGGGACCAGGCCGTCAGCGCAGTCGGTTCTGGACAGGCAGCCATGACCATCATGGGCACCTGGGCTATCGGTGCCTTTACCAAAGGCTCAAACTGGCAACCAGGGGTTGACTTCGGCGCAGTGAACTATCCCACGAAGCCCGAGCGCATCCTGCTCTTCCACCCCGATACCTATGGATGCACTGTTGGTGCTCCTGATCCACAGGAGTGCCAGGATTGGCTGAATGTTGTAGCTTCACCCGAACTGCAGATCCCGACCGATGTCACCCAGGGCGGTATGTTCGCCCGTACAGATATCGATCCGATGGAATTCCCGGATCCCATCCGCCAGGAAATGCAGGAATATTGTAAGCGCGAATCCCGACAAGCTGATCCTCGATCAGCATGGCACTATCCTGCCCAATGCTGCTCAGGTGGAGTACCGGGTGATCATCTCGAGCTTCTTTGCCGCATCGCGAACCGGATGTTGCAGGAACCATCAAGGCGACAGCCGATATGATGACAACCTTCAATGTCAAGGAAGGTGCAGCCTGGTATCAATGGCCGTAAAAAGTCTGAAAAACCGGCTGCCCTTTAAGTAAGGGCTCCCTGTGTAAGTTTGCTGGAATGTAATCATCAGGTAGGGACGCATAATTATCATGTGTCCCTACCTGAATGTAATCAGCTAAGGGGATTTTTCTTATGTTGAGTAATTATTCTATCATAGGCGAACAACATGATCGCGACAAAGACGCAAACGGCACAAAGGCGTCGAAGGAAAAGGGCGCAAGTATAGCAGAATTCCTGGTATTTACATTGCCGCTACTGATTTTCCTGCTCATCTTGTATGGGACCTTGATTTGGAACTTTTATGTTTCCATGGGGAACTGGGTCAGCACGGCACCAGACTACACCTTTTCCGGGTTGAAATGGTATAAGTACTTGTTTGGCCAGAGTCGTTTCTTGGTTGATGTACAGAACAACTTGAAATGGTTGATCCTGGGAGTGCTCCCCACCACGGTGGCAGCGATTTTCCTGGCTTATCTTTTAGAGCTGGCACCCTTCCGTGGGGTTGAATCATACGTCAGAACGCTCATCCTCTACCCGGTGGCCATGTCCTTCGTGGTGACTGGGACGGTCTGGTCGTGGATGTATCAGCCAGAAAAGGGGGTGTTCAATACCATACTCGGTTCACTGGGTATTCATTCTCCGTTCACGTATACAAACGATCCAACCACAGCTACCTATTGGTTGATTCTGATCTTTGTCTGGCAGTATTTGGGCTTTTCTGTCATTATTATTCAATCATCCTTCCGTACAACTGAATTACAGGAAATGGTTGAAGCCGCCACCGTGGATGGGGCTTCCAAGCTCAGAATCCTTTTCTCGGTGATTATCCCCAATATCCGCTCGGGAATCCTTGTATTGGTGTCGCTCTTATTGATTAATTCATTGAAAGTGTTTGACATTGTTTGGATCGTAACCAGGGGCGGTCCAGGCATTGCGACTGACGTGCTGGCGACAAACATGATCGTCACTGCTTACGATCAGCGCCTGGCCTCGGCAGGCGCAGCAATTGGTGTGATCATCTTTCTTATCGCATTCATCCTCGTTATTCCATATACCATCTACGCCCTCAGGAAGTGGTTCGAATGAAAAGCAAAAGCACAACCCTCAAAATTATTGTGTTTGTTGTCCTCGTTATGTTGACCTGTGCATATCTTTTGCCGATCTACGTGATGGTCACCAACTCCCTGAAGACGCTGCCAGAAATCACACAACGAACCTACATGGCATTCCCCCGACAGTTGCAACTAAAGAATTACACAGATGCATTGTTCGGCAGTCGGGATTTTCTGATCCCGATGGCGCGCCCCATCATCAATTCAGCAATCATTACAGTCACTGTAACACTTGTTGGCTGCATTCTTTGGCGGTTTGGGTGGATACTATCTAAGCCGTACCAAGGGCAACATTTACACGGGTTATCTTCGTTCTGGTAGGCATTGCCCTTTACATGCCGTACCAGGCGGTGATTATCCCCTTGACCACGATCACTGCCAAAACCGGACTGATCAACTCGCATTTTGGATTGATTCTTTGTTACCTGATCATCAACATTCCGTTGGCTTCGGTGCTGATGGGAACCTTCTTCCTGGGCATCCCGCGAGAGCTGGAGGAAGCCGCCGAGGTGGATGGAGTCATCCAAGATTCAGATATTCTTCAACATCGTTGTACCGATCTCGTTACCGGCTTATGCCTCAGTGGCAATCATCATCTTTACGCAGGTGTGGAATGAGTTCTTTATTGCGCTGACGCTGGTCACCCCGAAAACGCAGACTGTCCAGGTGGCGATGGCTATGACCGAGGGAAGTACGATATCTCCATACAATTTACAAATGGCAGCTTCCCTGTTGACTGTTGCTGTTCCGCTGTTGTTTTTCCTGTTCCTGGGAAGATACTTCATCCGCGGTGTTTTGGCCGGCGCACTCAAAGGTTAATATTCAATTCTTATGCTTTACAGTCATAGGGCTTATCGAGTAAAGATTCCCTGACTATTTATTTTAAACACTTGATTTGATGTGATAAAAATCGACGATTTGTTTGGCGAAATCTACTACGCTTAACCTTAATGCTTTCGGCCCCAGTACTTCCGCTGCACTTCCAAAATTCAGGATGCTTTCCCTTGCCCTGAAGAAATTATCAAATTGGATCATCACCACCCTCCAACCACTATCATCGACCGGAATATTCTCGGAGATGATATATTTAACCGCCTCCCCCAGGTAGAAGTGTAGCTTGGTTAGTAATTCAGGTGCTACCTTTAATTGGACTTCATAAACTGACTTTCGTTCCTGAGATGTTTTACACCAATCTTTCCAATAAATTTCCAGGTCGAAATCATCATCTCGCGAAAAACATTGAGCTAATATCTGCACTTGTAAAATATCTGCTATCTTGATTACACGAATGTATCCTCTATCCCTACCAACCAGATACCAGTTATTCAATTTTGCCACCAATCCCAATGGCTCGATCTCAACCTCGATTTGAGTATCAAAGCTACCTTCATACACAATCCTGATCAACTTATCCTGCCACACTGCTTGTTGAATAATCCCGATATGAGGCACTGGTTCATTTTTTGATATCCATGGGGACGTATCCAGATAGATGCGTTGCTGTGTACGCATCTGTACCATCTGCTGCCTTGGCGGTAATGCAACTACCAATTTTAGGAATGCACTTTTAAGCTTTTGACCGAATCCCAATTCTATCAGTGCTTCTGGAATACTCATCATAAAGAGCGCCTTGACTTCATCTTCGCTCATCCCGGTCAAGCTCGTCCGGTAACTTTCGAGCAATGCAATTCCCCTCCCGGTCCACGGTCGGTATAGATGGGTATACCTGCCACATTCAAAGCGGTAATATCCCGATATATCGGTCCTCGGAGATACTTCCAATTCCCTGGATAACTCACCTGCAGTCATTCTCTCCTGGGTTTGCAGAAGCATGACAATAGAAATCAGTCGGTCAGCTCGCATTGTAGATCTCCTTGAGATATTAACTTTATGATTAAACCATTTTACCAATAAATCATGACATGAGATGTCATATATTCATGCTAAGATGGGTCTGTAGTAAAGATAGGATTTAATTCATTATCACATTCAAGAAAGGAGAATTATGGATATGGAAAATCAGGATATTCGGATTGTGACCTTACCTGCTATGAGGATGGCATCATTTTATGCATTCAGCTCCAGCCCGGAAATTGAAGCCTGGGACATAGTTGTCAATTGGGCAAAGTCACATAATTGTTGGCAGGAAGCTCCTGATGTGCGGATTTTTGGGTTTAACAATCCTAATCCATCCCCTGGCAGCCCGAACTATGGATATGAGTATTGGCTGACTATCGGTGCCGAAGTGCAATCCGATAGTGACATGAAGATCAAGGAATTCTCGGGGGGCATGTATTCCGTACTGCGCTGTGAAGTCACCTCCAATCCATGGGAGGTTATTCCAGCCTCCTGGGGTAAGCTGGTGCAATGGCTTGAGTCCAGCCATTATAAACATGGCAGCCACCAGTGGCTGGAAGAGCATCTCTCTCGATCTGGCACAACCGGGAATAGCTTCGTTCTGGACCTTTATTTGCCCATCTTTGAATAAGCAAAAAAACACTCCCCTCTACATTTTCCTAGGGGGGAGTGTAGATTAACCGCCTAGAAGCTTTTCCTGGACACTTTTTATTTTATCTTCCATGGTTTGCTCGCGATCAGTGCGTGTTCCTAATCTGATCGTTGACGAAATGCGTGGCGCACCCATTTCGTGCACTCGTTCATGGCAGCGCTTGATTGCTGCAAATACGTCTTCCCATTCCCCCTCAATATTGGTCCCATAAGCATGCAAATGGGTCTTAAGACCAGCTTCGCTCAATATTTTTTCACATTCTGCAATATATTTAGAAACTGATACCCCAACCCCAATGGGTATCAAACAAAAATCAACGATCACCTTCATCTTAACACCTCTTGAATTTTCCTTTTAGCTATTTAACAGGTTTTGGGCCGATTCAACGATCCGCTCAACATTGGGCAGGGTATGGTATTCCAGCTCTCGTGAAAATGGGATCGTATCTTCAGTGCACACCCGTGAATATCTAAAAGAAATGCCAGCTTCCAGGGCAATGGCTGCCAATTCCCCCGATAAACCAAAGCCCTGATAGTCCTCATCCACCACCAGCATACGTCCGGTTTTCGAGACAGCCCCGATGACCAATTGCTTATCCAGCGGTGAGACTGTGCGCAAGTCTATCACCTGTGCAGATATCCCTTTATTTTCAAGCATCCCAGCCACTTCGATGGCTCTGTGTACTGATACACCCAGGGAGATTATCGTGATATCCTCTCCATCCCTCCGCATGACCCCCTGGCCGATTGGTATGGGTTCCCATATTTTTGGTACCTCTCCACGTGCCCCCTCAGCTGGTACATCGAACTTCACATTATTCCGGCTGCCCCCACCAAGGGAATCTAACCAGACCTCAGAAAGCAATTTATGCTCAAGGTAAATGACCGGTCCATCATGAGCCAGGGCGGCTATCATCAAGCCTCCTGCGTCCCACGGGGTGGATGGGACGAGCACGGTTAATCCTGGGATATGTGCCAGCCAGCCCCACAAGCTCTGCTCGTGCTGTCCACCATCCCCATAGCCTCCTCCACAAGTTGCTCGTACGACCATAGGTACTTTCCAATTACCCCCAGAAAAACTCTCCACCTTTGCTGCATGATTAAGCAGCGCGTCCATGGTAACACCGATAAAATCAACCAGCGATACCTCAACCAACGGGCGTAAGCCACTCATGGCTGCCGTCACAGCCGCCCCCACAAACCCCGCTTCACTGATCGGCGTGTTTAGTACCCGATTCCGTCCAAAACGAACCCGCAAGTTCAGCCGTAGTCCATGCACATCTTCGCCCATAATGATGATGTTTGGATCATTCGCCATCGCTTGCATTAATGCGTCTTCAATCGCTTCCGCAAAATTCATCGTTCTCATGGTCACTGCTCTCCCATCTGCTCGACAGGCATGGTTGCTTGCTGGATGATCGTATCAATTTCTTTTTGTACTTGTTCCTCAATGCTAATCAATTTCTCAGCATCCATGCTGGATAGCTTTTTCCGTAAAGGTGGGATGGGATCCCCTTCCTTCGATCGGTGTTTACGGACATTTTCCCGGGTACTCCCGAGGGTCTCCATAAGAACTGCCGTGCGCTCTCGCAAAGGAGCACCCTTCGATTGCACGTGGGCTTTCACCAACGGGATTACCATTTTCATCGTTGCGCTCATCGATGGGTGCTCAAAACGTAGCAGCTGGTCTCCTAGGAAATGTCCTTCCATATGCAGACAGCATGCATGCACAAAAACCGGTCCTTCCCCATTACGCAAGCGGGTGATCTCTTCATTTGCAATTTCCCATACTTCCTCGACGTCCCCACCATTTACATCGATAGCTCTTAAACCGAACCCTTTTGCCCGATCCATCAAATTCCCACCAGTAACACTTGCTGATTGTGTCATGACTGCCAGACCATTGTCTTTGCACACGAACATTACCGGCAGCTTCCATGCAGCTGCCAGGTTGAAGGATTCCAACATCATCCCCTCGTTGGTCGCCCCCTCACCAAAGAATGCTACTGAAATCTTTCCAGGTCTTAACCTCTGGTTGGCAATCGCAAAACCTACCGCAGCTGGTCCGGAAGACCCCACAATCCCAGATGAGGCGGCGTGATGTTCTGGCGAAAACAGGTGCATGTGACCACCCATTCCCCCACATAGGCCATCAGGCCTGCCCATAAACTCCTTCAACAATAACACTGGATCCACTCCCCTGACGAGCATTGGTGCCGTCCCCCGGTGGTCAAGCGCCATGGCATCCCCATCTTCGAGCTGGTCAACAATGCCGACCACGATGGCCTCCTCTCCCATGCTCAAATGCATCTCCCCAGGGATTGCTCCCTCTTGCCAGAGACGCATCACTTGCTTCTCAAACAATCGGCATCTTAATCATCTGGGAATAAAAGTGCCAGCTATCGAGTACTGATGGATTTATTGGATTTTCCATATTTATACCTTCCCTCTACCCCAAAATCGAATAATACTATTTTAAACCAAAAAGACACAAAATACACTCCAAATTGTATAGTTTGTGTCTTTAGTAAATTATTTGTTCGAAACCAAATTAATCTAAATTACCGGTAACTTTTTCCACTTCCTCCAGGATTTCACCCGACTTAACCAGCTCCTTCATCTTGTTATGATCCGCATACAGCGGTCGGTCTTCATCCAGATGGGCGACGTACTTCCGGATTACCTCATGAGCAGCCTGCACACCCTTCCCTGGGGTAAATTCGCGGAAATCCAAGTGCTTGTGCTGCTGCCATGAATTCGATCCCCAATATGCCATAAGCATTATCCAGGATTTGTCCATTCTTGATGGCAGTATTCATCCCCATGGAGACAAAATCTTCCTGGTCGGCTGCGGCTGGGATCGATTGTATGCTCGCTGGCATGGAAAGGATACGCTGTTCGACGATCAAAGTATCCGCAGTATATTGGCTGAGCATCATTCCAGAGAACATCCCAGCTCCTTTGGTCAGGAATTCCGGCAATCCCACACTGAGTGCCGGGTTTGTCAGCCGGTTCAATCTCCGCTCGGATAGCACACATACCATGGTGATGGCTGCTCCAGCCAGATCCATGGGCAGGCTGACTGGTGAACCCTGGAAATTTGCCCCGGTCAAGGTTAGCCGGAATTCTGGTAGGAATATCGGGTTATCACCCACACCATTCAATTCAATTTCCACCTGGCTCTGGGCATAATCGATCGCATCATGCGCTGCCCCAATCACCTGGGGAGATGAGCGCATCGAATACGCGTCCTGCACCTTGGTTTTCATCTTGCCTGTCGCCAGGTCGCTTCCTGCGATGCACTTCATGATAGCTCTGGCTGATCGGATGGCGCCCTTGAAACCCCTCGCCTGATGCAATCGCTCATCATATGGTTTTAAGTTCGCCAGGAGTGCTTCCAGGCTCATCGCACACGCAATCTCAGCCTGTTTTAGCCAGCGATTCATATCATAAAGATGCAGTGCGCTCATGGCAGTCAGCAAATTCGAGCCGTTGATCGCAGCCAATCCATCCCGTGCCTGTAAACCAGGGATGGGTATCCCCGCTCGTTCCATGGCTACGTGTCCCGGCAGCCGCTCCCCCTGATAAAAAGCCTCACCTTCACCCATCAACAGTAATGCAATCTGTGACATGGGTGCCAGGTCTCCACATGCCCCCACCGAGCCTTTCTGACACACTACAGGAGTCACCCCCTTGTTCAGCATCTCCACGAGTGTCAGAGTGATCTCAGGGCGGCAACCCGAGTTGCCGTGGGCATGGACGTTAATCCTCCCTGCCATCGCCCCACGCACGTGCTCTATCGGACAGGGCTCTCCAATCCCAGCCGCATGGTTATAGATGAGGTACTTCTGAAATTGCTGCACCTGCTCATCATTCAATACCCGCTCCGAGAATTCGCCAATTCCGGTATTCACTCCATACATGATCTCATGCGCTTTGATCTTTTCTTCCACCATTGCCCGGCACGCTTTGATCCTTTCCAAGGCATCCGGGTGTAACTCAACGTTCTCTCCATGACGGGCAATACGCATCAATTTTTCTACGGTTAAACCCGTTCCATCGATGGTGATCGTCATAGGCTCTCCTTTGGTATAAATAAAAACAACAATCCTGTTATACCGGATAGTAGCAATATGGGCAAGTGATATTTGTCAGAATCTATCCTCGAGATGTCTGCCATAACCTTTGAGTACTTTAATAAAATTAGGAAACTTTTCCTATGACACACAGGACATCTGTCTCTACCTGCAATCTATATCTTGATATAATCTATGTACACCATTTCTGTCTGATATTCTATTCAAAGGATTTATCGGTTTTAGGTTCGCGATCCTTAATCTAGTTCAATCATGAAAGGAGGTCCACTATGCGGCTATACGCCGATAGTGCCAAATGCTCTGGGTGTCGAGCCTGTCTGGTGGCTTGTTCACTCAATCTTTTTCAAGAAAGCAATCCAAAGAAAGCCTCGCTCAATCTCATTCCTCATTTTCCCAACCCTGGTGTCTATGAAATGAAAGTATGCACCCAATGTGGAGATTGTGCAGCAGTATGCCCGACGGAGGCTATCAAATTAAATGACCGTGGCGCTTATTATGTCGATTTCGCAGAATGCAATCTTTGTGAAGCCTGTGTACCTGAGTGCCCCGAAGATGTGATGTTCGTACGCACTGAGCTGGCCAATACCGCCTGGAAATGTGACCTGTGCGGTGATTGCGTCAGTGTATGCGGCACCAGCGCACTGTGGATTGCGAATTAGGAGGCAGCCATGAATGGTTACGGTGGAACAATTCTAAGGGTCAATCTTACAGATGGAAAAATTTCCAAAGAGCCCACACCAGCCCAGCTGGCGCGTGATTTTATCGGCGGACGAGGTTTTGGTATTTACTTCTTGTTCAAGGAAGTCCCGAAAGGCATAGATCCGCTTGGACCTGAGAACAAGCTTTTCATTTCTACTGGCCCGTTATCGGGGATGATGGCTCCAGGTGGTGGAAAATGTGATTGGACAACCAAATCTCCCCTCACCGGTGGCTATGCCGATGCCTCCATGGGAGGTCACTTTACAGCTGAGATGAAATATGCCGGGATAGACACGATCATCCTTGAGGGGATTAGCCCCAAGCCAGTCTATTTATTTATCGATAACGATAAAATTCAGCTGCTGGACGCATCCTCCCTGTGGGGTAAAGGTGCCATCGATGTCGAAGTGGAGCTCAAGCACAAGTATGGTGAGGAATACCAGATTGCCGCCATCGGTCCTGGAGGAGAAAATCAGGTCTTGTATGCCTGTATCAACCACGATTTCGGTCGCCAGGCAGGGCGTGGTGGCGTTGGGGCTGTCATGGGTAGCAAGAAATTAAAAGCCATTGTCCTGCATGGCACCAAGTCTGTGGCTGTGGCTGACTTGGAAAGCTACCGTAAGGCAGGCATGGCGCTCTATAAAGCCTGCAAGGATGCTGAAGGTTTGGCAGAATGGTCACGCTACGGTACCACCGTCGTAACCAGCTGGTGCAATGAAGTCGGTGCTTTGCCCACACGCAACTTCAGTGCTGGCTCATTTGAAGGAATTGACCATATCAATGGGCAGGCTATGCGCAAGGAAATCGTCATCACCGATAAAGGCTGCTTTGGCTGTCCCTCCCCTTGCGGTAAATATTCCAATATGAAGCGTTACAACACCCAGGTCGAAGGACCAGAATATGAAACTATTGGTTTGATGGGCTCCAACCTGGGCATTGCGGATATCCAGGCTGTGGCAGAAGCCAATCGCCTCGCAGATGATCTCGGGATAGATTCGATCAGTACAGGGAGCTGCATCGCCTGGGCTATGGAATGCTACGAAAAAGGCATCCTCACCAAAGCGGATACCGATGGTCTCGAGTTAAAATTCGGGAATACCGAGGCCGTCTTTACATTGATCAAAAAGATCGCCCATCGAGAAGGCAAAATTGGTGATTTACTTGCATTAGGGGTTAAGCACGCCTCCCAAGAGGTTGGCAAAGGCAGCGAGAAATTTGCCATCCAGGTCAAGGGTATGGAGCAATCCGCTTATGCCACCCACAATGCCACTGCCATGTTGCTGGCGTACATGACCTGTGACGTCGGCGCACACCACAACCGCTCTTGGGCTATCACCTATGACCTTCAGGTTGGGCGTGAAAAAGTCGTACCAGAAAAAGTTGCACGTGTTATCTGGCTGCAAAACTTCCGCCCGATGTTCGATGTCTTCGGATCCTGCCGCTTGCAGTGGGTGGAGCTGGGCATCGACCGTGATTTGTATTGCCCTCTTCTAGAATCTATAACCGGTATAAAACGTTCCTGGCAAGACCTGGAAGCAGTCGGTAATCGCATCTGGAACCTCACCCGCATGTATTGGGCTCGCGAGAATGATAGTTTCGGGCGTGAATGGGACTATCCTGCACAGCGTTTCTATACAGAGCCACCCAAGACGGGTGCAACTGCTGGTCAGATTACCAAGTTCGAAGACGTCCAGAAATTGTTGGATATGTATTATGAACAGCGCGGCTGGGACGACAATGGCCTCCCTACCCAGGCAACATTGGAAACCCTCAATCTGACCGCTTTGGTCGTATAGTCCACGAGTAATAAAAGAGGTTCGAGGTCCACGCCAAATCTCGAACCTCATTTTTTATAATTTATGAGCGCTAAGATACGACCCCTTGGAATGTTAAAGTCTTACCTCGGTGATCAAAAAGAGGTAACTGTCGAAGCTGGTTATACGATTCGTGAGACCTTAATCTCCCTGGGTATGAACCCAGACCTGGTGGCTGGTGTCTTTGTCAATAAGGACCAGCAGTCCAAGGATTATATATTGCAGGATGGGGATATTGTTAAGCTATTGGCAGTCATCGGAGGGGGATGAAGCATCCTCCTGCCACAATTAAATTCCTTTCCCACAAAATTCCGTAACCACATCCCATAATACGGGTAGTCCAGATTCGATAAAAGAGATCGGAACCCGCTCATCGTGCCCATGGGCCATTTTCATGAGCGGCATTTCTGGAGGCAAGTATCCCGGGTGTAAATCCATACACTTTAATCCCCGCAGATTGATACTGGCAGGCATCGGTTGCTCCAGGCATCAGCATCGGGATGACCAAACCACCGGGATCCATTTGGCGCGTTCTTTTTTCCATCAGCTTGAATAATGGGGTTTCGGTGGAAAATTCTGCTCCGCAGGTTGTATAAACAGTCTCGAGCTCTATCCCTTCTCCAACAATCTGGTGGATCTCCTTTATCACACTTTCTGGGGTCTGCCCAGGCAACAATCGGCAATCGATCTCGACTTCCGCCACTGAGGGGATGACATTCACTTTACTACCTGCATGCAGTATGGTGGGGGAAAGGGTATTCGTGACAAGCGCACTGAGCATATTGCCACTTTCCCCTTTTATACTGTTCAATACAAGACTCATCAGCGTGGGTGAATGGAGTAGCTTGGTCAGTAAACTGAGTGGAAATTTTACTTGCGATCCAGCAGCATCCAGCATCTTGATGAAGGTCGGAGTGAGATGCACTGGTAGATGCCTGGCTCGTCGTATCTTTTCGATCGCCTGAGCCAGGAATAAAATCGGGTTATCCGCATGGGGGATCGATCCATGCCCTGGCTTCCCATGCGCACGTGCCCTCAGCCAGCATACCCCTTTCTCTGCTACCTGGATCGGGTACACTTTGGTCTTTCCCATATATATTGTCAATGCACCGCCCTCTGTCAATCCATACTCAGCCTCAATCAGCTCACGGTGTTGCTCTACCAAAAATTTCGAGCCATGCGTAAAACCAGCTTCCTCATCGGCAATGGCTGCCAGGATGACATCCCGTTTAAGCGGGATGTTTTGGCGGAACAAACCCAGAAATATTTGCAGGTACATCGCCAGAAAGCCCTTCATATCCAGCGCACCCCGTCCCCAGATTACATCATCAATCACTTCTCCACCGAATGGATCATGACTCCATTGTTCACGCTCAACCGGCACTACATCCACATGCCCGCTCATTAAAAGCGGTCGCTCGGAGCCATCCCCTTTGATTCGAGCCACTAGATTTACCCGGTTGGGTGCCGATTCGACGATTTTGAACGCTTCCTGTGGAAAGCCTGCCCCCTCCAGAATGTCTTTCACGACCATAATCGCCGGGAGCTCATTCCCAGGTGGATTGATGGTTTCTGTCTGGATCAGTCTCACCAGGTTTTTCACTGTTTCTTCTGTCGCTAATTTCCAATTCATAGTCTCATTCATGGGATTCCCTCCAAAGATTCAGGATCCACTTTTATAAAATCATTCTGCTTTCACATGGGAGCTTTCTTGATCTGACCGCAAATAATTGAGTAATCAGCACTGCCAGCAAGATCAACCCGCATCCGATAAGTTGCACAAATTGCATCGTTTCACCAAGGAATATAAAACCTGCCACCGCCGCAAATACCGCTTCCATGCTGAGCAATATCGTCGCGTCCGTGGGAGGGGCATATTTCTGACCAAATACCTGGAGGGTGTAGCCTACTGCAGTCGAGAGGAGACCAATATAAGCGATAGTCCACCAGCCAATTGCCAAACCGCCATAAGGCATCTTCATCCCCGTGCTGACTAAAATATTCATCACACCCGCTGCAATATATTGTCCCGCAGAAAATGTCAACACATCCATATGTTTCACTGCCCTGCTTACCAAAATCACATGTAAAGCCCACAGTAAAGCTCCTGCCATAACCAGGGCATCGCCACGAGCAAGGTGAAGTGTTCCTCCTGTGCTCAGGAGCAAGCTGCCGATGATTGCAATCGCAGCACTAAGCCAGGAGATCCAAAGGATTTTTTCTCTCCAAAATATCATCAGGATGACCGGCACAAGCACGACGTAAAGTGTGGTGATGAATCCGGCATTTCCGGCTGTGGTGGTTTCCAATCCCGCTTGCTGTAACCCAGCTGCCCCAAATAATAAGCCTCCTGCCAGAACAATAAAGGATAAAGACTTCAGATTCAAAACGGGAGATGTAATTGCTTTTCTGGTTCCAGGTTTCGCATCAATCTGAGGTCGATAGGCCTTATTCAGTGGATTCATCTTACTGAAAGGGAACAGGACTAGCCCGCCCAGCAGGAACCTAAATCCATTAAATGTGAAAGCATCAAAATATTGGGCAGCGATGCGTTGAACCGCAAAAGCGCTTCCCCAAATAAGTGCCACGAGGAGCAAGACCAGATCTGCCCTAAAGCGATTCATGTCTTGTATTCACCTTCGATATATCTTTTCGTGCTATTTATCCCCTGCTTTTCAGCCATTTCAATAAATGTGAGACACTCCAGGTATTGATGACCTCATCCGCTTCCACCCAGCCCCGGCGGGCTGTGGATACACCAAAATGCATTAAATCCATATCCGTATCGCTGTGGGCATCTGTATTAATGCTTAACTTGATCCCCATTTCAATCGCTCGTCTTGCATGGACATCATCCAGGTCCAACCGGGCTGGATGAGCATTGATTTCCAGTGCCACTCCGGTCTCAACGGCTGCTGCCAGCACTGCATCCATATCCAGGTCTGCTCCCTCCCGGTCAGGGAGTAACCTGCCGGTCGGATGTCCGATAATGTCCACATTGGGGTTATGCATCGCTTTGATCAAGCGCTCAGTGACTTTTTCACGCGGCTGCCGCAGGCTGGAATGTAGGGAGGCAATGCACGATATCCAGTTCAGCCAACACTTCATCGGGATAGTCCAGGCTGCCGTCAGATTTGATTTCCACCTCTGCCCCTTGAATGATATGAATGCTGTCTCCCAATTCCTTGGCAATCTCATCGATTTCCTTGCGCTGCTTTTCTGACATCCTCCGGGCTCATTCCCTGCACTATCCCCAGGCTGTTGGTATGGTCCGTGATTGCCAACAGTTTATACCCGTGCCTCTTGGCAGCTTCTGCCATCTCTCTGATCGATAATTTTCCATCGCTCCAGGTGGAATGTGAGTGTAGCTCCGATTTGATATCCTTGAGCTCGATTAATTCTGGCAAGTTCACCCTTGATTGCTGCTTGCACCTCACCTCGATCCTCGCGCAGTCTCCGGTGGGATCCACGGTAATCCCAGGGTTTTATAAACGTCTTCTTCGCGCTCACAGATACACCTCACTCCCATCTTTCCGTGCCAGTGAGTGCTCTGATAGTGAGAATCCTTTCTTCAAAGCATATTCCCGTAAGCGCACATTGTGGTCTTTCGAACCGGTGGCATATACCAGGGCTGTACCCCAATGCTCAGGTGGGTGCACCCACAGTTGAGCTTGCAAGCCATGGGTGAATTCGACACTTGATTTCGTCTCACCCTTCCCCAATACCCTCGCCACATCTTTACGGCTCACAAAAGCATCCATCACTGCCTGTGAATCCTTGGCTGCTGCCAGGATATCCATATCACCCACGGTCGCCCGCATCCGTCGTAAGCTGCCACCCATTTCGACAGCTTCCACCCCGGCAGCTTTCTTCAAGTAGTGCCATCAGCTCTTGCGCAAATGGCCAGGCTCTGTCCTAATGGAATGCGGTGTTGAACGTCTGCCGAGTGCTTCGATCCCGGCGATGATCTTGGCTTCCGATTTTTCACCCATACCTGGTAAGGTACCGTAATTTCCCCTTCCTGGCAGCACTTTCCAGTTCACTCAGGCTTGGTGATGCCCAATCTGCTTTCCAAAACATCGCCACTTTCTTGGGACCAAGGTCAGGGACTTTTAACATCTCTGCCAGGCTGGCTGGCACCTCTGCTTCCAGCTTTTCTAGAAACTCCAGGTGTCCGGTGGTGAGCAGCTCATCGATTTTTTCTGCAATTGCCTTACCCACCCCATCCACCTCGGTCAATTTTCCTTGTTTCCATATCTCATTTACATCCTGGCCCAGATTGCTCAGGCTGTCTGCGGCTTTGCGATACGCCAGGATTTTATAGATATTTTCTCCCTTGATCTCCATTAAATCTGCGATCGTTCGGAAGGTATTCGCCAGTTGTTGGTTCGTCATTGTCGTCATATAAAAAGTTTACCACGAGATGGTGTGAAAGTTTTAATATATTAAGCCTTGCAGAGATTATAGTCGAATCGAAAATCTGATATATACATATTCACCCCCTTCTGTTAAAATTTCACCTAATATCAATCAGGACGGTTACTCAAAATATTCATGGATATAACCTATTTTTATAAAGGTCTGATCATCGGGTTCTCCATCGCCGCCCCTGTTGGACCGATTGGCGTTCTTTGCATCAAGCGCACATTATCCTCAGGCAGGGTAATTGGATTGCTCTCTGGGATGGGCGCCGCCACTGCAGATGCTCTTTATGGTTGCATCGCTGCTTTTGGGTTGACCTTTATCTCAGATTTCCTGCTCCAACAGCAAATATGGATTGCAGTCTGATCGGGGGGCATTCTTATGTTATCTTGGCATCAAGACCATCTTCTCACAACCCTTGAATTCCAAACTCAGGCAAACCAGAATAGCCTGTTGAGTGCATATGGTTCTACTTTTTTTCTCACCCTCACCAATCCACTTACGATCCTTTCTTTTGCTGCCATATTTGCCGGGTTTGGTTTGGCAAACGTCGAGGGAGTTATTCCTCTGCTGCAATTACCGTATTAGGGGTTTTCCTCGGGTCATCGTGTTGGTGGGTTATCCTGAGCGTAGTCACCAGCCTGCTCAGGAACCGGATTAACCTTTCGGGCTTCTTTGGGTAAATCGCATCTCTGGATCGATTATCCTTGGATTCGGAATTGCTGCACTCATTGGGATATTTTCATTAACTCACTAGTTATAAAGAGACACAAAATATATCCGTTGTACAATAATACATGAAGGATTATTATCGATGACCAGACCACATATTACTCCCGACAAGGAAATCCGCAGCCTGTACATGACGGTTGGTATTTATGCCATCATCGTAATCATTAAATTAATCGCTTATTTTTCCACCCATGTCATGGCACTTTTAGCAGAATCTTTCCACACCCTGAGTGATTTATTCATTTCAGGTTTTCTTTTGGTCGCACTATTATGGTCACGAAAAGGTGCAGATAAAGACCATATGTTCGGTCATGGGCGAGCTCAAAATGTCGCTGCATTGTTGGCAGCTACCTTGTTCTTATCTTTTACCAGTTTTAAACTCTATGAGGAAGCTATCCCCAAGTTGTTCCATCCGGCTTCACTAATCCATGAAAATCTCTCCATCGCTATCGGAGTGTTGGTACTATCCATGGTAATTGCCGCCGCTCCATTGGTTAGCCTGATCCGTCAAAGAACCCTGGGAGCAGCCGCAAAAGCCCAGATGATTGAGCTCATCAACGATGAGCTGGGTCTGCTTGCAGCCTTGGTCGGGACAATTTTTATTGCGGTGGGTTACCCATTGGCTGATCCCATCGCGACCATTATCGTCGCTACCATTATTGCGATCAATGCGATAGGTGTGTTCCGCGAAAATCTCGGGTTGGTCTTGGGTAAATCTCCAGATGCTGAATATATTGAAAAAGTTCGGCAGATCGCTGAGTCCACTGAGGGTGTTTTGGGCGTTGTTGGTCCTTGGGCTGAATATATCGGTCCCGATTCGATCCACGTGGATCTCCAGATCAAAGTCGCCTCAGGGATCACGATTGATGCTGCTAATGCGATTGCTCGCTCGGTCCGCCAGCGTGTGCAAGCTGAGATGAACTGCCTTTATTGTTCGGTTCACCCAGAACCATAAACGAATTTGGTTTTCAGGGCTTCTAATTCCAGCGGGAAAAAACGGCTGATAGCGGATGAAATTTAGAGTAGTCCACTCTTCATTGAAACAGGCTATCTATTTCGTCTTCGCCCTGCGGATAAACTGGTAAGTTAACCCCCACAACCAATCCTGAAGATAATTCTCGATACTTTCCAGGAGCTGAATTTTCCCATTCAGTGTGGATATGAGTTCCTGGCTATCCTTCATTACTTGCAAGCAGCTCGATCGCGTTTCTTTTTCAATGATATTCTGCTTATCCATCAATCTCGCAGCTGAACTTCGGTGATCGTTTGGAGTATTTGATTACCTCCATATGTTTCCAGGTTTATCCCATATCCCTTCAGGATGATGGATAGCTGGTTGGTCACCTGGTTCAGGTCATCATACACTTGTGCTTTTCGTTTTAATCGCTTCACCGAGGATCTCACGCAAAGCCTCCAGGCTTTGTGGTCCTGCAAGCACCATTTCCTGGATCATTTCATGAATTGGGTCAGTTGATCCATCCTCCAGGCAATGGGTTAATCACATCTCCAGCCTGCAGGCGAAAATATGCCTTTTCTACGATGGAGTAGATGGATGAAGTGGTTTATTGACCATAGATCATCATCTCCCGACATATCGGGCAGGGGCATAAAGCTCTCAGGTAATGCCAGTTATAGATTCCAAACTGGTGCCCATCCTCCCATTGGATCGTGATTCCATAAGATCCCAACCTCTTCTATCCCCAGCCAAACGCGTTGCAGGGCTGTCCTCAATCGGCATATAGAATACTTCCTGGGAGGTTCATCGCTCATTTGGTCATGCCCACCCCGGCATTCTGCACAGGGGCAGGCATTATCGCAGTAGTGAAAATGGATAAATGCTGATATGCCCATCACTCCAGGCTACGGTGAGCTCCTTTGTCTTCTTGTTTGCAGTTATTCCTTTCGGAAATAGGTCATTCATTTCGGCATTCCACTCATTAATACTATATCCCGAAATTCCTAAACACGCAAATTGAACTATTGACTAGATATCACATTTTAATTTCGATTATGGGTTTTGTAGACACTGCCAGGTAATTCGCATACCCCCCACCCAACTGCATTTTCGGTATATGGGATCCTGCAGTAACCACCAGGTATACCCATCTGCATCGATCGGTCCATCTTTCACCAAAAACACTTCGAGCTTCGATCGCAATATAATTTGACCTTGCTCGATACCCCTGCTGTATTGTGCAATCGCAATCCATCCCCCCCGGTCCCGCTCACCTGGACGTAATCACCGACGGCAATATCCCCACTCGGAGGTAGGCACATCTGTGCGGAGTTCGGTTCGGTGTGGGAGTTGGTGTTGTGTCGTGATTGGAGCAAGCGGTGTTTCAGTAGGTGCTTCGATGATACTCAGGATGGCTGTGGCAGGTATCTTGGGAAATACTTTTTGCTTTGGCAGACCATAAAATTCCCAGCTAACACTGCAAACACGCCTACGGCAAATAGGATCGCCCCGAGAATAACCTTGAAATTGAGCCAATGTTCTCAATGTTTTGAACATAATCAACCTATACCGGCATCAGGAAGAATGTTAAGGCCAAGGATGATATAAATCGCCAGTAATTCAGCCCCTTCCAGCCAGTTGGATTCTCCATCGGCCGATACCAGTGCTGCAATCAACACTCCGGCGATTAATGCAATCAGCTCAAGCTGGTTAAACACCAGCGTCAGTGGATGACCAATCAATCAGGCTGATGAAGACCAACAAGGGTGCCACAAATAATGCAATCTGCAGGCTGGAAGCGATGGCAATCTCAACGCTTAATGTCATTTTATTCTTTAACGCCACCTGCACTGCCACAATATGCTCAGCCACATTACCGATGATGGGAATGAAGATCAGGCCAATGAAAAATTCCGATAATCCCCAAGGTGGTCACCACAGGCTCAACTGACCCAACCAGGACTTCAGACAGATATGCCACTCCTACTGTTGAGAGCACCAGTACCACGATCCCTGTTCGAAGCGACCATCCTTTGGGTGCGGTTTCCTGACCCACTCTCTTCCACCACCACCGGTCCTCCAATCACCTTGTAGCTGTAGATTAGGCCGAGGACATATAAAACGATCATCACCGTTGCCACCCCCAGGCTGAGCGTTTCAACCCTTGGTTCGGGGTTTCAATATTTCCAATATAATGGCTCAACAGAGGATGGGATTAACAGGATCACCACCGTCAACACCAGCATGATCGCATTATTGCTGGCTTGTTTGCGGTTAAATGTTTGCACCCCATGCCGCAACCCACCCAACAGCATCGACATTCCCAAGCACCAGCAGCAGGTTTCCCAGGATCGATCCGGTGATGGAGGCTTTCACCAGCTCAAGGTAACCAGCCCGGATGGCAACGATGGTGATGATCAGCTCTGCCGCATTACCCAAGGTTGCATTGAGCAGACCCCCAATCCGTGGGTTGGTATATAACGCCAATACTTCGGTTGCAGCACCAATATATCCCGCCAACGGGATGATGGCGATTGCTGAAAGTACGAAAATGCAATTGGAGACCAATGCAGTATCTCTGCCAGGATGGCAAATGGGAGTGCCACCAACAAGTACCCCGATCGGGTTTTTTCGAATGAAGGTAGTAAGTTTCTTCACAAATTCTATCCCATTAAAGAGATTCTTTATTGCTGAAAAGTTCCCTTGGTGTTTCCTTGGGAACCAATAAGCGTAAACCCTTTGAGATCACCTTGATCTCAATCGAATGTTCATGATAGGCATGGGTTCTGCATCCACCTGCACGTATAACGGCGAATCTGATTCAAGCATCAGGTGCTTGAATGGATATGCGCTGCACTTTTTCTGAATCTACATGCCTACCTGCATACAAATCCCATGCCCTTTGGATGGTATCTCCCAATGTATCTCCTTCAAACAACCACAGATCCATCGCACCATCATCCAGAAAGCGCAAACGGTGATATTTGTGCCAGCCCTCCCGCATATAGATGAATATTGCTTATCATGGCTAACAAATAATGCCCGCTGATTTGCTAAGTTATCTGCAGTGACCTTTAGGTTGATCCCATGCCATAAGCTTGCCTGCCAGGCAGTCGAAGCTGCATATGCCATGTTGGCAAATAGCTTTTCTCCCCTGGGGCGTGGCTCAATATGGTGGATTGCAAATGCATCCAGCCCCACTCCTGCCCACATCAAAAATGGCGTGCTCGCACATTGCCCGATATCCACCTCGCGGACACGTCGCCTCTGCCAACCTGCGGGCACTTTCCTCCAATGCCATCCAGCGCGTCCAGGTTAGACCAGGCAGACCAAGCTCCTGTGCCAAAACGTTGGCTGTCCCTCCGGGTAACACGCCCAAGGCAGTCTCGCTGCCTGCCAACCCGCGCACTGCCAGGTTGATCGTGCCATCTCCACCCACCACAAACAATGCCTCTTTTCCCTCCTCGCCGCCCTGCGCGCCAGTTGGGTGACGTGTTCGCCGTCGTGTGTCCTGCATCAGGCGGATAGTTCCAGCCATTTGCTCGCAACACGTTGGCAGCCCGTTCAGCCAGTATGCCCGATGGAAACCTGCCTGCATTTGGGTTGTAGATCATATCGGCGGTGTGCACCCAATCATTTTACTCGAATTTTTCAATCCATCCATATTCGTGCTAGAATATGTTATCATTATGAACAATCCAGGCCTGTTGAATAATCGCTATCAGATCGAAGGACGCATTGGTTCGGGCGGCATGGCAGAAGTCTATCGTGCCCGCGACCTGATGCTCGAGCGTACCGTGGCGATCAAGCTGCTGCGGGAAGATTTCTCTCAAGACCCAGCCTTTCGCGAGCGCTTCAGGCAGGAAGCCAAAGCAGCAGCCAACCTTTCCCATCCGAATATCGTCACCATCCATGACTTTGGGTTTGATGACAAGCAGATCTTCATCGTCATGGAATATATCCCCGGCACTGATCTGAAAACCATCTTGGAAAGTCGGGGAAGTCTGAGTGTGGACGAAGCCCTCCCTCTGATCATCCAGGCCTGTGCTGGGGTGGGTTATGCCCATCGAGCAGGTCTGATCCATTGTGACGTAAAACCGCATAATATGATCGTCACCCCCGACCAGCGCTTGAAGGTCACCGATTTCGGGATTGCACGTGCTCTGGCCTCCATCCATCCCCAGGAGGTAAATAATGTCGTCTGGGGGTCACCCCAATATTTCTCTCCCGAACAGGCAGCCGGGCATCCCCCTTCACCCGCCTCCGATGTATATGGTCTGGGTGTGGTGCTATATGAAATGCTCACCGGTCGGCTGCCGTTTATCGCCAACACTGCTGCCGAGCTTTCCCACATGCATCGCATGGTCGCTCCCACTCCTCCATCCCAACTTAACCCGCTCATTCCACCAGCCTTGGAACAGGCCTGCCTGAAGGTGCTCTCCAAGGAACCATCTTCTCGCTACCGCACTGCCGACCAATTCGGCCGTGTCCTGATCTCGTTAAATCGCTCAATCAAGCATCTCCCAGCGTAGTGCCTGCCGATCGCAAAACCCATCGAGCAGATGAACCCTCTCGCCTCCACTCCATCACCAGTCTGCTCCTACCCAGACTCATCCACGTCCTCATACCTCCAGCTCATCCTGCCAGGATAGAGCTCATCCGCTCCGAGCCACTTCTCAGACCATGCGACAAATCACTCCGCGAAGTTGTTCCAGTCACTCAAAATGCCATGGATATCGATTGGCGTACCTGGGCTTTGGTCTTGCTAGCTGTGATCACTCTGGGTGGATTGATACCATTCTGGGTGTGGATCTATCTGCTTTATAATCCTCCAGGAAGGTGAATTTCTATGACTGCTCCCTACTTGATTTCTGCATCCATCTTGTCAGCCGATTTTACCCGCTTGGGTGAGCAAATCCAGGAAGCTGAGAAAGCTGGTGCGGATTGGATCCATGTGGATGTGATGGATGGTCATTTTGTCCCCAACCTGACCATGGGACCTTTCATTGTTGAAGCCTGCCGGCGGGTCACCCAATTACCTTTGGATGTGCATCTGATGGTCGAATCACCCGAGAACCTGCTGGAAGCATTTGCTCAAGCTGGGTGCCACCAACCTCACTGTTCATGTGGAAACCTGCCCCAATCTGCACCGCACCTTGCAGACCATCCATGAGCTGGGATGCAAAGCTGGCGTCGTGCTCAACCCAGCCACTCCAGTAAATCTGGTGGAACCTGTCCTCCACATGGTCGATCTGGTGCTGGTGATGAGCGTCAATCCGGGGTATTCAGGCAGCAGTTTTTGCCCGAAGTGCTACCAAAAATATCCAGCCTTCGCCATGACCTGGAGCAAATCAATCCGACTGCCTGGCTTGAGATTGATGGGGGGATCAACTCACAACACCTTACCCCTGGCATTGAAGCAGGTGCAAATGTTTTTGTTGCTGCCCATGCAATCTTCGATCACCCTGGTGGGATTGCTGCTGGCATCCAGCAATTGCGTTCTCATTTTCCCGGTTAAATAAAAAGTCACGGCTACACCGTGACTATGATTATAATCGAATGATTCGTTACGTCTAGGATGTTTTTACCATCGTGCGCAGGCACTTGGCACACAGCACTTTGCGCACTTTCTTACCATCCTCATAGACTGTCACAGCCTGTAAGTTTGGGCGGAAAGTCCGCCGGGTGCTTTTATTTGACCATGGACGGTTACGTCCAAAACTTGTCGTCTTTCCACAATGTGCACACTTTGCCATAATTCACATCCTTTTCCACTGCTCCAGTCTTCATTCCAGGACGAGCACTTGATCCAAAAAATCTGACTGTATAATTGATCGAAATTCAGGCTATAATTACGTCTCAATTACATCGGGTGACGCTTTCGTTAAGCCCGCCAATATTACCACATAATGGATTTGATTACAAGCTGTAAAATTTACTTCCGAGATCTAATCCATTTGTTGTGAGGCCTGTCATGACAAATGAAAATACCCCCCTTGGTCGCGTCACAGTTTCTCCTCGCGCCATTGCCACGATTGCTTATCAGGCTGCCCGGCAATCCTATGGCGTTGTCGGTTTGACCTCGAAGAACCTGATGGAAGGGATTACCCAGGTTATCGTTAAAGACCCCACCCATGGGATCGAAGTTAAAATATGATGAACAAAAAATCTCAATTGATATCTATGTGATCATCGAATATGGTACACGCATTAAATCCGTCGCATCAAGTGTCAGCAATACCGTTAAATTCAACGTTGAAAAAGCCTTGGGAATGCCGGTTGAAGCAGGTAAACGTCCACGTCCGTGGGCTGCGCGTCAGTGACACGGATTAAAGGTATCACTCAATTTATTGGTATCATTCCCAGGAGCTTATTTTATGGATATCGAAGAACAAGCAACGTCCAACTCCGAAACAACTTTATCCCAATCAGAAATATCCCATCGATGGTCAGGTATTTAAAGCCTGATCGAAGCCAGCCTCACCTGGTTGAGAACCAATCAGCAAGCTGTCAATGTATTGAATGTCTTCCCCGTGCCAGATGGTGATACGGGCACAAATATGGTTTTAACCATGCAGGCTGCCTGTGATGAAATTGCCAATTCTGCAGAACGCAATATCGGCAAGCTCACCCACATGGTAGCTCATGGAGCTTTGATGGGTGCCCGTGGAAATTCAGGTGTGATCCTTTCGCAGTTATGGCGTGGCTTTGCTCGTGCTATTGGATAATTTTGAGACCTTGGATGGTCAATTGTTGGTCAATGCACTTCACCAGGGACGGAACACTGCTTATAAAGGGGTCGTCCGCCCGGTCGAAGGCACCATCCTCACCGTCGCAAAAGATATTGCATGCTGAAGCCGAACCGTTCATTGACTGACACCCAGGATCCATACGATATTCTCGAACGTATTGTCGCTGCTGCAGATGCGTCCGTCCAGACGAACGCCCGAGCTTCTGCCTGTGTTGAAGGAAGCTGGTGTGGTTGATGCAGGTGGGAAAGGCTTGTTTTTCATCCTGGAAGGAATGCTGCGTTACATCAAAGGTCTGCCATTGGATGTTGCTCTGCCAGCTGTTCAACCATTGTCAGCTATGAAAATGGAGAATACGTTGGATAACATCGAACCCGGGCAGGATTTTGAAGTGGTTGTGGATTTTCACCCCAGCGAAGAGCTCAATATTCCTCAATTCTATGAAGACCTGCAACAAATCGGTACCTCCATTCAGCTCGGTGAGGGTGATGGCATTTATCGCATGCATATCCATGTACCTGCCGATAAGGTGTATGAGCCGATCGAATATACCAAATCATTGGGTGTGGTCACCAAAGCAGCCATTGAAAATCTTCAGAGCTCAGATGGAACAAATTGAGCATGACCGCGGAAGCTCAATCCAATTCACACCTGTTGAGCCAGGTCAGATTGCCACGGTTGCTGTTGCTCCCGGTCCGGGTATTGCCCGGGTGTTTGCCAGCCTGGGTGTCTCTGCCATCGTTGAAGGTGGTCAAACCATGAATCCCAGCACCCAGGAGATCCTGAATGCTTTTGAGAATTTACCCACCGATCAGGTGA
This sequence comes from uncultured Chloroflexia bacterium, assembly GCA_963828845.1. Taxonomy (GTDB): domain Bacteria; phylum Chloroflexota; class Anaerolineae; order Anaerolineales; family UBA4823; genus FEB-25. Next base: position 174,907 of record CAWHGE010000005.1, read on the forward strand.
TTCATCCTGCCCAATAATAAAAATATCATCCTGGCTGCCCAGGCTGCTGCCCAACTGACCGTCAAACATGTTACTGTAATTCCCAGCCGTTCAGTCCCCCAAGGTATGGCTGCCATGATGCGTCTGATCGCCACCGGTAATGTCGAAGAAGTTGTCAATGATATGAATGCCGCCATGAATGATGTGGAAACTGGAGAGATCACCACTGCCACCCGCACGTGTGGAAATTGATGGTGTAAATGTCAAGGAAGGTCAGATCATCAGTCTGCTAAATGGGAAATTAGTCCTTGCATCCGATAACCTCAAGGATGCCACCTTCGGATTACTGAAAAAAGCTCATGCCGATCACTTCGAGCTGATCACCCTATTTTATGGTGCTCGATGTGATCCCGCATGGAAGTGGATGCAATCGCTGATTCCATCCGTAAGAAATTTCCTAAGCAGGAAATTGAGGTCCAGGATGGTGGACAACCTCATTATCAATTCATCATCTCGATTGAGTGAGATCTCACTCAACACCAATTTTATGCCCAGAACCTGCATATTAACCGATAGCACCGCTTATTTCACCAAATCAGCCTTTGCCGGGCAAGAGCATGTCATCATTCTTCCACATCTTATCCAGGTGAATGACCAATACCTCCAGGATAGTAAAGACTTATCCATCTATTATCACCTCACAACTCAATTAATACAACCTCCAATCACCATTCCACCATCCATTGATGCGTTTCAGCAATGCCTATGCTTCTTTAGGGATGAAGTATACAAGGAAATTGTTGTCATTCTGCTCTCATCCCACCTGAGTCAGGCAATTGCAAATGCGCAGCTGCAATTCAGACACGTAAAAGCCCTGCCAATATTTTCATCATCGATTCCCTCAATACTGCCATTGGGTTGGGTTTATTGGTCCAGGCTGCTGCAGAATTTGCCCATCGCGGTTATACCGGGGTTGAAATCAACCGCCTTATCCGGGGAATGATCAATCATATCTATTCAGTGTTCTGTTTACCCGATCTATCTCATCTGTACCGTTCCGGTCAGATTGATCCAGCCCAGGCAATCGTTGGAGAAATGCTCGGTGTGATCCCATTCTTTACCCTGGAGAATGGTAGCTTGGTTCACACCCAAAAAATCCGCAGTCCCCGCCACCTTGTGGACATCATGTATGAATTCGTGGCTGAATTTGAAAACCTTAAAGTATCTTGCCCTTCTGCAAGGGATAACCACTTATGAACAGGAAAGTCGGAATTTACACGATCGCATCAGCCAGAATGTACGCACCACTCCTCTATGTGAACATAGTCTAAGTCTTGCTTTAGCAACCACTCCTCGGTCCCCATAGTATCGGCTTGGTCGCCATGGAAAATATACCCAAGGAGATGCTGAGGTGAATATTGCCATTGTAACTGACAGCACATCTGATATTTCCCCTGAGCTTGCCGTTGAGAATGATATCCATGTTGTTCCAGCAATCCTGGTTGTTAATGGTCAAAGTCTGGAGGAGGGCAGTGGGATTTCCAGGGAGGAGCTGTATCATCAGCTACCTGCCATGAAAGTGTCTCCCACCACAGCTGCTCCATCGAGTGGGACTTTTCAACAACATATGAGGAATTGATTAAAAAAGGGTGCTGATCAGATTATTTCGATTCATGTCTCCAGCATATTAAGCGGTATGTATAACACCGCATTGGTAGCTGCCAAAGCCATTGGGAAACAGGTCCATGTCATCGATTCCTGCCATGTGACCCTCGGCTTGGGTTTTCAGGTCCTCGCTGCAGCACAGGCTGCCAGGGCTGGTCAGACCCTGGCTGAAATTCAAAAAGTTGTTGACGATATTCGCAAACGTATCCATCTGGTTGCCATGCTCGATACACTTGAGTATGCTCATCGCAGTGGTCGCATCTCTTGGGCACGCTCAAACCTAGGCGCTCTGCTCAGATCAAACCATTTCTCGGTGTGAGGATGGGAAAGTGATCCGCATGGGAGAAACCCGCACCCGCCAGAAGGGTATTGAACGGTTATATCAAATGCTTAGCTGAGCTTGGTCCGCTCGAGCACTTGGCTGTTCTTGCATACCAATGCAGAAGCAGATGCACATCCAGTTGGTTGAACACTTCAAGTCAATGGTAAAACATCATCCCCTCATCATCAATGTTACCTCGATCATCGGCGTCCATGTCGGACCAAATGGGTTGGGTTTTGTTGCTGTTACACTGAATAATCGACGCTTAGAGATCATACTTGCTTGATTTTGCTCACTCGCTGGTTGTCTATCCCCTCATCCTGATGGTAAAATAACCATCAATGAGACCGTCCCTGCAGAAACTTAAAAAATTTATCCTGTTGGAAGCCCAACATAACTACGACAACCGTTCTGTCATCGGTGGTTTTGAGCGTATGGTTGAGCCCTGGCTGGCTGAAGCCCAGGCTGATGCCTTATCCGCAGACTTGATCTCGGCTGTCCGTAATCGTTTACACGATTATGCCAGCCTTATCTCCAAAATCTCGCTATGAAACCCTCAATGGTCTTTGGAATCGCCTCCAGCATGAGACGGAAGAAACATTTCCTCACCTTCCTCCTGCCGGTCGAAGCTCCTCCCGAAACCTGTTGAAACTGAACCTGGTTTTACAGCAATCTTCATCCACCCCATAAAACCTACCCCCATGCAAGCAGGTCAACCCTCCGACCACTAGGCGAGTCCGCCGAAACCGGTATCACAGCCTGCAGCCTTATCGGCTCCCACCACCGTCTTCCCAGGTGTTGGTCCAAAGCATGCTCAGACTTTAGCTCGCCTGGGATTACATACCCTCGGTGATATGCTTTATAACTTCCCTCGCCGTTATGATGATTACACCCAGCTAAAGCCAATCCAGCGCCTGGCATATGGTGAGGAAGTCACCGTGATCGGTACTGTTGATTCGGTCAGCACCCGCCCTATCCGTGGTGGTCGCTATCAGATCACCGAAGCCATCATCACCGATGGGACGGGTTCCCTGCGTGTCACCTGGTTCAACCAACCCTGGATAGGAAAACGTCTGCTCGAAGGCGCTCAGATCGTCCTTTCCGGGAAAATTGACCAATATCTCGGTCGGCTGGTCATGAACAGTCCAGAGTGGGAGCCATTGGAACAGACAAAACCTGCACACCAATCGCATCGTTCCGGTCTACCCGCTCACCTCCAATATCACCCAGCGCTGGTTGCGTCGCCTGATGTACGATGTGGTCACTTATTGGGCACCCCGGGTTGCTGATCCACTCCCTGAACCAGTGCGGCAATCTGCAGAGCTGATGGATCTTTCCACTGCTCTTACTGCAAGCCCATTTCCCTTCTAACAGCCGACCAGCTCAGCGCCGCACGTCACCGCCTGGCATTTGATGAGATCCTGTTGCTCCAGCTGGGTGTTATGAGCCAAAAACGGAATTGGCAGAATCGCACTGCCCGTGTATATGAAACACCAGATGATTGGTTGGAAGCCCAGGTTGCCAGGCTGCCCTTCCAGCTCACTACTGCTCAACAGAACGCCCTGCGTGATGTGAGAGCTGATCTTGCTTCGGGGCGCCCGATGAACCGCTTGCTGCAGGGAGATGTCGGTTCAGGCAAGACCGTTATCGCTGCCCTTGGCATCGCCATGCTGGCCCGTCATGATGCCCAATCTGCCCTGCTTGCTCCCACCAGCATCCTGGCAGAACAGCATTATCGAAGCATGCTTGGCTTTACTGGCTGGCAATGGTGATAACTCAGATGACGGTTCTTCCTGCAACCCTCCTATCCACTCAAACCAGAAGAGATTCGCTTGCTGCTTGGGTCAACCCCCGAATCCGAAAAACAGGAAATCCGTGCAGGCCTGGCCAGATGGTTCGATCAAGCTGGTGGTTGGCACACATGCCCTATTCGAAGATCCGGTAGTCTTCTCCAATCTGCAGCTCGCGGTGATTGATGAACAGCATCGTTTCGGGGTTGATCAACGTGCCATCCTGCGCTCCAAAGGTGAGAACCCTCACCTGCTGGTGATGACCGCCACACCCATCCCTCGCTCTTTGGCCCTCACCGTATATGGTGATCTTGACCTTTCTGTCATGGATGAAATGCCCCCAGGTCGCCAACCCATCCAGACCCAGGTTTTTTATCCACGTGAGCGTGAGCGCGCCTATGTCTTTATTCGTAGCCAGATCGAACAAGGTCATCAGTGTTTCATCATTTATCCTTTGGTTGAAGAAAGTGAGACTAGCGAGGCATTGGCTGCCGTCGAAGAGCAATCACGCCTACAAAAGGAAGTCTTTTCAAATTACAAGGTGGGCTTGCTACATGGGCGCATGAAACCCGATGAAAAAGATGCCATCATGTCCAGTTTCTGCAGATGGGGAGATCCATATCCTGGTTTCTACCTCGGTGGTCGAAGTCGGAGTGGATGTCCCCAATGCTACCGTAATGCTGATTGAAGGTGCCAATCGCTTCGGTTTATCCCAATTGCACCAGTTCCGTGGTCGTGTTGGGCGCAGCCAATATCAGTCCTACTGTATTCTCATTCCCGATACACCCGATGCAGCCGAGAACGAGCGCCTGTCCGCCATGGTCGAGACCAATGATGGATTTGTGCTTGCCCAACGTGATCTCGAGCAACGTGGCCCCGGTGAATTCCTGGGCACACGCCAATCCGGCTACTCTGAGCTCCGCCTGGCCAATCTCACCGATATCCACCTGATCGAAAAAGCCCGCCGCTTCGCTCAATCTATATTTGAAACCGACCCAGACCTGAAATCTCCCGAACATCAGCTTCTCGCCCAATCACTAAATCGTTTTTGGAGTCTCGGTCAGGGAGATATCAGTTAATACTAGCTGTAGATACATATATAAGGAGAATGTATTAACCAGATGACAGTTAAAGCCCTCTTTCCTGGTACTTTTGACCCAATCCATTATGGTCACCTGGATATTGCCCGTCGTGCTGCCCGTCTTTTCGATGAGGTGGTCATTGCCGTGTATGACCGGCCGATGAAATCTCTAATCTTTCCCCCCGAAGACCGCATCAATTTGGTCCAGCAGACGATCACGGATGATCCAAAGATATCTGTCGTCGGTTATAGCGGATTGACCGTTGATTTCTGCCATAAAATTGGTGCTCAAGTCATCGTGCGTGGGTTGCGTGTATTTTCCGATTTCGAATATGAATTCCGTATGGCTTTGGCGAACCATCGGCTGGCACCCGATATCGAAGTTATCTCACTGATTACAAATGAAGAGCATACCTTCTTATCCTCATCCACTGTCCGTGAGATCGCCGCCTTGAATGGTGATATCAGCAGCATGGTTCCACCCCATGTGGAAAAAGCTCTCAAACTCCGCTTGCAGGAATTAGGTGAAAGTGACCAGATCGTACCACCCACTTCTATGCGTGATTAAAGCCAAAATATATATGCTTCCTTGAAGATGTTGACGTTTTTAAGATTTCGTTGTAATCCTGTGCATGAATCTTGCAACACTAGTAACTAATCCTCATATGTTTGATGTTTCCTTTCGAATGATGAGGGCATGAACAGTTAGGGTAAAATGGAGGAAACTTATGGATATCTTGCAAATGATTGATCGCCTGGAAGAACTATTAAATGAAAGCCGCCCCCTTCCCTTTACCCATAATGTTATCGTCGATGAAGACCGAATGCTAGACCTAATCGACCAAATGCGCGTTTCAATCCCCGAGGAAGTAAAAAAAGCACAACAAATCTTGGCTCAAAGAGATCGATTGATTGCCCAGGCTCAAGAAGAAGCCAACCGAACAGTCAATCTTGCCCGTGATAGAAGCACCGAGCTTGTGGAGCGTGATCAAGTCGTCCAGGCTGCCTATACTCAGGCTGAACAAATCAAAGTTCAAGCCCAAGCCGACGGTGAGGCTCATCCGCAGGGAGGCGGATGAATATGTGCTGGAAACATTGCGCAACCTTGAAATGGAAATGGAACGCGCCATCAACCAGGTGCGTAATGGTATCCGCACACTTCAAGAAGAGAAGCCAAAAGAACAAGAATAATTCAAGAATAATTTTGGTATCGTTAAATAGCTAGTGAGTGGCTTATTCTGTGCCACTCACTAGTTTTTTGAACCAAATTCTACCCCCATCCCTGCCTCTCCCATAAAGCCGCCCTATATAGGAGAGGCAGAGATGTGTTCCAGACCAGCTCGTCCCCTCAAACACTGGTCCCGGGAATTATCATGGTTGTATTATAGCCTCCACCCGTTACACGAACGTCACCAATCCCGTCACAGATATTGATTTTTTCACATTTTTTAAGTAAAATTAATCCAGGATTAATCAATGTCACGCTTATATATCTCCTTACTGGGCGCACCTAAAATCCTCCTTGATGGTGTCCCTCGTAAAAATTCCCACGGCACGCGCAATTCCTTTGATTGCTTATCTGGCCATCACCGGAAAAAGCCAGACACGCGAAATCTTGGCTAACTTACTATGGACCGATAGCACCCAGAAACAAGCTCTGGCTGCATTACGCACCACCCTGTGGAGATTGAAAATTGCTGGGTTGGAAGATTGGATTACACTGGACCGAAATGAAATCGAGTTAAAGCACCATAGAAATATTGAGATTGACGTGGTGAATTTCAAGACCTTGCTCGACAAATGTAACGCTCACGGACATCCCCCCTCTCAGATCTGTCTATATTGCACTCCCGCTCTGTCCGAGGCGATTGAGCTTTATCATGGTGATTTCATGTCTGGTTTTAATATTTCTAAAGCACCCACTTTTGACGATTGGCGCATGCAGCAAAGTGAAATGCTTCAGACATTGCAGCTCGATGCTCTTGAGCGCCTGGTGAAGTGTCACCGCACTTTTGGCGATTTTAATCTTGCCATCCATTATGCTCGTATTTGGCTGTACTTTGACCGCCTTAATGAAAATGCTCATTTCCAGCTGTTGCAGTTGTACTCAATAACTGGGCAAAGAACCGCGGGGATTTCGTTATATAAACATTACAAAGAAGTCCTTTCACGTGAATTGGGAATTGAGCCGGCGGAAGAATTAAGTTCATTGTACAAACAGGTTCAGAGCGGACAATCAGCCCCTGCCACAAAGCAAAAAGTTAAAACCCCTGTTTTCCTCATTGTCGATATTGAAAAATCTACTCTATATTGGGCAAGTGCTGGTTCAAAAAAGAGCGATATCCTTAACACTTACACGAATATTGTCAAAGAGACAGCCCGTCAATTCGGTGGTCTTATTCTACAAAAATCTGACGATAGCATTACTTTACTCTTTGAAAATGGTCAACCATTGCATTGCGCCGTCACGATTCACCTGAAGTTGAAAAAAACTGTTTGGGGAGATCCTGGCCCTCCCAGTATTCGCATGGTTTTATTTTCAACTATCACAGAAGGAAATAGTCCCAGTAATTTCTCTATGCTCACGCGGTCTGCCTCTTCGTTGTTATCAATTAGCTGGGGCGGACAGATAGTCTTCTCAGATCAAACCTTACGATTTCTCGATATACCTGTGGGATCACAGGTGAAAGATTTGGGTTTCCATTTCCTCAATGATATTGAAGGGGTGATACACGTTTATGAATTGATTCACCCACATCTTCCTTCTGCAGAACACCCACCTTTACAATCGGGCATCCAGCAGCTGGTCAATTTCCCTATACTGTCTCCTGCTTTTTTGGGTCGTGAGCAGGAATTGGAAGAACTAACCCGCTTGTTCACATCTCCTGAGTATCGAATTGTATCTTTGGTGGGTCCGGGTGGGATTGGTAAGACCCGTCTGGCGATTCAATGTGCTTCACAAGTAGCTCAATACTTTTCAGATGGTGTCTATTTCACCTCATTTACTTCCATTCAAGATCCAGATTTTATCCCCATCCTTCTCGCAGAAACCTTAAAATTTAGCTTTTTCGGATCAACAAATCAGATTGAGCAGTTAGGCAAGTATTTGCACCGGATGAATGTACTGCTTGTTATCGATAATTTTGAGCATCTTCGGGTTGAAGGCGCCAAATTCCTGGCTATGTTGCTTTCCCAAACCCATCACCTTAAAATCCTTATCACCTCCCGTCAACGGTTAAATATGATCGCAGAAACGATTTTGGAGGTGCATGGGTTGCCAGTTCCTGCCTCAGCCGTAGATGAAAATGCAGAGAGCTATAGCTCAATTAAGCTTTTCGTCCATAATGCCCAAAAGATCTTCCCACGATTTTCATTCCAAAATAATAAAGAAGCTATCACGCGTATATGCCAGCTTGTGGATGGAATTCCTTTAGGTATCTTGCTGGCTTCTTCATGGGTAAGGGTATTTAGCTGCCCTGAGATTGCCTCAGAGATCAATAAAAGCATCGATTTCCTCACCACTACTGCTCCAGATATTGATCCTCGCCATCGCAGTCTGAGCGCTGTGTTTGATAATTCGTGGAAATTACTTACCGAAGAAGAGCACCGAATCTTACGCAGACTATCAATTTTTCAATCTGCGTTTACTAACCATGCTGCCCAAAAAATATGTGACGCAACTCAGCTTCTCCTCGCAATTTTTGCCGATAAATCCTTGCTCTTTCACCAGCAAGACAATCGGTATGAAATGCTGGCAACGTTCCATCAGTATGCCTCAAGCAGATTAGCTGAAGACGAGCATGAGCTTGCTGCGACAAAGCTAAAATTTTGCGACTACTACACCAATTTTTGTATACAAAAACACCAGGAGATTAATACCCCAGATCAATATGCTGCGTTAGTTGACATTAGTTCAGAAATAGAGAATATTCGCACAGCATGGAATTGGATGATAGATTTTGAACTCTGGGAAAACATATCAAAAATAAAAGAGTTGCTGCTCGCTTACCATGTTATGGTTGGAAATTCCATACAGGGTAGGGAATTATATCGACTTGCCCTACTCAAGTTGAATAAGCTGACCGATCCCAGGCTGGATCTGATCCGCGCCTCCATGCGGCAGCTCTCAGCCTGGATGACGGTTAAGAATGGTTTTGTTTCCGAGGGTATCACAAGAATTAACCGCATGTCTCGGGACATTCAGTCTGTCTAATTCTTCATGGGATGTCGCCATGACTTTGATGTTTTTGACTGAGGCCCACCGTACATTAGGGAATAATCGTCTGGCGCAGAAGCATATTGAGGATGCCCTTAAAATACTGCGTGGAGATGACATCCCAAAGTCGAATTATGTCATCGCCTTCACTGCTCATTGTCAATCAATCCTTGGTACGATTTTGATGGACTTGGGAGACTTCGTGCAGGCGCGCGTTAACTTTGACGCCAGTCTGGCTACCCACATTAGAATTGGAACTTATTATGGGACCATTCATCCCCTCATGGGTCTAGGTAAGCTTGCCTATCTACAGGGAGAATTCATCCATGCCAAGGATCTGTTCCTTCAAGCCATGGAAACGGCGACAAAAATCTACGACCGGCGCGGTATGGCGCTTCTCCACAATAATCTCGGCGCCGTTTATGAGGAGATTGTAAATATTTCAGAATCTTATCATCATGTAGCCTCTGCATTAAAACTTAGCAAAGAGACGGGCGATCGTCGCCTCACCGCTATTATCTTAAACAATCTTGCCTACCATCAATTAAGATATCTTCATCAGCCTGCAGAGGCAATCAGGACGTATCATGAATGTATTGAAATATTTTCTGATCTTGGTGATTTACGTGGCATAACATACACTTCCTATGACGTTAGCAAGGCGTATCTCAATGTAGGATTAGTGGATGAAGCCTGGAATTATTGTCTACGTTCTTTACATACTGCAATGACCTTGGATAGTACTCCTCTGATCCTGCATACTTTGCATGGGTTTGCCTACCTGTTCGCTCAAACCAAGGAACATGAGCGTGCGCTGCGATTATGCTATGTGATCACCAACCATCCACAAGTCGAATCCGATACCCAAAAAAGAGCGATTGTTTCCAGGGTTGAGCTTGAAACTATTCTTCCCTTAGAGGTTATCCAGTCCGCTCATGCCTGGGCAGATTCGGCTAATCTCCAGGATGTCATAGATCAAATCCTGACAGATAGAAAATCTCACAGAATATAATCTTGAACTTGTTTAAATATAAACACCTCTAGTCGTCTGGCTTTTGGATATTCGGAACATAATTCAGATTGTTATGTCACAAGATTGAAACTCTCCTACCAGATTCTCTCCTCACCTTCATAGTAGATACAACCATACAATAATCATTACAGGTAAGTCTTGCAGGAATAATCCACCCCTGGCAAATCTGGCTTGTTATTACCCTGCATGCTCGATTTGTTTCTTTTATCTTTATATTGACCTGCTTTACACTTTTCATTGACAGTTTGGATTTTATAAACTAAAATCATACCGACCGGTCGGTATTTATAGGAGATTAAAAGAGCTATGATGCAACAACGCAGTGAAGAAACGCATAACCACATCCTCGAAGCCGCCACCCATCTTTTCTCAAAGACCGGCTACGACGCCACCGGCGTGGCTGAGATTTGCCAGGCGGCCGGGGTGAGCAAGGGCGCTTTTTACCACCACTTCCCCACCAAACAGGCTGTCTTCATGGAGCTGCTCAACACATACTTGAACGGCATCGAGTCCGGTTTCAACCTGATGCGCCAGGAGACCCGTAATGTCCCACAGGTGATCCTCCAGATGGCCGACTTAGTCGGCTCACTTTTCCAGACGGCTGATATCCACCTGCCCATCTTTCTGGAATTCTGGACTCAAGCTAACCATGACCCCCATATATGGGAAGCTGCTATTGCTCCTTATCGTCGCTACCAATCCTATTTCGCTGACATGATCCAGGAAGGCATTGATGAAGGATCATTACAGCCAGTGGATGTACAACTGGCTGCCCGTGTGCTGGTTTCACTGGCCATTGGAATGCTTATGCAGTCTCTCTTCGATCCTCAAATCCCCAACTGGCGAAGTGAAGCCAGGCAAAGTATGGAATTACTCATGAACGGTATTGCAAGGAGAATAGAATGAATTTGGTAACCGGTGCCACCGGGCACATTGGGAATGTCCTCGTCCGCCAGCTGCTTGAGCGAGGTGAAAAAATCCGTGCCATGATCATGCCCGGGGAAGATCCTACACCGTTGAATGGTCTTGATGTTGAGATCATCGAGGCTGATGTTCTTGACTATCAGTCACTGCTCAAAGCCTTTGATGGTATTGATGTCGTTTACCACCTCGCTGGTATCATCTCCATCCTGCCTGGCAAAGACCACATGCTGCAGGCGGTGAATGTCATTGGAACTCGAAATGTTATCCAGGCTGCGCGTAGTTCCGGTGTCCGTCGTTTGGTTTACACCAGTTCCATCCATGCACTTAAGCGTGTGCCTGAGGGGATTTTGATCGATGAAACCATTCCATTCGATATCGAACATTCCATCAGCAGTTATGATTCCTCCAAGGCCAGCGCATCGATGGAAATTTTGAATGCTGTTCACGGTGGAATGGATGCAGTCATTGTTTGCCCTACTGGCGTGATCGGTCCCTATGACTTCCGTCGCTCTGAGATGGGTCAGCTTATCCTGGATTGTGTTGAACAGAAGCCCATGCTTTATGTGGACGGTGCCTACGATTTCGTCGATGTGCGTGATGTTGCTCAGGGTCTCATCCTGGCAGGTGATAAAGGTAAGTGTGGCGAGAGTTATATCCTTTCCGGTGAGCGGATTGCGGTGCTGGACATCATTAAAATTGTTCAGGAAATCCTCGGCAAGCGCTTGTTCAGCTTTAAAATTCCATTCTCCCTGGCGCGTTTCACAGCCAATATCACTCCCCTTTACTATCGTTTGACGCATGCGAAACCACGCTTCACCTCCTATTCTTTGGCAACCATTTCCTCAAACTCGTTTATTAGTCATGCTAAAGCTCATCTTGAGCTGGGTTACCTTCCACGCCCCTTGCGAGAGTCTTTAGTCGATACCGTGAAGTGGTTTTTGAAATTTAAGAAATTAAGGTAAACTCCAGGTGTGTAGGAATCTCTATCTCCCTAAAGGTCGCCACAATTGCCCAAAATTCACCAACCTAAATGGTTTAATAAAATCGCAGTGATCACTGGCGCCTCCAGTGGTATTGGTGCTGCCACTGCTCGCAAGCTCGCCAGCCAGGGTCTCCATGTAATCCTGGTTGCCCGCCGCCAGGATCGCCTTGAATGCCTCGCAGATGAGATTCGTCACTCTGGTGGTCAGGCAGAGATCATCTCAGCTGACCTATCCCAAGAAGCTGAACGTCAGCGTGTTTACACTGAGGTGGAAGCCAGAGTATGGGCAGATTGATGTGCTGGTCAACAATGCCGGTTTAGGTTGGTATGGCTTTGGCACCGATATGCCATGGACGATTGCCTCCGGTATCTTACAAGTCAATGTAGCTGCCGCAGTTCATTTCACCTTGCTCTTCCTGAAGAAGATGCGCTCTCTTGGCTCTGGACATATCATCAATATAGGCTCCATATCTGGCAGCCTGCCCAGCCAGGGAGTAGCCGTATATGGCGCTACCAAATCCTTCCTCGATAACTTCACCACTGCTTTGTATCGTGAGCTGACCGGCACTCAGCTTCATGTCAGTGTCGTACGTGCCGGACCCGTTCTGACAGATTTCTGCGATACTGCGGCCAACCTGGAAAGCGGTCTCCATCTCCCCACCGAGCGCATGGGTGTGACTGCTGAAACCATCGCCAACCATGTCTGGAAACTGCTCGAGCATCCTCGCCGGGTGATTTATGTGCCAGGCTGGTTGGGTGTCACACCCTTCATAGAAAACACTTTTGGTTGGCTTATCGATAGGCTGGGCCCTCTTCTTCTCCGCGCCCAATCTCGACCCAAGTGATTTACCCAAAACATCTTATTTCTGATCCAATTGAATTACTTCTTTTTTACTGGATAGAAACCTACCGCAGGTAAGAAAGCGAAGGTATGCCACCCATGGTGGTTTACAAACATGCGGGCACGACCATGGTCCAGCCTTATATATTCCCATACCTCAGCAAATGGAGATAAAAATCGGTGAGCGCTCTTCCAAGTCTGGGAGTGTGAAAGTCGACATTGCCGTTTGTAAGGTAAAATTTGGATAATGGGATGCTATTTCCCTATATACAATTCCGAGGAAACTGGATCAAATATCGATGACAGCAACAATGGTATCAAACAACAATGTCCAAAAGGAAATTGATCTGAATTATCGCTGGAATTTTCTGGTCAATGCTACTGGATGGAGCCAGTTTCTGGTTTGGAATGAGCTTTATCTCATCCACGGTAATCCTGCCCCTTGTTTGTAAGCCATTTTACCAATAACCCCTTGCTGATTGGCCTGATCCCGTTTCTCAGTACAGCTGGACCTCTCGTGCCACAATTGTTTATGGCCAATGCGGTCGAGCGCGCACCTCGGAAAAAGTTTTTTCCAGTGAACCTCGGCTTTTTCCTCGAACGGGTGCCCATTTTCTTGCTTGCCCCGATTGACATACTTCCTGGCAACCAGCCAGCCAATGCTCGCACTGGCCGGTTTCTTTATGTTGTACACCTGGCACTGCTTTGGGGCAGGGGTGATTATTGTCGGCTGGCAAGATATGATTGCGAAAATCATCCCGGTGGAAAGGCGCGGGCGGTTCTTCGGCATCACAAACTTTATCGGCAATGGGACGGGCATTCTGGGGGCGCTGGCAGTGCCCTTTGTCCTCGACCGGTCCACTTTCCCAACGGCTTATGTGCTGGCTTTTGCCGCTGCCGGTGGTCTGATTTTCCTCTCGTGGGTTTTCCTCTCGCTTACCCGCGAACCGGCAGTACCCAGCAGCAAACCAGTGGTTTCTCAGCTGAACTATATGCGCTCTTTACCGGATGTGCTGCGCAGAGATCGCAACTTCCGCATGTATCTGTTATCGCAGATTATCTTTGCGTTGAGCGGGATGGCCACCGGTTTTCTGGTGGTTTACACGGTGCAAACCTGGAAGCTGCCAGATGCGCAGGCCAGTGGATTTACCATTGCTCTTACAGATTGGATTAACCCTGGCAAACCTGTTCTTTGGCTTTCTCTCTGACCGGAAAGGCCATAAATTAAGCCTGGAGATTTGCTTTATGTTGAGCGTCATATCGCTTGGGCTGGCGATCATTGCCCCCAGCCCCTTATGGTTTTTCCCCATTTTCTTCCTGCGCGGCGCAGTGATGGCGGGAACCTTTATCTCTGGCATTTCGATTGTCTATGAGTTTACCGATGCGGAAACCCGGCCCACCTATATTGGCCTGGCTAACACCATTCCGGGCGTGGCGGGGGCGATTGCGCCTTTGATCGGTGGTTGGCTGGTCGGTGCGATCAGTTACCAGGCGATGTTTATCCTTTCTGCAATCATCGCAGCGATCAGTTGGGCGCTGTTGCGTTTTGCCGTACGTGAACCTCGCAAAATAAATACTTCACCCTTACCATCTGAACCGCCCTCAATCAGCGAAACAGCCCCCTTGTTGTAAGGAAAGCCAATGATCGAAAATGATGCGTGGTGTTGGACGATATCCAGTGCCACTCTTTGTATTTGTCACTCGTTTTCATTGTAAGCTCTGTCAATTTACACCAATTGAACTGCATGCCCGAATATTCACGCGATATTAATATCCGTTTAAACGATTTTACCGTCCATAAATAATATAATATGAAAAATTTATTCAAATGATTCTGACCACGATTGGAAATTGCAATCCAGGGTTAAAATGGTTTTTAAAACCAGGCTAATAGACAATTTGGACAGGGGCAATTGGAAACAAAATAGTGTTACTTCTGGTTCAATTCCCATGGGGTATTTATATCCCGCTGAGTACTCCAGGAGGTGTCGCTCATGCCAGATCAAATTGTAATCACTGTAAATGGGAAGCCGCATACCGTCCAGGCAGCTTCCGATACTCCTCTGCTGTACGTTTTACGCAACGAGCTGGGCTTGCATGGCCCGCAGTTTGGCTGCGGACTGGAACAATGTGGCGCCTGTATGGTGATTTATGGTCGTGAAGCGAAGCAATCGTGCAAAATGACCGTAGCCGACGTTGGGCAGACACCCATCATCACCCTGGAAGGTTTGATGGAAGGTGGTCAGCTACACCCTGTGCAGGAAGCCTTTATCGAGCATCAGGCAGCCCAGTGTGGCTTTTGCACGAATGGCATGATCATCGCAACCGCTGCCCTCCTGATAAAATACCATCATCCGGGTGAGCGGGTCATTCGGGAAGCCCTGGACGGGAACCTTTGCCGCTGCGGTTCGCATGTGCGTATCCTGCGTGCCGTACAGCGGGCAGCAGAATTAATGTGGGGTCCGGGTGAATAATGGCAGAACAAACCACACCAGATAACACGAATCAAACAAAACCAGCTTCATCAGGCCGGGCAGAATCATTTTGGGGTGAATTAACCACCTGGCTTGACGATTGGTTGAGGATCGAACCTGATGGATCGATCACTGCCTTCAGCGGCAAGGTGGAGCTGGGCACGGGTGTGCGTACCGCCCTGGCTCAGATTGTGGCAGAAGAGCTGGATGTCCCTTTCGAGCGCGTGCACATGGTCATGGGTGATACCGCCCGCACACCGGATGAGGGATATACAGCCGGTAGCATGACGATTAATTCGAGTGGCGGAGCATTGCGCCAGGCTGCTGCAGAAGCCCGGTATATCCTTCTCGAGCTGGCCGCTGAAAAACTGGATGCGAACATAGCCGACATGGTTGTAAGCCAGGGGATGATTTCGGTTCTGCGAGACCCAGAGCGGTCTGTTTCGTATGCTCAGCTGATGGGCGGAAAGCTTTTCGAACGTAATATCACAGACAATGCCCCATTGAAATCTCCATCGGACTACCGTCTGGTCGGCACATCGGTACCGCGTGTGGACATCCCTCAGAAATTTACCGGCCAGCAAAGTTTTATTCAGGATTTGCAGTTGCCCGGCATGCTTCACGGTCGTTTGGTACGTCCGCCTAGCAGCAGCGCAAAGTTGGTCTCGATGGATGAAGGCTCGATCAAGGACGTGCCCGGCCTGATCAAAGTGGTTCAGCGCGGTAATTTTATTGGTATTGTCACTGAACGCGAGGAACAGGCTATTCTGGCCGCACAACAGTTAAAGGTGGAGTGGTCCGAAACAGCTTCCATGCCACCCATGGCAGATTTATACACTTACCTGCGCTCCCAGCCTACCCAGGATAATGTCCTGATTGATGATGGGAATGTAGACGTTGTGATTGCGCAATCTCCCCATCAATATCGCGCCGAGTACCATCAACCTTATCACGCACACGCCTCGATTGGTCCGTCATGTGCAGTGGCTGATGCGACCAAAGAACAGATCACGGTTTGGTGCAGTACACCTGGACCTTACCCATTGCGTAACGCCTTAGCCCAGCTAACCGGCATGCCAGTCGAAATAATACACCTCATCCACGTGGAGGGTGCAGGCAGTTACGGGCAGAATGGCTCTGACGACGCTGCAGCGGACGCTGTTATCCTGTCTCAGGAGGTTGGTAAGCCGGTGCGACTGCAGTGGTCACGCCAGGATGAGTTTGTTTGGGAGCCAAAAGCTCCAGCTATGGTGATGGAAGTGCGGGCTGGGCTTGATCAGCAAGGCAACCTCACTGCCTGGGATTATCATGTCTGGTCGCCCTCGCATGTCGCCCGGGCTCGTTTCGCTGGCCAGTTAGTGACGGCTCAGCTCATCACTGGTCAGCCCTTCCCGGCTGGGCGTTTCTCTTTCGGAGCCGAGCGCAATGCTCCCACCAATTACACCTTCCCACGCCAGCGGGTGACAGTCCACTACCTTTCGAATACTCCCTTGCGCGCCTCGTCGATGCGCAGTCTGGGTGGAGCAGAAAATACATTCGCCAATGAATCTTTTATGGATGAATTAGCTGTCGCCGTCAGGAATTGACTCTTTGGAGTATCGCTTGCGTTACCTCGATGACCCCCGTGCCAGAGATGTTTTGCAGGCTGCAGCCGAAAAAGCCGGATGGGAAGCCCACCCTTCACCGCTGCTCAGGCAGGATGCACCATTGGAAGGACGTGGGGTGGCCTTTGCCCGCTACGAAAACGAGGAAGCATTGGTAGCCTGCATCGCCCAGGTGCAGGTGGATCCTGCCAGTGGAACATTAACCGTGAAGCGTATCGTCGTCGCCCACGATTGTGGCCTGATCATCAACCCTGATGGCTTAAAGAACCAGATCGAGGGCAATGTTATTCAATCCTTGAGCCGTGCCCTCAAGGAAGAAGTGCAGTTCGATGAATTTCGCATCCGGAGTGTGGATTGGGAGACCTACCCCATCTTGAAGTTCTCTGAAGTGCCCGAGATTGAAATTGTGCTCATCAACCGCCCAGACCAGCCAGCACTGGGAGCTGGGGAGCCTTCAACGGTCACTACTGCCGCCGCAGTTGCTAACGCCATCTTTGATGCTGCGGGTATCCGGCTTCGCCAGATCCCTTTCACCCCCGAGCGGGTCAAGGCAGCTTTGGCAGTTGAGTAGCTTCCATAGATTTGCTAGTCCATCCTGTATAACTTTTGTTAATATCACTTTTTGCCAATCACTTTTTGCCTGACCTTCGGACAAAACATCGGACAATTATAAAAAAAGTTGTCACTGCGAAGCGCAAGTGTTCTTCTTGCGCTGTGGCAATCTCCAATTTACCGTTTTTTCAAGGTGCAGATCCTATAAATTAGCCGCTTAAGATGCGATGTCCGAACTTGTGTCTGAACCTAAGTTTGCCTGACCTTCGGATAAAACATCGGACACTTATAAAAAATCTTGTTACTGCGAAGCGCAAGTGTTCTTCTGCGCTTGGCAATCTCCAATTTACCGTTTTTTCAAGGTGCAGATCCTATAAATTAGCCGCTTAAATGCGATGTCCGAACTTTCGTCCGAACCTGAGCTAAAAAACGCTTTCTCAATTAACATTTCTGAGAAAGCAGAGCGCGATTATACCGCATTAAATAAACATACAATATGAGGATCAGGTACTTGTGGATTTATTCGCTAATCCGCTATTTCATCTGCTTACTAGCGTATATTATGTATTCGAGATCCTATACTGGGTGGCCTTTCTCCTCCCCTGATTACCGGTCTTTGGTAATCGGGGGAGGCGGAGGGGTCTTTCTTCAGTTCTCTACGGAGTTCTTATATCGGAACTCCCAAGATAATCTATTTATTAGACATCTTAATATGAGAAATCTTAAAATATTCCGGTTTTTGGATAAACCCCTTGTGGATTAGAACATTTGTGCTATAATTAGAATGCTTTCCTATGGTTTATATAAATAAAGCATTCGTATACCGAGTGATCTTCTCGGTACCAGTGTAACTACTCACCCATACCTCATTCCCCACGTCCTGAAAGGGAGAGGGCAGGTGAGGGTGATTAATGTATTCGTATTTTTTAGGACAGATCTCATTGGGCGATGAGTAATTACATGATTATGCTGTACCCTGGTAAATGGAACTTCTTACCAGGGTACGTTGATTAAAATAGGGTTCGTTTCGATTGGTTTTATTTAGGTTCGATTATCAAAATAGCTTGTAACATAATTAAGTCATACATTGCGGTATACTCTGCCTGTCATAACCATCACCTTATCACCGAGTATCGAGTGATTTTCTCGATGCTGATTCCCTGGTAAGGTGTAATCGTTCTAACCTACAAACGCTTGCCTGCCGCGAACTTGAATGCCTGCCTATACTTCTACCCTCCCCCTCGATATCACCGGTCCCGCATCAGGTTATCTCCTGTTGGTCTTTGGCTTCCTTGCATTGCTGGTTGTCGACATACTCATTGCATTGATCGAGGGTGTCGCTCTGACATTGCTGTCCTGGAACCCATTTCGCCTCTCCCTTAAAATTTCCCTCATCATGAACATATTCTCTGGCATCATTAATGGCATCCTCCTGATCTTGCTACAGCGTACTCCAGTTATCTGGCTGCCAATTTCATTTGTACTGTCCCTTCTGATTGAAGTATTTATCATGACTTACTTCAAGCGTGATGCCTTACGCCAAAATAGCCTGTTTGTTTTCCTGGTCAATCTTGCTAGCTATATTCTCCTCCTTTTGCCTGCCTATTATTTTGGTACCCATCCATCAAGTTAGGCATACTTATTTCTGTTCACCGGGCAGGATACTAATTCATAAAAATATAGGGGTACAATAATGTTGACTGGCTCTGGATTACACTTGTTGGATTGAACCATGGTCGAATATTGCCCAAAATGCAACGCCCAGCTTCCTCCGGGTTTGGAAAAATGTCCCAATTGCGATTACCGTCTACGTTCCAAGAGCAAGGATGAATATACTCTACGGGATATTTTCTCTTTAAGCATTACAGCCCTGGGTGTTGTGCTTTTGCCTGTGCTTATCGTTATTGGTATCGTCTGGTTGATCATCTCTCAATTGAAATAATCACATCAAGTCAACATAAAAAGGAGATACCAACGATGAACTACGATCTTACAGATGAACAACGTATGTGGCGCAAGACTGTTCATGATTTCGTCGCTCGTGAAGTAAAACCGCATGCCCACGAAGTGGACGAGACCGCTGAATTCAATTGGCCGGCTGTACGCAAGATGGGCCCCCTCGGTTTGCTTGGTCTGAACATACCTGAAGAGTATGGTGGCTCGGGAGTGGATGCGATCAGTGCTGCGATCGCTATTGAAGAGCTTGGCTGGGGTTGTGGCAGCACTGCTCTGGCGATTGCTGCTCACAATGGCTTGGGGACGTCTCCAATTGTGCTTTACGGTACTGAAGATCAAAAGAAACAATACTTGCCCAAGGTAGCTTCCGGAAATAATAAGCTTGCTTCACTGGCTCTCACCGAGCCAGGTGCTGGCTCAGATATTCAAGGGGGTGTTCGTACCCGTGCCGAGCTCGTAGGTGATGAATGGGTCATCAATGGATCCAAGGCTTGGTGTACCAACGCCAGTATCGCTGATTACATTATCACCCTTGTTCGTACCGACCCCTCAGGTGGACCTCGCTCCCTGAGCATGATTATTGTGCCAACCGATACCCACGGGTTGCACATCGCTCCTGCAGAAAAGAAAATGGGGCTCAAAGGCTCTCCCACCAATGCTGTTACCTATGAAAACGTCCGCCTTCCCGCTAGCTACTTACTCGGTACGCTAGGGCGTGGTCTCCAACAGACCCTCACCACGCTGGATGGTGGGCGCATAAGCATTGGCGCCCTGGCTGTCGGCCTTGCCCAATCCGCTATGGAAGATGCCATTCGTTACGCCAAGGAACGCCAGACCTTTGGCAAACCGATTGCCGAGCACCAGGCTATCCAGTGGATGTTGGCAGACGCAGCAACTGAGATACAAGCAGCTCGCTTGATGATCTATTATGCCGCCTGGCTGAAAGATCAAAAACGACCGTTCACCAAGGAAGCTTCCATGGGAAAGTTGTTTGCCACCGAGATGGCAGAGCGTGTTTGTCGCAACGCTATCCAAATTCATGGCGGTTATGGTTACAGTCGCGATATCCTGTTGAGCTAACCTATCGCGATGCCCGTCTGATGACCATTGGCGAAGGCACCAGTGAAGTCCAACGCATGGTCATCGCACGTAAACTGCTTGCCGAGTACTGAGTGATAGACTGGGGATTGTTTACCAACATATAATGTCTCTTACGCCTCGTATCCGGATTATTGGTATTTTGATTGCGTCGCTCATCCTGGTGAGTATAGCCCTCATCCTGGGTCTTCGTAAATCTGTCACCTTGAGTGTTGATGGCAGATCGACGCAAATTACAACCTATGCCATCAAAGTGGGCGACCTGCTGCATTCTCAGGAGATTGCCCTCTCTCCGCTGGATAAGCTATCCCCTGCCCAGGATTCTTGGCTGAAGAATGGAGCGACGGTAACCCTCATACGTGCCATCCCGGTGCAGATACTATCAGATGGAGTGATCTCTTCCATCTACAGTTCCGGACGAACCCCCTCAAGCCTGCTCGCACAAGCCGGGGTAAATACCAAGGCAGGTGACCAGCTTCTTTCGAACGGTCAACCAGTGGAGCCTGACCAACCCTTCCCACCCAATACCCAATCCATCTCCCTGCAGGTAATCCATTCAGTAGGTTTTACTCTCACCGTGGATGGTCAAACTCACTCCTTGATATCAACCTCTCCATCGCTTGAGTCAGCGTTGTGGGCTGCTGGTTACTCCCTCTTCGCTACTGATCAGTTATCTCCTCCTGCCAATACACCTCTCACCCCAGGCCTGGCAGCGACATTGACCCATTCCCGCCAGGTTACCATTCAAACTCAAGCTGGAGATGTGACCCAAAGGACTGCCGTCCATACCGTTGGAGAAGCCTTGGAAGCAGCCCACCTTTCCCTCAAGGCCTTGATTACAGCATTCCTGCCCCTGACAAACCGGTTCCCACAAACGGAAAGATGCGCCTGATCCGGGTGACCGAGCAGGTGTTGGTTGGCAGAACTCCCTTACAATTTGAGACTGAATATCAGCCTGTTTCAGATCTGGAACTCGACAGTCAATCAATCCTCCAGCCTGGTGAATACGGGCTAACCGCCCAGCGTGTGCGCATACGCTATGAGGATGGGCAGGAAGCCTCCCGCCAGGTGGAAAACCAATGGATTGCGCGCCAGCCACTGCCGCGCATCATTGGATACGGCACCTTGGTTGTCATGCATACCACGACGGTTGATGGAGCTCAAATCCAGTACTGGCGTACTATGAATATGTACGCTACTTCTTACCATCCGTCAGAGGGTGGTGATATAACCGCCTCCGGATTACCGCTCCAAAAGGGTGTCGTGGCAGTGGATACCAGTATCGTCCCGTTCTTCACCCAAATGTACGTCCCGGGGTATGGTGAAGCCCTTGCAGCCGATATTGGTGGAGGGGTGATCGGGCGCTGGATCGACCTCGGATATAGCGACGATGATTACGTCCCATGGCATGAGTGGGTTACGGTTTACTTTCTTTGGCCTCCCCCAGATAATATCGTGTGGATCCTTCCGTGAACCTGTCGAATTTAGATATCCCCCAGCTGTTGCGCCAACATGGACTTCGACCCGATAAATCTTTGGGTCAGAATTTCCTGCTCGATGAGACTGCTCTAAACCAGGTGATTGAGGCTGCTGGGGTTACCCCACAGGATGTCGTTTTGGAGATAGGTCCTGGTTTGGGTAGTCTCACCCGTCTCCTTGCAGTCAACGCCTGCAAGGTTGTGGCTGTTGAGGTCAATTCAGGCTTGATTCCTGTTCTTCATCAAGTCATTGGTCCATATTCGAACGTTCAGGTCGTAGAAGGGGATATTCTCACTTTGGATCCAGATGAGCTGGTCTCACAGTCAGAGTATCTGGTGGTTGCCAACATCCCCTACTACATCACCTCAGCCCTCATCCGTCATCGTTGGAAGCCAGTTCACCTCCCCGGCGTTTGGTTCTCACCGTCCAACAGGAGGTAGCCAGGCGCATATGTGCCACTCCAGGCGATATGAGCCTGCTCTCCCTCAGTGTGCAAGTCTATGGTCATCCAAAAATCATTGCTCATATCCCCGCGAATGCGTTCTATCCTCCCCCGAAAGTCAATTCCACAATTCTACGCATCGATCGCTTTCCCTCACCGGCAATTCCTTTTGATGAGCTGGAAGTTTTTTTTCAGCTAATTAAAACTGGGTTCAGCCAAAAACGTAAAACATTGCGCAACGCCCTTGCAGGTGGATTGCACTTGTCACCCCCAGCGGTCGAATCGATGTTAAGATCAGCTCAGATAGACCCCATGCGCCGCGCAGAAACTCTCAGCCTCCCTGAATGGCACTGTTTGACACAAGTATTTAACGCTCAATTCTCCCCCTTAAGTGAATTTGCTCACCCCCACAACCAAAAAAATCCCGCTGCCAGCAGCCTGAGCCCTGCGCTTACAAATAGGGATGGCTGCACCCCAATCAAATCTGCAGAGACGGGTCCCAGAAAGAACCGGCGAAAATGCCCAGGTTTAACGCTAGATTGTGGAGTGCCATATGCGCCGGACGGTCATCGGGAGGTACACGGTCCATCAGGCGGTTGATAATCGCTCCACTGAGCATGGCGTTAATCCCACCTCCAATCAGGCACGCAAGGTAATATAATTCTGGTCCTTTTGCCATTCCCAGGAATAGCGGAAATATCGGGAACAAAGCTGCACTGACCATTAAGACACCGATGCCCATAACGTGTGCTATAAGTAGCCAAGCCTAAATGAAGCCAGCATCATCGCCCCATAAAAAATAGCTGTCC
>CAWHGE010000006.1:0-238085 GCA_963828845.1 uncultured Chloroflexia bacterium
TTACTGCGAAGCGCAAGTGTTCTTCTTGCGCTGTGGCAATCTCCAATTTACCGTTTTTTTCAAGGTGCAGATCTTATAAATTAGCCGCTTAAGATGCGATGTCCGAACTTTCGTCCGCACCTGAGATCAACTCTTGACAGGTCTCGAATTGGCACTATAATTATTACAATATTTATCCTATAAATCGTATAACCGGAGCATATTCCTTGTTCAATTGCTTATGTCTGAGGCGGGGTACATAACCACCTCCCCGTCAAAGTGAATCCTCACCAGACGACCAATCCTCTGACGAAAAGGTGGTAGCACCCCGCATGCGATATTCATCTCGCGTGGCTGGAAAGGCCACCTTTTTTGTTTGTGTATTGGTCGTATTTTATTGCTAGAAAGGGGAACCTTCGAAAATGAAAATTGCAAATGACGTCACCCAGCTGATTGGCAACACTCCTCTGGTGCGCCTCCGCCGTCTGACGAATGGCACGCAAGCCGAGGTCGTAGTGAAGCTGGAGTCTTTCAACCCTGCTCACAGCGTCAAGGACCGCATTGGGGTAGCCATGATCGATGCAGCCGAAAAGGCTGGGCTGATCAAACCCGATACGATCATCGTCGAGCCCACCAGCGGCAATACAGGCATTGCCTTAGCTATGGTATGCGCTGCTCGCGGTTATAAGTGTGTGCTGACCATGCCGGAAATCATTCAGCAAGGAGCGCCGGATGCTGCTGCGTGCTTATGGTGCCGAGCTGGTGCTCACCCCGACCAATGATGGCATGACGGGTGCCATCCGTAAGGCGGAGGAGATGGCGCAAGATGACCGGCGATACTTCATCCCCCAGCAGTTCAAGAACCCCGCCAACCCTGAGATCCATCGCCGCACCACGGCTGAAGAGATCTGGCAGGATACCGACGGTAAGGTGGATATCCTGGTGGTCGGAGTGGGCACGGGAGGCACCATCACGGGTGTGGGAGAGGTGATCAAAGCACGCAAGCCGGAATTCAAGGTGATAGCGGTTGAGCCGGAAGGCTCGCCGGTGCTTTCGGGAGGGCAGAAGGGTTCGCACTTGCTGCAAGGTATAGGTGCAGGCTTCATCCCGGAGGTATTAAACACCCACGTTTATGATGAGGTCTTCCAGGTGAAGAACGACGCAGCACTTGATACTGCCCGCCGCATGGCTAAGGAAGAGGGCTTGCTGGTGGGGATCTCCTCCGGTGCAGCGGTATGGGCCGCCCTGCAGGTGGCAAAACGGGATGAGAACGCCCGCAAGCTGCTGGTAGTCATCGCCCCCGATTTCGGCGAGCGTTACCTGAGCACGGCATTGTTTGCAGACCTGGCATAGATAAGGACTATTTATCTCCATCATATACTTTGTGACTCTGCATGATTCAGTAAAGATAACTTTACTCATAAGGATTTATTGAATATGGAAGCAAAGACTATTTCAACCACATCATCCACAACCACAGTCAAACACGAAAGCCTGCTTGCTACCATGCGCCGCGACGTCCACTCGGCAATCGAGCGCGACCCCGCCGCACGCACCAGGCTGGAGATTGTGCTGGGTTACCCAGGGCTACATGCCCTGTGGGGTCATCGCATCGCTCATTGGCTGTGGATTCACAACCTTAAGTTAATCGCCCGCCTGTTTTCTCAGCTCGTGCGTAACCTGACGGGCATTGAGATACACCCGGGAGCCAGGATCGGTCAAGGATTATTCATCGACCACGGCATGGGTGTGGTGATTGGTGAGACCTCGGAGATTGGAGAGGATGTCACCCTTTACCATGGAGTGACCCTGGGTGGCACCAGCCTGGAGAAGGGCAAACGGCACCCCACCCTGGGTGACAGGGTGGTGGTGGGCGCGGGTGCCAAGATCTTGGGAGCCATCACTATCGGTCCAGATACACGCATTGGTGCCAACGCGGTGGTGGTAAGGTCGGTGCCGGCAAACTCGGTGGTGGTGGGCGTGCCAGGGCAGAACATCTCCCGCAGCATACCTCACCACGCCAGTGATGCCCCCGACCTGAACCACGCTTCCCTGCCCGACCTGGTGGGCGTATCTCTGATCGACTTGATCAAGCGGGTGGAGACTCTCGAAGCACGGGCGGATGGCCAGAAGAATGGCAAGCCTCACGTCCACGCACCCACCGACGGCACCTGGAATGGGGAGGACTTTTCTATATGAAGAGTGCTCATTGCGAGGGCTTCGATAGTTGAAGCCCAGAAGCAATCTCCCCTTCACACCTCGTAGTTCCTTCGTTTGGAAAGGTGTTTAGTATATCCCTGACAATTTCCTTTCCTGCCGCCAAATTTGGATTATACTCACCCCATGCTCCCCACTTTCTCGCATGAAGAAATCCTGCGCTACTCCCGCCACCTGCTCATCCCCGATGTTGGCATGGACGGGCAGCGCAAGCTCAAGGCTGCTTCGGTTTTGATCATCGGAACCGGTGGGCTGGGCTCACCCGTTGCCCTATACCTGGCAGCAGCGGGCATCGGTCATATTGGGCTGGTGGATTACGATGTAGTCGACCGCACCAACCTGCAGCGGCAGGTCATCCACGGGACTTCAACCGTTGGCATGCTCAAGGTTGAATCAGCACGGGAGCGCTTGCTCGACCTGAACCCCGATATCCAGGTGGATATCTTTAACCAGGTCTTTCACCTCACAGAATGCTATGGGCATCGCTGAACCCTATGAGCTGATTATCGACGGCACCGATAACTTCCCTACACGCTACCTGACCAATGACCTGTGCGTGCTGACTGGTAAACCTAACGTGTACGGTTCGGTCTATCGCTTTGAAGGGCAGGTGAGCGTGTTCGACGCCCGTCGAGGTCCCTGCTACCGTTGCCTGTTCCCCGACCCACCCCCACCGGGTCTCGTGCCATCCTGTGCGGAGAGCGGGGTGCTGGGCATCCTGCCGGGAACGATCGGCACATTGCAGGCTACCGAAGCCCTTAAGCTGATCCTTGGCACCGGTGAGCCGTTGATCGGCAGGCTGTTGCTCTATAATGCCCAGGATATGAGCTTTGAGTTCGTTAAGCTGCGCAAGAACCCGGGCTGTAAGGTATGTGGTGAGAACCCAAGTGTGACGGAGCTGATTGACTATGAGGCTTTTTGTGGAGTCCCTGGGCGTGAGGTGGAGACTGGTTCGGCGGGTGAGGAGTGGGATATCACGCCGGGTGAACTGGAAGCTCAGCTTAAGTCAGGCGCTTCCTTATGCCTGGTGGATGTACGTGAACCACACGAGCTGGAGATTTCTTATATCGATGGTACACGTAGTATCCCCCTGGGGCAATTGGCCATGCGCAGCAATGAGCTGGATCCGCAGGATGAGATCGTGCTGATCTGCAAAGCCGGGGTGCGCTCGACGCGTGCTCTGCACATTCTGCTCGGGGCAGGCTTCCGCAAGCTTCACAACCTCAAAGGTGGACTGAACGCCTGGGCGAAAGAAGTCGACCCGAGTCAGCCGATTTATTGATGACTAACGATCATTCACAACCGCCCACTATGCTGGTTTGCCTGGCTCACCCTGATGATGAGACCTTCGGCATGGGTGGAACGCTGGCCCTCTACGCACTGCGTGGGGTGCAGGTACATCTGGTGTGCGCAACACGCGGTGAGGTGGGGGATGTAGATCCCGAGCTGATGCAGGGTTTCAATTCCATCGCTGAGCGGCGTGAATCAGAGCTGCGCTGTGCAGCTGGCATCCTGGGCCTCATTGGAGTTTACTTTTTAGGCTACCGCGATTCGGGCATGCCTGGTACCTCTGATAATCAAAATCCCAATGCCCTGGCAGCTCAGCCCGTGGATGAAGTGGCGAGAAAGATTGTGCATTATATCCGCCTGCTCAAGCCGCAGGTCATGGTCACCCATGATCCTATCGGCGGGTATAAACACCCTGACCACATTGCCATGCACCGCGCCACGGTGCGTGCCATCGAGCTGGCATCTGACCTCGAATTTTCCGGACTGATTTGCCACCCTTCAAGCCCGAGAAACTGTATTACCAGACGATGCCAAAAAACTTGCTGCGTTGGGCAGTGAAGCTGGCCCCGTTGCTGCGGATGGACCCGCACCATTTCGGTCGCAACCACGACATCGACCTGGCTACTCTGGTGGATGAGGGAGATTTCCCCACCCACGCACGGATCAATTGCCAAAGTGTGAGCCAGATAAGAGACGAGGCCACCGCCTGCCATACCAGTCAGCTGGGTGGATCGATTGGGCGGAAAGGTCCGATGGCATTGTTGCGCCGTTATTTGGGGAGTACGGAAACCTTCATGCGTGCCCTCCCTGCGCCGGAGAGTGGTCTGCGAGAGAGGGATTTGTTCGAGGGGATAGAATGGGCAAGCGATCCACATCCAATCGGAAAGAGTGACCGATAACCCACTTTACGGGGGTTTAACATAAAAGAAGCAAGTTATGATTACAGTAGCAATAAATCTTAATGAATTTAATCGAAAACCTTAGGTGCAAGAGGCGTGTTGCTGATAAGAAATAAGCCTTGCCTGAAAACTAACCAGGCAAGGCTTATACATGAGGAGGAGTGAATCTAGGTGGTCTTGCGTTGAATGTGGAAAGGAATTTGCAGACGAAAGCTGCCCTCACCACTCAGGCGGATATCACGGCGCATAAAGCGCCACCAGGCCAGCAGAGCCATGATTGCACTTACCCCAAAAAGGGCTAAAAGCCAGGTCAGGTTGAGATTGGTAAAAGCCTCGCTTCCCTGAAAGTAGGTATAGGGGAACAGTTTGGAAACCGTTCCTAAGTTCTCATTGAGCGAGGCCATTGATGACAGCACATATCCCACCACCATTACCAAACCTGATATGATGGATGCGAAATTCCGGGTTGGCAAGACCATGCTCAGCAACAGCGCCAGCGTCCCATAAATGAGAGCCTGCGCAAGCGAGGAGATGAATGGCAAGGCTCATCTCGCCCCACGTGATCTCCAGGGAAGAGCCATTCAACAGGACACAGAATCCTAGCCAGCCCAAGACCAGGATGCTTACCGTAGCGCCCATGAAAGCTACCAAGCGGCCGAAGTAAAAGGCAGTACGTCCCACCGGATGGGCAATTACTAAATCCAGACGGCCATGTTCTTCATCCCCAGCGATGAGGTTGCTGCCCACCAGCACGGCGAAAAATCCGATTATGATGGGTAGAAAGGAAAAACCGTACATGCCAAGATAACCCTCAGGTGACATCATCCCTTTCGCATCCGTGCCAAAGAACGCCAGGAACTCTGGAGGATAGCTTTCGATCATTTTCATAAAGTCTGCCTGACGCTCACCGAAAACATCATAAAAGGCAACGATCAACAATCCAAGCGCAGCAATCCCTATGCCCCAGCCCAGGATTTGCCCGCGGAACCATTGGTAAGTATAACGGAAGGTTGTCCAAAAGCGTATCATTGCATTCTCTCCTATCTGAAAACTGTGTTTCCCTAAATGTTTTTCGTGTACTCTTCTGCATGCATTTGTGCACTACTTTTTATAATAAGCCAGGAAGGTTTCTTCCAACGAGGGGTGATCAGTTTCAAGGTCGAGGACCGGGTAATCACCCAGCGCTTTCACCAGCTTTTCCATATCACCGGTAACTTGCAGTGTGAAGCTGGTTTCGTCTGCGCTTGCAAGCACTTCCACACCTGGCAGGTTTTCGATGCTCTGGCTGCTAACAGGTCGTTTCAGACGGACTATCAGGCGCCGCACAGATCGACCGGTTAAGACGCTGGTTTCAGCCGTCTCTACAATCTCACCCAAACGGATGATTGCCACTCGCTCAGCCAGGCTTTCCACCTCGCTCATAATGTGCGAGCTAAAGAATACCGTCGCACCAGCCGCGTTCGCTTCCCGTAGCATGGACAGGACCTCCTGCTGCATTAGTGGATCAAGACCGCTGGTAGGTTCATCGAGCAAAAGCAATTTCGGGTGATGCATAAGCGCCTGGATCACACCAATTTTCTGCTTGTTGCCCTTAGAGAGATTCTTGATCGCTTGCTTCATGTTAAGTGACAAACGTTCAGCCAGCTCATGGACATATTTCCAATCGGCGCGTCCATTGCGCATGTCACCGTAGAAGCGTAGCTGGTGCTCAGCGGTCATGTTTTCATAGTACTGTACTTCACCAGGAAGATAGCCGGCAAGCGCTTGTACGCCAACCGGGTCCGACCTTGGGGTTTATTCCCAAAAGGTGAATCGAACCCGCATCCGGTCGGATCATATCCAGCAGGCAGCGGATGGTGGTTGTTTTCCCTGCACCGTTCGGACCAAGAAAACCGAAAATTTCACCTTGCCGCACTTCGAGGTCGATCCCGCGCAGTGCCTGGACTTTGCCGTAGGATTTGATCAATCCTCGTACCTCAAGGGCAAGCTCAGGATTGTGGGGGTGTTGTTTGGGTTTTTCATTTTATTACCTCCGTGACAAATATCTTATGGATTTTACGGAGAGCAGGGTTAGATTCAAGTCCCATAGTCTGTTCAAAATGCCTCGTAAAGCTCCCTGGTCTGGCAATGTGCCAGTCAGCCGGGTGATCGGGACGCCATCCTTATCTACTACTGCGGTTAGTTTCAAACCACCGAACCACTCAGACCAGCTTTGATCCACTTTGCCATATACGGTGATCTGGTAGTGTCGGGCAAGCATGTGGCTTTTTTCTTTCCCTTTGGTGGACATAAATAACCTCCGTATGTACTATCATCATAACGGAGGTCAGGTACTGTTGTAACCAGTCGAAAGTATGGTTTGGGTACTATTTACCTTGTGACTATTCGGCCTGAGAAAGGTTTCGGCTTAGGGTATTATCCCTTACTCAGCAGGTGCTCAGGCAAGCTAATTTCTTGCCAGTAGGCCCAGGCTCTGCGCCAGCGTTACGGCCTGGGTACGGCTATTTACACCCAGCTTGCCGTAGATATTCGTGGTGTGACCCTTTACCGTGCTCAGGGAGATGTGCAAGTCGCTTCCCGATCTCCTGATTCGTTAAACCTTCTGCGATCAACCCAAGCACTTCAAGCTCCCGTCCACTGAGAGGCTCAACCAGGCTTTGAACCGCACCAGCCTTCTTTATGGGCATTGGATATGGGAATCCCTGCACGGTGAGTTCAGCCAATAGATTTCTGGCATAGGTGAGCGAATGACCAGCGGCTATTGCCCGGTATAGCAGCTGGGCAACGGGTTGGCCTTCATCCAAAAAAGTGCGCATGTAGCCTTCAGGCTCTGCCAGGGTCAGAGCCTCGGTAAATGCCTGCATGGCAGGCTCATCTGCACCCTGCTGTTGATACGCGATTGCCTGGAGCACCAGGACTTCGATCACCCGACGCATTTGAGCCCTTTTCTCATTATGGGAGAGCACTCACCTCGAGAATGTCAAGGGCTTTTGTGGCCTCATTTTGAGCGAGGAATAGACGCACAAGGGTGAGATATTCACCCTGAAGTAGCTCAAAGGCGGTGGCGTTGCGATCTGCCAGGGCGACTAAATCTCCCATGGGTTTGTCGAATAATCCCCGCCTGCGAGCCCATTGCTCAGCCTGGTCCAGCTCTCCCAGAGTAATCCACACGCGCGCCTGCATCAGCTCAGTCAGGTTGTCATCCAACGCAGTGGTTTTCGATTCACGGGAGTGCTTGCCGGGCATCCTCCAGGATAGTCCTGGACTTTATCCCATTCCCCTTGAGAGATGTAAACCCTGGCTAAGGAAAGATAAGCCATGGTAAGACCAATGTCTACGAACTGTTTGAACATTTCAGCCGCATCAGATAAATACGTCTGGGCACCTTCCAGATCGTTCCATTCACGCGCCAGCTCTCCCATCCCCAGCAAAACCCTGCTCATGGGTTGAGAGCATCCCCCCAGCCGTTCCTTGCTAATATCAAGCACTTGCTGGTAATCATCACGGGCCTGGTGCAAGGTGACCTTGCTGGTAACGCAGACCAGCCAGGTTCGAGAGTCCGATTAACATCATGATTACATTGCCAGCCTTTTGAGCGGCTTCAACTACCTTTTCGAACGCCTGTGCAGCGGAGACTAAATCACCCCGCAGGGCGTGTGCCATCGCCAGGCTATCCGCTGCCAGTATGCGTAAAAAGGCGCGTTCTGCAGGCAATTGCTGTAAAGCGCTTTCAGATAAGCGGATGGCCTCCAGCGCATTGCCTTTCATCACTGAATAAAGTGCCTGTAATGTATTTGCTTCACCTCGAAATTTCTCCGCTGATGAAGCAATCTCTTGTAACATGGAGAGCGCATTTTCCGGAATTTTTCCCAGCAGCATCATCGCCACACCCTGGTAAACAACCAAGACCGGGTGGGCGTACAGTTGTTCGATCGGAAAAGCCTCCAGCCAGCGTAAGAAAGTCGCTGTTTGCCCGTGCATCAAAATCCGTTCGGCATCTTCTCCAATTAATCTGGCTGCCGCATCATAATCCTCACCTGCCAGGATAGTGCTCAACGGCCTGATCCAACATTCTGTTTTGCGCATACCATCGACCTGCCCTGTTGTGCAAGTTTACAAGTGTCTCTTTATTGGATTGTTGCAATCGTTTAAGCAGCAAGTCGGCAAATAATGCGTGATAGCGATACCATTCTCCACGATAGTCGAGTGGAATGAGGAATATATTGGCATCTACAAGCTGTTCGAGGATATTCGAGCTGCCTGCGCCTGACCGGTAACCGCTTCACAAAGCGGGGCTGATAACTGTTTCAAGATGGAGGTTTGTAAAAGGAAGTTCTTGGTTTCCTCGTTTTGCTGTTCCAGTACTTCACCCGTCAGGTAATCGGCGATGTATTCATGCCCGCCAGAAAAAGCCTGGATGAAAGCTGGTATGTTTTGCAGTGTGGCGCATTGAAAGTGCAGCAAGCTGCAAACCGGCCACCCAGCCCTCCGTCCTGCTCTCCAGTACCTGCAGCTGCTCAGGGGATAAATCCAGCCCCATAAGCTCCACAAGGAACTCAGCGGTTTCTGCCCCTGTCATGGCAAGATCAAGCTGGCGGATTTCCGTCAGCTGACCTCGGGCACGTAAGCGTGCCAGCGGCAGGGGTGGGTCACCACGCGAGATGATCACCAGGTGCATTTGCTGCGGTTGGTGATCGATCAAGTAGCTCATGAAATCCTGGATGGGTTGGGTGTCGATTGTGTGGTAATCCTCCAGGATCAATATGGAAGGATCGACCAACATGGAAAGATCATTGATCAGCAAGGTGGCAAGCACGTGCGGGGAGGTTGAGCGCACATTTTGTAATGCAGCCAGGGTGCCTCTGACCCAGACCGGACTGGATTTGCTGCAAGGCAGCAACCAGGTAGGAGATAAAACAGGCCAAGTCATTATCCCCTGGATCAAGCGTGAGCCATATAAAATGCCTGTGCAAATGATGCTGCCTGTGACTCCCCTTCTCTATGTTGGTGTACCCACTGGCTCACCAGGGTTGTCTTGCCATAACCTGTTGGTGCGCATATCAAGGTGAGCAGGTGACCACTTTGGAGTCCTTCATCGAGCAAGCCTAACAACCGCGCCCGCCTGACCAGGCTTGGATTGGTAGGCGGTATGCTGAATTTTGTCGTCAGGAGGGGTATCGACATCGACCTGCCTTTAGGATGAGTGGCGAAATGTATGATCTACGGTGGCATACCCAAATAGCTGATGATTTTATTATAGTCTGAAGTGGGTAATTTAGCCGGTTTTGGTGAGAGAATTATCTATTTGGATTGTTATCCTGGGCTTCTTTCACCCTTCACGAACCTTGCACGCAAGCATTTTCCCCACCGGAAAAGAGGCAGCCGGAAATCAATTTATTCTAGGGGGGTCTTACTCATGCGAGAATTTATGGGGGATTGAATGGTAGTAGATTCAGTTTCCTATCCTAAAGGTTCTTAAATCCCTCCATATTAAACCGGATATGGATGAATGTGAAACATGTACTTCTTGCAACCATGCCCCACACACAAGGCTTAAGCAATTTCTTAGTCACTAGTTATCAATTACTACTCACAGACACTATTTGCTAATGTTATTCGCCCTTTACCATTGCCCGTTCTAACGCCTCCCGCACCGAACGCGCCTCTACCACCTCGATCCCTTTAGGCCAGGGCTCACCTTTGCGTATCCTCTTGGGCACAATAGCAGTCTTGAAACCCAGCTTGGCAGCCTCATTCAAGCGGGCAGGCATCTGCCCCACCATGCGCAGCTCACCAGAAAGCCCCACTTCGCCGATCAGAACGGTATCTGCTTTCACGGGTTGGTCACGCATCGAAGAAGCAATGGCAGCCGCCATAGCCAGGTCAGCAGCCGGCTCTTCCACTTGAATCCCTCCAACCACATTGACGAATACGTCCTGGTCGCCCAGCCGTATACCCAGGCGGCGTGCCAGCACAGCCGTCACCAGCAGCAGGCGGTTGAAGTCCACCCCATTTGGGGTGCGACGTGGATTGCCAAACGCGGTAGGGCTGGATAACCCCTGCACCTCCACCAGGATTGGGCGTGTACCTTCCATTGTTACCGCGATGGCGCTGCCCGGTGCATTTACCATGCGTTCCGCCAGGAATGCTTCAGACGGATTGGTGATCTCCACCATACCACGCTCGCGCATCTCGAACACCCCCACCTCAGAGGTGGCACCAAAGCGGTTCTTAACCGAGCGTAGCAGACGATAGGATTGAAAGCGGTCACCTTCCAGATATAGCACTGTATCCACGATGTGCTCGAGCACACGTGGACCTGCAATGGCACCTTCTTTGGTGACATGACCAATGAGGAACACCGCCACCCCCGAACCTTTGGCCAACTCGCGCAGGCGGGAAGCACACTCACGCACCTGGGTCACACTGCCTGCAGACGACTCGAGCTCGGGCATATAGGTGGTCTGGATCGAATCGACGATGACCATCGCTGGCTTCACTGCCGCGATATGCTCCAGGATTGCGGAAAGGTTGGTCTCGGTGACGAGCAGCAAACCCTCGGGCATCTCACCCTTTTCGTCTTTCAGCAAGCGCATGGCGCGCATCTTGATCTGGCGTTCGGATTCCTCGCCTGAGACGTACAGCACTTCTGCCGTCTGGGCCATCTCGAGTGCCACCTGCAATAATAGCGTGCTTTTGCCTATGCCTGGGTCACCGCCTACCAGGACAATCGAGCCTGGCACGATGCCACCACCCAGCACCCGCGCAAACTCACCGATGGAGAGCGCCCAGCGCTCATCGACATCCCCCTCGATTTCGGTTAGAGCCGTCTGGGAGTGGAAGCACCCGTCAGCCCGCGTCCGGCAGCGTGCACGGCTTTGGCAGGCGCGGCGATGATCTCCTCCACCATGCTGTTCCAGGCACCGCATTGTGGGCAGCGTCCCATGGGGCGGGCAGCTGTCCGCCCGCATTGTTGGCAAACGTATTGGGTGTGTGTTTTTGGCATAGATGAGATTATACCTTTGCTGAAGGAAAAGATTGAAAAATCGGGGCACGAGTTTTCGTGCCCCGATAGATTTGTAGAAAATATTAAATAATTGGCTTCTAAAGGACCGCTACCTTAATCCAGGTCAGGCTCCTTCGGGTTCGGGTAGTTCCTGTGCTGGGGCTTCCTCTGCCCGTCGCAAGACAACCTCATCTTCGCGGTAGTCGACAATGATGGCATCCCCATCGGCGAATGTACCCGAGAGCAGAGCATCCGACAGCACATCCTCCACCTTTTGCTGGATGACACGCTTCAAGGGTCTGGCACCCATCTCGGGGTCATAGCCCAATTCCGCCAGTTTTTCCAGCGCCAGGGGTGTAGCCACCAAGGAGATATCATGCTCCTTAAGACGTTCAGCCACCTTGTCCAGCTCCAGTTTGACGATCTCCTGGATATCTTCCTTATTAAGCGCGCGGAATACGATGACCGAATCCAGGCGGTTGATGAACTCAGGTCGAAAGACCCGTTTAAGCGAGTCCATCAGCTTCTTACGCATGTCATCATAAGCCAGCTTTTCCTCGGTCAGATCATCTGTTTTCAGGGAAAAGCCAAGGGAGGTCTGGCGTTTGATCATCTCAGCGCCGATGTTGGAGGTCATCACCACGATGGCGTTGCGGAAGTCCACCTTGCGTCCACGTGCATCGGAGAGATGCCCCTCTTCCATGATCTGCAGCAGCATATTGTGGGCTTCAGGATGAGCTTTCTCCACCTCGTCGAAGACCACGATTGAATAAGGGCGCCGTCGTAAAGCTTCAGTCAGCTGCCCGGCTTCCTCATAGCCCACATATCCAGGAGGTGCACCCACCAGCCGGCTGACGGTATGGCGCTCCATGAACTCTGACATATCCAATTGGATCAGCGCGTCCTCGCTACCAAACATGAAGCGTGCCAGGGCTTTGGTCAGCTCGGTTTTACCCACCCCGGTGGGTCCAAGGAACATAAACGAGCCAATCGGGCGGCGTGGGTCCTTCAACCCAGCACGAGCACGCCGGACGGCTTTGGAAATCGCCTGGATGGCTTCATCCTGCCCGATGATGTGCTTCTGCAGGTCGTCTTCCATCTGCAATAATCGTTCCGATTCTGCCTGGGCGATCTGCATTACGGGTACACCAGTCCACATGGCCACCACCTCGGCAATATCCTCGGAGGTCACGGTGGGGCTGGTAGCGCGATCCCAACCTGTGCGCAGGAAATCGAGCTGGCGTTCCAGCTCATCCATGCGCTCCTGCAGGTCCTGTGCGTCATCCGCGCGTCCATCTTCAAGGGCCAGCGCGTGATCCTGACGCAAACCTTTAAGTTGGGTCATCAAATCCTTGGCCGTCTTGGCAGCCTGGCTTTTGTACATGCGTACACGGGAAGATGATTCGTCAATCAGGTCGATGGCTTTATCCGGCAAGAAACGTTCGGTAACATAGCGAGCTGAAAGGTGTGCAGCAGCATCCAAAGCTTCATCAGAAATAGTCAGGCGGTGGTGCTCTTCATAAGCCGTGCGCACCCCGCGCAGAATCTCAATCGTTTCGTCGATGGTAGGCTCATCCACCATGATGGGTTGGAAGCGTCGCTCCAGGGCGGCATCGCTCTCGATATACTTTCGATATTCGTCCAGCGTTGTGGCGCCAATCACCTGCAGCTCACCCCGCGATAGAGCAGGCTTCAAAATATTGGCTGCATCCACCGAAGAACCGGCTGCACCTGCCCCCACCAGCATATGCACCTCATCAATGAACAGGATGGCACCGGATGATTTTAACTCGTCGATCACGCGCTTCAGGCGCTCTTCGAACTGTCCCCGGTACATCGTCCCAGCTACCAGTGAACCCACATCCAGCTGCATAACCCGCTTGTTCATCAACGGAGCAGGCACATCATTCTCGACGATGCGTTGAGCCAATCCTTCCACAATGGCAGTTTTGCCCACGCCAGGCTCACCGATCAATGCCGGGTTGTTCTTATTGCGACGTGCCAGGATCTGTATAACGCGTTCAATCTCCATTTGCCGGCCGATCACCGGGTCCAGCTTATTTTCTTCTGCCAGACTGGTCAGGTCGGTTGCCAATTGGTCCACCATGGGTGTTTTGGCTTTTCCAAGCTCCTTCGAAACTTGCTCACCAGCTCCCACAGTAGAGCGACGCGGTGTTGACTCTCCAGATGAGGTGTGGCTGCTCTCATCCAACACCCGGCGTGTCTGGCGGCGGATTTGCTCAGCGGAAACACCCATCTTACGTAGCACATCCAATGCAACTCCCTCCCCGAGCTGAACCAAGCCCAGTAGAAGGTGTTCAGTACCAATATAATGATGCCCCATCTTGCGGGCTTCTTCTACAGCATTTTCAAGTGCCCGTTGCACGCCTGGTGAAAGATCCAACTTTGCGGTTGTGACCTGGCCAGTACCGGTAATGCGGATGATCACTTCCTCCATCCGCACCGCATCCAACCCCAGCTCGCGCAATACTCTGCCAGCTACACCCCCCTCTTCCTTCATCAGGCCCAATAAGAGATGCTCAGTACCAATATAATTCTGGCGCATCCGCTCTGCTTCCTGGTGTGCCAGGCTTAAAACCCGTCTGGCTCGCTGTGTAAAACGTTCCATTCCAGCCATCACAATTTCCTCATTGAGTTCTCTATCAGGATATAATTTGTCCGATTGGGTATTTTACCAGAGTTTACTCCCCCCGAATGTATATATTGTGTTAGAGTCCTTTAAGCAAAGGATAAAAATGAGCGGGGTTTCCCCAACCCCGCTCAATCGTTTTATCAGGTTTTTTCACACACCCGGCTTAGCCTGAAGATGCTCGGATCAATGAGATCCTTCTTCATCTTCGGGCTTACTGATGGGTTCTTCCTCAGGAAGAGGTTGCAACCTCTTCAGCAGCTCTTTCTTCTGGTGCTGGCATCTCTTCCTCTTCCGGCGGTTCCTCCGGTAAGGTATTTCCAATTTTCGCCTCACCAGAGAGCATCATCTCGTAATCCATATTGGCATACGCCATAGAATCGACCTTACGCAGGGATAACCCAATACGCCGTCTTTCAGTATCCACTTTGATCACACGCAAGGTGACTACGTCACCCTCTTTTACCACTTCCTTGGGGTGATTTATACGCTGGTCACTCAGCTCAGAGATATGGATCAGACCTTCCAGATCTTCGTCCAGTCTAGCAAATGCCCCAAACTTGGTTAGATGGGTGATTGATCCTTCAACAAGTTGACCTTCCTTTAGATTCGATACTTTTACAACCCAAGGATCAGGCAGAAGCTGGCGTATGGACAACCCAATGCGCTTGCGTTCCTGGTCGACTGCAATTACTTTGACCTTGACCTCCTGTCCAACTTTCAACACTTCACCTGGGTGCTCGATACGCTCCCAGCTGATTTCCGAAAGATGAACGAGACCATCAGCACCATCGATATTCACGAAAGCACCAAAATCTGCCAGGCTGGTCACACGCCCGGTCTTGATTGCGCCTTCCTGAAGCTCATCCAACAAGCGATCCTTGATCGTCTCACGCGTCTCTTGCAGTGCTGAACGTTCGGAGAGGATCAAACGATGACGGACGCGATCCACTTCGATGACCACCACCTTGATCGGTTCGCCAACCATCTTGCTCCAGCGCACATCCGGTGTTTCTTCACCTTCGGCGCGGCGCATCACGCTCACTTGTGAAGCCGGGACGAAACCACGCAGCATCCCAATTGGGACGATCAACCCACCCTTGTTATATCCAATCACTTTGCCATCATACGCCGTGCCTGAGGCTTTCATCGTTTCGGCATCAAGCCAATCGTTTTCTTCACGTGCACGCATATAGGAGAGGACCAAATTTCCACTTGGGTCCTCCGGGTTGAGGACATATACAGGTATTTCCTGGCCAACCTGGAAGCTTGCTAATATTTCCGGGGGGATTTGCTCTTTCTCTTTCCCCGATATCACCCCCTCTGACTTGGTTCCCACGCTCACCAGAATTTCGTTGTCGCCAATGCTGGCAATCACACCAGTGCGTATCTCACCCTGCTTCGGAAAATCTAGGTTCAAACCTTCTTCCTGAAGGAGTGTTTCCATTGAGCCTGTAATTGCTATTGGGCGTTCTTCTGTGTTCTGTGCGTTCTTCGTTCCTTCTGGTACTTCCTCCTGCCCGACTTGGGCATTCGTCTGATCCATATGTTTACTCCGGTTAGATTGAAATATGAAATATCATTATACACTAGTTTTATCCCTGAATTCTGTAAATGGAATAGTTAATGAAGACTGACCTCTTGACGAACTGATGCACATGCGTAAAAATTCGGTTGCTATGGAAATCCCCCCGTCATTTTCACTTTATTCACTCCGGCATGCCACCGCCGTTGATGCTGGGATAATTCACCAGATCATCGCCTCGGTGCAGATTAACCCAATCAGCCTGAACTGGAGACGTTTCGTGTTAGCTATAAATCAGGAGGGTAGGATCATCGGATGCGGCCAGGTAAAGCCGCATGGTGATGGCTCGCGGGAGCTAGCCTCGATTGCCGTTCTGCCGGATTGGCGCGGCATGGGTATTGCCAGGCGAATCATTGAGCACCTGCTGGAGCAGTACCCCGGCACGCTCTACCTCACCTGCCGCTCACAGCTGGGACCTTTGTATCAGAAATTCGGATTCCAGACCATCCAGAGAGCTGAGATGCCCCCTTACTTCCAGCGTTTGAGCCGAATTGTCGCCCTGTTCAATAAACTCTTTCGCCGACCAGACCAATTATTGGTGATGAAACGAAATTAGATCGGGCTGTAAAAAATCGAGGCTATCCCGGTTTGGCTGGAATCTTGCTCATAGCGTATTCCGCCAAGGCAGTGATCGTTAGGGATGGATTGACTCCCGGGTTCGCTGGCACAATCGATCCATCCACTACATACAACCCGGGATAGTTATGGATCTGACAATCCAGACCGATTACCCCCTCCTGATCATCACGTCCGAAGGTAACACCTCCCAGGATATGGGCTGTAACGGGAGTATCGAACAGCACCTCCACGATGGATCCAGCCGAATCACCGTGGATTCTACGTGTAAATTCTTGTGTCACATAGTGTCCTATCTCGATTCGGGTGGGCACAGGATTCTCCTCAGCTGATTGCGTAACCAGCCGGCGTTTGAATAATGTGAGCCAGCTGCGTCCCAGCCGCATGCGTAGACGGTTATCTTCTGTTTGCATGGCTAGAAGGATTGTACAGTACTCTGCCCAGCCAGGTAGGATATAGGTACGCAGGAAAACCATCGGGTGGCTGATCATCTTCCACAACAGCGAAAACAAGCGCTTCACAAAACTATGATGTGGAGTGATTAAAGGTGCCGAGATCAAACGAATTAATGATGAGCCTGCTGAATAGCGCACAGGTTCAATGGCAGTTTTTGCATCAGCCCGAAAAATCGAGGTAATGGCTACACCCTTCGAATAATCAGTCTTCTTATCCGGGCTCATCATCCCGAGCAGGGCTTCACTGTTCGATCGCACAATTTCACCAAGATGAACGGAAATACCCGGCAATGTATGCGTCACTTCTCGGCATTTGAACAAGAGGCTCAACGTGCCCAAAGTTCCACCTGAAAAAATGACGTTGCGCGCCTGCACTCGCTGTTCCCGCCTGAAAATCCAGGCGGTCGTGCGGTGATAAGCCACCTCGTACCGTGCTCCATTTAGCTGACCGGGTGCCATGGGGACAACGTTATGAGCATTTGCTTCCGCTAAAATCTTTACCCCATACTTCTCAGCAAAATACAGGTAGTTTTTCGGTAGGGTATTCTTGGCATTGTAACGACAGCCCACCATGCAGCCTCCACAGTGGATGCATGTGTTCCTGGAAGGACCATTGCCACCAAAATAGGGGTCAAGGATCTCCTGACCATCTGCATCTTGAGCACCGCCAAAGAACACCCCCACCCGGGTGGGTTGAAATGTGGATTGCACCCCCATCTCGTTGGCAATCTCCTTTAGGATGGCATCTGCAGTCCACTGACGTGGATTTTCCACCACTCCAAGCATCTGCTCTGCCGTATCATAATGAGGCGCCAGAATATTCTTCCAATCTTGAAGATGTTTCCAGGTGTGGTTATTAAATATCTCATCATCAGGTCGCACGAGCACATTCGCATACACCAGGCTGCCACCACCTACACCATCTCCATGCAACGCCAGGATGTTTCGAAAGAATGAAAACTGCATGATCCCGAAACAACGCAATGGAGGCAGCCACAGGAATTTCCAGATATTCCAATTGGTTTTTGGGAAATCCTTATCCTCGTAGCGTTTCCCACGCTCCAGGACCAGCACGGAATATCCCTTCTCAGCCAGTCGCATGGCAGAGACGCTGCCCCCGAAGCCTGAACCGATGATCACAAAATCATACACCCCCAGGACATCTGGTTGTATATGGTTTATATTGGATCCACTCATTTATGCTGCGTATTTCTTTGCTGGGATATGGCTCATAGCGTATTCTGCCAATGCAGTGATGGTCAGGCTGGGATTGACACCCGGGTTACCTGGCATGATTGAACCATCGATCACATATAGTCCTGGATAGTTATGGACTTGAAAATCCACATCCACCACACCCTCATTCTCATCCCGACCCAAAGGCACACCTCCCATAAAGTGTGCTGTGATCGGGAAATTGAACAGGCTATCCATGAAGGTGGACATCGGAATTCCGTTCATTTTCCTGGCAAATTGGTGCGTGATAGTGTTGCTGATCGCAGGTGATTTGGGCAGCTGTACACCTTCTTCAGTGTGAAACATCACACCCTTACGGAAAAGGGTAAATATAT
The DNA here is from genome assembly GCA_963828845.1 of uncultured Chloroflexia bacterium. Lineage (GTDB taxonomy): Bacteria > Chloroflexota > Anaerolineae > Anaerolineales > UBA4823 > FEB-25. The sequence continues at coordinate 18,229 of CAWHGE010000006.1, forward strand.
TCCGGCCTAAACGAATTCTTAACAGTTCCTCTACTGGTTGCATCATTAACAGGATGGTTGTATAACGTGCCCAGCGCGAAAAAAATCTGCCATACAAAAAATCGATTGGGTGACGGATGATTTCCCACAAAGTCCTGATTATCCGTTCAGGGATGTTCCCGCCTTCTATCAAAGGTGCAGTGATATTGCGTATCAAAGATGAGCCATCTGAAAAGCGGACCGGTTCAATGTTCGTCACCCCATCTGCACGGAATATGGATGTGATGGCGATGCCTTTGGAATAATCTATCTTCCTCTCCCGGCTAACCGCCCCTTGCAGGTTTTCGCTGTTGGTCCGCACATTGTAACCCAGGCGTCTGGATAGCCGTGGTAGGGATTGGGTTTGTTCACGGCACCGGAAGAGCAGTTCCAGTGTTCCCAACGCCCCAGCCGCGACGATCACATTACGTGCTCGCACCGTCTTGCCAGGCTGCGGAACCCAAGCTGTTGTCTTGCGATACTCCACTTCATAACGAGCACCATCAGGCAAATGCTCAGTCATCTGACGAATATCCCTGACTGTCACTTCTGGAAGGATATGCACCCCCATCTTTTCAGCGAAGTATAGGTAATTCTTGGGAAGGGTATTTTTTGCGTTATAACGGCAGCCGACCATGCAGCCTCCGCAGAAATTACAGCCTGCCCGTGCTGGACCCTCACCGTTAAAATAAGGATCAGGGACAGTCTCGTTTTCCACTCCAAAGTAAACTCCCACCTCCGTCGGGTGAAAGGTCTCAGCTGTACCACGTTCGATGGCAATTTGGTATAAGATCTCGTCAGATTTAAATAAGCGCGGGTTGGTTGTTACCCCTAGCATGCGCTTTGCAGTATCGTAATGTGGGCGGAGGATGCTCTTCCAATCCGCCAGGTGATGCCAGCTGGGTGCTTCAAAAAGCCGGTCATCCGTTTCCATGAGGACGTTTGCGTACATCAGGCTTCCCCCACCCACTCCGCTCCCTCGCATAGCAATGGCACCATTCAAAAAAGATAATTCCCAGGTGCCAAAGCAGCGTAAAAATGGTAGCCAGAGCGATTTAAAAATATTCCAATTCGTTTTTGGGAAATCCTTGTCTTCATAGCGTTTACCGCGCTCCAGAACCAGCACAGAATATCCCTTCTCAGCCAGGCGCATCGCTGAGACGCTGCCCCCAAAGCCGGAGCCGATGATCACATAATCATATACTGGGGTATCCATGAGTGTCATTCTCCCCAAAAAAATATGGCTGTAATAATATCCACCACTCCTCACCCGGAGTGTTAGTATTGATAGAAACCTCTACCCGATTTCCTGCCCAGGTAACCTGCGTCCACCATCTTGCGCAGCAATGGGCATGGGCGGTATTTGTCATCACCCAGGTCGCGCTGTAATACTTCCATGACGAACAATACCACATCCAGACCCACCAGGTCTGCCAGTGTTAGCGGACCCATGGGATGGTTCATCCCCAGCTTCATCACCGTATCGATCGCTTCAGGAGTGCCAATGCCTTCCTGGAGTGCAAAAATGGCCTCATTGATCATCGGACAAAGGATGCGATTGGAGATAAAGCCGGGTGAATCATTGGCTTCTACCGGCTCTTTGCCCATCCTGCGACAGACGTCCATTGTGGTCGTAGTGGTCTCCGCTGAGGTTGCCAGGCCACGGATCACCTCCACCAGCTTCATCAGTGGAACCGGGTTCATGAAGTGCATCCCAATCACGTTTTCCGGGTGTAAGGTTACCGCGGCAATTTTGGTGATGCTGATCGATGAAGTATTGCTTGCCAGGATAGCCCCATGTTTGGCGTTTAGATCCAGCTCGCGGAAAAGCTCAAGCTTCAGGTCGGGGTTTTCTGTAGCAGCTTCAATCACCAGGTCGACATTCGCCGCTCCATCCAGTGCCGTGCTGGTCTGGATGGATAGAGCAGCTTGCTTCTGCTCCTCAGTGATCACCCCCTTGCCAAGCAGCTTGTCAACCGATTTTGCGATCGTCGCTTGTGCCCGTTCCAACTGCGCTGGGACCACATCCATCATGGTCACCTGGTATCCTGAGGTGGCTGCCACCTGGGCAATACCATTACCCATTGTCCCCGCTCCAACTACGAAGATCGAGTGAATATCCATGTTCTCCTCCAATTGGGGTGAAGCAACGAGGGCATTTTTGCCCGAAGCATCGCGAGTGATCTATACGAGCGATGTCGAGATTTGGTTAAAGCCCCTGTTGCTTTTTCCCTGTTTATTCCACCTCGATTGCCATTGCCACCGCTTCAGAGCCACCCAGGCATAGGGAAGCCATGCCTTTCTTCAAACCGTGGCCCTTCAGGGCATAGATGAGGGTAGCTAACAGGCGCGCACCACTGGCACCGATGGGGTGACCCAGGGCGATGCCTCCGCCGTTGACGTTGACTTTTCCCCAATCCCAACCCTGATCAGCCAGCTCATAGCCATTTGCCAGCACCTGAGCAGCAAAAGCCTCGTTAAGCTCGATCAGGTCCACATCGGTCAGCTTCCAGCCAACCTGCTTCAATACCACCGGGATAGTTTTCGCCGGTGCAGCAAAGAGATATTTCGGTTCCAGGGCAACGTTCCCGTAACCCAGGATCCTTGCAATTGGCTTTGCACCCATTTGCTCGGCTTTAGCCCGACTGGCAATGACCACGGCTGCAGCACCATCATTCAAGCCAGGTGCATTTCCAGCAGTCACTTTGCCATCCTTTTGGAATGCCGGGCGAAGTTTGGCCAATCCCTCCAGGGTGGTGTCTCGCCGGGGTGTTTCATCCGTATCCACCACCGTCACCTGTCCTTTGCGACCCTTCACTTCCACCGGTATGATCTCCTGCTTGAATTTTCCCCCATCGATAGCGGCGATGGCTTTCATATGGCTCTTATATGCATACTCATCCATAGCCTCGCGAGTGACGTTATACTCATTGGCAATAAATTCTGCTGCATCTCCCATTGACCAATTTTCCAATGCACACCACAGACCATCCCTCAACAGAGCATCGGTCAATTGAGCATGCCCGAAGCGTAGGCTACCCGTGCGCCCATCAACCAGAAAGGGTGCCCGGCTCATACTTTCCATACCACCTGCCACGAACAAATCCCCGTCGCCTGCCCGAATGGCTTGGGCGGCCAGCATAGCTGCCTTTAAAGCTGATCCGCACACTTTGTTAATCGTGAATGCTCCCACTGATGCCGGTAGCCCAGCATGAATGGCAGCCTGGCGGGCTGGGTTTTGCCCCAACCCCGCTGAAACCACATTGCCCATGATGACTTCTTTGATATCCGCGGGGTTTGGGATGGAAGCACGCTCCACGGCAGCCCTTACCACCCATGCCCCCAGGTCTACAGCTGTCAGACTGTTGAACCCGCCCTGGAAACTCCCCGAAGGCGTGCGTACCGCGCTTAAGATTACAGCTTCAGTGTTATCATTGCTCATCATTTTCTCTCCTGGAAATTCCGTAACTGACGTTTTACTCAGTTTTTGTATGCTCCCCGTCTAACCCCGATCAGTCCCATGATGGTCTACCTGGCTTCCCAGAACTCTTTCACTCTGCGGTAGGTTTCCTCTAGTAATTCCGGCAATACTCTGGTTTGAGATACGGATGACATGAAGTTTGTATCCCCTACCCAACGTGGTACCACGTGCAAATGTACATGCTCCGAAATCCCTGCGCCTGCCGCACTCCCAATATTCATGCCTAAATTGAACCCTTGGGGTGAATATATCTCCTGTAGCACCTGGATAGCCCGGGCTGACAGATCCATGATATCGACGCGTGAACCACCTTCCAATAATTCCAGTGAAGGCTTGTGTTCGTATGGCACGATCATCAGGTGCCCGCTTGTATATGGGAAACGGTTCAACATCACAAATGCTTTCGGTCCGCGGAACACGACCAGGTTATCTGGACCATCCACTTGTTTCAGCGCATTGCAAAAAATGCAGCCTTCATCAGATTTGGGAGATGTAATATATTCCATACGCCAGGGAGACCAGAGGTAATTCATATTACCGGCTAATTGTAGCAAAGAATCACCCTTTACGGAATAGTGTCAATACAAAGTCGAATTCATTTTTTTTACTTTGCATTGACATCCCACCCTAACGCGGGTATCCTAAGACGGATGTCCCAGCTTCCGCTTTTCTCCCCCACATTCCCGTCTCTTGGACAGTCACTGATCTCACACGCTATCTGCGTGAGCTACTCGAATCAGATGAGCTGCTCCAGGACGTATGGGTTACTGGTGAGGTCTCCAATTTCTCACGTCCTGCCTCAGGTCACGTATATTTCACCCTTAAGGATAGCTCGGCCTCCTTACGCTGTGTGATGTGGCGAAATGCCGCCCTTCGGCAGAGCTTTATCCCTCGTGATGGTGATGCAATCGATGTCCATGGTGCAATCAGCATCTACGAAGCGGGTGGACAATACCAACTTTACGCAGATATTTTTCGTCAGGCAGGAGAAGGTGCTTTATACCAGGAATTCTTGCGCTTGAAAGCCATGCTGGAAGCGGAGGGGTTGTTCGCCCAAGATCGCAAGCGTCCCATCCCTCTCAAACCCAACTGTATCGGTATCATCACTTCACCCACAGGGGCTGCCTTGCAGGATATGCTCAATACCCTGCGTCGGCGCTACCCATTGGTGGATGTTGTGCTGGCACCGACACCCGTCCAGGGAGATGAAGCTCCAATGGGGATTATTACAGCCTTGCACGAGGTGGTCCGAGTGGCCAACCCTGATGTGATCATCCTGGCACGGGGGGAGGCTCGATAGAGGACCTGTGGGCTTTCAACGACGAGCGTGTGGCAAGGGCAATTGCCGCTTCACCAGTACCGGTCATCACCGGCGTTGGCCACGAGACCGACTTCACCATTGCCGATTTTGTAGCAGACCTGCGCGCCCCTACCCCCACCGCTGCTGCTGAGCTTGCTACCCCCAACCAGGCTGACTTGCGCCTTGACCTCGCTGATTTGAACGAGCGCCTTAACCGCATCCTTCAGACCTTCACCAATGAGCTCCGCTGGGCATTCAAAGGGATTCAGAACCAGCTGGAGAGGAATTCCCCGCTATTCCAAATCCAGTCTGATAGCCAATGGATTGACGAACTGGACCATCGCCTGAGTGCAACCACCAACCATCTGCTGCAAATAGCTCGTATTCATTTGATGGGGCTGGCTCAACATATGGCTGCTCTAAATCCAAAGGCTGTTCTGGAACGCGGTTATGCCATAGTCACCGATCAGTCGGGAGAAACTATCGTCCGCGTAGGTCAGGTGACCAGCGGTGATCCTTTGAAGGTACAGGTAAGCGATGGAGATTTTGGTGTCCATGTGGATGGACGAGGGTCATAAATGAGAAAGGAGTAGGTGATGTCGCCCGCAAAACCAAAAGCGAAATCTAGCCAGCCACCTGTGGAGGAGCTATCCTACGAGCAGGCACTGACCGAATTGGAAGCCATCGTCGCTTCTCTCGAAGCCAATAAGCTTCAGCTGGATGAATCCATGGCTCTTTATGAGCGCGGTCAGGCGTTGACCAAGCATTGTATAGCCCTGCTGGATAAAGCTGAGCTGCGTGTCAAACAGCTTTCTGGTGATACCCTGGTGGATTTACCGGTTGAAGATTAAGGAAACTGGATGCCAATCTTTCAAAACTACGTACTAATCGCTGCATTGATCGCCTGGGGGATAGCCCAGCTCATTAAAGTACCTCTGGAATATTTACAAACCCATCATTGGAATTGGGCATTATTTGTATCACCCGGGGGTATGCCCAGCTCCCACTCAGCCTTGATCGTCGGCGATCACCCATGGGATCGGTCTTTCAGTCGGTTTCAATACGGCATTATTTGCCCTGGCATTTGCCTTGAGCATGGTCGTCATTTATGATGCCACTGGCATCCGCCGTCAGGCTGGCAAGCATGCTGAGCTGATCAATGCCATGATCAATGACCTGGCAGCTGGCAATCCCTTAAAAGAGGAGCAGCTGCGTGAAGTCTTGGGTCACACCCCACTTGAGGCGCTGGGCGGCATCCTGCTCGGTCTCGTGGTTGCCCAAATCACCTGGATGCTCTGGGTAAAGTAGGTTCTTTACTTTGCCTGACAATGTGCTCACGCTCATATAGAATTACCCGATGTAGCGTATCATCCAACTTATAGTGCGGCTCGTAACCGATTAGCTGGTGGATCTTTTCCAAGTCAGGCACCCGGCGGCGCATATCCTCGAATCCGGGTGCATAGGCTTCCTCATAAGGAACATAAACTATCTTAGATTGACTTCCCGTGGCAGAGATTACCATTTCAGCCAGTGTTCGGATGTTAACTTCCTCGGTTGATCCAATGTTGAACACCTGCCCTACCGCTGCGGGGTGTGAAGATAATTGTACGATTGCCCCAATAATATCCGCCACATCTGCGAAACAGCGTGATTGCTCACCATCCCCATAGATGGTGATAGGCTCGCCCATCAGCGCCTGGCGGACAAACCTTGGCACCACCATCCCATAGCGCCCGGTTTGCCGGGGTCCAACGGTGTTAAAGAAACGCATGACCACCACAGGAAGACCGAATTGATGGTAGTAAGCCAATCCCAGAAACTCATCGATTGCTTTCGAAGTGGCATAAGCCCATCGGCTGTGGCTGGTGGGTCCCATCACGCAATCATCCTCTTCGTTGAAGGGAACTTTAAAACCCTTGCCATACACCTCGGAGGTGGATGCCAGCATCACCTTGCATCCATAGCGATTGGCAGTCGTCAGTACCGCTTCCGTCCCCATGATGTTAGTGGCAATCGTGTTCACCGGGTCATCGACGATCAGCTTAACCCCCACCACAGCCGCCAGATGGATGACGATATCCGCTTCGCTCGTCAAACGATCGAGCACCTGGCTGTTGGTGATCGTCTCACGCACGAACTGGAATCCCGGTGTTTGTAGTAAATGCTGGATATTATCCAGTCTCCCGGTGGATAGATTGTCAATGGCCACCACCTGGTGCCCTTTCTCTAGTAGCAGCTCGCATAGATGACTGCCTATGAAACCCGCTCCGCCGGTGACCAATATATTTTCCTTCATGCCATTCATCCTCCCAAGTCTGTTGTTCTGGCGGTTAATATACTACAAATTAGCTGGTTGACAGGTAAGTGTATCCCAGATAGTGAAGTAAGTTCAAGTAAAAGGTGGACCAGATTACTCTTTTAACCTGAATATTTTAGATGAGGAGACATTATCAAATATAAACAGTTCCATGAATTGTACGTCATACAATCGCCTGTTTGTGCTATACTAATATGAATAACAATTCTCTATAAATAACGATTATTATAATCTATCATATTATGGTTGATTCCCAAGCACGCTTTGAGCAACTTATCACCAAGTTGCGTTTGATGGGTTTCCGAATGACTCCTCAACGCATGGCACTTATGCATTTACTAACAATCAGCAATGAGCATCCAAGTGCTGCCCGTCTCTATGAGCAGATCAAAGCCGAGTTCCCCACGATGAGTCTGGCAACTGTTTATAAGACACTCGATTTGTTGAAAACAATGGGCGAGGTTTTCGATATTGATTTACCCGATGATAGCCATTTCGATGCCTACCAACCTTACCCTCACCCCCATTTAATCTGTACAAACTGTAAAAAAATTGTTGATGGTCAACTCGATGAACCTGTCCATTTTCTAGTGAACGAAATGGAGCATATCTCTGGGTTTCAAATCCATCGCCACAAGCTCGTATTTTACGGTTTGTGCCTGGATTGTCAAAAGAATACACAATAGGATTTTTATCCAACAATTTTAAACCAAAAAAAGAATCCTGATTTACCCAATTATTCTACCCAACGAAAGGAAAACCAAATGAGCAAGAAAAAACGATTAACCACCACTCACGGACAACCTATTGCAGATAACCAAAATTCATTGACAGCCGGTCCACGCGGTCCACTTTTAATGCAGGATTACCAACTCTTAGAGAAATTGGCAACTTTTAATCGTGAACACGTTCCAGAACGCATCGTGCATGCCAAAGGCTCCGGTGCTTTCGGAACACTCACCATTATTAATGACATTACACAATATTCTAAAGCCAAAGTTTTTTCGAACGTCGGTAAACAAACGCCTTGTTTAGTTCGTTTCTCGACAGTAGCTGGTGAACGTGGCGCAGCTGATGCTGAGCGTGATGTCCGTGGGTTTGCCATTAAATTCTACACTGAAGAAGGCAACTGGGATATGGTCGGTAACAATACACCCGTATTCTTCATCCGTGATCCATACAAATTCCCCGATTTCATCCATACCCAAAAGCGCGATCCAATGACTAATATACGCTCTGCCACTGCCATGTGGGATTTCTGGTCGCTCTCCCCCGAAAGCCTGCACCAGGTTACCATCCTGTTCAGCGATCGCGGCCTGCCCCAAGGCTATCGCTTCATCAACGGTTATGGAAGTCACACCTATAGCTTCATTAACATAAAGAACGAGCGCTTCTGGGTCAAATTCCATTTTAAAGTAATGCAAGGCATAAAAACATGGACCAATGCCGAGGCAACCGAGATTATTGGTAAGGATCGTGAAAGTTCACAGCGTGACCTGTTCGAAGCAATTGAACGGTGCGATTTCCCAAAATGGAAATTCCAGGTACAAATAATGCCCGAAATTGAGGCTGAAACCTACCACCTCAATCCCTTTGACCTGACTAAGGTCTGGCCTCATGCTGATTACTCGTTGGTTGATGTCGGCATCCTTGAATTAAATCGCAATGCTGAAAACTATTTTGCTGAGATTGAACAGGCTGCATTTGAGCCTTCCAACATAGTCCCTGGGATTGGTTTCTCGCCTGATAAAATGCTTCAGGCGCGCATTATGTCATATGCTGATGCTCACCGTTATCGTATTGGTGTGAACTATGCTGCTTTACCAGTGAACCATCCCCACAATGAAATTCAGACCTATCACCGTGATGGTAACATGCGCTTTGACGGCAACTATGGCGGCGCAGTCAACTACGAGCCAAATAGCGTCGGCGGTCCGGTACAGGACCCGCGATATCTGGAACCCCCGCTCAAGATTTCAGGCGACGCTGCCCGATATGACCATCGCGTGGGCAACGATGATTACACTCAGCCAGGGAACTTGTTCCGCCTAATGAATGCCAGCCAAAAAGAACAGCTTTTTAGCAATATCGCCGAAGCCATGCAGGGTGTACCAGAACGCATCATCGCCCGCCAACTGGTCCATTTTTATAAAGCCGACCCGGATTATGGACGTGGTGTAGCTGCCAAGCTCGGTCTCAATATGGAACGCTTTATCCCATGGACAAAACTTTCGCTGTCCAAGTTGATTGAAAAAACTGCTGAATAAGGATCAATTTACCGAAAACTCTCCAAGTTTGCCCAATATTAAAAAAACATCCCTCATTTCAATCAACGGGGGATGTTTATATTCAACCATCCTCAGCGTATCATCACTGCATCGTTAGCCTTGTAAATGATTGGCTGGTATTACCATCCAGGTCAGACACCATGAAACCCACCAGGTAATCTCCAACAGGGGCGTATACAGCTGACCAGGTGAAGACGCTATTGCTGCCAAAGGTCAGTGTATCTCCGCTCACCTCAACCACCTGTGTAACGTTGCCACTCGCATCCAAGTCCATCCATTTTTGCAGGATGGTGAATGTATCCCCCTCAGCAGGGGTGATTTCTGCCGGAGCACCGGTATCATCCTGCCCCTGGTAGCCATAGATCTGGGTGAGTTTGCCATCCATGAAAAGTAATTGGGCATACTTTTGCTCACCCGAATCAGCAAAAGTGTACGTACCGCTCAATGAATACACCGCCTCATTGGCTGAAGCTCCGTAAGCAATCGGGGTAAATAGCGCCACGGTAGAGGTTGTCCCATCTGAAACGGAAAACAGACTCCCATCCCAATTGAAGTTAATGCTGAACGTCTCACTCTTAGGCCAGGCGGGGTAATATACCCCACCCACCTGGCGCGTATCCGTGCTTTCGAGGTAATCGGTATCAGCCACGAAGATCGAATTGGAATTCGCATCATACAGGCCAATGAACAGGTAAGCGTAACCAATGTTCTGCCCAGTAATGTTGGCACTCAGGCGAACCGTATCTCCTGAGGCAAGCGTATCGCTCGAAGCTGTAATCTCTGAGATGTCGATAGCCCCTGCTCCTGGGGCGCGCGAGGCCATTCCAGCAGATGGAGCAACTATCTCAACCGAATCCGAGCGGAAGGAACGATCATTATAGTGAAAAGCCAGGAAATCATCCCACAGTGAGCTTTTTACAAAACGTTCAGCAAGCAGGTTATAGGATTGCGGACCGGTGTAAGCTGAGTTATACATCGTTGAGTTCGGGAAGTAAATCGCGATCCCGGTCGAGCCTGGCTTACTTGAGCCATGCTTTTCTGCTATGACCGCACTGTTCATCGCTGAGAGTAGTGTGCTTGCCGCCTGGGTCACTTCGCTGCTGTTGGCTTCTTGTGAAACCAATTGTACGAAATTACCCAGGTCAATGTATGAAGCTGTCGCCTGCTTCCCGAAAACACTGGTGTAAGCCTGGGCGTAACTACGTGCAGTTGCCACCACCGATTGGTCTTCATTCTGGAGAATATAGGCGAAATTGTTGAATTGGGTCATTAAATTAGGCAGCACCTCCAGGTCCACCGCAGTGAGGGTCACAGTGCGTTTGATCTGCTGCGCCAGCTGGGATGCGCTCACCTGGCTCACACTAAAGAACCCACCCATGGGAGAACCCTGGCGCAGGAACTCCTGCCTGGCCTGGTCATCCACAATACGCAAGTCTTGGTCCACGTAGGAATTAACCACGGTAGTAGCAAGCTCCTGGCTGCTCATATCGGGGTTATCCACCAGCGCCTGCAGGAAGCTCGCATAAGCCCATCCCAAGGATGGCTCAACCTCCTCCGAAGCCAATGCAATATGTGCATGGGGCTGTAATGCGGCATATACTTCCAGCTGGCTCATCAGGCAGGCGTCCATTCCAATAATATCGAACTTATCCAATCCTGTCTGCTGGCGGATTTGCCCAAGCGCCTGGTCAACCTCAGAAAGGAACAGAAAATCCCCACCAATTGCTGAGGCCAGCGGGGCACGACTGCTGTCATTGCCTGAGGCCGTCGGGTCACTCCAGCCGCCCGGCCATCCCATTCCGTGGTCTGATAGCACCAATACGTAGCGGTCGGCTGGATAAGTCTCCATCGCCCAGGTGGCGAAGTCCACCAGGGTATTGCCATCTGCCATATTCACTTCTCCCATGTCACCGACCATTTGGGAGTGGATGGCATTCAGGTCGTCATCCTGTGTCACCAGATAGCGGCGGGCTGATGTCCAGTTGCCATCGCCCTGATATGCACCTCGGTAGCGGTCCAGTTGTGACACGATAGTCACCCGATCCGTCGAGCCAGCACGCTCAGCTTCGTTGAGGTCGACGAAGATATCCTGCTCCAGCACCTCGTCATCCGCGTCCTGGTACAGCATCACCAGCCAATTCTGGCCAGTTTGTCCAGCCACAGGTACCCGCGTTGGGCGTGGTGTGCTGGTGGGTAGGTTTTGCGTGATTGGATTGCTTTCTGTTGGCTCTTCCAAAAGAGGAGTGAGTCTCCTGGTTACCCCCTCCACCTCCGCTCAATAGATAATAACCAATGATCAAGATTAAGATAAGGATGCCACCACAACCGCCCATTTTCCCTTTGGTAGGGATATTAATTCCTCCACCTCCGCTGGGTCTGCTTGGTCCACCGCCTCCCCCACCTGTTTGTCGTCTGATTGGGGCTTCGGCACGTTCTGTGGGTTTATCCGCCTTACGCCGGCGCTCAACATCAACTGACGGTTGTTCACTCATCTCGCATCTCCTCTGATGCTAATTGGTTGATTTAGTGATTGTAATACAATTGTCAATTGTTGGCGACTTGGTCAACTGTGTTATATCGTCTGGTCGCGTGGGCTGTACTTTAGGAGTTAGCCAGACTATACGCACAGCTAAATCTGAGAAGCGCGGGTTTATTGATTATTTCTCCAGAGCAACCCGCACATTCAACCCTTTCTAAAAATGGTGAATGTCTCTAAATACAATAAGATGTGCCAACGGAAAAACAGAATTTATTTAGATCGAACTTATTCGCCTTCGTTATAAGCAGGCAAGATCACTTCAAACGTGGATCCATGACCGATTACACTTTCCACCCGAATCTCGCCGTGATGCGCCTGTACTATCCATTGGGCGATCGCCAACCCCAAGCCAGTTCCCGACGAATCCTGTCCACTCGCGTCACTTTCCATACCTTCAACCCGATTGCGGGCTACATCCACCTGGTAAAAGCGGTTAAAAATATGTGGCAGGTGTTCGGCTGCAATGCCGATGCCATTATCGCTCACCCGGACCCAGGCTGATGGGTGACCGGCTTCTTCCTGTCTCCCCACTGAAATATTCACCTGGGGGTTGGTAACAGAGGTTGAATATTTAATCGCGTTTTCTACCAGATTGGTGAGCATCTGGATCAAGGTCGAACGGTCCCCTAGGATCAGAATTTCCGGCAAATCGTTGACGGTCAGTGCCACCCCCTGGATTTCCGCCAATGGCTGCATGCGTTCGAACACTTCTAAGGCCAAATCGCTCAGATCCAATGCGTCGGATTTAATCTTCACCTGACCGGCATCCATGCGCGCTAATGCCAGTAAATTATTCACCAGGCGGATCATGAACTTGTTTTCCGATTGGATGGTGCTTAGGACGCGCTCATACTCATCCACAGAACGCCGGCTCGATAGCATCCTGTTGGTCTCAAGGTCAATGATCGTTAGTGGGGTCCGCAATTCATGGCTGGCGTCAGCTGTGAACTGCCGCTGGCGCTCAAAAGCCGCTTGCAATCGGTCGAGCATATCATCGAATGTATTGGCCAACTCCGATAACTCATCCTTTCCAGGTAAATGCAGGCGTTTGTGTAGATCTGTTACGCTGATTTGCCTGGCGGCCTGAGTGATAGTATGGACAGGGCGCATCGCCCGATCGGCCAGCCAAAAGCCTCCTGATAAAGCGATTGCCAGGGTCAGGACATTGCCGATAACTAGCGAGACCAGCAGGCGTCCCAGTTGGTTGTTGGCATCCAATGGCACACCCACCAGCAGGTAGGCTGTAACCTGGCCATTTTGAAGGATTGCCGGCTTGATGAACAGGTAGCGATTGTTCTCAATCACTCCTGTTTGTGGGATAGTGGCCTGTTCCACACCATTCCATCCAGCAAGGGGAAGATTTAATTGTTGGATCTGTTTAGCTGCCAGAATTCCTGTGCTCTGCAATATTTCCCCATTTACTGCTTGAATCGCAATCACATCGGTTTCTTGTAAATTATTACTCTGGTCCGAAGGTGAACTAGTTATTGTGGGAGAAAACTGCAACGGTTGCTCATTGATGCTTTCTCTCTCATATGCTGGGCCTAGGATACGTTCAAGTGTGAAGTTCAACCGTCCCATAGCGATTGAACGGGTATCTTGCGTCTGCCGCCAATAAACGAAGCCGCTGAATAACACCAATACTACCCCTAATATCAATACAAACCACAGCACCAGTTTGAAACGGATGCTCTGGAAAAATTGGCCCAGGCGTTGTCTTGTGAAATTACCCCTGCGTTTCATCGATTTACAATTCTTCCTCCATTTTAAGAGCTGCATTGGGGGTGATGGTTAATTTACTATGTCCCTGGCTTATTCAAACGATAGCCAAAGCCACGTATGGTTTCTATCAACTTTACCTCAAAGGGATCATCTACTTTACGGCGTAAGCGGCGGATATAGACATCCACCAGGTTCGAGGCACTGGCTCCACCATAATCCCATACGTGTCTTTCAGCCATTTCACGTGTGATTAGCCAGTTGGGGTTGCGCAGCATATACTCAAGCAGGGTAAACTCTTTACTGGTCAGCTCAATAAGCACTCCAGCCCGGCGGGTGCTGTGTGTGGCTGGATCGAGCTCTAAATCGCCTGCGGCCAACAATCCGGTTTTATCAGGAGCGTCACGCCTTAGCAGCGCCCTTAACCGTGCTTGCAGTTCATCCAGAGAGAAAGGCTTAATCAGGTAATCATCGGCACCGCTATCTAGGCCTTTCACACGGTCCTCAACTGCGTCGCGCGCCGTAAGCAGAATGATGGGGGTTCGCAGGTGCTGCTGGCGCAGGTTACGGCAAACTACCAATCCGTCTCGCTTGGGCAACATAATATCAAGGATGATTGCATCGTAAGGGGTAAGCTCGGCGAGATCTTGACCCTCCACCCCATCCGCAGCCGTATCCACCATATAACCTGACTCTTCCAGGCTCAATTTGATGGAATTCCTCAGGCGTTGATTGTCCTCAACAATTAGCAAACGCATATCGAGATTATACAACTTTCCCCTTCTACCGTCTCACAGCCCTGGGATGATTGGGGATAACAGTGTGATCAACTTTTACCTTTTTTATTTGCCGGGCACGGATCAACCAGTAGGAAGTTAGGAATAAGACCACCAAAAATGTGGTGAAGTAGATAATCTGCACCACCCCGAGTGAAGAATCACTACCAGCGAAGAAGGCGTGGAATACCACCCCTAAGTATCCCACCAGGCTCAGGGTATGAATGGATTTAAACCGCTTTTGTCCAATCTTTTTTCGCAGGTAAAATGTAATTGTCACCAAGAGCATCAGGTAAAAGCCTATCACACCCAACCCGATCCACAACGGGCGATAGGTTGACATGAACGGTATCAAAATTTGGACCAACGTGAATGGCAGGTATTGGTCGATCAATAAGACACTAACGTGCAGCAAGATGAAACCAATGGAGAGTAGCGAGATGTACTCGTGGAAATCAACCGCAAAGGTCGGTGAGAGTACGCGCTCAAAGAATTTGGTGGGGATTGCCAGACCCCACACCGTGGAAAACCACAGCAGAAAATAGGCCACCCAACCGGCTGCACGTGTGATATACCAGGTGGTATGTACACTGTTCGTGGCGAACAGCCCCGACAGCAGATTGGCGATAGCTTGACCAACCGGTAGATACCTGAAGACGAAGAAACCCATCGCACCCAGGAGTGCTGCGCCCAGAATTATTCCACCCCCGAGGATCCACATGGTGATCCGTTTATGATTGGATTCATTGGAAATGGTTTTGAGATTAGACATGGAACACCTCATGATAATTTTTTGATCCTTGAACCCAACCGTGTTTATCCACAGCCAGGTATGCATTCGAATTTTGGTTTTTGAATAACTCATCAGCATCGATGGGTCCCGCAATCAACAAAGCTTTAGCGTATACTTCAGCTTCCGTTGCCGCTTCCGCCCAGACGGTGATACTCATCCATTCGGTCACTGCAGGTTGCCCACTGCGCGGGTCAATGAGATGATGTTGTAATTGGCCATTGTGTTTCCATTGTCGCTTGGCAATCGATGATGTAGCCATCGCACCCGGCATGACGTGTAAAACTGCCAGGTCCTGGTCAGGATCGAGCGGATTTTCCAGGCCAACCTCCCAATCCGATTCACCTTGCGGTAAGTTCACCAGGAACATATCACCTCCTGCACTAACGGCACATGCTTCGGATACTTCTGAAAGCTGCCGCGCAGCCTTCTCGGCAATCCAACCCTTGGCAATTCCTCCCAGGTCTACTTGCATCCCCTGAGGTAGCAGGATTGATTTCACCGCCATATCCAGCTGAACCAACCGAAAATCTTGCTGTTCCACTACCTCGCTTGGCTCCATTCGTGGTGGGCTGTTCCTAATTTCATCCATACTACGGTCGTATCCGGCATGTTTCAAAGCCGGGAGAATTGCAGGATTGAATAATCCATCCGTTTCCATTGCCAATCGGTATGCTTCCTGGATCACTTTGAACATCTCATCAGACACCTGAAACCATGTACCAGCTGAACGGTTGAGTTCAGCCAGCTCGCTTGTTTCTGAAAACCGTGTGAAGCGTCGTTCGCTCTGGTTGATGAACTGGCGAGCTGACAGGAACCCATTTTTTATCATGGTAATGTCGCTTCCACTGGCTGCCAGGACGATATCTGAGTTCATAGCCCGAAATTCTTCGTATTGCATATCATGAACCACCCGACACGTTATGATCCACCAGTGCGCAGGCGCGGTCGCGCGAAAGAGGATTGACCCTGAACAGAAAACGGAAACGCTCCAGATGTTGAGTTGCTGGTGAACGACCGGAAGGTTGGGTTCGAAGCAGGAGCGGATATCGCCGGTTGGCTGATTTGCAGTGGAGCGGGTTTGTTGGCATGTGCTAAAAGCACCCAACCCCCGAGAAAGCTCAAGATAGATGCCACTGTGAACCACAGTCGCATACTAGTTTTAACGATTTTCATAATTAGCACCTTACTGTCATTTAAATATGAGTTGATCGATCGTCGTAAGCCATTAGGGTTTAGTTTAGTGGAACTCTGATGGCTCACCTTGTGGGAGGTAAATATTCCCGCTTCGGTCAATGGTGATCACTCCCCGTTGTTGAAGCGCTACAAGAAGTGATTGGTATTGTTGAATAATCTGGCTCGCCTGATCCAGTTGTGCTTGAAGATCACTCACTTGCTGCTGTAATTGCTGAACATCCACCGAAGAAGATACTGAAGACATAGCATTATTACTGCTGGTATTCGTGATGTTATTTCCAGGTAAACTGGCATTAGGTGAATTTTGGAGTGCTACGGTATTCGTATTGGTAAGTGCGCTCACCCCAACAACCAGAATTCCTAAGCCGATGATGGTGGTGATAATCGCAGCAGTCAATATCGCCGATATGTGTTTCATATGGATTTCCCTTCTTGATACATGATATTGTGTATCAAATTGGACATAATATATCAAGGAAAGATGACAATCAGATGAACAAGCATAAAATCGATTTATACAACTATCGACAACTGATATCTAGTTGTGGTAATAAAGAATTGGGATGGTACGAAGATGCTAATATTGGCAAGATCCATACATCGTATCGCCAACAAAATCACACCTTTGGATGATTAAATGTTGAGCTTTATGTGCCAAGAACTCCGGTTCAATCTTAATTCCTCAGATTTTGTGACCTCCTCTTGGGCTTTCCAATCCAAATGATCTCCAATCGCTGATTGCCTCGCAATCCTTGTCACCTGGCTCGAGCTGACATGCCTGACTACAGGTGGATGGGACTTCCTGAGCAATCTGAGCTGTAACCGAGGATATGCAGCTATCCATGTTTCTCGTATTGAGGAGTTATTAGAAAAGTATTTTTCCTAATCCACAATCACTGTATGAGAAGTCAAGCGCATGCCTTGTGAGGCATGCGCCTTATCGAAATCCATTAATAAAAGCTGACTAAATTCTGCTTTATTTCTTATGGCGACTTGCTGCTGGGGGTTGTACATTCGCTGCGCTAAACATCTCTGCGCTAAGCCTGTATCCAACCGCCTCGAGTCGTGGAGAGAACATCGGCCGGATGCCGGTCGGTCTAAAATAACCAATCACTTCGCCCTCCGGCGAGACTCCCGTCTGTTCATACCTAAAAATATCAGTCATGACAATTGTGTCGCCTTCCATACCCGCGACTTCAGAAATAGCTGTGATTTTACGCGGACCATTTTTAAGGCGAGATTGGTGGACGACCAAATCCACAGCAGAGGCAACCTGCTGGCGGATAACCTTTAGCGGTAGCTCCATCCCGGCCATGAGCACCATAGTTTCCAACCGCATGAGCGCATCCCGCGGCGAGTTGGCATGCAAGGTGGTAAGTGAACCATCATGTCCAGTATTCATCGCTTGTAACATGTCCAGCGCTTCACCCCCTCGACATTCACCCACGATGATCCGATCTGGGCGCATCCGTAAAGAATTCCGGACCATGTCGCGGATGGTTACCTGCCCATGGCCATCAATGTCGGGAGGCCGAGATTCCATTCGAACCACATGGTCTTGATCCAGGCGGAGCTCGGCAGAATCTTCGATGGTTACAACTCGCTCTGTCTCAGGAATAAAACTGGAAAGCACATTCAGTAAAGTTGTTTTGCCCGAACCCGTTCCTCCCGAAACTACGACATTCAGCCTGCCCATTACACAAGCCCTCAGAAAATCGGCCATCGTGCGTGTGAGAGTATCAAATTCGATGAGATGATCAATGGTGAATTTAGACTTACTGAATTTCCGGATTGTCAGCATGGGGCCATCAAGGGCAACGGGTGGGATAACGGCATTGACCCGTGAGCCATCAGGTAATCGTGCATCCACCATCGGGCTGTCAGTATCTACTCGACGGCCAAGCGGAGAAACAATCCTCTCGATAACGCGCATAATATGTGCATCATCATCAAACATTACACTGGTTTCAATAAGCTTGCCTTGACGTTCAATGTAAACCTTTTTCGGACGGTTGACCATCACCTCGGTGACTTCCGGGTCATCTAGCAAGGATTGGATTGGACCAAAACCAATTAGGTCATTCAAAATGTCTCGAAAGAGCTGAATTCGCAGACTCTCTGGTAGTTTTAAGCCAGTTTGTTCATAAGCTTTGGTCAGACCATCACGGACGAGTGTTGCGCGTTCCGCGGGATTTGTTGATATCTGAGTAAATTCATGAGCCACTGCGTTGGTAAGAAAGGCTTTTAGCTTGGCCAGGTTAGAATCTTGTGCAGGTAGGCTGCCTGACTCCTTTGGTTTTTCCATAAATATTCTCCTCTTCACTCCTGCCCGTCTTGATATTCTTCTATGGGCATTAACCAGACGATGTGCTCACGATTGATAGCTAAAAAGTCGCTTTTGTAAACGATTTCATCTTCCAGGCTGAAGATTTCAGCACTGGTCACAGCTAAAAAGAGATTGGATTGGTTGATTTCGTCACTTAAACGTTCCCCTTTGCGTACATGCACGTTGCCTCGGATGCGATGTGTCGTAGTCTGTATTTGACACAGAACCACATCCTTTGTAATGACATCCGTATAATACTTACCTTTCTCATCAAATTCGAGAACCATTGTTAATCTCCTTGACGGCTTGTCTGGCCGTAATACCTTTGGCTACCTGTTCGGTACCCACCCGGAAGGGATAATCGTATAATTCCATGAATTTGCTTATACAATTTTTAAAGCTCATAACAATCGACTGTTGGCCATGCTGATCTAGATAAATTTAATTGTTTTCAGTAAATACACCGATTATTCTAACCGTTCACAAAATATCTCTTGCTTATCAATAAATCGAACTCCGGTATGCTGCTAAGATGAACCAATGATTTACTTTGCAATCCAATCATTAACTTCCTTCTATTCCAAGGAATTTGACAAGGATGATGCGCAAACCCACTGCCATGCATCCTTCGATCATTGTCATTTGATAGGATAGCTACTTTATTTTCCGGTGGATTACAAACCACACCGGATAGAATTTAGCCATAGCCTTCATTATCGTAGTGCAACACTTGTGCCAATGTATTATTTTAAGTAAAAACCTGATTCTATATTAATCATTATTTCAAGCGGGGACGTTTTGGCTGAATATCATAATATGAGAAATCTTAAAATATTGCGAATCTACCGTAAACCTCTTGTGATTTAGAACATTTGTGCTATAATAGTATTATGGCCTTTACTTCTACCCATCTTTCATTCGCACGCCCGTGAGTAGAATAATCGTTTCGATTGATTTTTTTATGAAACGAATATGGTAATGCTTCGATGACCCAATCCCTGTTGCCGCCGCGTGGGATATTCATCCCCACTCACCTGATCTTCCACCCCGAGTTGCCATCCGTAGTCCTGGTCACTTGGATTCGGCTCCGCTGCCTTGCATGGGATGGATGGACAACCCCACCCTGAAAGTAGCCGAGCTTGCGTCTCACATTGGAATTCATCCCTCTCGGCTTCACAGGCACTTGGCACAGCTTCAAGATTTATCTGCACTATCTTGTCGCATTACTGGCCAAGGAAAGGTTATTCTATCCTTCCCTGAAGAGCCAACCGTAAAGGCAGATAATCTTAATGATGGTCAAAATTACACGGCTTTTACAATTCTCAATACTAAGGATCGAAAGACACCTGTCCCTTCTTCTTACTTTCCACCGAAAATATTGGGCTATCTATCGTTTGATGATGATGAAGATCGATCCTTCAACCTCAAAGTTGACGAGATATATCAAGAGAAGGTAGGTAATGAGGTTGATGGGGGATATATACAAGAATTGGGTTATTGAGCTTCGTCATCAGATCTAAGTCCCAAACCAGCTTGATTTCTTGATACGCTGTTAAAACCTTGCTACTTCCCTTGACTTAAGCACAAGATCTATGAATGGGATTGTTGATAATCTTTCAAAGGGTGATTATTTTAACAAAGCTATGTAAATTGCTGAGATGATTACAGGCATTAAGCAGCTTTCTTTTAATCCCTTATAATCAAAGTGCGTAGTCTGTCTGTACATCAGAATATGTTTTTAGTTGGGCTTTTTTGCTTACCAACATTCACAATGTTTATCGCTCTCCTGGAGTCAAATATGAACAAACTGTGCCCGGTTGCCTTCGCAATCCTCATTTTGACAGGCTGCTCTGCAAAACCAGCAACACCTGTGGTTTTAACTCAGCCTGCCCTGACTGCCATTGCCACATCTACACCGCAGCCTACTTTAACACTTAACCCTACCTTGACTCCCACATCCGCTGAGACTCTTACTCCGACCAACACTCCCCCACCCACAATGACGCCTTCTCCAACCATTACACCGACCACCGCCCTGCCAGTCGGTCTGGGTAGCAATCTTCCCCAGCCATCTTCACCAATATCAGCTTCCAATGTCACCAGTCTGACCGAGCTAGCCCGCTATGGATCTGCCAGGATCTATGATACATACCTGAGTGTAGATCGCTCACGCATTTTCTCGTTAACCGGTGATGGAATCAAGGTCTACCAGACTGAAAATATGGAACGCATCGCCTGGTTTATCGGGTTGGAACCTCTTCAATCTGATTGGGGAGGCATTAACTGGAATATCACTGCCAGTGCGGATGGAAACCGCTTTACCTTGCTCACGGAAGGTAACCAGGTGCAGGTCTTCGACCTACAGGATGGTCTTATTTATACCCACACGCTTCCAACCGCATGGAATACATGGGCTGCGATCTCGATGGATGGCTCCCGCCTGGCGGTACCTATACCCACTGATGAAAATTGGAATAGTCACTGGCAGATATTCGATCTTTCATCTGGCACAATCGTTGCCAAAGGCATCGGAACATACGTTAAATTCTCACCTTTAGGGACTTACCTTTCCGCCCAATCTGGGAACAACCTTTATATCTACCGCACTGCTGATTGGCAAGAACAGGCTCAAATTGGCTTGAGTGGTTCGGGAGACAGTGCCAGTAATTGGATTTTCTCCCCCGACGACCGCTATATTGCGATCGTCCTACCAAGCAAGATTACTATCTGGGAAGTGGAAAATCGCTTGCCTGTGCGAGAGATTCAGCCATTAGGTAGTTCGGAAGCCGAAATCTATGGGGCATTCTTTTCTGAAAGCGGTGAG
This sequence comes from uncultured Chloroflexia bacterium, assembly GCA_963828845.1. Lineage (GTDB taxonomy): Bacteria > Chloroflexota > Anaerolineae > Anaerolineales > UBA4823 > FEB-25. The sequence continues at coordinate 39,804 of CAWHGE010000006.1, forward strand.
CAGCTTGCCGTCCGTCAGGGTTACCAGCGCCAAGCGGACCTGTTGATATGGAACATAACGGATGGGAGTTCTGGTATCACAACAGCCAGCCCGCGAAATCTGGCGTATATACCTTTGATGAAGTTCTGTTGGAAGCGGATGGTTTGCTTGGTTACAATGTGCCCATTGAGGGTGATGGTAGCGGCTATCAGGCGCCTCAAGGGAAAACCTACCAGCAAGCTCTTGATCTCAATAGTGATAACCTGAGTCTGGTAGATAATGCCTGGGATCCAATAACATATGAAAGCTTCTATAAAATCTGTAAATTCGCTTTCTCACCCTCAGATTCCCCACCCTGCCAGGAGGTATCTGGTGCTTTAGGGATTACATCTGATGGCATGGGCAATTTTTACAGTCTGTGGCAGGAGGAAAAGAGTAATACAGTATCTCTCCATCCTGGCTTGGTTCATGGAGAGACTGAATTGATCACTTTTTCCACCGGTGGGTATCCAATCAGTTTGAATGCTGTTTCTCCCAATCACAATTTGGTGGCTTATAGCCTTGGTTCAGGCTTATCAACCATTCAGATTCGGGATCTGGGCACTAACCGGGTGGTTTATAGTGAGGACACCACTGGGGGGATTGAACGTGTCCAATTTACACCGGATAGCTTGAGAATGGCAGTCACAATAGCGAACCCCGGTAATTCACACCCACAGATATTGGTTTATGATGTCACAACGAATGCTGTCATTTTTCGCCTTCCAGCACAGGCTTTGCATCGGGGTGAGAGTGCCGTGTTATCCGATAACGGAGAATGGCTAGCCTTCTATCTGCAAATTAGCACCTCATATAAGTGGTCTGGGATTAAGATATTTGACCCGCTCCATCAGCGTGAATTGGCTTCCTTTGAAGGTGACATCAAATCTATTGGAAACCCGATGATTTTCTCCCCAGATAGCTCCCTCCTGGCAACCATTGATAACCAGGGTTCTGTCCTCCTGATAGATGCTTCCACAGGACAGGTGTTACATTCGTGGGTCGCGCATTCAGATGGAGTCACAAACCTGGCCTTCTCACCGGATGGCCGGTTACTGGCTACCACTGGAATGGATGGCTTTGTCCGCATATGGGGCATCTGGCCTTAATTCTTTGGCGGTCTATCTTTTATGATTTTCTAGTAATAATTCGCTGACAGGTACTTTACCTAGTTTGGTACATTACATCAATACCCTGGATAGCTAAAGAACCCGGCCTTTGCCTAGCTGCTCGTCTGACTCATCGTTTCTAGCATCTGGATCAGTGGCTGAACTAACATCGGGTTGACCTGAGAGACCCCTGCACTGTTTGTGGCTTGTGTTGCTGCTGGTGTGCTTTGGGTGGTCATCCCACCGGTGATATCGCCCATCGAAATTCCACTCATATCGGATGGCATCCCACCTTGCCCACCCGATGGAGCTCCCTGACTCAACCATGAAGTGCTTGATGTGCTGATTGGGGCACTTGCAGTATTGCTCCCACCCAATGTTCCCAAGATCTCACTCATCGATTGGTCAGTAAGGTTCATTGCCTCGATCGCTTTGATTTGATCTGTCGTCATTGTCTCCTGAATTTGCTTCACCAGCGCATCCAGCTCCACTTGAGAGCTCGTATCGCTGTCACTCAAGGATTGGTATCCTTGCCAGAGAGTGAGCAGCGTGGTCGCCTGTGCAGCAGTCACTGCCTGGTTGGTACCTTCTAGCTTGAGAGTACCGAGTGCCAGCTTGGTCGCACCAGATAAGCCATTACTGGCTGAAACTGTCGTATCAGCCGTAGTGTTGCATCCGGTTAGCAGGATGGCAGCAATGGATATCAGGATAACCAGAGTGATTAATTTCGCCTTCATGTAAGCTCCTTTTGTGAAAATAATAGCAAAATTCTATTTCAGGATTATTCAGGAGTTATTTAGACAATGTAAAGATTTCCCCTCCATATCTACGTTCATCATCCATCGGTTATTATGTTAATTGTTAGGCCTATGCGTGCGCCATTTCCGAATGGTGATTTATTTCAACAACCCATGACCGTAAGATATCCCATGCTATAATCAAAACGATTAACTCCCATTTCGGTGAATAATCAGGTCAATGACCATGAAAAAAGCTATCTACATATTTCTCGTCATCTCACTCTTGATAGCTGCCTGCCAACCTGCTTTACCGATTGGGCTGGAAGGTAAAAAGACGATTGTAGTCACCTACTCAATCCTTGGTGCGTTGATTAATGATCTGGTCGGTTCAGAAGCCAATATAGTCGTGCTTATTCCCAATGGTCAGGATCCGCATGAATGGGAACCCTCAGCGAAAGATATTGAAGCCTTGAATAAAGCTGATTTGATTGTACAAAACGGACTGGGCTTAGAAGGTGGTTTAGAGAAGACTTTATCCCTGGCTGAAGTGCAAGGGGTAAAAACTTTCGTCGCATCCGACTACATCACCATCCGCAAGGTAGGCCAGGGAGAAGGTATTCCCAATGGTGGTCCCGATCAAATGGTGGGAGCCTCCGATCCGCACCTTTGGACAGATCCAATATCTATGAAGCAAGTGCTGGTTGCACTGGAAGGAAAGATCAAAACTGAGCTTGGTCTAGATGTATCGGTTCGCGCTCAAGACCTTGAAAACCAGCTTGACAGCCTCAATACAGAAATAGCAACCCAGGTGGACAATCTGCCTGAAGCAAATCGTAAATTGGTCACCGGACACGATTCCCTGGGTTACTTTGCTCAGCGTTACGGGTTTAAGTTAGTGGGAGCCATCATCCCCAGCCTGACCTCCCAGGCGGAAGTTTCTGCCGCTGATTTGGCCTCTTTGAAGACATTAATCCAGGAAAATCAGGTAAAGGTGATTTTTTCCGAGCTGGGTACGCCGGTAGCAATCACAGAAGCTATAGGTAAGGAGACCGGTGTGAAAGTCGTTGAATTGGCAACACATATCCTTCCCTCGGATGGTTCGTATTTTACGTTTATACGCAATCTAGCCCAGACAATTGTGGAAAATCTTCGGTAATATGAGCATATTCGTTACACCCTTTTCATCCAATACTTTTATGCTCAATGCCCTATTGGCTGGGTTTTTGGTGTCCATCGCTTGCGGGATCATTGGCACCTTCATCGTGTTGCGTGGATTGGCATTTATCGGTGATGCCCTCGCCCATGGCGTCTTGCCAGGTATCGCATTAGCGCTGTTATTAGGATTCCCGGGCATACTCGGAGCAACTGTCGGCGCACTGGTGATGATCGGCGGAATCAGCCTGATCACCCGCCGTACACGACTCAGCTCCGATACGGCCATCGGGTTACTATTTGTGGGTATGCTGGCTTTAGGGGTGGTGATCGTCTCGCGATCCAATTCATTCAGCGGGGATCTTGTGCGAGTTCTCTTTGGTGAGATTCTAGGCATCACTCCCAGCGCATTGTTGATTCAATCTGCCGCCACGTTGATCATAATTGTCACTGTTATCGTCTGCGCTCGCCCCTTTCTGATGCTGTGTTTCAGCCCTGAACAGGCCCAAGTTGCTGGTTTTTCAGCAAGTTTATATCACAACATCATGCTAGCATTGGTCGCCCTGACTGTGATCACTTCCTTCCAGACAGTGGGGACGCTGCTAGTGTTTGGTATGCTTCTCGCACCAGCTGGTGCGGGAGCGTTGATAGCTCGCCGTGTCCGGAGCATGATGATCTGGGCGGCTGTTTTTGGTTCATTATCTGTCTATTTCGGATTGCTGGTAAGCTACCATTTCAATCTGGCTGCAGGTGCCTCAATTGTTCTGGTAGCCACCCTGATCTTTTTTCTGGTGTTTTTCCTACGCAGCCGACCTCTGTCTACTTTTGGATCACCCCATCTAGGTTAACCTATGCAGCCTGAACCTCCCCTCCCTGACAATAATTCCTCGAAATGCGTAATTGCACATAACCTGGATATTGGTTACCAAGGCGAGATCATCGTACCGCAGGTTAACTTTGGGCTCACCTGTGGGGAGTCGCTTGCTTTGGTGGGCATAAACGGGTCTGGAAAAACCACCATGCTCAAGACGATCGTGGGATTATTACCACCCATCAAGGGTGAAATCACCGTCTTGGGCAACCCGCCTGGGAAAAACCCCCGCCAACTGGCCTATCTAAGCCAGTTCCACGACTCGGGATTCATCCTGCCACTGCGAGTGAAAGACGTAGTTCAAATGGGACGCTTCACTGAAAAGGGATTATTTGGTCGTATGACTCTGATAGACGAGGAAATTATTACCGCCTCCATGCAGCGTATGGGCATCGAAGACCTGCGCGATGCTCCATTGCGCATGTTATCTGGAGGGCAGCAGCAGCGCGTTTATATGGCACAGGTGTTGGCTCGCCAGGCCGATTTGATTGTGCTGGATGAGCCTACCTCCAGCCTGGATGCCTCCGGTCGCGAGCTGTTCTCGCATATCATGGATGAAGAACGCCAACGGGGAGCCATGATCGTGATAGCCACACACGACATCCAATTAGCTGCTGAGTGCAACCAGGCTATGCTCCTCGCCCGCGAAGTGGTCGCGGTTGGTCCTGGTGAAGAAATATTAACTCCCGAAGCCTTGCTGAAAACCTTCGGGATTGTCCTGCTCTATCAGGGAGAGGATAAAGGTGTAGGTATTGTGGAGCGCGAGCACGGTCATAATTAATGGGTCATTTGGCTAGCACAGGCCCCTGCCATGACATTTCCACACGAAAACTCTTTGCGCATGCTTTATCAAGGTAAAATCAATAGCAGGATAACTTGGCGACCTTTAGGATGTTTATATAGCGCCCAATTTTATTTTCTATCTCCATTCGATGTAGAGAATTGCTTTAAGCAAAAGACAGGAAAAACAATTGGATAGAAGTTGATGAGGAGTTGCTCTCATGACAGAAAAAGAACTTGGCTATGTTGAATTGGAATGGACATGCAAACACTGCGGCACAATAAACCCTGGGATGAAACGTGTCTGCACAAATTGTGGCGCGCCCATAGCAAAAGATGACAAATTCGAGCTGCCTGACCAGCAGGAGCTTATCACGGATAAAGAAAAACTCGATGAAGCCAAATCGGGTCCAGCCATTCACTGCCCATACTGCAACGTGCTCAACCCGGCAGGTACAAAACTATGCATCCAGTGTGGTGGAGATATCCAGGCCGGTCTAGCTCGGCAGGCAGGAGAGGTGTTAGGCGCTTATGAAACCGCACCGGTGCCCGATAAACCATGTCCATTCTGCAACCAACCGGTAAAAGCCAACGCACAGCGCTGCCCCAATTGCGGAGGTAACCTGGTGGAAGTGGCTCAGCCTACCACCACCCCTACCGCCGTGTTAAAAAAAATCCAATCTGGCTTATCATCGGCGGGATTGCCCTCGGAGTGCTTTGCCTAGCATCCGTAATCGCCTTTATCGTCATGAGCAGCCGAACAAGTGATGTCACAGCAAGCGTATCCGGCATGCAATGGAAGCTCTCCATCGACATTCTCGAAATGCAGCCTGTTCAAAAAAGCGCCTGGAGTGAGTATGTGCCATCGCAGGCCAGGGAGGTGTCATGCCGGGATGAGTACAAGGAAACAAGCAACATTCCTGTTCCAAATGCTACTGAGGTATGTGGAACTCCCTATACTATTGACGTGGGCAGTGGTGCGGGTAAAGTAGTCCAGGATTGCGAATATCTCGTTTATGCCAGCTATTGCGATTTCACGGTAACAGAATGGACAGTGGTTAATACCTGCAATCGCACAAGGCATCGACAACAGCCCACAATGGCCTCTGACCAGCTTGCAATCTGGTCAGCAGGAAGGCGATCGACATGAAGCCTATCAGGTCACCTTTGAAGCTGACGGAGAGACTTACTCATACTCACCTGTTGACAACGCAGAATTCAGCCAGTTTGATCTTGGGTCTCAGTGGATATTGAGCATTAATCCTTTCGGTGATATCAAAGACATCCGTAGCAGGTAGTTGTTCTCCGTTGCGAATTCATTAGCACACAGAATTTCCCGCTAAGGAAATCCTTTTTTTCCATCTTGCCTTGTATAGTGCTTTGCTGTCTGCCCTCTAGCAAGCTATAACTATAAGTAAATAAAAAGCTGCCCTTTTGAGCAGCTCTGAGAGGCGTCGACGGGATTTGAACCCGTGATCAGGGTTTTGCAGACCCTTGCCTTGCCACTTGGCCACGACGCCATATTAACGGTTGTTGAATAATGATGACTGCTAAGTTTGATTAGTATGTGTACTTATGAAATCAACAATCGACTATCAAAATCGAGAGCGGGCGGTGGGATTCGAACCCATGACCTTCTCCTTGGCAAGGAGACGTTCTACCAGCTGAACTACGCCCGCAGGGCTGATCTTTATCAGATCAGGAGTGCCGAGAGTCAGGATCGAACTGACGACACCGCAATTTTCAGTCGCGTGCTCTACCAACTGAGCTATCTCGGCCTATTCGTTAGCTTTTCAAGAATGCGGGCTAATTTTACCAGATGCAAGCTGATTGTCAAGCACCGTCCCGAGGTGAAGATAATTTCACCGACCTTTAACTTGCCATTTCGATGGAACTATGTAATAATAATATTGCGAACATCTGGGTGCCCCCCTCACCCAGGTGTTCGCACTTTTATTGATTTTGACTGATTTGATGCCTTTTCCCATCTTGTATAAATATTCACTATGCCATTTGCTTGACTATTTTATGTATCCCACTATAATTAAGCCGCAACGCTCCGAAAAGGCTCGCTAGGCGAAAACCTAGTGCGCAGAGTCATGGGTCTAAATCCATTTCCCCTGGTGGACACGATCCCAGACCAACGATAATAGCAAACTAAGCCAAAGCTTAGGACGCAAAGTTATGGGTCTACAGCCAGCCTTGCCAAAAGCTGACTATGATTGCCAGACCACCGAACAGGCAAAACCAGTAAAAACTGGCGACGCAAAGTCATGGGTCTAAAGCTCCAATTATTTATAATGGGAGCCATGATTGCCAGACTACCGAAGAGCGTTGTGATTTAAAACACAATGAGCAGGTTTCTCCTGCTCATCGAGCGGGTTCACTCCCGCTCTTCTCTTTTAAGCGTTGCCCCCACCCAGATTCGAACTGGGGTTTTAGCCTTGAAAGGGCTGCGTCCTGGTCCCCTAGACGATGGGGGCGGGTTCCAAGCGGACGGATTTTACCACCCCTCAGGATTGGGGTCAAGGAAAACTGGACAAAATCGCTTCTGTCAAGTAAAATAGCCTGCCGTAGTAAAGAAGGACTTTTTGGAGGACCAAGTTGGCTAATACCAAATCTGCAATCAAACGCATCAAACAGAATCATAAGCGTCGCTTGCGTAACCGCTTATTCACCGGTCGTGCACGCACATTTGTCAAAAATGCCCGTTCCACCATTGAAGAAGGCACACCAGATGACGCCCGGACGGCTACATTAGCAGCCATCAGTGCATTGGATAAAGCTGCTGAAAAAGGCATTATTCATAAAAATAACGCCGCTCGTCGCAAGGGTCGCCTGATGCGCCGTCTAGCTCAAATGGAAAAACCAGCCGCCTAACATTCCTAAGGCTGATCTTGCTGACGTAATGCAAGACCCAGCGATATTTCAAGGCCATCTGCCAGCGGGAGTTTCAGGCGCTCCCGCTTTTTTGCTACAATAAAGCATATGTTTGAGCCTCAGAAGCAGATCATCTCGGATAAAATCCGCACATATTGCTCCGAACACCATCTTCCCAGCCCTGGTGAAATTGCCTGGAATCCAATTCCGTTCTCAGGGGAATGGGGGATTACAACCTCTTTTTTCCAGCTGGCTGCTAAAGAAAGCAGGGCGATCAAGGAAGCAACCGGGCAATCCATCAATGTCGCAGCGCGCGCTCAAGAGCTGGCAGCTTCGATTGCTGAATATCTGGGTGAGCTACCTGGTTTTGTGCGTCTGGAACCAGTTAAAGGTTATCTAAACTTATACTATTCTCCAGCCGAATACTCGCAACGTCTGGTGGATACGGTCATTGAGCAGGGTTTGGATTTTGGTCGTGGCCAACCCAAAGATGAACGTGTGATGATTGAGTACGCTCAACCCAACACTCACCATTCCTTTCACATTGGTCACTTTCGCAATGCTGTATTGGGTGAGGCGTTAGCCCGATTGGTGGAATTCGCTGGATTTGACACTATTCGTGCCACCTACCCTGGGGATATTGGTCTGGGTGTCATCACAGTCATTTGGATTTATCAGAAGTTTTACCTGGGTCAGGAGCCTTCAGGTATCCACGAACGTGGTCAGTGGTTGCTTAAATTATATGTTGAGGCAATTGCTTTGCTCGAACCAAAGGAAGGTGAGACACCTGAGGAGAAAGCCTTGCGCGAAGCCTATGATGCAGAACGCCGTGAGCTTTATCATAAATGGGATATTAGCGACCCGGTTGTGCGAGACCTTTGGCTGAAAACCCGCCAATGGAGTCTTGACGAGCTGAATGATATTTTCAATACACTTGAGATCAAGATGGACGTCTGGTTCTTCGAAAGTGATGTGGATGAGCCTGCTAAAGCCATTGTGGAAGAGCTTATTGCAAAAGGGATCGCAGATGATGAACGTCCACAGGGAGGCGCAGTTATCGTCCGTATCGACGATAAACTTGGGTTGACGAAGGAAAAGTACCGCAGCAATATCCTCTTGCGTAGTGATGGCACCACCCTTTACCTAACCAAAGACCTGGCGCTGGCGAAGATCAAATTTGAAACCTATCATGTGGATCGTTCGATCTATGTGGTAGATGTACGCCAGAGCCTGCACCTGCAACAAGCCTTTAAAATCCTGGAGATGTGGGGTTTCCCACAGGCCGTCAAATGCTATCATCTGGGTTATGGCTTTGTTAGCCTGCCCGAAGGAGCCATGTCTGCTCGGAAGGGACGGCTGGTGTTATTTAAGGACGTTGCCGATGAAGCCATACGGAGAGTGATGGTAGAAATCGAGCAAAAGAATCCCGATTTGATTCAGGAACAGCGCCATACCGTTGCCCATCAGGTTGGTCTGGGAGCAATGACCTATGCGATGTTGTCGATCGACAATAATAAGGATATGGTCTATGATATGCAAACTGCGCTCAATTTTGACGGGCATACCGGCCCCTACATTCAAAATGCACATGTACGCGCCAATAGTATTATAAAGAAAGGTGATGGCATCCCACCCCAAGCAAAATTTAATTACTCACTTACCAGTCATGAAGTACAGCTGATCGACCTCATGTCGCGTTTTCCCACCACCGTTCAGTTGGCGGCACAGGAATATCGACCGCTTATTATCGCCAATTATGCTTACGAGCTGGCCAGCGTATTTCACAGTTTCTACCATGTAGTCCCTGTCATTCAAACAGAAGACACCAAAATGCGTGCTGCCCGGTTACGTCTCGTGGCAGCCGCCCGGCAGACGCTCGCCAATGCGCTGCGACTGTTGGATATTCAAGCACCAGAAGTTATGTAGCCAGGACAGATACCGGGGTGACCTGATCCTTCCTGTGAAAAAATCCAATCTAGAGGAGCAATACCAGTCAATGTCAACCATCCGTACACTTATCATGGGCGCCGCTGGGCGCGACTTTCATAATTTCAACGTTTTCTTTCGAGACAATCCTGATTACGAGGTTGTCGCTTTCACTGCCACCCAAATCCCTGATATCGAAGGACGCACTTATCCAGGCGAGCTTGCTGGCAAACTTTACCCAAAAGGTATCCCCATCTTCGCTGAATCTGACTTGCTGAAACTGATCCGGGAGAAGCATGTCGATCAAGTAATATTCGCTTACAGCGATATACCCCATGAAGTTGTAATGCACAAAGCTTCCGCAGTATTAGCTGCAGGCCCGGATTTCCGCCTGATGGGTACGAAGACCACCCAGCTCAAATCCAGTAAACCCGTGGTTTCGGTGTGCGCAGTACGTACAGGCTCGGGAAAAAGCCAGACCACCCGGCGAGTTTCATTAATCCTACGCGATATGGGTTTCAAAGTTGCTGCCATCCGCCACCCTATGCCTTATGGAGACCTTGTGAAACAAGCTGTACAGCGTTTTGCTGATTATTCCGACCTGGATAAGCACGAATGCACCATCGAGGAGCGCGAAGAATACGAGCCCCATCTGGATAATGGGGTGATCGTTTATGCGGGAGTGGATTATGAAAAAATCCTACGCCAGGCTGAGCAGGAGGTCGATATCGTCCTGTGGGATGGCGGGAATAACGATTTCCCATTTTACGTGTCCGATTTGCAGATCGTTGTGGCTGATCCCCACCGACCCGGTCATGAGATGAGCTACTATCCGGGAGAGACCAACGTCCGTGCAGCCGATGTCTTCGTGATCAATAAAGTGGACACCGCCGATTCCGAGAATGTGATCAAGGTTCGCCAAAATCTGCGTATGCTGAACCCCAATGCGATAGTCATCGAAGCGGCTTCCCCCCTGTTTGTGGATGACCCGGCTTCGATCCGTGGCAAACGTGTATTGGTAATCGAAGATGGCCCAACCCTGACCCATGGGGAGATGGCCTATGGGGCAGGTTATGTGGCTGCCCGCCGTTTCGGAGCCGCGGAGATTGTCGACCCGCGTCCCTTTGCGGTTAATTCTATAAAAGCCACCTACGAAAAATACCCCAAGACCGGACCCATTCTGCCTGCCATGGGCTATGGAGAGGCTCAGACAAGGGATCTGGAAGCTACCATCAACAAGGCGGATGTGGATATGGTCATCATTGGTACCCCGATTGACCTTAAGCGCATCATAAAAATCAATAAACCCGCCCAACGGGTACGCTATGAGCTACAAGAAATCGGTCAGCCGACACTGGAAGATGTTTTGAAGGCAAAATTTAGCAAGTAGCGAAGCGCTTTGTTCACGTTAACCAAAACCTGATGCCCTCCCTGACTTGGGTTACAAAATCTCTACCCATACAACCACCAGCCGCCCTGGAGAGTGATTCAATCATCTATCCCCAGGGCGTTGGGTATCCTGATGCATCTCCTGATAACCAGCTGATCCTGGGGGACAATCTGGTGGTGATGTCAGCCTTACTGCCAGAGTTCCGAGATAGGATCAATCTGATCTATGCGGACCCTCCATTCTTTACCAACCGACATTATCCCATGCGGATTGGGAGAGGGGAAGATTCACGCCGTCCTCAGGATTGGCAGCTTGCAGAAGGTTACCCGGATCATTGGTCGAATATCGATTCTTATCTCGATATGCTTTATCCACGCCTGAAATTGATGTACGATCTACTCTCCCCCACGGGAACGTTATACTTACACCTCGATTGGCACGCCAATGCCTATGCCCGCCTGATTTTAGATGAGATTTTCGGCTCAGACCATCTGCTAAATGAGATTATCTGGGTATATCATGGTCCCTCCCCCATTCGTTCGGCGTTCAACCGCAAGCATGATACCATCCTGGTTTATACCAAAAGCGAAAAGTACACTTTTAATGTCGATCAGGTACGTCAGCCATATGATCCAAAAACAGTGAAAACATTTGCCTCTTCACCCAAAGCTGGATTCGGCAAAATTCCTAATCTCGACCGAGGAAAAGTACCTGAAGATTGGTGGTATTTCCCAGTGGTTGCCCGTATGCATAGGGAGCGCAGCGGTTATCCAACCCAGAAACCTGCAGCTTTGCTTGAACGGATCTTGCTGGCATCCTCCAACCCTGGGGATTGCGTAGCTGATTTCTTCTGCGGTTCTGGAACCACAGCAGTCGTGGCTGCCAAACTTGGTCGGCAGTTCATTGCCAGTGATTTGAGTTTTCGAGCTGTTCACACCACCCGCACCCGTTTGATCAAGGCTGGCTCTCCAGCTTTTGCGGTAAAACAAATAAAAGGAAGTGTATCTACACGACATGATACACATTTAGCCAGCTCCGTAAACCTGACATTGAACGATCAGTCTATCAAGTTGGAGGTTAAACAATTAGAAGGGATCGACTATTGGGATGTCGACCCCGCCTGGGATGGAAAGCTGTTTCGCAGTGCCATCCAGGCAGTGAGACCACGTGGCAATGAATCCATCCCCGATCAACTTAATTTCGCATTTTCAATTAGTAATCTTCCGATTTGTGTTCGGGTAGTGGATATTCACGGGAATACCTGTCTGTTAAACTGTTAACCTTCATCTGACCTTGGAGCATATAATCGAATTAAACAAAAAACCCGCTTTCGTAAAACGGGTCCTTTCATAATATCAAGCGTGTATCAAGTATCCAGTCGGTAACCCACCCCTCGAATGGTCTTTAGAAATTGCGGTTGGCGTGGATTTTCTTCAAGAGCTTCGCGCAACCAGCTGATATGCACATCCAGTGTGCGTGTGTCTACCGTATATTTCGTATCCCAGACCTCAGAGAATAACCTTTGGCGTTCAACTGCTTCACCTGCATGAAGTAGCAACACCTGTAATAAATGGCTCATTCTGGGAGTCAAACGTGCCTCACGCCCCAGGCACCGCACTCGCTTGCGTTCTAGATCCAGCCGGATAAATCCGACATGCAAAATGCTCTTACCATCACCAGGTAACAAGGGAGCAATTCGATTAAGCAGCTTGCGTGAAGTGAAAGGGAGCTCAAGGACGACATTGGCCGAGGTTACGCCTGAGATAGAATGCTCCGGTGAGACGATTAAAACGATTGGGAGGTCGCTAGACTTTTCGCGGATCTCATTGCAAATCCTCTTACCACTACTGCGGAGTGAGGCAGCGTTAACCACGACTAAATCGGGATCTACTTCCACCAGACGCGCCAAAGCTGCATTACCCGTTGGCACAATTTCCACCCAGTATTCTTTTTTCCGCAAGGAGGGCACGAAGGATGTATTATCCGTCCGCTTCCCCTCCACCCATAATATTCTAGCTTTCATTAACCAATTTTCCAAAATCAAAATTTACCGCAAGATTTGTCTATCCCCAATCTATGTACGAAGTGCGTGTATTATACCGTAATCTTAACAACAGGCAAGATGTTAAAGGATTCTTTTAACATATCAGCAATGATATTTCCGATAAATTTACCATGATTCTTAAAGCGGATGGCAACTCACTTATTCCATGTTAGAATCACCCCACTGAGGATGATTGGTACCGGAGGCCTCGTATGTCAGATATGGTTGAAGTAGTTATCGATAGTATTCGCGTCAGCCTGATTTCACAGCAACGGATTGTCATTTTGCGCGAAGTGGATGCTGATCGCTATTTGCCCATCTGGATCGGCATCTATGAAGCTGAAGCGATTGCCTTGGCACTTCAAGACGTGGAAGTGGCACGTCCTCTGACCTGGGATTTGCTAAAAAATATATTCTCCATTCTGGATGCGCGCATCATTCGGGTAGAAGTGACATCATTGCATGATGATACTTATTATGGAAATATTGTCGCTGAAGTTGATGGACGAAAACTTGATATTGACTCACGCCCATCAGATGCCATCGCATTGGCGGTACGTGCTCACGTACCAATTTTGGTCTCACGTCCAATCCTGGATTCAGTCGGCGTGATCCCTGAAGAAGATATGCAGGAAACCAGTAAAGATATAGATCAACCTGCTGAAATACCTGCTGCAGAAGTCAACGAAGAGAATTTATCGGTATTTGAAGACTTCATTGAAAACCTTGACATCGATGATGAAGATAAAGGTGATCAGGAAGATGATGACGTAAAAAAGAAGCCCTCCTGAAGAAAAATACCATCGTAAGTGCGTAAGTTAATAAAACCTGATATCCAAAGTTGTATTTTCAATCGAAATAATGATTAAAATCAAACCATGAGCGACCTCCTATCCTTTGAAGAAGCTCCCGCACCAACCCCTCAGGTGGTGCCGCATAGCCGTGAAGCCGAAGAAGCTGTCTTGGGTGCGGTCTTAATCAATCCCGAAACGTACTATGAAGTCTCCCAATTTCTGCGATCGGATGATTTTTACATTCAACGTCATCGCTGGCTATGGGAATCGTTTATGCGCTTGCAAGAGCGCCGTGCTCCGATCGATTTTCTTACCGTGGTGGAAGAACTGGATCAGATCGGTCAGCTGAATGAGGTTGGTGGACCTGCATATATTTCGACATTAATCAATAATGTACCTTCGTCATTGCATGCTGAAGCGTATGGACGGATTGTCGAACAAACCGCCATACGGCGTCGAATGCTGGAAGCTGCCAACCAGATCGCCAAGCTGGCTTACCAGGAGGAAACCCGTCTGGAATCCGTCATGGATGAGGCTGAAAAAGCCATCTTCGGCGTCAGCGAACGACGGATGACGCGTGACCTGCAATCCATCAAGACAGTCCTCAGTGATTACTATAACCGGATCGACCAGCTTTCACAGCGAGCGGAAGATACCTTCGGTGTACCCACTGGTTTCATCGATCTGGATCGCTTGTTGGGAGGATTGCAGCCATCCGATTTCCTGATCATCGCCGGGAGACCTGGCACCGGTAAAACTTCCTTTATGCTCTCGGTTGCCAAGAATGCTGCTCTGATCCATAAAAAGCATATCGCTATTTTCTCGATGGAAATGTCCAATGATCAGCTGGCGCAACGGTTGATCGCCCAGGAAACTGGCATCGATGCCCACCACCTGCGCACAGGCAAGCTGACAGATGATGAATGGGCACTATTTGCCCAGGCGATCGAGGTATTAAACGATACGATTATCTTCCTGGACGACACACCCGGATTGACCCCCATTCAGTTGCGCACCAAGAGTCGCCGCTTGCACATGGAATATAACCTCGACCTGATACTGGTCGATTACCTGCAATTAATGAGTGGTGGTGTGCGTTCTGAAAACCGGGTTCAAGAAGTATCATATATTTCACGCAACATGAAGATCCTGGCACGCGAGCTAAATGTACCAGTCTTGGCAGCTGCACAGCTTTCGCGGGCCATTGAACAGCGTGCCGATAAGGAACCTCAGCTTTCTGATTTGCGCGAGTCAGGGCAGCCTTGAGCAGGATTCGGATGTGGTCATGTTCATCCACCGGCCTGAATTGTACGAGAAAGACACGCTCAAGCGCCACCTCGTGCAGATAAAAATCGCCAAACACCGCAATGGTCCAATCGGTAATATTGAGCTGGTCTTCCGGGAAAACCTGACCAAGTTTGAAAATGCTGCCACCCAGATCATCGACCTGCGGAAAATCTAACTATGACCTTTCCTGGTTTTCCTGAAGAAATCTCCACCCAAATCCGCATCCCAGAGCAGTTTTTTCGCCATGTGTTGTTGGAGATTGATAGATTTGGATGAGCTCAAGCTGACCTTGTACATCTTCTGGCGGCTCGAACGCATGGAAGGTCCCTTCCACTACCTGCACTTCACTGACTTGCTGGAAGATATCCCAGCTGATCAAATCCATGGGAAAAGATCCTGCTAAAGCACGCACTGCCCTTGAAGGTGCCCTTCAAAGGGCTGTCAAGCGGGGCACACTGCTTCAGGCTGAAATTTCTACGGATGAAGTAAGAGATAAGATTATTTGCCTCAATTCTCCCAAAGGTCGTGCAGCTGTGGAAGCCATACAACGAGGTGAGTGGCGTGAGACTGGAACATCTGCATCAGCCGATTGAAATTTATCCAGAGCACCCCAACATATTCCAGCTGTATGAAGCCAATATCGGACCTCTCACACCGATGATTGCTGATGCCCTGCGCGATGCAGAAAAAACCTATCAGGCCAATTGGATTGAGGATGCCTTCCGTATCGCAGTTGAACGCAATAAGCGCAACTGGCATTATATCGAGGCAATCCTTCACCGCTGGCAGGAAGGAGGACGTGATGACCGAAAAGATCAGCAAGATCGACGCGACACTGAAGAAGCTCGTCGAAGATACGGCGAGTGGGAAAAGTGAGCCATCCACTGAGGTAGGTGAGGTGGAATATCTCCCTTCTACCGGCCTGGCAGGTGATATCAATTGTCCCTATTGCCATGGGTTGGGCTATCTGCGTCGCGACCTGCCCATAGGCCATCCGGATTTTGGCAAGCTGCAAATTTGCTCCTGCCGCCAGGGACAGGTCGCCCAGCAGATCCATCAGCGCTTGTTCTCCATCAGCAACCTTGATAACTTACAGCACCTTACCTTCGAGAATTTTCAATCCACGTGGTCGGATTGGGTTGGGTCCATGGCAGGCAGATTCACTCGAACGGGCATTTAACCAGGCGCAACAGTTCGCACAGAAAGCGGATGGATGGCTGCTTCTTCAGGGAGGTTTTGGCTGTGGAAAGACCCATCTGGCAGCCGCCATTGCCAATTTCACCGTTGGGATCGGAGTACCCACGCTGTTCATCACCGTCCCAGATCTACTGGATGCCCTTCGCTTCACCTATGACAATCCGGAAAGCACTTTCGAGCAGCGCTTTGAAGAGATACGCACCGCACCCCTGCTCATCATGGATGATTTTGGCACCCAGAATGCCACTGCCTGGGCGCAGGAAAAGCTGTTCCAGATCCTGAATTACCGCTACATCAACCGGTTGCCCCTGGTGGTGACCACCAACCTGCTGCTGGAACAGATCGAAGGGCGGATTCGCTCACGGCTGGAAGACCCTGAGCTTGTCACGCGTGTTTTTATTCAAGCACCTGATTATCGTCGACCTACCGACGACTCCACCCATTCAGACCTATCCTCCCTGGCAATGCATCACGAGCAAACCTTCAGCAATTGGGATGACCGGCAAGGTGAGAATCTGACTGCTGAAGACCGCCATAGCCTGGAGAAAGCACTAAAAACCGCCATTGAGTACGCCCGTTCACCGCAGGGTTGGTTGGTATTCACCGGAACTTACGCCTGTGGTAAGACCCATCTGGCAGCTGCGATCGCCAATTCACGCGCTGATCTCGGTCAACCTCCCATGCTCATCAGCGTATCGAACCTGCTGGACCATTTACGCGCAACCTTTAGCTCCAACAGCCCGGTCAGCCTTGATCGCCGCTTTGAAGAGATACGCAGCGCTCCTTTGCTCATCCTGGATGCCTTGGGTGAGCAATCTCCAACTCCATGGGCAAATGAAAAGCTCTTTCAATTGATCGATTATCGCCACCTGAACAAGCTACCCACAGTGATGACCACTGCCAAGTATCTGGATGAGCTAGACCCCCGAATTCTGAGTCGTGTCCAGGATACCCGTTTGTGTACTATTTGTGCCATCAAGGCTCCAGGATATCGCGGGAACTCCTTTAAAAACAACTGTCCATCGCCGGCGCTCCAAATAGATAATATATAAACGGCGGGTGTTTAGAACTCGCCGTTTTTTATTCTCAGGATTTCCCCTACTCTTTCATTGACACACATCAATTCATGCGTTATTATATCTGAATTGTCAGATATATTTTCACCTAAAAGGAATAATATGATTAACCGCCCCAGCACTTGCATTTATGGTTATCCAAGTGATCAACAAATCACAACATTGCATTTCTACGAGCGTGGAAAGCAAAATTGGCTATGCTCTCATCGCCTGCCCATCCTGATTCTTAACCCGTTTCCACTGACAGACAAGGTACCAGAGCTCGAGCTAATCAGGACTCCTAAAGGTCACATATGATCACAAGCATAGTGCTCTCTTTGCGTGAAGGTCTCGAAGCTGCATTGATCATTGGAATAGTCCTTGGGGCATTACGAAGAACAGGACGCACTGATCTAAATCGACCATTATGGGCAGGGGTAATCAGTGCAGTTATTGTCAGCCTACTTACTGCCTTGCTCTTGCGTGCAATCGATAAAGAGCTGGAAGGTCCTGCAGAGCAAATTTTTGAGGGAGTGACACTGCTCTTGGCCGCAGGAGTGCTGACCTGGATGATCTTCTGGATGCGACATCAATCTGGAAGCATGAAATCTCAGCTGGAAAGCTAGTGTAAATCGAGCTGCCAAACTTGGTGGAGGTGGAGCCTTATACTTTCTTGCATTCATCGCTGTGGTGCGGGAGGGCATCGAGCTAGCTCTGTATTTGACTGCCGCTTCGCTGACCTCCAGCGGTGTTCAAACCCTGCTCGGTACAATCCATTGGGTTGCTATCTGCATGCTTGCTTGGATATCTGATTTATTCCTCCACCATCCGCCTAAACTTGCAACGCTTCTTCAAGGTAACTGGACTAATACTCATCCTGTTTGCTGCTGGCTTAATCGCTCACAGTGTCGCTGAGTTCAATGAGGCAGGCATCATTCCCGCCATAATCAGCCCAATTTGGAATCTCAACTCACTCCTGAATGACCACTCCATTGTTGGTATGATTTTCAGTACCCTGTTCGGTTATCATGGTAACCCCTCTCTCACCGAAGCATTGGGTTACAGCGGATATATGTTAGTTACTTTGATTGTCTTTGTTAAAGCGAGGAATTTACATGAGGGCTAATTCATTCCTCACGTGTCAGCCACTTTTCAAGCCCATGTGGATATTGGTACTGCACCAGCATATTGAGTAAACCATCCGGTTGGTCGTCACAGACAAACAGGGAACGGTGCTCGGCATAGATAAAACCTTCCGTCCGGGCGTGTTCTATCGCTGATAACAATGGATCAAAGTAATGTTGGTTATTCAATATCCCCACTGGCTTGCTATGCAGACCAATCTGGGCCCAGGTGAGTATCTCGAATAGCTCTTCGAAGGTCCCATAGCCTCCCGGCAGAGCAATGAAGGCATCTGAGATATCCACCAAGCGCTGCTTGCGAACGTGCATACTATCCACAATTTCAAGACGTGAAAGGCCGGTGTGCATTAACGTTGGTGTGGTGAACATTTTAGGGATCACACCAATCACCTCACCACCAGCTTCCAGAGCACCATCTGCTACCGCGCCCATCATTCCGGTACACCCTGCTCCATATGCCAGAGTTAAGCCACGCCTGGCTATGGCTGCCCCCATCTGGCGGGCAGATTGGAGATACTCATCACTCATCTTATCCGATGAGCCACAATAAACACAGACGGTTTTCATACTTCTTTTCCCATAGTTGTCACCGCTCGAATTGCGCAATTATAGCATTAGTGCTAGCCGCTTATCGGTTCACAAGTACTATTAACTCCACTAAATTTTGAGTACTTGAGAACCTCAGGAAATCTATGCTTACGTTAATCCATGTGGTATAAAATGGTGGTATAAATTCGCTCCTACCTGATGACAGCCGAAAGGACAATTCTCTATATGTCAACTGTAGAAATATCCCATATCAGTAAGTCCTTTGGCGCTTTGAAAGCGGTCGATGACGTCTCCTTCGAGGTCGAAAAAGGAGAAATCTTTGGATTGCTTGGTCCAAATGGTGCTGGAAAAACCACCGCCATCCGAGTTTTGCTGGATATCTTCAAACCCGATCATGGTAGCGTGAGCATCCTGGGTGGTCCTATGACAGAACCCAAGAAGGATCGCATCGGCTATATGCCCGAGGAACGCGGCATGTACCAGGATATCCCGCTCGATCGCTGTCTGGTTTACTTGGGCTCACTCAAAGGGCTTGCTCCTGCTGAAGTCCAACGCAGGATTACTGGGTACTTACAGCGCTTCGATCTGGCCTCATCCCGGCATAAAAAGGTCAAAGAACTTAGCAAGGGTATGCAGCAGAAAGCCCAGCTCATCACAACCTTGATCCATGAGCCCGAGCTGGTCATCATCGACGAACCATTCAGCGGTCTGGATCCAATCAACACCCAGATGGTCAAGGATCTATTGCGTGAGCAACGCGATAAGGGTGTGACCATTCTCATGTCCACCCACCAGATGCATCAGGTGGAGGAGCTGTGTGACCGGATCGTGCTGATCGATCATGGACGGACAGTCTTGTACGGAGGATTGGACGAGATCCGCCGCCAATTTTCAGGTCACGCTGTCATCGTGCGGACACCAGATGCGCTACCCACACTTCCTGGTGTTGAGCGTGTCGAGCAGCATAATTCATCCGCCTACCGGCTAAACCTTGTGCCCTCAGCCAGCACTCAGGATGTGCTGCGTAACCTGGTCGAACGCGGGATCCAGGTCGATCAGTTTGAGATCGCGGCTCCCACCCTCGACGAGATTTTCATTCGCGTCGTGCAGAAAAATGACCAGGAGCTTGGAGAGACAGCATGAGCAAATTCTGGCTAATTGCCTCGCATGAATATTCCCGGCATGTGTTCCGCAAGCGTTTCCTGTTGGCTTTGTTCAGCGTGCCACTCATGATGGTTTTAATGGTTGTGTTGATCATCGTGATAATCAGAATGGACTCGAACCCTACGCCGATTGGCTATATCGATCATTCCGGATTGCTGGCAAATGCCATCCCACAACCAGCCGTCAAGTGGCCAGAGCGCACCATACCCATGCTTGCCTACACGGATGAAACTAGCGCTAAGGCTGACTTGCAATCAGGAAAGCTACAAGCCTACTACATCATCCCAGAAAACTACCTTCAATCAGGTCAGGCAGAGGAAATCTATCTCAAAGAACCCAAAGGTATCTCAACGCAGCAGTTTGACTCATTCCTGACAGCCAACCTACTGGCAAAGCAGCCTGCGGAGATTGCAAACCGGATCCTCGATGGGAGCAATATCAAAGTACAGTCCACCGATAAAAGCCGTGAAGCCTCGCAGGACAGCTTTGTCAACATAATCCTGCCATTACTGGCAGGCATTCTGTTCATCGTTGGGATGACCACCAGCTCTGGGTATCTGATGCAAGCCGTGGTTGAGGAAAAAGAAAACCGGACGATGGAGATCATGGTGACGTCCGTCTCTCCGGGGCAATTGATGAGCGGAAAAGTAATCGCGGACATCGCAATTGGTGTGACACAGCTCCTGGTATGGGCAATCTTCATCATCCTGGCACTGGTGATTGGGCAAAACTATTTCGCCTTCCTGAGCGGCCTCAAGTTCTCAGGTGAAATGGTTGCGATCATCATTGTGGTAATGGTGCCGGCTTTCATCATGATCAGTGGACTGATGGCGGCAGTTGGTGCCACGGTGTCTGAAGCCAGTGAAGGTCAACAAATCATGGGACTGTTTACCATCCCCATCTGGCTTCCCTATATCTTGATTTCGGTCTTTATCCAAAGCCCGAACAGCCCGCTGGCAATCGCTTTGAGCTTCTTCCCGCTAACCGCTCCAATGACGATTGCCTTACGCATCGGCTTCGCCACTATTCCGACCTGGCAAGTGATCGTCAGTGTTACCATCCTGGTGTTATCCGCCATTGGCGCAGTGTGGCTGGCTGGACGTGCGTTTCGTCTGGGCATGCTGCGTTATGGTCAACGGCTACATTGGAATGAAATCTTCAGCCGGCAAAGAGTGTGACTATGAATAAGACTTTGCTCGTATTAAGAGCAAGAGATCAGAACCATCCTATCACGAC
The DNA here is from genome assembly GCA_963828845.1 of uncultured Chloroflexia bacterium. GTDB lineage: Bacteria > Chloroflexota > Anaerolineae > Anaerolineales > UBA4823 > FEB-25. Next base: position 61,138 of record CAWHGE010000006.1, read on the forward strand.
CCTCATTCCTGTTTGCCATGTTTGGCATCCCCATCATCGGGGCGGCAGTCTTTATCATTGCCGGGCAGCTAAATAAGGGTAATCCGGCACAAAACATTCTCACCCGGCTCATAAGTAGTCCTCAAACCACCCTGGCGGAAGGCTATGTGGACCAAAGTGGCATCATCAAGGAAATACCCGCCTCGGTGCAGCCCGGGGTGTTAATTGCTTTTCCGGATGAAGCCAGTGCCAGCCAGGCATTGGTAGATGGCCAGATTTCCGGTTATTACCTCATCCCCAAAGATTACCTTCAATCTGGAGATATCAACTATATTCGTTCAGACTTCAACCCACTGACATCATCCGGGCAGTCGTCACTGCTGGAATGGATCCTGCAAGTCAACCTGTTGGGAGGTGACGTTGAGCTAGCAACTTTGATCAACGGACCGAAAAACCTGGAGAAAATATCCTTATCACCCGCGCCTCAGCGTGAAGAAAGTAACATGCTGACGTTTTTCCTACCCTATGCAGTGACAATGCTGTTTTACATCATCATCCTAAGTGCCGCCAGCCTGTTGCTCAGCAGCGTCACCAAGGAAAAGGAAAACCGGGTGATAGAGATCCTGATGGTATCGGTGACACCAAGGCAGCTGCTTACTGGAAAAATTATCGGACTGGGGTTGGTCGGCCTGTTGCAAACCATCGCCTGGGTGGGCACCGGGAGAATATTGTTAGCCAGGAGTGGGACCACTTTTAACCTGCCAATCGCATTTCAGCTGCCACCGTCCTTTTTGGTGTGGGGTGTGATCTTCTTCCTGCTGGGGTATGCAGTTTACGCCAGTTTGATGGCAGGATTGGGGGCACTGGTACCCAACTTACGCGAGGCTTCCCAGGCTACCATCCTGGTGATCTTCCCCTTGATCATCCCGATTTTCCTGATCAGCGTGATGATCGAAGAGCCGCACGGCCTGCTTACTACCATCCTGAGCCTGTTCCCGCTCACCTCACCAGTGGCGATGATGACCCGCCTCTCCGCGGGAGGAGTACCTATCTGGCAAACACTGCTTTCTGCCTTCCTCCTGGCGCTCACTGCGATGGTTGTGGTGCGGTCAGTGGCGCGCATGTTTCACGCCCAAACGTTGCTTTCAGGCCAGCCATTCAGCCGGAAAATGTTCATCAATGCCCTTTTAGGAAAATCATAGAACCCAGCGATGATCCAGGCTAAATTAAGTTGACGCAACTGCCCTCTGCTGTCATTTTTAACTTGACTACGTACATCGATCCGCAAGTGATATTCTCGATGCTAAGCCGGATGCAGTGGTCACATACTGGCTTTTACGGGAAGTGTTTCGTACTCCGCATGGCGATCCGAAGCTCAGGCAGGTAAAAAATGCAAGATGCATTATTCCAACTGCATGCTGGTAGTGATATGTTAGTAGTTCGATTAAGCTTCCAAAGAGATGGTCACCGGACCATCATTGGCAATTTCCACCAGCATGTGAGCACCGAACTCGCCCGTTTGAGTGGGCACACCCTGCTCGCGAAGCATCTCAGCGAAACGTTCCACCAGAGGACGGGCGATCTCCGGCAGGGCTGCACCGATAAAAGACGGACGCCTACCCTTGCGCGTATCCGCATACAAGGTGAATTGAGAAATAACAATCGCCTGACCACCTACATCCAATAATGAGCGGTTCATCTTACCCTGCTCATCTTCGAAGATGCGCAAATGGATAATTTTCTCACACAGGGTGCGGCTTTGCTCCTCTCCATCCCCTGGACCAATCCCTAACAGGATTACCAGACCTTTGCCGATCTCGGCAATGGCATGACCAGCCACCAACACCCGACCTGACTTGACCCGTTGTAAGACGAGACGCATATGCTCTCTTCACACAATCATGGCAGTCCAACTGCTTCCCGCACCTCAGACATGGTTTTCTCAGCGATTGCCCTGGCGCGTTTGGCTCCATCATCCAACATGTCCTGCACATAGCTCGGGTCTTTCGCCAGCTCATTACGCCGGGCACGGAAAGGTTCAAGGTGAGCGTTTAAATTCTTGGCATACAGAAGCTTGCAGTCTACACAACCAATCCCTGCCCGACGGCACTCACGATCGACCATGGCGATCTCATCTGGGGATGAGAAAATCTTATGCATGGTGAACACGTTGCAGATATCCGGATTGCCCGGATCTGTGCGCAGGATGCGGTGAGGGTCGGTCATCATTTGCTTCACACGCTTGGTGGTCTCTTCGGGGGTGGCGGCAATCTCGATATGGTTGTTGAGGCTCTTGCTCATCTTTTCCACCCCATCAATGCCCAGCACTTTAGGGGTCTCGGTGTTTTTCATCAGAGGCTCGATCAACACGTGGGTGTTATAACGGAAGTTGAATGAACGCACCGTCTCCCGGGCATATTCGAGGTGAGGCGCCTGGTCAATCCCCACCGGTACAACATTGGCTTTATATAATACGATATCTGCGGTCATTAAGACAGGATAACCCACCAGCCCGTAGTTTACATTATCCGGGTGAAAGCGTACCTTTTCCTTAAAGGTGGGCAGGTCGGTTAGCTTACCGAGGGGTGAGACCATGGAGAGGATCAGGTGCAGCTCTGCCACTTGGGGCACATGTGATTGGATGAACATGATGGTTTCATCCGGGCGGATGCCTGCTGCCAGGAAATCCAACGCCATCTCCAATGTGTTCTGGCGTAAATTGACCGTGTCCTCCACCGTCGTCAGGGCATGCAGGTCTACTATGCAGTAGATGCAGTCATATTCGTCCTGTAAAGCCACGTAATTCTTGATGGCGCCCAGGTAATTCCCCAGGTGCTGCCGTCCTGTGGGACGTGCTCCGGAAAATACGCGACCTTTCTTTTGTGAGACCATAAAAACTCCTATTTATCTATCATTGTGAGCCGTTTTTTTCTGGTGAATGAGCAAGCTCAATCTTCCATTGTCAAGATATTTCTATATTTCTTCCTTGCGAAATTTGATGAAATATGTCTGGAGGAGATGGCTTGCCTCTCGCTCAGCTCGAGGCAAATGGTCACACAGAACGCTCCTCTTCATCGCTCGTAAAGATCACTCGCGATGCATCGGGCACAGGACGCCCTCGATGACACTGATTGTCTCCTCGCAGATAACGCTCATTGCCTCAATAATCAAGGGGATTTCTATGCGACAAAAGATATTATGCCTGTTTTAGATATTTTCGTACCAACCCTGCGATTTCGCCTGGCTCTGCATGGCGATGGGTGGCCAGCTTAGAGTAAAGCAATTTCCCGTCAACCGAAAACTCATAACACCCGCCGTCTGATGGTACCAGGGTGATCGATTCGATCTCGGGTTCGAATTCCTTGAGCAGCTCGGCTGCCAGACCGACAGCACGATCGGTGTAGTTTCAGACCGCACAGTAAACCAGAATGAGCTTCAATACCATAGCAATGCCTCCGAATTATTTTAATAAACAACCCCGCCTGTGATGCGACGGGGGTGAATAAGCCAGCTTCACTCATCAGGTACGGTGAACAAAAACGATACCTTTTGCCCAGCTAACGGTGGCAGCTCCGGCGCGGGTTATTCCCGAATTGGTTTCACCCTGCAGCTCCGAGGTCCATTCAGCACATGCGCACGGACGGGATTTACAGCGCCTACCGCTCTCTGGACCGTCGCTTTTGTGCTTACTCGTCCTCATCACAGCGATTAATAATATTGGCAAGTAGTATATCATAATTGGAAGTGCTCCGAAAAAACTATCAAGCCAGTAGATAATAAGGCAATTAGGAAATCAGATAATTGTGTATCAGGTAAATGTTTATACAACGGGGCATGCTGATCCCAGTCGAGAAAGAGATAGCACCCATTGAAACTGAAAAAAAGCATTTAATTCCGATGATCGACCAAGGTCATAGCTTCAAAGTGCGCCAAATGAGCGCCCAAGGGAGCACAAAACTCAATTGCGTGGATTGGAGATCGTATGTTTGCATAAGGGAAAGATATTCGTCCCTTAAAAAAACGAATCGGAACGAATCATCCTTGGAGAGATGATGGGTAATAAGATGCGGAGTTTAGGAATTAGCATAATCAAGTACCATATAATTACTCACCGCCTCAGCTCCAATAATTCCTAATTCGTATGCGGAGGAGGCAGAATTATTGCCATAGAGTTCTTGTTGAATTGAAAAATAATAATCAAATACGTTCAAATCAGGATATCCAGTAACCATCCACGAATAAAGCGCGTATAGAACCCACGCTCTAACACGAAAGCACGAATCACCCTCACCCCACCCTCTCCCTAAAAGGGAGAGGAGAATGAAGTATGGGTGAGTAGTTACACTAGTACCGAGAAGACCACTCGGTATAGAAGGACACTAGTACCGAGAAGATCACTCGGTATGAATGAAGAGCACATTGATATCGGTTTAAACCAACCGATATGAAGATGATTTGATTAAAAGAGACATAGGAAATCATCTTCAATTATAGCACAGATGTTCTAATCCACAAGGGGTTTATGCAAAAGTCGCAATTTTTTAAGAATTCTCATATAAGAGCAGCGGTGAGCCAACAGCTTTGAGCCATGAGAAAGGAGCAATGAGCCTCAAAAAGAGGCAGGAGAGCTGGATTGTGCAATGCGCTTTTATCAAGAGGATCACTCGATGCGAAAAGCAGAGTACATGTCTCCGAAATATAGAGGCCAAAGATAGGAGAACGCAGAGACGCTCCAGCGGGGCGTCTCTACACATGTGATTTTAACGAACAGTGAAACGACGGGGGAAAGAATGGGCGGATCACCGATCTGATCTAAGTCCGTCTTATATCGTAGGCGCAGGGTAAGTTTTCGGTACATACTTTTTGGGATTCTCCCCTGCGCCCCAACATTATCGACAGGGCTAAACAACCCTATAATAACAGCCTGGAGTTGGATAGGTAGTTTTATGCGAAGGCAAAAATACCATGACATTGTAGGATTTAGAGGTTAGGATGGTCTGTAAAGAGGACGAATCATCTTTCTTCTTGTCTTGTACTTTGGTCAGAATGATTCTATGAGACTATGATTTTGATCAAGCCCTTCTTTATCAACAGCATTTATTCCAATAAATCACAATTCAGACAGGCACAAAATTCTCTCAGGTTCGGACGAAAGTTCGGACAACCTTCAAAAATGGTCATTCTAAAAAGTTCTGCAATTGAAATATAGGTCTTTTGGAGATTGCCACGCCGCAAGAAGATCACTTGCGGCTCGCAATGACAGTCGCTTATGATAGTTGTCCGATGTTTTGTCCGATACTATGTCTTTGCTTTCTATTAAGCTGTTCTCTTATGAAATAACGATAAGAACTCTCTAATATATGATAAAACTATGACGCACATTATTGCATCTATACTATGAGATTGTGTTTAGCTTAAATATAGCTAAGATGAGTCTGCACGATCTGTTCCTGCCACATCTCTGAATTTAGTCCTATGGCAGTGATACAACGTTTATTCTCCAGCCGGTAACGATCTTTTCCGATCTGTTTACGACCTGTGCTCAGGATGGCCACCCGCACTTCTGCTAATCTGCGTTTTTCCCGTTGCAGATGTACCCAAATTTCATCGCTCTCACCGTATAACACCGGGGCGTTTACTTTTCCAGCTTCTACCTGATCCTCCGCTTTCAAATACCCGCCTACTTTCCGCTTCTTCTCCATCGGCGATCCGATTCCCGGTTGTCCATACCATCCGTTGTACGGCACTATGACTGATCGGGGTCTTGATCAACCAACTGAGCTGGCTGGCTGCCAAGCGGTAGGTACCCATACACGCCAGAGATGATCCCATCTCTTGGACTCGTGCGCTCACCCGCCCATAGCGCTCAACCCCTAATAGCTCGTCTAACGGTTTTCTTCGTTGCTTGTTCTCATCCAGATAGACGCGCCGCCTGTATCTCAGCGCCCCGATACTGCTTACGATCCACCGCTCTTCTGTGCCAACATTCTGCCAGCCGCTCGGCAATTTCTCCGCTATTCGGTCATCGATTGCCTTAATCCCCATCCCAAATACCTGCTGCCCTGCTTCCAGCACCATTCCCTGGATTGTTTCTTCCATGTCGCTAATTCCAATTTCATTCTCAATTTTTACTTCCCGTTCTGACACTCTTATGGTTATACTTATGGCGACAGAATTTCCTGTCATTTGAGAGTTCCTTTCTATGTTGGGTTTTCATCAACTCAAAGGTCAGAATTCTTGGTTGACTTTTAGATAAAAATATGCTAAGATAATTACACACTGTAAGTAAGTATTACACGATGTAAGTAACTAGTCAATCGTTAACCCAACAAAACCAATGACCTATCGGCTCACCATCACCGCCTCCGCGATGCGTGAAATCAACCGCTCAGCCATCCTGGAGATCATCCGCCGGGAAAGCCCGATCGCGCGCAGCACCATCGCTCACAGGCTGGATGTCAGCCTGCCCACTGTCATGCGGATCGTGGATGGATTGATCGATGAAGGCTTCGTCCGCCTGCACGGGGGCACCGAATGGAGCGGTGGGCGCAGGCGCCCCCTGCTGGAATTCAATGACGGAGGACATCTGATCCTTGGCGTGGATATGGGCGGGACGAAGATCTATGGCGCTCTTTCTGACCTGGGCGGGAATATCCTTGACGAAGTAAATATTGCCAGGCATGGCACCAACGGAGAGGATAGTTTCAACCGCCTGACCACCCTGATCGATACCCTGCTGGCCTCGCCAAAATTAGCGGGAAGGCAGGTACACGGCATTGGGGTGGGCGCACCAGGGATCACCCTGCATAAAGAAGGGATCGTCACATGGGCAAATACACTGCATTGGCAAAACTTCCCGCTCAAACAACGGCTGAGCGAGCTATACTCCTTGCCGATCACCGTGGACAACGATGTAAACCTGGCAGCCATGGGGGAGCTGTGGTTCGGTGCGGGTCAAAACACCCAAAACATGGTCATGGTGGCCATCGGCACCGGTATTGGGGCAGGGATCATCATCGATGGTGCTCTTTATCGAGGGGCGAGTGAAGCTTCAGGTGAGATCGGTAACATGCTCCCGGGTCGTGAGTTCCTGGGGAAAAATTACCAGGATTTCGGGGCACTGGAAAGCGTGGCTTCAGGAACAGGGATTGCCGAGCGAGCCCGCATTGCACTTAAAGGCGAGCGCACGGTGGAAGAACTGGAAAACCTGGTCGCAGAGGACGTGTTCGAGGCTGCCAAACAAAGGCAGGAATGGGCCTGGAAGATCATCAACGAAACGGTGGATTACCTGGCAATCGCCATTGCCAACCTGGCGGTGGCCTTTGACCCGGAGCTGATCATCCTGGGTGGTGGGGTGTCGCGTTCCGCTGAGATGCTGGTCGAACCCATCCTGCAGCGCATTGATGGGACCATCCCCACGCTCCCCAAACTGGTCGTATCCAGCCTGGGTCTGAGGGCGGGGGTGATGGGGGCAATCACTAATGTGCTGCACAACACGTCGAATTTTTACGTCGTGCATAAATTATCCTAACCCATCATAGAAAAAGCCAAAGGAGGTGTGTGTCAAACGACAAATCCAACATAATGATGTACAAATTTACAAGAATTCAGCAAACAAATCATCAAAAAAGAGGAGACCTATGCGTACTTTTAATAAAATCACTTTATTTGCCCTGGCGCTGATCATCGCCTTCGGCATGGTGGGCTGCCAGCCAAAGACGCAAGCCGGACCGGTGACCATCCACGTGCTGACCATGGATCAGGCTGGCTTGAAACCCGCCGAGATCGATCAGATCGCCCGCGACTTCGAAGCCCAGAACCCGGACATCAAAGTGGTCATGGAATACGTGGGCTACGATTACGTCCACGACAAGATCGTCACCGGCATGGCTGCCACGCCGCCCGGCTTACGATGCCGCCATGATCGACGTCATCTGGCCGGACGAGTTCATCAAGGCCGGATACCTGCTGGATGTGACCAACCGGGTCACGCCCGACATGAAAGCCGGCATGTTCCCGGCCTCCTGGAACGGCGTGACCCGCAATGGCAAGATCTACGGCATGCCCTGGCTGATGGACGTGAAGTATTTCATGTACAACAAGGATATGCTTGACGAAAGCCGGCATCACTGCACCTCCCAAGACCTGGGAAGAACTGGTCGACCAGGCAAAGACCATCAAGCAGAAGGGCCTGGCCGAATATCCCGATCATCTGGTCATGGAATCAGAAGGAAGGCGTGGTCTGTGATTTCACCGTGCTGCTCTTCGGGAACGGCGGCGCCTTCCTGGATGCCAGCGGCAAGCCCGTCTTCAATAACGAGAAGGGCGTTCAGGTCCTGACCTGGATGAAGCAGACCATCGATGATGGCCTGAGCAACCCAAGCTCGGTCTCTTCGGATGAGAACGCGGTGGAAGCCGACTTCCTGGCCGGCAAATCGGCCTTTGCGGTGAACTGGTTGTTCCAATACTGCCGATTCGAACGATGCCACCAAATCACAGATCGTCGGCCAGGCGGCCTTTGCTCCCATGCCGGTCTTCGCAGCCGGCGCAGCCGCAGGCATCAAGGGTTCCAGCGTGGATGGCTCCAGCTCGTTCGCCATCATGGCGACCACCCCTTATGCTGATCAGACCTGGAAATTCCTGACCTATCTGGCCAGCAACGAAGTGCAGACCAAGTATTCGGCCGAGATGCTGCCTGTCTGGCAGACTGATTTCCAGGGCGATGCCCTGGCCAAGCTATTGGCAGCCACACCCAACAACCCGGTGACCGTCCCGGCCTTCCTGGCACAGTTCCCCTATGCCAACGAGCGCCCGACCGTGCCTACTACAATGAGGCCTCTGCAGCGCTGCAACTGGCCATTCAGGAAGCATTGACGGGGGTCAAGACCCCACAAGCAGCCCTGGATGAAGCTGCTGCCAAGTGGGTTAGTCTCGCCAGTAAATAATCCATAACGGCATAGCGATTGGGTGGATTTGCGGTACAATGCAAATCCACCCAATATTTTTGATATGACCGCAACTTCACCAACCTCTCCCAAGACGACAGCTCTCCCTGCGGCAGCAGGATGCTCGCACCGCCTGGCTGCTGGTCATCCCAGCCTGGTGGTCATCCTGGGCGTGACCCTGTGGCCGATCATCTCCACGTTTATCCTGAGCTTTTATCATGCGCCCACCGGCATCAACCAGGTGCGGACCTTCGTCGGGTCTGGGCAACTACCTCGAGATGCTCAAGGACTCAGACCTTCTGGGAGACCATCGGGCGGACGATGTACTTCACGATCGTCTCGGTGGGCCTGGAACTGGTCTTGGGGATGGCAATTGCCCAGCTGATCCATTCGCATCCATGGGGTTGGAAGTTCCTGCGCTTCAGCCTGATCATCCCCTGGGCAGTGCCCGACGATTGTCAATGGCGCGATGTGGCGCTGGATCTACAGCGCCGATTTCGGCGCGTTGAATGGACTGCTTAATGCAGCTGGGGTTGATCAAACATTACGTCCCCTGGCTGACTCTGCCCAATCTGGCCATGCCCCTGGTGATCCTGGCGGACGTCTGGCACACGATGCCGTTCGTGGCCTTGATCCTGCAGGCGGCCCTGGCGACCCTGCCGGTAGAGCTGGATGAAGCCGCGGCAGTGGATGGTGCCAATGCCTTGCAGCGTTTCTGGCAAATCCGGCTGCCCTTGCTGCGCCCGGCGATCCTGGTGGCGCTGATCGCCCGCACGGTGGACGCCTTCCGCGTGTTCGATATCGTCTACATCATCACGAGCGGCGGTCCAGCCAACAAGACCCTCACCATCACCTATCTGACCTATTTGAACACTTTCCCATGGGGAAACCAGGGCATTGGAGCAGCGCTCTCCTTCCTGATCTCCATTTTCACCATCAGCATGGCGCTGATCTTCATTCGTTTTCTCTACCATCCTGAGGAAACCCAATAATGCCTTACCGGAAGTTCCTGCGCAAGCTGCCCTTGTTTCTTGCTCACCCTTCCGGTGTTTTTCTTTATTTTCTTTCCCATCCTGTGGCTGTTCAGCGCCAGCCTATCCACCCAGGTGGAATTGTACGCGATCCCACCGCATTGGATCCCGCAGCATCCCACCTTGCAGAATTATCTGGACATCATCTTTCCAAACCTGGCCACTTCGTCTGTGCCGCGCACTTTTGCGGTGGCCTTGTTGAATTCCATCAAGATTGCTTCAGCGGTGACAGTCATCTCCATCGTCATCGGAAGCCTGGCAGCCTATGCCCTGGTGCGCATCCCATTCAAATTCAACCGCACCATCCAGCTCGGCATGATTGCCACGCGCATGATCCCGGAAGTATCGCTGATCCTGCCGCTCTTCATCATCGCCTCAAGCCTGCAGTTGATCAATAAACCAATCGTGTTGATCATGACTTACATGAGCTTTGCTCTGCCGTATGCCATCTGGATGATGGCAGCTTTCTTCCAGACCGTCCCGATCGAGCTGGAGGATGCCGCCCGCATGGACGGCTGCTCACGCTTGGGTATTTTGTTCCGGGTGGTGATGCCCATCTCCGTGCCGGGACTGGTCTCCACGGCGATGTTCACTTTCCTGCTGGCGTGGGATGAATTCTTCTATGCCTTGATCTTCACCAGCACGCTGGCTGCCAAGACCGCGCCGGTGGCCATGGCCGAATTCGTCGGTCGCTACGCGGTGAACATCAACGGCATGATGGCGGGCGGGATTATTGCCGCTCTGCCGCCGGTGATCCTGGCGTTCATCTTCCAGCGATACATCGTGAGCGGCATGACCGCCGGGGCGGTGAAGGGGTGACCCAAACGAAAACGGGCAAATCGTTCAGATGGCATACTATTCCAATATCACTAATTATTCGGAATTTATCTGTATAGTTAATTGTTGTTCCACCTAAAAAGAATAGTTGAGGATATCAGCTCGAAAGAATGATGAACGTCAATGAAGTGCTGATAGATCTGCTTGAAGATAATCGTCGCCGCTTACACCGCGGGCTCAATAGAATGAGCGATGATTGTGTGCTTTGGAAACCTGATCCAGACGCAAACAGCATTGCTATCACGGTTTGGCATATGGCTCGCATCTTGGATGTCTTTCTAACCCAACAAGCTAAAGGAGACTTGTCAGGGGAAGAATGTTGGTTTCATAATGGCTGGGCGGATCAAACAGGATATGATCCTCGAGGGATAGGTCGGGACGGATGGGGGATGCTCACTGGATACACACAAGAAGAAGTGGCTGCTATTCCACTGCTGACAAAGGAACAGATGCTTGCATATTTGGATGAGGTTTATGATACCGTCAAAGCCTATCTGGCAAGTACTTCCATGAAAAAATTGCAAACGCCAGGGTCTGGTTTCGATGGGAGATACACAAAATATCAGTGTATACAAATGGCGTTACTAGATAATGTGCGGCATCTTGGCGAAATATTCGCCATTGAAGCCAGATGGAACCGTCAAGTAAAACAATAATAATAAGTGTGTGTATGGGCTAACTATCATTACCACCGTCCGTAGGGAGTAATAAAGATATCAACTATCATGGAATCCCGATTTCTTAAGGGTACCCACAATTTTATAAACAAACGTATACCCCCTTTAGATTAATCCCCTTGATGAATTAGAACATATGTGCTATAGTAATCCAGTAGATTTATCACTCACCAGGATGTTATCGGGTTTGATTTTATTCGAGTATTCGTGGTTCCCTATTCGTGGAAGGTTCTCTTGCATTCATTATTCGCAATCTTTTTTTCACCTTGTGCGGGTTTGCCTCTCCACAAATCATCCTCTGCAAAAGCTTTAATTCCTCTTCGTTTTTTTATGGATTCGAATCCCTCAATCATCTACACTACATAGCCAACCACAGCATGGAAGATGAATTGAATGCTATTTGTTTTTTCGTGAAACAATATCCCTCATGTCATTTGTAGAGACGCCCTGATGGGCCGTCTCTAGCTGTAGATCGGTTGGATAGCCACGTGATCAAGCATAGGAAAATATCTTTTGGAACACAAAAATAAACTCGGCAAGGATAAATGTGCCCTGCAGAGCGGTCTTGATGATAGGTCTCTCGTCTCTATTTCGGCAGCTGCCCTAAGAGTCCCATCACCCAGCGGTGGGGCTTGTGGAAGAACCTCATCGGCTGGGCAAACATCAGGATGCATTTGCCGTAGATCACGCTCATTCCGTTCTCCTGCCCATACTGAATTGCTGCCTGAGATTCTGCCCCCTGCTGCAGCCAGACGCGATCGATACCGGTCTCATGCGCCTCATGCACCACCTTTTCGGCCTGGGCTGGCTGGACCACCACCAGGACGCCACCCACCTTCTCTGGTAAAGCCTTCAGACTCGGGTAGCTTTGTTGACCTTCAATAATCTCCCCACTGGGATGGACCAGATATAGCTTGTAACCCTTGGTCTTAAGTTCTTTAAATGCAGCATTCCCGAACTTTTCACTCTTGGTACGCGATACCCCTACTACTGCCAGGGAGGGTTGGGAGATGAAGTCATCAATCATGGCTTTGGTGATCATGTGTGAGCTCCTTTCATTTGGTGGGTGGGAATTGGTACTATTTTATTCATCTGTTTGGGCTTCACCGAAGCCCATCATCTTTTTTCAAAACTCATCCGGCTTGCAGCCGCCTGCGCTCATCTGAGTTCGCATGTTGTCCATCATGCCAGCCATCATGCGTTGCATCATTCTGGGAATTGCATTGGTGACCCATGCCACCAGCAATCCTCCAGCGGCTGCACCTAACAAAGCAGTAATCAGGTAACCTGTACGGTCAGATCGATCGGTATCCATATATCTACCCTCCTTTCCATAATTGTACCCGATGCATAAAAAAAATTGTGGGAACCAGATCTTTCAGCATTCATTATCTGGTAATCCATTACTTAATAATTTGTCCCGCTTTGGCAATTTGTAAGACCCGTTGGATAAAAGGAGCTTTTCCATCCAGGTATGCTGTCGATCCTGCGGGTACTTTACAACAAGCTTCTGCTTTAGCTCAGCATATTCATCAGCCACATCCTGATGCTGGGATAAATAATCACGGAAAAGCAAATGATTTTGCCACTCCATACCAGATATCTCACACATGTGTATGTGGAATGTACGTGGATTGCCCTTGGCAAAGTAGTGGCGGTGAGGAATGCCAAATTCACCCTTATATTCATATCCCAGCTTCTCGATCAATGGGATACACACCCTGGCTTCCTCAAAATCAGCCACCGCGATGGCAATATCAATAATCGGTTTTGCCAGCATACCAGGAATGGAAGTACTACCTACATGCTGGATATCCAGAACGTAGCCACTCACCGCAGTCTGAAGGTTTGCTTTTTCTACCTCAAAAAGCTGCTTCCATTCATAGGTATATGGAGCAAGTTTTACGATACCTTTTTCCAAACCGATCATCTTGGAAATATTATCCCTTAATTTCTGCTAATATACATCTGCAACACGTAGCAGTCAACCTGAAGCCTCGAATCTCACTGTCCGCACTGCCCCCTAAATATGCTACAATTTATCCAGAATTAGGAGGATAGGATGAGAACGCAATTCGATATACGTCCATCTCCGATCGCTGGTCAGTGGTACCCAGGCGACCCCAAACGATTGTCCATCGATGTCGACCGCTACATCCATAATGCTGAATTACCAGAATTGAAAGGCGAAGTAGTCGCCATCGTAACACCCCACGCCGGGCATATATACTCGGGTCCGGTGGCTGGGTATGCCTTCGCAGCCCTAAAAGGGTATAAACCTGAGCTGGTAGCGGTGGTCTCGCCGATGCATTATCCCTACAATGATGATGTGCTCACCACCGCACATACAGCCTATGAGACCCCGCTCGGCATCATCCCTGTGGATGTCGAGGCCGTGCAGATGCTTGATGAGCTGCTTGAAAAAGAAATGGGGCATGGTATGGCGCACGTCAGGCATGACCGGGAGCATTCTCTGGAGATCGAGCTGCCCTTCCTACAGCGAGCACTCGAAACAGAATTCAAGCTGCTACCCGTGATGGTGCGTGACCAGAGCCGTAAGGGCACGCGCAGCCTGGGTCAGTGCCTGGCAAAGACCTTACGCGGGCGCAATGCCCTGCTCGTGGCCAGCACAGACCTTTCACACTTCTACCCACAGGACATCGCCAATGAGCTAGATGCCGAAATGCTACGCTGCATCGAATCGTTCGAGCCCGATGCGGTAATCCAGGCCGAGGAAGAGGGTAGAGGATTTGCCTGCGGACGGGGTGCCCTGGCAGCAGTGCTGTGGGCAGCTAAAGACCTGGGTGCAGATAAAGTGAGAATCCTGCATCATGCGACTTCAGGCGACGTGACAGGCGATACCTCGCAGGTAGTAGGATATGGCGCAGCTGTGGTGCTGCGGCAGGCAAGCGCATCTTGAGATGCATTTATGGAATTTCTATAGGCATGCATGATTAATTTCAGGTTTTCCAATTAATATGTTCGTGTGGAATTTTCTGCTTATCCTGTTGTTGATCGCGCTAAATGCATTCTTCACCAGTATTGAGTTTGCATCCGTGGCAGCACGTACAAACGCGGGTTGAGACCTTGGCTGAAGAAGGTAATGCAGCTGCCAAGATTGTTAAAGGATGGCTCGAAAACCCCTCCTCTCGTTCGCGATTGATCGCCGCCTGCCAACTTGGCATCACCATTGTCAGTCTGGCGCTGGGAGCGGTGGGCGAAAATACTTTCCAGGAACTTCTGACCCCAACCTTCAACCGGATTGCCCTGGCACCCAATCTTCAGCGCCTGACCTCCGTACTGGCAGTCCTGCCCCTAGTGCTATCCCTGATCATCATCACCAGCATACACGTCGTCTTGGGTGAGCAGGTGCCCAAGGTTGCCACCCTGCACCAACCGGAGCGCGTGGCACTACTTGGCGCCCAACCGATGAAAGCCTTCAGCACCGTCTTCAAATGGTTTATCGACATACTGGACTGGGCGACCCGGCTTGTCTTGCGCATTTTCGGCTTACAGCTGGTTGGAGAGCATACACTGATCTACACTGTGGATGAGCTCAAGCAAATGATCTCAGAGTCTGAAGTAGGTGGGGTGCTCGAGCAACCTGAGCGTGAAATGCTCGAATCGGTGTTTGACTTTGGCGCGCTGCTCGTACGGCAAGTGATGATCCCACGCACTGAAATCATCGCCATCGAGGCGGATACCGGGCTGGACGAGATCATCAACACGGTAACGCAGTACAGCTACACCAAGCTGCCGGTTTACGAGGATGACCTGGACCAAATCGTTGGCATCCTGCACGTCAAAGATGTGCTGCGGGTGATGAACCAGCCAGACTGCTCTACCACCACAGCGCGAGAGATGGCACGTGAGACCCTCTACATCCCTGAGACCCTGCCGGTGAATGAGCTGTTGCACCAGTTCAGGCACAACCGGCAGCACATCGCGATTGTGATGGATGAATTCGGTGGAACGGCGGGATTGGTAACTCTGGAGGACCTATTGGAAGAGATCGTGGGGGAGGTGAGCGACCAGTTTGATGAGTCCAATCCTGAAATCCAAAACCAGCCGGATGGCAGCGTGTTGATTGATGGACTCACCTTAATCGAGGCAGTCAACCAACAACTGGGGCTCAACCTGTCTGACCCACATTACGATACCATCGCGGGTTACATCATGGGCAAGCTGGGGCACATCCCCAAAATTGATGATGTAGTTGAATCAGGTGGCGTGCGATTGAAGGTTGAAACCATGGATGGGTTGCGCATCGCCCAATTAAGCCTGGTTCGATTGAATGATGTTCCCTCTGAGTAAATGACCATCTATGTAGAAGTCGCGGTCAACGTCCCACAGGTAAGCGGGACCTTTCACTACCACCTGCCTCCCGAGCTGGAGGGGGTGGTGCAACCCGGCCACCTGGTGGAAATCCCATTTGGGCGACAGCAGGTGCAGGGTGTGGTCTTCCGCTTCGTCGACCAACCGGAGGTACCTGAGACCAAACCCGTGAACTCCCTGCTTGACCAGCAGGCGGTGCTCACACCAGTACAGATCATGCTGGCTGGAGAGCTGGCTGAGTCCACCCTATCACCACTGGCTGCCTGCATTGATGCAATGATCCCCCCAGGACTCGCCCAGCAGGCAGATACACTCTATCAGAAAAGCACACCCACGATCCCCGTATCCCACGCGCTCACCAACCTGCAAAACCGGATTCTAAAGCTAATCAGTGAACGTGGGCCTCTACGCGGTCGTCAGTTGGATAATGCCTTCCGGCATGCTGACTGGCGCGCATCTGCGCGCTCCTTGATCAACCAGGGGTTGCTCCGCACACAAACCGTGCTGCCATCGCCCACCGTCCAGCCGAAAACAGTGCGCACCGCCCGCCTCGCATCCACACCTTCACAGGCAGAAGAAGAAATGTCAAGCCTGGCCAGGGCTGGAACGCCTGCCTTAAGGCGCAGGCAAGCGATGCTGCGCCTGCTGTTACGCGAGCCAGAGGAGGTCGACGTTGCCTGGTTGTATGCGGAAAGTGGAGGCAACCTGTCAGACCTACAAGCTCTGGCAAAGCACGGACTGGTGCAATTAGGTGAGGCAGAGGTCTGGCGAGACCCACTGGAACGGATGGAATTCGTCGCCAGTGAACCCCCGGTGTTAACGTCCGATCAGATGACGGTATGGACCGAGATCCAGGCTGGGATCCGGGAGGCAGCTGATGGGAAACGCGTTCAACCTTACCTGCTGCACGGAGTGACTGGCTCAGGCAAGACCGAGATATATCTGAGAGCGGTCGAGGAAACATTGAAGCAAGGGCGCCAGGCGATCGTACTGGTGCCGGAGATTGCCCTGACCCCGCAAACTATCCGACGGTTTGTCAGTCGATTCCCAGGGGTGGTGGGGAGCATGCATTCGCGCCTCTCTCCAGGGGAACGCTTCGATACCTGGCGCCGGGCACGCCTGGGAGAGATTACGGTCATCGTCGGACCGCGCAGTGCACTGTTCACCCCGTTTGCCAGGCTGGGGCTGATCGTGGTTGACGAGTTCCACGATGATACATATTATCAATCGGAAGCCCAGCCACACTACCACGCACGGGACGTGGCGGTGGAATATGCACGAATGGCTGGGGCAGTGTGCGTTCTGGGTTCTGCCACACCTGATATCGTCAGCCGTTACCATGCCGCCCAAAGGGAATGGCACTATCATGAGGTTGCCGCAGCGCATCCTGGCACACCGCAAGGCGGTGGAAAGCCAGGTGCAAAGACTGGGGATCAGCTCGCAGTACCGCCCAATCAGTGAGGAAACCGAATTCATCGATCTACCGCCGGTGGAGGTGGTGGATATGCGTACCGAGCTTCAAGCTGGCAATCGATCCATATTCAGCCGGGCGCTGCAGGCTGCACTAATTGAAACGCTGGCGCAAGAACAGCAAGCCATCCTGTTTCTCAACCGGCGCGGCAGTGCGACCTATATTTTCTGCCGGGACTGTGGCTATATCCTTAAATGCCCCCGCTGCGACCTGCCATTGACGTTTCACATCGCGGGCTCGAAGCCAGGAATTAACAACCGAATCACCGAAAACCAGCTCAGCTGCCATTATTGCGGTTATAAACGCCAACTGCCCATCAACTGCCCGCAGTGTAAAAGTGAGCGCATCCGCCAGTATGGCACAGGCACCGAGAAGGTGGAAGCGGAGGTACAGTCACTCTTCCCGAAGGCACGGACCCTGCGATGGGACTGGGAGACCACGCGCAAAAAAGGTGCGCATGATATCATCCTCAGCCACTTCGTCAACCACCATGCGGACGTGTTGATTGGCACGCAAATGATCGCCAAGGGGCTAGACCTGCCTTTGGTGACCCTGGTGGGTGTGGTGCTGGCAGATGTGGGTCTCAGCCTGCCAGACCTGCGCTCAGCAGAACGGACCTTTCAGGTACTAACCCAAGTTGCCGGGCGGGCCGGTCGCAGCCCACTGGGTGGGCAGGTGATCCTGCAAACCTTCCTGCCCGAACATTATGTCATCCAGGCTGCCTCACGGCATGATTACCAGGCTTTTTACCAGCAAGAGCTGGAATATCGACGAGAATTACACTACCCACCCTTCTCACAACTGGTGCGGTTGGAATTCCGGCACCGCGACCCTGAACGGGCAGAGGATTCTGCCAATGCGATGGCTGGTCAGATTAAAGGATGGCTGCAGGAGGAGAACCGAGGCGAAACAGAGCTGGTTGGCCCGGTGCCATGTTTCTTCTCCCGAATTGGCGGTTTGTATCGCTGGCAGCTCGTCTTGCGCGGACCAAACCCGGCTTCACTTCTGCGTGGGCGGGCCTTGGGTGACTGGCGGGTTGAGGTAAATCCGCCTTCTTTGCTATAATAGCTACACCCTGATTTAGTTACCGATAAAGTACCTGGTTAATCCGTGTATTATTTGGAAGAACTCATCAATATCATCAAAACGATCATACTTTCAGGAGGCAATCATGGATAGCTTGAAGCGCGGATGGGCATTTATCAAACAATCCTGGCAGATGGCGATGGCAGACAAGGACCTGATCAAACCATCCATCTATGCCCTGTTTGCCGGATTTATCGTCACATTGATCCTCGTCATCCCAATCGGAGTCATATCCTTTCTACTGCAAAACTTCAAGGGAGGGCAATATATCATCTATATCCTGGGGGCGATCCTGATTTTCGTCCAATATATAGTAGGCTATGTTTTCTCAGCCATGACGGTTTATCTCATCTATGGGTATCTGGCGGAAGGCGATGGCAAGATGGACAAAGCCTGGGCGATCATCAAACGAGATGGTTGGGATATCGCCAGCCTGGCAGCAGCCTCCACAGCAGTCAACCTGCTAAAAAGTGCAGTGAGAGGGAAAGGGAGAAGTGGGGGGCGCAACTTCCTGTCGGGATTGATCGAAACGGTGTGGACCGAAGCTGCCTTCCTGATCCTGCCAGCCATGGTGATTGAAGATATCAATCTAAAAGACGGGATCAAGCGTGCCGCCCAGATCATCAAGGACAACCTGCTTCTAGTGGGGATCAGCACTGTGGGGGTCAAGGCCATCACCGGTTTAATCGGTTTCCTGCTGGGTGCCGTGGGGGTAGGTCTGGGACTCGGAGTGGGATTGGGGATCGTTTCTGCCAGCCAGGGATCTACGGCTGGCTTGATCACTGGGGTGACACTGGGCATCCTGATTGCCACTCCCTTCATCATGTTCGCCACGGTGGTGAGCACCTATACAGCTACGGCTTATCACACCTGCCTGTACTTGTGGGCGCGGGAAGTTGAACGTGCCCGACAAGCTGGACAAACTGGCGAAGTAAGCGCGCCTTCACCCCTGGCGGCGGTTCTACAGTGAAGAGTATTTTGGGCTGTGAGATTTATCAGTACTGGAGGTATGGATGCCTGAGATACGCTATGAAACCCTAACCTGGAATGACGTCGATAAGCTGATCGATCACCTGCTACCCCAATTTCAAGGTGACTTTGAGACGATGGTCATCATCACACGGGGTGGGATCATCCCGGGTGGGATGCTGGCTGAAGCGACCGGCATACCCACCATCCTCACAGCAGCGGTGGACTTTCCTGCGGAGGTTGAGCGCCAGAAAACCGGCCTGTTTGCCTGGCCGCGATTTATCGAATTCCCCAATGACGAGCTGCTACATGGAAAGCGCTGCCTGGTGGTGGACGACGTGTGGGGCTCGGGGCGAACCATCACGGCAGTAAAGAACCGCATCGCAGCGGCAGGTGGGCTTCCATTCACATGCGTGCTGCACTTCAACCCCCACCGCACCCTGTTTGGCAACCTGTGCCCCGATTACTACGCGGCTATCACGGATGCGCACATTGTCTACCCATGGGAGATCAGCCGAGGGGGATAAGGTGCGATTAGGGTAACCCGTTACCGCACCGCTTATCATTTCAGGTGGTATTCTTCGATTTGCAACGCCCAACAAAGCAACATATATATGCGAGGAGCGTTCTGTGCGACGAAGCAATATTCCAAAGATAAAATAAATCAGGTTGCATAACAAAATATTGATGAATTATCTTGGGGGTAGAAGATTGCTTCGGCAAAAGGCGCCTCGCAATAACAAATAGGGTCCGATCATGCCTAAGAATGCAGGCATCCTATCGGATGTTTAATTTCTTGCTCCTACAGGAACAGTACAATCATAGGGAAGACGATAATCCCCTTCTAGAAATCTAGATTATCTATGGTCTATCATGTCCTTATTGCGTAATATCTGACCCACGCTCGCGTTTCTCGTTCGGGTCCAGCAGGATGACCAGCCCCAAAGTGCCCATGTCTGAGAACAGCATGGGGGCCAGGAAGGGTGCACCGCGTAAGAACCGCTCCACCACGATGGCATTTTCCAGCGCCAGGTTGCGCAGAATGTGCAAGCCCACCCCCAAAATACCAACCACTACCAGCAATAACATGGCTACAACATAAGTCAACAGATCACTCCGGCGGGGTGAGTTAATCGTCCCGAGGGCTAAAGCCACTACTGTGCCAAAGACACCAATTCCAGTAGGCAGCCACAACCATGGATTCTCAAAATTGGTGCGGGCATGGTCCAACACGCTGCTGATCACGGTTGCCAATGTGCCCAGCCCGACCATAAAAAAGAAAGCATTGGTTTTACTGTAAGGTAAGGAGAGCTTCCTCCCACCCAGCAGGTTGAGATTGCCAGTATCAGGGGGGTGCTCCATCCAAACGGCGCTGAGGCCCATCCAGCCGACCAGGGCAAAGGTGAGCGGTCCAAGGATGGGTGGCGCCCAAACGACCAGCGGGACAGAAACTCTTTCACCCAAGGGGGCTAACGGCAGGACCGCCCGCATAAGGTGAAAGGACACACCCAGCAAACCCACGACAATGCTGGCAAGATAGATGAGTGAGGCAATCACTGCAGCCAATGAACGTTTCCGGATGGCGAGCAGCCCTGCCAGGACCAATAAAACCCCTGCCACAGGTCCAAAGATGATCGGAATCCATTCCTTTGGCATAATGGTGCCGCTGGTGGAATGTGCCAGGTAAGTCTCGACGCCCAACAAGAGCTCATTCAAAGCCAGCATCAAAAGCATAGCCTGGTCACGCGTAACAGGGATGCGCAGCTCGCTTAACGATGGGGAAAACGGTTGCAAGGTGGTACATAATCAGGGCGTAGCTCCAGCCGCCTGCAACTTCGTGTTGACCATCTCACGCAATTCAGCCATAGTTTCCATGAGCGGGTAAGCGCCATGCCATTGGGAATAGTCAGGCCCTTGCATCCACACGCCGAACTTGGTCGTACGCCCCCAATAATGCCACAGGTTGAAGTAGGTAAAATCGATGGGTTCGTCAAAATTATTGGTGTTGATCAAACCCTGGCTCTGAAGGGGAGCAACCAGGTCGTTGCTCTCTTGCACCCAATTGGTGACTTGCTGGGTGGCGGCATCGGCGGCGGTGTACAACTCTTTGATGAAATTCTCATTATGACATTCAAAACAGACCGTCTGCATGCGAGAGCGGTTATCCTGCCAGCTCGGTCGCGGTTGGCTCAACGAGGCGAAGAGGAACCATGACAGGCGATCGCCTACATCATGGGTAGTGCCAGTGGCACCAAAGCCGCTCATATGGCAGATGGCACAGGTGGGTGCTGGAAAATCGATGACCGATAGATTACCAGTTGCGGCATCCCAATTCCAGGTCGAACCCATGGTCGCATACATGATACCATGGGCAGATTCCTGGTAGATTTCCCACTGGGGGTGGTCGGGACCAATGTGGCAGTTATTGCACGTCTCAGGCTTGCGCGCCTGCTCCAGACTGAATCCATGGCGGATGTGACATTTCTGGCAGCGCCCCACCGATTCATCGGCAGCAGGAACCCCAATGCTGTGGCAGTTTTCACAGGCGAATGGAGTTATCGCAGATCCCTCGAGCGCAGCAATAGCATTGCGGGCTTTATCGGGGGCAAAGGAACCTTCCGGGATGGCCTGATACATAGCCATGAGGGACGGGGAAAGATCCTTAGACCCAGCAACAGCCACATAGGCTGGCAGGCTGTGACGGCTCTGATAAAATTGTGCCACCTCTGCCTGATGACACTTCTCACACATGGCGGTAGTAGGAGCTGCCAGTACGTAAGCACCCTCATGGTCGACTGCAGCGGGGTAATCTGAGGCGACCTCATGGCAGTTGCGACAGGTCACATCTGCAGCCGCCATGGTACTGTGACTAAACTGGTTTACAATCCCAGGAGTGGCATTGCGGTGGCAGGTGACGCATTCATCCGAGCTATTCGCCAGGACATCCACTTGCTCCAGGGCCACCTGTGCTCCGGCGTGACCGATCACAAGAATTATGAGAGCAACCCCCAACACGACAATCACAGCAATCAGACCGATAATCAAAATCCGTAAAGAACTTAACGGTTTGGAAGGTTGATTCATCTGTGCCCTCCTTAATTAATTGAAATATTTTTGCTTGGGTGCGGTTATTAAGACTAGCAAGGGCACGATGACTCGCACCCCCACTAATATCCTGTCTGCCACAAATGCCACCCCTCACTATCGACAACCATATTTTGGTATTTTCCCCAAAGCCAAAATAATATTAATTGCTTACTAATCTTATCATGTACATAAAGCAGGCGCAAATAGGAAATATTAATACCCTATGAAAATAATCTGGGTACTATCCCCTTTTTATATCATTCTTCATCGACGATCAATGGTAACGGCGACCTTTCCAGATCACCCCTCGGCCAGAAATGACATTGAAGGCGGAAGCCAACATCATGGCAGTAAAGATAAACGCCCCAAGAGGGAAGGTGAAAGCATACCCACCCGGAATACCAAATGCCCGGCATGCCAGAAAGCGCTTCCACAGCAGGTAACCCCACAGGACAATGGCTTCACCGGCCACAACCGCGGCGATCCACCCGCCTCCGAAACTGAGCCAAACTAACCCACCCAATAACCAGAATGGCAGTACAAAGGAGACCATAAGCCCGAGAATAGCACCAAATAATAGTAGCCACAGCCTGTCAAGCAGACCCAGGTAGATATTCTTCGTCCAACCCTCCCACATCTCGGGCAGGGAGGTGTACATACGCGTGCGTGGCGACGTTACGTCCATCCGCCAGAACCAGCCGAAAACCCGCCCGCTTGATAAGGATGGCAATGGCTTTATCTTCATCCACACGATCTTTCACTGAGGCGTGACCGCCAATCTGGTCATAGACATATCGTTGGATCAGGATGAACTGGCCATTGGAGATGGCATCCGGTTTGGTGGGATCATTCACTCGCTCAGCTGGAAACCCAAAAGATAAACCCAGGAAGACCAGAGGCAGGATTACCCTTTCCCAAAAGCTGCCCAACTCTTGGTCCGTCAGGATGGAGAACATATCGGCATGATATTTGATCGCCAGGTGATAGGTGGACCATAGCAATTCTGGGCTGGCGAAGGTATCCGCATCCATAAAGCACAGCCATTCCCCTCGAGCGGCAGCAGCATCCCTGCATCAGAGCATGCGGTTTGCCTGCCCAGCCAACAGGCAGCTCAGCACCATGGATGACCTGCAGATGAGGATCTCCCTCAGCCAGCTCAGACAGGATATGAAGGGTTTGATCGGTTGAGCGGTCATCCACGACAATGATCTCGAAATTTGGGTAGGACTGCAAGAGCAATGCCTGCAGACAACGGCGGATATTTCGCTCCTCATTGCGCGCCGGGATGATCACCGATATCAGGGGCGGATGCTCTGGGATGAGAGGCTTGAGCGGGTCTGCCTGGGGGTCAACCACAATCTCCAGGCTTCCCCGAGAATGCACCAGCCAGGTGACAAACAATCCCAACCCCAACGCCAGGGTGGATAAAATAATGACGAATGGCAAGCTTATACCACCCTTAGTGTGCTTCCCCGCTCGGTCTTTTCCACTTCGATGCGGTTGGGGAAGGCATCCT
This sequence comes from uncultured Chloroflexia bacterium, assembly GCA_963828845.1. Lineage (GTDB taxonomy): Bacteria > Chloroflexota > Anaerolineae > Anaerolineales > UBA4823 > FEB-25. Next base: position 85,071 of record CAWHGE010000006.1, read on the forward strand.
TCAGCTCATCGAGATGGCTGATGACCAATACTTTGGAAAAATCCTGCTTGACCTGATTAATGGCTTCAATCAGATGCTGCCTGCCCAGTGCATCCTGGCTGCCAAAACCTTCATCGACGACCAGGGTCTGCAAGCGTGCCCCGGCGCGTTTGGCAAGCAGCTCTGAGAGCGCCAGCCGGATGGCAAAGTTCACCCGGAAGGCTTCTCCACCTGAATAAAGCTCATAATCACGGGTACCGGCACCATCGGAGATCAGGATATCCAGGGTTTCCTTCAGGTCATCGCGTTTCTTATCTTTGAAGGCAGCCTGGGTGGCAAAGCGCACCGACATGTTGCCCTCACTCAAACGTTCGAGCAGTTCATTGGCACGGGATTCAATCTCCGGCAGGGCTTGTTCGATCAGCAATGCAGGCACACCATCCTTCCCAAAGGCGCGGTCGAGCAGCTTATACTGACCGACCAACCTGGCAAGCTCCTCACGCTGGGCAGTGATATCCTTCAGACGAAGCTTTAAGGTCTTTTAATACCATTACCTTTTGTTGGGCAGCTCCAACTTCCATCCTTTGGCTGTTCTCCTGCTCCAGGAGATCGTGCAGATTGCGCTCTGTGGCTTCCAGATCGGGTGCTCCTGCCTGGGCAGCAGCAAGGCGGGCAGCAGCTTCGTCATAATCATGTTGCTGCCGGATGACATCCTCGATTAAAGCTCGTCAGCTGCTTCTGAGATTCTCGTCAATCTCTCGCTGGAGGGGCTGAAGGGCGGCGCGTGCACTTTCTAAGGCACGAAACTCGCCTTCAGCTGATCGAGAAGCAGCTTCCTGATGACGGCAAGCATCATGCGCGGCGGCATCATAGCCAATGGCTTTCAGTTCAACATCTATTTGTGCCAACAACTGGCGAGCTGCAGGGGAAAATGATTCGGAGGTCAAACTATCCTGAAGCTCAGCCATGCGCGGGGCACCCATTCTGCTGCCATTCAACCGCCTTCTGTTGAATAGATCTCGATTTGATTGTTCAAACGGCTGATGGTTTGAGCTTGGGTCAGTTGCTCGTTTTCCGATTCTGGATAGGGAAGCGATCTCAGTTTCAAGCTCACGAACTTTTTGATCTGCTTCCTTCAGGTATGCCTGATTTAGACCGATAGCGGTCACCCAATTCTGTCCCTTGATTTTTGATCTCATCGATCAGCTGCAAGCGGTCGTGAGTTTCCAACGGTCGACCACATAAGGGGCAGACTGCTCCTTCGGTTTGTGAGAGCTGGTCGATGCGGGCTTTGAGCTCTTCCATCTCAGCTTTCAGCCGAGGGTTCTCAGCCTTGGCTTCTGCCTGCCTCAAACGGGCAGCCTTGCAGCTGTTCATCCAATTCTGTACGCTGCTTCAAGGCAGCTTCGGCTTGTTCAAGGACATTCTGAGCGATTTTGAGCTGGGCTTCGAGATCCACCTGAGTGGCAGCCTGAGATCGAACAGCCTTTTCTTCTGTGCGAAGGGATTCCAGCTCCTGGGTCAAGCGTGCCGCGTTCGGACTCGATTTCCATACGCGGAGCCTGTCGCCTGGTTTCGTGTTCCCGGAAGCGCGTGGCAACTTCATCCCAGCGCTCCAGCTCTATCCGCTGGGCCTGCCAATTGGCATAAGCGGATTCTATATCATTAGCATTTGCCACCGTCTGTGCATAAACCTCACGCTCCTGAACCCGGGTGGCAAGGCGGTTCTCAAGCTCAGTCTGCCTGAGCTGGCTAGATTGAAGTTGACGCGCGAGCATGTCCACGAGCTTACGCTGTTCAGCCAATGTGGCTTCCACCTTCCGAGCTTGCTCGAGCAGCTGCTCCTGGGCTTTACGCACCTTTGCCAATCGTTTCAGCTCAGATTGCAAGGCGGTACAGCGTTCTGTGCGCGTTTCTTCCTCACCCAATTCGACATTGATCTCTGCCATGCGTCCATCCAGACCCAGGATATCAGATTCAACGGATCTGCGACGCTCATTGACACGCTGGCGGTAAGTCTCCCAGACTTCCAGGCCCAGGATGCTGCCCAGGATGCGCTTGCGGTCACTGGCTTTTTGCTGGGTGAACTGATCAGCCTTGCCTTGCAGGAAAAAGGAGGCATTGACAAAGGTTTCATAGTCCAGACGGAGGGTATGTTCGATATAGTTTTGGGTATCACGCAAGGTATGCCCGGTGAGAGCCTTCCATTTCCCATCCTGCGGCTCCAGGATTTGAAATTCCAAGGAGGTGGTTTTACCTTTCGGTAAAGTGCGCTGGACGCGGTAGGTATTGCCCTCATATTCAAAAACAAGTGCCACTTCCGCAGCGCTCGATTGAAGGTTGATCACCGATTCATCTCGTTTGCGAGCCTGACCAAATAATGCCCAGGTGAAGGCATCCAGCAGGGACGATTTACCTGCACCATTGGGTCCGGAGATGCAAGCCAGGTCAAATGAGGTAAAGTCCAACTCGACCGTGTCGTGATATGAAAGGAAACCGGTAATGGTGAGCTTAATAGGGATCATCTTCCCTCCATTCTATCGGCTTAAGTATAATCGCAGTCGCCCCGCTGGCTCGCTTTTCTTAATATAGTAAAATTCTTCCATGCTCCCGGGCAGACAAACCCATCAGGCTACATCCCCAAGCGGTTTCAACACTTTTTTGGGTTGGACCCACCACTCCTATTACCTGCTGAGTGGATTCCTGGTCACCTTGTTCCTGCTTGGGTATATCTGGTGGCCACTGGCTAAAGAGTATTTATCTTATATCGACTGGCAAGGCAGCTGGTGGCTGTACCTGGATTGGTTACTTTTGGGCATCTTCCTCGTCATGTCGCTGCTCATCATGGCAGGTGCAGACCTGAGATTGGATACCAAGATCATCCTGGTTGGCTTAATCGGTGGGCTGGTGATCGAATCATGGGGAACTCAAACCAACCTATGGCATTATTACACAGCCGAGCGCCCACCTCTATGGATCATTCCTGCCTGGCCAATTGCCAGCCTATCCATTGACCGCCTGGTACGCATTCTTGATAAAGCTATCCCACATTGGAACATTCGTGCCTACAAAATTACTTATTGGCTGATCTTCCCAGGATTTTATGCCCTGATGCTTAGCTTTATCCAACCCACCATGGATAAATCACTCACCTTATGTGCGCTAGGCTTGGTCTCCTTACTCATGCTCTCACCCTATAACCACCGCATAGCTGTACTTACCTTCATCGCAGGTTCAGGTTTGGGTTATTTCCTCGAGCGCTGGGGTACCACGCGCGAATGTTGGACTTATTACACGTACCAAACGCCCCCATTATTTGCCATCCTGGCCCATGGAATGGCTGCGGTGGCTTTCTGGCGCTCGATTTTATTGATCAATTGGGTTATGAACAAGATGCCTGGAAAGGGACGAACCAGCGCTATCAAAGCTCAAAGCGGTGATTAAACCTATCTCCCTTTAGGAAAATCTTAGAGTAGATCCTCAGGCTCTTCTATGAACTCTTCAGCCAGCTTTTGGAGACTGGCTTGTTCGGCTGGAGTGATATGGCTGGAGCGCCAATAACGATCTAAAAGCTCCAGAGGGGTCAGGCTACTCACGCCCTCGTCCTGGGCCAGGCGAGCGCGGGCTTCCACCATGGGGCGCTTGATGAGGTGAAACTCAAATGCCCGAAGCGGTATACTCACGCAAGGCAGCTTCATCAATGAGCGCCTCCCAGTCGCGAGGATATTCCAAGACCAGACGAACGATGGCACCTTCCAGCTTGTTGGCATGCGGTAAGGCTTTCAATAATTGAGCGGTGACGTCTTCCTGGCTCTTCAGGCGCAAGTGACGATCGATAAATGGGCGGATTCCGCTAAGCTTGCGCCATTCCACCTCGGTATGCCAGTGTTCCACATGGGCGATGACGAAGAATTTGTCATCGGCGGCTTCACCAAAATCCACACGCTCGATCGAGCCGGGATAGATCACGGGTGGGTGAGCATTCTCATTCAGGTTCTGGGACTTGTGGATATGCCCCAGGGCGACATAATCCAAACGGGGGTCGCGCACGAGGGAACCCGGCAGCAGCAGGTCACCCCCGAGCATGACCGTGCGCTCACCACCATAAACTGCTCCCTGAACCGAGGCGTGGGCGGTGAGCACGATGGGCAGGCTTGGATCAGCTTTCTCAAGCGCTTCACGAACGATTACAGTGAGCCTTTCTTCGATGGCCTGGTTCACTTTTTCAGGCTCAGCAGAGGTCATTTCCTGGCTGGCAATCAGACCAGACCTGGATACCCACGGAATCGCAATCACCTGTAGAGGCAGATCCCATAAATCGGCTGGACGCAGAAATGCAGGGCGATCCAGGACGAGCACATTGGGCACTTCAAGGGTATTGAACGGGTCGAGGGTATGGGCACGACCCAAGGCAGGCGAAGTATCATGGTTGCCCACCAGCAGCAGGGTGGGGATGCCGGCCCGGGAGAGGCGCATCACCCTGCGGCCCCATTCACGCTGGAAGGTAGGGGCTGGATTGCGATCCTTATAGGCATCGCCGGCAAACAGCACCAGGTCGACCTTTTCGCGAATGGCAGTATCCACAATGGTATCCAGGGATTTCAGGAAATCCAACACACGCATGGGCAACCCGCTGACCGGGTCATGCCGGCCATAGTTGGCCATATCAATGTGTGCATCGGCAAAGTGAAGGATGGTCAGCATCCTATTCCCTCCCAAACCACAAAAACCGCGACCAGATCAAGGTGAGACACCCAGCTGCGATAGTTGGTATCAATCCGGCGGCAAAACCCGGGTGCAGGCGTACGCTCTCACGGAAATCATTGATGGCACCCGGTGTGTCACCCAAGGCCAGCCTGCCCATGCCACGCCAGTACCAGGATTCCTCCAGGACATCATCACCGATGGTATCAAAGGTGGCATTGGCAAGATCGATCACATCCTGGTAACGCCCGCTGTAATAATAAGCAAAATACGGCCCGGTCTGGTACCACAGCATGCGAAATGGCCGCAGGTCATCATCGGGCAATCCGGCGTAGAGCTGGAAGGCGTAATCATATGCATAAGCGGCGTCCACATATTCCTTGAGATTAACATGGCTGGTGCCGACGTTAAATGCGGCAAAATATTGGTCTACTCCGGTCAACGTGGAAACTTCGCCTGTGGCAATCTCGAGGGCACGCCGGCTGGACCAATCCACGTCGGCATAATCGCCCAGCAGGGTCAATAGCTGTGATTCCCTATCAAGTGGGTAGACTACCATAAAGAGGTAAGTCAAACGAACGCCAGCCGCTGATGAAGTCGGCGTATGGGAATTCGTGATTTTCACCCTTGTCAATGTATGTGTCCTGCACCACCAGCACACCTTTGGTCTCATCATACCCGGTGACGAACTGGTAGTGACCCAACCAGCCATAGCGACCGGTCATATCATAGGTATAGTAACCTTTCTCAGTCACCACCGGGAAGCCGGCAGCCACCAGTTTCTTCAGCAAGCTGATATCACCACCGTAACGGATGAGGGCACCATATCTGGTTTGGGATAAGACGAAATCCTGCAGCTCATAAGGCATGACATTCTTGTCATCCGTATTGGTCTTGACGTATTCCCCAACCGTGTCACGGTTGCCATCCCAGCCCCAAAACGTGAGGGCCATGGAGAGGTTGGCAGGACCGCAATAATTGTAGCGGTTATGCTGATCTTCATAATGGACTCCTGCCAGGCGAACTGATGTGGGAAGTGGGGTTGGGGACAGTGTGGGCGTAGCGGAGGGAAGGGGCGTTTCAGTGGGACCAGGCTGAGTGGGCGTTGGGATAAGGGGTGTAGGGGTGAGGGTGGGTGCGAGAGCGGTCAGGGTGGCGTTAACGATCGCATTGACCTGATTTTCCAGGGCGGCCTGCTCCTGAGGCAGAAACACAACTTGCTCAGGCGGATTGATGGCGTATTGGATGCGAATACGCAGATTATCGAGGCGCCATGCCAGCCGGCTGTGGACAAAAGGAACGTTGTATACAAGTACAGCCAGAACTAGTAGAATTGGGATGGCAAGAAGGTACCTGGGAGAAAACCGGAGGCGCATGGCGGGATTATATCACCGCAAAGGAAGTGACAGCAGTAGGCTGATAAGGCTTTCAGGCCTATCAGAGGGGAATGATCTAATCGGAATGTCCTAAGCTATACTGGCTTGGAAAGAGGAGATTGCTTCCCCTCACTCGGCTCGGTATAGGCGCTCACAAAGTGCACATCTTCATCGCTCGTAAAAAAACACTGGCGATGCTGCGGACAAAGAACGTCCTTGATGACAGCAAGATTTGTGTTATTGCGAGTTAGCGCCCTATGCGAATGAAGCAATCTCTACCAATCTACAAGGAATTATTGTCGCACAAAAAATCCATGCGCGATTCATTATTCACGAAAAGCCCTCATTTGTAAGGTACAATAGATTTGAGAATATCATGTTCAAGAAAATCGTCTTCCTGATTTGGCTCAGCCTGATCTGCTTCAGCATGGTGCCTGGTCAACCTGCTCACGCGCAAACCAGCTGCACCTCAAATCGTTGTGCTCACCGCAGATGGACCGGTCACACCAGCCATGGCGCAATACCTGTCACGCGGGATCAAGATCGCCGAACGCCAGGGAGCTGAGGCATTGATCTTCCAGCTCAACACACCCGGCGGAGGCATTGACACGATGAATGAGATGGAGCAGATGATCCTGGCTTCCACCGTCCCGGTCATCGTTTACGTCTCCCCATCCGGAGCCATGGCAGCCAGCGCAGGCACCATCATCACCCTGGCAGGTCACGCGTCTGCCATGGCACCCAACACCACGATCGGTGCTGCCAGCCCGGTTGGCAGCCAGGGTGAAAACCTGGCCACGACCGAAGAAGCCAAGGTCAAAAATGCCATGTCAGCTACGGCGCGCTCGCTCACCGAACGGCGCGGACCAACAGCCATGGCCCTGGCAGAAGATACCATCCAGAATGCGGTGGCTGTTTCATCCGACTGAAGCCCTGCAGGCCGGTCTGATCGATTTCATCGCCACCGATTTGAATGACCTGCGCAGCCAATTGGATGGCTTTACGGTGACTGTCGCCGGGCAGCCGGTTACACTCCACACTGCCAATGCCAGCTTTGAGACGATCAACATCTCATTCATCGAGGAGCTGCTGCTGATCGTCACCGATCCCAATATCGTCTTCCTGCTGATCACGATCGGTGTGCAAGCCATCATCATTGAGATTTCCAGCCCGGGCGGATGGGTGGCTGGCTTTATCGGCGTGATGTGTCTGGGGCTGGCCACTTATGGGTTGGGCATCCTGCCGGTCAACTATTTCGGGCTGCTATTCATCGTCACATCGTTTGTACTATTCATCCTGGATATCAAAGCACCCACCCATGGTGGTCTCACGGCAGCTGGCGTGGGCAGCCTGATCGTGGGCGCATTGGTATTGTTCAATACCCCAGTCACTCCCAGCTTCCAGCACGTCTCGGTGCCACTGGTGATCGGCGTTTCGGTGGTCAGCGGTGGCATCTTCTTCGTGATCATGATGATTGCCGTGCGGGCCCAACGCATACCCAGTCCGCACGGGAGAAGAAAGCATGATCGGACGGACGGGCATCACGCGGACTGAGCTCGCATCCAAAAGGCAGTGTTCAGGTGGGTGGTGAGCTATGGACCGCTGAGCTGGAAGGAGATGGCGCCAAACTACCTGCCGGTACACGGGTTGAAGTGGTTAGAGTGGATGGCTTGCGCCTGATTGTGCGAAAGACTGAATAATCGTATCTCCCCCTATCATTTTCTAGCCAGCAAACAGCCTGGTTACTTCTTTAGCAATTCCGTCACGAACATCACGAAAAGCTAATATTTTTTCCGCTTCACTCCCGGTCACATTGGTCGGGTCGGGAAATGGCTTATGCAAAATTTTCCCCTTCCCCAGCCAGACCGGGCACTCATCATCAGCCTGGTCGCATAATGTGACCACCACATCGAACGACTGGCCGCGAAACTCATCGATGGATTTTGATCTCCCGTGATGGTCGATCCCAATCTCAGATAAAGCCTTTATCGCCAAGGGGTGAACATACCCAGCAGGACGAGAGCCAGCACTGAAGGCTTCCCACCTATCACCCAGGCGGGCGTTCACAATGGCTTCCGCCATCTGTGAGCGGCAGGAGTTACCAGTACAAAGAAATAATACTCTCGATTTGTTCATCTCCCAATACCTGCAGACCCCATTACTTTGTATCCAGTTCTTTCATCTCACCCGTGGCCACATAAACGATACGCTCACAGATGTTGGTCACCCGGTCGGCCATACGCTCCAGGTTATGGGCTGCCCACATGATATGGTTAGCACGATCGATCGTGGAGATATCCACGGTCATCTGCTCCATCAGCTTGTGATACATCTGGTTGTAGAGCTGATCCACTTTTACATCTTCCATCGGGATTTCACGGGCGATGGTGGCATCACCAGCTACAAACGCATCCAGGGCGCGGCGTAGCATATCCAAGCCAAGGGTAGCCATTTGTTGCAGCTCATAGAGCAGAACTGGGTCTATTGCTTCCTCACTAATGATTAGGGTGATCTTGCAGATGCCCTTGGCATAGTCACCGATGCGTTCCAGCTCGGTGATGATTTCAAGGATGGCTGCCAAGAAACGCACATCGCGCGCCATGGGCTGCTGGGTGGCGATCAGGGTGATGCAGCCACTCTCAATGGCATAGCGTTTTTCATTGATGTGAATGTCTGCCTCATAGATACGCCGTGCAGCTGCCTGATCACGGCGTTTAAGTGCATCGAGCGCATCAAGAACTGCTTGCTCGACCATGCTCCCAAGAACGAGCACCTGATCAAGGATCATTTGCAATTGTCGTTCGAATGTTTCACGTGCCATCATTTTCTCCACAGAGTTAGCCAAATCGACCAGTGACGTAATCTTCGGTCTGCTTGTTTTTGGGATTGGTGAAAATTTGGGTAGTTGGGCCATATTCCACCATGACGCCGGTGCGCGTTTGTGGGTTATCGATCATCATAAAAGCAGTGAAATCAGAAACGCGCGCCGCCTGCTGCATATTATGCGTGACAATTATAATCGTATAAGTCTCTTTGAGTGTTTGCATCAGCTCTTCGATTTTCAAGCTAGCCACCGGGTCGAGGGCTGACGCAGGTTCGTCCATCAGGATCACTTCGGGTTCCACGGCCAGGGCACGGGCGATGCACAAGCGCTGCTGCTGCCCACCAGAGAGCGCCATGGCTGATTGGTGCAGCTTATCTTTGACTTCATCCCACAGTGCAGCCTGTCGCAATGCATTGTAGACAATCTCATCCAACCCAAAACGGTGATTGATGCCATACAAGCGCGGTCCATAGGCGACGTTATCATAGATACTCTTGGGAAAAGGATTGGGGCGTTGAAAGACCATCCCTACTCTACGGCGCACATCGACGACATCCACAGCCTGGACCAATAATATTCTCCCCATTCAGGATGATCTGACCTTCCATGCGAACATTGGGAACCAGATCATTCATGCGGTTGATCGAGCGCAATAAGGTGGATTTGCCACATCCTGAAGGTCCGATGATGGCAGTGATCTGATTGGCGGGTATCTGCATGGAAATATTTCCCAAGGCTTTGAACTTGCCATAGTAGAAGGAATAATTGCTGAATTCGATCTTATTTCCTCCAGCAGGTTGGGTTTCTACAGCTTTCGAAGTGATATCGAGCTGTATCTGTTGGAGGTATTTTTTGTTTTTCTTCAGTCATAGATGATTCCAAATTGGTGAGACATAGGATTATTTACCTTGCATTCGTCTGGCACGAACCTGCACCCACACCCGGGTCAGAATGTTAATGGATAGCACCAGGATCATCAGCACCAGAGCTGCCGCCCAGGATTGGTTGATGCGTTCGGGGTAGGGTTGTTGGGCATATTTCCACAGGGTCAGGGGTAGCGAGTCCACGGGCTGCTCGATGATATTTCCCAGGATGGTGAAGACACTCTGATGGTTGGCGACGCCGGATTGGATAATCTTGCCAATGTCGTAGTTATCATTTCCCAGGGCAGTGAAGAGCAGAGGAGCAGTTTCACCGGAAGCACGCGCAATACCCAACAGAATGCCAGTAATGATGCCCTGGCTGGCGGCGGGCAGGGTAACACTGAGGGCAGTTTTCCACTCAGGTGAGCCTAAAGCCAATGAACCTTCGCGCAAGGAAGTGTGGTACCAGCTTGATCATCTCTTCGGTAGTACGAATGATGGTGGGCAGCATCAAAATTGCCAGGGCAATACCCCCCGCCAGAGCGGAGTAATGCCCCTGGTTTTTGACGATCAGAGCATAGCAGAACAAACCGATAACAATGGATGGCACTCCTGAAAGCACGTCGGTCCCAAAGCGAACCAGGACGCCTAGAAATGTAGTTTGGTTTGTATGCCACATAATACGCTGCCAATATCCCAGGAGGGACGGCAAATATGCTGGCCAGGATGGTCAGGACCAACGTGCCTTCAATGGCATTCAGCACACCCCCCCCCGCCATTCCGAGTGGTCTTGGCAAATGGATAAAGAAATCCAGATTAATATATTGCCCACCTTTGTAGATCACGTAACCGATGATCCAGAACAATGGGACGAGCGCCAGCAGGGTAAATAACCCGGTGATGGCTAACATGACTACATTGGAAAGCTTTCGCCGTCGGATAGCCGGCTTTGGATTGGATCAGCTGCCGGGTGGAGGCACCGAGCCACAAATTGGTTCCAGTGCTCATGCGCGTGCCTCCTGCGGAATGCCACGCCCCACCCGCCAGACCAACAAACGCGCCAGAATATTGAGCAACAGGGTCATGATAAACAACACCAGACCGATCTCGATCAAGGCCTGGGAGTGAAGCACAGTAGACCGCTTCAGCAAACTCGTTGGCAATGATGCTGGACATGGTGTAACCAGGTCGCATCAGCGATAATGTATCCTCCAATGCTGTTACCAACCACCATCGTCACCGCCATGGTTTCGCCCAGGGCACGACCCAAACCCAGGATCACCGCCCCCAGGATGCCTGACAGTCCATACGGAATCAGCACCTTCCAGATCGTCTCCCAGCGGGTGGCACCCAATGCCAGGGAAGCTTCGCGCTGGGTGATCGGGAATGGCCAGAAATACATCGCGGGTGATGGCCGCAATGGTGGGAGTGATCATGATGCTGAGGATCAAGCGCTGCAGCCAGAAGGCTTGAGCCGCTGGCGGGCATTGGACCATGGAATAATATACTCAGCACGGGTACTTCACCCAGGGTGGAGGCCAGAAAATTACCCACCGGTTCAACCACAATGGGTAAAAACACAAAAATGCCCCACAAACCATATACCACGGAGGGGATGGCAGCCAACAACTCGAATAACCAGCCGAGCGGCATGCGCAACCAGGAGGGGCATAGTTCAGCCAGGAAGACCGCCACCCCCAGGCTGATCGGCACAGCCAGCACCAGCGACATCAGCGAGGTGGCTAAGGTGCCATAGATGAAAGGCCAGGCATGGAAATTGCCACTCACCGGATTCCAAGAAGCATTGGATGTAGGCGTCAGGAAGCTGAATCCAAAGGCCGACCTTGCCTGACCGGAATCAATCCAAAGCAACACGCCGATGGACAGCATCAGCAGGATGATCAGCACTGCCATGCCAATGGTCAATGCATTCCAGGGTCGGTCTCCATAATGGAGTGCCAGACGAAGATGCGCCAACCAGTGGGGCAGCGGGATCGGCGGCCAGTTAGTGAGTGAGGAGATTTGTCCATGAAATACTGATATTCCTAAGCAGCAAAAAGCCGGAGATGGGCAGCCCACAGGCTACCCAACTCCGACTGGAGGAGAAAAGCGTTATGGATTCGAGAGAACAGGGGCACCATTACAGGTCACTGCTCCCAATTTGGCTAAAACCTGGGTGCGTACAGCATCCGGCAGGACAGAATAACCCAGATCAGCAGCGCGCTTGGCTGCGCCTGCATCGGTGAGTGCCCATTTGAGGAACTCCAGCAACTTTTGAGCTTTGACGCAATCGGTCATGCTGGTGGTGTGCAGGACGATGTATGTGTAGCCGGCAATCGGCCAGCTATTGGCACCGGGACCATCCACGATGGTATTGGTCAGCTTATCGGTGAAGGTGTTAGCAAAATCATTCATGGCAGAAGCCAGGCTATCAGCGTTAGCGGTGACTTTATTACCAGCTTTGTTGATCATATCGGCAAAGGTGATCTTGTTGGCGATGGCGTATGACAGCTCGACATAACCAATGGAGTCAGGGGTGTTTTGCACCGCCGCAGCCACGCCCTGGTTACCCTTGCCACCGATGCCATTGCCTGCCTTGTCCACCGGCCATTCGACTGAAGTCCCTGCGCCCACACTGGTTTTCCAATCTGCACTGAAGGAGGAGAGGGCATTGGTGAAGATTTCAGTGGTGCCTGAGCCATCCGAGCGGTGCACTGCGGTAATTGAGGCGTCAGGCAAGTTTATGGACCAGGATTTAGCGCTACGATTGCAGGGTCGTTCCATTTGGTGATCGTGGCATTGTAGATACCAACCAACGCATTTCCATCCAGGGTAAGCGTCTGGGTGACACCTTCCACGTTGTAGATCGGTACGACCGCTCCGGCGAGCATGGGGTACATCTGCAGGTCCTTACCGTCGGTATATTCCTGAGCTAGTGACCACCGAGTCAGATCCAGCGAAATCTACCGTATTGTCGATAATCGCCTTCTTACCACCGCCCGAGCCGATGCCCTGGTAATTCAGGGTGACTGATGGATCGACATATTGGTATGCGTAGATCCATTCGGTGTAGACGGGTAATGGGAAGGTGGCTCCAGCACCGTTGATTTGAACAGAGCCGGCTGGAAGAGATGTGGAGGATGGAGTGGAGGTTGTGCTCCCACATGCACTTAAGAATCAGTGCAGTAACCATCATCACGACAAATAGAGTTTATATTTTCATGATTTTCAATATTTTTGTTTTCATATGTCAAGGATACTATAGGGTGTTTAACGATCCATCAAGAGCTTGTTAAGAGATCGTCATCAATTTGTTATCATCTGGTTAACAAGCCAGATGCCGTTTGTCAATTCCATGGATTTTTTAAGGCGATGGGATCAGGCTGAAAGAATGTGAATTAAAAAAAGCCCGTAGGTCGGACATACGGGCGATTGAGTAGAAAACTTATACTATGCTAGAGGGATGGTGAAATAGAACGTGCTGCCTTTACCTACTTCACTCTCTGCCCAAATCCTGCCCCCATGGGCTTCAACCAGGTGGCGGGCGATTGCCAACCCGAGCCCGGTGCCACTGGTGGCACGCGAACGATCCACTTTATAAAAGCGCTCGAAGATGCGCGGCAGATCCTCAGCTGCAATGCCGATGCCGGTATCTGTGACCGATGAATCGTATTGCCCGGTCCTGTTGGTCAGCACTGACGGTCACCTGACCACCAGACGGGGTAAATTTGATGGCATTATGCAGCAGGTTGACTACCACCTGTTGCACCCGACTTGCATCTGCCAATACAGCGGGTAAATCATCCGGAGATTGCAGCCGTCAGGGTAAGCCCAGCACGCTCAGCTTGAAGGCGTAGACGCTCAAATGCCGGGTAGACGATATCGATGGGGCGGGTGGGAGTAAGGTTGAGCGGTACACGTCCAGATTCGATGCGGGAGAGCTCCAAGCAGCTCAGTGACCATCAGGCTGAGCGAATCCACCTCGGTTTCCATCTGCTCCAAAAACCGGTGAGCAGCTGGAGGGTCTTCCAGGGCACCAGCTTGCAGGGTTTCGGTGAGCGCTTTCAACGCCGCCAGGGGGGTACGCAGCTCATGCGATACATTACTGATAAAATCACGCCGCATCTTTTCTATCTGCCGTTGACGGGTCATATCCTGGAAAAGCAGCAGGGTGCTACCAGGATAGACTGGGCTGAGGGAAGTGGCGATCCCTTGCAGGTACAATCGGTGATGCCTATTTCAAAATCAACACGTTGGGCTTCACCTGTTGTCTGGCAGCGCTGCCACATTTCCACAGGCTGGTGATGACGTACCACTTCGATTAATGGTTTTCCGATAGTGGCGGTTTGGGAGATCGAAAACATCTTTTCGGCAGCAGGATTTACCAGCTGAACCACACCCTGGGCATCCACAATCAGGACACCATCGGTCATTTTTTGCAATACGGCTTCCAGGTGGCACGTTCAGTTTCGAGATCATTGATCTGGCTACTCAATCGAACTGACATGATGTTGAATACCTGGGCAAGCTGGCTGATTTCATCCTTGTTGGGCTGGAATGGGTTGGTCGTCTGGCTTGCTGGATGCCATCTGCCAGGCTGATCGGGTAAGCTCACGAACCGGGCGAGTGATACGGCCAGCGATGAGGACTGCCAGAAGCAAAGCCAGTGCTGTCACCAGCAGAGTGACGCGCAATCAGGATGCGTTGTAGATTGGAAACATTGGCTGATACTAGCTGCAAGGGTAAAGCTACACGAACGAGCCCCAGGAGTATGTCATTTTTTACAACCGTAACCGCGGTGTACATCATGGAAAGCCCGAGGGTCTGGCTGTAACCGTATGTTGCTACCTTCGCCGGTCGCCAACGCCTGGATGACCTCAGGGCGGTCGCTGTGATTGGTCATCAGGGCGCGATTTTCGTGTGATTCACCCAAGACAGTGCCATCAGGTGCGATGATTGTCACGCGGGCATTCAGGATGGCAGCCCAATGCTTGGCTTGTGGGTCAAAGTTCGGGGTGGCTCCAACAGTTTCCAAGTCCGGCGTGATCACGTCCCCGATCATATGCGCTTCAGCAGCTAGCTTGGATTCCAGGTCGTTCAGATAGGTCCGACGGACAAAGCTGGAGAGATAGAGCCCCAGACCCAGCATCGTGACCAGGATCAATCCAACATAAGGGAGGATGATGCGCCAACGAATGGAACGAAACATAAAGGATTATCCTTCGAAGCGGTACCCGGAACCACGCACGGTCACAATCCGACTTGGTTTGGATGGGGTCGGCCTCAATCTTCTCACGCAGCCAGTGCACATGCACATCCACGGTACGCGTACCACCGCTAAATTCCCACCCCCACACGCGTTCGAGCAGGAACTGGCGCGAAAGTGCCTGACTGCGGTGTTGAGCCAGGAATAAAAGCAGGTCGAATTCCTTTGGTTTAAGGGCAATGGGTACATCATCCAGCAATACTTCACGCCGGGTAAGGTCAAGGGTCAGGTTGCCAAAGTGAGCACATCTTGTGAGGCAGCTTCTTGTTGCGAACCGACTTCTTCACGGATGAGGCGCTCACGACGCAGGTGAGCTTTTACACGTGCCATCAGCTCACGCATGCTGAATGGCTTGGTGATGTAATCATCTGCACCGATTTCCAGTCCAATCACCCGGTCAATCTCGTCGTCGCGGGCGGTCAGGATCAGGATGGGGATATTCATCTCCTGGCGCAGGATGCGGCAGACTTCGAATGCCATCCATCCCGGGCAGCATCAGGTCCAGCAGCACCAGGTCGGGATGTATGTTTTCGGGCAGCCTTCAGGGCAGCCAGGCCATCACCGACGGCTTCCACGCTATATTCCTGGCGGATAAGGTTATACGCCAGGGTTTCTCGCAACGAGGTATCATCTTCAACGACCAGAATATTCGGCATGACCTATCATCCTCCGAAAGCCTGCTCGAAGAAATCTGCCAGCCGTGGATACAGCTCTTCCTGGTTGGCTGGTTTACCGATCCCATGTCCTTCATCCTCAAAGACCAGGAGCTTGTATGGGATGTGGTGTTCCTCCAGCGCTCGCGTACCTGGCGCACATTTTCGGGGCTGACGTTCGGGTCCAACGCCCCCTGGACGATCAGCAGCTTACCGCGGATATCCTGCACAAAGTTGATTGGGGAGCGTTCATAATATCGTTCGGGCACCTGGTCAGGTCGTCCACCCATCATCTCCTCGCTGAATGGGCGCAGGTCGGGACGGGTGGTGTTGTAATCCACCACCAGGTCGGTCATGCCGCAGATAGGAGCAGAAGCCCCGATGATTTCCGGTGGGTAATGGGTGATCAGGAACCAGGCACTATAACCGCCATAGGACGTCCCGGTCACGCCAATTTTCCCGGGCTCAGCCAGACCAGCCTGAATCAAGTGCCTGCGCCCCAGCGGCAATATCTACCTGCTCGCGCCCACCCCAACCATCTTCCTTGATGGCATTGCGAAATTTCAGTCCAAAACCGGTGCTGCCGCGGTAATTTACATCCAGGACATTGAAACCGCGTGAGACATAATATTGAATTTGCGGGTTGAGCCGGTTTTCAGAATGATAAGTAGGTCCACCATGGATATAGATGACAGCTTGTTGTGGATTGGGTGATGCCCGATACAACCAGCCCTGGATCTCCAATCCCATCGGCCGACTTCCAGCGGAAATCCTCAGCTGGAGAGAGCTGCTCAGGGGTGAGCTCCGTATGCTCCCAGACCCGGGTCAATGAGATCAGGTCAGACGGGTTTTTCGCATACAGAGGCAGGCGAACCAGCTCTACAGGTGAAGTGGCTGAATAGTACAGGGCGATCCAGGTGCCATCCGCAGCCTGACCTACTGGGCATTAGATTGCCTGGCAGGCGAGGGAAGGAGGTCTCCTTCCCAGTGTTTATATCCAGATAAGTAGTCAGGTGGTTGGTGTCCTTCATTTCATCTACCACCACCAGGCCATCACGGGTGACCCATTCGCTCTCGATGATCCGGTTTGGGTCATCAATCAGCCAGCGTAAACCCTGGGTAGGCCAGTGGTACACACCCAGGCTGAAGTAATCCTGAGGTCCTTTGCCCGTGGATTCACTGAGGACCACAATACGCTCTCCATCCGGATGCCAATCGGCAAACACCTTCACCTGCTCGCCGAAATTGAGGATTTCTTTGTCCTCCGTACCGTCCACATTCACCAACCAATACCTGCCGGCCAGCAGGATGCAAATCACGGCGCGAGTAGATCAGGTGGGTCCCGGAACGATTCAACTCTGGGACGATCCAGTTGGGTGCGATAGGACGGGCGATTGGCAGCCTTGCACCGGAAACCAGGTCGTGGCGGTAGATCCAAGTCGGCTCGATCACCTTACCCGATTTGAAATCGTAATTGGCTGCATAGAAAAGGTGGGTTCCGTTTGGGTGCAGCATGCCACCATGGATGAAGTATGGTGGGCGGTCCTCGTGTCAGTGGCTGCATGAGCAGGGGTTGTGAGATATCCACCCGGAAGAGGCGGGAAAATTCATCCCCATCATGGTCTTCCGATACGATCACCGCACTAGAATCAGGGGTCCAGCTTACCAGCTCAGTGGCTTCAGGGGTATGAGTTAATGGCAGCGGTAGCTGCGAGCCATCCGATGGCACCAGGAATACGTCAATATTTTCATGTATGCGGTACCAGGTGAATGCCACCCATTGTTTATCGGGTGAAAGCCTGGCTTCCAGGACGGTGGGTAGGGTCATCAATTGGTGTAGATATGAATTTTTCTTCACAGGCAAACCTCCCATTCGTGCTCGATCTGTTATTTATCCAGTGCATTTTACCCTATAGATGACGGTTTTGGTTTTTCACCGCGCACGTAGATGTAGAATATAGCCCCACCCAACCCATATTGAAAATTATCCAAGAGGTATGCATATCCTGTTTGATGTGCAGCAGTTCGATCAGCTTCACGTCGATCCTCCCACACCTTCCGGACGGTGGACGTCAGGTCGAGGACTTCGACATTGACCAATCCTGCCCCAGTCATCCAGCCTTTAAAGTCTTCCTGGGTGCCATTGCAAAGATAATCCAACCCGATGGCTTGAAACGCATCACGGACATCTTGGGGCAGTGGCCTGGATACGATCACATCGGTCAAGATCATCTTGCCTCCGGGTGCAAGCACGCGGGCCATCTCAGGCTGCCCGATTTCGGTCGGTGTGGAGGTAGGATAAACGATGAATTCACTCACCAAACCATCCATACTCGAATCGGGCAAGGGGATGTGCTGCTTCTCTGCAGCCTGAAACTCCACCACTGCATTCCAGCCCCATCTCGTGGGCTGCACGGCGGGCAACAGCAAGGGCCTCTCGATCAAGCTCCAAACCTGTCACTTTACCCTGCTCCATCATCTCCCCCAGCCAAAAAGCCACCTCACCTGTGGCACTGCATAACACAAGGATCTTCTTGCCATCCACTGTAGCTAAATCTGAAGACACCTGCTCCAGGATGGGCAAAAGGTGTTCAATCTCACTGCGGCTCCATTTCATCCTTACCTCCTTGGACGGTTTGTACCATAATCCCCATGCGTTGCATATCGCGCATAAAACGGCTCGGCTCAACGATGTGCGCCTGCAGCCACAAACCCGGCTTGTCGATCGACCCATCCAGGTACTGCAGCAAGCAGGCAGCCACAGGGATGGCAGTGAAAAGATACCCATCTGGATGAGAGATGATAACCTGGGTCCTCTTGGGCTGACCATCTATCTCCCCCTCAGCCTCCACTTTCAACAAAGTTCCATAAGGTGGCTTAGAAAATGTCTTCAAACCCCAGTGCATCCAGCTGCCCATCGGTCTAAGGGCGAGGCGAGGCCAAAGCTTCATAGCGATCATTGCCAATGGCATGATGACCCAATCGACACACCAGTTGAAGCTGCCCACATAAAAACCTGTCTCCTTCAAAGAAGGATATAACTCCGGGAGCGCACGCATTTCCTCCAGCATCATTGGGGCGCAGTACTGCTTCTTAAACACATTACCAAAGTCCATGCTGATAAAATCTGACACGCTGAACATACTCACTTTCTTCCACTTGCCACCTTTGAAAATCAGCATCTCATAGTCATTGATTAGCTCAATTAATTCATATACGGTGGAAGCTTCAATCTCAAGGCTATTCCAGTCCTCCTTGATCACACTGCCCACTCTGGCGATTTCCAGGCGATCAAAGTACTGGGCGACATAGCGAACCAACAATGCCGGTAACCCGGGGTGAAAACCGCCATCAGTGATAAAACAGCAACCCGCGCGTTCGATGGGTTCTGCCATTGACTTGAGCAGCGCGATTTTCTGAGTTGAATATTGAATATCAAGATAGCCAATCTTGGCGTCCAAAGCAGCAGAGGCGATCTGACGGGCGTATTGAGTGGTGGAGGAAGCTACAACCACAAAATCGATCCCGTTGAAGGCTCGTCGCAGGCTGACCAGATCGGAGGCATCCACACATGCCGCACTCACCCTGTTTCCTTCAAAAGCCAGGTTTAACTCACCAGTGAGCGCCGTGGCTTTTTCGAGGTTTCGACCTGCCAGCACAAGCTGTGCATCAGATTCCTGTAAAAGAAGACGTGCCAAAGGTTTACCGGTATTTCCGTACCCACCCAAGATCAAAATGGTTTTATGTTTCATGATGCCTCCCGAGGTTGACAAACCAACCGTGGCTGGTCAATAGAGATATGGGATCAAACGCCACGAGTGCTTGCAATAAGCTTCCCATTCTCCACCAAACTCTTTATGCATTAACATCTCCTCATCCTTAATTCGGTAAAGCAGGATGACCAGGAAAAATAGGCTTGCAATCAAGCCAATCCAAGACCGAAATATACATGATACCCCGATCGACAAGGCGATTATTCCCAGGTAGCGCGGGTGACGGACATAACGATATATGCTGCTTGTAATTAAATGGTGACCTTCCTGGATGGTTACATCAGCGCTGTATTGTCTACCTAGCGACACCCCTGACCAGAAAATTAACCCATACCCCAATACACTAAAGCCATTTCCCAGCCAACGGCTGGCGCTCCCATCAAAAACAACGATCCCGTGTCTATCGAAAAAGGGGATGAAAAATAATGCGAGATATAACGAGAGCTCCAATACATATCGAACAATGGTCTGTCGAAAGATCAATTTCCCAGCCTTCCCCTTCTGACCCCGGATGCCCTGTGTAGAACCGTATGCCTGGATACAAACGGCCAGGCTAAACAAGCCAACGACGATAGCATATCCTACACGAGGGGCAGAGGAGAAGAATCCAGCCATGTCACCCAGCCCCCAACCAAGGAGGGTCACACCCAGATAGATAAATAGTGTGGCAATAAAGAATAGAACCGAGCGTAAAAACTGCAGCAACCCCTCCTTGTGGAAAGATAAGGGTAAAAAAAGCATGACTAATATAGAACTAGAGCATCGAGTCTATTTTACACCCAGCCCCCAGCCAGGAATGTAGACTATCCTCTCTCCAAAGGAACATGTAGAAACAACGATTAATACTCTTTAAGCTTTACCATACCATATTGGAGTAAAATTTAGTCCTAAATCCTGATAATTCAAGACTTGATACTAATTTCAAATCACTATACTATTACACTATGTCCTTCACTCCTACACGCGACCGGGTTGACCCGGAAAAAATCAGCACCACCCCATTACGCCGACCTGATTGGATCAAGGTACGCGCTCCCTCAGGTGAAACCTATGAGTGGCTGCAAGGCTTGATGCGCAGCAAGGAATTACACACCGTTTGCGAAGAGGCCATGTGCCCCAACATGGGCGAATGCTGGGGTTCTGGTACGGCCACATTCCTGATGCTGGGGGACGTATGTACACGCACCTGCGGCTTCTGTGACATCAAACGCGGCCGCCCCTCCCCATTGGACTGGCTGGAGCCGGAGCGTGTTGCCCAGGCAGTGAAAGCCATGCAGCTCAAGCACGCAGTCATCACCAGCGTCAACCGGGATGACCGACGAGATGGTGGGGCTCCCATCTTCGCCATGGTCATCCGACGCATCCGCGAGCTCCATCCCGGCTGCTCGATCGAAGTGCTGATCCCCGATTTTAAAGGCTCGGTAGAAGCACTCCAAATCGTGATGGCAGCCAGACCTGAGATCCTCAACCACAACGTCGAGACCGTCCCACGGCTGTTCAAATCCGTCCAGCCACAGGATCGCTTCGATTGGGCAGCTGCCACGCTAAGCAATGCCAAAAAACTTGATCCCGAAGTCTTGACTAAATCTGGCATCATGGTCGGCCTTGGTGAGACCATGGATGAAATCAAAGAGGTCATGCGCTACCAGCGCAGCTGGGGCGTGGACATCCTGACGGTTGGGCAATACCTGCAACCCAGCAAAAAGCATCTGCCGATCGAGCGCTACTATACGTTGGAAGAGTTTGCTGAGATCAAAGAATACGGTTTGAGTATTGGTTTTCAGTGGGTCGAGAGCGGACCACTGGTGAGGTCATCGTACCATGCGGCCGAACAGGTGCGTCAGCTGAGCATCGTACACCGTAAATTGTATGGGTAAAATCTTCCGCTTAGACGAACAGCAACACCACACCCCCCATCACCAGACCTAAAAACATCCCCGCCAACACATCGGATAGATAGTGTACCCCCATGCTAACGCGCGCCAATCCCACCAGGGGTGCCCAGACGAGCAATAGCAGACCAAGCCAGAGAGGTCCAAGCCCCAGCATCACCACTGCCAGCATCACTGCCCTGACGGCATGCCCGGATGGAAAGGAATGTGGGTCGGTGCTGCGATAAAATTTACCCCATTCCCCTTCAGGACGTCTGCGCCGCACCGCAAGCTTGACCACAAAGACCACCAGGGCCGTCAGGAGGATTGCGATGATCAATGTAAGCGCTCGTCCCTTCCAATAATCCGTCCCCAACCACCACAGCATGCCCAGCCCTGCCAGCCAAAACCAAGAATCCCCTGAATGAGCCAAGACCGCGGCCATAGTGCGCAGGAGTCCAGGCTGCTCGGCAATCCGCATCCGTTCAGAGAGGCGAGCGTCCAACTCGATCAATGCTTAACCCGTTTCGCCAGGTCTGCCCGCATCAGCTCGAGCTGGTTCGGCTTATCGACATCCATGGCCATTTCTGCATATGGGCAGACGATCGCCTTGCCCGTCATGTGCAAGCGAGCAGTCACCTTTTTTACCGCCTCATCCAGTGTGATTATGCGTAATAACATCAGCAGCAGGGTGTCAAAACCCATAATTGCTGCCTGCTTGACCGGATTCTTGCGGGAGGCGATCAACTTTTCCCAGATTTCTGTATTCATTAAGACAACCGATGTGCGTAACACGTTCAAATCCCCACCACAGACATCCATACCCTTTAGCTTGGTGAAGGTCCGCCTGGAGCCGGGGTAGCGTGCTTCCATCACCTCACGCTTCACCACGTTATAACACAGATCCACATCCGCATCCTAAGGTTGTCTCAATTTCCCAATCCACCATTGCGGAAGTGATTCCAGGGATATCCGAGGAGACCAACAACAGCCTGGTGGCAGATGGATTGATCTCCATAATCTTGTTGATCCCCACCAGGATATTCTCGATCATGCTGATCTTGTTAGGAAGAAATGTGAGTGGTTTTGCGCAGGTCAAACCACTATCTTCAGTCAGGCCGATCAAAACGATATTTTCCACCTGTTGCGCACCGCTCAGGGCATCCAGCACCCATTGCACCATGGGTTTCCCCAAAATATCCAGCATTGCCTTGGGTTTCCCCTGGGTATACGGATACAACAACTCATCTGGTTGCGGGATACCACCCGCCATCACCACTGCATCCATTTGTCACCTCCGCATCTGCTACTCAACAGCTCCAATAACGATCAATTTAATTACCTGCAGCTGAGGCTGAAAGCCCAGCTGATCCAGCATCTGGCTGCAGCTCTTCATGGGTCAGCTTACGACCTTTCCCTGCAACGGCAATCAAGGCAGCTTCCATCATATTCGTGCCGAAGGAACGACCATCCAAGACCGGTGTGGAGGTGACCAGATATTTAATGCCAGCCTGGCGGAACAGCTCCACATCTTCCGGCGTGGTGGTATTGGTGGCAATCATTTTTCCATCCAGCCTGTCAGGCATATGGCGCTTGATATAGTGACAATCACCCGCCAACACGGTTGCCCACTGGTAATACTTTCTCCCACTTGGGAATGCGTTTTTCCTGCTTCTCACCCGTCGGGTAGATCCATTCAAACGGCAGCCTGCCGACAATGGGCAGCAAGACCGATGCCAGGCGTTTCAATGCGACAGACTGCGTAGGGGAATGGGCAATCCCAACCCAAACATCAGGTCACCAAACACGCATTCGTACCCGGCATTCGTAAAAGACATGGTCATATCCCAGCGGTCGACCCCGGCAGTGATTAGCACCTTCTTCTCTTTGATGTAACTGCCAATTTGAGCTTCTATAAATGGCGCAATCTGAATTTCCAGGGTATGTCGCAAGCCTCCACCATCCACGAGCGGGGTCTTTTTGATAAAGCGCACCATCGGCTGCATGGAATAGAGCGGATACCACCTGGTGCCCACCGTCAATCCCAGGTCGGTTCCACCCACACCAAATGCATCCACCTTGCCATCCAGCTCTTTATATAGCTGGGCAGCTTTTTCCATTGAGCCATCCGTGCCAATCCGCTCGATGCGCACCTTTTCCCCCAACAGTTCCATTTCCACAGCTTTATTCCGTGTGGATGATCCAATGCTGATGCTGACTGCACGCTTCATGCTGTCTATCTCCGTGAAATAGAATGATCACACACAACAGGCCGGAAGTATACTATCGATATTCCTATTGGTAGAACCCCCGAATGCCAATAATAGATACCAATCAACGACAAAGCGATAATCAGATGAACCGGATGGCTATTAATCATCACTCAAAATGTATTAAGAGAATTAAACCTTTGGCAATCTGCCCGAAAAGGTTATAATCCAGTTAACTGCCAGGTTAACAATCATTAACCATTGGCAGCGTAAAATAACCTTTCCGGAGGTAAAACCTGTGGCACTTCCCAAGCATGCATATTTCAAAGGCAAGATCGTCCCTTATTC
This sequence comes from uncultured Chloroflexia bacterium, assembly GCA_963828845.1. Taxonomy (GTDB): domain Bacteria; phylum Chloroflexota; class Anaerolineae; order Anaerolineales; family UBA4823; genus FEB-25. The sequence goes on from CAWHGE010000006.1 coordinate 108,938, forward strand.
TGAAGCCAAAGTTGGAGTGCTTACCCATGCATTGAATTATGGCACAGCTGCATTTGCTGGCGTGCGTGCCTATTGGAATGAGGAGCATAAACAGCTGTTTATCTTCCGGGCTCCTGATCACTACCGGCGGTTTCTCAATTCTGCCAAGCTGCTGTGCATGCAGCTTGACCACACACCTGAAAGCCTGACCCAAATAACCGTCGATTTGCTGCGCGTTGATAATTATCACCAGGATATCTACATCCGCCCCCTGGCGTACAAGTCCGATGAGGTCATCGGGGTGAAGCTGCACGGGCTGCACGAAGAGCTATCGATTTGCGCCATCCCGTTCGACCACTATCTCGATGATGATACCAATGCCCACGTCACCATCTCTTCCTGGCGACGGGTGGATGACAACATCATCCCGGCACGCGGCAAGATCGCGGGAGCATATGCCAACTCGGCTTTCATAAAAACCGATGCGGTCAGGGCAGGCTTTGATGAAGCCCTGGTTCTCACCCAGGAAGGGCACATCTCGGAAGGCAGTGCGATGAACTTCTTCATGGTGCGCGATGGCATTCTGATCACCCCACCTATCACTGAAAATATCCTGGAAGGCATCACCCGCCGGAGCGTGATTGAGCTGGCGCGGGAAGAGCTGAACCTGACCGTGGTGGAACGTCCGGTCGACCGGACTGAAGTGTACCTGTGTGATGAGCTCTTCCTTACCGGCACCGCGGCCCAGATGACTGCTGTTACCCGGGTCGACCACCGGCTGGTTGGTGATGGCAAGATGGGCCCGATCAGCTCGCACGTGTATCATCTCTTTCAAGACATCCTGCGTGGGCGCGAGCCCAAGTACCTCCACTGGCTCACTCCTGTATACGAGAAAGTAAAAGCTTTCCACAATATGCGTCACCGGCAGGTATCAGCCATGACTTACCTGCCGATTTTTTTATCTATCAGCTGATCTCAATAATTTCACCCTGGGGTTCTTTGCCTGACTCCATATGCAACAAACCAAAGGTAGCCGGATCTCGCCTAGGCCAGGGGAAGCTGGTGGAGCCAGGGTTAAAGAGCAATTTGCCTTCCAGATGTAAATTAAATGGCACATGCAAATGACCAAACACGATCACATCCACATCCGGAAAGGTCTGCAGCATACGTTTAAGATATCGCTCGACCAGTCTCCCATAGACGCTCAGGTGGATCTTATCGATCATATACCGGCTGAAGGTTCCATGCCCATGAGCCATGCCGATTGAAACCCCATCAAAAGTCAGCTGGATTTGCAGGGGTAAATTCCGGAGATAAAAAATATCCCGGTTTCCTCGCACGGCATATACCGGTGCCACCTTTTCCAGCTCTTCGAGCACCTGCGGCACTGAGACATCCCCCGCATGCAGGATCGCCGCCACCCCAGCCTCATGGAAGCGCTGGATCACCTGTGGATTAAGACTAGGCACCCGGTCGGGGATATGGGTATCAGCAAGCACACCCAGGGTGGTCATGAAATCGGCCACACATTGGATGGCTGTCTGGGGAACAAGGCATCCAGCAAGACATGAATTTCATCCCGTTCCGTCCAGCAATCTGCAAAACTTGCTTTCAACATTTCCATGCTACGGTACCCAAACAGGAGCTGCAGGAAGGTGTGGGGAGGGAAGGCGGCATTACCCGCATGACCAACGGGGGTTGGTTTCCAGGCTTCAACGTTCACCAATCGTTCCTTTATCAAAAACCAGGCGCACACCATCCCGGTAGAAAGTGATTTTGACCTCGCCTGTGTAGCCCGCCAGGGGTGAATTAGCCAGGCGTTTTTCCAACACTGGGGTGATCAGGCGCAGGAAATCCGGCACATCCGCCACGCGCAGGTACCAGGCGTACGGCTTGCGTATACGAGGCAGGCTATCTGGGATGACATGATACACCGGATGGTCCTCCCCCAACCAGAAGCCAAAGGCCCCAAATGGCTTCTTTTCACCATGCTCGGGATGATATTGCTCATAAGCTTTTTCCAGATAGCGGATCACGGAGGGCGTCACATCCAACCAGGGAAGATCAGGGAGGATTTCATACCACTGTAGAGCCATCATATCTCCCCAGGAAAATGCCGGGTGGGTGAAAAAACCACTAAATTTCCCGTCAAGTGTCTCGATCACACGCATTTCCACCCGGTTGACATTTTTTTCAGCTCTTCCCGGTCAGCTCATAGCGCCAATGGGAATCATCCCATTCACAAGCCACCAACGAGCGCTTGCAACCCAATGTATATAGCTGAGATATGAATGGGATATCAGCCTCAGTTGCCGGCGGATGTGGTAGGGTTCCGCTTCACCTTCCTTCAGCCTGGGGATATGGGTTGGAAATCCGGCTCGCCCACCACCCAGATTCATCGCCATCTCATAACCAAACAGCCGATAATAATAGGGAATGCCGGTGATCACCTGGACTTTTTCACCCTGCTCTGCGCTCCACTGGTGAATGATATCAAACTGCCGTCTTACCAGACCACGATTACGATATTCAGGCAGTGTTCCCACCAGCTCGGGGCGACCCACCTTGAAGGGAATCCCCGCATAGGTCCAGGTCTGGGGGATCAAGTTCATGGATGAGACAATCTTCCCGTTGCAGCTTCCTCCACAATGGTGAAATCGCGCGGATTAAAGGTCGGGTGGGGTTTGGCCATCAGGTCATACGTCCATGCCCACAGCTCTTTCATCTGGTTTATCAGGTCCTTCATCCGATGTGGATCCAGGCATTGAAATCTGCCAGGGCTTGAGCATCCTCCGCCCTTGAGCGACGAAGGATCAATCCATCCCCCAGATCGATTGGCAGTTTGGCTAGTATTTATGCGTGATGCGGTCATGGTGATCTCCTTGTGCATTGCGTCCCCGGCATGCCAAGTCTATCACCAACCCGCGCTCAAATGGCAACCAGAACCTCACTTCTTCAGTTTTTCCATATATTTATGGCGGAACTTCGCCACCTTGGGCGCGATGACTGCCATGCAGTAACCCTGATAAGGGTTACGCTTGAAATACTCCTGGTGGTATGCTTCAGCCGGGTAGAAGACACTAAAGGGCTTGACCTCTGTAACGATCGGCTTTCCCCAGATTTTTTCACGCTCCAGCTCATGGATGACCTGTTCAGCAGTAGCTTTCTGCTCAGGGTTATGATAGAAGATGGCCGAGCGATATTGCGTGCCCACATCCGCTCCCTGACGATTCAGAGTGGTTGGGTCATGGATGGTGAAAAACACTTGCAACAGCTCACGGTAGCTAACCACATGACGGGTCGAAGGTGATCTGCACGGTCTCAGCATGACCGGTCTCACCCGTACACACGGCTTCATAGGAAGGGTTTTGCACATGCCCGCCCGAATATCCCGATACCACATCCACCACCCCCTTCAGCTCGTCATACACCGCCTCAAGGCACCAGAAGCAACCTCCAGCCAGGGTGGCAATTTCCAATGAATTATTCATTTCATTATTCATCATGCTACACCTCACATAATGTGGATAGATTATATCCTATTTTGGCTGGGTTACAGGCATTAGTCACCCTCCATTCTCCAAACCTGCGTTGGTAGTCCTGCTCTCAATGGAGAAATTGGATCGGATGAGCCGGTTAACATGACATGCTAAACAGGATGCACGAGTGCCTGGATCCCGCTTCTCCCTACCCAAGCGGCTCGAACGATACATCGAGAGGGAAGATATGAGATGTTCAATTTAGTGGATCCCCAGATTAATTTTCGGGTTTCACTACCTTAGATAATTATCTTGTTACCTGCCTAGGGCGATTCGGAGCGAAAACACACATCGTTGTGTTGTGCTAAAAGGGATTCATTTGTATAGTGTAAACAATTAATATTGACAATTTTGATTAATAACTACCAGATAGGTGATGGCGGAGGGAAATCATGTCTAAAAGCGAATCAACAGATATGCACATAACAATGGGTCGAAAGATGGCATCTGTAGGTTTCTGGACGGCAATTATTATGACTATCGCAGTTATCTTCTCAGGAATTACAGCAACCACAGCAATGAAAATACCATCTCTGGTCTCGGGTATCATCCTAATCCCAATTTTCATCCTGCTGATGGCCTGCATCCATGAGTTCTGCACCCGCAGATAGGAAATTCTTCAGCCGACTCGGACTACTTTTTACGCTTGGGTATGCAGTTCTTATCGGCTTCAATTACTACATGCAATTGACTCTGGTACAGAAGAACCTCTATTCTGAAGTGTTCGCTATGGATGATCCGCAATCCATCATGTGGGTGATTGAGGTGCTTGGATATGGATTTATGGGATTGGCGACACTATCAGCAGCTTTTATTTTTCCAAACGGGAAATTGGAAAATATGATTCGCTGGCTGTTTATCATCAATGGTGTCCTGGGTATCGGAGGAATGATTGGGTATGCACTTGGATGGAGCATGAACATCTTACTTGGAGGACTGATTGTATGGGATATCATCATGCCAGTATCGAGTGTACTGCTCGCTATTCTATTCAGAAGGGTCATGAGGTATAAGTAATTCGCTGCAACCTACTCCATCAGCCTAGTGCAATAGCATCACACAGTCATGATGTGGCAGATACCAGCTACTGCCAGCCCCGACTCTAAAAAGTATCATTGGGCGGTAGAATCTAATCATTTGAGCAGTTCGACTGGAAAATGATCTCATGAAAAGGTACCAATCCATTAGTTTCATCGCAGGGTTACTGGTGGTTCTATGCTACCTGGTGTTTTCCCTGCTTGCTTACAGTCGATACCCGCTGCCCTATCTCCCCGATGAGGAATTGGCTGAGCGACCTGGGCAATGTCAACCTCAATCCTCACGGAGCAATTTTGTACAACATAGGCATCATAACAACTGCCTTGTTGCTGATGCGGCTGGGCAAGGCAGGAGTACTGTGAATCATCAATCACGATGGAAGTAAATAAATTCCCCAAAATGAGGGGAGTCTTGGAACCATACCAAGGAAGAAGTACATATCCTTCCAACGTAGCTTTGCCTAGTTATCAGTAACCTCGAAGACTTCGGAACCATCCAATATTAATCAGGACATAGATGCACTTCGATGGTAGTATGCACCACCCCGGTGTCCTCCGGGATAAGGGCCTTGTATCTATCGGGCGACTCAGGGTACTTGGTCACAATTCCGATCTCTGAAGAGTATATCCCAGGACCAATGGACCAAATATGTAGATCAGTGACCTTGGTATCCTTGTAACTCTCCAATATCCCGATGATCCTCTTCTGGATGTCAGCTGGGATCTGGTGGTCGAGCAATACTTTGCTTGTCCCCTGGATCAAGCCGATTGACCATTTTATCACCAGGAATGCACCGACCACGCCCATGAATGGATCCATCCAGTTCAGCTTAAAATACTTAGCGCCTAACAAAGCGATGATTGCCAGAATGGAGGTCAACGCATCCGTCAGCACATGCAAATAGGCTGCCTTCAGGTTGTGGTCTGCACCTTTGGCATGGGTATGCTCGTGAATGATCAGGGGTGGGATCATGATCATGTTCGGGCTCATGCTCATGATCTGCGTGGTCATGAGCGTGATCGAGTTCCATCACTTTGGGTGTGGGTGTGCCCTTTTTCTCCCAGGATCAGCATGCTGCCGCCATTGACGACCAAACCAATCACCGCCACCAGGATTGCCTGGTTGTATTCAATGGTGACCGGATGGATAAAGCGGTTGATACTTTCATATCCCATGAACAGGGCAATGATGACGAGGAAAATGGCACTCGAATAGCCTGCCAAAGCATTCACCTTGCCTGTGCCAAAGCTGAATTCCTGGTCATGGGCGTGCTTGCGGGCATAGATGTATGCCAGGAAGCTGATCCCCAACCCGACCATATGCGAACCCATATGGATGCCATCGGCAAATAAGGCCATCGATCCGTACGCCAAACCGGTTACGATTTCAACCACCATCATCAGACGAAGTGATGATAATGACGGCTAATGTTCGCTGCTCTCCTGAGCGGATTCTGTCCTGACCAAAGATATGGGTATGTTGCCATTGTGCAATTGATTCAGTGTGCATTTCTCTTCCTAAGGAAATGATTTCTATTACCGATAATCGATTGAGGTTATTTACAATACAGTGCATCAGTTAACTAAATAAAGTCAGAAATAACATTTCGTAACTGCCAAAGCCTAAATATTAACCTCAGAAGGCTGAAGGTTATGAGAGAGCATTTTATCTCAATGGATAAACATTTTGGGAAGGTAATTTTCCTACCAACTCACAACGAGGGCGGTATCAAACGCCTGATAGATCAGTTGAGTAACAGCGAAGTTATCGAAATTGCTGATATGTCGATCCCCATTTAAACCAAGGATTGGATTGCACAGCTTTACCCCATGAGAATATAATAAGATATTCCAATCATCTACCTGCACCCTATCGAATAACGGAGGATTAAATATGACAGACCGCAAGAAAGTTACCCTACCCTATCTGTTCAACAAGGTCGCCAACCACGAGCCGATCACCTGGCTCACCTGTTACGATTATCCAACGGCCTATTTGCAGGAGCAGGCCGGCATGGATATGATCCTGGTGGGCGATAGCCTGGCAATGACCATGCTTGGTTATGAGACGACTTTGCCCGCCACCATGGACGATATGATCCGCCATTCAGCAGCAGTCCGCCGCGGAGCACCCAACGTCTTTATCGTGGGGGACATGCCGTACATGAGCTACCAGCCCAGCGTTGAGTCTGCCATTCGCAACGCCGGGCGTTTTATGGCCGAGGCAGCCTGCGATTCGATCAAGCTGGAAGGCGGCATCGAGATGGCCGACCGCATCCAGGGGATTGTCAATGCCGGCATCCCTGCCATGGGTCACCTGGGCCTGACCCCGCAGAGCGCTGCTGCCCTGGGCGGCTACAAGGTTCAAGGCCGGGCTGCCCGCTCAGCCAAGAAAATCATCGATGCTGCCAAAGCCCTGGAGCAGGCTGGCGCTTTTGCCGTCCTGCTGGAGATGGTCCCTGACCGGGTGTGCAAGATCATCACCGAGCGGGCTGAAAACTGCATCATCATGAGCCTGGGCTCAGGACCGCATGCCCACGGACAGCTGCTGATCTACCATGACATGTTTGGTTTATACCCTCGCTTCAAGCCGCGCATGGCCAAGGTGTTTGGCAATGCTGGAGAGGTTATCCTGAACGGCCTCAAGCAATACGTCCAGGAAGTCTCGGACAAATCCTTCCCGCAGCCGGAAAACTGGTTCACCATGAAAGACGATGAATACGAGGAGCTGATGGGGATGCTATGAGCTATGCTTCTAGAACCAGTCATTTAAAACCCGAGGGCGCCTACCAGGTGCTGGCGCGGGCGCAAGAACTGGAAGCCAGCGGGCGCGAGATCATCCACCTGGAAATTGGCCAGCCGGATTTTGAGACCTTTGACAACATCCGGCTGGCAGGCATTCGCGCCATTTCTGAAGGGCAAACGCGTTATACGCCTCCCATTGGAATGAAGTCACTGCGCGAGGTGATCGCCGAGGATGCCGGCAAGCGGCATGGCTTGCAGATTCACCCGGATCAGGTGGTCGTCAGCCCAGGCGCCAAACCCAACCTGTTCTTCCCAGCCCTGGCGTTGATCGAGCCGGGTGATGAGGTGATTTACCCGAACCCGGGCTTCCCAACCTATGAGGCCATGATCCGTGTGGCCGGCGGTATCCCGGTCCCCGTGCCACTCAAGGAGGAGAATAGATTTCTCCTTTGACCTGGAGGCTTTCCACCGCTTGTCAGCGAGCGCACCAGGCTGGTCATCCTGAATTCACCCAGCAATCCCACCGGCGGGGTGATGCCCATGGCAGATCTGGAAGAGATCGCCAGCAGCCGCTCAGAAATTCAATTTCTGGGTGATGTCCGATGAGATCTATAGCCGCGTGGCGTACGATCACGCCGCGTCCCATCGATTGCTTCCCTGCCGGGTATGATGGACAGGACCGATCATCGTGGATGGCTTCTCCAAGACCTATGCCATGACAGGCTGGCGATTGGGATATGGCATTATGCCCAAAAGTCTGGCGCAGGTGGTACAGCTGCTGCTGACGCACTCCGTCGGCTGCACCGCAGACTTCGTCCAGATTGCTGGCATCGAAGCTCTGACCGGACCGCAAGACCAGGTAGATGCGGTGGTCGCCGAATATCAAAGACGGCGGGATGCGATTGTCGATGGATTGAATGCCATCGCAGGGATCACCTGCCAGCGCCCACAGGGAGCATTTTACGTCTTCCCGAACATCAAATCCTTCGGCATTTCTTCATCTGAAATGGCGGACTCTATTATTGGAAAAAGCAGGCGTGGCAGTGCTGCCAGGTTCTTCCTTTGGCAAATACGGTGAGGGCTACCTGCGACTGACCTATTCGAACTCCATTGAGAATATCCAAAGAGCGATCCACCAGATCGGGGAGGCGGTGAAGGTTCTTCGCTGAGGACCTATCGTATGCTTGATAAGCCCTATTGGAAATGAAAAGAGCCGCTGCAAAGAGCGGCTCAATCTTTCATAAAGTGCATAATCTTAGGGAAGGAACGACTTTATCCAATCCAAGGCATAAGTGTCTATGCGATTCGAATACGTCACTCCAGCGCAGTTCCCATTGGTCACGTAGGAGTTGACAGCCAGGATAATATTTGTCCCACCCAGCAGGTCAGGGCCACCTGAGTCGCCGAAGCAAGTACCGCCCTTGCCCTTGGCGGGATTAGCAGTAAGCCTGATGTATTCATCGCTATGCACGAAATTACTGGCGACTAACAAGGTAGGGGCATAGTAGCGCGTGAAAGCCCCATCCTCGGGATATCTTGGACCACCCCCACTATCAAATTGAACACCGTAGCCAACTAAATCAACCTTGGTTCCCATCGGTAATGTATCTACCAAACCTTCCGTCGGCAATTGAGCATACTGCGGCAGAGACACTGGTGCGTCGAGCACAATCACGGCTACATCGTGCGAATCGAAGCCTGGGAGTCCATTGCCACAGCCGATACACCAATCAGGATTGGGTGTCCATGTCCCTGTTACATAAACGCGGGGGGAGCCTTCAGTGAAAGAAACCCTGACGGGAGGTCCCTCAAAACAATGGGAGGCAGTTACGAGCACCGTTGGCGAGATGGCGGCAGCTGAACAAACCCAATACCCACCCCCGGTGGCAGGTCCAATGGCCATGCCTACATAAGGATGGTTATTCCCATCCGGTTGGCCATTCGAAATCGCCAGGGCTGTCCCAACCAGGGCCAGTGAAAGTGCTAATACGATCGCTAGCATTATCGAAAACTTTTTCATTTTATCTCTCCTCTTGTATCAACATCCGGTTTTATCCTACAAAGTATCGCTTACGAAATATTCTCACCATCGAAAAACCCTAGGTTACACTTCTCGATTTATTCCTCCTTCCTAAGACAAATTATCACTGTGAGCGAAAGAGTTATTGTTCCACTTGCAGCAGTATTCTGTAAAGATTTTGTGCAGATAACTAAACTATATTTTATTGCCCCTGCCTGCATTCAGTATAGCAAAACCAAAACCCTGAGTCAAGTATACGGTGAGGAGACCTGCAAAAGTGATCAAGAGTAGCATACAAAGGAAAGCTGGTCGCATAAGATATTCTTTATTCAGACAGGGGCGAATGCCACGAATCCTGGTAAATGGCGCTTTGAGCCAGGTGCATGCTCCATTTTTCAATCCGTTTCGTTTATCCCCATTCGTACCCATATTCAATTGTGGTAAAATGTCACTCACTCCGCAAGTAACACAGGCGGAAAAAAGGCATAAGTAACTTAACAGAATTGCGGGCGTGGCCAAGTGGTAAGGCATCAGCCTTCCAAGCTGATATTCGCGGGTCCGAATCCCGTCGCCCGCTCTAGCCGGCCAGATCTGGGAGGCTTTTTCTTTAATAAATAGTAAAGGTTGATGAAATGAATCAGGAATTTCCTAACCCCCTAAGTCATAAATCATATTTTTAGGAACTATCTTCATAATGGCTTGGTAAAGGAAGCAGCTTTGCCAGAATTCACGAATTAATCCCCGCCTTTGATGTTCTGGCGATCGAGCCGTTTTCATTTTCACACGTCAGCCGCTATCGTGATGATTATTCTGATCAGCCCATGGGCGAACTACTTGGTCAGCTGGATACCGCTACCGGGACAGGCATCATGGAACTGATGCGCGAGATTGTTAAGCAGACACACGTGACCATCCTGGTCGCGAGCCATGATCCAAACGTCTGGCAATTTGCTGATCTCGTAATCGAGCTAAAGGATGGACAGCTCGCCAACCCTGTTTAGAAGACAGAGGTCAGCAGGGTCTGTAAAAGGTAAATCCCCCGCAAGTAGAAGGTATGATAAAATAAAAATCCATGGTTTACAGTGGTCAATGTAAATTGATTAACCGAAACCATTCTGATCACTGAAAGCCAAGCACCTTAACATGGGCCCATAGCTCAGCGGCAGAGCGGACGGCTTAAGGCAGTGAATCTAATTCGAGATGTGGATTGTGCAATTCTGCATGGCAATTCGCACACACCAGGATGCATTTATCGATCTCTCTCAAGACTGGCTCCAACTTCCGGTTGGATAATGAACGCATATCCAGCTTGAAATCTTTTTCCATTGAGTCAGTAAGATGAAAAACGAGTGCAGCCAGGTTTTTGTGATAACCACAAATTGTGCAACGTCCCCCAGCGGTTTTTATAAGATTTTGTTTTCTCGCAAGTCCTCTACGTTTTTGAGCCTCATAACTTTGTAAATCACGATTCTTACAGACTGTGGAACAGAACTTAGTTTGCTTACCAATAAGAGGCTTACCGCAAACAATACAGTTAGAGTAGTTTGTCATAACCGTATGGTACATTCGATATGATTCTCTGCAAAGGGCCACCAGTTAGGAAATTCACGGTGAATCCTGTCAAATTCGGGGAAGCCTGTTTCACCCTTTTGGTAATCCCGAGCCAAGCCCCCCTCAGGGAAGGTGTAGAGACTAGACGGCAGGCACCCTTTTTCAGGGTGAAGGGATAGTCCAGCCCACAAACTCGAAAGAGGCAGCAAAAGCTGTAGTGGGATGCATAACCGTTTGGCCGTAGGTTCGATCCCTACTGGGCCCACCAAACAAAAGAGCACCTCAGTTTTCAAATCTGAGGTGCTCTTTTTGATTTTACATCGATTTGTTATTTAAACACGACCGGCAGGAGCATTTGACCCGGATATTTCACCCGGGTGATGACCGGCTCGCCATAAGCAAACACACCTTCATCACAACTGACCTCGTAGCTGTCATTTATGATTGCGACTCCTCCCTGAACGGTCACCTGGAAGGTTAAATTCAATGTCTCGCCAGGGTCGAGTACCGGCAAATTCCAGCGGATCACATTATTCTCCAGCAATCCACCAGAGCTGGCAGTCCCGATGATATAGGAAGTATTTGCTGGAATGGTATCGGTAACCACAAGACGAGTCGCCTGTTGCCCCAGATTGGTCACCTGAATTTTATACAGGAGTGAATTACCCACCATCACCGGGTCAGGCGTAGCGATTTTGGCGATACGTAAAACAGGTTTATCGGTGATATAGGCTACAGCTGTGACCTCCACCGGCTGGACCAGGCTGGTATGGCTGATGGTAGCAGTATTGGTTAGCACCCCTTCGAAGAAATCATCCACCAGGGTAGTGAATGTAATCAGGGTCTCGGAATACGCTGCGATATCCCCAGTCCACTCAAGGCTGACGATATCGCTGATCAGGCTTCCAGAATTCACCTCTGCATCACGCTGGTAGGTGCTATTCTGCCATGGGAATATGTCACTCACCTTTACATCACTCAGGTTGTTGGGCCCTGAGTTCACCGCATGCACCACATAGGTCAAAACTGTCCCAGTGCCTGGCAAAGCCCAGGTGGGAGTGACGGTTTTATACGAATCGATTAGACCTACCTCATGAACAGTTGTAGTGACGGGTTCGCCCAGGATTGTTTTGATATCTTTTATATAACTCTCGTACACAGAAGTACGGTAATCATCATTGACGATCAATGTCCCGCTCACCAGGAGTGGGTTTACCATGACTTCAAAGGAGCGATAGAAGGTATCTCCTGGATTCATCGCGTCCAATGTCCATGAGATCACTGTCTGACCTTCTATTGTTTGCGAGATGCCACCATCACTGATTGAGAGTAAGGTCACACTGGATGGGACAGTCTCTGTCAAAACAGGAGGTGCTTCTGTGCTTAAACCACTGTCAAAAACCTGGATGGTATAGGTCATGGTTTGCCCAGGCCCAATCTCGGCGGGAGCGGTTTTTGTCGGGATCAGATTGGACATGTGCGTGACATGCCCAATTGCCGTGGCAGTTATGGGCTCCGTGACGTAAGTGCCGAGCTCATCTGTAACAACCACCGTGGCGGTATAAGGCGTCCATTCTTCACCGCCAATGGTGCTCTGACCCTCGATGGTAGTAATCGTGATCAGATCGCCTACGGCCAGATTACCCGTCCATACATAATTTAAACAATTAGGCCATATAGTACAGGGTGGACCTTCTGCGAATGTGCCAACGTCTGGGGGTATCACTTTCAAGACATCCACATTACTAACACTGATACGTCCAAAGGTAAGCAGTGCAGTAGCATCCAAGGCATTTCCGGGACCCAGGTTACGGATAGTCAAAGTGGGCGTTACATCTGAAGTGCCACCCCCGGGCTTGTGAGCGATGGGGTCCAATGATGCGGTCACCTCAAAAGTTGGCCCGACGATCAAGCTAGGGACTGGAATGCCAGAAGCACACACTCCTTCTGCGCTGCATACAGCATAATCATCATTCAACACAATAATATCGGCAATATCGGCGATATAACCCGTGAATGTGACCTGCGCAGATTCGCGCGTATTCAAGCTGGGCAGTTGCCAGGTGACTATGCCGTCCTCATACGAATCACCCCCCCGTAAATACTCCACATCAGCTGGGACGGTATCCGTGATCACCAGATCAGTCGCCATCGACCCCAAATTGAGGACCGTCAATGTGTAAGTCATCTCGTTGTTCGAGCCAGGTGGATCTGGAAAGATGCTCTTGGATAGGATGAAGATCGGATCGATCACCGTGGTTGTGTACGGCTCACCTGGGACAATCTCGGGACTTACGATTCCATAGTTATCATTTTGGATGACGGTACCACTTTGCACATCTCCTACATTTACGCTAAAGGTAAATGCAGTCGTATCGCCAAAATCAAGGTTAACCAAGCGGGTCCACGTCACCACATCAAGTCCGGGACTGACCGAACCATCCGGACCCACGCTATTGTAGGTGGTATCTGCAGGGACACTGTCGGTTACGATAATGGTTGTGCCCTCGGCCTTCTGCCCCTGGTTGGTGACCACCAGCTCATAGGTGAGCGGCTTGTTCTTGCCGGGCAGAGCCGGGGTGGCGGATTTGGCAATCTCGAACATTGGGTGATCTGTGACGCGCGTCTCAGCCATGACGGTGACCGGTCCTTCTATCATCGGGTCACTGATCATGGCAGTATTGGAGACGATCCCCGCATATCCTGGTGTGACAGTGACGCTGAAAGTGATAACCACCGAGGTATCAAAACCAACCACACCACTTGTCCATAAGAGTACTCCATCCGTGTACTCGGGGGGTGTCGATGCACTTGACTGTACATCGTTGTTATAGGTCGTATGATTGGGGATGGCATCAAACAGGGTAACATTTGAGGCGGTATATGCCCCGGTGTTGAGGATCTCCAGGTTGTATTCCAAAACTGCCCCATCCGTTTCAGCAAGAGTTGGCGTAACCACCTTGGTGGAAAGCGTCAGCTTGGGGTATCCTGCCGGTGGAAGAATGGGTCCGTTAGCAAGCACCCTATCTGCAGACTTGTGGGCGAAAACCACAACCGTCGCAACCAAGAAAATCCCAATCATGATGATGGCGATTAATTGGATCGACTTTTTTAGTTTTAATCTCATGTCTACCTCCTAATCAAACAACTGCTACAACGGGAACATTTACAGGCATAAACCATCCCGATGTATGGTGGCGCTGTGGAGAATGTTCATCTCAGCGACTGAAAAACGGTTAATACCGTCAATACTCATTTGGTTGCAATTTTTAGTCCAAAGTCCAATACCAATATATGCATGTGGAAAATCAAAGTAACGCTTTGTGACCCAGGTTTCCCCACTGGTAATATGTTGACATTATTATTGCTAGCGGATAAGATATATTTCAGCAAAAAAAATAAGCAAATATAAGATTAATGCAATTATTAATGGTATTACTCAGCCTAATAAGGATATTCTATAACGATAGGGATCTCAATCCGGCAACATTATTGCAACTACGATTTTTGTTCTTTGCATAAATCTGCCTTATTGAGATACAACATCTATCATGACCCCATGTGACCCATGAATTTCAGACTTTTATTCCACCCTAGATTGATTCGATCTCTAGTTCTGGTCAGCCTTATTGTTGGTCTACTGCTGCCGGTTTCCAGATCGCCAGCAGCTCAGGCTATCGAGGTGATCGTCGAGGACCCTCAGCTACACCCGGCGTATACCTCCTGCCCGCAAACTTATTGGTATGCGTTTAATAACGATCGCGGTCACAGTGCGTACCTCACCTTGAATACCGATAATCCACTTCACTCGACCAACTATGGCGAGTGGCACCCGGTTTTTCCGCAGGCTGGATACTACCGGGTGGAAGCCTATATCGCGGGACACCCTCCCATCATTTGGTGCACAGGTGAAGGGCGAACGATCAATACCGATTCTACCGATGCACATTATTCCATCCATCACGCCTACGGTGTTTCCAACCGCTCACTGAGTCAGGTCCCACTCAGCAACCAGTGGCTCGATCTAGGTGAATTTTATTTCAATGCCGGGGATGTTGGCTATGTGAGCCTCACTGATCTGAACGGCGAGCCGGAATACAGCACCACCGTCTCGTTCAGCGCCATGCGCTTCACGTTCACGCGCCCCGCCGGGTCAAAAATCTACCTCCCCCTGGTCCACCTGGCCGATCCCTCCGGACGACTACCACCAGATGTGGGTGTGATCCAGGCGCAAGGGTTCGATGTGTGCGGACTGCCTTCTATTTCCAAGATGCAGACATGGTGGAACACCAGCCCGTATTCAATCTATGGTCTGTATCTCGGAGGAATTCAACTGCCATCCACATGTGCCGGGGTGGATGCTGCCTGGGTCAAGGCTGTTCACCAGCAAGGTTGGAGCTTCATCCCCACCTGGGTGGGTCCACAGGCACCCTGCTCACCCTGGTCGCAAAAAATGAGCTCTGATCCGAATGTCTCTTATCAACAAGGCCGACAAGAAGCTGAGGTTGCCTCAACCAGGGCTGCCTCCCTTGGTCTTACCAATGATGGCTTGGGAGGCACAATCATCTATTACGATCTAGAAGTCTTTGGAGGAGCAAGCACGGAGTGTCGTCAGGTGGCTGCCTCTTTTATGAACGGTTGGGTGGAACGCCTGCACGAATTGGGCAATTTAGCCGGGGGGTACGGTGCACACAACTCTTATGTTGAAGATTGGGCAACCCTGGCACATATCCCTGATGATGTCTGGGCAGCTTCGTGGTACGCGGATACCTATGACCCTTATGCCTCTGTGCTTAGCATCCCCTGGCTTCAAGGATTGTGGACCAACCACCAGCGCATCCGCCAGTACGCAGGAGACCATCATGAGAGCTGGGGAGGTATTGGGATTGCGATCGATAGCGATGTTGCAGATGGGGTGGTGGCGATGCCGCCCTCCAATCCGCTCGCTACCCCAACCGTCATATCAAGCCCGTCCATTGAGGATGCGGGTTGGCTGTCATCCGAGCAAGGCTGGCTGGTCTCAGGAAACCGCTTGTATTGGACTACTAATCAAGGCAAAAACTGGACTGATATCTCCCCTGCATCCATTCATGCTGGCTTATTTCTTGCCCTCTGGGCAGGCATGGGCACTCTCCACTCAAAACCAAGAACAGGTGAGTTCTATACCATTCCTCCAACTGGGGCGCAACCTGGGAAAGCCTTAACCTGACCCTCCCACCCGACGAATGGCAACCGCTCCAGCTTCAATTTACTTCACCCACCACTGGCTGGGTGGTCATCCAAAAAAAGACCAGTCAAGCATTCGACGTCGGCATCCTGATGAAAACGAGTGATGGTGGCCTTACCTGGAAATCCTATGATCTGCCTACTGCCGATAAAATCAACTTTACCTCCCATGAGGAGGGTTGGCTGCCTAATACCCATAATGATGATCTCTACCATACCATAGATGGCGGTCTTACCTGGCAAATTGCCCAGCGCGAAGAGCACCTGTTCTCCCTATCAACCCTGCCTGAAAGCACCAATTTATCGGGGTGGCAGGAGAATGGCTTGGGTTGGGCAGCGACCTCCACGGGCTCCTGCAGCGGTGAAAAATTATCCCCCGACTTCAGCTGTCAGGTAAATACTGCCCTCTGGCAAACTGTGAATGGTGGTGTGACCTGGGAAGAGGTTGATCTACCCAACAAGTAACCCAATAAACAATAAATATTCCTCAAAACTAGTCAGTTTAATGGTATAAGCACTTATCATCAGCTTAATTGAAAGGTGCCATATGACCTTGCGTACCTATATAAAACAACTGACAAATTCGGGTGAACTGCTCACCCTAAATGCTCCAGTCTCCAAGACTGTACGAAATGGCTGGAATCCTTAAAAGAACCGAACCGCGCCCGGTTATGTTTGAAAACGTGAAAGAAAGCCAATTTCATGTTATGGGCAACCTGTTATGTACAAAAGCAGCCTTTGCTGATTACCTCGGAATCCAGGTCAAGGACATCATCCCCACCCTCATGCATTCCATCGAGACACGCACTCCCTGCCCGGTCATCCCCTCAGGGCCCTGCCAGGAAGTGGTCATTGAACATCCCGATCTGGATGCCTTACCGATCCTGCGCCATTGTGCCCTGGATGGCGGCAATTACATCAGCTCAGGAATATTCATTGCCCGCCATCCCAAATATGGTCAAAACCTGGATTTTCACCGCGCCATGCAGTTCTCCAAGACCGAGCTGGCCATCCGAGTGGTACACGGACGTCACTTCCACCGATTCCTGGAGGAATTGGGTAGCCTGGATGTCGCGGTTTGTATTGGCGTGCCACCGCACGTATTGGTGGCGGCTGCCACTTCCGTCGAGCTCGGCATCGATGAGCTGGAAATCGCCAACGCAATTTCGTCACTTTGCCTGAAATCGCCGCTCGAACTCGTACATGCCAAAACGGTCGACTTGCTTGTTCCCGCCGAGGCCGAGTTTGTGCTTGAAGGCACCGTCTATAGTGACCGGCGTCATGCAGAAGGACCGTTCGTCGACTTAACCGAGACCTATGATATTGTCCGCAACGAGCCGGTGTTTGAGGTTAAAACCATCACCCACCGTAAAAATGCCATCTGGCATGCCTTATTACCAGGTGCGCTCGAGCATAAGCTGCTCATGGGGATGCCACGTGAGCCCACTATCTTCAAAAAAGTCAATCAGGTCGTCAGGTGCCTGGATGTCAATCTCAATCCAGGTGGCTGCTCGTGGCTGCATGCCATCGTGCAGATCGATAAGCAATCGGAGGAGGATGGTAAAAAATCCATCCAGGCAGCTTTCGACGGGCATCGCTCATGTAAGCATGTCTTCGTAGTCGATAAGGATATCGATATCTATAACCCACAGCAGGTGGAATGGGCGCTGGCGACGCGCTTCCAGGGGGAGACTGACCTGGTGATCAAGCCTAAAGAACCGGGCTCAAGCCTCGACCCATCCAGTGAGCGCAGTGCAACCGGTACACACCTCACCACCAAGCTTGGTTTTGACCTGACCAAACCCCTCGCCACGCACGGTAAAGGCTTCGATAAAGCCCTTTTCCCTGTGGTGGATATCGACAAATATATCAAAGGTATGAAAGAATGGGTTGGATTTGAGACCGATGGAGAGCCGATTAAATAATAAGGGCTAAGAAGATGCAGCTTACCTTGGAAGAGAAGGAAATGCTTGCAGGTGCACAGGGGCAGGCGACGCAAAAAGCCATGCAGATCCTGGTTGCCTTGGGCGATATTTACGGGGCTAAGCGTATGATCCCCGTTTCGTCAGTCCAGATCGCGGGAGTTAGCTATGACAATCTGGGTGAGGCAGGCTTACAATTCCTGTCCGAGATGGCAGATGGGGGAGGCAGGGCACGCGTACTGACCACCCTTAACCCAGCTGGAATGGACACCGAAAATTGGCATGCTTTGGGCATACCGCCAGATTTTGCTGAAAAGCAGATGCGAGTTTTGGAGGCGTTCTCGCGTATGGGTGTAACCGCAACCTGCACTTGCACCCCTTATCTCATCGGCAACCTTCCGCGTTATGCTGAGCACCTGGCCTGGTCGGAAAGCTCTGCGGTGTGCTATGCTAATTCGATCATTGGTGCACGTACCAACCGAGAAGGAGGCCCATCTGCCCTGGCTGCTGCCCTTACCGGGCGCACACCAGAATATGGCATGCATCTGCCAGAGAAGCGTGTCCCGGCAGTTACATACCAAATCAATGCGCGTTTAGTTGAGAATAGCGATTTCGGTGCACTGGGAAAAGTGATCGGAGAAAAGATCGAAGCTTCGAAAACCATCCCATATATACTGGGAGTGCACTCTGCAACCGCTGAGAATCTGAAATCTTTTTGCGCCAGTATTGCCACCTATGGTGGAGCTGCACTTTTCCACCTGGCGGGCATCACCCCTGAAGCTGATCTGTTTACTCCCCCTGTGGAACAGATAATTATCAACCAGGCTGATCTGGAGGCTTGTATTCGCTCCCTCAATGATGCAGTTGAAGCAGAGGTGGATTTCGTCAGCCTGGGTTGCCCACACCTGAGCCTGCACGAGATCGCTCGGATTGCAAGCCTGTTGGAAGGTAAGCAGGTAAATAAGGAGTTTTGGATCACTACCGCCCGCCCAACCAAGCAAATTGCCGACCGCATGGGCTATACTCGCGTCATCGAAGAGGCAGGAGCCAAGTTTGCAGCCGATACCTGCTGTGTCGTAGCCCCAATCCGTGGTCGCTTCACTGCCATGGCAACCGACAGTGCCAAAGCGTGTTATTATGCTTATGCCAAGAACAAATTCAAGACGGCATTGCTGCCATTTGATGAAGTGGTACTGCTGGCATTGAAATGAGACTTCAAGGTCGCAGCATATATCCCGGGACAGCACAGGGAGAAGCGCTGGTAACCACACAGGCCATCTCATTCTATGGGGGGATTGACCCTGAGACAGGCGTCGTTGTTGAGCGCGGGCACGAACTGGAAGGGAAGTGCATTGCCGGGAGGGTGTTGGTTTTTCCAACTGGCAAGGGATCCACGGTAGGTTCCTACACTCTATACCGGCTCAAGCACAATGGTCATGCCCCACTCGCCATCCTGAATGCCGAATGTGAGACCATCACTGCAGTTGGCTGTATCATTGCAGAGATTGTTTGTGTGGACCAGCTACCCATCCATGCATATCCCCCATGGTAGTCTGGTGAGAATTGACGACGATATAGTCAGTATTGAGCTACCGACGAATAACGATATTACTGGAGAACACGTATGAAAAGCCGAACCTTACTTATGATCCCGGGCCCGGTTGAATTTGAGCCTGCTGTAATGGCTGCAATGGGAGAACCCACCACCAGCCACCTGGCACCGGCTTTTATTGAAGCTTTCGGGCATTCCTTGCAGGATATGCGCCAAGTCTTTGAAAGCCCGACCGGACAGCCCCTCGTGCTGGCTGGCTCAGGCACCCTGGCAATGGACTGCGCCGGGGCGAACCTGGTAGAACCAGGTGATAAAGCCCTGGTGGTCGACACGGGCTATTTCTCAGAGCGCTTTGCCACAATCCTGCAGCGCTATGGCGCACAGGTGACACGCATCTCCACCTCACCTGGCAGCCGACCTGATTTGGGATTGATAAAATCCGCTTTGGATTCCGAAACATACAAATTGATAACCATCACGCATGTGGACACCTCAACTGCCGTGATTGCAGAAGTAAAGGAGATTGCTGCACTGGGCAGACAATACGGGGTATTGGTCATCGTAGATGGGGTTTGTTCTGTAGCGGGCGAGGAGCTGCAGATGGACACGTGGGGTGTCGACCTTGCCCTGACTGCCTCACAGAAGGCGATTGGCGTGCCACCGGGGCTGGCTCTATTGATGATCGGACCACGAGCTATGGAAGCCTTTCAAAAGCGTGCTGCTCCCGTGCTGAATTATTACGCCGATTGGTCGAACTGGCTGCCCATCATGCAAGCCTATGAAGCCCGCAAACCAAGCTACTTTGGCACCCCGCCTGTGAATCTGATCTTTGCGCTCCACGTAAGCCTTCGGCAAATCCTGGCTGAGGGTATGCCAGCACGTTTTGCCCGCCATGTCAACATCAGCCAGGCATGCAAAGCAGGTCTGGGAGCACTTGGACTGAGTCAGGTGCCCATACGACCGGAATATGCAGCCCACACCCTCACTGCACCACGCTACCCAATTGGTGTAAATGGAGCAGAATTCCTGGGGCGGGTCTTGCAATCGGGCGTGACCCTTGCAGGTGGATTGCTACCAACCATCCGCAACGAGTACTTCCGCATAGGACACATGGGCGCAGTCACCCTGGGTGATGTACTGGCGACGATCAGTGCCATTGAAAGCGCCCTGGCAGGGTGTGGGTATGTATTCACACCCAATATTGGAGTTGAGACTGCCCAAGCTGCGGGTAAGAAAAACCTTTAGTCAAATCAATATCGGTGGGACTTCCGTCCTTCTTTGCCTTCCGCTTTTCGTTCCGCTTTTCATCACGCATTACGTGCCGATTTTTGTCCCGTTTTGCGGGACAAAAAATATTCCCGCATTGGGTCGAAGTACGATTCCACCCAGCCTTGCTCATATTGCCCGCCATGTGGTGGAAGGCCGGTGTGTCGCAAGATGAGTTTCGTCTGATCACCGAGGGCCACTAAGGTGATTTCAATGCGCGAGTCTGGCTCATCCTTGCTGAATTCTGACGTCCGCCAGGACTGCACTATACGTTTGCCGGGCTCCAGCTCAAGATTTTTTCCATGAATATAGCCATCCCAGGCATCGAATTCATCCCCCACCTTCGCAGTGGCGGAGGCGGGGCTGCCCGTCATCGCACTATGTCCTTTAGAGCTCAGCCAGGCAGTGTAAATTTCCTGAGGTGTAGCTGGAATTATCGCTGAAACAACAAATTCTATTGCCATATACTATTTTCCTATAATATAAAAAGACCCGGAAGTATTTTCCTTCCGGGTTGCGAGATTACTTGGTTATTTTCTCCTTGATGGCTTCTTCTACTTTTTTCTCATCGAAGTTCACCAGGATGGTCCCCTCGATATCGAAAGTTGGGGTCGTGCGGGTGCCATTAGCCCACTTCTTCACCTGGTCTGCTGCACCCGGTGTCACATCGATATCCACCTCAGTGTATTCGATGTTATTGGACTGGAACCAGGCACGCGCTCTTCGGCAACCGGGGCACCAACGTGTGCAGTACATCACAACGCCCCCATGGGGCAAACGTATATCTTCTGGTTTGACTGGAGGAGGTGCCGGACTACGTAATGCAGCTTCCGGGTCAATACGCCGCAACACCTCCAGCACGACGTCATTATCGGGCTGGTGGTCGATATCGTGGATATCGATATAGCGAATGTAGCCGCGCTTATCGATGACGAAAATGGCGCGCTCAGAATATCCATCTGGCTCACGGAACACTCCATACATTTTTGCCACCCTGCCGTGAGGCCAAAAATCACTCATTAATGGATAATTTATCCCGCCCAAACTTTCTGCCCATGCTTTCAGGCAGGGAACATGATCAACGCTTACGCCCAGAACCTGGGCATCCAATCCCGCGAACTTGCCAGTATCGGCTTCGTATGACGGGATCTGGCCCGTTCAGACGGGTGTCCAGGCTTCAGGGAAAAACACCAGCACGACGTTCTTACCCAGGTAATCGCTTAGCTTGATGTCCTTGTCCAAATGGGATGGCAGGGTAAAATCTGGAGCTGCCTGTCCGACGTATAGTTTCATAGTTTGCCTCCTTTCTGGTGTGCAATTTTACCCTAATTTTAATTGAAAGATGGGCAGTATGAGCTGCCCATCAGGTGATGAATTCGATTAATGTTATTTAATATCTTTAGCCCAGAAAGGTCCTCCGAACAGGGGCGCAAACACACAAAAGTGAAACAGCCCTGCCGCCAAAGGTACCAACCCAACGATTGCCAGGATGATCCCACCTGTACCGTGCACCACTGCCAGGCCAATAATGATCAACGCAATCCCCGCCACGATGCGAAGCAGACGACCAATCAATGAAGACATAAAGCGTGCGAAATCCCATAGTTTTTCTCCTTTTTGCCACTCAATTTAATTTTATTTTCAGTGCTCTCGATTTTGTTCAACCCTTTAGATACGACGGGGCAAAAAAGGTTACATCCATGGCATTGGCAAACACCCTTGTTTTCAAATCCTCCTCCTGCAATCCAAAAGGCTGCAGGATGGCGGCTGCGGCGCGCAGCAGCAGCACACGGTAGCGTTCCTGGTCGATGCTGCGTACGTCCGGAGGTTGCGGCAAGTCCCAGGCGCACACACCTGGCTCGCCCATTGTGTACACAAAGCGCACACGCTGCCCAGGCCGCAGGTTTTTCCCCACCGCGGCCAGCTGTGCAGCCGCCCGTGCGGCTGGTGAAGGGGTGCGGTATTCTGACAGCTGGCGGCTCAGCGTCTGCGCGACCAGCAGATCTTCCACAGGGACCCTGCTCGTGCGCAACCGGGTCAACGCCTTGCGGATCAGGCTCAATATCTTGGGCAGGTAGGTGGAGTGGTCGTCCACATTGGAGGTATGCACCAGAATGTCGATGATCTGCATCTGCACGTCCGACACCCAGGTGGGTGTATCGTGGCGGCGCACCTCGATGCCGCGCATCTTCAGGCTGCCATCCTGGAAAACACCAAAATAGCGGTTGGGCACCGGCACACGCTCATCCATGCGCGAAGGCAGGAATGCCACCCAGCGGTAGATCCCATCCAGGGCGATTGGCAGCCCGGTGCGTGTGGTGATTTCCTCCAGCAGCGGCTGGAATGAGGGTACATCCGCCAGCCCCTTCTTTTTCACCCACAAGCCATCCACGTACATGTGCAGCACGGTGAAGCCCAGGTCTTCAGCGGCTTCCTTGGCTCGCAGCAGCATCTCACGGCCATAGGCAGTGACCGCCTCGTGGGCTTCGATGCGCCCAAAGCGGGCATTCTTGTAACCCAGGTAACCAAAACAGGTCACCAGCAACCATTTGTGTGCCGTAGCTTGCGCCTGGTAAGTCTGGCGGCGCGGATCCCAGGCAGGCAGCTCAGCCAGACGCAGCTTGAGCTCCAGGCGTTTATCCAGCAACGGGGCAAGTGTTTGGGGGATCAAGCCGGAGGTATCCTGGTCGATCCACAAGCCCAGCTCTGAGACGTGTTCCAGCCGGGCATATTGATCCCTGCCCTTGGCGTTCGGGTCTGCCACCGTTTCGGGAGAGATATTAAAGTGGCGCATGATGCTCGGGTACATTGAAATGAAGTCCACCTCGGCCACGTCACGATGTAAACCGATCAGGGGTTGATAGACCAAACCACCCTGGTCAGCCTGCATCATCTCGAGGGCACTCTTGGGGCGCTCAGCCTGCTGTTTGTGCCAGGGCACCATGATGCCCAAACGCAGCGCAGTCACCATCTGCATGGCGGAGATGCCGCTACCCGGTGAAACACGCGCCACTGTCTGCCCCGCCAGGGCCGTAACGCGGGCCAGCTCGTACACCCCCTCTAGCCCGTATTCATGAAATAGCATCGCATTGCAGCCGTCGATATGCCAGCGCCCAAACAGGTGCACCTGCTTGCCACGGTAGATCACCTGCCCGTATGCCATATAGCTGCGCTCATCTTTCCGAATGACATCCCTGCCCGGCTCGCGGTTCAAGGGCAGTGGGATGTGCCATTGGTCAGCCAGGTCGATCAGGTAGGGCAGCAGCCAGGTATCCCCCCAGGCTGTCATCACCACGTCCGGGTCTTGGCGCTGGAGGATGGCCCGCAGGTTGATCAGCAGTGGGCGGGGATGTTCCAGACTGAAACGGTACGAAACGCTCATGGAGCGCACGAACAGGGTTGTGGGGTCGGCGTGAGCGGGGTCGACATCTGGCTCGAGCGCCAGCAGGCGCAGAGGCGGAGCGGGAGGGTCCAGCTCCCAGGGCGTATCCAACGCCTGCAAGGCCTGCACCCGCCCGTGCTCGTCCACTTCCACCTGGCAGTGGACCAATGGGAACGTGTTATAGATGGCGGCGTGGCGCGTGGTGAGGGGCAGGTCGGCATCGTAATAGGCCAGCTCAGGGAATTCACGAGCGGCGCGTTGGAAAAGGTAAGGCTGGGCAGCTGTTTGTGACATCTGGGCTTCCAACACCTGGACTGGCCCGGGTGCGAAGATATCACGCCGCTCGGTGCGTTTCAGCTCCACCTTTTCCGACTGGGCCTGCAGGAAACGCCACAGGCGGCGTAAGCGGGCAGGCTCACCAGCTGCATAAAAGGTGATGGGGAAATCCTGGGTCAGTCGATGGCGCTGCCCGTCTTCACCCATCAGCCAGAGCACGATCCCAGACTGGGTGTCAGCGTACAGATCCAGCAACCAGCCGGTCAACTCAGCCATGAAAGTTGATCAGCATCGCCCCCGCATCAGGGGGATCAGGGGGTGAGGCAGGGAGCTCCGGCTCGGCCGGCTTTTGAGGCGTGCCGGATGGCCCTGCTTCATCAGACTCGGGAGGCTCGGGGAGTGGGGCGGCGATGGCTGCATCCATCGCCGCCGTAATTGAATCTAGGTAGGCCGTAGAATCGCCATGCTCCAGCTGTTCCAGTGTAGCTGCATCGCTGGGGGAGAGCAGATAACGCATGCGCAGCACCTGCTTGTGTTCCTCGAGCAGCATCGATAGCAAAAAGATCTCAAAAGGCAGGGCATGGGAGGCATAAGCCGCAGCCGCCAGGTGTTTATGGGCAGCCGCGAACAAATCGTCGAGCGCCTTCTGGTCACTGCGACGCAGGGCACGCCGAAAGCGCAGGAAAGACTCCTGCTCATGCAGGAAAACTTGAGTAACAGATGGAAGTGTACGTCCCATAAAAAACCTCCTTAAAACAATCGCATTGGCTCAACAGGCTGTGGCTCTTCAAAGCTCCACACCTGCCCGGCTGCACCAGCCAGTATCTCGAGCAGCTCACCCGGCTGATCGCGAGCCGGCAAACTGGCACTCACCGCCACTGAAGCCGCCCGGCATAACCGTCGCAACTCGGCCAGGCTCACTTCTAGCAGGCGGAGCCGCTCATTCAGCTTCACGTTCTCGTCGTAGAAGGTATCCAGCAGGTTAAGCACCAGCACGGGAGAGAAGTCGGAGACCGAATCCGTCAGCAGCGTTTCCACCTGGTAGCAGGTGAAGGCGCGTGCCACACTGACACGCTCGAGGGCTTGTTGCCAGTAAGACGTCTGCTGGCGCAGCTGGCGTGCCAGCCCATAACCGTCAAAGCAGTTACCGGCATCCAGCAAGCGCACCCGCCCGGTCAGGGCAAGGCGGGCGGTCAGGATGGTCATCATCTGGCGCTGGGCACGGTGCGGCGCAATCACCAGGTGAAGTTGTCGGGGGGAGAGCTGAAGAGGAGTATCCATAGTCCTACCGTAATCCAAAGTCGGGATGAGAGTTTTTTCTACACCCTTATTATACCAGAACATTTGTTCTAATAACATTAAAGTTTGATCAATCCCTCCTATGATGTGTTTAATACAGAGATATGTAACCTTTTTTTGCTATCAGCATCCTACTATTTGGTTCCCACCGCCAGTGCACAGGTATCATCTGTGGATTTCATTGCCACTGGTTATCTTATCCCTCGGAGTAAAACATGCCTATTTTTGAGTTTGTGTGTGCCGATTGCGGCAAACCATTTGAGGAGCTTGTATTAAGCACCAGTAAAATTGGTGAGGTCACTTGCCCCGACTGCCAAAGTAATAAGATCATCAAGAAAATCTCCGCCTTCGCCTCCAGACTGTCGGGAGGCAACCCGTTTTCATCCGGCAACGCTTCCAGCACCAGCTGTAATATAGGAAGTGTTTGAGGAACATAAAACTATATCGACCGTGAGTCGATGAAAATCGTGCGGTGCATCGGTTGGGCTTATCGAAAATTTCCAACCCATGCGCCGCACTTGGTTTAATATTGGGTGCCCTTACCCAAATCAGTCTTGATCCGCTGCCTCTCTTTCAAGCCCCAGGCTGGATTGATTTTTCCCCGAGCCGTGCGCGGCACTTGATTTGCGGCTATAATCAGTCTTTGAGGAGAGCAACTTATGCGTATTTTGACCGATGACCAGGAAAACTTGCTTAAAGATTCGCGCAACCTGCTGAATGACCTGCGTGTTTCTCTGATCCAATTTGGGGCGGCACCTGAAGACCACCAGACCCTGGCAGATTCCATCCGCCAGCTGGATGAGCTTTTCCTTCTGGTGGTGGTAGGTGAGTTCAATTCGGGTAAAAGCGCTTTTATCAATGCTCTGTTGGGACAGAAGCTACTCAAGGAAGGGGTCACACCTACCACCACTCAGATCAATGTCTTGCGGTTTGGCGAGGTGCAGGGACGCCATGTGGAAAGCGAAAATCTGCATACCCTGACGGCGCCTGTAGAGCTGCTGGCAGAGCTGAACATCGTGGATACCCCCGGCACCAATGCCATCATCCGCCAACACGAGGCTATCACCCAGCAATTCGTCCCCCGCTCAGATCTGGTGCTATTCGTCACCTCAGCTGACCGACCCTTCACCGAGAGCGAGCGCGCGTTCCTTGAAAGGATCCGCGATTGGGGTAAAAAAGTGATCATCGTGTTAAACAAGATTGACCTGTTTCAAAGCCGTGAAGAGCTGGACCAGGTGGTCAATTTTATCAGCGAAAATGCACGCGCATTGCTTGGCATCACTCCTGAAATCTTCCCCGTCAGTGCCCGCCTGGCCTTACGCTCCAAACTGGGCGAGCCTGGTCTTTGGAAAGCCAGCCATTTTGAAGCGTTGGAAAAATATGTACAAGACAAACTGGATGAAAAAGGCCGCCTGTCATTGAAGTTCATGAATCCCCTGGGGGTCGGCTCTCATCTGGTAAATAAATATCTGGATATCAGCAATTCTCGGCTCGAGCTGCTCAAAACAGATTTTGTCACATTGGAGGACGTCGACACCCAGCTTAACCTATACCAACAGGATATGAAAAGGGATTTTGACTTCCGCATGTCGGACATCGAAAACATACTCTTCGAGATGGAACGGCGCGGCCAGGATTATTTTGATGAGACCCTACGCCTGCCCAGGGTGTTGGATTTGCTGAATAAAGCCCGTATACAGAAGGAATTTGAGCAACGTGTTGTCGCAGACGTCCCCCAGCAGATAGAGACTAAAGTGAATGAGTTGATCGATTGGCTGGTGGAAGCCAACCTGCATCAGTGGCAGGCGGTGATGGAACATATCGCCAACCGCAGACGCGAGCATCAGGAACGCATCGTCGGGGATGCGGCAGGTGGCAGCTTCCATTACAACCGAGAGAAATTGATTGAAGGTGTGGGCAAGGAAGCGCAACGGGTCGTCGATACTTATGACCGGCAAGCAGAAGCACGTTCCATGGCGGAGGGGGCACAAACTGCAGTAGCTGCATTGGCTGCCACCGAGGTGGGGGCGGTCGGTTTGGGTACATTGGTCACCATCCTGGCCACCACCGCCAGTGCGGATGCGACCGGGATCATCCTGGCCAGTGTGGTCGCGCTGCTTGGTTTGTTCATCATCCCAGCACGCAAGCGACAAGCGAAAGCAGAACTGCGCCAGAAGATCGCCAATCTGCGGGAGCAGCTCACCCATTCTTTGCGCACCCAGTTCGAGCATGAGATGGAACGTGGGATGGCAAATATAAAGAATGCAATTGCCCCCTATTCACGCTTCGTGCGCTCAGAGCAAGACAAGCTCTCGGAAGTCCAAACCAAATTAGCAGAAACGAAAAACGGTTTGGAGGGGCTTAAAGTTCAGGTGGATAAAGTGATCAATCTGTGAGGTATAGAATGCATACTTGCCAGATACGGAAAATAATCCACTTGTCTGGATGCATATACTCTCGCCAGCGTGATTGTGAAATTAAGGACGTACAATCCTTGACTCACAATTAAATTGGGACGATAATAATTTTCAGCAAACGTAATGAAAGGGAGGAAATATAATATATTTTTTTACTCAAATCACATTAGTAACTTATTGTATGGAAGCGATGAACCAAAGATCAAAATGGGTCGCTTTCTCATTTTATGAGGAGAAGTCTTTGGGGAGCTAATAGCGAAACTGACCATAAGGTCGGTTATTGTTTTTTTACATTCTTTAATCGGAGAATTTGATCTCATAACAGGTCAACAGGTGGGTCCTAACGACTTAACCATAAATCTTTTCCCCTAATAATTTCATAAACCAACCGATATAAACAATAAGGAGGGAGCCATGAAACACAGAATGATTTTCTTCTCAATTAGCATCATCGTTGTCTTCAGCTTGGTTGCAGGTTTGACTGCCAGCACTGCGCAAACGCCGCAGCCTGCCGCACAGCCCCAGGTTGACTCAGCCGTGCCCATCTGGAGGCAGGTTAATATCAACGGTTTTGGAGATCATGACAACGCAGGAGTATTAGCACTCGAAATCTTTAATGACCGGCTCTATGCCGCTTCTGACAACTACCAGATCGGGGCAAAGGTGTGGCGCAGGGAGACAAATGGAAGCTGGACTGCAGTCAGCGAGCCTGGCTTCGGCAGCGCCTATTCAACCGCAAACCGTGCTATTCCTGATATGACCGCCTATGAGGGAAATCTATATGCGGGTACAGGTTGGGCTGGGCTCAGTGGGCAGGTGTGGCGCACTCCAAATGGGACTACCTGGAGCCAAATGGTGGCAGATGGATTTGGGAATTCTAATAACAATGGGGTTTCAACATTCGGTACTTTCGACGGATTTCTTTATGCGGGTACGAATAATCCCACGGATGGTTTGGAAATCTGGCGTAGCGCGACCGGTAACCTGGGCGATTGGGATCCTGTAGTCACTGGCGGGAATGGTAGCCTGCATAACTATCTTGCCACCAGTTTTACAGAGTTCGGTGACTATTACTATGCCGCTATTGAGAATATGATCGGTGGTGCAGAAATCTGGCAGACAGCCAATGGTTCTAGCTGGTCTGCAGTGAGCAGCGGGGGGTTCGGGGATTCAGATAACACTCAAACCGGCGGTATGACCATCTACGGAGGCTATCTCTATGTAGGCACGCGCAACGATGTCACTGGTGCACAGATCTTCCGTTCAGCGAATGGGACGGCCTGGGAACCCGTAATCGAAAACGGTTTTGGGGATGTGAATAACTTCAAAATCGAGATGATATACACATGGAATGGCAACCTGTACGCTGGTACAGATAATAACGACACCGGCGTCGAGATATGGCAATCTGCGGACGGTTTGGTATGGAATCAGATCAACTCGGATGGCTTCGGAGATAGCAACAATATAAAAATACTTTGGAATAGCTCTACCATTGAATACCATCACCGTCTGTATGTGGGGACAGAGAACTCAACGACCGGTGGGGAGATCTGGCAGCTATTCGTTGGATCCCCGACATATCTGCCGCTTGTGAAGCGTTAGTCTTATTAATCGAATAAGTGCCAGGATTAAGCACGATCCTGGCACTCCTTTGTTTTTAGGTCGTATCGTTAGCAGCTATGGTTTTATTCGAGGTGCAATAATACCTCTGCACACGATTGTTTAGGGGTTTGGTTATGGTTGTAAATGATGTGGTTAGCCAGCTGATCGTCATAGCCAATCTCGCGGTAGTGGTTCCAACGCTCGTCATCTAGGGAAATGCGAGAAAAATTGAGCTGAGTAGCAACAAGGTGGGCAAGTGTGGATTTGCCAGCTCTTACTGGACCGATGAATAGAATCGGAGGGGTGATCATATCCAAAAAGACCGATGATTATTTAAAGCAATTCTTCGATATCACTCCATAGGCTCGGGGATTCTAATGCCTCACCAAACTGTTCTAACCATTTTTGAATACGCTGTTTATCAAGATCGGGATGGCCAGCAATGACTGCTTTAATATCTTCAAAGTCTTTCGGTCGATGTGCAACCGCTTTCATAATAATCAAATCTTCTGGGGTTGGTAAACGAACGTGTAGGTTACTCAATTTGATATCTTGCCCCCGTTCGACCATTTCGGATTCGAAAGGTAGAATACCCAAGGAGATATCGATATCTATCCCACTACTGTTGTGCCGTAACAATAAAACCCGGTTTTTTCGGGCAAAAGCTTCAGCATCTGAAATTCGGGCACTCATCCCCTGTTTTGAGGCTAATTTAATTAGTTTAGGCAGATCATCAATGTCTAAGAGGATTACAGCATCGAGATCCACAGTCAATCGAGGTTTACCTAGCAGACTGGCGGCGATACCTCCAACGATCACCCCCTTATTTTCAAATTGTTCGATAAGGTGCTGGAGTGCATCCAATGGATCAATGAGAATGAGAGGAATTACAAGCGTCGTTTGTTTACTTTTTCTTTTAGCTTTGCCCATTGTTTGTAAACCCCTTCTTCACTTGGGTCAGCTTTAAAAATACCCCACCTGATGGCAAGGTCTATAATCGAGTTTAATTGACGCCATTTAGTTTCGATCGAAGTACTGCGCAGCTCGT
Source organism: uncultured Chloroflexia bacterium (assembly GCA_963828845.1). Classification (GTDB taxonomy): domain Bacteria; phylum Chloroflexota; class Anaerolineae; order Anaerolineales; family UBA4823; genus FEB-25. Next base: position 139,802 of record CAWHGE010000006.1, read on the forward strand.
GCAACTCGATATCAGCTACGGCCCGCCAGCGATCCCGGTAGGCAATCACGTCGTCTTTCATCATCACGGATGCATTATAGCACGCAGCTAATTAAAGCAAGCACTTGGATCGCAATTGGCGCTGGCTATTTTGTCCTAGCCAGGGTCCACTCCCGCGTAAACTTCATGATCCGTCGCTGGATATACCAGGCATGGGTGTCTGCCACTGATCTATGCTGCTCGATCAGCCTCATAGCTTCCTCTGGTGACATCCCCTGCGCAATCAAGATGCAGGCCCCCATGGCGGGACCACGGTGTCTGCCCCGTGAGCAGTGAGCATACACAACTCCCCCGTGATCCATCACTTTTAGTGCTTCTTGCACGCCAATCTGTAGCAAGCGGATGGGGATCGGGAAGATGGGCGAATCGATCACAGGTAACCATATGCTTCTTAAGGCTGGTGAATGTGGGTCACGCTTGGGGGGAAACCCGAAACGCATGTTGATCACCAGCTCAATCCCCAGCTCGCGCAGCTGGTCATAATCTCTCGTTTTCGGTGTCGTGCCGATATACAGATTGTCGGTTATCTTTGAAAAATTCATCAATAATTCATACCTATATATTAATGAGTTTAGCTTCCGCCCCTGCACTCGCCTTACATAAATAGACCTCGGTTTCCCTTCCAGTCCTCATCCGATAACCATCCTGCAACCCACGTATAAAAGATGACGCATCCTTGTCCTCGACCAGGTTGACGGTACACCCCCCAAACCCGGCCCCAGTCAGACGTGCCCCATAAATCCCCGGCAACCCGCGGGCGATTTCCACCAGACCATCAAGCTCCGGGAGACTGACCTCATATAAATCACACAGACTCTTGTGGCTGGCATACATGAACCCGCCGAACATACGTGCATCGCCACGATTTAAGGCGATGATTGCTTGATCCACCCGGTGAATTTCCTTAACCACGTGCTCAGCCCGTTTGGCAATCTCAGGGGGCAAATATATGCTATAAGCCGCAAATTCAACCGTCGAGACATCCCGCAAAGATTGGATGCCTGGTAAATACTTTCGCAACAGCTCTACGGCATGCTCACAGGCTGCCCGACGATCGTTGTAAGCGGATGTCGCCAGGCTACGTCGAATACCTGAATCAGCAATGACGATGACTGTGCCATGTGGCAGCTCAAGTGGCATCCATTCCAGGCTGCGCGTATCGAAACACAACACATGTCCTTCCACCCCACAGGCGCTGGCAAACTGGTCCATCAAGCCTGAGGAGACACCCACATATTCGTTCTCGGCGCGCTGGCATAACTTTGCCAGGCTTAACTTATCGATCTTCCAGGCAGATAATGCCTGCCAGGTGGTGGCGAATGCCACCTCCACTGCGGCAGAAGAGCTTAATCCTGCTCCGATCGGAACATCGGAGCTATAAACAGCTTGCATCCCGCACAGGGAAAGTCCAGCCTGCTGTAAAGACCAGGCTACCCCAGCCGGGTAAAGTGTCCAACCTGGTAGGGGGTTCCCCTCCATATCACAATGCTTCTCGACCTCACTTAATTTAAACGTAACTCGTTCACCCAGGTCGATCGCATATAGAGTAACAATATCATTCGAGGCGGATGCAGCTGCCAGGGTTACCACCCGGTCAATCGCAGCTGGAAGGACAATGCCCTGGTTATAATCCACGTGTTCACCCAGCAGGTTTACCCTCCCAGGAGCGCGTGTTTCAACCCTGGGTGGATGCCCAAATTTCTGCTCAAAACTCGAGGCTAAATTCATGACCTATCCTTAATCCCAAATGCTTCGCATATAAACCCGTCACCAATCTACAATGGGATGTTCAGGGAGCCTGGTAGCTGAATGCACCAGGGAAATCCTGCCTGGCACGGTCTTCCTTTCCGCTCCATGATTCAATCCTTGATCCGGTAAACTGCCGTGATGTTCAATTCTTCCTGGATGATTTCACGATAATCGATCCCCGGTTTCAAGTGCGGGAAATACCGGTCCAACAACAGCTGTAAGCCATGCCTGGCTTGATCTGCATCCGTTAGCACCTCAGCTTTACCAAAGACGACCACGCTGGCATATTCGACCCCCACTTCCATGGCAGTATCAGCCGGAAGCAGGCGACCCATCTCGGCAATGCAAAAGCTTACGCGCGAATTTACCTCGAGATTGGTGCGCATGCGCCCCACCAATGCTCCGTGGATGTAGATGGAATTCTCTGATTCATCGTACACGAATAATGTGGGCTTGATGAAGGGTTGACCCTCATATTCAGTGGCGAGCATCCCAAATGGAACCCGCTGCAGGAAATCTTTAATCCATACATCATCTTTGGCGCGATCTTTACGTAATGGCTGGTTGATGGGAACTGGTTGTTTATTCGTGGATTGATCCATAACTCCTCACAATAAAAACTATTATAGAATGCATTCACCTTTTAGAATTTGACCCATATACCCACTGCAGTTAGCAAGCTGATGAGCAAGACCAGCACTATGATGTATGGCAGCATCTTGCGCATCACCTCCCCCTCCCTGCCTGCCAGGTCGGCTGTGCTCGTTCCGACGACAATTTTAGCCGGTGCCACCACGCTGGCCAGGCCTGCACCAGCAGTTTGACCCGCCAGGATGATTGCCACCGGGTAGCCAAGCAGCTGGGCTGTGCGCATCTGTAATAATGCAAACACCACGTTAGAGTTGGTATTGCTGCCCGTCATAAAAGCACCCAATGCACCAATCCACGGTGCAACGAGAGGGAATAGTATCCCTGCAAAATTGGCTAACCCGCGTGCCAGCGCATCCGTCATGCCGCTATTCTCCATGACCACCGCCATGCAGACCATTAAGATAATGCTGAGGCTGGACGTCCGCACTCTTTTCACCGTGCCCGCCAGGATCCTACGGACAGCACCCGGTTGGTACCTGCCCGCCAGACGGTATATCAGGTAAGCCAGGATGGAAGCATAGAGCAATACCGCCCCCGCATGGTTGAGCAGCGAAATTGGCTTGGAGGCAGTCGCGGGTGTGACGTATCCCAGCCTGGTAATGAGCTCAGGCATTTGTACCTGGATTACGACACCTCCCAAAAGGTGCTTAATGGCCGCGACCATCTGGACGACCAGGGTGACAGCGATCAGGATGACATATCCCGAAAGCGCCACCCCGAGTGCTTTACCGTCCAGCCTCCCATTTTGACCTTGGGCTCCCCGGTAAAGGCGTGCCAGACCAAAGCTGACCAGCAATCCAACCATGCTACCCAGGAAAGCAGCTGTGTTCCATGGACCTTTAACCGCCACGACAAGTTGAATAAAGCCCATCACGACCCCCAGCACGATGGCGGCTGGTGCCAAACGGAACAACCCTCGCCAGCCAGCTGCGTTGTGTAGGACTAAAAAACCGGTGATTACCGCCGCTATCCCCAGAAAGAGTGCGGCTGGAAATGCCAGCTCGTTGCTTGAGTACCCGGTGGTGGCCAGCAAGGCTTGAAATGAGGAGCCAAGGGAGCCAAACGTCACCGCCCACCCACTCCCAATGGATGGGATGATGATGGCAGACATGGGCGGAAAGCCCAGACCTACCAGGATGGGTGCCACGACTGCTACAGGCACCCCGAACCCTCCCACCCCTTGCAGGAAGGAGGCCAATCCCCACCCAATCACCAGAGCCTGCATCCCCCGGTCTGCAGTCAGATGGGGCAGAGCTTCACCAATCTGGGCGACCGCTTTGGCTTCATCGGTAACACGATAGAACAGGAAAGCTGCCCAGATGATCAGCAGCACATCCAGGCTGGAGAGCAGGGCTTTGATATGTGCGTATCCAAGCAGCTCAACACCACTGCCAAAAAAAAGAACGGCAATCACGAGGGCTGCCAGGTAGCCAGCTATGCTGGCCTGCACCGCCCCCCAACGCAAGCCCAGCATCAGGACCAGGATCAGCAATATGGGGATCAATGCCAGTAAAAAGGGGGCCATATTTCCTAAGCTAACCTGGTGTTGGAGGCAAAGAGGTTCATATTAAGGCAGAAAAAAACTCGTATGTTATGCGCTGCCCTTCAAGTAGATTCCTTGCGGATCCAGATCTTCGCGCAAGATTCGCAGCTCCTCAAGGTCGGGGGGTAAAGTTGTCCGCAGACTATGAGCTACCTTTAGCTGCCAACCGGTGTTCTCACATGCCTGTTCAGCCGTCACACCGGGGTGCAATGCAGTTAATATAAGCTCGCCCGTCTCATCGGGCTCCATGATACCCAGGTCCGTGACCACAGCCAGCATGCCCCCACCACGCAAATTAGCTGCCTGGCGCTCCGCTCTGCCACTCAAAAAGCCCGCCGAAGTACGGAAATCCAATTTTTCTGGGAAGCGGCGCTTCGAATGAGGCGTCAACAAATAGCAGCGGTTTGCCCAGGCAGCAATCTCCATTGAGCCGCCCGAACCGGGCAGGCGCACTTTGGGATGAGAGTAATCACCGATCACGGTTGCGTTGATGTTCCCGAACCGGTCGATCTGCGCCCCACCCATGAAACCAACGTCCACGTTGCCACGTTGCAGGTAGAAGGCGAAGATGTCGTACATACTGCAGACTGCCAATGCTCCACTGACCAACGTCGGGTCACCGATCGATAGTGGAAGTCGCGCCGGTTGAGCACCGATCACGCCTGCCTCGTAGATCATCAATAAATTCGGGGCATGGGTGCGCCGCGCCAGGTTGCATGCCAGGTTGGGTAAGCCCACCCCCACAAAGACCGTATCGTCATCGCGAAGTAAACGGGAGGCATTGATCGTAAGAAGCTCAGAAGATGTATAGTCAGCCATGTCTAATATTTCCCATAATCCACGGTTGCGCTGAGCCGGCTGCCGATTTTCAGGCGCTGTTCAACTTCGACACCCAGTTTTTGCCAATATTCCGATCGATCTTTGACGCCATACACCCATTCATCCAGATAGTTATGGGTGGCTTCACGGCTGCTGCTGATCTCATCCCACTTCAGGTAAAAACTATTATCCCGGTCATAATACCCCTGGGTATACGAGGGGTGAGCACAATAAGGCACCTGGCAGACCGCATCCACAATAAACCCTGGGATAAGCGTGCGGTTTGGATCTGAACGGATGATAGCCTCGTCTACGATTTCTTCAGCGGTCAGGATCACCCGCTCGGCTGCAAAGGCAGCTTCCTTTTGCTCGCCAATGATGCCCCAGATGTGGGCATTGCCATCCGCATCGGCACGCTGCACGTGCACAATGGCTACATCCGGCTTGAGGGCGGGCACTACGACCACCTCTCCCCCACTATACGGATCTTTCACCGTGCGGTAATTCGGATTCACCCGCTCCAGGTCTCCAGCAGCTGTCGGGTTCATCGGCATGAAGGGCAATCCGGTTGCACCGGCTTGAAGGCGTGAGATCATGCCAAAGTGGGAGTATTCCTCCCATTCCAGCCTACCGGCTTCGATCTCTGTACGCACAATGCGTAAGGACCCCACCCCCGGGTTACCCATATAAGAAAAAATGACTTTGCGAGCACAACCCCCTGCCACCATTTGATCGTAAATCAGGTCGGGGGTGGCACGTGCCAGGGTCAAGTCCCGCTTACCTTGCCGGATGATCTCATGCCCGGCGGCAAAGGGTATCAGATGGGTAAAACCAGCCGCATACACCAAATCACCATCCCTGACGAACTGGCGTACCGCCTCTGCAAGTGGAATTACTTTAGACATATCGTTTTAGTGCCTCCTATTATGAAACATCAATGTTCCCAGGGTTTTTTCTTTCTTTCAGCTTTTCTCTCTTTCTGTTGTTCACGCCACCGCCGCAGGGTTCGAAAGCGCATGCTTTCAGGGGGTGGTGGTTGGCCGCGCAGCATTAATATAGCTCCCAAAATAACGATAACCACCCCAACACAGAAGTAGCCATATGCTGGGTGTTTTGCCTGATCCATGGCAAAAAAAACCACCAATAAGATCAGGCCAATAAAAAAGAAGAACCTGCCGATTTTACTCTTCCCGACCTGCATACCATCCTCACCCTTTCCTCACCCTGGTGGGTTGAGGAAAGGGTACTATGCTGTTCACCGGATCACGGTGCGAATTTGTTCATGCATATATTGTGGCAGATAGTAATGACCGCCACCATTCTTGCCGGTGGAGCCAGAGCCTTTCCAGCCCCCAAATGGCTGGAAACCTGGCCATGCTCCTGTGGTTGCTCCCTGTGGGCGATTGACGTAGTTCACACCCGCCTGAATATGCTCGAAGTACCAATCGATATCATCCTCCGAGCCATAAAAACCGGAGGTCAGGCCATAATTCACGTTATTGGCCTGGTATATGGCTTCGTCCAGGTTCTTCACCCTGGCAACGGTGGTAATGGGCACGAACATCTCATCTTTCCATAGGTGATGATCCAGAGGCACATCCGCCACCAGGGTTGGCTGGCAGAAATAGCCTTTAGCATAGGGTCCATCTGTGAGCACTTTCCCACCAGTTAAGAAATTGCCCGCCTGGGAAAGCTCTTCGGTGAAATTCATAAAGTCTTGATAGGATTTCCGATTGACCACTGGACCCAGATATACATTCCGTTCCGTTGGGTCTCCAATCACCAGCTTGTTGATCATGCCCACCAGTTTGGTGGTTAAGTCATCATAAACCGGTTCTTCTACATATACACGGGAAGCAGCCGAGCATTTCTGCCCCTGCAGCCCATAAGCGGAGCGCAGGATGCCGGTTGCGGCCTTCTCGAGATCGGCATGCCGTGAGACGATCACTGGATTCTTGCCACCCAGCTCCAGGATGATCGGGCGGACGTAGCTGCAGTTGGAGAAATCTCGAAAGATGCCCATCCCCACGCCAAATGAGCCTGTGAAGGTAGCTCCATCGACGTTAGAACAGGTGATCAGCGCCTGTCCGAGGGTGCTGCCTGGCCCGGTAACAAAATTGAATACACCATCCGGCAAACCTGCATCGCGAAAGGCTTCCGCCAACAAGCGCACTACCCAGGGTGTATCCGTAGCGGGCTTCATCACCACCGTGTTACCTGCCACCAGGGCTGCTCCCGCGGGTCCACCGGTCAAAGAAGCCGGGAAGTTAAATGGGCTGATCACCAGCCATGTACCATAGGGTCGCATGACGGATATATTCCTGGCAGTGTAACCCACCAGAGGGTCACGCCCCATTTCGACAACATAGCCGTCATTCCTCTCCATCTCTGAGCAGTAGTAACGGATCAGGTCAGCGGTCTCAGCCACATCACCGAGAGACTCCATGCGATTCTTGCCCACTTCCATGGATAGCGCAGCTGAGATCATGAAGATACGCTCGCTGATCAAGTCTGCTGCCTTGCGCATACGCGCCACCCGGTCCTGCCATTTCATATGGCTCCACGCCGGGAAGGCCTTGCGCGCAGCAGCCAGTGCATCGATTGCGTCCTGTTCACCGCCCTTCTGGAAGATGCCGAGCACCACATCCGTATTAGCTGGAGAGCGGTCCTCGAATTTCTCAGCTGTAAACCGATCTTTACCACCAATAATCATCCCATATTCTTGACCTAACCCGGCTTTCACCTTAGCCAGGGCTTCGTCGAAATGCACATGCAATTCTTCAGGTGGGTTGAACATGGTCGCATAAGTAAGTATGAAACGCTCATTCATTGTTTTTTCCTCCTAACAGTAAAAGTGGCTAAAGTATAGCATCGTGGTTCAGTCTCGTCAAAAGGCATTTCCCCCACATACCCCGTGACGAAATTCCGTGAATCTTTTCAATTATGTTCCACAGAAAAATATTTCTATTAAGCCCGGTAAAGGCATTGTTCCTATTATCTGACATTTGTTGGCGTATATAAGAATGATAGGACTATCGAGAGGATGGCGAGAAGATATATGTTACCTGAAGCAACCGTAGACTTACGAGGAATGTTGGTCCTGGATCTCTCTTGTTTGAGTAAAGAAACGCTCATATCTATTCTTATTTATTAATATTTTGATTATCCTATTGCATTCATCGTTTAAATGGTGTAAATTATATGTGCAACGGTAATTTACAAATGCAAGTAAAATTGCAACGGATTCGAGAATATGATGATTAATCTAATGAAAGGTTGTACATATCAGATTCCATCGACATTTACCTGTTTTACGGATGCTTGTACAGCTAAATCAATTAAAACTAAATGTCTGGAGGTATGAAATGAAAAAGTATCTTTATATACCATTGTTCATTCTTTTAGCTTTATCCATTACCAATTGTCAAAGTTCGGGTATAACCCAATTGGAAGCAACCAACATAGCATTAAACGACCAGGTCAATTCACTAATGACACAACTAACACAGCAGGCCAGCTCACCCATCCAAACGGCTCAGGAACCGATAAAAGCTAGTACTGAAAGTGTTGCACCCACTGAATTTCCATTGGTTTCTCCCAATCCCCTCAGCGCAGAGGCGGCAGCAGTTATTGCTCCAACCCTGATATTTTCTGGATCAGGCGCAATAACCCCATTTTCAAATAAAACCGTGTATCCATTAATTCTATTTGGATCCGCAAACGTTCATATGACATGCGATCCAAACGATACATCGGATGGTAATGTTTGGATCGACAACAAGAGTTATACAGTTAGCTGTGATGCAAATAGTGAATCATGGTCTCCCTGGAAACTGGACATAACCGTAGGAGATCACTACATTTATTCATTAAATCCGAATGACAACTATGAATTCTGGACTATTGGAACCACGCCTTTTACGATTAGAAATAGACACTCTCGCTCTGACTATATGTTCATCATAAACAATCCTGGAATATATAATCTATCGGCAAATCTGATCAAAGGAGAGTTCAATCTGTATCTTACTTGCGAAGGAGCGCAGAATTTTAATTATAAGATTTCACAATCAACGTCAATACCCGTTGTGTTAAATCCTGCAAGGTGTGAGCTTCTCGTCAGGGACTCACCACCAGGAACTCTTACTCCGGGTGAAATAGAAGTGAGTCTCGATGTTGCAAAATAGATCTCTTACAACTAAATAATGTGATATTTATTCTTACTGGTCATATTAAGCAATAGTGTCTTCCTTATGCTTGAAGAAGCAAATGGCAGTAGGTTGTGCTTCCGATTTTATTAAGGACTAAATTCTTTAATACATGTTGATCCAATGTTTCAAAGAATTTCGTCAAGGTGGAGTCAAAAGACTTTTGCATAGCGTATAATAAATGTATGTTCTTCACAGATTCTTCCTTCGTAGGCATTGATCCAACAGCCGGGCACAAACCGTTCGCCTATGCTGCCCTGGATAACGACTTACGACTGACTGCCCTGGGGCGCGGTAGCCTGGAAGAAGTGCTGGCTTTCACGGCTGGTCAACACCAGGCGATGGTGGCAGTTTGCGCCCCACGGCGCCCCTGCCAACGCCTGATGGCACGCGCTGAAGTACGGGATAGCCTCAACCCTCCACCACGTCCCGGGCGCTGGATGAACTTCCGCCTGGTGGAATACCTGTTACGTCAACACCGGATCAGCTGCTATAAAACCCCATCAGAGGAGAAAGCCTGCCCCAATTGGATGCAGATGGGTTTCCACCTCTACCGGAGACTGGAACAAATGGGTTATCAAGCCTATCCTTCGAAGAAAGCGGGGATGCAATGGCTGGAGGTTTATCCGCATGCCAGCTTACTGCACTCTGCTAGGAAGGGTACCCCTACCCAAAAACACCCTGGAAGGTCGCCTCCAGCGCCAGCTGGTGTTACGCAAACAAAAGATCGGTGTGCCCGACCCCATGGATTTGATCAAGGGGATCTCCTCACGGCAGGTGCTGCAAGGCACCTTACCTACAGATAAGCTGTACAACCAGGGTGAGCTGGATGCACTGGTGGCAGCCTACACCGCCTGGCAGGCAGCCAACCACCCTAAGGAAATCACGGCCCTGGGTGATGCCTCTGAGGGATTGGTGATCCTGCCGGTAGCAGAATTAAAACGCCATTATTAAGCGTAATTGATATGCCAAATATCGAAGACCAACTACGTAAAGCCATGGCGGAGGGGAAGTTTGATAACCTGCCCGGCAAAGGCAAACCCCTGCACCTGGATGAATATAATCCTCATGCCGACCCTGAATGGGAATTAGCATACCGTATGCTCAGGGAAGGCGGTTACTCTCTACCGTGGATCGAGACCATTCGCGAGATTGAAACGGATATCGAGGCTACCCGCAAGGACCTCCAGCGTGCCTGGGAATGGCGTCAGGCTGCACTGACGGAATCCCAGCCTGCTAACATTGTAGCTGCTGAATGGGAACGTGCTCTGGAGGCCTTCAAGGATAAGCTCGCCGCGCTCAACAAGCGCATCCGCGATTACAACCTGAAGGTGCCCAACGCGCGCTTCCAACGTCCCAGTCTTGAATTTCGAGCGTGAAGTTGAGACGATCCAAACCCTGAATGGATGAGTGATACGTTCATTCCAGAAAATAGTTCAAGGGGGTTATTCCAGGAATACATTCAGTATTTATCAATTTCTTTGTGATCATGCACTATTGAGCCAGGGAAGCTAGGTGTAGCTGAGAAACCGCAGCATCTGTCTCAGCAGCTCGAAAGTCAACTATTGGGAGCGGGGCAGCTAGGCTGGTTTCTGGTGAATTTGGGAGCTTGAAGGTATTGATGAATGATGCCCACATGTTACCAACCAGTTCTCCATTGATCCAGATACCGCCACCCGAATCGCCTGGAATGATGGTTACATTATCCATGATTGCTAACTTGACGACAGCCTGCCCGTGATACTTTTTGAACGTCACCACACTGGCCTGAAGGAGGGTCAGGCTATCAGGGTTGATCGGATCTTGATGGACTAAGGTAACAATATCTCCAGCTGTAAGGCCCTGATCACTCCCCAGATTAGCCGGAGCTATTGATAACCCGGCAGGAACATTCAGAACTAGGGTACCCGGATCATTGTATCGTATCAGGCTGGTGAATTCATCCATCCACATCTTCATAATCAGGTTACCCTGCGCATCATGGAATTGCAGATACTCTGCGTCTTTCAGCATATCGCCCCAGTGGTTGTGGGTCACGATGACTGTCGCTCCATCCCAGAGAACCATACTTCCCAGACCTTGGGCCATCACATACTGGCCGCCACAATTTGCCTGTACGCCATCAGTTTGAGGGCAAGGCAGGGGTGCAAATAACCTGATCTGTACCGTCGAATTAAGGATCTGTGCTTTAATCGAAGGGTCGATTGGGGTAACCGGCTGAGACTTCGCCCCTAGGGCTGGTACAAAAACCTGGAGGGTCAAAATTGCGGTCATTATCATTCCAAATCCTGTGATTTTCCTGCTGTTCATTCCTGCCTCCCGAGCCCTGCCTGGCTCGCTTTGCTGTTTGGTTTCACTGATCTAGCAACAGGTTAGCAAGCAGGCGTTTGGGGATGGCTGGAAGAACGTTCGGGTATCGTTAGAAGATCGTTAAAGACAAAGCCCTGGGATACAAAATTGACCGTATCGCCAGGGCTAATAATTCTTGTATAATCAATGGGTCAGGGCTGGTTCCCAATTTCACAGCATAGGCAAACACACCGACTACATCGCACAAGGGCAATTACTTAATTGAATATTGGGGGGATCCTGGGGAGAGGCTGGCATGGAAGCAAGCTTGGAGATCTATACACTCGGTGGAGTGCGGATTTTGCGCGGCGGGGAACCGGTTACCGGGCTAAGCACGCGGCAAAGCAGAAGCTTTGCTCATTTACCTCGCCAGCACACGCAGGCCTCAGCCACGCGAAGTGCTGGCAGAGCTTTTATGGGACGAGCGCACCCAGAGCCAGGCCATGGGCAACCTGCGCGGTGTGCTCACCAACCTGCGCCAGGTACTGGGGGATACCCTGACCATCACCCGTGACGAGGCAGGCATCAACCCCGAGGCTGAAGTCTGGCTGGATTCCTTCGAGCTGGAAGATAGCCTGTCGGCCATCCGCAGGCAGGGCAAGCTGAATGCTGATACCGCCAGGCAGGCAGCCAGCGCATTGGAGCTGTACAAGGGGGAATTCCTGCAAGGCTTCACCGTGTTCGACTGCCGGGGTTTTGAAGACTGGTCAGTGCGGGAACGGGAACGCCTGCACCACCTGGCAGTCGATGGCTTCTCCGAGCTGGTGATCTTTGAGATCGAGCAGAAGGAGTACCAGCTGGGGATGGCACATGCAGCCCGCCTGTTGGAGCTGGACCCATTGATGGAAAGTGCTCATCGCCAGATGATGCAGCTGCTGGCTCCAGCGGTCAACGGGCAGCTGCCCTCAGCCAGTACGAGACCTGCCGGAAGCTACTCAAGGATGAGCTGGGGGTTGAGCCGGATGAAGAGACACGCCAGCTCTACGAGCAGATCCGCACGGGTGCACCGTCACCAAGGAAGAGCCAGACCAGCTACCCAAGGGCACGGTCACCTTCCTGTTAGATAGCGAAGGCTTGCCGGGCTTAACTCAGCAGCTACGCCAGGGATATGCAGCCCTGCTGGCTGAGCAAAGACGCATCCTGCGGGAGACTTTTACCAGCTGGAATGGTCATGAGGTGGATGCCCAGGGAGATGCCCTCCTGGTAGCCTTCTCACGCGCCACCCAGGCCGTGGCTGCAGCCACCGAAGCCCAGCGCAGGCTGGCTGAGCTCCCCTGGCCAGAGGGTTGGGCGTGCGCATGGGCATCCACACCGGCGAGCCATGGAACGTGAGCGATGGTCATACCAGCATCGACATGCACCGGGCAGCCCGCATCGCCCATGCCGGGCACGCTGGTCAGGTGCTGCTCTCCGAGGCCACCGCCAGCCCTGGTGCAGGATGAGCTGCCGAAGGAGTGAGCCTTTCAGACCTCGGGCGATACCTGCTCAAGGATATTCACCGCCCGGAACACATCTTCCAATTAGTGATCGATGGGCTTCCGTCAGAGTTCCCTCCCCTGACTTCGGTGGAGATGGTGCCGCCTGAGTCAGCCCGGACGCCGCGCAAGGTGGGTGCCTGCCCATACCGGGGCCTATCCGCCTTCCAGGAGGCGGATGCGCAGTTCTACTTCGGGCGTGAGACCTTCGTGGACGCCCTGGAGCAAGCCATCAGCACCAAGAAGCTGGTGGCAGTCATCGTGGGCTCATCCGGCAGCGGTAAAGTCTTCAGCCATGTTTGCCGGGCTGCTGCCGCGCCTGCGTAAAGCGGGAGGTTACCAGTTTGCTACCTTCCGCCCAGGCAGCCAGCCTTTCTACAGCCTGGCGGGTGCACTCCTGCCAGCTACTCGAACCCGGTTTAAGCAAGACTGACCTGCTGGCTGAGACACGCAACCTGGCGGAGCGCTTGATAGGAGGTGAAGTCTGTCTGGCAGAGGTTGTCTGCGCGAATTCTGGAGGATTCACCGGCAATACTCGACAAGTGTTGCTCGTGATTGACCAGTTCGAGGAGCTGTACACCCTGTGCTCGGATACTACAGCTGCAGAAAGCCTTCATCGATGAGCTGCTGGCGACCGTGGAGGCTCCCAGGAACAGTAAGACTGGCCTGGCGGTGATCGTGCTCACCATGCGCGCCGATTTCATGGGCCAGGCCCTGGCACACCGCCCCTTCGCCGATGCCCTGCAGGAAGCTTCCGTGCTGATGGGACCCATGACCCGCCAGGAGCTGCACATCGCCATTGAGAAGCCGGCCGAGATGCAGGGAGCAGCCTTCGAGCCGGGGCTGGTGGAGCGCATCCTGGATGATGTGGGCGAGAAGCCGGGTAATTTACCATTACTGGAATTCACCCTGACCCAATTGTGGGAGCGCCAGTCTGATGGCTGGCTGACCCATGCCAGATTACGAGGTCATGGGCTGCCTGGAAGGAGCGCTTGCCACTTATGCTGACCAGGTGTATGCAGATTTGGATGAAGATGAGCAGGAACGGGCAAGGCGTGCATTCGTGCAGCTGGTGCAGCCCGGTGAAGGCACCGAGGATACCCGCCGCATCGCCACCAGGGAAGAATTGGGCGATGAAAGCTGGAAATTGATCCAGAAACTGGCCGATAAACGCCTGGTGGTCACCGGGCGGGATGCCCAGGGACGGGAGATCGCCGAGGTGATTCACGAAGCGCTGATCCAGCGCTGGGGGCGCTTCTGGGAGTGGATGAACTCCGACCGTGCCTTTCGCGCCTGGCAGGAACGCCTGCGGGGTTCCTTGCGCCAGTGGCAGGAGAGCGGGCAGGACGAGGGTGCCCTGCTGGCTGGGGCACCCCTGGCTGTGGCACACGGATGGCTGGCACAACGTACCGGTGAGCTTAACCCTACCGAGATAAATTACATCCAGGCCAGCCAGGCATTGCAAGCCAGGCAGCAGAAAGAGCGCCAACGCAGGCGCCAGTGGACCATCATCGGGTTGACCGCCGGTATGTTGGTAGCAATCATCCTGGCGGCGTTTGCAATCATCCAACGCCAGGAAGCAATTACTCAGCGCCAGGCAGCTCTACGCCAGGCTTCTGCCGGTCTGGCTGCCCAGGCACTGGCAGAGCTGGAAGGTACCCAATCCGAGCGTGCGGTATTGCTGGCGCTTGAGGCACTGGAAAATTACCCGTATACCCCGCAGGCCGAAAGTGCCCTGGCGCGGGCGGTACAGGAGTCACTGCCTTTTCGTGAGATCGAAGGTCACCCCGATAGCTATAACGGTTATTACAGCCTGGCTTGGTCACCAGACGGCAAGTATATCGCTGCAGGCAGTGGTAGCGATCTCTCGGGTGGTAATGCGGTCCAAATTTTGAACGCTGCTACAGGCCGGGTAAACATTGAGCTACCTGTTGTCCTTGGTTTTTACGAGGGGACTAACTGCGGGATCTATTACATGGCCTGGTCCCCTGATTCCAAGCGGCTTGCATTTGCTGCGAATGACTCTAGCGATTCACAAGATTGTCACAGCTTTTATATATATGATGCAGACAAAGGTACTATGTTATTAACCCTGGAGACACACGGCGAAACATCACTGGACTGGTCACCGGATGGTCAAACTCTATTGAGTGTCAGCCAAGATGGCGTAGTCCGCTTGTGGGATGCTGGATCCGGAACCTTGCTACACGAGAATCCTGGGCAACAGACTGATGCCTTATCTGCCCAATTTTCCCCAGACGGTACCCGCTTTGCTACCACCTCCAGAAATGGCTCTATCCTGATCTTAGATACAGCCAATGGAAATGTTTCATCAACTATTGGAGTGCCTCAGAATATCACAGGTGAATTTACTGCAGGAATATATTTGTCATGGGGTTATGGACTAACCTGGTCACCGGACGGCAACTATCTGGCAACCGGCTCAGAAGAGGGCAGCGTTAATGTATGGGAGCACAACATCTGGGGAGAGAGTGATGGGTCTGAGAGGACATACCGCTGCTATAACTCACCTGGAGTGGTCCCCGGATGGACGTTACCTGGCAACGAATTCGTTGGATTCAAGTATCCGCCTATGGGAAGTTGCCTCTGGAAAGAATATAATCACTTTAAAAGGGTTATGGTTTACGCTCGATTTCTCTCCCGACAGCCAATATTTGATCAGCAGTTATTTCAACATACGTATCTGGAATCTATCGACCTTATCAATGAGCTTGCCATTTCTGCCAAATTTACACATATATGGGGATGTGATGTGGTCGCCAGACGGTAATTACCTCGCCACTCAAGGTATGATCTACGAAGTGACAGAGGATTACCAGGGTTGGAAAACGTACCTACAAGGGCTTGTGGATTGGTCACCGGATAGCACCCGCATTGTTGGATCAATATTTCCTAATGCAGCCATCGTCGATGCAAAAAGTGGAGAGGTGCTGGTGAAGTTGAAAACACCACCTCCCGCACCTGATGGTATCTATCAAGCTAGCGCCTGGTCCCCGGATGGCAGACTGGTGGCAAGCTCCACTTATCCGGGGTATTGGACAGTGATTTGGGATCCAAGCACGGGAGAGGAGCTGGCGCGTACACCAACCTACGACTGCTATTTGATGAGACCTATATTCTCCCCTGACAGCCAGTACCTGGTTGCTGGTTGCATCTTTAGTGGAGATAATACACCTTTACGAATCTTCAGCGCCCGCACGGGAGAGTTGGTGCGCGAGCTGCCCAGCCAGGACGGTCAGTCGTTTTCTGGCGTATGGTCACCGGACGGTAAATACCTGGCAGTGCCTTACAGCAAGGCCATGGTGCGTATTTGGGATACCTCCACCTGGGAAGTTGTACAATCCTTTTCCGCCCACACCGGCGATGTATGGGACGTGGACTGGTCGCCAGATGGCTCTCGCCTGGTTTCACAGGATTTCAATGGAATGGGGTACGTATGGGACTTCGCCACCGGGCAAGTGGTGCAGATCTTTACCAATATTAATACACCCAGTGTGGATTGGTCACCGGATGGGAAATTCATCTCAATTGCTATTACTGGCAACGATCCTACCTTAACCATGCGTCGCGCCTGGCAGTCCACCCAGGAGCTGATCGACTATGCCAAGGAGTGCTGCGTCATGCGCGAGCTGACCCCGGAGGAGAGGTCGCAGTTTGGGTTGCCGTAAAGATATTCAGTAGAGGCGTAGGGGAGGGATTTGTACATGTGTCATTTGGAATTTCACCCCTCGGACGAGATCGACCGGCAGGTACGCCCAACACAGATGAAAAATAGGGGGCTCGTGTGTTACCCCTACTTCAGAATTTCAGGCGTATAAAATCGATCGACCATCCAAGTTGCAGGATTAGCTACAATATAATCCTTGATTTGCTTGTACTCCTTTTCGTTACGGATGATATGTTCATAATAATTGCGCTGCCAAATAGGTGGATTTGTGTAGCCACGGATTGCATTGATGCGATAGGTTACCGATGCCTTGTAAGCCCGAACAATCGCGCCTAATGAACCGGGAGTCACATGAAGGTCATCGTAGGGGCGCTGGGGAGAAATTTGAACATGCTCTACTTGGGATATCTCCCCAGCGCCCCTAGCAATGTGGATTATCCCGTGAATATGGTTCGGCATGATAACAAATGTAGCAAAAGTAGACAGAGGAAACCGTTTTTGCAGACGAATCCATTGCTAGAGAGCAATGTTTCCATAAGCATTTAATCGTATCTCTCCATTCGCCACTTCGCCAAAGAGATATATCCGATTAAAAGTTGTAATGGTTATGAAATACCCACTTTACAATGAGTAATCATACCCCTTCATGCGGGTTGAGCGCCGATGATACTTTAATGGTTTGTATTTTGGTGTATCGACCATTACAATACTTTACTCAGTCATTTTGATTGAAACCTGATTAGTATGTTAAATATCATAACGCCATCAATAATTTCTTGGAAAACTCCTCCGGCTGGCTTTTCTCGATTACCAGCTCCTTAGCTTGATTAAATTCCATGAAATCCCGCATGGCAGTGACCACTCCACTCACCAGCTCTTCATCCGGTTTGACCCCATGCTTCCAGATACAGTGCTTTGATCCGTAAGACTCCCGTCTTTCGCTCCATCTTGGGGTCGAAGCGCCCCACAAAACGGTCATGGTGCAGGATGGGAAGGCAGAAATAGCCCCATACCCGTTTTGGTGCGGGTGTGTAGGCCTCCAACCTCTGGCGGAAACCCCACAATTGCTCATCCCGCCCAGGTGCCCAGAACAGGTTATCGAATGGGCTGAGGAATGTCGTGCGCTCTGCTTTGATGGATCCCTCGGCAGCTTGTTGGAGTAGTTCCAGGTTATCGCGATGGATCAGGTAGGATTGCAGCTTGCCATCCGCCAGCCTGACATCAACGGAAACCAGCACACCTTCTTTGATCAGCGCCTCCAACACCGGTCGGACGGGTCGACGCTGGAAATAGTTATAACCAATCAGCTGGTTGGGCTGGCATATCCCCAAGGTCAGTGCCGCCTTTTCAAGCCAATATCGATCGCGCTCCCCCATGGTCGGTGCCGTAGTGTCCACCCACGCCGGCAACACACGCTCGGTCAGGTCATATACACGCTGGAAATTGATCCGGTTCACAATCATCAGGTCACCGAAGGCGAATAAGTATTCCAAAGCGGTCTTGGCGGGCTTCCAATCCCACCAGCTGCCCCGCCTGGGACCGTGGTACTCAAAATCCGCCGCGCGGAGCGCTCCTTCGGCACGGACGCGCTCCAGCACCGTGTCCATCTGGGCGTGTCCTTCCTGGTCAAACCATTTCAGGAAGCCCTCGCTGTGGTCCTCACGCATCCTGCTGCATGCGCGGCAGCTGGTAGCGGTAATCCTTGAGCGGGATAATTGACGCCACCCGCTGCCAGCCCTCGAACAGCAACCGGCGCTCAGTGGAATAGATCAGGGCATCGAAGTCGATAGGATTATAAGAACCCAACCGGCTCCACAGCACGAGATAATGGCTACGTTGCACCAAATTCAGGGTATCAATCTGCACACAGCCCAGTTGCTCCACAATTTTTTCTATAGCTGATAATGGGGGTGCTGATTCTCGATGATTGGGAGTGGTTAACCCCTGTGAGTACAAAGCCAGGGTCCTTATCGCAGATAAAGGGTAATTGGTCATGTGGCTAGTTTGAACTCTGGCTAGTATTTGATCGGATTGAGTATGTAGATTGCCCAGCCGAAATACATCCGCCCATAACGGGTATATTCTTCCTGGCTTTCATGCAGATGATCGATCACCTGCTGGCGTTCAGGATGTTCTGGATTCTTCTCGATCCACCGCAGCAGGGCATACCAGTTATCGGCTTCATAGCGGTCCCACTCATCATGATTGGAGTGCAGCACATATTCAAAGTCAAATCCCTCCTGCCGGGCACCCCGCAGCAATTCAATCTCGGTAATCACTTCCGTTTGCTGGGATCGAAATTCATCGGGCACATTGTCAGTCAGCCAGTGGGCTTCACCGATCACCAGCCTGCCTGTGGGGAGGATGGCATCCTTCATGGCATGTATAGCTTCTGCGAAACCACCCCAGATGAATGTTGCACCGATACACGCCGCGATGTCAAAGCTATGCGCTGGATATGCATACTTGGCAGCATCTCCACATACAATCTCAAGCCGGCTTGAAAGGTCGCGTTTAGCTATCTTGTCCTTCGCCCGTTCGCAGGCATAGGGTCGGACATCAATCCCTACCCCAGATATGCCAAATCTTTCCGCCCAAAGGATCAATGGCTCGGCAAATCCGCAGCCAAAATCGATCACCCTGGTGCCCGGTGTGAGCCCAGCCAGCTGCCCGGCTTTGATGATCTTTTCGGGAGAGGTGGGATTTAACAGCTCCATAGAGGCTTCCGAAATATTTTTAAGCTCCAGAAAATTCATTGGATATTTCCTTTCAGCACTGGATATCATCAACGAGCTGTAGAAATTCGGTTCATTCAGTCAGAATAAGTCTTTGAGCAATCGATGACTACCTAGCTTCATCAGCCTGGATGTTTTCGTCCAGGCACGCAGCTGCGGCAACCGGAATCTGGGAGGAGAGCTGTTGGTGGCCTGCGGGATTGAGCTGGAAATAGTGACTCAAATAGCTAAGATACAACCAATCGGAAGTACACCCATCATGGACTCTCTTTTACCTGATAGGTATATCCATCCTCGATGGGCTCATCCGCGGATAGGTGACGCCGTAGATACTGCCCACAATTGCTACCGATATAATTCTCCTCAGTCTCCCCAATGCTTAGGATGACCTGATAGCCTGCATCTTGGAGCTTTTGGACGATTTCATACTTTTGTTCTCCGCTGAGAGGATTGATATACGAAACCAAATCATTCTCGCGGGCACGGTAGGTGGGGTTTACAGGTGTGATCTTGATCAGAAATTTATCGGGATTAAAGAAATTCAGCAACACCTTCGGATCGACCGGCATCCCTTGCGCAAGCGCAAAATTCAGGGTGATCTTCCGGTCACCCGCAGTATAGAAGCGCTCACCATATTCCCCAATCTGGGCAAAACTCCATTTATTCACCGGGATGAACCGGTCTCGCAGTCCAATATCTGTTGTGTGCAACGAGACCTGGAACTGAAAATGTCCTCCCATATAATTTTCTTGCTTGATCTCCAGAAGCCGATTAAAGAATCGCCCGGTACCCGCAGGGGCAACGGTGGATATCGATGGCATCAACCCCGAGGCGTGATACCGTCGGGGAAGCTCTTGCAGTACATCCAGCACATGCAGATTCAGTGATGGCTCACCCATCCGTGCAAACTGGATCTTGAATTGTTCACAGGGAATTTCTCCATCAGGGAATCGCTTTTCCACTAAAAAATCGATTTGCTCAAAGATTTCATCTTTGGTCGGTTTCCCATGGTAATACCCCCCGGCATCGCACATTAAGCAACCGACCGGACAACCAAACATCGTCGATACGAGCAGCACCCATTTCTTTTCACGGGGTAAGGGCTGCTGGACAGATTCTACACATTCCACCAGATGACCACTGCTTGTTTCAACGATATATACCATCGCAATATCTTCATTCCCTGCAGTTGCATGGACTTTCATCCGCTTGTCTCCTTTAGCTGGTGACAGATTTTCATCGCTGTCATCACACCTTCACCTACCGCAATTGAGGTCTGCCGGTAAATCCCATTCTTCACATCTCCGATCATGTAAAGGATGCCCTGCTCTTCCAAGACTCTTGCTTGCTGGAGAAATTCCTCGGAGAGACAGTCCAAGCATGCCTCCCGACCGATGGCACCAACCAGATAGTCAGCATGATATTGTATTCCACCTGCCGGAGAACGGCAATCCAACAACATCCCCTCTTTTGAATCCTTTTTTAGCTGGCAGACTTCGGTATTGTTCCTATATGTAATGGCTGACACCTTCTGAGAGCGCTCCCAGAGCAAAGGCAGACACTTGGGATGTTCACCTCGATTTAGAATGGTGACCTGGTTCTTCCGGCTCAGGTTCAGCGCATAATCAAAAGCAGCATCCCCACTCCCCACGATGACAATATGTTTGCGTTCGGTTTGTAAGAGATCATAGACTTCATAAAAGACCTGATCCGCAAGATCCTCAGGGATCGACAAGCCTGAAAACCGCAAGGGTTTGGTTCCTGTCGCGATTACCGCCAGCCGGGAAGCATAGTTTCTCTGCCCGCCCGGTTTTCACTCGGAATAACCCCCGATCATAGGACAGCTCGATCACTTCTTCATAGGTCACATCGATGCCCAAATTCTGTGCCTGAAGCATGAATAGATTCACCAGATCTACTCCGGAGATACCCAGCGGGAATCCGGGGTAGTTTTCCACCAGATTGGCGTTATGCAGCAGTCCGCCTGCCTGCGCACGCTCGAAGAGCAATAGATGAACCCCATACCGCTTAAGCTGGATCGCGGTGGCCAATCCAGCTGGCCCTGCCCCGATGATGATGACTTGCTCAACTTTCATGCTCACCTCGGATCGCTTCCAGAATATCTTTCATTAGGCACCACGGAGGCAAATCCATGAGCAAGGTTCAAGAGGCTTGCCTGGTGATGAGCCAGATTGTAGGTTGCCGTCCCATCCACCGGGAAGAACACTTCGAAGCCGTGCATAAATGCTGAACGGGCGGTGGTTTCACAGCACAGGTGGGTCATTACTCCACATATTACCACCTGGGAGACACCCATGCCATGCAGGATCTCTTCCAGGGGAGTTTGGTAGAAAGCATCATACTGGCTCTTCTGGATGAGGGTTCCCATCGATAGATCGATTTCAGGGATAATCCGATGCAGCGGATTATTGGAGGTGAGTAAATCCTTCCACCAGACCGACATCATACCGGCGTTGCTGGCTGTGTTGATCTGTTGGGTAAAGATTACCGGTCTTCCATGAGCGAAATATTCCTTGATAAGGTTAACGATTCCATCCAGTATCGCATCCGGCGCTGGGAATAAAGGCATGAGATGAAGCCTCCAGAAAATAGGCCTGCATATCCAAGACCAGCAGGGCAGATTGTGATGGTTGATATACGAATGCTTTTTTCTGAGACAGGTCCGCGACCTGCTGGTATAGCTCCCGCGCCTGGTGTTCCAACGATTGGGTGGTAAAGTAGCGTTCTTTCATATTCAATCCAATTTGAAGTCCTCTCGGCGGACCCCTCGAAATTAAAGGGGAACTCCCCTTATTACGACTTTTAACGATGCATGATCATCTAAATTAGTGGAACGGTATTCCAATCCAAGCTTAACTGCCTGAACTTTATGGCGAACGGAATCACGCCCGGATAAAATGGGGTACATCCCACGCCTGACCGCTAAATCAGCAATCAATGAGCCAGTATAGCTGTAGGACCCGTAGATTAGAAATGGTGTGGTCAAAGTAATCAGCACTCGAATTGGTTTCGAGTAAAATTCACTTAATCATATCCTGTTATTGGGAGGTTTACCATGAAGATCGGCGTTATCTTTCCTCAAACTGAGTTTAAACCCGATCCGATCGCAGTGCGCGATTACGCTCAGGCTGTGGAGGAGCTGGGGTACACCCACATCCATGCCTACGATCACATCTTGGGTGCCAATCCCGAACGCCCAGGTGGATGGACGGGACCCTACACGTTCCAACATTCGTTCTTTGAGCCGTTTGTCCTTTTCAGCTATCTGGCAGGCTTGACCCGCAAGATTGAGTTTGCCACTGGCATCCTGATCCTGCCCCAACGCCAGACTGCCCTGGTGGCCAAGCAAGCCGCCACATTGGACGTATTATGCAATGGGCGTTTCCGGTTGGGGGTGGGTAATGGTTGGAATGAGGTCGAATACATCGCCCTGGGAGAGAACTTTCACAACCGCGGTAAGCGTATGGAAGAGCAGGTGGCACTCCTCCGCATGCTGTGGACGCAACCGTTGGTGAAATTTGAAGGTCGCTGGCACAACATCCCGGATGCTGGTCTCAATCCCTTGCCCGTGCAGCGCCCCATCCCCATCTGGTTTGGTGGAACAGATGATCGGGCTCTACAACGGATGGCACGCATCGGCGATGGTTGGATGATGAATATTCGTACTATCGAGCAAGCCCGTCCAAAATTGGATACACTTACCCATTTCTTGGAGGAAGCAGGGCGCGACAAAGCTTCCTTCGGCATCGAGCCGCGCTTGAATATGAATCTGATCAAACAGGATGAATGGCTTAGCTTCATACATACATGGGAAGGATTGGGTGCCACCCATTTGACGGTCAACACAATGGGCTGTGGGTATGAGACAACCTCTGCCCACATTGAGGCATTAAAAAGCAATTGCTGAGATAATTGGATTAACCTAGTTGCTCTATCGAACCACAGATTCAAACCAGCTTGCCTAACCAGGCTTCATGCTGTCGCCCGTGGCGCTCATCTCCGGTGAAGAAAGCCAGATAACTCATCAGCTGATAGGGAAGAAATTTTTGCTGTTCCGGACGATAACGGGTCAGATCAAAGTAGGATCGCCACGTGCCGGTATTGACCAGGAACTGGTAGCTTTCTTTTCCATCATGCTGATAAGCATCCAGCGGGATGATTTCGTGGTGGTGGGTATGGCCGTACACAATATAATCTGCCTGGCGGTTGGTAAAGGCTTTCTCTTTGAGTGCATGTTTGGCAAACGATGGATCATCTCGGAAGAGCCGCTTTTTGATTAACAAGATGACCTTGTTAAAATTTTCAATCGAAGTCCAGCGGGTTAGCTTAAGCACTAAAGCAAGCTCGTCCACGTTATCGAATGGATTCCATTTGTTTTCCATTCCCCTGACAAAATCAAGATCCAGGAACTCCGACACCAGACTATTCCAAATCTCTTTGACGAGTTCCTCCAGCTTCTCAGCCACACTGAAGTTGCGGAATTGACCTGCGATCCATAAGGGTGCGGCCACCATAGGGCGGACATTGATCACCTCATGTAACCCGCGGTAGAAATGATCTGGCAGGGCTGAACCCAAGCTCTTTTCCACTTCTTCAGGAAATCGATTCAATAATTCGACTGATAACGCATCCCCCAGTGCAGCTGCATCGCGCCCGAGCTCTGAGTTATAGCTCCACTTATCGTAGCAATCACCATGCCGGGCAAAAATACGATACTTTTCGAACAATCGGCTGAGAGCATCCCATTCATCCGCCTCATACGGAATAGGCGCAGGCGGGTTTTGCAATCCCATCGCATCAATGATGAGCCGTCGACTGCGGTGGTATCCCTCCCCTGGCAGGTGATAGAACCAGTCATGGTTGCCCACCATGTAATAAATGTTCACATGGATTGGAATGTGTTCTGACGCATCCAGGGCTGGGCTTCCATTGAGCATTCGCTGGCGGCAAGAATATCGCCTCCCCATCTGCCATCTGTCGCAATACCGACATAGACTCAGCATTATGAGCCAGAATCGCCTGCGTGATTTCCTGGATTTTTCCCGCCAGCTTTGGCTCATCAGGACTAATCCACGGTCGCACAAGACCTGCTATTACCCAAGCCCTCCTTCAGCCATAAGGTCGAATGGATCAGCTCGAAGATATCACCCAGCAGCAGCAAGTCGATGCTATCAATCGGACGATAGGTACCGTCTGCTCGTAGGGAAGCAGCAAAATGCCAGCATGCTCCAGGCGTTCACGAAAGATGTGGAACGCATCACCGGAAAGGGATTTCCCGCAGCGTGCCATCGTCAAGATGCAAATCACTGATCGCAACCAGCATTAACTAAACCTTCCTTCATCAAGGATACTCTCATCGGATGCAGCTCTGCCATCATGACGTTGTTCCTGCACCGACGGGTCGTTGAGCATGAATGTGCGGGCTGCCTGATCATTTTCAGCGTTGATCACCACCACCCCGAAGGTCTCATCCAGGCATGGACCAGCCAACAAGACCACTCCCGCTCTGATGTAGCTTGTTTGAGATATTCGAAATGCGCCTCCATCACCGCTTCTTCCTGTGGGGTGGGGTTCTCGAAGAACTCGTGGCGCAGCGGGTGGATCAGGTAAATATATTCTGGCATCGTAATTAGATATAAAACCTTTCCGGGTCGATTTCTTCCCGCAGCAGGCGCAGCTCCTCATCACTGGGCGGGTCGTTGACTTGCACATGCTCAGGGATGATCAGCTCGAAGCCAGTGTTATCGATCACCTCTTGCACCGTTACACCAGGGTGGGTAGCTGCCAGGCGCATGCGGTAAGTGCCCCCAGGTCCATCATCGTAATCCATTAGACGCCAGGGTAGAAACCACATTGATCGGTCGAGTGCCTACCGGCAGTCCAGCTTCTTCCCGTGCTGATGGACCGGATAGGTAGCCTGGCGTGGTGAGGAAATCCACTTTCGGGACGAAACGCCGTTTATCATGCTGCATGATGGCCACCGTCATCCAGCATTGGCTGCCCACGTCATTGCCTCCACCACTACCCGGCAGGCGCACCTTGGGGTGGTCATGATCACCGATGGTCACGGTGTTCAGGTTGCCATACGGGTCGATCTGTGCCCCACCCAGAAAGCCATAGTCAATAAAGCCACGCTGGGCGGTCTCCATCAGCTCACAGATGCCAGCTGCCAAAATTCCCTTGTGAAACGTACGTGCCTCACCCACGGCACGCGGGAGCTCCTCAAGGATCGCTCCCAGTCCACCAAACTCAAAGACGGGTACCAGGTTGGGGGCGATGGTCTTGGTTGCCAGCATGGCTGCCAGCATGGGGATGCCCGTACCGATAAAAGCTGTCGTGCCATCCTGGAACAGGCGGGCCGCCACACAGATCATCAGCTCAGTTTTTGAATAGGTTTGGTCAGTCATCGTCCTGCCTCCGATTAAACACGTTTTTCCCGTTCGTCCACCAGCTGTGATAGGCGCTGCATTGCCAATCAGCTCCATGTACTCCTGGTGGTTTGCCACCCCATAAATGTATTTATCCAGATAAGCCTTGGCGCCTTCAGCAGTCTTACTGGCATCAATCCACTCTTTGATGACCGGTTCGTCACGCCCGTAGACGTATGCCATTTCACCCGGGTGGGAGCCAAATGGGGCATGCACCACTGCATCCACCAGGAAGTATGGGATGATCGTCCGGTCGGGGTATTTACGGATTTCATCCGTGTCGACAATCTCTTCTGTGCTGATGATCAATCGCTTGCAAGCACGTGCCATCTCGGCTCCAAAGCCGGTGATACCTTCGATCTGGGCATTCCCGTAGCGATCCGCCCGGTGGACGTGGATAATCGCTACATCCAGGATCAGCGCTGGCAGCAGGCAGACCTTGAGACCCGGTGAATGGGTCTTCGATCACCTTGGCGGAGCTGTACTTGACCATGTCGGTGCCGAGCATCGAACGCGCCGGCAGGAAGGGCACCCCCATGGCAGTTGCTTTCATACGCCAAGAGATGGAAGCATTTGACCACTCCACGCACTTTTCTATTTGTCCCGATTCAACTGCCCTGCGCAGTGCGTTGGATGTGCCATATACCTCCAAACCTATATAGGTGATATCCAATTTCTTCACCAATCCGGCAGCCATCCATAGATCAAGCTCCAATACTCCCTGACCGCACACGCGCAAATCCTTCTTGCCCTGCCGGACGAGCTCGCGCGAGACAGACATCGGGCAGCGCACCGTACCATACAGCTCGGTGCCTATATAACAGCCATCATACACGAACCTGCTGATGGCTTCCTGCTCGCTCATGCGTTTATCCACCAATTTACGGGTCTTTTGGGTGCGGTTCCACTCACGAAAGCCCTCAATGTCGGGCGGTTGGATCATCTCCCCAATTCCAGATTCTAATTACTTCCATGATTCCTCCTTCATTCATAATGTTGGGACGAAACATCCATCGAATATTTCGCTGAATCTTTAGTCAGCTTGGTGATGGATGCTTCGCCCATGCTTTTCAGGGCTCCTAATCAAATCCAAGATCCTTGATGGCTGATTCGCTGGTCATCTTCCCTTTGCTTTTTCCAAGCAGCTCCTCCCAGAAGATATTATCATACCTGCGGGATTGAACCGGCAACGGCATGGGGACTCCCCAACCCAGAAGCAATACCTCCTCCTTGGGTTGCAGACGCGCCAGCATACCGCGCAGTGCATCCCGGCCCGCCAGACCGGAGAGCACGCTGTGGATATCGTCCTCATCTCCTAACCAGCCAGAGATGCGCGTCCCCAGCTGTGACATCACCTCGTCATAGATCTGGGATGGGCGTTGATCGATAATCAGCAAGGTGACGTAATACTTACGCATCTCACGGGCGATCGTGCTGAATGCAGTCTGGCCAGCCATCTCGCGGTTGAGTAGCTTGTGAGCCTCCTCCACCACGATCACCAACGGGTGGGGTTCCTGGGCGCCCTTACTGCGGAAATCGTTAGTACGCTTCTCCCAGGCTTCGCGGATGCGCCGGGTGAGCAAATTACTCACCAGCAGGTAGTCCAGGTCTGATTCATGCTCATAAAAGGACAGGACCACATGCTGACCCGCTTCAAGTGTTTTGATGATCTCCTCAATCCCATTTCCAACCGGGTTTTCACAGACGTAATCCAAATTGAAAACACGCTGCATCTTGCTGCGTAGACCTTCTGCTGCCATGACATTGACACCAGCTGCATTTGCCCAGGCCGCCACGCTGCCGGGCGCGGGAACCTTTTTCCCATCCTCGTTCGTGATCACATCGCCGACTTTCATCTCCCGGAAGGCCTTGAACCACTGGTCACGACCAAATTCAGACACCAATGCATCCAGCGTGGTGGGTGTAGTTTCTTTCAGATTAAGCTCACGCATCAACATCTCTATATCACCTGGCTGGATATCCCGTTCATCAATCTCGAGGGTGAAATCGGGTGCCAATCCGCGGATAAGCGAGCCCGCCCCCAGGGCGACCACTCTCACTCGGGTGCCAAACTTGGTTTTCAAGCCGGTCACTGCCTTGTGAGTATCCGAAGCTGTGTCATCGAAGCCGTACTCGTTATGCATGTCGAACACCAACACCGAGGCAGTGTTGTGGTGGATCAATCCAGCCAGCATCAGGCGGGTGAGGAAGGATTTCCCGGTCCCGGTTGCTCCGAACACCCCTGCCGAGCGCTGGACAAATTTATCCAGGTTGATGCATACAGGGTGCCCCTGCTCACGCGTGTAACCGATGACAAAATTGCCCTCCGCCTCGCTCTTCCCAAAAATTTCGGCGATATCCCCCTCTTCCGCCAGTCGCACTTCTGCATGGTGGGGCGGAATGGTTTTGACTGGCAACGGATGCGAGTCTTCAGGATGGGATGCCCGCCAATCCGAATATTCCGGCGAGCTGATGTCTGGCCCGCGTTCCAACATCAAGGCAGGCAACACTTCCAGGGTGGTATAGAGGGTCTGCCCGTGTAGCAGCTGTGCCATTTCCGCAGGCAGCCTGGTCTCCGACTGCTCATCAGCAAAGCGTGGGTCTGTAGACCCTAGCTGTAGGTCGGTCACCAATCCATAGAACTGCCAGCTGCCGCTTTCGATCACCACGAATGCCCCTTCCTGCACCTGCTGGGAGGGAATGGTCAGCCGCACCCGCAGGTTCTCTTTTAGCCCCCCACCAACTACGTAACCGATATTCTGATTTATATTTTCCATTTTTCACCACAAAGGTCAGTAAAGCTTATATACATTTCGTCCAATATCCATTATATGAAAAAAGTAGACTTTCTCGGCATGCGACCAATCTCACATTTGTTAGGAGGAGATTGCTTCGCTCGCCAAATTGCGCTCACTCGCAATGACAGTTATTGTATATGTCATTGCGAGGCGATTTATGCCGAAGCAATCTTCCACTAACACATCTGAGTTTATGTCAAGCTCTAATAAGTTCATCGAATGCAATCACATTCATTAAAGAGTGTTTCGTGTTTATGATATTCACCTTGGTTATTTCTTCTAACCTGCGTCTATCAGCGGTTATATTTAAATATCTGTATGCATCAGTGGTTAATTAATCTGTGCCCTTCGTGGTAATCTTAACCCGCGTCACCTAACGCACCCAGCACGCTCATCAGCGTGGCGTAATCATCCCTCAACAAAGTGATCAGCTCCTGTGTGGCGTCATTTTTCCACTTTATATTGCCTGCCTCAGCATGTGCTGCCCCCGCCTGCTGGATATGTGCTGCCAAAAGCTCACCCACTGGCAGGTCGATTGCCCGCAGCAGATGCCTGAAATACCCAAACCGACCGCTGCTGGTGAACTGCCGCACCTCCTCAGGTGTGCACAGGAAAATCACATCCAGGCTAAGCGGTGGTCGAGGTGGCAGCAGGTGCGAGATTTTCCCATCCAGCTGGTATCCCACCGTCAGCACACTCAGCTCAAGTGGCACATTGCGATTGACCCGGTTATCGGCAATGACAGCCTCCTCCACCTCCTCTGCGGTCACCAACTGCCGTACCAATCCGTCATCATCAATGTGAATATCGTGAATCAAGCCGTACACCTGATAATCGCCGTCCAGTGCCACGCGCACCAGCGCCCCAAAGGAAGGCGCATCAATTTGCGCTACCCGGCAACCCACCACAAACCCGGTTGTTCCAGCCCGTAATAAGCGCCCAATCTCGAATTGTTTCATGCTCCATACCTCGTCCGTTTTCCTGATACATCCTTGTTGTACTGCTTGGCAGATGATCCTGCTACTTCCAACCCCCGCTTGCGCAGCTCTTGCACGATCATCTGTGTCACCTGCTCCTTGTCCTCCAGGTTTACCAGTGCTGTCTCGTGGGCGCGGTGCAGCAGGTACGGGTATGCCCTCGCCCCGATCATCTGGCACTGATTCACCAACACGGCATGCAGGTTATCCAACATGGCTGAATCCTCAGCCACCCATGCCGGGACTTCCACCCTGGCTAAATATGGATGCTCTTCCCTTCCAACATTGAGATAAAAGAAATGCAGCCGGACATCCCCCTGGTAGGGTTTGGATGAGCGCGACTGGATGCCGAAGATTGCCGATCGTTCCCCTGGTGGCAGCAGATTTCTATAAAGCTCGATATCCGTCACCCCATTAAACGGGTGGTATTTGCGCAATTCAGCCAGGTCACCAGCCTCTGCCTTGGCCACTTCCAGCAGCCTTATCACCAGGTCTGCCCCGGGTTTATCCACATATCCTGCGGTGGTCACATCGATTTCACGCAATTTACGCAACACTTCCAAATAGATGTCGAGAGATCTTTTGAATTCCCCCGCCACTCTACCTTCTTCGAGTGTGGTGGTCCATAATTCCAGCGGACCATCCGTGAGGGTGATCACCGGAGCAGTCGCTTGCTCCGCCAATTCCAGCAACCTCTTCCGCTCCGCCAGGTCGCGCTGTAAGGACAGCCTGTCGTCTGACATACCCTCCAGCTGCTCAGCGTAGATCAGTTGGCTTTGGATGCTCGTGATGGGGGCTTCTGCAGATCCGTAGCGCATCCAGATTGCGCCTGTGTTAACCAGACAGTATTCCACCTCTGCATGCCGGTCAGCAAATATCTGTGAGCCATCTGCGGCAATCAGCGTGACTTGCTCTGGTAAGGGTGGCAGAGGATAATGAGAATTCAATGCTTCCTGCACGGGCAGGGCGCAGCGTAAAGTCTGATCGTTATTGCGAATCACCTCTTGCACTTTGTGCTGAAGTGACTCAATTTCCGTGGCACGCTCCTCGAGGAGCTCATGCGCTTCCACCAGCCTGGTCTTTAGGTCATGCTGGTGCTGAATGGCTTTCACACCCAACTGTTTCACTTGTTGGCTTACCTGAAGGAAATCAAGTGACATGCTTCAACCCTGCTCGTTTACTTCAATAAGGTTAATAACTTAAGGCCCGTAGGTCGTTATAGCTGACCATGCGTTGACTCTACCCACACAACCCCTAAAACAGCTCAGATAACATTGCAGCTCTATTATACAAGATGCAGAGAATATTATAGAATTTTCACGATGATGACCCGAATCTGATTTGGTTTTGTAGCTGGGAGTGTTGACCTCAGCATGTAATTCAAATAAATATTTTGTACCGAGATGGTTAATCTCATCTCGTATATATATTATTTGTCTATCCACTTGGGGCGTAGGGGAAGGATTGTGGTGGACCCATAATTATCTGTGGTCACCCCATAATTATTACTCCCCTACGCCCCTAACTTTCTATTTCGCTCTTGGGGTTTCCTAAAAATAATCGGCGGATAGAATCCGCCGGTTATCTCATGCCATGAGTATGGACTTTACAAATTCCACGATTAGGAATTTGACTATCGTGTACTTATGCGCTTTTCTTTCGATCCTTCCACCGCAGATATGCTTTGGTGACTTCTTCCGCTGCAGCTGGTACCAGGGCAAAAGACAAGATCACGCCCCACTCCCTCAAGTTCGGGAAGTGTGTGTTGAAGATCGGCTGCAGGAAAGGTACACTGACCACGATGATCAGCAAGATAATAGATAAGCCAACCGCATACTGCATGTACTTATTCGAGAAGACGCCCAGTTTGAAAATAGAAAGCCTCTCTGAGCGCACGGTATATGCCCGGAACAGCTCGCACAGGCTGAGGGTCACAAACGCCATGGTTTCTGCGGACTGAACGTCCACCCCAATCCAATCGTGTTGCAGTAAATACATGAGTGGGTTCATCCCCGCTGGAATAAGCGCACCAGCTTCCAGGTGCCACAGCAGGCCAACCACAAATGCACCCAACACCACCCCGGTTTGGGCGATGGTTTGGATGGTGATACCCAAGCGCATGGTGCGGTTAA
The DNA here is from genome assembly GCA_963828845.1 of uncultured Chloroflexia bacterium. Taxonomy (GTDB): domain Bacteria; phylum Chloroflexota; class Anaerolineae; order Anaerolineales; family UBA4823; genus FEB-25. The sequence continues at coordinate 171,414 of CAWHGE010000006.1, forward strand.
TGATCGGTTCAGAGGGTGGACGTGGTGGACGCTCCATGATCGCTGGGTCACCCTTTTCCATTGCCAGCGCCAGGGCAGGCGCTCCATCCGTCAGCAGGTTCAGCCACAATAATTGGATCACTGTTAGCGGCGCAGGTAATCCTGCCAACGTCGCCAGGAAGATGATCATGATCTCAGCCACATTCGATGAGATCAGGAAGAAGACAAACTTGCGGATGTTATCGTAAATGATCCGTCCCTGCTCCACCGCTGACACAATGCTGGCATAATTGTCATCCGTCAGTACCATGTCAGCGCTTTCTTTCGCCACATCAGTACCGGTGATGCCCATCGCTACGCCGATGTTGGCGCGTTTGATCGATGGGGCATCATTGACACCGTCACCGGTCATCGCCACCACCTCACCATCATCGCGCAGCGCATCCACGATGCGCATCTTGTGCTCTGGTGATACTCTGGCGAACACATCCGTATATTCCACCTGTTGCATGAGCTGCTCATCGCTCAGCTCGTTCAATTCAGTGCTACTCAATACCTGATGATTGGGTCGTAGTAATCCGATCGCTGAGGCAATGGCACGTGCCGTATTGGGGAAATCTCCTGTGATCATGATCGTGCGGATGCCTGCCTTGGTCGCTTTTGCCAGGGCAGGTGCCACCTCTGGGCGAGCAGGGTCGATCATGCCCACCAACCCGACGAAGACCATCTCATCTTCCAGGCTTTTCAGGTCTTCCATATTGGGCATATCCTGGCTTACCCGGTATGCCACTCCCAGCACACGCAGTGCGTCCTGGGTCATTTGATCGTTGGCATTCAGGATGCGCATACGCTGCTCTTCAGTCAGGGGTGCCGGTGTATCATCCATGCGCTGGTAATGGCTGCACAAATCCAGCACCACATCCGGGGCACCTTTGATTGCCACACATATACTTATTGGTTTCATGGTGGTAGAAGGGCGAGAAATCTTCCGGGATCGACTCACGGATCTTATGCACGGTGATCATGCGCTTGCGTTCGGAATCGAATGGCACCTCCTGAACGCGAGGGTAGGCATGGTTCAATGGCCTGGGTAGTGCTCCAGCTTTAGCAGCCGCGACCACCAGCGCCCCTTCGGTCGGATCACCAGTCATGCGGTAGGTCTGCTCCTCATCGCTGGTGCCGGAAATGGTCAGCTCTGAGTCGTTGTTCAATGCCCCCACCCACAACGCGGTGCGCACCGCCGGGTATGCATCCAGCTCCACAGGCTTGCCGTTCTCCTGGAATTCACCACTCAGCGTGTGTCCTTTCCCGGTGATGGACAGGTACCGTCCATCCACCCAGATGCGCGTGAGGGTCATCTCGTTCTGGGTCAGGGTACCGGTCTTATCAGAACAGATCACCGTGGTCGAGCCAAGTGTTTCCACCGATGATAGCCTACGGATGAGCGCGTGCCGTTGGATCATCTCACGCATCCCCAATGCCAGGCTGATCGTCACCACCGCCGGCAAACCTTCCGGCACGGCTGCGATTGCCAAGCCTACCGCGAGCATGAACATCTTGATGATCTCTCCCTGGGCTACCTTCAAATAAGCCAGCACTCCACCCCCACTTGCCGAAAGCAGACTGAGGTCGGTAAAGCGCAGGATTGCCACCACGAATACCACTCCACAGATGGCCAGTGTCGCCCATCCCAGCGAGCTTGCCCAGTTGGTCCAATCGCTTTTGTAACGGGGTAGGCTCATTTTCCACCGCTTGCAGCATCTCGGCAATTAACCCAATCTGCGTGCGCATGCCGGTACCAACCACTACCCCTCGCCCACGCCCATATGAGACCAGCGTGCCCATAAAGGTGGTGTTCTTGCGGTCACCCAGGGGAATGTCTGCCTCAAGATGAATATTGGCATCCTTTTGCACTGGGACGGATTCCCCCGTTAGGGCGGCTTCCTCAATTCGCAGGTTGGCTGCCTCCAATAAGCGGATGTCCGCTGGGACGTAGTTACCCGCCTCCAGCAGGACGATATCACCCGGCACCAGTTGTAGTGGAAGGTATCGATTGCCTTTGCCCATCACGAACGACCTGTGCATCCGGTGCGGCTAATTTCTTCAATGCAGCCAGCGCTTGCTCAGCGCGTCGCTCCTGGACCACCCCCAGGGTGGCGTTCAAGATCACGATTGCCATGATGGCAGCTGCTTCCTCCCAATCGCCCAAAAGTGAAGAGATGACTGCCGCCACGATCAGCATGATCACCACGAAGCTTTTGAACTGGTCGATCAACATCTGCCAAAAGGTTACACCGGGGGCTTCAGTGAGCTGGTTGGGTCCGTAGCTTTCCAGCCGGCGGGTTGCTTCCTCAGAAGTCAGTCCAGTCTCCGGTGGGGTGGCTAACTGTTTCAGGATCTGATCAGATGTCAGGGCATGCCAGCTTATTTGAGGCTGGCTTACGGATGGGGATGTCGATTTGTCAATGCTCATCTGGTTCTCCAGAGTGTGATTGCCACCAGCGGCTTAGCTGAGGGCACACGAATTATAGCAGAGGATATGAAGGGTGATAAAATTTATAAACCACAAGGCAGCAGGCAAACCTAGATAATCTTAGGTTTTTTGTATGCACCTTCTGTGAAGAAAGCTAAAGGAGAGCGATCATGACCTATCAAATCATTAGTGTGCCGAAGACCGGTGAAAAGATCAGGATTGTCAGTGGAAAATTATCTGTACCTGACCATCCCATCCTGCCTTTTGTGGAAGGAGATGGCACCGGTCGCGATATCTGGCGTGCTTCACAGCGTGTATTTGATGCGGCCGTCAGGCTGGCGTACGGCGAAACACGAAAAATCGAGTGGATGGAGGTCTTCGCTGGCGAGAAAGCCTATCAAACAGGTCGGCTCCTGGCTCCCGGATGAAACTGTCCAGGCTTTCAAGGAGTTCCTGGTGGGGATCAAAGGCCCCCTGACCACCCCCATCGGTGGAGGTATCCGCTCTCTGAATGTGGCCTTGCGTAAAGCTCTGGATCTATACGTCTGCCAGCGACCGGTGCGCTATTTTGCAGGAGTGCCTTCCCCCGTCAAACACCCTGAATATGTGGATATGGTCATCTTCCGCGAGAACACCGAGGATATCTATGCCGGGATCGAGTTCGAATATGGGCACGGAAAGCAACCAAAAGTTCATGCGCTTGCTGAAGGAAGCATTTCCCAGCTGAATATGAAAAGATGCGCTTCCCAGAAACAGCCGGGATTGGTATCAAGCCGGTGTCTAAGGAGGGCACGTTCCGGCTGGTGCGTTCCGCCATTCAATGGGCACTTGAAAATAAACGCCGCTCGGTCACCCTGGTGCATAAAGGAAATATCATGAAGTACACCGAAGGCGCCTTCCGAAATTGGGGCTATGAGCTGGCTATCGCGGAATTCAGTGACCAGGTGTACACCTGGGCAGAGTGGGATCGAACCAAAAACGAGAAAGGTGAAGATGCCGCCAATCTCGAGCAGGATTCTGCCCTGCGGGCTGGCAAAATGCTGGTCAAGGATGTGATCGCCGATATCGTCTTCCAACAGACCATCACCCGCCCGCGTGAATTTGACGTCTTAGCGACGATGAACCTGAATGGTGATTATCTCTCCGATGCCCTGGCAGCCCAGGTGGGTGGGATTGGCATTGCCCCGGGAGGAAATATCAACTACACCACCGGGCATGCCGTTTTTGAAGCCACACATGGCACCGCCCCGAAATATGCCGATAAAGATGTGGTCAACCCAGGCTCGCTCATCCTTTCCGGTGAGATGATGTTCCGCTACATGGGCTGGAATGAGGCCGCAGACCTGATCGTCACAGGGATGGAAGGTGCCATTGCAGCCAAAACGGTAACCTATGACTTCCATCGCCAGATGGATGGGGCTACCCTGCTTAAATGCTCTGAGTTTGGTGATGCGATTATTCGGCAAATGGAAAGCTAAGTTATTGTTGAATATTTCGTAGGGATAAAGCCTTAATAATTATACGATATAGGATAACCCAGATGAGTGTTTTTGCTCATATCATCGTGTGACATTTCGCCTGGCCAATGATGACCTATAACACCTCTCAAATAGGAGATTTTTTGTGAAAATATACGCAATATAAGCCGATATTTTACTAGGAGAGATAACTCTCTCTCCTAGTTTTGTGTTTTCAAAAATGAGAAGGAGTGTGCAGATTATGACAACTGAGAAGGAATTAATCAAGGCGCTGGAAGCCATCCCGTGGTTCCAGATGATGACTCCCGAACACTTTAACAAAGTCATCAGCATTGCCAAAATCTTTAAATTTGAATCTGGTCAGGTAATCTTCCATGAGGGTGACAAAGAGGATTATCTCTATGTGGTGCTGGAAGGTCGTGTGGCTATCGAAATGAGCGTCCCTGGCCACGGCCGGATACGGATCCTCACCGCCGAGCCAATGGAAGAGGTCGGTTGGTCGAGTGTGACCCCAGTGGTCCGTCAACGGACTGCTGGTGCACGTGCCGTCTTGCCCAGCCGCCTGGTGGCATTTGATGCCAGTGAGCTGCGTAGGATGTGCGATGAAGACCACGACTTTGGTTATTTTGTGATGCGCCGCCTGGTTAACGTGGTTGCAGGCCGCCTGTTGACTGGACGCTTGCAGCTGCTGGATATGTTCGCCAACCCCGTCGAACATAAAGAGGAATAGCATGGCTGAAATCCAATTATCTGTGGGCTCAACCGTAGCCCTGCCCAAGGCTGCCCTGGAGAAGCTAGTTGATAATTTGCACCGGATGGGTTACCAGGTTATCGGACCACAAATCCAGGACGGCGCCATCGTGTATAAGCCGCTCGAGAATGCTCGAGATATACCAAAAGGTTATATCAGCCAACAGGATGCTGCCAGTTATCACCTGATTTATACCGGACATCAACGCTATTTTGACGTCACCCCTGGTGCGCAATCCTGGAAGCAATTCTTCTTCCCACCTCAGACAGAGCTTGCCAGCTACAAGCGAGAGGAAAATGGACGCTGGCAGATAGAAGAACAGAGTCAAGACCTCACCCCTCTTGCCCTGTTTGGCGTCTTCCCATGTGACCTGGCAGCTATCCAGGTACAGGACCACATCTTCTTGCGTGAAGAATGGAAAGACCCAGTTTACTGGTCGCGCCGTCAAAGTGCGTTTATCGTGGCAGTCAACTGCCTGCACCCATGCGGGACTGGCTTTTGCGCCTCCATGGGAACAGGACCCAAAACCGGACCAGGCTTTGACCTCAACCTGACCGAGCTGGAAGATGTATTCCTGGTTGGAGCTCGGTTCCGAAGCCGGGCGTATGGTCATGGAGGGGGTGCCGATCCTGCCCACCAGTGCCTTCTGGCTGCAAGCAGGCCAAAAAAGTTTGGATGAAGCCAGCGCAAAGATGGGTCGCAGCCTGCCCGAGCCACAGGAATTACCCGACCTGCTGCTCAACAACCTGGATGCGAAGCAGTGGGATGATGTGGCCCAACGCTGTATGAGCTGTTCCAGCTGCACCCAGGTGTGCCCAACCTGTTTCTGCTGGGACACCCGTGACTCCGCTGACCTGACTGGTAAGATCGCACGCCGCGAAAGGTTGTGGGACTCATGCTTCAATCAGGATTATTCCTATATCGTGGGCGGTAATTCACGCCCAAATACCCGTTCGCGCTATCGCCAATGGCTGACGCATAAATTTGGCTCCTGGTATGCCCAATTTGGTACTTCGGGCTGTGTTGGCTGTGGGCGCTGCATCACCTGGTGTCCTGCCAAGATTGACGTGACCGCCGAGCTGCGTGCGATCCGTGAGGAGGTGCAGGCATGATCCCAACGATTGGATTACCCCATGCGATTTCACCAGCTCAACCCATGCAACCATATTGGGCTGAGATTATCGAGATCGTGCATGAAGCGCCGGGGGTATCGACTTATTGGTTGCAGTTCCTCGATCCAGCCTGCGGGAAGGCTTTCATTTCAAGGCTGGGCAGTTCAATATGGTATCGGTACCTGGTTTGGGTGAAGCAGCTATATCCATTAGCTCAGACATGGAAGACGGTCACCGCATCGGTCATACCATCCGTGCGGTTGGCAACGTCACCTCTGCCATCAGCCGCATGAATGTGGGAGATGTTTTGGGGGTGCGTGGACCTTTTGGAAGCTGGTGGGGATTGGATGAATGTATTGGCAAGGATATCGTGATTGCTGCTGGTGGCATCGGGTTGCCCCCCATACGCCCTGTGCTCTACTATGTTCAGCACCACCGGCGTGATTTTGGGAAGGTGATTGTGCTCTATGGGGCGCGCACACCCAATGACCTGCAATTCACCAGCGAGTATAAGACCTGGCAGGATGCAGAAATTGAGATCAATGTGACCGTGGACCGCGGTGATGATACCTGGCAGGGTCGGGTGGGTGTTGTACCCATCCTGTTCTACAATACCCGGGTCAACCCACGCAATACAGTCATTTTGACTTGCGGTCCTGAAATTATGATCCGCTTCGTGATCTTTGAAGCCCTGGCGAGACGAGTGCCACCTGAGCGCATCTTCGTTTCCCTTGAACGAAATATGAAATGTGGGCTGGGCTCCTGTGGTCACTGCCAGCTTGGACCCTTCTTCGTGTGTAAAGACGGTCCAGTATTCAGCTTCGATAAGCTGCAGCCTTACGTCAATGTGGAGGAATTCTAATGAGCAAACCTACCGTTGCTGTATACAAATTCTCATCCTGTGATGGCTGCCAGCTCAGTATATTAAATCTGGAAGATGAGCTGTTGGACCTGGTGGGCGCTGTCGAGATTGCTTACTTCCTGGAGGCACGCCGTCAAACTTTGCCCGGACCATATGATATCGCCCTGGTCGAAGGTTCAGTGACCACCCCCCATGAAGCCGAACGTATCCAGGAGATACGCAAGCAGGCAAAAACACTGGTGGCGATCGGAGCGTGTGCAACATCTGGTGGCATTCAGGCTTTGCGTAATTTCACCAACGTGGACGATCTGGCGTTCGCAGTTTACGAACACCCTGAATACCTGCATACACTGCCTAAATCAACCCCCATCGCCGAAAATGTGAAGGTCGATTACGAGCTGTGGGGTTGCCCGGTGAACAAATATCAGCTGGTTGAGGTAATCCAAGCCATGCTGCAGAAACGTCGACCCAACCTCCCCACCCATAGCGTCTGCCTGGATTGTAAGCGGAAAGGTATTGTATGTGTGATGGTGGCCCACGGCATGCCCTGCCTGGGTCCGGGCACACGCACGGGTTGCGGTGTGCTCTGCCCAACCAGTGGCCGCGGCTGCTATGGTTGCTTTGGTCCCGCACCCAATGCGGATATGAAGACCGTCGTGACAGCCATGAATTCTGTCGAGCGTTATCCAGGAGAAGTGAGAGGCTTGTTGACTCATATCAGCAATTATGCACCCGCTTTTCGCCAGGCAGCCGAGATACCGGGAGTCACATCCATCCAGACTAAGAGGAGAGCAGAAATGAACCAGGATATTCAAATCCCCGCTCTGGCACGTGTGGAAGGTGAAGGGGCGCTGACCATCCGGCTCAAGGATGGAGCCATCAATGAGATCGTCCTCAATATCTATGAGCCGCCTCGCTTCTTTGAAGGCTTCCTGCATGGACGCTATTTCCAGGAAGTACCCGATATCACCGCCCGTATCTGTGGCATTTGCCCGGTGGCATACCAGATGAGCTCTGTGCAAGCCCTGGAAGCTGCCCTGCAGGTGACCATCACCCCCGAGGTGCGTCTGCTACGTCAGCTGCTCTACTGTGCAGAATATATCGAAAGCCATGCACTGCATATCTACCTGCTGCAAGCCCCCGATCTGGTGGGTTATGAAAGTGCCATCAGCCTGGCAGCTGATGCCCCCGACCTGGTGAAGCAGGCTCTGCGGATGAAAAAGATCGGCAATGACCTGCTCAAAACCATCGGTGGGCGTTCCGTCCATCCCGTCAATACTTGTGTGGGTGGGTTTTATCGCTGGCCAGCTGTGGAGGCCATTCATGCATTGGTACCCGAACTGGAATGGGCTCGGCAGGCATCCATTGACACTGTAAAGTGGGCTGCCACCTTGAATTACCCCGACTTCGAGCAGGATTATGAATTTGTCGCCCTCAACCGCATTGACGAATATGCCATTTATGATGGCGATATCCTCTCATCCAAAGGGAAGAGGATCAGCCCAGAAGAATTTGAAAAACACTATACCGAAACCCACGTCGAACGATCCAATGCACTACACAGCCACACAGCAGACAATGGCACATACTTCGTCGGTCCACTGGCTCGTTTTAACCTTAATTATAAAAAATTACGTCCAATTGCCCGGCAGACAGCCAAAGAAATCGGGCTAAAGCCCCCCTTGCGCAACCCGTACAAGGGATTAATGGCCCGCGCCATCGAGCTGGTGCACTCGTGCGACCTGGCAATCGAGCTTGCCAATGCTTACCAGCCTCAAGGACCTAGCTATAAGGAAATCAAGCTGCATCCCGGTGAGGGTTGGGGGGTCTCCGAGGCCCCACGTGGTTTGCTTTACCACCGTTATGTCGTGGATGAGCAGGGGCTGATCCGCTTTGCCAGGATCACTCCACCCACAGCCCAAAACTTCGCCCAGATGGAAGCTGATCTGTGGGCATTGGCTCCGACGGTGATCAACCAGCCCCAGGAAGAGGCCTCGCTATCTTTTGAGCACCTGCTACGCTCGTATGACCCGTGCATCTCCTGCGCCACGCACTTCCTGAAACTGCATATCGATCGAGAATGAAAAACTCATCGATGGTGCCAGGGAATGAACTCTCTGGCATCATCAAGATTATCGGCATTGGTCAAAGCCTGCGCGGGGATGATGCAGCTGGGCTGGCGGCTGTACGCTTATGGCAGGAAACGCTATCCAGGCCACAGCAGACGACCCGACGTGCAGGTGGAGCTGGCTGAGCTGCCAGGGATCGGGTTTGCTCAGCCTGCTGGAAGGGAGCCAGGGTTGCCATCCTGGTCGACGCGGTGCGCAGCGGTGCCAGAGCCAGGAACAATTCACCTCTTAACCGAAAATCAGCTTGAGACTTTACGCATGGGGCTGGTTCAGCCCATGGCTGGGGAGTGGCAGAAACGCTCTCGCTCGGGCGAAAGCTCAGGCCATCTTCACTGCCCAGAAAATTGATCTTGATTGGAATTGAGGCTGGTCAGCTAAATCTGGGGGAAATGCTTAGCCCTGAGGTGGAAGCTGCGCTACCCGAGGTAGCCCGTCTGATCGAGACAGTTGGTTGAAATCCACTTAACCGCCAATCAGGCAGTCATTCCACATCCACCTCGGATCTCCCCCAGGTATCCCAATTCTGCCAGTGCAGCCAGCACCTTCTCGATCGCCCCTGGCTTTGACCGCCATCGTTGTCGGCGCCAAAGGGCTCTCCCAGGAAGCGGCTCGCGCGTGATTTGCGCAGCGCTTGCAGAACTTCCGGTGAAGCAACCCGCAAGACCACCATTTTTTCCAGCCGGGCCTCGCTTCCGTGCTTATCCCAACGTTCCAGGGCTTTTAACAGGCTGGGTGGGATCACTTTGGCATGTCGGTTCAGCAACGCCAGCAGCTGACCCACCGTCAGTCCCTGCTGCCGGGCACGTGTCAGCGAGGCCGGGGTAATGCGGTATTGGTACTCATCAGGGGTTTCTTTCTCCCATTCACAAAAGCGCGCCACCTGGTAGCGCACCCCCCGCGGTACCAAGCCGACTGCACTCACCCGGGCATCTGAGCGTGACCAGTAAAGGCTCATCTTCCACAGGCAATCCCCCTGGGGGCTTCGCCTTGCAGCAGCATTGCGACCAGTCGGAAAGGCGGAATGCGGTCACCCCTGCCTCCGTTCCGGAAGAAGCCAGATCAAGCACCCCCAACCAGTGCAATGGTCCCGTGAGAATGATAGCGGATCAGAAGCACCATCCACCTCATCCCAATGCTCAAAACCACGCAGAAATTCTCCACTGCCCTTGTCGCGGATAAACCAGGAATTATAATCACCCGCCGGTCGCTGGAAATCAGGGTTGCGCTGTTTGATTGCAGCCATGAATGACCCCATGCTCCACCAGGTTTCTGCAGGTATGCTAGACAGGAAGCCCAGTACCGTCTGGCGCGCACGCAGTGGATCATTCTCCCATTTACCTTCGATATCAGATTGGGCAACAGGCGCAGCTCGTTGATCTGGGTGCTCTGTCTTCCACGCCAGGAACAGCTGTAGCAAGGCTTCACCGCGCTTCGCCTCCAGGAAATGTCGCACTGGTTCAGGAGACGGTATGCCAGCCTCATCCAGCAGTCCAGCGGCAGATCAATATGGACTTCATGAATATGCCGGTTAGTTCCTCACCAGCTGGAGTATGAAATGAATCCGGTAGGCAGATGCCCACGCGTAAGGCTGCTAAATAGGTACAGGTATGATCCAGGATACGGTCATTGGCCGGAAAAACTTGGGCATATTCAGCAGCGGACGCCTGCCGCCCCATCAACGGCGTATCTGTTCCCGCAGCCTGAGGAAACAGTGCCAGCAAATCATCAGGGATATAGGCAAATTCTTCGGGCCTGCTGGAGGTATCAAAAAATGCCCTTGCCACAAAGAGCTCGATACCACAAGTGCTTCAACCGCGGAGATGGGATTTTCATAAGGGCGCTCGCGATCACGCTTTGCCGGTCCCATCTCACGCACCTCCCCGTAAGTGCGGGTAAATTGTGCCCATGGAAGCCTGCCTGAATGTTGGGTAGATCATTCCAAGGCAATCTTACTTCTCGGTGCCAGGCTTGAAATCATTTCATTCACCGTGGACGTGTTGAAAGAGACCTGGTTAGGCTGAGTGATGGCTGAGTGGATATCCTGCTCATCCAGCTCTAATCCCCCACAACTCTGCAATAATGCGCAAATGCCCAGGTCTCGACCTTGCAAGCTTTCAGTTAAATCGGGCATAATCGAAGATCAACCGAATTAAATGTATGATTTCCAACGCCCCAGGAACGACTTCAACCGTTACATTCCGGACGTCTGTACCAAAACCGGAGATGACTTCCCCATCCGCATGGATGGTCATGGGTCTTTCTGAATGAAGCTGCAACTTGTGTAACTGACCCAGCCTGACCTGCTTAAAACGGCCGTGGGTACCTTTCATCACCTCTGGCATCAGGCGTAGCATCATCAATCGTGAGACATGGCAGATGGAGGCGTAATTTAATATTCCGTCCGATATTATCCGCATCCGGCGCAACCAAAAAACCGCCACCTTCACGCGGTCCGTTGCATACCACCAACATGATCGTCTCTTCATCCCATGTCTCACTATCTGTCACAATGTGCATCCGGGGGGCTTCATGGTTGAGGGCAATGGTTTGCAGCACTGCCACCAGATACATCATAAAACCGTGTATCTTTGTGATATGGTGAGTGCGGATGGTCACTGTGGCATCAAAACCCATGCCAAAGGTATTATTGAAGTACTCAGGCTCACCACGACCAATATCGAATACACCCAGGTCAATGCGCTGTGGTTGGCCAGTATAAACTTGTTTGAGGGCTTCGGCTGGGTTGCTATTAATCCCAACCGTATGAGCGAAATCATTTCCGGAACCCAATGGAATAATGCCCAAACGCGGTCGCGCTTCAGAAGGCACTTGCATCAGGCCATTGATCACTTCGTGGACGGTACCATCTCCACCCGCAGCGATCACCAGGGTGTAACCAGCCTCTGCTGCCTGGCGTGCCAATGTTATCGCATGGGTGGGGTAAACCGTCCCCGCCCAATCTGCTCCACCAAATTCTTCCACCAGAGGTCGGAGATCGGCCACAGTCCGCCAGGCACGGCCCATATCTGCATTCGGGTTAACCAGAAACTTTGTTTTATGTCCAGTCATGAGTCACTCCCGTAAAATAATCGGCTATCTGGAACCATAGTCATTCGTTATGGTATTGTGTAGGATGCTCGCAGTTTATTCAGAGAATCATATAGAGAGACCGTTTTACCCGGGTTCCAAATTGGAGAGGTCAATCCCCAAAACAAATTCACCACGCGTATCCTCCCCGGTACGCGTATTCAGGTTGATTGCACCACCTTTGTAGAGCGTGAGCTGGGGAAAGGTGTAAATATTCCCCATCCCATCCTCTAGTCGCCATCCCGCCAGCGACAGCTCACCATCTCCGGTGCGATGCAACACCACACGTTCGTTTTCCAAGACGCCCGCCCCAATCACCGTATCGATGACCACCTGCGGTTCCTGCCCGATCTGAGTTTGTGTGGCGGTTGGTGTAGGTCCATGGGTGGTGGTAGCTGATGGACGTGGAGTGGGTGAGGCTACTATGGTAGGTGGAATTGAAGTGGAAGTGGCTTTTGGCAGCGGGGCGGTGGGAATATATATGATTTGACCAACATATAAGCTATCTGGGTCGGTCAGATCCATTAACCGTCATTATATCTGCGACACTTACATTAAACTGGATTGCCAGTGCTCCAAGCGTATCCCCCTCCTTAATCTCATAGGTGAGCATTTCCATGGTTGGGGCAATCTGGAGTGTTCCTGTGATGAGTACGCTGGTATTAACAGGTGGCATCTCATCTGGGTTTAAATTATTAGTCAGGAGTGGCAGGATCACAGATTGAGTTGGAGTGACTACGATTACTGCAGGCGTGCCATTTACAGATAAAGGCGGATGATTGTTCTCCCATAATTGAAGCACTACCACCACGGTTATCGCGGAAATAATGATATTGAGCAGAACCATATAAAAAAGGCGCTTAACTTGCCTCATTCAGTCCTCACCATCAAAATCATAGCATAAGCCCGCATTTGGCACAATACCCGACTCTTATGATAGAATTTTTGATATCCTCGATCAGTAAACTAGATACCCAGCTACCCAACAGGAGCATCATATGCATTCAGAGTTAATCCGTGATTTGTTAAATTTCATCTTGCTTGCCAAGCAGGCAACCTATGTAGGAGGAGGAAAAGCTGCTACCTTACCGTTTGGGCTCACACGATTTGCAATTCATCAAGGATGACTGGGCTTACCATGACAGCTACCTGGGAGAGAGTGATTTCATCGGTGAAGAGGCGGTCTATTTCCGCGGCAAAGTAATGTGGGGCATGAATTATTTTGGGCGCATCTTACGCCCTGAAAAGATCACTTCCGCCCAAGCAGGAGCTGTCATTCAACAAAGTCTCTCAAAAATGTATCAATCCGGTCGATTTTTGGGTGGTTTTAAACAATCCGTAGGTGAATTTAATTATACGGATACGAATGAAGGTGACCCTTTATATTTCACGGGCAAGGAATGGATAGATATCAATGGAGAAATTGTCTATACACTTGTCTATCATGGAGGGCCGATTAACGAATAAAGCTTCATTAGATAGACTTGTCTCTACTTTCCACTCTCCACCGGGTAATTTGCCTGAACCCATGCATTGAAACCTCCAAGGATGGGGGTGACGTTCGAAAAACCATGGGCAGTTAAAATTAGCGCCGCACGAGCGCTAAATTCTTCCGCCAGTCAAGTGCAGTAAGTAATAATCCAGCTAGAAGGGTTCAGCTCGCTCAAACGATTGGCCAGCTCACTGACTGGGATGAACAGCGCCCTTGGAATATGCGACAAATTATATGTGTCGCTATCGCGTACATCAAGGAACACCGCCGTTCCAGCATCGTAAGCAGCTTTAGCATCTTCCACTGACACCCGCTTTACCTGTTCCACCGAGTCAGGTGTTGGCGTATCCATTGATGCGGGTGTCTGATTCAATACAACCCATACCAAACCTGCCAATATAAGCAAAATACCACCACCTATTAATATCCATGGAAATATGTTCTTTCGATTGTTAACCATATTGGGCGCTTTTCCTTACAAAGTCGATTGGACCAGGTAAGTCGTTATTTTACCCTTGATTTTAATGATTAAGTCATGGATTACGCCTTCGAGGCGAGAAATTTGGAAACTATATTGGCCAAATCCCAATTTTTCCCAATTTTTTCAAATGTTATGAAGATTAATAATATCTAAAATAATTATAGAAATATTTCACAAATAATTAATCGGAGGGGATATCTTTCTGCAGATGAATGTCCATGGAATTCCTCACCGGGAGAAATATGGGTGGTTGCTGGTTTGTGGAGGATCACCAGAGCTGATCAGGCGCTTAATTCCCATGGCAGAGATCAGAATATCTCCTGTGAAGTGCTCCAAGTCATTTTTCTCTATTCAGATTGCTACATCCCGGTTATGACAGTCTATTAATTATCTGACTGATTCGGACATTAACCCAACCTACCCAAGGAGGTCAAATTTGAATAAAAAGCTAATAAAAATGTTGATCATCCTGGGAGTTGTTTTAATCATTTCTGCTTGTAGAGGCGGAGCCTCCCCAATCCTTACCACATTCTCCCTGCCTCCAGCCAGCCTGGTCGCCGCAATACTGTCCAATACCCAGGCACCACTGTCCACAATGGCCTTGGTTGGTATAGCCTGCACGGATTGCCATAGTGGAATGATTGAGGTAGGAGATCCAGACCGCACACCTTGGGTCAGTTTGCCAACCTGGTCAAGCTTTCATTCGGAGGCTCTCACCAAGTATGTTTCTACCCATATGGATAAACCCATTCAGAAGTTGACCGCCAATGCAGGCACCCTCTACCGCAACAGCAAAGCTCATGGAAGTGTGGGTATCTACTGCGCCGTCTGCCATGGCTCACCGCATGCGATCTACCCAACCACCACGGCAAGTGATCACGAGCAGCCCATCCGGCTGCAAGACCATGCGGGACCCATTGTGGAGTGCGAGGTCTGTCATATGGAGAAACTTACAGAAGCCTTCTGGCATTTTGGTGGCGAGGATTAACTCCCACATACCACGGGGGAAATACTGGGCGTGGGTGATATCCCACGCCCGGCGATTTTAAGGGATTATCAATGGCATAGTTCATCTTGCTGTTCATGAGGTACATCACTTTATTCTTTTGCTTCGAGGTTATATTCCTCAGGGATTACCACCTCAAAACCCCGCTTTGCTAATTGTGTCAGAAGCTCCGCGGGTGACTTATACCACTGCCCCCACTTGCGTGAAATATGCTCCGTCCAGCTGTAGGTATCGTAGGTAAAGGTTTCCTCGTGTTCAGCCTCCAGGCGAATCTTATATTTACCCTTGCGATAATAATTTTGCGCCAGGTAGCCTTCATCCATTTGCTTCATCGCCTCTTCGATCTCAGCATCACTCAATTTTGGGTATTCATCTTCGAAAAGTGTAAATTTTATTGGGTACCGCGGGCGTGTAGGAGGGTTTTCAGCAGGGTAACCCATCACAAGCTGAACCAGGGGGAATACCCGGGGAGGGAATTTATATTTCCTGGCGATTTTATCGGCAATATAGGGCGCTACCCCTAAAAAACAGCTTCCCATGCCAAAACTCTCTGCTGCTATGACCATGTTTTCTGCCATCAGTGAAGCATCCTGGATACCAAAAAACAGCATCGACAGGTCATTGGTCACCTTTTGCCAGCCGCGTTTTTCCATGATCAGTTCCATGCGGTGTAGGTCCACGCAGATTGTGAAGAGCAGCGGTGCCCCAAACGGGATGCCCTTCTTGCGGGTCAAAAGCACACTGCACAGCTGAGATGCGAAGGGGGCATGCTGACCGGCTTGTACCACAGCTTGCACAACTTCCTCGGATGGCATTTCATCGGTGTACTTGCGGATCGATTTGCGATTTAACATGGTTTCAATCAGCGGATTAGCTAACATAATCTGGTTTTCCTCAGCTTATATTATAGCCAACGTTACACAACCACATCATACTTAATAATACTCTCTCCAACTATTGAGTCCCCACTCATGCAATTCATCTGATAGTACTATATCGGGATTAGAAAACACTTATTCATTAATCTGCCCACTTGCACCGTACGTATGTTGAAGAAAGGTCAATCCAATTGTCAGGATTGATCAAATCAAATTGATAATACTTCAAAAAGGAGTTCGAGATGTCTAGTCACAATCACCGCATATTTAAAACTAGCATGGCAGTGTTTTTAGCCGTGCTGGTCTTGGTATTACCCCTCAGCACTGTGTTTGCCGCTAGTCCAGGCACGATGGGTCAGCCAAACCAATCCTGTCAGGAACAACCCTCCACCCCAGGGCACGCAGCCAATGCACCTGGCTCGGCCTTCAATCCGGATGGGAAAGCACGCACGGTCTATGCCGGAACGCAACCACAGAATTCAAATAACCCAAAGTCTGTATCTCAATATGACGTAGCTTGCTTCCAGGTATCGCAACCTTAAACTTTGCCTGGTACGGAGATCATAACCAACCCGCCAGCCACGACATGATCATCGTGGCTGGCTTTTTTAGTCGCTGGTTATCCCTTACCAATCTGAGGAGGCTTCGGCTTTCCAAATGCCAGGGTAGTCGATCACGAATCCCGTGCAATGAACTTGGAGATCAGCGATAAATCGCCCCTCTCGCCCTACAACCATCAGGTCGTATCAATCAAACCATCCTTTCCGCGTGAAATACCAGAACTCAACCAGGATAATTAGAACCATTAAAACTATCACAATGATGAACCCAGAAGGGATCGTAGTACCTGGAACCCCGCCAACATTCATACCGAGGAGACCTGCAAGCAGACCAAGAGGCAGGGTAATAGCCGAGACAATGGTTAGTAGGCGAAGGCGCTTTTCCACACGCTCATTCCCCGCCGCTTGATAGTCGTTATACAGATCTTTCACGCGGGTTTCAAGCCGGTAGACCCCACTTTGCATAATCTCCGTTTCTGATAACAAGTCTTGAATGTACGCTTTCCGGTGAGGATCCTGCAATACTTTATTGTCGCTGGCATTCAACCCGGAGATGCAATAGAGCTGGTTCTCGACCAAGGAGACGAGGTTCTCCACCTGGGCGCGAAGACGCGAGAGATCGCTAGTGTTCACTTTACTAGGATTCTCAGAGAGATTGTTTGACATAAGCAGAATCTGATCGCGAATCGCGACTTGCGTCTCGACATTCAGATCCGCAAACTGGTCAAGGATCATATAAATAATCTGTGGAAGGTGAAGCACTGGAAGTGTAGTCTCTCCCGTAATATTGGAGACGAGATCATCGAGCGCTCCCATCTCGCCATGACGGACTGTCACCAATGCGTGATCCTTTATAAGGATAGTGAGAAAAGATAGGTCTGTTGACTCCCGCTCAAAGGTAACCGGAAACTCCATTAGGAGAGACTTGCCAAATGAGACCACCCCAGGATCATTGATTGAATCTAGGCAACGTGCCAGCTGTAAAGGATGGAGGTCAAGGGGCATAAGGAATTTGCGCAATTCCTCAGGATCGGCATCCTGAACATCAAACCAGTTCTCCCCCGATTCCCCGAGAGATGTCAGTAGATTGCCTTCGATGACTGATTGCTCCTTTAATTTGCCTGCACTCAGCAGGTACCACTTAATTTTCATGCCAAGACCTTTCGCCTTCCCACGCATTAATGGCAGCAAAATCCAGCTGCTTTTTGCCAGATTTCACCTGTGCTGAAGATAAGCTGCCCCCCAAGCGTAAATCTTCGAATTGTGACCCTCTATTGACACTACAAACACCTGCTATATTGCAAATTGCTTAAATAAAGATCAGAAATACCAGATGACAAAGGCTAATGCTTACCAATATTGGTGCACAAGGGGGCGTATGTGGTGGTCGTAAATAGAACGCACCTGGGTCATGGTCTCATCGGAGATGGGAGCCAGGTCTGCCGCGGTGAAGTTCTCATCCACTTGTGACGGACGCTTAGCCCCGGGGATGGCACAGGTTACCGCATCGAACATCAAGATCCAACGCAAAGCGAACTGCGCCATGCTCATCCCTTGTGGGCAGATAGCCTTAAGCTCCTCAACCGCCTGTAAACCCTCCGCATAATCCACCCCTGAAAAAGTCTCACCTCGATCAAATGCCTCCCCATGACGGTTATAAGCTCGGTGGTCATCTGGGTCGAACCGCGATGTGGGTGTCAGCTTGCCCGTGAGCATCCCGGAGGCCAGTGGCACACGTGCCAGGATCCCCACCTTACGTACTTTGGCCTGTTCAAAGAAGAATTCTGCGGGGCGTTGGCGGAACATATTAAAGATGATTTGCACACTTTGCACGTTGGGATATTCGATTGCCTTGAGCGCCTCATCCACCTTTTCCACGCTCACGCCATAATAGCGGATCTTCCCTGCCTTTACCAGGTCGTCCAGCACGCTAAATACCTCCGGCATGTAGTAGACCTGAGGTGGCGGACAGTGGAGTTGAAGCAAATCGATGGTTTCAGTTGCCAGGTTTTTAAGGCTGCGCTCCACAAAGACGGTGAGGTTGGCCCGGTTGTAACCTTCAGCAACATGTGGGTATAACCCCCGTCCAACTTTGGTTGCGATATAGATTTTTTCATGGTGTTGCTGGCGTAGTTTCGCCAACAGGCGTTCGCTTCGGCCACCACCATAGACATCGGCGGTATCGAAAAAGTTGACTCCAAGCTCGATTGCCCGGTTTAATGCCGCTAACGATTCAGAATCATCGACTGATCCCCATGAACCGCCAATTGCCCAGGAGCCAAATCCCAATGCAGAAACTTTTAGTCCAGTACGTCCTAATTCTCGATATTGCATATTTACCTCCCTTTCAGCCAAAAGTCAGTAAGATACTTTTGTTGGATCAATTATATTGCTCAATCTTCGAATTTTAACCAGTGGATATTATAGTTGGGTGAGTATTTTGCCATTGCTGCTTAAAGGATTCCTAAGAATCTTTGGTGATTGGCTGGTAAATGCAAAATCAGCTAACTATACTCTGTGTTGGTTAGCCAATGTTCCTCGTAATGATTCTAGGGATTTTGAACAATCTTGGCAGCCAGATCATAGCGGAAAGCTGGAATTGGGATAGTGAGTGTATTATCATGAGCGGCTACACTCGCTTGATCCAGCCAGCTGGCTGTTTGTGGGTCATACCAGCTGATTGTGTACGCCCCATCATCCATCTCATTCAGAGTTAGATGGAGGCTATCCACTATGGGTGGTATATAGGTTAATGAGTCTGGCATTCCATTACGTGCCTCGATGGATGCCTGGACAGTATAGCTATCGCTGCGCAACCACACCAGGATATTCTTGCCACGCAAACCGAGACCATCCGCTTGCCCAGAACTACCACTCGAATTACTAATTAGCAATGGCGAAAATGGGTGGTACTTGGTGAGGTCCACTCCTTCAAGAAAGTGTGAAAGCCCATCGAAGTGATGCCACAAATTGTTGGCTTCGATGTAAACATCCCACCACCAATACATGCCACTACCTGCGTATCCGCTAAATGTAGTTGACCACAGCCCGTTATGCAGGTGTATCCCCGTTTTTTCGACATCATCTCCATCATTGCTGGCCGAGTAGCCAAATTCACCTAGTAGGATGGGTTTTGCCGGCATACTTTGTTCAAATTCTTGAAAATCCTGCGCCGCCCTGCCTGCCAGATCCTGTTCACTCGATTAATCTGACTTGAATACTCGTGCTTTTGTGCGATATCTAGCTCAGGTAGGTCCCAAATTGCGGATATAGTGCGCATGGCAAAACTGTTGGTCGTCAGGTGACAATTCACATCCCATTGGCGCAAATAGGTCGTCATCTCCTGGAGCCAAGGAATGAGTGATTGATCGGAAATGGGGGTCAGGTTTACCTCGTTAAACCATTCCCAGGCAAGCAAATCAGGACTGTAACCCCAGCGATCGACAATGTACTTCAAACGCTGCTGAAAGTATGCCTTGGCGACCGGGTCATTGACGAATTGCTCTGGGCTGGTTACAGGGTCCTCCCAAAGCAGCATTATAAGGATTGTCTTTCCATTCTGTGTTCGTGGTGATACTAAAGGGTCCGTGATTGACCAACACCAGGATAATCATCACGCCATGTTCTTCCGCCAGGCGGAACAGCTGGTCTAATAACCAGGCTTCATAGGTGCGTTGGCTATAATCACCTAGCCCGGTATCCTTCCACTCGATTGCGAACGACCAGGCTGCCATCCAGACGCGGATGGTGTTGCCACCATTTTTTGTAAAGAGATCAAACCACTTACCATATTGGTCAATTGGATCACAACACCCTCCCCACCAACCCATGTTTAATCCGATGGGGAAAAAGAAATTGCCATTATCGAATGCCAGGTAATGCGGATTAGCGGGGTGGACGCGAACAAATCCAGGCTGGCCTGAAGGGGCGACATTAAAGATGACTGGAGCGCTGCGCAGGCCGAGGCTTGGGGCGCAGGCTACCGCGATCCATTCACCTGTTTCATCTGGTGTAAATCTTACTTTCCAATCAGGTTTACCTTTTGCCTGCCTGGTTTGCAGGTCATAATCCTGGTACCAGAAAGCCCCTACCTCCACATCTTTACCGGATGGAGCATTGAATGATACTCTCAGGTCAATTTCATTTGGATTATATGGATTAGCGGCTTGCAGGTTGGTTTGAAGGTCCAGCTCTAACATGCTATATAGGTCAGCTGTAACGTCTTCAGCCGGGACGATTGCCAGCGTGTAATCGCTGGATGTTGGTATGGCTGGCTGCTGATTAGGTACCTGCGAAGCAATCGCTGTATCAGGGAGAGTCAGCAAGGCTGTTTGGGTGATGACAGATGTTGGTGTCAGATTGCTGGGATTTGTTATCGGTCCCACACATCCAATCAGCAATAAAACCATCAATATCAAAAGAATAAAGCTATTCTTTTTCAAATATTTCACTCATCATGCCTTGCAGTGGAGAATTCATCCAATAATACTACAGATAGTAGGAGAGAAGTATTAGTCCATATAAATTAAGAATCGCCTGGTTTATCTTGACAGATGCTTCGCCCCGAGACGAGTATAATTACCCGCATGGACCTCTTCACTCACGCCCATGAGCAACGCATGCGCACTGAAGCACCGCTTGCGGCGCGCATGAGGCCGCGTACCTTGGAGGAATTTGTCGGGCAGGAGGATATCCTCGGCCCAGGCAAGCTTCTGCGCCGGGCTATCGAAGCTGACCGCCTGTTCTCTTCTATCATATTGTGGGGTCCGCCGGGATCTGGTAAGACCACCCTGGCCATGGTCATCGCCAATCTGACCAAGTCACACTTTGACACGCTATCAGCCGTATTGGCTGGCAAGGCAGAGCTCAAAGAAGTGCTTAATGCTGCCACAGAGCGCCGCAAACTTTACCAACAGAAGACCATCCTGTTCGTGGATGAAGTTCACCGTTGGAATAAAGCCCAGCAGGATGCCCTCCTGCCACATGTTGAGAATGGTACCGTCACTTTGATCGGTGCCACCACTGAGAACCCCTATTTCGAGGTGATAGGTGCCTTGGTTTCACGCTCGCGCGTCTTTCAGCTTCGCCCGCTTGCCGAACAGGATGTGCACCTGCTGCTGGAGCGTGCCATCCAGGACCCTGAACGCGGCTATGGCAGCCGTCAGATCACCATCGACGAAGACGCCCTCGAGCACATCATTCACGTGGCGGGTGGTGATGCCCGCAATGCCTTGAATGCGCTCGAGCTGGCTGTTGAATCCACTGCACCCGATCAGCAGGGTGTCATCCATATCACCCTTGCCATCGCCCAAGATTCCATCCAACGCCGGGCGGTCTTATATGACAAGGATGGTGATGCCCACTACGATACTATTTCAGCCTTCATCAAGTCGGTGCGGGGTTCCGACCCTGATGCCGCCCTGTATTGGCTGGCAAAAATGCTCTACGCCGGCGAGGACCCACGCTTCATTTTACGCAGGCTGATCATCCTTTCGGGTGAGGACATCGGGTTGGGTGATCCAATGGGTCTGGTCGTCGTCAGTGCCGCTGCTCAAGCCTTTGACTATATCGGCATGCCCGAAGGCGTCTACCCGATCGTGGAAGCCACTCTCTACCTGGCGACTGCCCCAAAGTCCAACACCGCCACATCCTACTTCAAGGCTTTCCAGCTGATCGAAGAAGAAGGGGTTAAAGATGTACCTCAACACCTGCAGGATAGCAACCGGGATGCGGTTGCTTTGGGTCATGGTGGTGGGTATAAATACCCGCATGAATCGCCCGACCATTTCCTGCCCCAGCAATACCTGCCTCGGCCCCTGTTAGGCACATATTTCTACAACCCCTCCAATCAGGGATATGAAGCCGAAGTTGCCAGCCGCCTGGAACGCTGGCGAACCGCGCAACGCAAAGCATTGGGGATCACCAAGACCGAGGAAATCCCCGAGCTGACTCAGGAAACCATCCTCGAGATCAAGCGCAAGCACAAACCCACCTAGAGGCCAGCCTATGCCCATTTTTCTTCTTATCCGCCATGGTGAGACAGATTACAACAAGAAAATGCACATCGCCGGGCGTCTTCCTAATGTGCATCTAACTCAAAAAGGTCGCCACCAAGCCCAGTCACTGGCTGAAAAGCTTGCAGTAGTACCCATCAAAGCCATCTACTCCAGCCCATTGGAACGCGCTCTGGAAACTGCAGGGCCTCTGGCTCAAGCGCTAAATTTGGAGATCATTCCCATGCCTGGTTTATTGGAGACGAACTGCGGGGAATGGCAGGGTCAATCAGTAAAAAAGCTCCGCCGCCAAAAAATCTGGCAATCCGTACAGCAGCACCCTGCCCTATTTCACTTCCCTGGTGGTGAGTCGATCGCAGAATGCCAGCACCGCATGGTACAGGTAATTGAATCCGTGCGCCAAAAATATTCCGCAGCATGACCTGCTGGCTTGCTTCAGCCATGCCGATCCTATCAAACAGGTGGTGGCTTACTACCTGGGTTTACCATTGGATAATTTCCAACGTTTGTCTATCGATGTAGCTTCCGTTACCGCATTACAAATCACCGAAAGTGGCAGCCGGCTGATTATGCTGAATTACAGCCCCTCTTTCACATGGGATGCTATTCCTGCCGTTACAGCACAACAAGCCACCCCGAACATCGAAACCTTAAGTCACCTCCATGCTTCGTGACGCCTAAATTATTGGTATACTACAAACATGACATCCATTGATATTGATCTTCATCCTGTAGATCACATCTCGATTGACGCACTTGGTCAACCGGGTAAACGCATCTTTTACATCCAAGGCTGGCAAGGTGAACGGACAGTAACGCTGATCATAGAAAAACTTCAGCTACAAACTCTGGCAGTGGGAATTGAGCAATTCCTGGCTGAGGTGCAGGAGAAAGTATCAACCCTACAGGAAGCCTCAGCCGAGTATGAAGAGGAACAGATGCACATTCATCCCCCGGTTGACCCACTTTTCAGGGTGGGTGAATTTGGATTAGGTTACGACGCAGAAAACGATCTGATGGTTTTGGTAGCACGTGAATTAATGCCGGAAGGTACCCCCGCTGATGAAGGTGGTGTAGTTCGGTTTTGGTGCACGCGTGACCAGCTGCGTGCTTTGGCGCGCTGGGGAATTGAGATTGCCTCGCGTGGCCGGCCCATCTGCCCCCAATGTGGCGAGCCAATGGATCCCGAAGGGCATTTTTGCCCCAAGAAGAATGGGCATAAGCATTAATCATTCCTCCTGCATGTTGCAGCCAATTTATTCTAATCATCCGATGTTGGTTGAGCATATGCCTATATGCCAGAGCTAGAGTTACCAACCGTCTTAAGCGTCCTTCAATATGGTGAGATCACGATAAAAGGTGAATTCGTCTGGGGTTCCAATTATACTTTCCTGGCTGAGGTGAGCCAGAATGGTGATAAAGTCTTGAGTGTGTATAAACCCAGCCGAGGAGAGCGTCCTTTATGGGACTTTCCTACTTCCAGCCTTGCACGCCGTGAAGCAGCTGCTTACCTGGTGAGTGAAGCCCTTGGATGGGAACTTGTTCCACCCACGGTTTACCGCAAGAAAGCACCCATCGGTCCCGGCTCATTGCAGCTTTTCATTGACCATGATCCAGAACTGCATTACTTCAATCTGAGCGATACTGACCGCCAACGCTTGCGCCCGGTGGTCTTATTTGATTTGCTGATCAACAACGCCGACCGCAAAGGCAGCCATCTGCTCTTCGATAACAACCATCACTTGTGGCTGATCGACCATGGCATATGCTTCCACGCTGAGGATAAACTGCGCACGGTGATCTGGGATTTCGCTGGTGAGCCTATCCCTGAGAGGTTGGCTGATGATTTGCACAACTTTCATCGGAAGCTGGAGCCAACCACAACCCTATCCAAGGGGTTGCAGACTTTACTTAATCAGGGAGAGATCAAAGCGCTGGCGGCGCGTGCGAAACACCTGAGCGCTATGCGACAATTCCCTCAGCCAGATCCTGAACAGCGTTCCATTCCCTGGCCTCCCCTCTAACGATATGACAGATCAACGGATTGCCCTACTTGGTTTTGGCAACGTCGGACAGGCGCTCGTACGCCTGTTGGAACGCAAAAAAGACATCTTGCTGAAGGATCATGGACTTAACTTTACCATCACCGGTATCGCCACCGCACGACATGGCATGGCAATCGACCCGGCAGGTATTGATATCGAACGCGCCTTGCAGCTCATCTCCACAGGCAGCAAGCTAGATCCACTTTCAAGTCGTCCATCATGACAGGATCCGTTCGAGTTCATTCGCACCTGTGGGGCAGACGTGCTCTTCGAGAATACCCCGGTCAACTATGCTGACGGTCAGCCTGCTGTTAACTACCTGCGTACTGCCCTGCAGGCGGGTATGCATGCCATCACCGCCAATAAAGGTCCTGTGGTGCATGCCTACCAGGAGCTGACCGAGCTGGCACAGAAACACGGGCGTAAGTTTTATTTCGAGTCAGCCGTCATGGATGGTGCACCCATCTTTTCGCTGTTCCGTGAGAGCTTGCCAGCCGTCAGACCTGCGTGGCTTTCGTGGTATCCTGAACTCCACCACCAACCTGATCCTCACCCGCATGGAAGGCGGGCGAAAGCTTCGAGCAAGCCGTCGCCTATGCGCAGTCGATCGGCATCGCCGAGACCGACCCATCCGGTGATATCGATGGCTGGGATGCGGCGGTTAAGGTCGCCGCCCTGGTGACCGTGCTGATGGGCATTCCCCTCAAGCCCGCCGAGGTGGATCGCACTGGCATCCGCAACCTCACCTCAGAGCGATATTCACCAGGCACGTAAGCAGGGGAAGCGCTGGAAGCTGGTCTGCACTGCCCGACGCGAAGGGTGAAGCGGTCATTGCGCGTGTCGCACCCGAGCTGGTCGGCACCAGATTCTCCCTTGTACGGGGTGAATGGCACCTCCAGCATCGTCACTTTCGAGACCGATGTGCTGCCTCAGCTCTCCATTGTCGAGGGCAACCCAGGACCTGAAACCACTGCATACGGATTGTTGGCAGATTTTATCAACGCCACCCGATAGAATTTAACGGCTGTAACCCATAAGAAATTAAGGAGGGATTATGTTCTACGGCATCTATACCCCAAATTTCGGCGCTGAGACCACCCCACGCCTCCTGGCAGACCTGGCAGCCGAGGCTGAAGAGGCGGGCTGGGATGGCTTCTTCCTGTGGGACCACATGGTGTATAGCCGGAACCAGAAACTGCCCCTGTTTGACCCCTGGGTGACCCTGGCAGGCATCGCCATGCGCACCGAGCGTTTGCGCATCGGCACCACAGTCACACCCATCGCCCGTCGCCGCCCATGGAAGCTGGCACGTGAGACCGTCACCCTCGATCATCTCTCTGGTGGAAGGCTGATCCTCAGCGTGGGAGTGGGTGACCCCGATGAAGCAGATTACGGCACCTTCGGCGAGCCCACTGATCGCAAGATACGCGCTGCCATGTTGGACGAGGGTTTGGAGATCCTGAATGGGTTGTGGAGCGGTAAACCCTTTGGGTTTCAAGGCGAACATTACCAGGTGAAGAAATGCACCTTTCTCCCCACTCCAGTTCAGATACCTCGCATCCCCATCTGGGTGGGTGGGTTTTGGCCTCACAAGCGCCCCTTCCGCCGGGCTGCCCGCTGGGATGGTGCCTTCCCGCTCAATTCGGGTGGTCCTTTTACCCCACCCCCGGATACATTACGAGAAATACGTACTTATATCGAGCAGCACCGGAAAAGCCAGGCACCCTTTGACCTGGTTATTATGGGTACCACACCCGGTAACGACCCAAAGGCTGCCCGGAAAAAATTGGCTGGCTATGAAGGGACTGGACTGACCTGGTGGCTGGAAACTCTGTATCGCTGGCGAAATTCAATTGAGGGCGATGCGCCAGCGTATCCGTCAGGGACCACCCAGGATTGATCGGTAGGGAAGCCTGACTTAGTCGGCTAGGAGAAAGACATATGTCGATCGGACGTTTTTACGCCGGTATTGCCGCATTGATCTGGTCACCCCAGGATCGAACAATATTTGCTGCTGCGCCGCTCCGAGCAGAAGGATTATGCCCGTGGAGCCTGGGAATGTGTCACCGGGCGCGTCGACCAGGGGGAGGGTTTCGAAGATGCGCTGCACCGTGAGGTGCGCGAAGAGCTGGGGGTTGAAGTGCAGGTTGAGCACATCTTAGGCACCACCCACTTCTACCGGGGTGCTCCTGCCCCTGAAAATGAGCTGGTTGGTGTGGTCTATCTTTGCTCCCTTGCTGATCCGGCTTCTATTCACATCGGTCCAGAACACTCCGAATATCGTTGGCTCTCTGCTTCTGAGGCAATCGAACTGTTATCAGCTACAGACCCAAGCACACAGTGGGCCAGACGGGTGATCCAACGAGCGGAGCTCATCAGACCAATGCTCCCAATAAATCTGGTCAGGTTTCAAAGTAAAGCTGGCTTTGAGCTTGGGTAAACCTGTTACCATTGCGGAGCAGTTGAATTGCGCCTGGAACTACGGGAATTCTCAATGGATCCATTGGGGTTTTATGAAAAGTCGGGGTACCACACCTCTCGTCGCACGTTGGTGAAAAATCTGTAACCCATCGTCCCCTATGTCATCGCGCACTAGGAGGTTTTTCTCTTGAAAAATATAGGCTCTACAGCTTCGTTTTCAGTGACCTCCAGGTGCATTGCCTTGATGGTTCCTTCCAATAGGTCAACCATCCTGAGACGTTCCACCCTGGCATCATTGAGCGGGTTGTATGCAATCGGCTTTCCAACGATCACCCATCCAGCGTCGTGGATGACAACCGGGTAAAATGGCAGGCGTGCACCAGTCTCCCGATAATACAGCTCACCCAGACGCAGAAATCCTCGCTTAAACGGGCGGATCCCGGTCAACGGATCAGGCTCAGCCTTTGGGATCTTCGGGCACAATCAGCAAAAATTTTCCCTGCTTCAGGAAGCTAAGGCTGGTTTGAAAGGTCGCTTCCTGTTCCTGATGGGTATCAGGGACAGGGATGCATCCTAGCGATAATAATAGCGGGCTTGAGATTTTACAGATGCCCTTGGCAATCGCCTCACTTAATGGAGGCTTGATTTTCAATATCTTCTCGACGAAATCCTTGCGTACATTTTCGGGTCCCTTAACCTTATCCACGGTTGCTCCCCAGAACCCAGGGGTAAAGGCGCATTGGCAGGGAGGAGCATATCCCCACAGGTCCGATCGAACCCATGTGATTGGCGACAATAACGGCTGGTCCATCTTGAAGATTCTCGGCCCCAACCAATTCCCCATCCCACATGAAGATTTCCAGGATGCTTACAATGAGATGATAAGCCATATCATTCAACATGAATGCACCTACCCTGCATCTTCCCGAACATCAGGGAAAGTCATAAAACAAAGGTTTCGATGATACAAGTATTGAAATTACGTTGATAAAATATTTAAGATCCGAGGAAAATGAGCCTTTAAACCTTCTTCCAGAGGTCTCGACGACCAGGTATTTATCAATGATTATTTTCCCAACATTTCTCCTGCGGAGTTTCCTGGTCAGCCAAAAATCCACACTGAAATTGACCTGTCGGATCAATCCCACCGATCCGGATTAATCCTTCCCGTTTGATGGCCATATTATTACCTGGTAAGACATTCATGGGATAAAGGATCAACCAGATCAGCTTATCCAGGATGGGATTAAGATCATAAAAAGGCAACTTTCCACCAACAGCAATGATATCCGCTGAGCTTGAAAAATCGTCCAGGATCTTTGCTACCCAATCCTTCGGAACACGACAATCCGCATCTGTAAATGCGATGATGGCTGCCTGTGAAACTTCAATCCCCTTCCGGATGGCGTGTACATAGCCTTTTTTTAGCTCTTTTTCCACCCTCACGCCTTTTTCCATCGCAATCTTTGCAGTTAAATCCGTCGAATTATTGTCGATGACGATGATTTCGTATTTATCTTTATCAAGCGTCTGATTAAGGAGAGAATCAAGACAGCCTGCAATTAAATTCTGTTCATTATATGCAGGCACAGTGACCGAAATCACTTTTTGCATCTTTCCCCTCCAGGTATATAACACTGCTATGGATAATTAGTTATCCCCTCTCCAAAATTAACTGATTATATCCGGAGTATAATTCTCCAATAATGACATCCGTCATTTGAAGTTTATCGGAGGTATCCATGGAAATCCCCAATCTGGAACATGTTTTCCTCCCCAACCAATGGCATCCGCTTGCACGTGGTCCAAAGTGGTTCCCGTTATGGCTCCCTGGTTATTCTTTTGCACGGTTTCCCTGAATTTTGGTACGGCTGGCGGCGGCAAATTCAACCTTTGGCTGAGGCAGGCTTACGCGTCTGGGTACCCGACCAACGTGGCTATAACTTGAGTGATAAACCAAAAGGTATCGCAGCCTACCGCCTCGATGAGCTTGCCAATGATGTGGTCGGCTTGATCGATGCTGCAGGTGTTGATAAATGTTACCTTGCAGGTCATGACTGGGGTGCGGCTGTTGCCTGGTGGGTGGCTTTACGATACCCCGAACGTTTGCACAAGCTTGCCATTCTCAACGTGCCTCACCCGGCTGTGATGAAACAGACCCTACTAAGCAGCCTGGCTCAGCTACGCCGTAGCTGGTACATGTTCTTCTTTCAAATCCCATTCCTGGCAGAAGGCCATCCTGCGTAATGACGATTGGGAACCTGATGGTGAGGATGCTGCTGAGCGGCAGCAAACCAGGATCATTCAACAAAGAAGATATCGAGCACTACCGCCAGGCATGGTGGCGTAAAGGACGCTATCACCAGCATGCTCAACTGGTATCGCGCTGCCATTCAGATGCCTCCAGATATGAGCGGTGACCTGCGCATCAGGGTGCCAACGCTGATGCTGTGGGGTGCACAAGATATTGCCTTAGAGCGTGAGATGGCTCAACCCAGCCTCGATCTGTGCGACGAGGGGAAGCTTGTGTTCTTCGAGAGCTCAAGCCATTGGGTGCAGCATGACGAATCCGAAGCTGTGAATAAACATCTGGTGGATTTCTTTACCGCTACGCAATAATTGCATGAATGCTGTTTCTCCTGAACCTGCCCAAACCTACCTCCAGCTTCGCAGTCGCATCTTGAGCCTCAACCCTGCCGAGATAGGTCTCACTCCCTCAGCCGAAGCCCCGCATGTATGGGGGGTGTTGATGGAGACTGGTTACACGGTGGGAACTGCGACCCTGGTTTCACTGGCAGATGGCACCACCAGCCTTTATTACAGCACGGGGGGTGGGATGCTTGGCAGTGGTGAATATACCCCGGTCGCCGAAGCCTCCAAAGCATTGGTCGCCCAGGCGGAAAATCATCTACAACAAATGTCATCCACCAATGAATTTCCACTACCTGAGGTGGGTCAGGTCAGGTTCACTCTCCTGACCTATTCAGGAATACTTTCAGCGGAAGCGCCTGAAAAAATACTCGCTTCAGGAACCCATCCTCTCTCCCCGCTCTTCGCACAGGCCCATGAAACACTTAACCCAGCTACGAATATTGGCAGAAAAGAAACGTAAATAGCTATGTCTGCCACAGAATTCGATGTCGTCACCGGTGCGTTTGGCTATTCCGGCAAATATATCACCCAGCGATTATTGGAGCAGGGTCATACCGTTCGCACATTGACCAATTCCATCAACCGTCCCAATCCCTTTGGCAGCCAGGTGCAGGCTTACCCGTACAATTTTGAGAATCTCGACAAGCTGACCGATTCGCTACGTGGAGCAGCTGTGCTCTATAACACCTATTGGGTGCGCTTTGATTACGCCGATTTCTCCCATGCAGCTGCCATCGAGAATAGCCTCAAGTTATTTGCTGCCGCTAAACAAGCTGGGGTCAAGCGCGTCGTCCACATCAGCATCACCAATCCCTCTGAGACATCATCCCTGCCCTATTTCAGCGGTAAAGCCCGCCTGGAGCGTGGCCTGATTGAGTCGGGTTTATCTTATGCCATCCTGCGCCCGGCCGTCCTGTTCGGCAAGGAAGATATCCTGATCAATAACATCGCCTGGACATTGCGCCACCTGCCTGTCTTTGGCGTTTTCGGGGATGGCAGTTATCGCATCCAACCCATCTACGTGGACGACCTGGCCAAGTTAGCAGTCGAGCAGGGGCAGGACCAGACCAACCGAATCATCGATGCAATTGGACCAGAGACTTTCACCTACCGTGAATTGGTACATACAATTGGCACTATCATCGGTAAAGATAGGCCGATCATCTCGGTCTCACCATCCCTTGGATATTGGATAGGCTGGATCATTGGCAAGCTGATGGGGGATATCTTGATCACCCGTGATGAGATTACCGGTTTGATGCAAGAACGTTTGTATACATACTCACCTCCCGCTGGCACAACCTGCCTGACGGATTGGGTAAAGGAGCATGCGTCCACTCTGGGGTTGCATTACGCCAGCGAGCTGAGACGCCGTCGTCATCGGGAAGATGCGTATGTGAAGCTTTAGCTGGCGAAGGTAATACTGAGAGTAAAATGCAAAAAAATCGCAAAGCGAACGAAGTGATCAACGCGGAGGAACTGAACCAAGCTGTAACCATGAATATCGAAGTCAGCCCTGCCACGGTTGTTGAACGCCCGATCCTGCGCCACCTGATGGAACTGTACCAATATGATTTCAGCGAGTTCGATGGAGCAGACATTGGACCTTTAGGTTTATATGACTACCCTTACCTGGATCATTATTGGGTCGAGCCCGAGCGTTCCCCCTTTCTGGTCCGCGTAGATGGCAATCTGGCAGGTTTTGTGCTCGTGGCACGTTACAATTATCTGACCGGGGTAAAAGATACCTGGGTAATGGCAGAGTTTTTTATCATGCGGAAGTACCGCCATCAGCGAGTGGGTGAGCACGTCGCCCGATACATCTTCGACCAATTCCCTGGTGCGTGGCAGGTTGGGCAGCTCACTGAAAACCATGCTGCAATTGCCTTCTGGCGTAAAGTCATCACTCGCTACACCCATGATAATTTCCAGGAACATATCCTGAATAATGATAACTGGCGGGGTCCGGTCCAGGCTTTCATTTCCAAGTCATCTCAAGCATCGGTTGAATTTAGCCAATAAGATGTCCCTGACTAACTCTAGCTTATTCATCCTACCCAAAGAAAAAATGGTTATGCCAAAACCACTGATCGGACTTACCACCACCCGCGTGCCCAATCCATCCGGGCGTCCCGTTTTTGGCATCAATGAGCCTTACGTCAAATCCGTTGCGAACGCTGGTGGCATACCCATTCTCATTCCATTGGATCTTTCGAATGATGATCTGGATGTACTCCTTCAGCGACTGGATGGCGTCCTATTTACGGGTGGTTATGATATCGACCCCCAGCTCTACGGCAATCAACCTCATCCCAAAGTTGAGGGGATCGATGCAGATCGTGACCGTGTGGAAATGCATCTGGTGCACACATCGATCCACTCGAGCAAGCCTTTCTTGGGCATTTGCCGCGGATGCCAGGTGATAAATGTCGCCCTGGGTGGCAGCCTGTACGAAGACCTTCCAGAACAATTCCCTGGTGAAGTGCATCATGATAATCATGATCATCCGAGGAATTTCCTGGCTCATAGCGTAGATATACAATCAAATAGCAGCCTGGCACAGATAGTGACCAGCAACCACACCCAAGTCAACAGTCTGCATCATCAAGGTGTGCGCAAACTTGCTCCTAGGTTGCAGTCAACTGCAATCGCACCAGATGGACTTATCGAAGCCTTCGAACTTCCGGGGCATCCGTTTGGATTGGCAGTTCAATGGCACCCCGAAGAGCTTCAGGAACACGAAGTTATGCGCAGACTCTTCGAGAAGTTTATTCAATCATGTCAAGTGGTCAATGCTGTGATAACGAAACAGGATTAACTATGGACCAAAAATATCAATTTCGAGCTGTAATCGAGAATGCTGGAGGCGGAGGGGGATATGTAAACATCCCCTTCGATGTGGAAAAGACTTTTGGCAAGAAGCGAGTTAAGGTGAAGGCGACCATTGAAGGTGAGCCATATCGGGGAACCCTTGTCCGCATGGGCGGGCCACAGCACATGTTACCGGTTCTCAAGGAAATCCGCGAAAAGATTGGGAAAAGTTTTGGTGATGAAGTTGTCGTCGTATTGGAAGAGGACTTTGAGCTGCGACAAGTAGACGTGCCTCCAGACCTCCAACAAGCTTTAGAACTCTAACCCACAAGCACTTGCTTATTTCAACAGGCTTTCCTACACCCACCAGAAAGAGTATGTACGTTGGGTAGCTGAAGCCAAACGTGAGCAGACCCGCTTAAGTCGAATTCAACAGGCGATCGAGTTACTCACACAAGGTAAAAGTGAACATTAAACTCTTACGACCCATTGGGATCTTTGACTCGGGCATTGGTGGATTAACGGTGTTACGTGCCATCCACAAGCTGCTGCCAGACGAACCACTGCTCTATCTGGCCGACCAAGCTCACGTCCCCTATGGCCCCCGTCGTCTTGAGGAAGTGCGTCATTTCTCAGAAGTGATTACCCGATATCTGCTTGACCAGGGAGCCAGGTTGATCGTGGTAGCATGTAATACTGCTTCGGCAGCCGCTCTTAGATACCTGAGATCGGTCTTTCCAGATGTGCCTTTCGTGGGCATGGAACCAGCAGTAAAGCCAGCAGCTGAGCATACCCGCAGTGGTGTGGTTGGTGTGTTGGCAACTCCAGCCACTTTTCAGGGTGAGTTATATGCCTCCGTGGTTGAGCGCTTTGGTCAGGGGGTGAAGTTGCTGCAGCACACCTGTCCGGGTCTTGTGACGCAGATCGAAAGTGGCGCCCTCGAATCGAGCAAGACGCGTCACATCCTGGAAGAAGCCCTCCAGCCTATGCTGGAGCAAGGTATTGATACCGTCGTGCTGGGTTGCACCCACTATCCCTTCGTCATCCCGCTCATCCAGCAAATCACCGGTCAGGGAGTACGCGTTATCGATCCTGCCCCAGCCGTTGCCCGCCAGGTTCAGCGCTTGCTAGTCGCCAGTAATCTACTGGAACTGGACCCGATGATGCAAGTGGATACGCCGAAAAAATCACAGCCATTGCTTCAAATTATCACCACGGGTGATCCAGCTCGCCTCGAGAGTATGCTGCCTGGTTTACTCGGATATAAGGCTCCGGTTGTGTCCCTCACCTGGAAAGGCGGCAAGCTAAACTCATCATGATATTACTGAAATACCCTTCCAATACAGCCCCCACAATATTAACCTGGACGTGAGTAACACTCGCCGTTCTACCAACTCAAGCCGCGAATTGAAGCTCGATCTCTTCATATAATAACCCTGGATTTCGAGGGTGATTGGTAATATACACAAATAGAAACCCGGCCTTGATATCAAGCCGGGTCCGTGGTTTATGCGATGTATGTCTGGTGCTAATCGGCTATGACTACACCCATCGCCTGCGCAGTTACGGTCATCCCCTTGAAATTCTCAAAACTTAGGTCCCTAAATTCTAATCCGAGTTGCGCCTGAGTGCGGGCGAACAACACTGTATAACTATCCAGGATGCGGGCTTCCCAATTCAGCTCCAATTGCAGGGCGGTACTTCGGATGCTTTTACTATCAGGCCCCTCGATCTCGAGAAAATCTCCGGTTGGCATCTCGTCCAGCACTACCTCCACATTTCCCAACCGGTACGTAGTGCGATACTTTTCATACATCAGATACACCTGGTAGCCAAGTGCTTCAAACAATGCTAGAGTAGTATTAAAATCCGATACCGTAAATTCGAGTTCCTGGCGCAAGCGTGCCCCTCCTTCTTCACTACCCACTCCCTTGTAGGTAACGCGCGCTCTTGCATCCTGCCGCAAACGCAACAACCTGCCAGTCGATAATAAAGCCAGATCGGGTGTATCGAGACGAAGATTGACTTCATGCACCCTCGGCGCGCTCAGTTTGCCCCAAGGAGTTCAATTTCGCTTCCATTTCCTTGCGCCTGGATAGATAGAACTTGACTTCCAACTCCCGATCTGAGCTACTCATGCTACCTCACCTGCATCGCCTCGTTTATACCACACTGAGCATGGTCTCCTTCTGCTCCACCCGGTCTCCAGCTTTCACCCGCACACGGATCACTTTACCATCCCGTGGTGAACGCAATTCATTCTGCATCTTCATTGACTCTAAGACCACCAATACATCACCTTTCTCTATTACCTGCCCTTCCTGAACGGGTATGGAAATGACCATGCCTGGCATGGGCGCCTTCAGGTGAAAGTCTTCATGCTCTGCCACCCGCCCGGCCAATGCAGCCCGCAGGCGTTTTTCCCGCTCGTCTTCCACACATGCAGTAAAGAGCGTCCCTTTGAATAATACCTGCCATGTATCTTCGTTCGGATAAACGTGCGCTTCGACCGATGTTCCATTCACTACCAGTGAATAAACGGGCTGGTCGCCCACTGGCATGAAATCCACCTCGTATAACATTCCATCTACGCTCACGTGGTGCTCGTCGAGAATATCGACGATATATTCACGATCTTCAATGGTGGTCACATATTTCATGTCTATCTCCTCAACCTCTCCCACCGGCTTAACCACTTCCAGTTGCTGGTGTCGCGTTCATTACGCTGAATGACATGTGCCGCTCGTTCAGTCTGACGATGAGCGACAAGCGTCGCCAGGATGGCAGCAATATCCGGGCGGGATTCTTTTCCTTCCTCAGCTTCCTCAATCGAAAAACGTTCCTCCACAAAGCGAGTATCATATTGCCCGGCCATGAAGCGGTGTGAATCCATCAGCCGCTGGTGGAATGGAATGTTGCTGTGCACACCCAGGATTTTATATTCTTCCAATGCCCGCCGCATGCGTAAAATGGCTTCGCCACGCGTCTCTCCCCACACGATCAATTTTGAGATGAGCGAATCATAATAAGGGGAGATTTCAAAACCGATATACACGCCCGTATCGACCCGCACACCGGGTCCGGTGGGAAGCAGCGTGTGCGTGATGCGTCCCGTGGAGGGGATGAAATTATTATAAGGATCTTCTGCGTTGATACGACATTCAATTGCCCATCCATTAGCGTGGATATCTTCCTGCTTGTGGCGCAAGGATCGGCCGCGTGCAATCCGCAGCTGCTCTTTGACGATGTCTATGCCGGTGACCATTTCGGTGACCGGATGTTCAACCTGCAGGCGGGTGTTCATCTCCAAAAAGAAAAAGTTTTTATCCTTATCCACCAGGAATTCAATCGTGCCCGCATTGACGTAATTGACGGCCTGGGCAGCCCGGACGGCAACTGCTCCAATTTTTTGGCGGAAAACCTCATCCTCACCCACGAATGGTGAGGGTGATTCCTCTAAAAGTTTTTGGTGCCGGCGTTGAATTGAACATTCGCGCTCTCCTAGATGGATCACATTATCCTGCCCATCTGCCAGGATCTGTATTTCAATATGCCGTGCACCCTCAACCAGCTTTTCCAAATACACATTCCCATCTCCGAAGGATGCTTCTGCTTCACGCCTGGCAGCATTCAGCAGGGCAGGCATATCCTCCAACCGGTTTACCTCGCGCATGCCCTTGCCACCTCCACCAGCCGTGGCTTTCACCAACAATGGAAAACCGATCGAAGGTGCGATAGCCAGTAATTCCTCATCACGTAAGGATCCTTCCCCTTCCGTGCCGGGAACCACCTGCACACCCGCCCGCGATACCGTGGCACGTGCCACTGCCTTATCTCCCATGGCGGCAATGGATGAGGGATTGGGACCAATAAATGCTATCCCTGCCTCCCGGCAAGCTTCCGCAAAATCAGCTCGTTCGGCCAGAAAGCCATAGCCAGGATGGATCGCTCCAGCACCACATTTACGGGCAATATCGATGATCTTGTCTGCCCGCAGGTAAGAGTCGCGGGAGGGAGCCGGACCCAGTCGAAATGCTTCATCAGCATAACGGACATGCAGTGCCTGGCGGTCGGCATCTGAATAGACTGCCACGGTTTGAAGTCCGAGCTCGCGGCATGCCCGGATGATACGCACTGCAATCTCTCCCCGATTGGCGATCAATACTTTGTTAAACATGGCATAACTCCATCTGCATCATTATTTACCTTAATTTCGCTCAACACCTGCATAAATATCAAGGAATTGTATTAATCTTGGGTTGAATAGGTTGGCATTTTCTTGAGGTAACATGTGTCCGGCTCCAGGAAGGAGCCACAATTCAGCCCCAGGGAGCGACTCAACGATATCCATTGCATGCTGTGGAGTGGCATGCTCATCTGCTTCACCCTGCACGATCAATGTCGGACATCTTATCTGCGTTAATACTGGGCGCATGTCCCAGGTCAGAAATTCAAATCGGTGCCAGCCATCAAACCAGTTATGAAACACGGCATCGTATTTATCACCATGGGCATGCTGCAAGCCGGACCTGAACCGCTCATCCGTCTCAAATGACTGCCTGATACCCAGGAAAGCTGGCTCCATCATTGGCTCAAGGTAAATATGGGCAGCTACGGTAACCACGCAGCTTACGAGCTCGGGATAACGGGCAGCAAAATAAAGTGC
The DNA here is from genome assembly GCA_963828845.1 of uncultured Chloroflexia bacterium. Taxonomy (GTDB): domain Bacteria; phylum Chloroflexota; class Anaerolineae; order Anaerolineales; family UBA4823; genus FEB-25. The sequence continues at coordinate 208,311 of CAWHGE010000006.1, forward strand.
AATCGTCCCACCATCACTATGACCTAAGAGTGCCGTTCGTCGGATACCCAGCTGCTCAAGTAGGCTGCGTAAATCCTTCAAGTCAGTCGTGAAGGTTGGTAAGTCCAATTCTGGACGGGTATCCGACCTGCCATATCCCCAGCGGTCATATGCGATAACTTGGTAACCACCATCCACTAATACCGGGATCTGGCCACGCCATGCCCTCACTGAACCCAACCCATGGTGCAGTAATACCACAGATGGTCCATTTTCTGACCCGTGCTGTTCCACATAAAGGTTGTGTCCGTTAATTAACATTCTCGACATATACATTATGAAAGCTGGGTACGTAATATCCTCATGAGAACAGATCGCGTTTCTTGAATGGCGCGGCGAGGAACTTCAGCATTATCCCGGCAGACGAAGAAAATGCAATCGTTACGCCATTCTTTTGATTTTCTAGAATCTTATCTGCAAGGACTGGAGCAACCGTCTCAGCTCGTTCAGCGATGATGTTCAATATCCGTTTTGACTTTTCCAGCTCCTGCTCTCGTCCTTCAAATTGCTGGGTGATCATATCGGTGATTACCATCCCTGGTGCAATCGCCCCGGTGATCACCGGGGTACCCTCGACCTCTTGCGCCAATGAACGATTGATAAAATGTATCGATGCCTTGGTGCTGCCATACAACGTCAATCCACGCATGCTGCGACCACGAGCACCAAACCCTTCCAAATTGTAGAGGGCACCATAACCCTGTGCCAACATCCGTGTCAGGGCGACCTTCGTCCCATACATGGTTCCAATGATGTTGGTTTGGACAACATCAGCGTACTTGTCTGGAGAGAGCTCCCAAAACTTCATCATGGGTGTGGCTATCCCGGCGTTGTTGATCCAGATATCGACCCTGCCAAAATGAGCTTCGGTATTCTCCCACAGCTTCTGCACCTGGATAAAGTCGGTGACATCACAAGGGAAGCCAAAGATAAGCTCTTTGTCATATTTTCCTCCGAGCGTTTCGATGGCCTTGTTCACTGCCTCCTGGGTACGCCCGCTGATTATGACAGCACAATCACGCTCCAGGAATGCTGTTGCCAGGCTGTACCCAATCCCTCGCGTGCTACCAGTAATGACAATCGACCTCGTTTTAATGGTCACAATGGGATGCATCCATGTTTTTTGGGTGGGTTGGAATCGCGCTTGTTGGACAGCATCTCCAGCGCGTTGATCAGTCGTGGACGGGTCTCCCATGGCTCGATAATGTCATCGATGTATCCCCGCGAGGCAGCAATATATGGATTAGCAAATTTCTCGCGATAATCAGCCTCCAACTCATTCCGCTTCGCCTCTGGATCTTTGGCTTGTGAGATTTCCTTGCGAAAGATGATGTTTACTGCCCCATCCGGACCCATCACAGCAATCTCCGCTGAAGGCCAGGCAAGATTCACATCGCCGCGCACATGTTTGCTGCTCATCACGTCATAGGCACCACCATATGCTTTGCGAGTGATCACCGTAATCTTGGGTACGGTGGCCTCACAAAAGGCGTACAACAACTTGGACCCTGACCGAATGATGCCACCATGTTCCTGAGCAGTGCCAGGTAAGAATCCTGGAACATCCACGAAAGTGATGATCGGTACATTGAATGCGTCACAAAAGCGTACAAAGCGTGCTGCCTTCTCAGATGAATTGATATCCAAAACACCCGCCAATAAGGCAGGTTGGTTTGCGACGATCCCCACACTATGCCCGCCCAAACGGGCAAAGCCAATCACGATATTCTGGGCGTATGCTTCCTGGATCTCGAAGAAGATGCTTCCATCCACGATCATGCGGATCGCCTCTTTGATATCGTACGGCTTGCTCGGATCTTCAGGAACGATACTGTTCAACCCCTCTTCCATCCTTAAGGGGTCATCGTCAATACTCATAAACGGCGGGTCTTCCATATTGTTCTGAGGGATGTACGAGAGAAGCTTGCGAATCAAATAAAGAGCATCTGGCTCTGAATCCGCAGCCAGGTGACACACACCGGAAATTTCGGAGTGTACATCTGCTCCGCCCAATTCTTCAAATGTGACCTCCTCATGCGTCACAGCTTTGACCACATCAGGACCCGTGATGAACATGTAAGATGATTTGCGTACCATGATGATGAAGTCAGTTAACGCAGGTGAGTAAACCGCTCCGCCAGCACAAGGGCCCATGATCACACTGATTTGTGGGATTACCCCGGAAACCAGGGTGTTCCGCAGGAAGATGTCAGCATACCCACCCAGGGAGACAACGCCCTCCTGGATGCGCGCCCCACCCGAATCATTCAAGCCTATCACGGGTGCTCCATTTTTTAGTGCCATATCCATGATCTTGCACACTTTCTCGGCATGCACCTCACCCAGGCTGCCTCCAAACACGGTGAAATCTTGTGAAAAGATATAGACCAGCCTTCCTTCAATCGTTCCCCATCCTGTGACGACACTATCTCCCAGGTATTTCTGTTGATCAAGGTTAAAATCACTGGTTCGATGTGATACAAATGGGTCCACCTCACGAAATGAGCCTTTATCAAGCAGCAGGTCGATGCGCTCGCGCGCAGTCAAGCGACCGCGATTATGTTGGGCTTCAATGCGATCAGCGCCACCCCCAAGACGACCCTTGGATTTCGTCTCTTGCAATCGTTTTATTCTTGGATCATCATTCATAATGCTCTCCCACATACGCAGAAGTAGTAGATAAGGTTTTATGATGTCTGATTACCAGCAGCAAATAAATCATCCATGCTCATCCATCGTCTACTTGATATTGGTCAGTTTTTGATTCACCCGAGCCAAAGTATGCTTTTACTTTCGAGCGTCCCAACGTCCACACCATATACGCCAAACACACCACCGTCACACCAGCTGAAAACTGCCAGTTCACTGGCAAAAGCACTCGTATTGCCCCTGTTGCCCCGCTCACTGGATGGTCCTTTAAGAAGATAAGGTCCAACCAGTAATACAATGCATAGGTGAGTGCTACTGCTTGCATCAGCCTGGGGGCCCATATTTTCGCCCTCCACAACCCCCATAATAAGAATGAACCTGCCATGGTCCAAATTAACCCGGTGATGGCAAGATAAAACGGGGAAACAGCAGACAGGGAATTAAGGAAGCCCCAATACCTGATGCTCAACACCAATCGGGTTAGGTTGATGACCGTGAGTATTAACACCCCCAACGCCAGTAAGGTTACGCTCCGCGGACGTTTGTTTACTCGGGCGGTTGAGGCAACCTGTGGTTCTAACGATTCGTTGGGTGATTGCATATTATCCATCATAATCAATCTAATCTCGTTAGGCGATGGTTAAGGTTATCTTTCCAAGCTGCTCGCCCTTCTCAAGGCGTTCCTGTGCAGAGCGTGCATCTTCCAGCGGAAAATCGCGATCCAATACTGGTTTGAGCTTACCTTCAAAGACGAGCTGCATCACAGTCGAAAAATCAGCTCGGGTGCCCATGGATGAGCCCAAGATCGACAGGTGTTTGCCGAAAATTTGTCGATTATCGATCTCAAATTTCGGCCCACCAGAATTGCCCACCGTCAAGATGCGTCCACCTTTAGCAGCTGCCCGGAAACTTGATGGGAATGTGGTTCCCACATTATCTACCACTACATCCACACCTCGCTTTTCCGTCAGAGTGTATACGGTTTTTGACCAATTCTCATCTTTCGACCGGTCGATGAGATAATCAGCCCCCAACGATTTAGCCAGGTTGAGCTTTTCGAGGCCAGAGCCAACCACATAAACAGTCGCTCCACTCAGCTTGGCAATCTGGATGCTCGCAGAATTCACGCCGCCTGAAGCCCCCACGACCAGCACGCTCTCCCCTGGCTTCAATCCTCCACGAATGATGAGCGAGTGCCAGGCAGTATGAAAAACCAAGGATGCTGCCGCTGCCAGGCGTAGCTCAAAATCACCAGGGATAAGGTAAATGTTGGTTGCTGGTACTACTACATACTGGGCGTAAGTGCCCCGTACAGTCTCACCCAACAAGTGCCAGTTGCGACAACGGTTATCCAGACCAGCGATACAGGCGGGGCAGTGACCACAGCCAAGGCTTGAATTGATGACCACCCTATCACCAATATTCCAGCCTGACACACAGGCTCCCAGTCCTGCAACTGTCCCGGCTCCATCGGCTCCGGGAATATGCGGGTATTCAAGCTTGATACCAGGCCAGCCATTACGAGTCCATAGATCCACCCGATTGAGCGCAGCCGTTTCCAGCTTCACCAATACCTGCCCTTCTCCGGGTTCAGGCGTGGGGAAATCGGTGTATTCCAGTACCTCGGGACCCCCATGTGTATGAAACAAAACCGCCTTCATCAACACCTCCAAATCACATGCTTACCGAATCATCTGCGCAGATAATTATCTCATCACCTCAATACCAGATTAATATTATTTATAGCCCAGATGCCTAATTGCCACCTGGCTTCAATTCTATCTCCCACACGTGTACATTCGCAGGCACGCCTGAATAGGGTTGAAATAGCTCAAAACGTACCTTTTGAGCAAGCACAGTGACGTCGAATTTCACATCAAGCTCTGGATTGCTGACAGATCCATTGAAGTTGGCGATAGATTGCACAGGTTGCCCACCACCATCAGGATATAGCAGGGTTGTCACGCGGACGTCAGCACTGCCTAGGATCATCTTATAACCATTCAGCTGACGCGCTTCGGGAAATGTTAGCTCGATGATAAATGGGTTGGCTTCCAGGGTGCGCGCCACGGTCTTCTGGTCACCATCGAACACGAGCTCGATCGAACCCATATCCAACATAGAGTAACCCACCTGGACCGCTTTCCCCTGGATAATTAGGGTTGCTTCTTGTAAAGCACTGCGTACTTCTTGTTCAGCAGCCAGGATCTCGTCAATATTATCCACATATTGTAGGTGCGCAAAATAAAATCCTGGCGCTCCATTTGGATAGGGCAACACCTCATCCACTCGCATGTTCTTAAACTTACCGCTTGAAACCACCTTATCCATTTCGGTGGGAATCATCACAAAAACCATCTGGTCATTTAATGCCAAATGCTGGAATAGGTGCCCCTCAACGCTGCCCAAACGAACCGGTGCATTCGGCGGAAGGAAGAATTCTGCCACAGCATCTGCCCCATTGGTCCAGCTAGGAGAAACCATTAGCTCAGCATCCGGATGCTGGCTTGTATAATTATTGACTGCTTCAAATAGCTGCGAAGCACCATATTGCATTCCAGCCAGGGTGTAATCTTGGTACCACGTTGGACCATTCACCAATGCATCGCGTAACATGGCAAGGTTGACTATACCTAAAACTCCAACTAAAACCAAGGATATCCCGACAAATATCCGCTTTTCCTGTACCGTTGATCCCAATCGCTTTACTATCCACTTCACCCCTCTTTCCAGCCAGCTTAATAGAAACTCCAATCCTAACGCCATCATAAGTACGGCTGGGATCACAAATACCAGGATCCGTGTGATCCCAATCCCGACTAAGGCGCTGCCAGTGGGAGCCGCCAGCATGGCAAACAGGGTGGTACGGTGAGCCGATGATCGCAGCTTAAGTAATACGATCGCCAGCCCCAATCCGAAGAGCGGCAAGGACGCCAACAGCAGATGTCCGTAGCCTTTCATCAGGTGGCGATCCAAGTCATGCTGGTTGGGGACGAACCAATAGAGGGGATTCAACCCATACAGATAATCAGAAAAATAATGACGCAACTTTTCGAAGAATGTAATGTTTTGGGTCCAATATGGTGCCCGTGTGGACAAATGCTGCATCAATGCCTCAGGATGTGCCAGCGAATATCGCAAGTAAGGAAGCACCAGAATGGCTAAAAGCAATAGCCCGCGCAGTGCAATCTTGCGGTTCTGCCAGTGATAACGCAGGTCTGAGAAGAACAGGAAAATTCCCGTAACCACGATGATCAGCTGCCCGGGGCTGTAAGTGTAGAACACCAATGCCCCCATAACGAGCGCGGGGTACAGCGCCCGTGGAGAGATATACCGGTAGCGCAGGTAAAAATACAAGAAACCAGCATAGAAAGAGGCCATCTCCACAGTCTCGAAGGCGGTGCGAGAATGCAGGAACCAGGCCGGTGCAATCGAAAGCAACAGCACCCCGCACCACCAGTAACGCAGCTTGAAGATATCCCGCAGGGTTAGCCCCACCGCCAACGCCCCCAGAGCTGTGATCAATACCGATACTGCTCGTGTGACGAATACTGATTTGCCAAACAATAAGTACGGTATTACTTGCAGATAGACGCTCACACTGCTCAGATTATAGGTCGAGTCTTTGTTGAAGTAGGTTGGCAGCAGCTCACCATCATAATTACGCAGACCATCATGGACGAAATCCTCCGCCATCACCGTTTGTACGGCTTCATCGGTGAAAAAGTATATGGGGAAATTTGCTTAACCCGACCAGACGGGTCGATAAATATAAGCCTATGGCGATAACGAACAACACCATTTCAAGTGGTATCGCCCGCCATACTGTACCTGCCAGCTCCGAAGTCGCCCAAACCCAATGCTGCCAGGCTGACCTGCCCCGAGTAAGTCCAATCTGAGGTTCGATGGTCAAACGCACATTGGAATCCTCTTCCAATGCCAGGGGTTCTGTGAGTCGTAACATGCCCTCTCGATATACAGCCTCTCCGGCTATTGGGCGAGTCTTTCCCTTCCTGCGAGCCATTCGCTGCCATGCTTGCTTTAATCCGCCCCACAATGCAAGCCATCTTTCTTTGATCGCCTGGCGGTCAAACTTTACCTCACTGATAAATAATCCTAAAGCAATCACTGTCGAGATGAAACTGATGATCAAGCCAATGAAAAACGGACGCGGTGTATAGCGGAATGTATATTGGTGAACTCCTGGCTGTACATCCACCGCCATATAGCCGCTCACATTATTAAGCGTCTGGACCTTTCCATCCACAAATACCTGCCAGCCTGGGTAACGGGTCATCATCACCACCAGGGTTTGGTTAGGGAGACCTTCTGCGATAGTCTCCATAATATTGGGGCTTGAGAAGAACGGTATGAGTGGAGTGACCTCTGCGCGTACGAGCGGTCCAGCCTCACCACCCAATTGGAGCTTGGCGTTATCTACCAGATACGCTAATGGCAGGCTTTCTGGCAGCGAGAAGATGTTGTAGTCATCCACCACTGCAATCAGCTCGGCACCATCTGGCAGCTGTTCCGCAGGCGATTGCGTCAGGTAATTGGGCATTGCCTTTACATAGCGTTGGTTTATTTTTCCATCCACGGAGCGGATATCCGCAAAGTGATACCATGCATCCAGAAAGCGCAGGTCATTACTCAAAACTGCATCCTGCCAGGCATTGGTGGGGTTATGCCGTGTGTAATAATCACCGAGGTCATTTTGCCTCACCCAGCTCGTCACATGATAGGCCTGTGGATAGATTTCCTGAGAATGAACTGCTGACTGGTTGGTGGTGAACAAATCACCAACCCCAAACAGCATAAATGCTCCCAGCAGTACCAAGCCAATTGATGATAGCATTCGCATTAATTGGGGATGGCGCCCTCCTGCATCCCCCTGCCCTTCGCTTAGTAATTTCCATAAGGAGTCCAACCCGATCCCTGCCAGGCAGATGAGAGCAAAACTGCCAAATATCAAAATTCGTAGTAAATGCCTGAATTGCAGGAATATCTTTATATCTAAGAATGCCTCCTTCCATGGCATCCATTCCAGGCTGATCCAACCCACGACGAGCATCACAATCAGCGCGAAAAATAAAAGCATCTTTCGATCGCGCTTCCAGATTGCCAATGGCAACAAGGCTAATCCCAGGAATGGTGTCAGACCAATATAGGCGTAAAATTCCTCCCGCGCAGGCAGCACGCTATAAGCATCAGGGCGCATGCTGTCTTTGGAGGTGTAATCCAGGAAAATTTGCTTCACTGATTGCGAGCCAGCCAGGTTGAGGTCTTTGCTTAATCGAGGCCAAAACTCTGCGGTCGGTAACAGCTGGATGGCAATCATTCCAACTGCCAATGCGCCGGTGCCTAGAAAGACAAACGCGCGTCTGATATCAAGCGCGATAGTTGGGGGCTGTTTTTGGAGGCGCAAGCAGCATCACCAGCATAAACAACCCGATGATAAACAACATATATAGTGGGTAGTATGCATTACCAGAGAAAAAGAGCAGCGCCAATGACCCGGCTGCAATGGCGATATCCCGCCTGCGCAGGTGCTGAGTCACCAATACCAGGCTGGAAATGATCCATGGGATATAAGCAAAACCAAAGATGAACAGGTATTGACCTTGAAAGAAACGTGCAACTGGTTGACCAGCAAAAGCAAACATCAGCGCAGTCCACAATCGTGCTGCCCGACCAAAGCCCATTGCTTTGGCCAACCGCCACATCCCAAAAGCAGCAATCAGGAAGCTAAAATACACTCCCAACTTGAACCCTGCGCGCACCCCAAATAGCAAAACCGGCACTGTTACAACCGGGTTATACACATGCAACATAGGGTCTGCGACATATGGAAGACCGCTCTGAATATAGATGTTCCACAATGGAAACGCATGATATTGTTGCAGGCTGTTAACCAGGGTCCAATCCAACATCTGAAACACTTCAGATTCATTCCCTGGTAAGCGCGTGGGCGCCCGAAGATCAAGAATGCCAGCACAAAAGAGTGTTACCGCCAGGATGATCAGCAGCCATTCCAGCCAATATCCATTCCAAAATGATTTCTTCCGTGCTTCGCCTGGTTGAGACGAGGACATGGCTTGGCCTTTGCCATCAGCTGGAGGCTCGAGAATTACTGGTTCCCCCGTGTCTTCTGGTTGATAACGCTGCGTCAATTCCTGTCCGGTCACCGGAGGGCTGCCTGATTTAAATTTCTGCTTGAGCCATATGAATGTCCGTGAAAAGAACCCCATGATTAGGTTCCCCCTATAGGATTCATAATTAAGGGCTGGTCATTGATCCAAAGCCAGCCTTTGATCACATAATTCCAGCACAGCTCCCACAATTAAGCTGAATGCAATGTTTGCCGATTTAGATACCATTTATAGTTCGTGGACTTTGAATAAAAAGTACCGCAGATGGCTCAAGTGGATCGGGATGGATAAAATATATTCTAAGATAAACCTGAACCTCTCTCTAAATCTATCGAAGTCCCAGCTCCATCCTGGAGATCACCAGGCGTTGGATTTCGCTGGTTCCCTCGTAAATTTCAGTGATCTTGGCATCCCTGAAGTAACGCTCCACAGGCAGCTCTTTGCTGTAGCCCATGCCACCATGGATCTGCACAGCAGTATGCGCGGCAAACATGGCTGTCTCAGACGCGAACAGCTTCGCCATGGCCGCTTCTCTTGTAAAGCGCTCACCGGTTGTTTTGGCACGTTCCTTTGCCAGGGCAGCGTTATACACCAGCAAGCGTGAAGCTTCAATGCGTGTCTTCATATCCGCGATCTTAAAAGAGATGCCCTGGAACTCGCCAATCTTGGAACCAAATGCTTCACGTTCCTGCGCGTAAGTCACACTGGCTTCATAAGCCGCTTCAGCAATCCCCAATGCCTGGGCGGCAATCCCAATCCGCCCTGCATCCAGGACAGCCATGGCGATCTTAAATCCATCTCCCTCTTCCCCCAGCCGGTCTTCGAGCGGGCAGCGATAATCCTCAAATAAGATCTCGCTGGTTGCCGAGGCGCGAATTCCCAGCTTGGGTTCCTTCTTGCCGCGTACATAACCTGGTTTGTTGGCATCGATCAAAAATGCAGTGATCCCACGGTGCTTTTTTTCGGGGTCAGTCATGGTAAATAGCACAATATACTCCGCCACGGGTCCGCTCGTCACCCACGACTTGCGCCCATTAATGATATATACATCTCCCTCCCGCACTGCCCGGCTGCGCATCGTCCCTGCGTCCGAACCCGACATAGGCTCGGTGAGGGAATATGCCCCAACAGACTTACCCGAGGCGACTGCGCTCACATATTTCTGTTTTTGGGCTTCCGTCCCAAACTTCATGATGCCATTGCAAAATAGAGAATTGTTGACTGACATGATGGTGCCATGCGCGGCATCCACTTTGCAGATTTCTTCCAGCGCCAGCACGTAGGCCAGGGTGTCCATCCCGGCACCACCATACTCCTCGGGTACTTCAATGCCCATGAAACCCATATCCCCCATCTTCTTGATCGTCTTGGATGGGAACTCACCTGTCTCGTCGAACTCTGCCGCCACTGGAGCGATTTCTTTTTGGGCAAAGTTGCGCGCCGCCTGGCGGATGCTCTCATGTTCATCTGTAAATGGGAATAATCCACTGCCAGCCATCGTGTCCTCCATGTCAAAGATGGTTCAGATTGATTTTTGATTATAGCATGGGAAGCATCTCGCTTTCAATTTCATGCCATTTCCACATGACAATCCCGGTCATTGTGGTTTATACTAATGGCAAGAGATTAAATCTCGCGCAAGCTATTTATGCTATCCAAACTCAAAAGCGCACTGATTGGTACACCCCTTCCCACCCAGCAGCTGGGTGAGAAGCGCTTGAATAAAATCCGTGCACTGGCAGCCTTCTCTCCCGATGCCCTCTCCTCCATCGCATACGCCAACCAGGAAATCTACCTTGGATTGGTCGTCGCCGGGAGTGCCGGGCTGGGGCTGGCCTGGCCGATTGGGCTGGCAATCATTGGTATTCTTGATCATTGTTGCCATCTCATACTATCAGACTGTCCATGGTTATCCATCTGGTGGTGGTTCCTATATTGTCGCCCGTGCCAACCTGGGCATCTTGCCGGGCTTGGTTGCTGCGGTGCGTTGTTGTTGGATTACCTGCTGTGTGCTGCAGTCAGCCTGACAGCCGGCGTGGATGCCATCGCCTCAGCCTTCCCAGCCTTATATGCCATACCGAATTGGGATTGCCTTAGGATTGCTAGGGCTCATTATGCTGGCTAATCTGCGCGGTTTGCGTGAGACCGGCACCCTGATGGCAGTACCAGTCTACCTGTTTTTATTCACCTACATCCCCATGCTCGTGTACGGAGGTATCCGTCTGCTTACTCGATGGTCCAACTCCGTTAGCTACAGTTGCACCTCAACCAGTGCAACCTCTGACCCTATTCCTCATACTACATACCTTTGCCACCGGGTGCACTGCCCTGACTGGCATCGAAGCCATCAGCAATGGTGTGCCAGCTTTCCAGCGTCCAGAATCCAAAAATGCCGGGCGCACCCTGATCGCAATGGCAATCTTGATGGGGATATTATTTGTCGGTAGCATCGGACTGACTCAATTCCTGGGTGTTATCGCAGGACCACAGGAAACCATCCTCTCCGCACTGGCTCGTCGCTTGCTTGGTAGCGGATTCGCTTATGTGACCATCCAGATTTCCACCTTGCTCATCCTGGCTGTGGCTGCCAATACCAGCTTTGCGGATTTTCCACGCCTGTCTGCCATCCTCGCCCGGGACGGATTTCTCCCCCGCCAATTCACTGGGCTGGGGGATCGGCTGGTCTTCGCCAATGGCATCATTTTCCTTGCCATCGCAACGGGTGTTTTGATCGTACTCTTCAGCGGGAACAGCCACTTGCTTATCCCTCTCTTTGCAATTGGAGCTTTCCTGGCATTCACACTTTCGCAGTCTGGTATGGTCATCCATTGGATTCGAGAACGAAGCCAAAATTGGCGATTGAAAGCCATTCTCAATGGACTTGGTGCCTTTGCAACAGCTACGACCCTTCTGGTGATCAGCATTAGTAAATTTCGCGAAGGTGCCTGGATCACTGTGCTGCTCATCCCGATCCTTGTCATCACTTTTCTGCGCATCCGTACACACTACCAGGAAGTGGGCAAGCAGCTTAGCTTGCGTGGACTCCCACCAGATATCAAACCCCTGCCACCTTTGCGCCTGGTGATTCCTGTCTCAGGTGTACACCGTGGCATCATCGAAGCCATGGATTTCGCCCAATCCATCTCCAAAGATATCACCGCCGTCTATATCGAGCTGGATCCTGGTGCTGGTGAGCAGATGCGCAAGGAATGGAAATGCTGGTGGCCGGATGTACCCCTGGTCATCCTCCCCTCACCCTACCGCTCGATCATCCGCCCACTGCTCGACTATCTGGATGAAGATGACCTCCAGCACAACGATGGCACACTGGCTGCGGTGGTCCTGCCTGAATTCATCCCTGCCAGGTGGTGGCAGCAATTGCTCCACAACCAGACCTCCTTGCTGATCAAGACTGCCCTGCTCTACCGACGCCGCACGCACGGCTTTCAACGCATCATCATCGACGTTCCCTATCACCTGAAGAAATAACCAAGGAGACAGACCCTATGAAAATTCTCATTGCTGCCGATATGGAAGGCATCACCGGCGTGACCAACTGGGATCAGGTTGATCCCAACCATGCAGAATACCCTCGCTTTCGCCGCCTGATGACCGGGGATGTCAATGCAGCCGTGCGTGGAGCATAGTGAAGCCGGGGCAGATGAAATCCTGGTCACCGACGGGCACGACCGTGGCACCAACATCCTGCTCGAGGAGCTGGACCCGTGCGCCCATCTGATCTGCGGCGATTACTCACCCCTGGCCATGATCCAGGGGGTCGACCAGGGTGTCGATGGGGTCATCTTCGTGGGCTATCATGCCCGGGCTGGCAGCCAGAATGCCATCCTGGACCACACCTGGTCCAGCCGGCGGGTAGCCAACCTGTGGCTGAATGACATCCTGGTGGGTGAATATGGCTTGAACGGTGCCGTGGCCGGGCACTTCAACGTCCCGGTGCTCATGCTCACCGGTGACCAAACCGCCTGTGCCCAGGCTATCCGAGCTGCTAGGCAGGATTGAGACGGTGGTCGTGAAAACTGCCATCAGCCGCATGGCTGCTGAATGCCTCCCACCGCAAGTCACTGAAGAGCGCATCCAGAATGCTGCCAGCCAGGCAGTGAAGCGCCTGCAAGCTGGGGAATGCACCCAAGCCATTTATCGTTTCCACACCAGTGCATGTCACCATCGACTTCAATAGCTCCGAACAGGCTGACCAGGCTTCCGACTCTGCCTGGATCGAAGCGGGTGGATGGCAGGCGCCTGACCTTTACCGCCGATGACATGCTGGCAGCTTATTTCGCCTTCCAGGCTGCGGTGGGATTGGCAGCATGTAGTAACTTGCTAATAAACATTCTGAAGCCTGACAATATTTGCATATTCAGTGGGGATATCAGCCTCATCAACGCTGAGATCCACCCTGACTGCTGCAGATCACGGATGACGCTGAGCAGTTCTCCTTTTAGATGTAAATCGTATCGATATTCGTTCCTATAGAACCATATGACCTTTATCGTGATGGCTTCTGATACACTCGCCTCTCAATTTCCCTTAAACTAACTATGCTATAATCCCCCCGCAGAAAGGGTATCTATGCTCAAGAAATTCGTCACCATTCTCGGTGGTGACCCCAACAAACGAGCCCTCAGCAAATCGAACGAGATCGTCGACCAGATCAACAGCCTGGAAGCGCAGTTCGAAGCGCTGAGTGATGAAGCATTACTGGCCAAGACGGCCGAGTTCCGCGCCCGCCTGGCAGATGGTGAGACACTCGATGACCTGCTGCCTGAGGCATTCGCGGCTGTCCGCGAAGCCAGCAAGCGTACCAATGGGCAGCGCCATTATGACGTCCAGCTCATCGGTGGGATCTCCCTGCACCAGGGCAAGATCGCCGAGATGCGCACCGGTGAAGGCAAGACCCTGGTCGCCACCCTGCCGCTTTACCTGAATGCCCTCACCGGCACGGGCACCCACCTGGTGACCGTGAATGATTACCTGGCCCGCCGTGATGCCCGCTGGATGGCACCCATCTACAACGCCCTCGGGCTCAGCGTGGGTGTGCTCCAGATGGCAGCCCGCACCGAGAACGGCAAGAAAGCCTTCATCGTTGACCTGGAAAAGTCCTCCCCGCATGAAGACCAGCACCAGCTGCGCCTGGTGCCACGCGCCGAGGCTTACGCGGCCGATATCACCTATGGCATCAACTCGGAGTTCGGCTTTGATTACCTGCGCGATAACATGACCATGCGCCTGGATGAGCGCGTCCAGCGTGGCCACTATTACGCCATCGTGGACGAGGTGGATAATATCCTCATCGATGAAGCCCGCACCCCGCTCATCATCTCCGGGCCCGCCCAGGATGATGCCGAGTGGTACGTGCGCATGGCACAGGTCGTGCGCCAGCTGCGGGTGGAGGATTACGAGCTCAACGAGCGCGACCGCAACATCACCCTCACCGAGATCGGTGAGATCCACGTCGAGGAGCTGCTGGGTCTGGCCCTGCGCGACCCCGACCGTCCTGAGGACGTCACCCCCGAGCAAGCCCGCCTGATGGGCTTCCTCGAGCAGGCTTTGCGCGCCCAATTCCTGTTCAAGCGCAACAAGGATTACCTCGTCCAGACCGGCAAGGTGGTCATCGTCGACGAGTTCACCGGGCGCCTGATGCCCGGTCGCCGCTGGTCGGATGGGCTGCACCAGGCAGTCGAAGCCAAGGAAGGTGTGCGCGTCGAGGCGGAGAACGTCACCTACGCCACCATCACCATCCAGAACTACTTCCGCATGTACGAGAAGCTGGCTGGCATGACCGGTACCGCCCTGACCGAAGCCGAGGAGTTCGACAAGATCTACAAGCTGGATGTGATCGCCATCCCCACCAACCTGGAATACCAGGCGTCACGCGACAGATTCTCCCCTCGTCCTGCTGGAAGGCAAGGACGAGCAGGGTTACAAGTTCCGTTATTATGCCCTGCGGCGATGATGCTGACAAAACACCCGTCTTCTTCCAGCGCAAGGATTTCCCCGATATCATTTACCGCACCGAGGAGGTCAAGTTCCGCGCCATCACCAGCGAGATCCTGCGCTACCATGCCATGGGTCGTCCCATGCTGGTCGGCACCACCTCGGTCGAGCTTTCCGACCACCTCTCCACCCGCCTGCGCGCCGAGCCGCTGCGCAAGCTGACCCAGGTGTACCTGCTACGACATGCCTGGCTGGAGAAGAACAACCGCCAGGAGGATGGGCGCCTGATCGAAGAGCTGCAGCCGCTCAATGCCCCCCTCGACCAGCTCCAGGTGCCCGAGATGCGCAAGATGGCACGTGAGCTGGGCATCTCCTTCAACCCTGAAGATCCCGAGAACTTGCCCCGCCTGCTGGATATCCTCGACCTATCTCCCGCAGATGCTGAGCGCCTGAAGGCTGACCTGGATGCCGGCATCGCCCACCAGGTGCTGAATGCCCGCAAGCACACCGAAGAATCGCAGATCATTGCCGGGGCAGGTGCCTTTGGCGCCGTCACCATCGCCACCAACATGGCTGGGCGTGGTGTCGATATCAAGCTGGGCGGCGAGCTGCCCGATAGCGTGATCGATTCGGTCAACCGGGTGCTCCACCGGGCGGGAATCGCCGACCCCTATGACATGCGCCATGAAGAGCGCCGCCAGGCGCTGACTGGGCTCACGCCTGAGCAGATTGGCATCTACGAAGCCGATATCAACAAGTTCCTGCAGTATATGCAGGATATGCAGCGGGTGAAGGAGCTGGGTGGCCTGCACGTGATTGGCTCTGAGCGCCATGAAGCCCGCCGCATCGATAACCAGCTGCGCGGCCGTGCCGCCCGCCAGGGTGACCCCGGCTCGTCGCGCTTCTACCTCTCATTGGAAGACGAGCTGATGCGCCGCTTCGGTGGCGGGCAGGTGGAGTCGATCATGCAGCGCATGAAGATCGACGATGCCGTGCCCATGGAAGTGGGGCTGGTCAGCCGGTCTGGTCGAGCAATCGCAGACGCGCGTGGAGGGCGCCAACTTTGACGTCCGCAAGCACCTGCTCGAATACGACGATGTGCTCAATACCCAGCGCCAGCGCATCTATTCCCAGCGCGACCTCATCTTCACCAAACCGGACCTGTCGGAAGATGTGACCGAGCTGCTCGGCACCGAGGTCAACCGCCGGGTGCCCGAATCATTGGCTGACGATGAAGGACCATGGAAGCTGCTCGCCTGGCTGGACCAGATCCAGCCGCCGCTCGACCTGGGTGGCATGCTCTTCCCGTCCTATTCCCTCAAGCTGCTGCTCGACCACCTGACCAGCCAGCAGAAGGGGTATGCATCGCTGGAGGAGCTGCGCGACGCCCTGCTTGGGTTGGCAGGTGAAGCCCTCAAAGCCGAGGAAGAGCACCTGCTGCGACACCGTCAACAGCCTGCTGGATAACCACTCGTGAGCGCCTGAAAAGCCAGGTGAAGGAACGCCTGGAAGCGCTGGATACCTTCTTCGAAGGGCTTGGCTTGGGTGAGGCGGAAGACGCTGCCCCGCGCAGCCCGCGCGAGCTGCTGGATGAGCTGGTGGGCACGGTGCACGTCACCGTCCGCCTCTCACCCGAAGAGCAGCGCCTGCTGCGCGACGACCCAGACCAGGTGCGCCAGGCTGTGCGCACTCAGGTGGAGAATGCCGTCACCGGCCAGTCGGTGATGCGCCTGGTGGGTGCCATCGAGCGCCGCCTGGAAGACTCGCTCGAGCTCGAAGCGCCCAGCTGGCCAGCAGCCGATTGGGAGGCCATGGCAGACCAGGTGTACCAGGCCGTCCAGCTCGGTGCTAACCAAGCGCCGCGAGCGCTTGATGGGCAATGGCGCTGGACCTGCTTCCGGTCAGCTGGCACGCGACCTGGAAGCACCCTGGCGAAGATCAGCGGACCTGTCACCACCAACCACATGCTGGGTTTGCTGCTGATGATGCCCCAGGGCTACACGTGCCACATTTGACAAGAAGACCCACCGGCGCGTGCTGCAGCGTACCACCCGCCTGACTTACATCTACCTGGCCGCCCGCCTGCTCGAAAAGCGAGCACCGGAGGACGTGACCGAGGATGTGCTCAAGCACCTGCAGTCAGCCCAGGAGACCATCCGGCGCGCTGTGGGGGGCCAGTGAATTCTCCCGCCTGGCAACATGCCCGTCTGCCTGAGCTTGAGCCGCAGTTGCGGGATACGCTGTGCACCCTGCTGGGTGAAGAGACCTGCGCCGCCTGCAGACCCAGCCCCTGCAAAGCCTGGAGCGTGAGAAGATCATCCAGGTGATGGATGAGCTGGGACGGCGTGCTCTCACCGAGATCTACCGCCAGCTGCTGTTGGGCGTGATCACCGAGCTGTGGGTGGACTACCTGACCCAGATGGAAGCCCTGCGCGTGTCCATCGGTCTGGAAGCCTACGGCCAGCGCGACCCGCTGGTGCAGTATAAGAGCAAGGCTTTCGAGCTGTTCCAAAATTTGCTCAAGGATATGCGCTCGGGGGTGATCTCACGCATGTTCATCTACCGCCCGCGAGACATGAGCAGCCGTGCAGAGTGAGATGCATCGCCCAACCCCGGAGGAAGAGATTGAGGCGGAGACTGCCCTTATCCCTGATAGCGGGGATGGAGCCGAGGTTGCTAAAGAACAGCCAGCGGAAGGGATGGAGCCCGAGCTGGAGGATGAGGGAGAGCAGGTTAGCCTAACCACCAACCAATCCACGCTCAGCCGTTCGCAGAAGCGGCGGAGGCACAGGAGGTAGCATCTCCTCTCCTTCATCGCTGGGAATCTAATTATCTACAAACAGGTTTGTTTTGGCTGGAGGGGACGAACTCAGCCACCGTCCCGCCTTCATGGACTACACAGCGGATCTACATGGTATTGCTGTCGTTCCTCACAAGTGAGTTCACGCACAAAGCGATTTGAGTTAATCCATTTGAGCAGCTCAGAAAAAGATTTCTCAGCGATGTGCCATTCGATTAACTTGCCATCCACTGTTCCCGCGTAAGCAGTCTTGCCATCCGGACTAAAAACAACACTGTATACATCCTGGAGAAAATTCAACCGGTGCAGCTCCTCTCCAGTTGAGAAATTCCACAGGGTCAGATATCCATCTTTTGATCCAGATAGGACATACTTGCCATCAGAGCTGATATCCACGTTCCAGGGAAGTGCGGAGTGACCTATGTACTGACGGATGAGCTCTCCTGATTCCACGTCCCACAGGAACAGGTCCGAATAACCAGTACCTATGATCGTGGACTCGCCTGGTCCAAAGGCAACCTTCAATACGGGTCCTTCACCGACATAGGTATAGCGCCTTATCTCTTTCCCGGTAGCCACATCCCAAAGAATAGCTCTGGTATAATAACCCGCCCCAGTGATGGCACGCGTACCATCGGCACTGAAAGTGATAGAGCCGACATCCTCGGTTGTATCAAATTGGCGCACCTGCTTACAGGTCTGGATGTCGTAGAGGATCAGCTGACCTGATCGATCCAATGGATCACCTTCAGAACCTGCGAGCAGGTACACGCTGTCGGGGCTGAACGCCACGGCCCGTCCCCAAACTTTCAACTCTTCAAAACGACATTTAAGATCTCCGCTTTCCAAATCCCATACCATCACAGTCGGCGTATCCTTAATGATCCCAGCGATAGCGACATATTGGTCATCCGGGCTGATTGCGACTGAACCAGGGCCGGCAGACCCATTGAAACCAGAGTAAGTCCGGACCACCTTGCTTTGGAGAATATCCCATAAAGCAGGATTGTCGATGCCACTTGTAGCAGCATCATTCAACAATAAATATTTTCCATCTGAGCTTATATCCATCGAAACCAATGGGTTAGGGAAGGTATGGATGTGATAGTCAAGCTGGTCTCCCAGATTCCAAACACGCACAGTGCCATCCTTTGTAGCAGAAAGCGCCAGGTGCCAATCATGGCTGGCGGTGATGGCATTGATATGACTTTCAAGTGTAAAAAGAATTCCCTGCTGGCGCCAATTTTCAATATCCCACTGTAGAATGAATGATATGCAGCTAATGAGGGCATCGGATCCATCGGGACTGAGAGCAATATTCTGCGTCGCACATCCAATCAAATCCTCTTTGAGCTGTTCACCGCTCTCGCTATCGAGCAAGCGAAGATATAAATTCTGCACAACCCCCATGGTGAGGAAAATCCGGCTTCCATCCGAATTAAGAGCCACGGAATTTATGCGATCTCCTTGAGGCTTTAAAAGTATGGGGTGAGGGTTATCTAGATCCCACAGCATCAAACTACCATCTTCGTGACCCGAAACTGCCTTAGATGCGTTTGCAGCGACGGCAATAGCAGTAACCGTACTGGATGTTGGTTCAAAACTCATCAGTTTGTCCTGGGTCTTCAAATCCCACAGGATCAACGTACCATCGGCTGAACCCGAGAGCAAGCTGCCTGTGGTTGGTACAACCACCAGACCCGTGATGCTGCCTGTATGACCCACAAGCTGACTGATCTGCTCACCATTTACATCCCATAAGATCAATGACCCATCCTCAGCACCTGAGATCAGCGTTTGCCCATCCTGGCTCATGGCAACCGCGGTAATCCAACCGAAATGTCCTGACCAGCGACGCGACTCTTTCAAGGCATCCAGGTCCCACAGGATCAGCTCGCCAGCCAGACATACTGCTTGGGTATCCAATCGGGCACAGCTGCCTGAGAAGGCGGTTTTTGCGTCCGGGGAAATCGCAACTGCTTGCACCGACTGGCTATGCCCGGTTAGAACCGCACGGGCTCCGGTGCCTAACGCTACTGCACGCAATACTTTCAGCGCTTCTGCGGGTGGTTGGTTTAATTTGACTGATTCCATAGCCAGCGCAAGCGCTAGGTCACTTTGACCACTCTGATTCGCCTGTTGGGCGGCAGCAGCCAGACTCAGGCTGAGGTTAATTTGAGATTCAGCTTCCGCCCGGGCCTCTGCAGTGGCGCGTGTATGGGCCTCATTGATTGCTTGTATGCTGGCAGCATCAGCTGTAGTCCGCTGATTCACAGCCATGGCTTCAGCCGTAGCATGACCAAAGGACTCATTAATTGCCTTAGTACTGGCGGCGTCAGCCGTCGACTGCCCGACAACAGCCAGCTCGGCATTTTGAGTAGCCTGCCGGGCTAAGACAATCGCCACCACCACTAAGAAAAAGGTAATTGCCAGAGCCAGGCTCAGGTAGATGGCTCTCTTACGTAGCTTTTTTGTTGAACGGCTTTCTGCTTCTGCCAACTGCCGGGCAGCCTGCAGCTCTCGCTGGTGTTGGGCTTCACGCTCAGCAGCTTCCCTTTCGCTAAATGTGATGGAGGCCTCCAGGAATTCCCTTTCCAGGGCATTCATATCATCCGCATGAGTGTCTGCCCATTCACGCGCCCCCGCCAGCCGAGCGCCACGGTACAGGATATCCGCCTCATGCTCAGAGGCGCTCCACTCTTGAGAGGCCTCGGTGAGCTGGCGGTGCAGGCGCAGTCCCTCGCGGTTATCCTCCAGCCAACCACGCAGGGTGGGCCATTCTCGGATCAAAGCCTCGTGCGCTACCTGGACTGAGTCTTCACTGGTGGTGACCAGGCGTGCATCTGCCAAGGCTTTCAATACAGCCTGGGTGGCGCCCGTTTCTTCCGGTTTGAGGATCAGCTCGTTGAATGTCGCCCGACGGCGGGTATCACCGGTGGCGGTTTCTTCGCCGAGCTCCGTCAAGCGCAGAAAGATGCGCCGAGCTATGGCCTGCTGCTCGTGAGTGAATTGATCAGTGAACACGGTCTCAGCTGTCTCAGCGATGGCTCCGCGTACCCCTCCAGCGGAGGCGTAACCGCTCAAAGTCAGCGTGCGAGCATGCCGCCGTTGCCAGGTCTCGAGCAGAGCATGGGAGAGCAGAGGCAGCGCACCCGGCTCGTGCCCCACGTCGTGTAGGATCAGATCCACCAACCCAGGCTCAAACTCCCAGCGCCCGCGGCGGGCTGGTTCTTCAATTGCTCGCCGCATTTCATCATCGCTCATCGTACCGATATATTCCTGATGAGTAGCCAGAGCTTCGCGCAGCGGGAGGTAATTGGCACAGTGGGCGTAAAAATCTGCGCGTAGAGTGATAACGACAATCGCCCCACCTGCCATCTCGGAGGCAGCTGTTATTAGATTTCCGATAAGGGCAGAACGCTCCACCTCTGAACGGCAAAGGGAGAACAATTCTTCAAACTGGTCAATAACTAGCAAGAGGAAAGGTCCGCCGGTTGTCTTTAACTCCCGTTTGATATACAGACTCAGCATGCGCGGGTCCTGAGCCAGATCATCCATCAACGAAGCAGTGGCGGCAAGAGAGCCATTCTCTCGAGCTAGGGATGGTTGCCAGGCTCTCAAGGGGATGAGCGGTGGGCGTGAGGATATGAATCAGCCAGTTGGCGGAGGTATTATTCCAGCGTAAGGCAGGCACCAGACCTGCCCGCACGAGCGAGGATTTACCGCTACCTGAAGCACCCACAATGGCGAAGAACCGGCCTTGGTCTGCCCGGAGTTTGGAAACCAGAGCAAGCACGCGCACAACAAGTTTTTCGGTCAGAGCCTCACGTCCGACGAAAAGGTCAGCATCGGCTTCGTCGAAGTAGTCCAATCCCTTATAGGGGCACAATCCAAGTGCGGGTGCATCCTCCCGCCGGACTGCGGCAGCCAGCTCCAGCAGACGGGCGACAGCTTTTGATTCATCTTCCAAACACAGGGGGGAAATGAAACGGGCTTCGATGGTGGGGAGATCCGGCAAACGCAGATTTTGCTCAAGCCGGCTGATCTGGGAAATGCTGTAACCCACCGCGATCGATAATTCCAACTGGGTTATACCGACGCGGCGCCTTAGATATCGCAGCAGATCACCGAAGGTGGTGAATTTTTCGAGCGTGCTGATGGGAATTGAGTTGGTCATTGCAACTTCCTTTCCCAAAATGATGACGGACTATCTCTTCAAATAGCATAGCATAAATTCCAATATTTGGCGAAATTTGGCAAAAAATGGCAATAAAGGCAAATGCCAGTATGCTATAGTGATATCACAAAAGGCGAGCGCGAGATCAGGCGCAAAACCATAAAAAATATACACTTGTTCAGAAACTTAAAGGAGGAAAATATAATGAACCACAAAAGAAATTTAATACGTGGCTTCACTCTCATCCTGGTTATGCTGGTTGTTGCCGGTTGTGCAGCACCGACAGCAACGCCCAGCCCAACCGTTGCGGCGCAGGCACCTCCCGCTCCGGATGCATGGCGATCAGTAATCAATAATAATGATAATGTCATCTTTACCTTTGATCCTGGAGATAAATGTTCCATGCAGATCATTAGTAAGCCGTATACAAATCCAGTCGCTTACGAAATTGTGGTAAATGACCAAGAGCATCTTAATTATGGAGTGGCTGGCATGACATTGAACTCAGGATATACCCAGGCAGATATAGATGCTTGGGCTCAACAGAATCCAAACCCTCAGGACATACCTCCCATGATGACGTTACGAATGTATGAAGTTGTAAATCCGATGAGCAGGACATTTCATGCTATGTATTATTCTGGAGATCCAATTTACTTTTCATGTATTACAGAAGGTCCGGATGCGCATCAAGTGATCGCAGCTTTTGATCCCCTGGTGATGCCCACAAAATAAGAAGTATTAACATGATTGGGGGTGCAATTATGGTAGGTCCGGGCATTAAACTACCCGAATAGACTATACGGGTGCTGAATGCCCGATCTATTAGGGATCACCGCACTTATTGGATCCCTATAAGGAGATGATAAACACTACAAAGGAAATCTTGTATGCGTAAAAATAATTCTCAATCCGATCAGATAACAAGAGGAGGAAAAATGAAAGCAAAAAGAATTACCATAATCTTCGTGCTGGCAATGGTGGTCATATTGATGAGTGCGGTTCCAGCTGCAGCCAGAGCTACCCGTATTGAATATACATCATTAGATTGTACGATTGCTCCCTGGGGGCAACCCGAGCGGGAATGGATCAGCGAAGACGGTGTACTACATCAGCGGGGTGTTCTAGTCATTAATAGCGTAACCTCCAGTAGCGATTACATTACGGGCGACATGACATTAGAAATGGACTTTGACATCGACCTTCCAACTGGTCTAGGGCATGCGTACGGTTCATTAAGTATTGCCCTACAGCATATAATGGAACCTGGGAAGGTCATTGGTCTACGCACATATCGCCTGCGGGCCTTCAAGGAAGGGCAACGGGACAAGGTACAGGTGATCTAGAAGGGATGAAGATTTTTAACCATATGTGGAATTCAGATCCAAACGATCCGTGCACCAATGAATGGGGTTCTATCCTGATCCCGTAATCAACCATAATGGCAATTTACCGGCTGGGTATCTGAGGGGAGCGAGGTCGAGATCAACGACCCCGGTTATAAATGGCGGGTTACTATCCCACCCTACACAAGAAATTTGGGCGGATCGTGATCCGCCCTTTTTTCCCTACCACCTTGCCCCGTGGAAATACAGCCCAATCGTGCCTTCTATCCACTGTCCGATTGGTTTTGTAGGGGCGATCGGTGATCGCCCATTCTTCTCGCCATTCACCTCGCCCCATCGTAATTCAGACCAATCGCACCTTCCAGCTTCTGCCCGGTTAATTTGAATGTTGTTGAGCTACTTCCACTTGTGTAACGTATTGTCCCTATGGGTAATAACGTGTTTCCGAGCTCATTACCCCACTGCTTTTTGCTGTTATCGCCAGGTATCCCAGATGGTCCCCCAATTAATGTTCCAGTTTGCCCATTTCTTAACTCTCTTTATCACCTCCTCCACCTCTATCTCCAGTGATTTTTTATCCTACTTATAGTGTCGTAATACCTTGGTTGCCAGGCAAAATCCACACAACCTGATCCCCGTATGCGTTTTGTGCATATGGATTTATCCGGATTGATGATTGCTCCCAATGTCCCGGGTTTCCAGTTAACTTTCGCAGAGGCTTTCCCTTACTTTTGGGACAGCCCCGGTGATGCCAAGCCTGCTTATTCTTTTTCAACGAAATACGGATATGTTTACTATAGCACAAGTGGAAAATTATTCCAAAAATGATAATTTAATTTCTTTGTATGCTTCTCATCTATATCAGACCACTCAAATCCTCCATCAATCCTTTTATGAGAAACCTTAAAAAATTGCGAGTTTTGCATAAACCCCTTGTGGATTAGAACAATTGTGCTATAATTGAAGATGATTTCCTATGTCTCTTTTAATCAAATCATCTTCATATCGGTTGGTTTAAACCGATATCAATGTGCTCTTCATTCATACCGAGTGATCTTCTCGGTACTAGTGTCCTTCTATACCGAGTGGTCTTCTCGGTACTAGTGTAACTACTCACCAATATCTCTGAATATGTACAGTTATCTATTCAGTTATATCCGACCGCAACCTTATACTTCTTCAAGGATGCAAAGGAGATCGCGATTTTTTTCTCGCTTTTCTCGAAAAATTGCCACGAACGCTTTTCTCCCAAGAACATGACTATTACCAGGAGAGATGATACGCGAGGCATCATTCCCCTCTCCCTTTCAGGGAGAGGGTGGGGTGAGGGTAATTCGTGCATTCGTGTTAGAGCATGGGTTCTTTCCGCACTTATTCGTGGATGGTTACTGGATATCCTGATTTGAACGTATTTGAATATTTTTTTCAATTCAACAAGAACTCTATGGTAATAATTCTGTCCTCCTCTGCACACGAATAAGGAATTATTGGAGCTGAACCGGTGAGTAATTACATCATATCATCATGGCTTTCAAGTCCTTCCAACCACTTAGCCTGTCTATGCACCTCCCTGCTCGCCATCAAATGGCTTTCGTTCCTTTTCGTTTTTGCGGGCAAACGAATGTACGCTATGCAAACCCAGCGGCTTTGCCCTCAGTATCAAGGAGCGTTCCTGCAGCGTCTTATGTTCCCGCTGCTTTGCGACGAAGCCTCGCGAACGTTCCCCGGCAAGCGCAGCGCAGCAAGCGGCTTAGTGAGCGAGACAAGGAGCGTTCCTGCAGCGTCTTCATGTTCCCGCTGCTTTGCGACGAAGCCTCGCGAACGTTCCCCGGCAAGCGCAGCGCAGCACTGCTTAGTGAGCGAGACAAGGAGCGTTCCTGCAGCGTCTTCATGTTCCCGCTGCTTTGCGACCCTGCCTCGCGAACGTTTATACAGTGTTCACTGCTTGTGAGCGAGCGGAGCGTTCCTGCAGCGTCTTATACAGTGTCTTCATGTTTTCACTGCTTAGTGAGCGAGACAAGGAGCGTTCCTGCAGCGTCTTCATGTTCCCGCTGCTTTGCGACCCTGCCTCGCGAACGTTCATTGTGAGCGAGCGGAAGCCTCGCGAACGTTTATACAGTGTCTTCACGGATAGTGTCTTCATGCTTTCACTACTGTAGTGTCTTCATGCTTTCACGACTGTAGTGTCTTCTTGTTTTCACTATGTTTTCACTATGTTCCCGCTGCTTTGCGACCCTGCCTCGCGAACGTTTATACAGTGTTCAGTTTTCACTGCTTAGTGAGCGAGACAAGGAGCGTTCCTGCAGCGTCTTTATGTTCCGCTGCTTTGCTACCCTACTGGAGCGTCTTCAGTGTCTTTATGTTTTCACTGCTTAGCGAGCGAGGAAGAGCGTTTTTTCACAAGTGATGCAAGACCGTTTTTTGGGAGCGATATTAAGGGTCGAATATTTTCCTGTCCTATTCCAATAGCCCATCTATCCCTTTCAGTTGGGCTTCATGGTCTTCAAATCAGCGACATTGGTCGTCAGTCCGAATTAAATGCAATTGAATTTTTTCGAGACAATTCATACCAGGCTATGGTCTTAGACATCGCAATCCCCCCTCAACTTCGCACAATGCCATCACCGTTAGTAAACTACCAAAGTCTGCATTCGCAGACTTCAAAACTAGTCCACATTACAAACCTTTGTGTACTATGTGGTAAGTGTCTTTCCCTCAAGCGATATCCCGCATCAACACTCTCGGCTACGTTTTATTTCGTAACGGAATTGCCCCTTTTCCCATTCCACCACCGCGGAGCGGATCAGGTTTCGTACCTCATCGTCAGGCACATCCTTCACACCCGGATATTTCTCACCATCCAGGGTGACCATGACTCCATGGTCGGGGGCATCATTCACCGTAATTCCTCGAGCATCAAACGGGGTATCCACAATCATCTCTTGCAGGATATCGTTGATCTGATTGGCGATGCTCTTGAATTCAGGCGTTGGTGCTGGTGTGGGTTTAAGCATATTCCCCACCACATCCTGCAGCTTCGTGCTTACCGGTTTCACCTCATCCGCAGGTTCAGCCATGAAGGGTGGAATATGGTCATACTGAGCTTCCTCCTGAACAGCTTCAGCTGGAAGCCACTCATCTGCTGGCAAACCTTCGTCGGGTGGAGTGACGCCAGGCTCTTCGGTGGGTAGCACTGAGGGGGAGGTTGCGACCAGCCATTTTGCAAGTACATTGGACGCAAAATTCAGCCTGCGCAACTGGGCTGGGTTGAGCTCACTAGCAGCATGGAAGGTCTTGCCATTCATCCCAACCACCAAATCCTGGGTCTGCTTGTCACGCATCAGGAGGGCGACTTCAGCCAGGTTAGGGTCTGGGGGGATGACATCCTTCCCTTTGGAGGTCGTCCCACGTGCCACGCTTTGCAAATACCAGATAATCCCGATCACGGCTGCTCCCATGATAAAGAAAAATGCTGCTGAAAGAAGAGTAGATAATAATGACACGATCAACCTCCATTCAAAAAGATAAATGGCTGGCATTGAGGACAAAAATGAGTACCACGCTGTCCTACAACAATCCGTGCAATTGGCGTGCCACATTTGGGGCAGGGTTCACCCGTACGCTGGTATACCCTGAAATAATTCTGAAAATCTCCCCCACGATAAACCCAATCGATGCTGGCGCCGTTTCTGGCAATCCCATCCCGCAAGACTATACGGATACTCTCGAGCAGGCACTCGGCTTGCTCCACGGTGATATGGTTTGCCGGGATGAGCGGGTGTAGTTTTGCCAGGTTCAGGGCTTCATCCACGTAGATATTCCCCAACCCGGCCAGGAAGGTCTGATCAAGCAATAGAGGCTTGAGCTGGCGGTGGGTGGCATGCAGCCGAGTGAAAAAGCTTCCCGCTGTGAGACCTTCATCCAGGGGCTCGGGGCCGAGGTTCCCTACCACATGGTCCACCTCATCCACCAGCCAGACCCGCCCAAACTTACGGGCGTCATTGAATACCAACTGGAGTTCACCCTCCAGCTCGAGCACCAGCCGGTCGTGAGTTTCCCTGGGGGTGCCGGCAGGTCTCACCAGCATGTCACCACTCATACGCAGGTGGAAGAGCAGCCAATCACAGGTGAGACGCAAATACAGGAACTTCCCTCGCCTCCCAATGTCTTCAATCACCTGACCCGTCAGGCGCGCAATGAATTCTGCAGGAGAGGGCTCGGCCAGGGTGCGTTCCCATAATAGATCAGCCCCAAGAATGTACCTACCGACCAGGGCTGGTTGGTTCTGCGAGCCCAGTCGCAGGGTACGAGCAATGGTTTCAACTTCTGGTAATTCAGGCATGAACTGAGTCCAGATCTAGAATTCGTCCTTCAAGGTGCTCATGACCAGCAAATCGACATACTTACCATCCTTGAACTCTGCCTGGCGCTGCCGTCCTTCATGCTTGAAGCCAGCTTTCTCATAAGCCCGGATGGCACGCGGATTATTCTCCAGCACCCTGAGATAGATGCGGTTCAGGTTCAGGGTGTTAAAGCCATGCTGCACCAGCAAACGTACCGCTTCGGTACCAAAGCCCTTATTCCAATAACTTTTATCGCCAATCATGATGCCGAACTCAGAGCTACGAATGCGACCGTCAAGATTGAAAAAACCACAGCTGCCGATCATCTTCCAGCTTTCCTTACCCCCTTCTCCGGCTGGTTCATGAACCTCTATAGCCAGATTGTGTTCGTCGGCAGGATGCTTGCGCATCCCCTCGAACCAATCTTCCTCATCAGCCATAGAGAAGGGCAGGTAAATGCCAATCCCTTTCCGAACCTCCGGATCATTGATCCAATCCAAAAAAGTTGGCAAGTCATTTCGATCAATTGCTCGGAAGCGAATCCGATCGCCGTAGATCATCTTACCTCCTTACTTCCCCGCTTGAGCCATCGACCAGCTTTTCCACTGCCTGGAAAGGCGATATGCGCCTCTCCTGCATATCTACTAATACCTGCTCATATGCACCAGCGGGTAGCCTGGCGCGAAAGCCTTCCATCAAAGTGTTTTGGAGTAACAGGTCCAGCTCAGTCTGCAAACGCCCACGCTCTCTCTGCTCCCATCCACCGGTCGCTTCCAGGTGTGCCCGGTGATTCGCAATGGCTTCCGCCAGTTTGGGGATGCCGGTACCATCAAGCGCTATTGTACGTACGATGGGTGGCACCCATAACGTTTCAGGTGCATCGGATGCTAAAGGCTGACCCAGAACCGTTTCAAGCTTCCCATGATGCATAAAGCGATGCGGCAGTGGGTGTGCCAGGTTCAACGAACCACGCAGGGCACGCTCAGTGTTCTCCACACCCGGGAGGTCAGCCTTGTTCACCACGAGCACATCCGCAATTTCCAATATCCCAGCCTTGATCGCCTGAATATCATCCCCTAAACCGGGGGCTTCCACCACAATGGTCGTATGGGCCAGGCGGGCAATATCCACTTCAGACTGACCCGCGCCGACCGTCTCGATCATGATCAGATCATAGCCAGCGGCATCCAATACCTGGACCACCGCGGCAGTGGCCGAGGCGATCCCGCCCAGTGAGCCACGCGTGGCCATCGAACGGATGAACACGCCGGGGTCGCCTGCCAGGTCACGCATACGGATGCGGTCCCCCAGGATGGCGCCGCCGGTGAACGGACTGGTAGGGTCCACTGCCACAATAGCTACACGGGGAGGTTCCACACCCTGAGGAGGCCCGCTCTCTCGCTCGGTGGATCTGCTCGCTCCCTTGGCAGGATTACGATAGTAGCCTGCCAGCTGGTTGACCAGGGAGGATTTCCCCGTGCCGGAGGCACCCGTTACACCTATCAGGTGTGCTTTGCCAGTATGGGGGAAAAGATCGCTCAAGGCTGATTTTCCCTCGGCAGTGCCGTTCTCCACCTGAGAGAGTGTGCGCGCCAAAGCGAGCCGATCGCCTGCCAGAACACCCTGGGATAGATCCATCTCAGTCATCCCCACACGGGCTAAGCATTAGCAGCCAGGATGGCATTGCGGATATCGGTCACATAGGTATCACTCAAAGTGCCGGGTCCATAGATGCCAATCACACCCATCTTGAGCAGGAGCGGTACGTCTTCATCGGGGACGATACCACCCAGGAAGACTTTAACACGTTCCTGCCCGTTGGCTTTCAGGAGCTCTAATACGCGTGGCACGAGTGCCATGTGTGCTCCCGAAAGGATCGAGAGGCCCACTGCATCCACGTCCTCCTGCAGCGCAGCTTCAGCAATCATCTCGGGGGTCTGCCTGAGACCAGTATAGATGACTTCCATGCCAGCATCGCGCAAGGCGCGTGCCACCACCTTGGCGCCCCGATCATGCCCGTCAAGCCCGGGCTTGGCAATCAGTACACGTATCTTTCGGTCGCTCATCTTTCCTCCATGGAAATATGATTGAAAATTATACCAAAAGGAAGCTATCAGTAGTTGGCAGTTAGCGGTAAGCAATAATATTTACCACAGAAAACACATAAATCCAAGAGAAAGGAAATGCAGAGATAGAGAAAAATGATTAGAAAAACGTGGGATTGGATCAAGTGGGCTGAAATTACCTTGATACGGTATATAAATCAGGTCTCAGGTGTCATACATTTGCTGGCTAATGGTTACAGCCAAAAAGTCAA
>CAWHGE010000007.1:0-166872 GCA_963828845.1 uncultured Chloroflexia bacterium
GATTAGAACAATTGTGCTATAATAATAACATAATTACTCACCACATCCCCAAATATTTTCCGATTAATCATAGATCAGGTGAGATAGCCGTCATCACCCACATGTTTAAAAATCCTATCATGAAAATTCGAATGATCTCAATTATCTATTGTGTAAACCTCGTAGATGCGCAGGGAGGAATCCCAAAAGTTACATTTCAAATCCCTCCCCTGCGCTGCTACCAAGTGTTATTCCTCAGTTGGTGAGTAATTACATGAATGTGCTCTTCATTCATATCGATTGATCTTCTCGGTACCAGTGTGGTTCTGTATCGATTAGTGACCTTCTAAATCGATTGCTTTTTATCGATACGTGTTTTTCTGTACGGATTGTTCTTAACCGGTATGGTTTTTATGGGTATTGGTGCTCTTCCAGATCGATCAGTGATTTCCTAATTGAGCCATGTTCTCCAGCGATATTCATGTTGCCTCACATTCCATTGCACATTAACAACAAAGTAATCCATAGGTCCATCTTCGTTTCGATTCGTTTTCTGTGAGGAATGAATATTAAAGTGGTCAATAAAAACTGCTTCCAAATTATGTAGACCACAACATCTGATATCTATTTTATAACCAATGATACTTTCTATGAAAAAATAATTGAATGCAATTATTTTTTTCAAGAAATAATCAATTACATATGCTTTGCACAGACATACGGTCGGTGCTTCTCCCAAATGAAGAAAACCACAATGAGATTCTGAATTATGCTAAAATTATCCTATGAGTTTTCTAAAGAAGCTCGGCAAGCTATTATCTTCACCTCCACCCAAGACCGATCGGGCGATGTATTTATATGTGCAATGCAATAAGTGTGGCGAAAAGCTGCGGGCGCGCGTGGATGTCTGGAATGAGTTAACCCCCGAGTATGATGGAAAAAGTGATGATGCAGTTTCTTTCCATTGCCGTAAAGTGCTGATCGGCGAAAAAAGGTGCTACCAGCCAATCGAACTCCGATTAAAGTTTGACAAGAATCACAGATTGGTTGAGAAGAACATCATGGGGGGAAAATATATCGATCAGGCTGAGTTCAGCAAATAAAGCTAGGGAAGGTCAACCATTTCTGGCATGGTGATGATGTGGAAAGCCAGGGTTTCCAAATCGTGGGCTTTAACTGAGTTATTACCAGCCGCACGGATTTTTTGAATGTGTGATAGGATCAGCGGTTGGTTCCCAAAGTAGGAATCCATAACCCCATCGTCACTGAGGATATCCTTCACCCCGAGCTGCTCATAGATCTGGCTGACCAGACCATAGCCCCAGTCTTCCACAATCCCCAGCTCGTCTGCCAGCTCGCGTCTTTCCATGCTGAAGAGAAAAGCCAGCCGGGAGACATCTGCCTGATGTTTGGTAAGGGTGCTTTGAAGGGTTTTCCTGCCATCCAACATCACACATGGATGGGGCAGTGGAAAGCGCATGGCAGATGCCAGGGAGTGGACACCTTCCGTTATGACCCATTTGCCAGACAGGGCAATATCAATTGCCCAGGCAAGCGAGTAACTGATCTCCTTTTTCAGGATGTAACCCACGAAACATGGATGGGACATTCGTCCGAGGACATCCGGATTGGCCCGAATTCCTGTACACAGGATGGCAGGTGGGTGCTGCATGCCTGATACAGCTCCCAGGATCTGGGGGATCCAATCTTGGCCGCCAGGGATATCGGTATCCATCAAGATCAAGTCCACATACGAGGCTTTTTGATGCAGGAGGGGTATGATCTTTAGAGGCTCATCAAACTCGCCAGCGAGGCGGGTGCGCCAATCCCGGGCTGCGAGTAGGGCCATCCAATTTCGGGCGAACGGGTCATCCTCCACGATGGCGATCTGGAATTCGGTTTTAAGCATAAATTATCTCCGGGAGAAATTATAGCCGATTATTTACCAGGGGAGTTCCCGACGGAAAATCAGTAAGGGAGAATCACGAGGATTTTTTTACCTGGAGCTTTAATATCCGATCTTTATTTGTACCAGTCGCTTTACCCCGATCAATAAACTGTTGGATTAGACCGTTAACCGTTTGAAGTGGGGCAGATAGTCCTTGTTTTGTGCGAACATCTGGTTGACCATTTGCTTTATCTCGGCCAGTGAGAGGACGGCGGAGGTTAGAGGATCATAGGCGATCGCTTGGAAAATCAAGCGTGGATCGCCAGTGAGGGCGCCTTCTACGGCCATCTCTTCAATCTGGGCGGTTAAATTCGTCAGGGTGGCACACTGTGGAGGCAATGCCCCAACATGTACTGGCTCAAAACCCTTGCGACTGACCCACACCGGTACTTCCACACAGGCATTCTGAGGGAGATTGGTCACCAGGTTGGTATTGGGGACATTGCCATTGAACTGGAAGGGTTCTCCACCCATCAGGGCGTTGATAATAAATGCGGCATATTCCTCCCCACGTTCGAGCTCAATAGGGGTCTCTGCCGCGAACCATTGACGGGCTTCGTCCTTCCAGGTACGCTCCGCATTTTGATATTCCTTAAGAATATACGCATATTCTCCCGGGTTCCAACCTGTGCCGTGCGTACAATATCTTTCAATCAGGTCATTGCGTTTGCGGAACCAGGCATTATATTCTGAGTTATGCCCACTGGATTCGGTGACATAGTAATCAAGGTGCAAGAACATCTCGTTGCGAACGATTTCTTCGTTATAAATTTCTGGTCGCTCGGTGACGGCTTTACGGATGAGTGGGTAGGCATCCTTGCCGTTCCAATCATATTTCAGGTACCAGGCCATATGATTGAGCCCAGCACAGGTATAGGTAATTTCCTTATATGGGGCACCAATCCAATCCGCGAGCATCATGGCTGTACCCTGCACACTGTGACACAAGCCAGTCAGGCGGATGAAGCTTTCTCGCTGGAGTGCACGGCAGAGCATTGCCATTGGGTTGGTGTAATTGAGCAAGGTGGCATGCGGGCAATATCGTTCCATGTCCCTGGCGATATCCAACATTACAGGGATGGTACGCAAGGCGCGGAAAATACCGGAGGGACCGCGGGTATCCCCTATATTGATATCAACCCCATACTGCTTTGGGATCTCGATATCATAGCGCCAGATGTTGGTGCTGCCTGCCAGGATGGTAACCATAACGATATCAGCATCACGTAAGGCTTCAACACGGTCCAGTGTGGCGGTAACCCTGGCTGGATATTTTCCCATATCGATGATACGCTGGACTGATCTTTGGGCAAACTCCAGGCGTTCAGGGTCGATGTCCATTAAAGCCAGGGTGGCATCTTGAAGCAAGGGGAAGCTAAGCACATCGCGTACCAGGCCTCGAGTGAAACCCAGGCTGCCAGCTCCGATGAATGCAATCTTGATCATATTTCCTCCTTGGGATGGGGATGTTCGTACATTATATCTTAGCAAGCTCGGTGTGTTTGGCAAATATTGAGCCAAACTGCCGGTATGTCAATGACGCCCAAACCTGATCCTATGATGAGCATAGCCAGGATGAAATTGGACGACTAAGACTGCAGCCTGGCCAGGACGATTAAATTCGAGCTAGACACGGGGTCAAATGGAGCCCCTGTCATATTTCCAAAGGGAGCGAGATTTACAAAACCTGCTTCAGCCAGGCTTGAGATAAGCTCATCTTTCAATAATGGACGCAAAAGCGAGCTGGTGACCTGTTGTGTCCATTTGCCTTGAGCCTCTCTCTTAAGGGTGACCATATTGAAAGTCAGAAGACCATCGGGATCAAAATCATAAAAGCGCTGGAAAATCCATTCAACGTCGCCCTCAGAATGGGATTGGGGCTCCATCCAGCGGTCATGTTGAGCCATAACAGCATCAAAGTTGCGGTTTTGGATCATGAGCAAACCACCGGGCTTCAGGCAAGCAGCGAAATCGACCAAAGCTGCCGAAAGCTCGGGGATGGATAGCAGATGAGGCAGTGAGTTGCCAAGACACAGAAGAGCATCAAAGGAGTGCCGGTCAAAGACTTGTGTCAAGGCTCCAAATCCGGCAATCTCAAAGCGGACTTGAACCCCGGCTGAGCTGGCGTTTCTGCGGGCACGATCGATCATCCCACGGCTGATATCTGCCCCACAGGCTTGATATCCAAGCTGAGCCAGGGCGATGGCGTGCATACCAGTTCCGGTGGCAGCATCTAGAATATACTTTGCGTGTTTTTCATGCAACTTTTCAAGGATAAAGGGGAGCTCGACTGACAACCTACCCTGCCAATTCACAAACCGGTCATAATCAGAGCTAATTGAATCGTACATGGGACTCTCCTTGAGTGATCCACTGTATGCAAGAGACTGCGAGTGAATTATAGTTCATAGGAAAGGATAAGGTGTTGAACTGGTGATCTTATAATCCGTTTGTGCCAAATCTTAAACTAAGCTTAACCTTACCTCAATACGATCTTCACAAATTCTTCACAGCAGAGTGGTATGCTTTACACATAATGTATTTATGGAGGTTTGAAAATGAATAAAGGTTTGAAATGGATCTTATATATTCTGCTTGGATTGGTGATCCTGGCAGTTGTGGCGGGGATCGTATTCGCGGTCTTCGGCGGATATGGATATGCCATGATGAGACCAGGTTTTCGAATGATGGAGCCCATGCGATTTTACTTCAACCCGATGCGCTCAATATTTGGTGGGTTACTTGGTTTGGGGGTGTTAGTACTGGTTATCGTGGGTATCGTAGCGTTGGTAAACGCCCTTGTACGTGGTAATCGACCAATGCAGACACCTCCACCTGCCCAAATGACTGCGCCAACACGCACATGTTCAAATTGTGGCAAGCCAGCGCAGGAGGATTGGAAGACCTGCCCGTATTGTGGTAACCCCCTGACGTAGAATACAATTGTGTGTGGATGCAACATCCCCCAATTGACTTCACAACCTGACACCCAAATCACTACACAAGCTGCGGAGAGAGCTATGAAAATTGTATCTCCGCAGTTTGTGGAATATGAACTGTCATTATCTGGTTAAGCCTGATTCTCTATAGTTCCCATATTGCATGGCCAGGCGCGATACTCGCCCATGCAAGTTGTCAGTAAAAAATGCCTTTTGGTACGATGGGCGATTTTCTCAGAGCACCAGCTTATCTACAAAGTCAACCAGGTACCAATCCCTAATCCCTTCGCTCGGCGATAAACTTCAGGAGCTACAGCCATATCATCCATTGCCAGACCAAGGTTGATCGCCAGGGTCCGTTCCTTCGGATTCTCGCGACCCGGCTTTAACCCAGCAACGATCTCCCCTAGGTCTGCGTATGGGTCTGGAGTGGTTTGGAAATAGCCGATTGACTTATAGTACTGGAACTGAGCGTGGTCATCCGTGCTGATGCGATCCATCTGGGATAATGCACCTGTAGTCCAATAGCTGTCAAAATCCACCGCGCTTCCAAAGGCGCCGGGCTGGAGCCAATCCTTTTGAATGGTTGGAGTGGGGTGTTTGAGGATTGGACCAGAAGTGACTACCAGATCACTTTCGATTACAGCCTGTTTTGGCTCTTTTACAGAAATCACCTCAACATTTAATTTGGTGGACATTTCTTCTACGTAGCGTTGCTGCTGTTCGGGATGAATATCATAGGCATAAACACGCTCAATTGGGAAGAGGACCTTCAGCGCCTCCAGGTTGGTGCGACCCTGGACACCACACGCCAGGATACCGGCAGTCTTACTCGCTGGGCGGGCGAGATATCTGGCTGCCAAAGCACTCGCCGCGCCGGTGCGATAAGCGGTGATCCAGGCGCAGTCCATCACCGAGTAAGGGATACCCGTTTCGACATCGTTCAAGATCAGCAGCCCGGTAATGTACGGCAGGCCGCGTTTTTGGTTTTCGGGATAACCACTGACCCACTTAATGCCAGCGGATTGTAGGGCGGGGATAAAAGCCGGCATGGCGTGAATGAACGCATCCGGCATGGTATGGATACCTGGTTTTGGGGGCATCTCGACCTTTCCCGCACCCTTTTCACGGAAAGCAGTGTCGAGTAGCTTAATCACCGTGGCCATATCAAGATTGACTTTTGCTACGTCTGCCTGGGATAAATAAAGGATTTGGTGGTTGCTCATAGTTTTTCTCCAGAGTGAGGAATGGGACCATTACGATTTTGTATATTATAAATGCCTATTCAGTTGTCAGGAGCTTCACCAGATGAATGGTATTAAGCGTTTGGTATGGAGGGCGTAATGTAAGTACTGCTGATCAAACTCTGCTCTTAATAACTCTTCCTCAACGTTTATTCTATAAATAAGCCCAGGAACCAAAATAAACGGAACCGCAACCAAACCAATCAGGCTGGAAAACCCAATCGCAATCCCCAGACTCATAATGACATATGAAGCATAGGCGGGGTGACGGATAATACGGTACGGTCCTTTCTGGATCAAAATATGACCAGTCTGCACCCGAATTCGACCTGAGTACATACCTTTTAATGCAATTCGTGCCCAACTAAATAAGAGCAAGCTAACGACAATCAATGCCAGACCCGTAAATTGCATCCATACGGTGCGAGTGCCGCGCAGTAATTCTGGAACGTACAAGTATTCAAGGGGAGAGGCATAAAAAACTACTAAAAAACCAGGAAGGATCAGCCAAAATGACCGGTCTTGCCGTTCCTGGCGAACTACTCCAACTCTTTTCAGGTTACTCCAGAGTAAGTAAGGTCCACCTAATCCGTAAGAAAAAGCAGTCAGGATGAGAAACCAGCCGGTTAAATTGGCGTGGTATGTGGCAAAGCCCAGGTAACCCAAAGCGCATACCAACAGGTATGCGCTAAATATTAATAATATGCGAATTCTTTGCCTGGCCATGATGGCATCAGAAGTATAGGCAGTCAACGCTTGATTATTATTTACGGGCACGTAATCTCCGTAGCACAACATTTCTGACCCATTTCCCGATTTCTACAATGATTAGCATTCCGACGGCAATAGCCGCAATCAAGCCCCATTGTAGTAACGAGAGAGGGACAATCCCCAATAATTTTCGGAGGGGGCAATGGCAAAGGCAATCACCACCATCAATAACCCGGCAAGCACAGCTACTACAAGAGGTTTATTGCTGAGAGAGTGGGCTAGCGTGGAACAGTGGAAGGCGCATTGAACGATAAGCGAAGATATAGATCATTGAATTGACGGCAAAGCTGGCGAAAACCAGGCTGCGACCTTCCACCGCATTACTATGAGTTAAGATAGAAATGACCGAACAAGGTCAGGGCAGCGATGGCACTTCCAACACTGATCACACCGATCAAGGTCAATCCGAGGGTGCTAAGAACCGGTTCCTTGACAGATTTTGGCTTTTCATCCATGATGCCTGCTTCCTTCGGCTCAAAACCAAGCACAATATCGGAAGGGCCGTCGCATATTAGATGGATCCAAAGGATTTGGGCCACTGCTAGAGGAGCTGGCCAGTGGAACATCATCGCTAAGAAAATGGTCATTACTTCGGCAAACGAATTCGAGAGTGTATATGCAACGACTTTGCGTATGTTCTCAAAAATCACGCGTCCTTCTTCAATAGCAGCTACGATGGTGCGAAAGTTGCTATCCAATAGGATCAAGTCAGCAGTTTCCTTGGCAACATCTGAGGCAGAACCAACGACAACTCCAATATTGGCACGCTGCAAGGCAGGTGCATCATTAACACCATCACCGATCATGGCGGTTATATCCCCATTGGTTTGTAAGGCGCGCACGATACGCAGCTTATCCTTTGGTCGGATACGGGAGAAGACTGCTACCTGTTTCACCTCCTGTTGAAGCTGTTGGTCGCTCATCGTAGCCAGTTCTCCACCTTCAAGGCTACGATCTTCGGGTTTCATCAAACCAATGGTGCGGGCGATTTTTTCAGCAGTTTTGCGATAATCACCCGTGATCATCTTGACTTGTATTCCAGCATTTTGAGCAACATTCACAGCTTCTTGGACGCCATCCCGGATGGGGTCTTGCATCCCCACCAGACCAGCCCAGGTATAACCTGAATACTCTTCCAACTCGTCCATTTGGCGGTAAGCAAGGCCTAGCAAACGTAACCCGTCACCTGCCCACTCGTCCACCTTAGCTAGAATTTGATTACGTTCACCTTCACTAATTCGGCACATTCCAAGAACAATCTCTGGTGCACCTTTCAGGTAGTTGAAGTGGTCGTTTTCCTGTGAGTGGCCTGAGACTGTGGTGATCATATACTTGGTCTCACTGGTAAATAGCTCCTCAGCCAACCGCTCTGTACTATCCATCAAGTCTTGAGGATCGATGCTCAAATTGATTTTTGCGTATTCCCATAAAGCGATGTCAACCGGCCCTTCCAGGTTGTTGCATAGAACCATTGTTTGTAGGGAGCGTTCCTGGTTGGCCAGATCGACACGTGCCACGCGCATACGCCCTTCAGTGAGCGTACCAGTTTTATCAGTGCAAATAACTGTAACAGAGCCAAGCGTCTCGACTGCGAGCAGCTTCTTAACCAAGCCCTGGCGTTTTAGGATTTTACGCATACCCAATACCAGGATGACCGTGACCGCGATCAAGAGACCTTCAGGGACTGCGGCAATTGCCAGCACGATGGAAACCCGCAACATTTCCAGGAATGGTCTACCCATTAATAATCCTGTGACAAGGATCGCCAGGGTGAAGCCGACGACGATATAGGTCAAGACTTTTACTGAAAGATTTAAGCCGAACCTGGAGTGGGGTATCTTCCTCGATATGTTCCTGCAAGCTAGTGGCGATCTGTCCTAATTCTGTGCTGGGTCCAATTTTTGTCACAAGCATTGTGCCGCGCCCCATGATGGTGGTGGTGCCCATATAGACCATGTTGTGACCATCTATTTCATTCTTGTTTACCGGCTCGCTTTCACCGGTCAGGATAGCTTCATCCACAGCAAGTTTGGTGCTTTCGGTAATTTCGCCATCCGCAGGAACGTGCTCTCCGGAATTTAGTAAAACCACATCTCCAGGGACCAGCTCCCAGACTTCCACTTCCTGACGCTCACCAGCGCGGATCACGGTGGTTGTGGGTTTAAGTAAACCCTTGAGAGCAGTATAAGTTTGTTGGGCTTGGTATTCCTGTATGAACCCCAGGATGACATCAATCACGACCACCGCCATAATGATGGAAAAGTCGTTGTACTCGCGTACAGCCAGCGAGACCCCAGCAGCGACTAAGATGATATAGACAAGGGGGCTTTTGATCTGGTTCAGAAGGATTGTCCATACCGTAGTTCCTTTTTCAGCAGGGAGGCGATTTTCGCCAAACTGTTGCCGTAATCTAAGGACATCAGCTTGGGTCAAGCCAGAAACGTTGGTATGGTTTGTGCCGCTCAATGCATTTACATTGGAGTTGTCTACGATGGTCATTATTTACCTCTAAATACGGTTATTTCTTAGTGATCTTCTGTAAAATCGAAGGAAATTCCTGTTCAATATTGGAAAAAAGGTCATGAGCTTCCTGAAGGCGTTCTTTTAACGGGTCAGGTTTGTCCATCATAAGTGCCAAGCCACGCTCTGTGATTTGATGAAGCCCAGACATTAACCCCAGCCATTGGCGCATGTAAATGCTCCAACCACCGGGCTTAAAACGATAGTAGTCCCTGCGCGGGATTGGAGAAGCAACACGCTCTATCAACCCACGTTCCATCAGCAGGCGTGCCATGATGCTGATCGAGCCTTTACTCGCATGTAGCCTATCTCCCAAATCGGTGATGGATTGAGAGGGTGGGTCTGAGATGAGGAGAGCTCCAAGGATGCGCCCGGCCATACGGGGTAATCCCATTTGCTCAAAATAAAGGCCGATATCTTCGATAAAGTGGAGATCTTCGATGGGTAGGTGATTGTTCATAATATATTTCCAAACTTAATCAGTTTTGTACGGTTTCCGGAATTCCAAACAATACATGAAACCGTTCCAGATATTTCCCAATTTCATATCCAGCATAGTCTCTGGTAAAAGGTCGACCGGTGCAGTGACGGCTTCCCGCTGACCATGAAAGGCGGTCTTTAAAACCGGGGAGGAACTTTTCATACCACTGAGCGCCGCTTTCATTCTCATCACAGATGATAATTTTGGTACCTGGTTTTGACACGCGGATCATCTCGTCAATAGCCTGCTTCTTATTACTGAAGAAGTTGATCCCACCGATATGAAAAACAGAATCAAAGCTATTGTCTATGAACGGAAGCAGCTCACCATTTCCAAGGAATAGTTCTACTGACCAACCTTTACGGCGGACCAGGGCATTGCAGCGGTTCAGCTGCCCTAGTGAGATATCCAACCCATAGACTTCACCGACTGCGTTTGAGCTAAGCAGGAAAGGCAAGTTAACCCCCGGACCGATAGAGATTTCCAATACTTTTCCACCATTCGGCTCGAGGCGATCCAATACTTCATGTCGGGCGCGCGATTCACTTGTGCCTAGAAAAAAAAGTCCGATTTTTGAGAAAGCTGAATAAATCCAGGAGAACCAATCATACATACGGGCAAAAGGCTTATTGAGCCCAGTAAGATCTTCTTCTTTGATGAAGTGAGGGATACCTCGCTTTATCGGAAATACGTTTTGGCATGAGAGACAGGTCAGGGAGCCATTTTCAACTGATCCATTCCCTGTGGATGTTTTAAGCTGCAATTCTCCATGACAAGTGGGGCATAAAAGCAGGTCGAGGGTTGTAGGTTTCATAGCACGGTGTTTTAGCAATTAGCGGAGAAGTATACAACGTTTCCAACGTTTTGTAAATACTAAACGTAATCATGTTATGATCGCATTCGAAAGGTTCTCTTATCCTCTTGTATATCGCGTAATTTATTTATCAGAGTGAGGAATAAATATCTGAGGTTTCCAAATCGAGCAGTAAAATAAATACAAGCTCTTCAAATCTACTGCCACCCATAAGTCTGAGAATTACATGTGATGGCAGGATTTTGTGTTTTTTCACCAATTTGACGATGAATTTATTTCATGATATCATGAACATTAATACAATATGAATATAAGGTTATCCCCATAACGGGAAAAACCCAGCAAGAATTATCTATTCATAGCTCCATAAATCTATTGAGGAGGGCATTATCTCTTTGATTAATTTCTGCAGGACCTTATTTACCTGCAGAACAGTTCATTTGCTATTCAAGGAAGAATAATTGTTATTGCAGTCCGATAAAGGAGAAGGGTTATGAAAGTTTTATTGATCGGAGTTGGGGCTGTTGGGGAGGCGATCGCGAAAGTTGCGCATAACCGACCCTGGCTGGAGAAGATGGTGTTGGCAGATTACAACCTCGAGCGTGCCAGAAATGTTCAGAGTAGTATTGGTACAGCA
Organism: uncultured Chloroflexia bacterium; assembly: GCA_963828845.1. Lineage (GTDB taxonomy): Bacteria > Chloroflexota > Anaerolineae > Anaerolineales > UBA4823 > FEB-25. The sequence goes on from CAWHGE010000007.1 coordinate 11,334, forward strand.
AATAATTTCCCTATTGAACAAATCGATGCCAGGGATATTAGACAAGTTGCCCAGTTGGCGCGCAAACACGGTGTTGATCTGATCATGAATGCGGTGAGTAACTTTTATAATAATACGATCTTCGATGCGGCCTATGAAGTTGGATGTAATTACCTGGATATGGCCATGTCGGATGATGGGGCGAACATGGGCAGCCACCAGTGGAATCAAGCTAAAAAATGGGAGGATAAGGGTTTACTGGCAATTCTAGGAAATGGCATGGACCCGGGTGTGAGTGATATCTTTGCCAAGTACGCTTCTATTGAGCTGTTTGACGAGATTGAAGAGATAGGCATCCGCGATGGAGCAGCTTTGGATGTGATCGGCTATGAGTTTGCCCCGTCGTTCTCGATTCTGGATGCCATCGAGGAATGTACCAATCCACCCATTGTATGGGAGAAAGAACGAGGTTGGTTCGAGCTCCCGCTCTTTGAGCATATTGAGATGTTTAACTTCCCCGAGGGGATTGGCCTCCAGGAAGTGGTGGATATAGAACATGAAGAGCTAGTGCTAATCCCACGTTTCATCCCATGCAAGCGGGTGACCTTTAAGTACGGATTGGGTGAGAAATTCATCAACGTGATCAAAGTGATCAAAATGCTTGGTTTGCACCACAAGGAACCTGTAAACATCAAAGGTTCATGGGTTGCACCGATTGAAATGATGGCAGCCATCCTGCCAGACCCGGCTTCCCTCGGTGATAAGATGACTGGCAAGACTTGTGTGGGTGCCTGGGTAACAGGGGTGAAAGATGGAAAGCAACGAGAAGTTTATATTTACCAATCTACGGATAATCAAGACAGCATGGACCGCTTCGGATGCCAGGCAGTCTCCTTGCAGACCGCTACAGGACCAGTGATCACCATGGAGCTCCTGGCTGAAGGCGTTTGGCAAGGGAAGGGCGTGGTCGGCCCCGAAGCTTTCGACCCTCGACCCTTCATTACACGCATGCATGAATATAACTTCCCTTATAAAATACGAGAAGAACAAAGCGAATATTCAAACAGCCTGTGATGTGACAAAATTTATCCGACGATAAATAAGAACTGAAAGGAGAAGAATGCGATGCACAAGAAATCCAAGTGGTTTACATTATTGGTCATTTTGGTACTGGTTGGGATATTATCGTCTGCCTGTGCAACAGCAACTACAGCACCGGTGGTGCAACCAACGACCGGGGGAGAGGTAGAGATCCAACCAACAGCTGTACCAGCAACTGAGCTGCCGGAACCCACTACAGCTCCTGAAAAGAGCCAGATTGTGGTCGTCATATCAGAAGATCCGCCCTCCTTCAATCCAATCATAGCCGCAACCGGATATGATTCACTTGTAATGGAGCTGGTTATGTTAGGGTTGGCTGATATGGATGTTGATGGAAATGTATTTCCAGAACTTGCTGCAGAGCTTCCGACATTGGATAATGGTGGTGTCGTCATCGATGAAGAAAATGGAACGATGGATGTAACATGGAAACTACGGCAGGATATTCAATGGGCAGACGGTACTCCAGTTACTGCGGAAGACGTGGTCTTCACCTATTACGCGCTTGTTGATCCCGAGAAAGGATCCTGGATCCAGGGGATCGATTATGTCGATGATGTGGAAAAGATGGATGATTACACGGCAGTAGTGCATTACAATACCGTCTACCCTGGGTATCTCACCCAATTCGGTGGATACCAAGTGGTCATCTGGCCGGCTCATTACTGCGATGCTGAGCAAGGATTTTCCACTTGGGACTGCGCCTCGCAACCCCTGAGCAATGGTCCGTATATTCTTACCGAGTGGGTCGTGGGTGACCATATGACATTTGATCGCAATCCCAATTATTATGAGACGGGTAAACCAGCAATCGATCAGATTGTGGTTAAGATAGTACCGGATGAAAGCGTACGCAAGGAAATGCTCAAAAATGGGGATGCTGACCTGGACATGTGGACGACAGAACCAATGATTGTCGATCTACAAAATCAGCCCAATACTGTTGTCAGCTTTAGCCCATATACTCGTTGGGTACTGCGCATCTTCTTTAACTTTGCTGCCAAAGGGACTACAGACCCGGAAACTACCCCTCATCCTGTGTTTTCGGATGTGCGCGTACGCCAGGCCGTACAAATGGCAATTGATGCGAAAACAATCTCGGAAGAATTTTTCTATGGGTTTGCTAACCTTGTCTGGACAGAGTTCTACCGGGCACCTTACAATGTATGCGATATTCCCGAGCCAGTATTCGATCCAGAAGCTGCGAAAGCTTTATTAGAGGAAGCTGGATGGACGGACCAGGATGGGGATGGGGTGCGTGAGTGTCATGGTTGTACCACCGGTGCTGAAGAAGGCTACAAGATGGAGATGGAATTCATAACGTATGCGGAATATGGCGAGGCACTGGAACTGACCCAGCAATTTATTGCAGAAGAGCTGGCAGCTATCGGTATCAAGCTGAACCTGTCGGTGGTTGAGGGGAGTGTCCTATGGGCAGCCTCAACAGATGGAGGGATCGAACCTTCCGGTAACTTTGATATCGACATCTGGGATGATGGATATGCTGGCAGTGATCCATCCGACTACTTGTGGAACTACTATACTTCTGGTGGGGCAGAGCTCGATATGGGTTATAACTATGGGCGTTATCTAAACCCAGAGATTGATGATTTAGTCGACCAGACATATACACTGGATGAAGATTTACGCAAGGATCTGTTCTGCCAGATAGCAGAGATCTTGAATCGAGACTTGCCAGAACTCCTGCTGTTCACAACAGTTGACGCCAATACCCATTCCACACGTCTACAAGGTGTGCAATCCAACCCCAATGACATTGTGACCTGGAATGCAGCTGATTGGACTTTGAAGTAGTCATTAGGCTGGTATCTAATTATATCTAGTTAGGATAGAAGACAAGTGGGCCACTATGTAGTCAGGAGGCTGCTGCAAGCGATACCACTGATGGTCATTGTCAGTATCGTCTTGTTTGCATTAGTCAATCTGGCACCTGGTGGCCCACTAGCTGGCAGGGGGCAGTCGCGAACCCCTCGTCCTGAGCAGGTAGCGATCCTTAAACGACAATTTGGTTTAGATCAACCACTATGGAAGCGTTATATTTTCTGGTTGGTGGGTAATGATTGGACGAAGGTGGATACGGATGGGGATGGTATAAAGGATAGCTCTGGGCAGGGTAAAGGCATCCTGCGTGGTGATTTTGGTATGTCTTACCGTACCCGTAAGCCAGTCCTCGATTCGATCCGCAACTCCTTGAAAAACACGGTATATCTGATGTCAGTGACGCTGATTGTGGTTGCAATCATCGCCATACCTGTTGGTGTGATATCAGCTGTAAAGCAATACTCATTTTTTGACATCGTCGTTACCACCCTGTCTTTCATGGGGCAAGCCATCCCTGAATTTTGGCTGGGATTGATATTGATTCTAGTGTTCTATGTATGGTTGAAAAATCCGTTTACAGGTGATTCTCTGCTGCCAGCAGGTGGAATGTATACATTGGGTAGTGAATTCTCTCTTGTAGATTGGATCAAGCATTTGATCCTACCTGTAACCATGGGAGTGGTGGGCTGGGTTACCTGGTACTCGCGTTTTTTACGTTCCAGCATGTTGGATGTCATCCATCAAGACTATGTACGTACGGCACGTGCAAAGGGGTTGAGGATGAGCAGAGTATATTTCAAACATGCGCTGCGAAATGCCCTCCTGCCATTGGTGACGATATTTGCGTTGGATCTTCCTTATATATTTGCCGGATCATTATATGTCGAGATCATCTTCTCGTGGCCTGGAATGGGCCGTTTATATTATCAGGCTGCTTTGGACCGAGATTATCCACTGCTCATGGCAATCCTCACGATTGGAACAGTCGTAGTAATCCTATCGAACCTACTTGCCGATATCGTCTACGCTAAACTCGACCCCCGCATTCATTATGACTGAGATACAACCTCAACCAGCCCAAGCTGAAAGCATGCGAGCGTTGATCTGGAGACGCTTCCGCAGGCATCCAGGAGCAATCATCGGTTGTATTGTTTTAGCCTGCATCATCCTAGCTGTAACACTGGCGGGTTTTTTACCCTACGACCCAGAAAAGTCAGATATGACATCCCGTTATAAACCACCCTCTCTGACTCACCCGATGGGAACGGATGCACTGGGTCGCGACTTGATGACGCGTGTTCTCTATGGGGGCAGGATATCACTAGCAGTAGGATTATCGGTGATGGCCATCACGCTGCTGATTGGAGTGCCCGTAGGGGCGATTGCGGGGTATTTTGGCGGCAGGGTGGATAATGTCTTAATGCGCATCACGGATGCAGCGTTATCCCTGCCATCTTTACTGGTATTGATCCTGTTAAGTGCCATATTGCGCGAGGTGGACGCACCATTTTTAAAGAACAACCCGGTATTGACCATTGCTTCGGTGATTGGATTGCTGGCGTGGATGTTCACTGCACGCCTAGTGAGAGCCTCTTATCTAGCTATTCGGGAAATGGATTATGTGACTGCAACGCGTGCCTTGGGGGCCACGAATATGCGCATTATAGCGATGCATATCTTCCCGAATGCCATTGGTCCTGTTATCGTCGAAAGCACGCTTGAAGTGGCTTATGCTATTTTGGAAGAATCAGGACTTAGCTATCTTGGATTTGGCATCCAGCCCCCCACGCCCTCCTGGGGCAACCTACTCAGCAATGCACAAGAATACCTGGTGAAATACCCCTGGCTGGCCATCTTTCCTGGTGTGATGATCTTTTTATCCGTCATTTCGATCAATTATATCGGCGATGGACTACGGGATGCGTTTGATCCATATAAAGTGCTGAAAAAAATCGGGGAAGTGTGATGGAATCATTGTTGCGTGTTTTATCCGATGATGAATGCGGCCGGATTCACGAAGAGACACTGAAGATTCTATTTGAAACCGGTGTCCGCATTGATACGGCAAAAGGGCGCCGGTATCTTAAGCAAGCAGGTGCTGAGGTTGATGAAGGAACGCATATAGTTTGCATCCCCCGCAATCTGGTAGAGGAATGCCTGAAACTTGCCCCTAAAGATTTCAGCCTGGGAGCACGCCGTCCGGATAAGTCATTACCCATGAACCGCGGTCAATGTGGTGTGATTCTGGATGGTGGAGCAATCTATACCTATGATACTGAAGCAGGAGTTCGCCGACCCGCGACTAAGGATGATTGGTACCTGGCCACCCGTCTTGGGGATTGCCTGGATGGTATCGATGCATATTGGAGTGTGATCGAGGGATGTTGGGGGCAGTCGCCTGGAGATACAGTTGCGTATTGGAGTGCCATATTCCAGAATTTCTCCAAGCATGTACAGGATGCGACCATGACTGCAGAACAAAGCCGGTGGATGCTGGAAGTTCTGCAGGTGGTGTTTGGCAGTCGAGAGGAAATCAGAAAGACGCTCCCGGTGTCATTTGTATTATGCCCAGCCTCCCCGCTTATCATCGAAGACACTTACACCGATGCTTACCTGGAGACGCTGGAGTGGGGTATTCCCGCAGCAGTCATGACCATGCCGCTCTTAGGTTTGTCAGGACCTGCGACTTTGATATCGGAACTCATACTGGCCAATTGTGAAACGATCGCCATGCTCTGCCTTATCCAGTCAGCAGCACCGGGTACACCATTTATCTATGCTGCGGCACCGGTAATTGCGGATATGCACTCCGGTAGATTTGGAAGTGGAGAGGTGGAGCATTCTTTACTGGGTGCCGCTGTCACTGAGGTTGCCAGGTTTTACCAGCTTCCAGTAGAGGCGAGCGTGGGTGGATCTGACCAGCATGTACCCTGTATCCAAGCGGGATATGAGCGTGCATTGAACTATGCATTACCCATTATGGCGCGACCAGATTTACTGGTGGCACCTGGACTGCTCGGTGGTTCAACTATTTTCAGTCCCGAACAATTGATCATTGATGTGGAAGTCATACGGCGCTGCAAACGCCTGTGCCAGGGAATCGGCAGCAGCGCAGAAAAATGGTTGGGCGATGTGATCGCCTCGTTAGGCCCTGGAGGGAATTACCTGGCGCATCATTCAACGCGGAATGCCGTGCGTACTGGAGAAGTATATTTCAGTAAGTTGGGATTGCATGGGACGTATGACCAATGGCTACAGTCAGGCTCACCGGATTTACTGTCAGAAATCCGTCAGAATATTCGAGATTTACTCTCGACAAGACAACCCATGCCTTTACCGGAAACTGCAGTGCGAGAGTTGGAACATCTGGAAAGGCGGGCTCGCTCCAAAGAATAAATACTCGAACAGTAGATATTTTCTAAATTAACCATGAAAGTAAACCTTACTTTAAGTAGGTGTCACAATTCATTAAGCGGAGAATGACTGAATGTCAACCCAATATCCACCCCTAGAGCCATTGCGAACTTCCTACCATTTACGTTTTCTTTCTGATAAGCAACTGGACGATTTACAGAGCGCTACATTGGAGATCATGGAAAAAACTGGGGTAAGGTTCCCATCGCGAAAAGCCTTATCTATTTTCGCCGAGCATGGGGCACAAGTCGATTGGCAATCTCAAATTGTGCGGCTGAAGCCAGATTTCGTGTTGAAAGCGTTATCAACTGTACCAAGATATTTCCTTATGGGGGCACGCAATCCTAGCTATGACCTGCAGTTAGAGGAAGGGGTGACATATTTCACCACCGATGGTTGTGGTGTGGAAACGATTGATTTTGATACCCGTGAACGCCGCCCTTCATGTAAAGCTGATGTGGGAATGATGGCAAGGATCTCCGACTACTTGCCGTCGATTGGCTTTATCTGGCCAATGGTCAGCGCTCAAGACCATGGGGAAACAGCACCTCTGCATGAAATTGATGCAGCATGGAACAATTCGGTCAAACATGTGCAGAGTGAAACCGTGATGGGTGAAATACCCTGCCGCTACGCGGTTGAGATGGCGACAGTCATATGCCGGTAGCAGGGAAGAGATGCGCGCAGACCACCATTTTCACTGGTGGTATGTACGATAGCACCCCTGGTGCAGGATACTGCCGGTATCGAAGGATCATTGGTTCTGGCAGAGGCTGGATTACCGGTTGGTTTCTTAGCCATGCCGACCTTGGGTACCACTGCTCCAGCAACCTTAGCAGGTGCGTTCGCAATGGGAGATGCAGAAATCATAAGTGCCGCTGTATTAATGCAGCTGCATGCACCAGGCGCACCCGTTTTTCATTCTTTGATGCAAGCCTGGGCAGACCCACGTTCAGGAGGCTATGTAAGCTATTCCCTGGATAGCCGAACACGTTATGCACCGGTGGAAATGGCACACCATTGGGGAATGGCATCTTTAGGGGCATGTTATGGGACCGATGCTCATGAAGCAGGGACTTGGCAAGGTGCAGGAGAAGTAGCGCTAGACCCGTTCCTGGCAGGCTTGGCGGGAGCAGATATTGTCACAGGAATGGGGCTTTCTGAGACTTACACACTGCTTTACCCTGAGCAGATCATCATGGATGATGACCTATACCAGCGGGCGCGTTATCAGTTGTTGAATTTGGATGTCAATGAAGATACATTGGCTCTTGATACTGTGCATGCCGTTGGCCCAGGTGGTCATTACCTGGGGCAGAGGCATACCCGTAATCACATTCGTGAGTCATTGGTGCGCGGCATCACCCACCAGCTTGGGGAGGATGGTAAATATCGCGATCCACGGCAGGTGGCAATTGAAAAGGTGGATTGGATCCGCAAGAATCACCAACCTGAGCCATTGGAAGCCGAAAAGCAAGCTGAACTGAAGCGCATCCTGGCTGCAGCAGATAAAGAGATTTGTAAGGGATAAATCGTATGACTAGCGAAACCCCAATCTTACAACCCATTGTCCCAGCTTATCATGTCAATATTCTAGAGGATGACGCAGCTTGATCAGCTTCAATCTGCCACGCTGGAGATACTGGAGCAGGTAGGAATACACTGCCCATCAGAAAAGGCACTCAAAATATATGCTGAACATGGGGCATTGGTTGATTTTTCCAGTCAGTTAGTGAAGCTGCCCAATCAAATTGTGATGGAAGCCATGTCTCATGCTCCACGGTTTTATACCATGGGGGCACGAAATCCTTCGTTTGATCTGAAATTGGATGGCAAGGCACTCTATTGTGCCACTGATGGATGTGGGGTGGAAACCATCGATTTTATCACTCGCCAAAGAAGACCATCGAAAAAAGAAGATGTGGCAAACATGGCGCGGATAACCGATTACTTGAGCGCAATTAGCTTCTACTGGCCAATTGTGAGTGCCCAGGATTACCACGAGACAGCCCCCATCCATGAGTTAGATGCAGCATTCAATAACACGATAAAACATGTACAGTCAGAGACCATCATGGGTGAATGGTCGGCACGGTATGCTATCGAAATGGCGGACGTGGTAGCAGGTAGTGCGCAGGTAAGACGCCTTCGCCCACCGCTATCTTTGTTAGTTTGCACCATTGCCCCCCTGGCTCAAGACCGGGATGGGCTTGAATCAGCGTTGTTATTCGCCCAGGCGGGTCTGCCGGTCGGATTTATGTCGATGGTTAACACAGGTTCCACTGCGCCTGCTACGATTGCGGGCACATTAGTGACTGGAGATGCAGAAATCGTTTCAGCGCTCGTTTTGATCCAAATGGCGTTTCCGGGAGCTCCAGTCTTCCACTCTTTATTACCCGGCATCATGCATCCCCATACAGGAGACTATCAGAGTAGTACTCTGGAGGGCTCCCTGCTTTACCCCATTGGAGCCGAGATGGCTCATCGTTGGGGGGTTCCAACCCTGGCGGGAATCTTTGGAACTGATGCTCAGGTACCTGGCTGGCAGTCAGCAGCAGAAGCAGCCTCGTCATTATTATTATGTGCACTGGTGGGTGCAGAAACGGGAAGTGGTTTAGGCCTGGTAGAATCATGCATGTTGTTGTATCCGGAAGCGTATTATATTGGATGCTGACCTTTATCATCGGGTGCGAAACGAAGCCGCAGGATTGGATACCAGTGCGGAAGCACTCGCCTTGGATGTGATCAAGGAAGTTGGACCTCGCGGGCATTTTCTGGCGCATCGGCATACACGCACGAATCTGCGCCGACGCCAATTCTCAGACTTGACTGCTCAGCCTCGTCAAGCAGGTGGATATCGAGATCCACTGGATGTGGCACGCGAAAAAGTAGATTGGATCCTGGCGAACCATCACCCACAACCCTTGGAAGAAGCCCAAAAGGCTGAGCTGACCAGGATTCTAAATATAGCCGATAAGGAAAAAGGCACATGTAAACCGTCGAGCGCTGCCTGCGTAGTTGGCCAGGAGGAACCATGCGTTTAACTGCCCAAATTCTTACAGAAGAAGAACAACATCGTATACACAACATGAGCTTACGCATCCTTGCCGAGGTGGGCATACGCTTCCACGGTGACCGGGCACCGAGAATTTTGCGGGAAAATGGAGTCAATATCAATCAGGAAGATAAAATTGCGAAGATACCTTCAGAACTGGTCGAACAAGCCCTGAAGACTGCCCCAAAGTCATTCGTATTAGGTGCGCGTAACCCCATAAATAATTTCCCATTACCTGCCCCCTATACACGATATGGGTTAGACGGAACAGCTGCCTTCGCGTTGGATTTCCAAAAGGGGGAAAGACGTTACGGGACAAGTAAAGACATTGAGAATGCCTTGCGAATTTTCCAACGCATGGATATGGGTGTAATGGCATGGGCACCTACTTGCGCTGAGGATCAACCAGCTCACATTCGTGCTCTGTATGAGTTCTTTTGTATGGCACGATATTGCTCCAAACACGGAGAGCACGAGCTTCACCGGATAGAACAAGTTCCTTACCTTGAGGAAGGTTTGGTTGCCATAATCGGTAGCGAAGATGCATTACGGAGAAGCAATGCATATTCATTGATCTATTGCCCGGTTGCTCCTCTGACCCATGATGGTCAAATGCTGGATGCCTACCTCGAGCTGGGCGAGATTGGGCTGCCGGTGATGTGCATGCCGATGCCAGTGAACGGCACCACCGGACCTGCCAGTCTTTTCTCAAATATCGCCATGGCAAACGCTGAAATGCTATCATCGCTGGTAGTCTTCCAGCTGGCGCATCCTGGACGACCGATTATATTCTCAAGCTCCACGGCTACAATTGATTTCCGAAGCGGAGCCTACCTGGCTGGTGTACCGGAAATGGGGCTCCAAACCGCTGCACTGACAATGATGGGAAAATATTATGGTTTCCCAACCAGCGGAGCTGGCTTTACATCTGATGCCAAGCAAGCAGGTCCTGAAGCAGTAATGGAGAAACTCATTACGACATTACCTTCAGTTCTAGTTGGTGCAGATATCCTGGTGGGTTTTGGAGAAATTGAGAGTGACCAGTTGCTCATTTTAGAGCAAATTGTGGTGGATAATGAAATCGCGCATATCTGCCAGCGTCTGGCAGAAGGGGTGGATTGCTCTGCGGAAAAGGATTTGTTTGAAGATATCGTCCATGTAGGTCCGGGGGGGCATTTCTTGGGATCCAGAAGCACACGCACGGCAGCCCGAGGCATGGAATTTTTCACACCTCAGCTAGTGGACCATCATCCCTATGAGAGCCTGGGTTAATCTGGGTAAACCATCCATGTATGCAAAAGCACGAGAAGTGGTGGCAAGCATCCTGGATGAACCACTCATCGACCCATTGCCAGAAGAGGTATGCGAAAAACTGGACCGAATTCTGCAAAGGGCAGAAAGAGAAATATCAGAGTGATGTAGATATCATTTTATTAGTTATCTGAAGGAGAGTACTTATGCAAACCTTGGTATGTGGAAAGACAAAGCAAGTCAAAATTGATTCTGATGGTGTATTTACGATCATCGGGGAAAAAATCAACCCAACCGGGCGGAAAAAACTGGCTGCAGCCCTCCTGGAGGGAAATTTGGATTATGTTTTGGAGCTGGCTACCAACCAGATCAATGCAGGGGCGGATTTGTTGGATGTTAATGTGGGTGTTCCGGGGGCGGATGAAGAGAAATTATTACCCCAAGTAGTTAAGATGCTGGTGGAAGTGTTTGATGTACCATTCTGCCTGGATTCTCCCAACCCCAAAGCTTTGGCACAAGCTCTCCCTATCACCCCGGGGAAACCATTGGTGAATTCGGTGAACGGAAAGCCCGAACTCTCTTCAGGCAATACTCCCATTGGTGAGAGAACGAGGGGCGTGTGTGATTGGTTTGACCATGGACGAACAAGGTATTCCCAAGGATGCAGATGGACGGGTGAGGATCGCAGGAAGAATATTGGAAACGGCAGCAAAGTATGGTATCCCTGCTGAGGATGTGATCATCGATCCACTGGTTTTGACTGTGGGGGCTGAAAGCCAGGCCGGAGCGGTCACTCTGGAAACGATTCAGCGAGTGCGTAGTGAGTTTGATGTCAATATCAATGTGGGTGCTAGCAATGTATCCTTTGGTTTACCCGAACGCGACACGGTTAACGCAGCATTTCTGGCATTAACCATTGGCGCAGGAGCTACCTGTGCCATCACGGATCCAATCAAGTTTACACGCGTAATCAGGGCATTAGATCTATTGCGTGGGAAAGATGCATATGCAGTGCGATATGTGAAATATTGCCGGGCTCATCCGTTGGAAGAGAAGTAGAGCGATCTATAAGGCTGTACATAAGAAGGGTACAGTAGCACCAGTTTCCTACAATAAATTTATAATTCCACCAGCTTCCAATATTTGCGTTTCAACCCATCTTGAGGCTCTTCGAACATGGTCCAGCTAAAACCTTGAGATACCAGAAATTCGTGGGTATTGTTTTGCTTGAAGCTGGTGCCAGGGCAAAGGATGAGCATGCCACCCGGTTTGGTCACACGCTTCATCTCAGCAAATTCTGCCTGCGGGTGGTCACCGAAGACATGCCCACCCATGGTGACATCCGCAAAGCCATTCGGGAAAGGCAGGTCAGTGATCAGACCATCCACAGGGAAAATATTGGTTAAATTTTGAGCTTGGGCTTTTTGCTTGAGATAAAAGCGCAGATTGCTCACAGGCTCTGCCGCAAACACGGCTGAAGCATTTTCAGCAACGATAAAAGCCAACCTACCCGTGCCTGAACCAACATCAATGACGATTTTTCCACTGAAATCAGTCAACCGGCGAAGCTCATTGGAATCCCAACCCAAGAAAGGCTGGGCATCATAGATTGCCGGGTCAACCACATAGACTACGAGATCGTTGATGCTATTTAATATTTTGATCTCTGCCTGGTGAATGGTTTCTTGGGTTGGAGGTTGTTCAGATGCATGATTGGATCGCACTTGATCTAACCAGGGAATGATCTCAGGGCACTTATGGCGCAGATACCATTCGACGGTCGGATTGGCTATCAAGGCAATCGCCAGCTCCTCTTCAGGAATCCAGCCCGGGAACCAGCTCAGCTGAACGCGCTCTAGCAGGAGCAAGGTATTGAATGATAGATTGGTTACATCAATCCAATTGACGGTCATGACGAAAGATTATTACTCCATCGGTACGTTGAGAGCTTTTTGCATGATATAAAAATGTAGATCATCGAGGCTACGGGTAATCTGGAAACCCATTTTTTCATAAAGCCGGATGGCACTGGAATTGGCTTGATACACCCCCAACTCGATTTTATCCAGCTTGCCTGAGTAGCTTTCTGTCAACAAAGTCAAAACGGCTGTACCAATCCCCTGCCCCTGGAAATCAGCTTTCAGTATCAAGCCATGCAGATGGAGTGTATCACCGCGTTCCTCAATCCAATAAAAACCAGCCAGATCAGCATCTTTATAGATTGCACGTACTTCACCTCGCGTGTGCGAAAATCTGAGCATATTCATCCCAGGTCATCTGCATGATGCGTAAAGTGTTTTCCATGTAGTCCTGACCATCGTCCCACATCATTTGTAGGAATTGGTCATATTGTTCGGGTGAGGCCGGTTTGTAGGAAATCATAAATTTAAAACCGTAAGGACATGCAAGTCAGTCCCCCGTCCATCTTTTGGACTTCACTGACATCCAATTCGAAGATGTTCATCCCCAGATGGGTGAGCTTGGCATGGGTCTTTGGGAAGCCTTTAGGCATTAGCACGGTATCATTGATCCAAAGGGTGTTGGCAGCATACTCCTCGCCAGGATCAAGCAATTATTTTCTTATAAGTGGCGAAACCGGGTAATCAGCAAGGTACTTTCGGTAACCAGGAGGGTGTTATTACCAACATAATTAATGCCTGACTTTAGATGCAATCCAGCGGCGACGGGGACGGTCTCTGAGGTATATCCGGCACTTGACAGGAGAGCAGCCAGCTGAGTGGCACCCTCAGTATTCGTTCGCTCAGACAGACCAATAAAAAAGTGCTCCCCAACCATGAGCACGTCCCCACCATCAACTGTGCCGGGAGGAAGGATATGGGCAAGGGGTCGATAATATTGTAAAAATGGCTCAAGAGTGATTTCTTCTCCCTGCCGGGGAGGCAGCACCCGGACGCGTAATTATTGCGATTTTGGAAGTGATGATGGCTGGGTCTTCGACGAAATAAGCATCCGGATAGGCTGGCTCGGATGGGAGCACGATCACATCCAATCCCAGGCTAAGTAGTGCCTGGCGATAGGCATGATGCTGCTGCGAGGATGAGTGGGTAGCTTGGGCGTCCCAGATTTGCGGTGGTTAAGCCATCGGCGAAATTCTCTCCAGGAAGGCGGGTGATGGCGTGAGTAAACATGGCTTAATTGTAAGCTATTATTCACTCTCTCACATCAGGTTGTCCACTGATCATGGATGAGACCAGACGAGGTACCAGGTATTATTCTCTTCCAAGAAAACAAGTCGAAGACTACGCCAATCCAAACCTTCAAATTGAGGGTCGAAGCCAGGGAAATAATATTCCACGATCATCGCGCCGGGATAAAATTCATGGCTGTTATCCAGGGAGGTGCTCACACCAAGGCGATGGTTGAGAGCCAGCTGAGGCGCATTGGCAAAATCTACATCATAGATGATATTTGGAATAATAGTCTGCAAAAGTTATATCGATGGGTGCGCCGGAGCCTGAAAATGTTCCCCACGAATATACAGTGCTGTCGGCTAATAAGCTGGCAACTTCTTCTGCCGGAAAAACCTGATCGGTAGCATTGACAAAGGCATAGGGAGAGAAACGGAGACCATCCGTTGGATGGATATAAGTCGACAAGGTTATCAAATCCTTTGCCTTGATCAATGCTATCACTTCAGTAGCTCGATCGAGTACGGCTTGTTGGATTGATGCCGGGAGGTAGGGATGAGAATGATCGGTTGAGTGGCTGATATAGGTTGGATGGGAGTCGGATTCGACAAATTCCAGAGTGGGAGCTGTGGTAGAGATGGTAGTTGGTACCCGTGGAGGAAGTAAGGTTGCATCCGACCAACATGCTGGTCAGAAGTACTGCGCTTAAAGGGAATTTGGGATTCATTTGTTCCTCCATGGAGGTCTATTTCAAGGTTGTTGTTTTATCGAATACAGCAGGTGCATATTAATAAAGACGCTATTGGTTTATAAAAGGTTTCTGAACTATAAGCATAGCATCATCTATACAATATGAGATTTATTAATCATGATGACTGTCAGACCATGGCAATTGGAAGAGATGGGTTGCTTGTATCCTTGTAATTATATTAATGGCTGGCAAAAAGAAGATAATTTTTCCATCTGAATGAACTTTTTGAGTAATGACTGAGTGTATTAATTAGGCTAAACAAACTAAAGGAGGAAATTATGCCAACTGTGCCTCACATTGAACGTCATTTCACAGCGAATGAGACGGTGCGGGATATCGTCATTGGCATGTCTGATGGCTTGACAGTGCCTTTCGCCCTGGCAGCAGGTATATCTGGAGCCGTTGCTGTGACACACGTTGTGGTTACTGCCGGGCTAGCTGAAATTGCAGCAGGGTCAATCGCCATGGGGTTGGGTGGCTATTTGGCAGCTCGAACCGACTTTGAACACTACCTTTCAGAGCAGGGACGAGAAAATTACGAGATTGATAATCTGCCAGAAAAAGAAAAAGAAGAAGTCGCCTATGTGTTTCGCGATTATGGTCTGAATGATGCACAGATAGGGCCGATCCTGGATGCCATGGTCCAAGATCGAAAGAAATGGGTGGATTTCATGATGCGTTTTGAACTTGGTCTGGAAGCCCCCAACCCCAAGCGAGCCAGGATCAGCGCTTTGACGATTGGCTTATCGTATGTGGTAGGGGGATTTGTTCCACTGAGCCCGTATATATTGATCCACCAGATATCCAAGGCCTTGATTGTTTCTGTGGTAGTCACTTTGATTGCCCTGTTCTTGTTTGGATATATAAAAGGGAGATTCACGGGATTGAAGTCATTAAGGGGCGGGTTGCAAACAGTTTTTGTGGGAGGGTTAGCAGCAGGAGTGGCATTCTTACTTGCCAGACTGATCTGATCACAATATGAAAAGCCAAAAGCTTCTTCTTTGCATTTTATGCTTTTCGGTTATATGTGGATGTAGCTCACGCTTAACCTCACCTCCCACGGTGGTATTGCAAACCGAGACTAAAACCGTAGTTGTAACTCATTTGAAAGCAGTTCACAGATTACGCCATCTCCGAAACCGAGAATATCTCCTGAAATTGAGCATAGCATCGAAAGACTAGTGAAAAATATTCTAGATGAGGGGATCTTAGCCGGGCTGACAGTAGGCGTACGGTATGGGGATCAATTGCCTCTTATTGTGGGTTATGGTTATGCTGACAACGAGGCTCAAATACCAGCGGAGGCTGATACTGTTTATATGCTTGGCTCTGTTACCAAGCAGTTTACTGCGGCAGTAATCATGCATCTAATGGAGCATGGTGCTTTAGGATTGGATGATCCCATCTCACGATATCTCAAAGACATCCCCCAAAGGTGGGAAATTGTAACTATTCGTCAACTATTAACTCATACCGGAGGAATCCCAAATTATTCCACTGATTCCATGGGATTCGACATTTCGCAATTTTATACACCTGAAGAATTGATGGTTAAGTTCACTAAATGGAATTTACTGGACTTTGAACCTGGTACAAGATGGGAATACAGCAACAGGGGTTATTTTCTGTTAGGGATGATCATCAAACAAATCACTGGACAAGACTATGGCGATTACCTCCAACAACATATCCTTGGACCTTTGGGTTTGGAAAATACAAAATCATGCATCATACCCGGTCAAAACCTGGCGCAGGGATACCGCATCAAGACTCTGGGCGGTGAGATTGAATCAGCCCCTACTGTAAATGCAAGCGTTGCATACGGAGCGGGTGATCTGTGTAGCACTGCAGGAGATTTATTGGAATGGCAGGAGGTTTTAGCAACTGGGCGGGTGGTTAGCGAGGAATCCTACCAGATGATGATTAGTCCAATAGAACTTCCTGATGGAACACAGACGGGTTATGGTTTTGGTCTAGAAATAGCAGAAAAGGACGGGAGATTGGTGATTTTTCACGCCGGTGGAATACCTTCAGGTTTTATGACATTGCTATCCTATTACCCCGAAGAAAATTATCGAATTGTATTATTAACGAATACTATGACCCCTGCATACAATCCTCTAGTTTCACTAGAAAAGTCGATAACAGAATCAATATTAACCATCCCATAGATATATCAGTCATGGACCGAAATTCGGTTTTGCAGGTTAAATAAAATAAACCGTAGGCAGAGAGATTTTATCGAAACGATAAGGAAGCTCACTCCCAAATCATCGAGCACAACCTAGCAGAGAGTTGTAGACTAATGGTAATATATGATGAATGACACATGACATCCTAATCACTCTTTGGTTTAATAATTCGTCTTCTCTGAACTTCCTTGAAAGGATGTCTTGCTAACCCATAAGATCAAATAATAAGTAGATGGATAAACTGTTTCTGAGAACCGCAGAGGAGGTATGAATGGCACAATCAGCAGCGAATATCAAGCGAATCGCCATCTGCACTGGAGGGGGTGATGCTCCTGGTTTGAATGCGGTCATCCGGGCAGCTGTACTCTCAGCCATCAACCGGGACTGGGATGTTTATGGCATCCGCGATGGTTACAATGGGCTTGCTCATGCCTGAACAGTTTATCGAAGGCGGGTTGATCCGCCTGACACGCGAAAAAGTGCGAGGCATCACTCATCTTGGGGGAACGATCATCGGCACCACCAATCGGGGCAATCCGCTCAAATATCCGATCCAAGGACCGGATGATACTGTGATCGAAATCGACCGCTCGGATGAGCTGATTCGTGCCTTTAAGCTGCACCAGATCGATGCACTCATCTCGGTCGGCGGGGATGGCTCGATGGTAGATTGCCAACGAGCTGGCAAAGAAAGGGCTGTGGGTGGTGGGGGTACCCAAGACGATCGACAATGACCTGGAAAAGACAGTCATTACATTTGGTTTTGACACTGCATGTTCATTTACGGTGGAATGCCTGGACCGTCTGCATACCACAGCGGCTTCTCACAACCGTATGATCGTGATGGAAGTTATGGGACGATATGCTGGCTGGATCGCACTGGAAAGTGGGCTGGCTGGCTCGGCTGATGTAATCCTGATCCCGGAAATCCCATATGACTTAAGAAGGTTGCTGAGAAGATCCACGACCGCGAAGAACGGGGAAGCCTGTTTTCCATCGTTGTTGTGGCTGAGGGAGCAAAGCCGAAGGGAGGAAGTATTTCAGTGATCAGCCGGGAATCAGGACGTGCTGAACGGTTGGGAGGGTGTGGCGAAAAAGTAGCGGAGGAACTACAGGAACTCACTGGTAAGGAAACTCGCCTGGTCGTATTGGGGCACTTACTGCGAGGCGGTTCACCAACCCGGTTTGACCGCTTGATCGCTCAGCGGTTTGGTGCGGCAGCAGTGCGTGCGATTGCGGATGGTGAGCGGGGCATTATGGTAGCACTCGATCCGCCGACGGTTAAATACGTCCCACTGGAAGCTGCCACGAAACGCATGAAAACTGTGCCATTAAATTCAGATATCATGTTGACGGCACGTGATATGGGGATCTGTTTTGGAGATTAAGAATCTCCGAATTCACGATCAAAATAGGGAAGTAACCTGATCATCGGTTAATCGATCCATTGTTTCGACCACAATATCCGCCCTGGTGAGTGCCTCCGGCGGATTTGTGGTTGTGACCGCAATACAGCGCATATTAGCCCGGTAGGCAGCTTCTATCCCTGGGATGGAATCCTCGATGACCAGGCAATATTGAGGAGACTCACCAAGTTGCTTAGCAGCAAGAAGGAAAACTGCCGGATCGGGTTTACCGGGTAGGTTACCAGGGGTAACCAGGGCATCAAAGTACTTACGTATACCCAGCTCATCCACCAGGGTTTCTACATTTTCTGGTGGGGCAGAGGAGGCGACTGCCTGCTTACAGCCCAATGATCGAAAACGCCCCAACCAATCCACCACCCCCGGTAAAGGGAAGAGATGACCAGGAAGGGCGAGCCTGAAAGCCAGCTCCTTTTGAGCGGCAATCCGCTCGATCCATTGCGGTTCCAATGGCCGACCTGCCAGATATGGAAGCAAATCGTGATTCTTTAGGCCGTAGATTTTGTGAAATTTCTGTCTGTCAAATGGTATGCCTTGTTCAGTCGAGAACACGTTCCCAGGTTTCGAAATGCAGTGGACTGGTATCTGCGAGCACACCATCCATATCCCATAAAATGGCTTTAGGAAAAGACATGGGCATGATTGTACCACCGGGATTGATGATATGACTTCACCTTTCTGGAATAAATGGCCGTACCTGAAAAAACAATCTATTAAGGAATGGAATGGAAATTTCAGGTGGAAGAGATTAATCTCCCCAATTACTCAGGAAATCTTAGCTGGAACTTGACAACCTCTGATAGATTATTATTGGAAAGGAGGATTGACGATGGAAACCCTGGTGAACGCAAAGGATTTAGTGCTCTTTTGGGTGCAGCCGAGGGCTACAAGGCGTAATTTTATCCTAAGGTCGGGTGAAAGGATATTTGGTAAGCTTGATTTCCGCTCAGGATTTGATTCTCTGGCTGAAGCGATCTCTGCCAATGGGACCTGGACATTCAAACAGGTAGGCTGTTTCTCACCCCATGTGACAGCACGATGGGCAGGTTCAAATATAGATCTGGTGACCTGTCACACTAGTTGGATTGGAACTGAAAGACAGATGAAATTTTCTAGCGGAGAGATTTATCTTTGGAAAGTAGCAAATTTTTGGGCAACCAGCTACACTGTTAGCAGTGGAAGATGGGGTTGAGTTAGTCACTTATCGATCTGGCTCTGACGAGATGAATATTACCAACCTATTCAAACATCAAGCGCAAGTACATATCTCACTTGATGCGTGGCAACTGGCTGAGTTGCACCAAATTGTCTTGCTAGGTTGGTACCTGGTACTATTGCAACAAGAAGATTCAGCCGCTAGTGGCGGTAACGGGCGCTTTAGGGTGATGGTAGCCAACAGCTTTCTCTGAATGACGATACATCATAAATTGGGGCATTTATTTTTCAGGATGGTTGTCATATCGTTCAGGTGATACCCTGCCTTGAATGCCACCTTCCATTGACTTATAATATATTCAGAATATTGAATATATTAATGCTCATACTTTTTTGAATGGTGTATTTAAATCAATCCCATGGCAGCAATTACCCCTCCGGCAAATATATTTAAGGCTCTGATGCACCCCTCACGACTAACCATCCTGGAAATCCTGCGTGATGGAGAGCAATGCGTTTGTCATCTGGAAGCTGTGTTGGGATGTCGCCAGGCATATATCTCACAGCATTTAATGGTGCTGCGCGAAGCCGGTTTGGTTGAAGATCGACGTGATGGAGCGCGCATATACTACCGAGTGATTAAACCGGAAGTATTTAGCCTGGTGGAGGCTGCGATCCGGTTGGGTGGCGTAGAAGCTCTTCAAGTGAGCCATTCCAAGGTGAAAGATTGCCCCTGCCCGAAGTGCAATCCATCAGCAGCTGGTAATGATATAAATGATGAGATGGTTGGAGAGGATTAGTGCAAGCCCATGATGGATTACCTCGAATTTACAATTGACAAATTTACCTTTAGAACTGCTACCGACCGTTTTTATAATGACGAGGGCGTGTGGGCGAAACCAGAAAACAATCATGTTCGCATCGGGATTTCCGATTACTTACAGCAACGCAGTGGTGACGTGGCTTTTGCAGAGATCAAGCAGGTCGGGACAACTGTTGCCTTTGGTGATGAACTTGTGGTTATTGAAACCATCAAGGTGAATATCAGTTTGACGTCACCGGTGGCAGGCAGGGTGGTTGAGGTTAATCCAGCGATGGAGACCTCACCGGAAGTCATCAATCAGGACCCATACGAGGCTGGATGGCTGGTGATAATCGAAGCTATAGAATGGGCAATCGATCGGAAGCATTTATTAGAACCGCAAGCTTATTTCGCCAAAATAAAGCTGGAGGCTGATCAGGAGGTCAAGAAAGAATGACTAATATCGGTCAAAAAGGTAAGGTCATCATCGTCCCCTGCAGCGGAATTGGTAAAACCTATGGCACTGTCAGCCGCCAAGCCGCGTATAGCGTCACAGAAGATTTACGACCCGATGATACACGATTAGTAGCGCTTTCTAAATTGGTCCTGGGAGATGAAGAGGCACGTTCCATAGTAGGAGTTAATCCTGCCATCACCATAGATGGCTGTAAGTTAGCGTGTGCCACAAAAATGGTGCGGGAAAGTGGCGGAAGGATCGCACGGGATTATGCCGTTTTGGATGTATACCGCCGGTATAAGCAATTTAAACCACAAGGTATTGCTGAGCTGAATGCTGGTGGGGAGCAGTTGGCTCTTGCTCTGGCAAATGAGATCATTCAGGTGGTGGATGAGCTTATCTCCATCAAGGGAGGAGAAGAAAATGGTTGACCTGCCTAAGAAGAAAGTAGGGATTGTTGCTTGCTCGGGAGAGGAATTAGCTGAAGGCACTGTCACACGCCTGGCAGCCTTGCGGGTGCTGGAAAAATTGCGGCCGAGCGATACTGTAACCATCTGTCTGCCGCTTTTTTTAGCGGGTGGTGAGGGTGACCGGGCTTTTGCGAAATTCTACCCGACGATCTCGGTAGATGGGTGTGAGCTGCGTTGCGCAGAAAAGGCTACTGCGAAATATTCAAATAAACCGGCGGCGAGTATCATGGTGCGGGATTTGATACATGAAAATCAGCTCGACCAACCGCAAGGGCAACGCCGCTTGAATACCGCTGGAGTACGAGCGGTTGACATCACAGCGGAGAAGATTGCAAACACAGTCGATGAGCTGTTAGGAAAGCAATGGAACCGCAAGCTGGGAGAGCTCATCCAGCTTGAGACAATCGATGAGTATCAAACGAAGACGGATCAAGAACAAGACATAGCCACCTGTGGGTGTGGCTCTGGGATACCCATCCAGAATGTAATCATTGCAGGAAAGGAAGTAACACTTGTCGGATTGCCACTGATATTTCAACAATTTGCCGAAGCGGGAAAAACCCCCACCGAAGAAAATGTGGGAGAACTGATGGACACTCTCAAAATATACAATTCAATTCCTGATGAAGAAGAATTAGCATATAGGGATGCCATACGAAAAGCATACATGAATTTTTGGTTCAAGGAAAAAGATTGATGAGCCAAATTTCCACCTATCATACGATCGTCTCATGGAAGGGTGAGCACTTAGGGCACATCACCATGGGCAACGGACCCGAAATGGAATTTTCAGCGCCGCCCGATGCCAAAGGACTGCCTGGTGTGCTTACCCCTGAAGACGCATTTGTGGGTGCGGTGAATACTTGCATCATGATGATGTTTCTGTGGTCATGTGAACGATTAAAATTGAAGTTGGTATCATATGAATGCCATGCTGAAGGCACCAAACTGGTTGAGCTGGATCATACTGAAGTATTCGCTATAATTCGCCTTTTTCCTGAAATCCGCGTGATGGCTGGTGATGAGATGCCTACCAGCGTCGAAGCTCGAATTCAAAGGGCGTTGAAATCAGCGCAAAAGTATAGTCTGGTGGCAAATTCAATCAAGTCGGAGGTGATGATTGACCCGATAATTGAGGTCATTGAAAGTACCAAAGGAGCAAACTAGGTTTTCAAGGTAATCAGGCAAACTATTTACATTTTTTTCTTAGGAGGTTCGTAATGCTTACTGTAAAAGTTCTAGGATCAGGTTGTGAAAATTGCAAAAAGGTCGAGGGGATCGCGCGCAAAGTGGTAACCATGATGGGCATGCAGGCGGAAGTGATCAAGGTGACCGACTGGACAGAGATAAAAAAGTACCCCATATTAGGGACACCCGGACTGGTAATCAATGAAAAGGTTGTTTGCGCTGGACGCATCCCAACTGAAGCCGAGGTCACCACTTGGCTGGTAAACGCTGAGATGGCAGACAGCTTAAAATGGCTACCTCCAAAGCTTCTGCTATTGACCAAGCTGGGGGTGTAGTTCGCCAGCTATCCTTTCTTGACCGATATCTTACCCTATGGATCTTCCTGGCAATGGTGGTAGGCGTTGGACTGGGGTATTTATTTCCAGAGGCGGTGAAAACCTTCAACTTGCGAGTTTCAGTTGGGACGACCAACATCCCGATTGCCATCGGTTTGATCCTGATGATGTACCCTCCCCTGGCAAAAGTGCATTATGACGAATTGGGAGATGTCTTTAAGAATTGGAAAGTCTTGGGTTTGTCGCTGGTGCAAAACTGGGTGATTGGTCCGATCTTGATGTTCGTTCTGGCAATCGTCTTCCTACGAGCTTACCCGGCGTATATGGTAGGTTTGATTATGATTGGCTTGGCTCGCTGCATTGCCATGGTGATCGTGTGGAATGAGCTGGCGAAGGGAGACACGGAATACGCGGCCGGTCTGGTGGCATTCAACAGCATTTTCCAGGTCTTATTCTATAGCGTTTACGCTTATGTATTCATCACAATCCTGCCTACCTGGTTTGGCTTGCATGGGAGTATCGTAGCCATCACGATTGGTCAGATTGCCAAAAGTGTGTTTATCTACCTGGGGATTCCATTTATTGCAGGTTTCATCACCAATATGGTCTTGACCCGCACCAAAGGGAAAGACTGGTTTTACAAAAAATTCATCCCCAAGATCAGCCCCCTAACCCTGATCGCATTGCTCTTTACCATTGTAGTCATGTTCAGCTTGAAGGGTAATCTCATTGTCACCATCCCGCTGGATGTTGTGCGCATCGCCATCCCATTACTGATCTACTTTGTGATCATGTTCCTGGTAAGTTTTGCAATGGGCAAATTGGTTGGCGCAGACTACAAACAGACGACCACGCTGTCGTTCACTGCGGCCAGCAATAACTTCGAGCTGGCGATTGCCGTAGCCGTGGCAGTGTTTGGGATCAATTCGGGAGAAGCCTTCACGGCGGTAATAGGCCCATTGGTAGAGGTACCGGTGATGATTGGTTTGGTGAATGTGGCTTTCTGGTTGAAGAAGAGATTATTTAGCGGATGATTGATCTAAAGATTCTCAGTTATCATTCCGCTCAGCGTTATGCGGTTAGACAAACCGTGGTGGCAGCACAGAGAATCCTACAAAATGAATACCCAGGATTGAAAATTGTCATCACAGAGTTGAAAGACTGGGTTCACATTGAACAATATACACCGGTACTATCAGCGCCGAGCCTGGTGGTGAACGAAAAGCTGGTTTGTGTGGGCAGATTTCCATCAAAGCAGGAAATACTCGATTGGATGAAGAAGGCAATTGGAGAATGAATAGGAATGGTCAAGTAAAAAATATACCCCGTTTGTATGCTTAGGGAAAATATCAATATGTTCCTTGAATCGATCACCTTGACCAAAATCTTACCTTGCCTGGCGGAACCTGGCAAGATCATTGTGATCGGTGAGCCATCACAGAAGCTGGATGACGTGCTACCCTATCTGGCTACTCTACCCAATGTGATCTCTTACAATCCCGATACCTGCACGCTGACTCTTCGTCGCCAACCGGGATTCATCTCCCTGTATTCCAATAAAGCTTATATCACTAAGGTAAAGGACACTGAAGAGGGGTTGGAATTATTCCAAGCACTGGTGGATGCCATCAATGCAACCTGGAAACACCGGGATGAGCTGGTGGCGATGACCTCTCGTAAACATGCTCCACGCCCGCTGGATATATGGACCTTACTCCCACAAACTAATTGTAAAAAATGTGGAGAGGCAACCTGCATGGCATTTGCCTGCAACTTGCTATTACAACAACGAACTCTGAAGAATGCTTGCCGTTACGGCAAGACGTGGCCTTCTCTGAGCGAATGGCGACCCTGGAGACAATGCTTTAACATGACTGAAAAGACTTACGCCACTATCGATGAAAAGGGTAGGATTATTCTTCCGCAAAGTATGATCGATCAGTGGGGAATTTCGCAAGGCGGGCGCGTATCGGTAGAATCCGATGGATTTGGTCTTCGACTTCACCCGCCTATTACGAGCTTAAGACGGGTGTATATTGAAATCACCAACCAGTGTAACTTGAATTGCAGCACCTGCATGCGTAATGTTTGGGATGTGGAATATGGCCGCATGACAAGGGAAACCTTCGAACAAATCCTTTCTGGGTTCCAATCCTGCTCTCCAAAACCGAATATATTTATTGGAGGATATGGCGAACCACTCTCTCACCCAGAATGCCTTACGATGATCAAGCAGGCTAAATCGCTTGGTGTTCATGTTTCCCTAATCACAAATGGCATCCTGCTAACCGAAGATGTCGCACGAAGTTTAATTGGTACGGGATTGGACATGCTATGGGTTTCGCTGGATGGTGCTTCACCAGAATGTTACACGGATGTTCGTCTTGGGAATGCTTTACCAGTCATCCTCGAAAACCTAAATCGTTTAAGATCACTACAATATCGGTATTATGGATTTTTCCCCTGGACCATGCTCCCAAAACTAGGAATTGCTTTTGTTGCCATGAGGCGCAATATCCACGATTTACCTGAAGTAGTCAGACTGGGAACAAAACTAGGCGCGGTAGAATATTCGATCAGTAATGTCCTGGCGCATAATAGCTCTTTGGGCGAGGAAAGCCTATACTCGCGGTCCATGAATTATATTTACGGTCCTTATGCCAACCATTGGAGGCCGTTGGTCCGTTTCCCCATAATCGATATAGATAGAAGTACGGAAAATGTGATCATTGAGCTGCTTAGGAACTCCAATCGACTGGAATTGATGGGCAATGAACTGAGAGGAAATGGAGATCAGTGCCCGTTTGTTGAAAGAGGCAGCCTTTCCATTCGCTGGGATGGAAAGGTTAGCCCCTGTTTACCACTGCTTTATACACACACGTATTTCCTGGACAAACGAGAACGTACATCCCGAGAATATTTCGTTGGTGATATTCATAAAAACGATTTATACGATATATGGAATAACGCTGATTATCAAACCCTAAGGTTGCACCTTCAGGATTTTGATTTTTCTCCTTGCACATCCTGTAATAGTTGTGAAATGGCGGATGGAAATCTTGAGGATTGCTATGGAAACACCCATCCGACTTGTGGTGGCTGTTTATGGGCACAAGGGTTTATCCGCTGCCCATGAAAGAATGGTGTGGAAAAACTCTCTGATTTAAGGTGGCACTTCATTGAACAATCAAAAAGAAAAATCACCCCACACGATTGATGTATCAACTACAACGCGCTGCATCTGGGTGACTCTTGGAGGCCTCGGAGGTGATTGAGCTCAAGCGCATCGCAATGGATCGGGATGTGGACAGTGCGGTTAGCTTCTTTTATGATGTGCTGACCCCACGCGTGCGTACCGCAGCCTTGCAGCGGAAGGTTGGGCTGGAAATGCTCGTGGAGAATAAAAATAATGAGCATATATCTGGATAACGCGGCCACGAGCTGGCCCAAACCAGAGTTAGTTTATCAAGCTGTTGATAATTTCATGCGCAAAGTCGGTGCTACCCCCGGTCGTGGTGGTCACCGGCGGGAGGAAGATGCCGCACACATCGCCGATCAAACACGAGATGCCATAGCTGAACTTTTCCATGCCCCCGACCCTACGGGTGTGGCTTTTACTATGAATGCTACCCAGGCAATCAATATGGCACTTAAAGGTTTGTTGCGCTCAGGTGATCATGTTATCACCACATCTATTGAGCATAACGCCATGTGGCGTCCACTGAAAGCACTGGAACGAGGCGGGGTCGTTATAACAGAGATCACCTGCGCCTCAGATGGTACTCTCCACCCTAAAGATGTTGAGGCAGCAATCCGACCGGCAACACGGTTAATTGCCATGTTGCACGCCTCGAATGTGTTGGGAACGATCCTTCCTATTGATGCTGTAGGTGCGATAGCCAAGAAGCATGGCATATCCTTCCTTGTGGATGCGGCGCAAACAGCTGGAGCATATCCAATTGACATGCTAGGAATGAATATCGACCTATTGGCGTTTTCAGGTCATAAGGGACTGTATGGCCCGCATGGCACGGGTGGCTTGGTTGTCCGCCCTGGCATCAGGCTAGAGACATGGATCGAAGGTGGATCTGGAGTTGAATCAACTCCAGAGACCATGCCGGAGGCGCTACCACTACGCCTGGAAGCGGGAACACAAAATGCGGCTGGTATTGCTGGATTGATGGCAGGAGTAGCCTTTGTTCAGAAACTAGGGGTTGAGCATATACGCGATCGCGAAATGGCTCTGACCACCTTGCTTATCAATGATCTGAGTAATATGCCAGGCCTGACCATCCTGGGGCCGGTTGACCTGACCCAACGCACGGCGGTTGTATCCGTCACCATCGAAGGTTACGTCCCTGACCAACTCGCTGCAGTACTGGATCAGGTTTTCGATATAGCAACGCGTGCTGGGTTGCATTGCTCACCCCAAGCTCATCGCACGGCAGGGACACTGGAGAGTGGTGCATTGCGCTTCAGTCCAGGCTATTTCACAACGGAGGACGAAATCCACGAAGCAGCTGAAGCGCTTCGGAGTATCCTATAGGAAGAGCTATGGCAAAACAACGCATCGAAAAGACCCTGGTAATCCTTGACGAAGCTGAAGTGCGCCAATTACTACAAATAGCGCAGCGGAAAGATAGGCTGGAAATCCAACAATATATGATGAAGGTTTTCATCAAAAAAGTCGAGGCAGTACTACGCCGAAAGTGCGGGTAAATGGCTAAAAGAACAGGAGAAAATCAAAAAATCCTATTCTCATGTTAGCCTTAGCCATCCAACAAAGGCGACCTGTATGGCATTTGCGTGCAAGCTGTTATAACAGGAACGGGAGCTGGAGGAATGCACTCCACTGCATGCGGATGTAGGCTGTACTGAACGACGGGCAACCCTGGAAGCGATGTTAGTGTAAGATTTCGCTGATCAGGTTTAAATCCATGCTATGATTAAATTGTAATGGGGAGGGGAAATGCCCCATTTCACGGAGATGCATTCATGTGGTACAACACGATCACGGTTTGGCTGCTGCACTCACCCCTGCATGGAATGTTCAGTGGGAATACGATGGTGTTAGGGTACGCCGGGCGGAAAAGTGGCAAGACTTATCATTTACCAGTCGATTATTTTCGGGTGGGTGAAACACTGCTAACCGTCAGTTACAAGAGGCGCATATGGTGGCGCAACCTGCGCGGTGGAGCATCAGTGACCACCTACCTGCAGGGAAAAGAAGTCAACGGGCATGCGGAAGTGATCGAGGATGAGGTGGGGGTGGTGGATGGATTGAAGGCTATAATCGGGGGAAAAAAGCAAGCAGCACGCATATTCGGGGTGAAACTGAGTGCGGATGGTCAGCCCGACCCTGAAACCTTGCGACAAGCGGCGAGTGAGCGTGTTATTGTGCGTACATCTTTGCAATGAAAGATTCTCCCCGGTTTCCTGTCGTTTTCTGGCGGATAATGAGCAGATTGAACCGGTGGATGCTCTCCAGGTATGGACCAAAGAGCAAGGTAGCTGGCAAGGTGTTGGTGCTGACAACCATTGGGAGGAAATCTGGTGAACCACGCTCAACCCCATTACAATTTGAGCAGGTGGAGGGTGTGTATTATGTAGCCTCCGCACGCGGTGTAAAAGCAGATTGGTATCGCAATCTGGTGGCATGCCCAAAGGTAGATGTTCAGATCGGAGACGTGCGTTTCTCTACGCTTGCTGAACTAATGAACGATCCCGGTCCGATCGCTGATTTCCTGGAGTTACGTTTGAAAAGACACCCCCTTTTTATGGGTGTCATGTTGAGGCTTGAGGGGTTACCGCGTAAATACACCCGCACTGAGCTGGAGAAGTTTAGCAAGCGGCTGGCAATTGTGACCCTTCGTAAGGACCCCCAAGAATATCGGAATGTTGAAGGATGAGCCAACGAACACGGTTTTAAGCTACCAGCCGAAAACCATCCTCAATAAGGGCAAACGCGCAGATCATTGGTTTTGGACGCGATACAGCGCATACCCGTACCTGGGATGCCAGCACGGCTGCGCTTTTTGTTATTGCAGAGAGCGAAAATATATCCCTCATAAGCCACAGGAAGCTGATACCGTCTATGATGGAGAAGCGGATGAATTCTCCCATCTCATTAAAATCAAGGAAAATGCGTCCCAACTCTTACGTAAAGCACTCGGGCGCGTACCCGTGGATATGGTTTTTACGGGTGATTATCAGGCTGCAGAGCGTAAATTCAAACTCTCGCGCCAAATGCTGGAAGTGTGTTTGGAGCTTGGCTTTCCGGTCTTCGTGCTCACCCGCTCACCGCTGGTGTTGCGTGATTTAGATCTGTTCAAGGCTATCAATCAGCGTTCCAGAGCGGTGGTAGCGTTCAGTATCATATCCACGCCGGATTCACCCGGTTACTTGCATATGTCACAAATGGAAGGATTAGCTCCTGCTGCCGAGAAGCGCTTCAAAGCCATGGAGGAATTTGCACAGGCGGGCATCCTCACTGGAACTATTGCCATGCCGTTGCTGCCTGGCTTGTGTGATGACGATCGAAACCTGCAAGCTTTGGCAATATGGACTGCCGGGCACGGAGGAAAGTTCATCCTTGGAGGAGGGCTGACCCTGGCGGACCAGCAGAAAGAATTCTTCATGGACGTTCTGCGCCAGAATCATCCCGATCTGCTTTCACTCTATACACGCTTGTATCCTGAAGGGAGCTACTCTCAAACCCAACCATGGCATAAAGTAGGTTTACGCGTTCGTGAATATTGCCAGCGGGAAAATATCTCAGACCGTATACCGCGCCCGGTGATCCCAGGAGAAAAACGTTATTTGAATAAACGCATCGTGGAACAGCTGGCAAACACGCTTTATACATTAGAATTGGAAAATGGGAGCCCGAACCGTATTTGGGCTTACCGAAAAGCAGCTTGGGCAGTTGAAGATCTGGAGCAGGATATTGGATTGGTCTACCGCACGATGGGGGCGAAAGGTTTAGAGAGCCTTCCAAACGTCAGCGCACAAATCGCGAAGGAAATTGAATCAATTCTGCGTAATGATTGATCAAACCTGGTAATTATGGCAGCTGGTAAAGCTCCACCAATACCCCATGGGTGCTCTTGGGATGGATGAATGCATAACGCCTGCCATCCTCACCCATTTTTGGCTCTTCGTTAATCAACAGAACCCCTTTGGTTTTTAGTTGCTTCAACAGTCCATGGAGATCATCCACTTCAAGACACAGATGATGCATACCAGGACCATGCTTCTCAAGGAAGCGATTCAACCCCGAATCGCTGGTGATTGGCTGCACCAACTCGATCTCACTTTCCCCAAGTGGTAAAAATGCGATGCGAGCTGCTTCGTTTGGCATATTGGAAATTTGCGAAGGCTTAATTCCAAGGATGTCGTGCCAGAACTTCAATGAGGTATCAATATCTTCCACCAGCACTGCAATGTGATGAATCCGTTTAATCTCAGGCATAGTTACCTCTTCAAATCTGATTGGCTAATCTTACACCCAGGCAGGCGAATGATATTCTCCGAACACCTGGCGGAGAACTGAGCAGATTTCGCCTAAGGTAACGTCATTCTCTACACATTCAATGAATATAGGCATTAGGTTTTCATCACTTTTGTTAGCAGCGTTTTCTAGCTGGCTGAGGAGCTGACTCACTTTACCAGCATCACGTTGAATTCGTAAAACTTGTAGATGATTCCGTTGTGATTGCTCAATTGCGGGATCAACCTTCAATCGCTCGAGAGTGATTTTTTCATCACTTTGGAAAGTATTGACCCCCACGATCAATTGTTCTCCTTTTTCGATTGCCTGTTGAGTATGGTAGGCTGCATCCTGGATCTCTCCCTGAATGTAACCCTGCTCGATTGCCTTAAGTGCACCACCTAGCTCATCGACCTTTTGGATGTACTCGAGTGCACGGTTCTCGATTTCGTCGGTCAGGTATTCAATCAGGTAGGAGCCTGCCAGTGGATCGATGGTATCAGTTATACCGGATTCATGAGCAATGATCTGCTGAGTACGCAGAGCGACCCGGACGGATTTTTCTGTCGGCAGCCACAAGGCTTCGTCCATACTATTGGTGTGCAAGGATTGTGTCCCCCCGAGCACAGCAGCCAAAGCTTGTAGCGAAACTCGCACTACATTATTCTCCGGCTGTTGAGCAGTGAGGGTCGAGCCGCCAGTTTGGGTGTGAAAACGAAGCATCATCGAGCTTTCTTGCCTGGCAGCAAAACGGTCACGCATAATGCGAGCCCATAGTCTGCCGCGCTGCTCGGAATTTTGCTACCTCTTCCAAAAAGTTATTGTGTGCGTTGAAAAAGAAAGAAAGCTGCCCGGCAAATTCGTCAATATCCAATCCTGCCTGGAGGGCAGCTTGAACATATGCGATGGCATTAGCCAAGGTAAAAGCTAGTTCCTGGACTGCGGTTGACCCAGCTTCGCGGATATGATAGCCGGAGATGCTTATGGTATTCCAGTGAGGGAGCTCCTTTTGGCAATAACGGAAAACATCAGTAACCAGGCGCATGGATTGGGTCGGGGGAAAGATATATGTTCCGCGGGCGATATATTCCTTCAAGATGTCATTTTGGATCGTTCCCCTGAGGGCTGTAATTTTCACACCTTGACGCCTGGCGACGGCAATATACATCGCCAACAGGATGGCTGCTGGTGCATTAATGGTCATGCTGGTGGAGACTTTATCGAGCGGGATCTGATGGAACAGCGTTTCCATATCATCCAGGGATGAAATCGAAACACCCACTTTGCCCACTTCACCCTGAGACATGGGATCATCGGCATCGAAACCGATCTGGGTGGGCAGGTCAAACGCCACCGAGAGGCCGGTTTGTCCTTGTTCAAGCAGGTAGCGATAACGGCGGTTTGACTCTTCAGACGTGGCATAACCAGCATACTGGCGCATAGTCCAAAAGCGCCCACGGTACATGGTGGGTTGGACGCCGCGAGTATAAGGATATTCTCCTGGAAAACCGAGTTGATCCATATAATCTGGATCCGGGTCTGGGGGAGTTAGCAGGGGGGGTAGTGGAATGCCTGAAGGCGTCTGAAATTCGGGCTTGCGTTCATGTAAATGATGATCATGCGAATGCGATGTACGTTCTTCCCAGCGCTTTCTTTCATTTTCCAAGGTCATAACGGCCTCACTTTACTGGAGCCATCTAAAAATCAAGATTTCATCAAGAGTATACCTTATGTTGCTCTGTTCTGGATTTTTGCCCGGTACTTTAGTCGCCGTCAGGTATGTGGTAAACTCACAGGCATGAAAATACTGACGGTTGATATTGGTACGGGTACCCAGGATATCTATCTATACAATTCCAATCAGGATATGGAGAACAATTTCAAGCTGGTAGTCTCTTCGCCTACCATGATCGTTCATCGACAGATCAAGAAAGCAACCGAAGATTACGAGCCAATCCTATTGACCGGTGTAACCATGGGTGGTGGTCCCAGCACTTGGGCTACCGAAGCTCATCTACGGGCAGGAATGTCGGTTTATGCCACACCTGATGCAGCACGGACTTTCAATGACGACCTGGCAGCAGTGAAGAAAATGGGGATTGAGGTGGTGAGTGAGGATGAAGCAAAGCTGCTACCTGAAACAGTCAAACGCTTGAGTCTGCGGGATTTTGATTTTGCTACGATTGCCCATGCTTTTCAAACTTTTGGCATCACTTTGGATCACCTGGATGCAATTGCCGTTGGGGTGTTTGACCATGGAAATGCACCAGCAAATATTTCCGACCGGCAATTCCGATTTGATTATCTAGATAATCGCATTCGTAAGCTAAACCGGCTGAGTGCGTTTGCCTACCGAAGGGAAGATGTCCCGGCTATCATGACGCGTCTGCAATCTGTGGTTGATTCCGCTCAGAATATAGACTTTCCGTTGGTAGTGATGGACACAGCCCCAGCAGCCGTTCTTGGCGCAACACTTGATCTGAAAGTTGCAGAGAGAGAACGAGTTATCATCTCTAATATCGGTAACTTCCACACCCTGGCTTTTCGGATGGGTAATAATGGAATCGAAGGTTTATTCGAACACCATACCGGATTATTGGATGTGGATAAATTGGAATCTTTACTACTGGCCCTCGCAGAAGGGAAGATATGCCGTGCAGATGTGTTCAACGACCAGGGGCATGGCGCTCTAATGTATGACCAGACCTCGTTGCCCTTGGGTATTGGTGAATATGATGTGGTCATCACCGGACCGCGAAGAAAACTATTCCGAACCGGTGGCCCATACAAGAAACCACTCTCATTACGTCCGTATTACCCGGCTCCATTTGGGGATATGATGATCACCGGGTGTTTTGGATTATTGGCAGCGACTGCAGATGTTATGCCAGAGTTGGCTGGTCCGATCCGAGCATCGTTATATGACCCTGGGGGGAGCGGTGTTGCCCCCTGGGATGTAGATTGACTTTTTTACCGAGAGATCAAATGCACGGCAGTGGCTTTAAATGTCGCAATCACTGCCTGACCTTCAACAAGCTTCATTTCATTGGCCGATCCGCGTGTGATCAGGGCGACGACGGGTAACCCACAATCGATAACCACACGGACAAGCGGCCCGCTAGGTGTCATGCGGATGATGTGACCACTCAAACGATTGCGTGCACTGGTAACACTGGTTCCATCTGAAATGGATAGGGTGATATCCTCAGGGCGTAGGCAATATAACACTTGCCTTCCGATGGGTATATCTCCCACAGCCTCCAGGCTTAAACCATTGGCTTCAACGATTACCTGCCCATTTTGACAGACTGCCACTTTTCCCGCGATCACTGTCTCGACACCTACGAAGGCAGCTACTTCACCGTCACTCGGGGCAGTAAATACATCCTGCGGACGCCCTACCTGGCGTAGCACGCCTCCCAGCAATACAGCCACCCGGTCTCCGAGCAGCAAAGCTTCGTCCAAATCATGTGTAATGAAGATGGTGGTGATGCTGGTCTGAGACAATAATGCATGCAAGTCCTGGAGCAGGCGTGATCTGGTGGGTGCATCTAAAGCGGAAAATGGTTCATCGAGCAAGAGCAATTCGGGCTGCAAGGCAAAAGCGCGCGCCAGGCTGGCTCTTTGAGCCTCACCACCAGATAAGCGGTGAGCTGGACGGTTACTTAACCGGCTAATATCTAAGCGCTCCAACCAATCGTTCGTACGCTTTTTAATCTCTGCACGTGCGACGCCTCGAAACTTGAGACCCGAGGCGACATTATCAAAAACAGACTGGTGCATCAACAAAGGTTCCTGGAGCACCAACGCAATCCGGCGGCGATAGGTCAGCGCGTCTTCCTGTTCGATTGGTTTTCCACGGAAATATACCTGTCCACTTTGTGGTTGTAGTAAACGCCCCAATACGAGCAGAAGTGTGCTTTTTCCAGCCCCATTGGGACCAATGACAGCCAGAACCTCACCTTGGAGGATGTCAAGTGAATCAACCTGCAAAACTGATTGATCACCACGTCTGACCAACAGGTCTTTTACGCTGAGTATAGGTTCAGCCATGTGAAATTAACGAGCTCCGCGTTGCTGGATCAGGGTTAACCCCAGATTGACCATATATGCCAGGATAAGTAGAAGAACACTGAGAGTAATAGCGTTTTGGAATTCACCCTTGCCGGTCTCCAGGACGATGGCGGTGGTTAATACACGTGTTTGATGCCGGATGTTGCCGCCTACCATCATCGAGGCGCCCACTTCGGAGATCACACTGCCAAAACCAGCCATCAAAGCGGCCAACAACGGTAGACGAGCTTCGCGCCAAAGTGAGATCACCATTTGGATGGATGAGGCACCCAAACCCAATAATTGCAGGCGCAGGCGTGGGTCGAGCTGCTGCAAGGCTGAGGCTGTCAAACCGGTGACGACCGGAGCTGCGATGATTGTTTGGGCAATGATGATGGCAATTGGAGTATATATCAAGTGAAGGTTGCCTAAAGGACCACTTCGCCAGAGCGTCATAGCAACGAAAAGTCCAACCACCACCGGGGGTAATGCCATGCCGGTGTTGATCAGGCTGAGGATGAACCTGCGTCCACGTACCTGGCGTAAAGCTAGCCAAGTTCCCAGGGGCAGACCGATAAAGAGGCTAATCCCGGTTGCCAACAATGAAACTTTGAGCGAAAGTACAGTGATTTCGAAAATATCTGAGCTCATGGCGGTATTGTATCATGTGAGATTAATGCCTGAACTGATTGAGAAGGAAAACCACATAGGATTAATCCACCCAGTAAAGTTACAAAATGGGATTAGCTCAAATAAAGAGCGCAGCGATTTAAGAATATCAATCTCGTTCTTTAATTTTCGCTGCGCCCTCACCCCTGGTTGCGGTGGTTTTTTTAAAAGAATACCTTACTAGAGACTCGGAGGCTAGTAGGATTGATTATTTTTACTCAATCAACACGAAGCAACTATTTTCCGAGCGTGGCTTCATCCTTACCAGCATCAGGTGTGAATAAGGGTGAACCAAATTTGTCCACACCGAAGGCACCGATCAATCTTTGGGCTTCGGGAGAAACGACATAATCGGCAAAGGCGATTGCTCCAACGTTATTCACCGTGGGACAATTGGCTGGATTCACCACAATCACATGATATACGTTCAATAGAACTGCATCTCCCTCCACCAGGATATCAAGCTGGAGCTTATCTTTATTTGCCAGGTAGGTAGCTCGATCAGTTAATGTATAGCTAGATTGCTCAGAAGCAACCGTTAATGTAGCTAACATACCCTGACCAGTCTCGACATACCAATCTCCTTCGGGTGTGATGTTGGCACTCTTCCAGATGGCCAGCTCCTTGGCATTGGTGCCGGAATCGTCAGCTCGACTGATGAATGGTGATTTAGAATCAGCGATTTTCGTGAAAGCTTCTGCTGCGGTAGCTGAGCCCTTGATGCCGGCTGGATCTAATGACGGACCGACGATGATGAAATCTGTATGCATCACTAGGCGGCGGTCGGATCCGTAGTTGTTGCTCATGAAGTCTTTTTCAGCGGAGGGTGAGTGCACAAACAAAACATCAGCATTGCACTCCTGACCCATTTTCATGGCCTCCCCAGAACCGACTGCGACTGGTTTAACGGTATATCCCGTACGTTGTTCAAAATCTGGGATCATCACATCCAATAACCCTGAATCCTGGGTGCTGGTGGTCGTTGCCAGGATCAGGGATGGGTTAGCAGGTTTTGGTGGCGTGGTGGGAGCCTGGGTTGGGGCTTGTGTAGCGACGGGTGTCGCAGTGGCACATGCCACCAGGACAAACGATAAGATTACCACTATAGCGAACAAGGAATTCAGATGCTTCGATGCTTTCATATTCTTTCTTCTCCTCTTATAAGATTAGTCGATTCCGATCATCACATTGGAAGCTTTGATGATGGCATAAGCCTCTTTTCCTTCTGTCAGGCCAAGATTTTCGACCGAACTGTTGGTAATGATTGAAACCAGGCGCGTGCCACCCGGAAGCTCAATAATGACTTCTGAATTGACCGCACCACGAACCACCTTTACTACTTTACCTTTCAATATATTTCGTGCACTGATTTTCATTTTTTCCTCCGCGTTTATCTCCTATATGAATCATTTGTTCTCCTCGTTGGGTGACATCATACCCATGGTTGGAGGTGTACAAATGTTAATTATTTCCATAAATAATTCATCAATGCCATTAAATATTTCCTTAACGGCAATGGATAGTTTAATGTTACTGGATAAATCTGTCAATATATCTCGTAAAGACATCACTATCGCTTAGCTATATTTAATTTTGATTAGATATGTTGTGTTTATTTGTGTGGCATTGTGATTGAAGTGAGATGGGCTTGTTCATACTAATATTGTGACAGAATAGTAGATAACCTATTTATCAGAATAAATAATTTAAAAAGACTTTGATGGATTTTAAACCAAAACCAGAGCTGAAAATCAGCTCTGGTTTGTGAGGGAGTGGAACTAAATTGCGGGTGGGAGAGGTTCGTTAGGATTCGAGGGAGGTGGAGTCACTTTTTTCTGGCGTAGAACCAGGAAGCTGACAACTGCAGCGATAACTATCAGGACAATCCCACCACAGATCCCACCAAAAATATAGCCCAGATAGGTGTTTTGATCAGTAGCAAAGATTCCAAATCCACCTGCGTAATCAACGACACTTGCCAAACCCCAACATAATGCTGCCAAACCGGGGCACCCGCACAATATCACTGAGACTATTGTAATGATTACTGCGGTAGTTCGATTACTCATAATATTCCTCCTCTACAATTGTATGATTAGGACGTTGATTTAAGTATACGGCATACCATTCAAGTCTGCAAGCAAACAACACAGAGTTTTGCCATCCAAACATTTTTACTGATCAAATCTGGGATCAGGCGTGCAACCGGGCACCCAATTCCTGTTCTAATTTAGAGATGATCCGTTGGCGAATCTTTGCAACATCATTATCCGTAAGGGTTTTCTCCGCAGATTGATAAGTGAGGGAATATGCCAGGCTCTTTTTACCCTTCCCGATTTGCTCACTGCGATAAACATCGAAGAGAGTGATCTCCGTCACGATATGTCCAGCTCCATTTTTAATGATTTCGGCGACACGCTCAGCAGGAATTCCCTCGTCGACAACGACCGCTATGTCTTCCAACACTGGTGGGAAGGCAGGCACGGGTAGCATGTTATAGCGTTCCGGGATGAGTGCTGATCAACAAATCCAGGTTTAAATCAGCTGCTATTACTGGGTTAGTGGGAAAGTCATAATGCTCATGCACTAAAGGATGTAACTCGCCGAACACGCCAATTTGACGATCTCCAACCAGGAGACGGGCGCATTTACCAGGATGGAAGGTTGGATGCTCGGTGGGCTCGACGTGCACCTCGATGTGTAATTCTTCCATCAATCCTTCGATGATCCCCTTGAGATCATAAAAATCCATTGGAGTTGTATCAGCTTTTTGCCAGCCTGGCAATGTACGAGATCCGGTGAGAACGACCGCCAGGCGTTGGAGCTCATCCGGACGTTCACCTGCTTCTGAAGCCATGAAGATGGCGCCAACTTCAAAGAGAGCCATACGCGGACGAATGTGGGCATTGCGTTCCACAGTTTCAAGTAAGCTATTAAGTACACTATGGCGCATAACCACCCTATCGGAGGCAATGGGGTTGATGATACGCAGATAAGGTTGATCATCTATGGGAGTTCCAGGCGCCAGTCGGCGCGCTTCGCGTTCGGGTGTGGTTTGGCGGTGACTTACAATTTCCTGCAACCCTAGATTCATCAGGATGTCGACAATGCGCTCTTCACTTTCGACAGTTGGGTTGCTACGCTGGGGTGGTAATTCTGAAGCCAGACGTGTCTCAGGGATGCGCTCGTACCCATAGATGCGGGCAATCTCTTCCAATAGGTCAGCTTTGCCTACCAGGCCTTCGCTGATATCCAAGCGATGATCGGGGCTATGGGCACGGATGATAACCTGGCTAGACCCTTCGTTGATCAATTCACAGTGAAAATCCAGACTTTGCAGGATTTTGGTGATTTCGTGGACGCTGAGCTTGATACCCAACATACGCTGGACATCAACAGGAGTGAGATCAATGACCGGATCGACAGGTTGGAGCTGGTAATTATCGATTAATCCTTGATAAACCATCCCTCCAGCGAGCTGATGCATCAATTTTAAACCCCGCCTTACCCCGCGCTCAGCCATGGCAGGGTGTACACCACGCGAAAAACGGAAGGCAGCTTCTGATTGGAGCTTTTGAGCAGCGGCGGTCTTGCGGATATTGATATTATTCCAAGCAGCACCTTCCAACAGGATGCTCGAGGTGCTTTTTGTTCGCCCGCTTTGGTTACCGACAAGCGTACCATCTGAGCTTACTTCCAAACTAGAAGATGCGTCATAAACTTCAGATTCAGCCCCACCCATCACACCTGCGATGGACAGCGATCCGGCGGTGTCGCACACCAAGACGGTAAAGGGGTCCAGTAGACGCTCAACACCATCCAGAGTGGTGAGACGTTCATCTGGATGGGCAGTGCGGGTGATGATTGTGGGGGAGTTACCGCCTGCGCGCTGCACCAACACATCATAATCAAAAGCATGTAGTGGCTCACCTACCTCGAGCATGGCATAATTGGTCACGTCGACGATGTTGTCGATTGGGCGCATCCCGGCAAGTTTAAGTCTGCGCTCCATCCAATACGGGCTTGGTTTAATGATGACATTTTGGATCAACCCGAGCACAAAGCGTGGGTTCAGCTCAGGATTTGTAATCTCGATCGAGGCTTTACTCTGGATATTTGGACCTTCAGCCTGGACCAGATAGAAATCCGCTGGAATGTGCAATGGTGACCCGGTGAGAGCTGAGACCTCACGTGCAACACCCAGGATGTTGGCATTACGGGCAATATTAGGTAAGATCTTAATCTCAAAAATCGCATCACCAATATAATCCACCAAAGGGACACCCACGGGAGCATCTTCATCGAGGATGATCACACCTTCATGATCGTCCGAAATGCCAAGCTCTTTTTCGGAACAAATCATCGAATAAGATTCAATACCACGTATTTTAGCTGGCTTGAGTGTGGTCAGCACCTGACCGGGTTGGTGACCATCAAATATTTGGGCTCCTTGCCGTGCATATGCCACTTTCAGGGGTTTGGGCAATGCACCCAACCCTTTATATGGATATAAGTTGGGCGCACCGGTAAGCACGATATGCTCACGCTCGCCATCATAGAGCTTACATAAAACCAGGCGGTCAGCGTTTGGATGAGGCATGACCTCTGATACAGAGGCGGTGACGATTTTATCGGGTTCCCAGGCTAAACCAGAAATATTCGCGTTGATATTTTCGCCGGTACGTTGCTGTTCCACGGAATTGGATTGCGGAAGTGGAAGACCGATATAGATGATCTGTTCCACTTCCAATCCTGCCATGGTCAGGCGCCGTGCGAGCTCGGGGAGTGGTATGTTGATATCGACGAAGTCTTTCACCCAGGAAATTGGGACGCGCATATATACCTCCTAGAACTGTTCTAAAAAGCGCATGTCATTGGCCCAGAAATTGCGGATGTCTTCGATACGGTGTTTGAGCATCATAATACGTTCAGTGCCCAAACCAGCGGCGAAGCCGGAGAATTTTTCGGGGTTATAACCACCATTTTGCAAAACGACGGGATGCACCATACCACAACCACCGATCTCCAGCCAACCGGTCCAAGCACAGACAGAGCAGCCTTTACCGCTGCATAATAAGCATTCAAAATCAAATTCAGCACTGGGTTCGGTAAACGGGAAGTAGGAAGCCCGAAAGCGTGTACGAAATTTTTGACCGAACAGACGGTGGGCTAGGTCACTCAACGTCCCTTTTAAATCGCCGAGAGTGATGTTTTCACCAACCACGAGCACTTCGATCTGGTTGAATTGGGTCTCATGGCGGCTGCTGATCTGCTCATAGCGATAACACATGCCAGGCAGGATTGCTCGGATGGGTTCCGGGGCATATTGGCGCATAACGTGAATCTGCCCCGGAGAGGTATGTGGGCGCAGGGAGACGTTGGGCATGTTGGTATAAAAGGTGTCATACATATCGCGAGCGGGATGGTGGGGAGGCATATTGAGCAAGCCAAAGTTATATTCATCTGTTTCTGCTTCTGGCGACCGGTAAACCTGAAAACCCATATCGGCGAAGGCACGAACAACCTCCCGCACCGAAATTGTTGCGGGATGGAGGCGACCCATGGATAAAGCCCGCCCAGGAAGAGTGACGTCCAAACGCTCAGACTGAAGCGAGTGTTGGAGGGCTGATTGTCGCAAAGCTTCTGATCGAGTAGAAAATGCAGACTCCAGGGCGCGCTTGAGTTCATTAGCTCGTCTCCCGATGACCGGTCGCTCTTCCTTGGAAAGCTTACCCAGCTGGTCAAAGATCTGCATGAGGGGTGAAGACCGTCCAAGATTGGCTACCCGCCAATTTTCCAAGCTCGCTTCATCCTGGATGGATTCCAACGACTGGAGAGCAATTTGCTCAATTTGATCCAATTCTATTAACATATGCACCTCCAAACCAAACAGTTATCACGATTAAATAAAGTATGATGTCATTTACCAGCAAATGAATCAAAACTCCCGCCCCATCAAGGGACGGGAGGCGTTTCCCGCGGTACCACCCTTGTTGGTCGCGCGTGCGACCCTCTTCGGCCGACGGCTGAAAGGCGATCGGCTCCCTGATTAACGCTTGGGCTGCGGTCCGCGCTAATAGTGTTCATCACATTCACCCGGACAGCTCCGGAGGGAACTTCGTCGGATTTCTGCCTGGCGGGGTCTCAGTCTGTGCCCGACGCCTCCCTGTTGGGTTCGATCCAACTACTTTCCTCTTTCAAAGCCTTTCATATTGTTCTCCCTATTATCGGCAAATGTCATTTTCTGTCAAGACTTTACCCATGAAAAGAATCATTCCAGAGTAAGGATTATAGGGTGACGAATCCCATCCAGGCAGGATGATTTTTCTCCAGCAGAAGGTGGGAATTGATTTACGGGTATAATCTACCCAATGAGCGTACGCCGACTACTAGATATCCTGATTGGTATTTGCTTCCTCCCCATTTTAGTATCAGCATGCAATAAAAGCAGTCCAGTCTCTACCAACACGGCTGCCGTGATAAAGAGCTCTGAAACA
This sequence comes from uncultured Chloroflexia bacterium, assembly GCA_963828845.1. Lineage (GTDB taxonomy): Bacteria > Chloroflexota > Anaerolineae > Anaerolineales > UBA4823 > FEB-25. The sequence continues at coordinate 52,607 of CAWHGE010000007.1, forward strand.
GCTTTGTTTTCACCTGAGCCGTCTATCACCCCAATTCCACCCACACAAACGCCAGTGCCATTGGCGGCAGTAATCAATGGGGAGGGGATATCACTGGATGAATTTCAAGCGGAAATAGCCCGCTTACAAGCATCTTCTGCCATAACTGGCACGATTCTCGCATCCGATACGAATACAATCGTCCTAAATGAGCTGATTGATCAAACCCTGCTAGCTCAGGCTGCAACTGAGAATGGATATTCTGTGGATGATACCCTGCTTCAATCAAGAATAAGTGCGCTCGAAGACCAGCTCGGCGGAAGCCAGGCATTAGCGGATTGGCAAGCTGCACATGGTTACTCAAGCGAGGATTTTGTGCAGGCACTAAAACGATCCATCGGCGCCGCCTGGATGCGGGATCAGATTATTGCAGCAGTGCCAGAGACTGCTGACGAAGTGCATGTGATGCAAATATTGGTGCCCACTTCAGCAGAAGCAGACCAGGTTTATGCCTCATTACAATCAGGAAAGGATTTTATAGAGGTAGCAGCCACGTATGATCCGCTGACTAAGGGAGATTTGGGATGGTTCCCACGCGGTTATCTAAGCGATGCAACCATCGAGGAAGCTGCGTTTGCGCTGGAACCCGGTCAGTACAGTGTGGTGATACAGACGGATATCGGTTTCCACATCTTGTATCTTGCGGAAAGGGATCCTGAACACACCCTCCAACCGGATGCCAGAAGGACATTACAAGTCAAAGCCTTGCAGGAATGGATCAACGGCCGAAGGAATCAAAGTGAGATCCAAATACTATTACCGTAGCCTGATTTAATCGGGGAGATGATAGATGGATGGGTATGAATTTTCTGAGGTAAAAGCACCGCGACGGAGGAAAAGTTCTTCCGCTAGGGTGTGGAATATCTTGACCATTTTGGTGCTGATTATCTTGCTCTGTGTCGTGTCGTACTTCTTCCTGATCTATATGGACCCGAACAGTAATCTAAATCCATTTCCGCCGAGCACTTCGAACCCAGCTTTGGCAACCGCGACCGTCACTGTAATACCACGATTTACATTGGTCCCTTCATGGACACCAACCACTGTCATACTCCAAGTGACAGATACACCAGAACCGCCCCAAGCGTCGATAGTTACGAGTAGCATAATCGAGGAACCAACCGCAATGGAGCAAATCATTGAAGGTACTAAATATGAACCGGCATTCGTGCTACAACAAGGGAGCCCATCCGAGATCGCGGGAACACAGTTTCACCCAGATGCTGGATGCAATTGGTCTGGAGTAGCCGGACAGGCGATGAGCTTGAATGGTGAAGCGGTGAGGGGATTATTTGTACAGCTAGGAGGTACCCTACCCGGCGATGATAGCATAAATAACTTGACCATGACCGGATTGGCACCTCAATATGGTCCAGGTGGTTTCGAGATTACTTTGTCTGATAAACTGATTGCTTCAAACAGCACGCTATGGATCCAATTATTGGACCAACAAAACCTACCTTTATCAGACCGGATCTACATCAGTACATTTGATGATTGTGAGAAAAATCTGGTTATTATCTATTTCGATCAGATACGCTGATAGAAAACCGAATTAATAAAAAAAGTAGTAAAGGCCGCCAGAATATTAACGGCAGCCTTATTTTTCATCCCAAAGGGCTTTCATGTAAAGAGCATCATCTTCCATAATTGGGCTTTCGCACAATATTCTCCCATGGCAATGGAACGCGGCCAATGACCGGAATAAACCATCAAGGTTCAGGTCAGATTCTTTGAGTGGAAGGTGCTCCCTTTCGCCTTTTTCTCCATATTGAATGCCGGATAAGTGAATGTGTAAACGATTAAGAGACCCATCACCCAAGGTTTTTCCATACAGCTCGAGGATATGGGAGAATTCGTCATATGTGTTGATTGAGCCATCACCCGGGCGGGCATGCAGGTGAGCAAAGTCGATACAAGGCTCAACTCCTGGCAAAGTTTTTGCCATCGCAAGGGCATCCTCAAGAGAGCCAAGCATGGCAGATTTACCCATGGTTTCAGGGCGCAATATCACATTATTGCCTTTAGATCTGAGCTCCTCCATACATTTTTGAAGGCGTTGAATGGCAATAGGCAGTACTTCTGAAGGAGGTCTCCCAAAGTAGGATCCGGGATGAAAGATGATGTCGGTTGCTCCTGCCAGATTTCCATATATGGCAGAATCCATCAGGCGCTTGCGTGAATTAATCCACTCATCCTCAGTCGCATTAAGGTTGATGAAGTATGGGGCATGGATGCTGATCAAAACATCCTGCTCGCTAGCTGTAGATTGAATGGCTGCACAGGTTTCCTCTGTCACCCGTACTGCACGTACCCAGCCGAGTTCCAGTGCATCCAGGCCTAGTTCTTTAAGACGCCGAATAGCACCTACACTGCCACCAGGTTTTTTGGGTGTGGAAATTGGTGAGCCGACGGTTCCGAAGCGGAAGGAACTGGACATAATCACCTCCGGTTTAGTTTCTTTACTGTGGTCATAGTTAATCGATAAAAGAATGCACAATGATAATTTTCGATAAATTAAAACAGGGATTTAATAACTGCCCACAAAGGTGGACCCAGAATCAAAAGACCAATAATAACGCTAGAGACGGCCGCAATCAAGACAGCAGCTGCACCAACATCCTTACCCACCCTGGCAAGCTCATGGTGTTGGTGGTTGGTAGCTAAATCTACTACTGCCTCAAGGGCTGTGTTGAGAAATTCCGCGATCCAAACCAAGGCAATTGCCAGAAGGATCAATGCCCAGCTGGAGGCAGTGATGTGAAGGATGAAAGACATCAGGATCACAGCAATACTAACTACCATATGGATCCAGGCATTACGCTGGGTTCGGATGACAAACCACCATCCTGAAAAAGCGTATCCAAAGGCCTTGATGCGTGATTTTAAAAAACCCATCTGTTGGTTCGACATAATCAGAGTATGCTGGTTAATTTGAGACCAAGCTTTTGCAAGATAACGTCTTGAGCGGCTTGCATCTTCACTTTATCTGCAGTCTCCATGTGGTCATATCCCAGGAGGTGCAAAGTTCCATGAACAACCAATAACTGTAATTCATCCACCAGTGCATGACCTTCAGAAGAAGATTGTTCCTGGGCACGTGCGAGGGAGATGACGATATCCCCAAGATAATAGGCTTGGGTGTCGGGATCGATCTCTCCGGACGGAAACGATAGTACATCGGTGGTTGAATCCACATTTCTGTATTTCAAATTGAGTCTTTGTAAGAACGCATCATTACCCACGACGATACTCACGTCTGAGTTTTTAGTGGTGTTGCGTAAAATCCAGGGTCATCTGAGCTGCCCGTAGTAGGATGGATTTTTCCACGGGGAGGCGGACGGAGCGTTTTACTTGAATAGTGACCATGTGATTATATTGAACCCTGCCTATTTTTTTTCATGGGTTGGCGAGGGCTCGAGATTGGGTGTGACTGGAGAAGTATCTCCATCCGGGAGTCTATAAGGCACGGGTTGGGTTTTAATTTCGCTCTCTGGTTTGGGATATTGGATGCGCGGATGATAGACACCTCGCAAAGTGGAGGTAAAGGAGCTGATAATCTCATCCAGATTTCGAATAGTTAGCTGGGTGTTATCCAGTTCACCGAGATCAAGCTTATCCTTCACTGCGTTTTTTATCAGCTCAAGGAGCTCGTCCTCATCCTTGGGTCTCTCTGCGCGCACACGGGCTTCACAGGTATCTGCCAGCATAAGTAAGGCAATTTCACAGGTGGAAGGGCGAGGACCGGGGTAACGAAATTTATCCATATCGATAGCTGCTTTGTTTGTCCCAGCAAGCTCAATTGCTCGGCCGTATTGGTAGCGGGTGATCGTGGTGCCATGATGTTGCGCAATGAAGTCGAAGATCTGTCGCGGTAGGTGGTACCTACGGGCTAAATCCAAGCCATCAGCCACATGGCGGATAATGGTGGCAGCACTGGTTTCCGGATCCAGGTCATTATGAGGATTCAGGTTGCCAGGTGGTTGATTTTCGATGAAGAAGTAGGGATTAATTATTTTACCAACATCATGGTACAGGGCGCCCACACGTGCCAGCATAGCATCCGCCCCGATGGTTTCAGCAGCTTGCTCAACCAGGTTCGCCAATTGGAGGCTATGCTGATAAGTTCCTGGAGCGTTTCTTAAGAGAAGCTGTTGGAGAGGATGATCTGGGCGGGAGAGCTCAATCAGCTGTAAATGCGTTGTCTTCCCTAAAAATTGTGCCAGATAATAGTGGAAAATCAATCCAATACTGGCTGAGGCGATACCATTGATGATTGCTGCCAGAGCCAGTGTGGCTACACCAATCCAATCTGCAGTGGGTTGAATAATGCGATAAGCGATGGCGACAGCAGCAGCAGAAATCGCAATCGCCGCAGCGGACCAAAAGAATGTTGTCAACCTCTGAGCTCTGCGTAATACAAATACTCCAAATATGCTGCCTAATAAATAATAAAGAGTGAGGATTTGAGCTTCCGGCAAACCATAAGGAATCAGGTATGCCAGTGGAATAACAGAGATGATTGCCAACTCAGCTGAAAATAATGCCGAGATGGTCAGTGCAAAACCCATCACCGGGTATACATACGGGATGACGGCATGACCGGGGATGAATATGCGAGCAACAAACAAGAAGAGCAGGAAAAGAGCAATCAGCAAGGACAGCTTTCTCAAGCCTGGATTACCAGCAAAAAGGTCAGGGTTGCGACGATAGTAGAAAATAAATATGGCCGTGGTAATCAAAGATAATCCCAGTGAGCTGACGATATCTTGCCAACGATTTATTGGCTGGGCGAGCCCGTATTGTTGTAGGGCTTCGTAATCAGTGACCGTGATGACTTTTCCACCCTGGATTATGGTTTCATTGGTCATGAACGAGCGAGCGACTGGTGTGACAGAATCGCGGGCTTGTTGCCTGGCTGCTGCGGTCATTTGCTCATCATAGAGACTGTTAGGAACAACGAATGCTTGTATAAGGTTGGTAATGATTGTTGATTGGTCTTCGGGAAATGACAAGCTTACCAATGTTGGAACTTTTTGATCGACTGAAACAAGCTGATCTTCACGGATGGGCTCACGCATAACCTGGTCGAGGACGGAAGTGGCTTCCTCTGAAACGGCTATCCACCGTGAAGCACTCAATGAGAGAATCGCTATGATCGTATCCCGGCTGAGCTGGATATCCGACAATGCAGCCAGGTCGCCAGTTTTCTGCTCCTGGGAAGCAAAATCGTCTGCTCGCACAGTATTGATATATACCAGAGTATTGCGTAGTCGTTCCAATTGCTGCCGGGCAATATTTGTATCGGCAGGAGAATAAATGATTGGAACAGCAGATGCCGCGGCATCTTGCTGCCGGGCGGTCAGGATTTGACTTTGATAAGTGAGAGCAACAGGGGCATGGATATCATATGGGGCAACATCGCCTACGCTCAGGGGAGGTTCTGATAAGTCTTGCAGAATGGGGAGCAATAAAGCCAGCAGGATAAACCCGCAGAAAAGCAGGAATATCAACCCCAAGAAGAAATCACGCCGGTTTAACCTAAATGCAGACACTTTTTACGGTAACAGCTTTCGAACTACTTGACTGGCTTGATCGCCGGTCGCCCGTCCTTGTAATCGTGGGATGAGGATTTTCATGACCTGCCCCATCTCACGAATTGAGGTTGCCCCAGCTTCTGAGATGGCTATCTTTGCTATCGACTCCAATTCTTCTTCTGAAAATGCTGCAGGCAGATAACCTTGCAGAATTGTGATTTCCTGCTCAGCCTGGGTAATCATTTCAGGTCGATTCGCTCGTTCTGCATCCACAATGGATTCCCGACGGGATTTTATCTCTTTTTGGATGATAACTAAATAGGCTGCCTCATCCATATGGGCACCTTTCTCAACTTCCGCCAGCTTGATTGCAGATAATGCCATACGGAGGGTGCTTTTTCGAGTTTCCTCTCCATGGCGCATAGCATCTTTTAGATCGGATTGTAGAGTAGTTTTTAGGTCCATTTGATGAGGCTTCTTTCCAGATAACGACTTGGTTTTTATGATTAAATACTATTGTATCTTAATTAGTCACGCCTGGAATTAAGCTGGAAGGATTTCCCCCACTAATCCACCTTGACTTTCTCCAATTATATGTACGTCCATCAACTGATTTCGACACGGTGAGGAGAAGATGGCGCTCACCCGCAGATAGTTATCGGATAAACCGCTCAGCTCCCACTGGTGGTCATTGGCTGGGGAGGCTTTTTCCCAGAGTATATGTAAATCGCGCTGAATATATTGATGCCGAAAGGTGGATGCACTTTGTTGAAAGATCTGGCGCATTATGGCATTTCTTTGCTTGCCTATCGACGGATTGATTTGATCGGGTAAATTCATCGCCCTGGTGCCAGGTCTTGGTGAAAAGGTAAATACATGACCATTTGCAAAACTCATTGAATTGACAAATTCTAGACTTTCAGAGAATTCATCTTCTGTTTCGCCTGGAAAACCGGTGATGATATCCGTGGTAATTGCCACATCTGGTATAGCGGCACACGCATGGCGAATTAAGTCGGCATAAGATTGGGGGGTCACTTTACGACCCATGCGGTGGAGTGTGGCTGCACTACCAGACTGTAAAGGTAAGTGTAAGTGACGGCAGAAACGTGAATTTTGCCAGAGCTCAAAGAATTCGGGAGAGATGTCCCAAGGTTCAAGCGAGGAAAGGCGTAATCGGGGTGTCTCGGTATCATCGAGGATAGCGCGGATCAGGTCCTGCAGGTGTAATGGGTGTTCGAAGTCATAACCCCATGATCCCAGGTGCACCCCTGTGAGGACGATCTCTCGGGAACCGCCATTCAGCGCTGAATGGATATCTTCTAAAACATCATTGATTCGACGACTCCTACCAACACCTCGTGCAAGCCTGGTAATACAATAAGTACAATGATTGTCACATCCATCCTGAACTTTAATAAAGGCACGCGTGCGGAGGCGGTTACCAGGGATGGGTTCTCGTTGGATGGAGGTGTGATCAAATATTGAAGCGGGTATATTTAAAACAATTGGTACCAGGTTGTCTTTTTCCACGTTGCCGATCACCTGGCTTACACCAGGTAAATTAGCTGTGAGGTGGGGGTTGAGAGTAGCGTAGCATCCGGTGACAATGATCTGATGGTTGCCTGCCCTGGCAGCCTGGCGGATCTTTTGACGTGAGTCGGAGGCAGCGGCTGCGGTGACCGTGCAGGTATTGATCACGATAAGGTCTGCTAATGCTGCATCAGAGGTTAATGAATGCCCGGCGAGACGGAATTGACGAGCGTAGGTTTCAATCTCACTTTGATTTAAGCGGCATCCAACCATATCCAAAAAAATCTTCATAAAACTTAGGACAGCTCCTTAGATAAAAAGCTCGCCATTGGGATGCATAAGGCTTAGATTTAATTACGCCTTAAAGAAGACACATCGAAATGGTGAGCAGATATTCAGAATTTAGGCAAGATTACACCTATCTATGGTTTATAAACAAAGAAATTATCAAATAGAATATCTGTACCAGCTGTGGTAAACGTACCTGCGATCAATCCAACATTTCCGGTCGTATAATCTCCATCCGTCTGCTGGTCAATCTGAGTATCATTGACGTAGAGTGTGAGGGTGGAACCGACACAATCAAAACGAATATGGTTGGTAGATGCACCCTGGATTATCGTGTCACTTTGCAGCATGTTTTCATTACCGATGGGTTTCCCACCATCGGAGGTCATCTTCATAATCCCATAATAGCCATCACTGCTGATAACTCCATAATAAAACTTATCCACGCCAGAATATCGACAAAGAATCCCAAAATCATTGTCATCTGGTCCACTGTTCTTGGTGGCATCCGCCTCCATGCGAGTGTCTGTGAAGCTCTCACTCCCTGGGTTAGCCCATACGTCGCTGTTGGTATCATTGACGATGATACGATAGGAATTGTTGTAGTAATCTGTGGAACGTGTGCTATCCGAAACCTGATCCCATTTTTTGCTGGTGTTGGAAAAATCATCCGAGAATAAAATATTGCTCGATGGAGTTGGAGAACCAGTGCTAAAGCAAGCCAGGCTAGCGAATACCAAAGTGAGAATGATAATTAGAAACCGTATAGATTTCATTTGCATTACTCCTGGTGGATTTAGATTGGGATGGATTGTACCATTATCTGGATAAAGAACCTTCTATTTATAAACACAGATTTTACGACCCTCACTGAATAATTTGTTTATGGAAAGTAAAATTCCATCCATCTTTTGGCTTGAGCTGCAACCCACGAATCTGGATCCATCGTTTCTGCCTTACTCAACCATTGACGGGCTAAGTCGGATTCTTCAAGGTAGATGTAGGCCATGCCTAAATGCAGGTATGCTGGGGTGAACCCGGGATCAGATTGAAGTGCACTTTGCGAGAACCGTTCGGCAGAGTGGTAATCTTGCAGGATCAACATTACCTGAGCCATCACATCGAGAGAGCTGGCATCGAGAGGATCAAGTAGGATGGCTTGCCTGGCTGCAGGGAGAGCCAGCTCTCTGATTTGGATTTGGTTTTCAATGGCAAACATTGCCAGCTGCCGATAAAACAACGGGTCTTGCGGTGTAAGCTGGATGGCTGATTCATAGGCGGATTGAGCCGCTGGAAGATCACCTGCTTTAGACAAGATGTTGCCAAGCTCGGAATATAAATAGGGATCGTCCGGACTCGAAGCGATGGCACGTTCCAGATATTGTTGAGCCTGAGCATAATCTTCCTGCCTTTCCCAGTAAAGACCCATGAGCGTATTGACGAGAGTTGAATTGCCTTCCAATTGGATTGCAAGCTCAAGCTCGGGTAATCCTATATCTGAGACCGAACCAATTTCTTGACGGCTGATTTGCTGGCGGGCTTCACCTAGAAATGCCCAGGCGTCGGCGTATCCTGGTCGGATAGATACAGCATTCTGAAATGCTACTGAGGCGAATTCCCACTTACCAAAATTTGCCAGTTGGCGCCCGACGATTAAATAGGTATAGGCTGGATCATCAAAGATATTTGCAGTGCGAATTTTGTCATGTAGAACCTGCGCATTTGAAGCATCAGTAGGATCAATTTCCCCTGCTTGTGCGAGAAATGGCAATGCTTTACTGGGATCGGTCATGGAATAGAGCAGCCCTATTTGATAGTATAGGTGGATATTGGATGGATTAAGCACCAACAGTTTTTCGGCGTAGCTGGCAGCAGATGCGTAATCCTTTTGCTGGAGATAAAGGTCAAGTAAACGCTGAGTGGCTGGGATTGATTCACCCAGCTCGGTGACATGCATCCATATTGCTGCAGCCATCGTTGCGTTACCCCTCTGGTTATAGGCATCGCCCAACATAATTAAATCGTCAATTGTCAGGTGGGAGATAGCCCCAGGACGTTCAAAATAATCAATGGTCGACTTGGAGTCGCCTGCTTGGAAAGCATAATGCGCAGCGTCCAAATTTAAATCTATCCGCCAAGGGAAATAACTAGCCGCAACAGCCAGATTCTTGGAAGCATTTAGCATATCTCCATTGGCGATGGATTGGTAAGCTTTAGCTAGAAAGGTACTGGCGGCATGAGGGTATGGTGCAAGCCCTAATAAGGCAATAAAGATACTTACCACCAAGATGCGAAGATAAAAGTGTAAAGGAGACGGGGTATTCACCAGGGTTGATTATATAGCAAAAGAATGTCGCAATCGACTCCTTTCTGCGAGAGGGGTAGTATAGATTCAAGCAAGGAGATGCCATCAGTGGGTAATATTCGCATTCAAGCACGCATGATTTATAATGGGGCTATCCTACTAATTCCGGAGGTTGTACATGGATTTCGCACTGACTGGTGAACACCGAATGGTTCAGCAGATGGTTAGGGATTTTGCCCAAAAAGAGGTCACTCCGATCATCAAGGAATATGATCGGGCTCAAGAAATGGCTCCATTCATCCTGCCACGCATGGGAAAATTAGGTATCCTGGGGATTTGCGTACCTGTACGATATGGTGGGCAAGGGATGGACTACATCTCCTTAGGTTTAGCATGTGAGGAGCTGGAGGCGGTGGACAGCACCTTGCGGGTGGTTCTATCGGTGCATATTGGTCTTAACAGTCTGGGTTTATTGCAGTGGGGGAGTGAAGAACAGAAACAACAATTCCTGATTCCACAAGCCAAGGGAGAGAAAGTTGGCTGCTTTGGATTGACCGAGCCTGGGGCAGGCTCAGATGTCGCCGCGCTCGTCAGCACTGCCCGCAGGGAAGGGGAGGAATATATCTTGAATGGGGAAAAGATGTGGATTTCGCTGGCCACCAAGGCGCATCACTGTTTATGGGTGGGAAGGACGAATCTCGAATCAAGCAACCCACATGAGGGGTTATCCGCCTTCCTGGTAGAGCTGGACCGTCCGGGCGTGACTACAGGTGACTTGCACGGGAAATTGGGTATGCGGGCAGGTTCAACTGGATGGATAAACTTCCAGGACGTGCGTATCCCAGCTGACCACAGGCTGGGTGAGGAAGGCGAGGGTTTCAAGATCGCCATGTCCTGTCTGGATAATGGACGCTATACCGTCGCATCAGGTGCTACAGGCCTAATCCGTGCCAGTCTGGAGGCAAGCATTAAATATTCCAAAGAGCGTAAAGCCTTCGGAAAGGAAATCGCCAAATTCCAGCTCGTCCAACAAAAGATTGCACGTATGGTTCAATCCTATGAGATGGCGCGCCTGTTATACCTGCGGGCTGGATGGATGAAAAATCAGGGCATGCGCAACACGCGCGAAACATCGCTGGCGAAATGGTTTGCCACGGATGAGTCATTCAATGCTGCCTCAGAAGCGATCCAAATCCATGGGGCATACGGATATAGTGATGAATATGACGTTGAGCGCTACCTGCGTAATTCACGCGGGGCGATTATTTATGAAGGCACCAGTGAAATCCACCAGCTGATGCAGGCAGGGTATGCCTTGGGATTGCGCGAGGACACTCCCTTACGCTGCGAGCTACCAGCATATAATGCGGATGATTGGCAATAGGATGATCCCGGAAGCAGTCGCTTCCGGGATTTTTTTGATTAGAACAGGAGTATAATAAAATTAATCACCCAGATCATTATCGACTGGGATGGTTGCAGTAAAAAAAACAGGCTTTATGTTTGGCCCCTACCAGAATAACGAAAGGAGGGTACCATGTCAGTCATTCAATCGACAACCCCAAATTCTACAGAAGAACGAAAGAAAGTGACCACTCGCCTCATTCAGGCGATGAAAACACGCCACGAGCCCATTAGCATGCTGACGGCGTATGATTATCCAACCGCCCTAATGATGGATCAAATGGGCATGGATATCATCCTGGTGGGAGATTCTCTTGGAATGGTCGTTCTGGGCTACGATAGTACCTTGCCCGTCACCATGGACGAGATGATCCATCATTGTAAAGCGGTGGCACGTGGGGCGAAATACGCACTACTGGTGGGTGACATGCCGTTTATGTCCTATCAAGTTTCCACCAGTGAGGCGGTCCGGAACGCCGGGCGCTTTCTCCAGGAGGCTGGAATGAATGCCGTCAAGCTGGAAGGTGGCAGCGAACGGGCGGAGACCATCCGTGCCATCGTAAGCACCGGCATCCCCGTCATGGGTCACCTCGGATTAACCCCGCAGAGTATTCACCAGCTGGGCGGTTATCGGACCCAGGGTCGTGATGCAGACGCCGCCTATACCCTTTTAGAAAATGCGCAGGTACTCCAAGAAGCGGGTTGTTTCAGTATTGTGCTCGAATCCATCCCCGGACGGCTAGCTGAGCTCGTTTCACAGCGCCTGGAGATCCCGACCATTGGGATTGGTGCTGGCGCAGGTTGTGATGGTCAGGTCTTGGTGACGCATGACTTGCTGGGAATCTTTGAGCGCTTCACACCCAAGTTTGTTAAGCGCTATGCGAATTTGTCTACAGAGATGAGAAAAGCGTTTAGTGAATATATAGCTGATGTAAAATCAAAAACATTTCCAGGTGCCGAGCATACAGTGGACATGAGCGAGGACGAATGGAAGTGCCTGGAGGAAAGACTCACCCAGGAAAGCCCGAGATTTATCGTCCATGATCCGTCGGTGAGGTAGTCCAATGGGATTGCTGGTAGTGGGGACTGGCGCATTAGCCTGCTTGTTCGCTGCTCGACTGGCGGGTTCAGGGAATGAAGTGACCATGCTGGGCAGCTGGCAGGAAGGTTTGACTGCACTGCGGGAGAGGGGGGTGCGACTGCTTGACATGAATGGAAGTATCCATCAGTATTCGGTAAAAGTCACAAAAGGCACAGATACTCGTGGAAAATTCTCCCAGGCCTTGGTGTTGGTTAAATCCTGGCAGACGGAACGGGTTGCCAGGCAACTTGAGCGGCGTCTCACCAAAACCGGGATAGCTTTGACCTTACAAAATGGGTTTGGCAACTACGAAACCCTTGAGAGGGTACTTGGGCAGGAGAGAGTTGCATTGGGTGTCACCACAGTGGCTGCCCGGATGGTTGAGCCGGGATACGTCCAACATACCGGGGAAGGAAAAGTAACGATAGGCCTCCACCCCCAATTGGGTGGATTGGGGGAATTATTGAATAAAGCTGGCTTTCAGGTAGAGATGGTCACCGATCCAAAATCTCTGCTCTGGGGGAAGCTGGTGATTAATGCTGCCATCAATCCACTCACCGCATTGTTAAGGGTCCCGAATGGCGAACTTCTGTCACGCCCTGCCGCCCGAGAGCTTATGTCAGAGGCAGCGTGTGAAGCTGCCATGGTTGCTAGCCGGCAAGGTATCACCTTGCCATATACTGACCCAGTAAATGCGGTTGAGAATGTAGCTCGAAACACTGCGGTAAATACCTCTTCCATGCTTCAGGATGTACTACGAGGTACACCAACGGAAATTGATGCCATCAATGGGGCGATTATTCGAGTGGGTGAAGCATTGGGGGTACCAACACCGGTTAACAGAATTCTGTGGCGGTTGGTGAGGGCTCTTGAAAACCAATAGGGAGGATTCATTATGAACGTTGTCGAATCTTTGGCAGAAGTGCGCCTGGCTCGGGCGAGTTTAAGCCAACCCGTTGGATTCGTACCCACAATGGGATCCTTGCATGAGGGACACCTGTCGCTGGTCCGACAGGCGCGTCATGATTGTTCCAGTGTGGTCGTCAGTATCTACGTCAATCCGACCCAATTTGGGCCGAATGAAGATTTTAACAACTATCCGCGCGATTTACAGCGTGATCTTGCCCTGCTTCGATCGGAGGGGGTTGATCTGGTATGGACACCCAACGATAAACTCATGTATCCAACCGGGTACCAGACCTGGGTTGTGGTGGAGGACGTCACCAAGATCGTTAGAGGGGGTGATCCGAGCGGGGCATTTTCGAGGAGTAGCGACGGTTGTGACCAAACTCTTCAACGCAGTTCAGCCCCACAGAGCATATTTCGGGCAAAAAGATGCTCAACAAGCTATTGTCATCGGAACAATGACGCGTGACCTGGATTTTCCAATCGAAATCGTTGTTTGCCCGACGATCCGAGAGCCAGATGGATTGGCAATGTCCAGTCGGAATGTCTATCTGGATCCAGACGAGCGAAGTGCTGCTTTAGTATTGTACCGCGGCTTATTTGCTGCCAAAGCAGCTTTCGGGGCTGGCGAAAGGGATGCTGAAAACCTGAGGAATATAGTATTGGATATCCTGTCAACCGAACCTTTGGTTAATGTGCAATACGTATCTTGTGCTCATCCAGACACATTGCAAGAGCTTGAAGGACGTGTGGATCGAGCACTATTATCCCTGGCGGTAACAATTGGAAAAACGCGCTTAATTGATAACATCGTTCTTGGGTAATATTATGCTAAATTTGAGGTTGGGACGCTATGTTCGGCAGGAAAGGAGGCTATCATGCTGTTGACGATTGACATTGGGAATACAAATATCACCTTGGGGTTGTATCAAGGGAAAGAACTTGGTCCACGCTGGCGATTAGCCACTGCATATGATCATATGCCGGATGAGTATGGGTTACAGTTAGTGGGATTATTGGAGCACGCAGGTCACACACCAGAGGATATAGACGCCATCTGCCTGGCGTCGGTTGTTCCTCCCCTTACCAGTAAGATTGTTGAAGCCTGTCGGCGGTATCTAAACAAGGAACCGCTGGTGGTTGATGCGGGTGTAAAGACAGGTGTGCGTGTGCGGTATGAAGATCCCCGTGCTGTGGGAGCGGACCGGATTGTGGATGCAGTCGCAGTCGTGCATCTTTATGGGACTCCCGCGTGTGTGGTTGACTTTGGTACTGCCACGACTTTCGATGCCATCTCAAAAAATGGTGATTACCTGGGGGGAGCAATTGCGCCTGGGATCGGAATTGCTGCGGAAGCCCTGTTTCAGCGTACCGCCAAGCTGCCAAGAGTCGATCTCCAAAAACCTCCTTCGGTGATTGGTCGAAACACAGTTCACTCAATGCAATCGGGATTATTGTATGGGTACGTTGGGTTGGTTGAGGGTATGGTGGCACGATTCCGAGAGGAATTGGGTGCAGAGATGAAAGTCATCGCAACAGGGGGTCTGGCTGATATAGTTGCTCATGAGACGGATGTCATCCAAATTGTTGCGCCATGGCTCACGCTGGATGGTCTCCAGATGGTTTGGGAAATGAACAAGTCAATTGAAAAACCGTAACCCACCAGTGGATGCAGATTATTTTCTACAATTACAGGTCTAAAAAGCCTGGATTGGATTTTAAATGGCTTTGCCAGATGGTGTTCTCTGAAGCCCGGGTGGGTAACACTGGACGTGGGATATAGTTCGTGGGAAGTATAGCCAAACTCAACCTATTGGAATATTTATATGAGTAAATTACCCTGATTTTTGCATAGTAAAAGAGTGTAGAAGGAATGGGGCGAGACAAATTAGCAAATTGAGCTAGGCGTACTAGTAAATATCACCAGTGGACTGAAGACGAGACCCTGTCTTGTACAGTAATGGGGAATGAAATGTATGACGAGTATTTTATAGGTGCGTCTGAGGTTTGGTCAGTTCCTGTAGGGATAGCTTGAATACACAAATCTGACCTGGGGGTATAATCCGTATGGTTATTCGTATGAAGACCGAGATTCTAAGGGCAAATCGTCCGAGTGCGATAGATCATGCTGTTGACGTATTAAAGCATGGCGGTTTAGTCGCTTTTCCTACAGATACTGTGTATGGATTAGCCGCCTTACCATTCAAGAGTGAATATGTTGAGGGTTTATTCTCTGCAAAAGGGCGAAATAATAGTCGAGCAATTGCGATCTTGATTGGGAATTATGCAGATTTAAAGTGCGTGGTGGATCAATTCGATGAGACGTCCACCCGACTCGCACATCGTTTTTGGCCAGGACCATTGACTCTGGTGGTTCCAAAACTTTCCGGGTTGCCTGAAGTGCTTTCGCAAGATGGGACCATTGGTGTTCGCATGCCTGATCACCCTGTCGCCCTGGCTTTGCTACGCCTGATTGGACCTTTAGCAGTCACTTCTGCAAATATTTCGGGTCAAAATAATGCCAATACGGCTGAGGAAGTGTATAACCAGTTAAATGGACGGGTGCATCTGATCCTGGATGGTGGTCGTTCATCGGGGGGTATCCCTTCCACAGTGGTCAATTGTGCGACTTCAAAGATGACGATCCTACGCGAGGGACCGATAAGCCTGAATTCGATTGAAGCTGCTCTCTCGTGAACCCGAGTTTATTCTCACGAAGCTTTTAGCCTTTTTTCATACTATTTTTACCTAAATATATATAATGATAGTTGCATTCTCCTCACTCAAACTCGCCCGATGAGATTGGAGCCATCTCAGAGGGCGATTTGAGTTTAAAAGGCTATTCGCTTTTTCCTCATGTCCTGATATAAAATACAATATTTTTCAAGATGGAACTGGAGCGGGAACCTCAGATAAAGGCCAATTGGGGAGGACATCCATATCAAGTGGATCGCGCTGACCTTGAATAAACCGGAAATAAGCAGCACCTGCAATCATGGCAGCATTATCCGTACAGAGCCAAATTGGGGGTATGTGTAATGGAATGGTGGCACGAATCTGGATGGAGTGGCGTAAAGCCCGGTTTGCAGAGACCCCGCCAGCTACAAGCAGGTTTTTAGCGCCAAACTCTTTTGCAGCGTTGATGGTCTTGGTAACCAGCACATCCACGACCGCCGCCTGAAAGCTGGCAGCCAGATCGGCAATGGGGAGGATTTTTTGCGGTTCCAATTGGCGTACCTCCCGCATGACAGCGGTTTTTAATCCACTGAATGAGAAATCCCAACTATCTTCCAGCCAGGCGCGAGGAAAGTTATAAGCTATGGGATTTCCCTCTACCGAGGCGTTCTGGATGGAAGGCCCACCTGGATATTCCAAACCAAGCAAACGAGCTACTTTATCAAAAGCTTCTCCTGCAGCGTCATCGAGGGTCGCGCCTAAATGCTGGTATTGCAGATGACCTTTCATCAAGACGAGCTCAGTATGACCACCCGATACAATCAGGGCAATCAGGGGAAACTTTGGCTCGTGGGGTGGGGTTGAATCCGATTTATACAGCCAGGCGGAATATAAATGTCCCTCGAGATGGCTGACACCTATGAGAGGCAATCCACTGCCTAGAACCAATCCTTTGGCTGCATTCATGCCAACTACTAAAGAACCTGGTAAACCCGGGCCACGCGTGACAGCAATGGCATCCAGCTCCTTAAGTGTAAGGTGAGCTTGGTTTAGCGCTTGATCAATCACAGGATAGATGGTTTTTATATGCTGCCTGGAGGCTACTTCAGGGAATACACCTCCAAATTGTGCATGCAGATCAATTTGAGAGGCAACCACGCTTGATAGGATCTCCCGCCCATTTTCTACCACGGCCGCAGCTGTTTCATCGCATGAAGTTTCGATACCAAGGATCCGGATAGGAGGTTTATCCGCTTGTGCAGATTTTTTAGAGGAGGTTTTAGGCATTTTCAAGTTACCTTGATAAGCATAATGCATTCCATGGACTTTTTATTCAGTTTTTACTGGCAAGACCAGGTCCATTGGATAGTCTGCCAACACTTCCATTTTCCCATCAGGTCGCACGTACAGGCTATTCTCAAGACGCACCCCCATACCTTGCTCCGGATAATATAACCCAGGCTCAATAGAAAAAACTTCCCCGGGCACCAAACAATCCCGCTCATCACTATTGATCCCACTCCACGGACGCTCATGGATGTTCAAGCCAATTCCATGACCTATACTATGTACATATCCTTGCTGCGTCTGGGGATTGTCCTTGATGGTAGGATGACCTTGCGACTGTAAAGAATTCACAGGTCATAGCCTGGTAATAGCCGAAAGGTTTTCCAACCTCAAGCTGAGTGGTAATTTTGTTATAGGCTGATAATACAGTCTCGTAGAGCGCCAAGACATCATCAGGTGCATAACCAAGGCACCAGGTGCGGGTAAAGTCGTAGAAGTAACCACCGCCAGCCTCACAAGGGTAGATATCAAAAACAATGGTCTGACCTAATTTGAGACTATCCTCAGAATTGCCGGATGAGTGGGGCACGCCAGCATCACGTCCGATTGCAAATATGGTACCTTCAGGGTTCTCGGCTCCACGCTCGGATAACCACAAGTTAATGTGTGCTTTTACATCCCCAACTGTCAATGGATGTCCGTCGGTCTTAACCATTACACCATCCTTGACGGAGTGTGAGGTAATAAACTCTGCCACAAGGCTGACGACCTGGGTAGTTATTTTGCCCATCCTGCGGATGCGTTCGATTTCGGTTTGATCCTTGGTCATCCTTGCGAGCATCAGTGCTGAGTTGTTAATCTCGCCGACCAAAGTCAATCCTGGCATCTCTTGCTGTAAAGCGGAGAATATCGCATAGTTCGTACCAATCTCCGAGCGACCGTATAAAGCGACTTTTCCTGAGGAAATCCCTAGCTCACCAAGCATAATCTGGTATCGTTTGACCATGGCTTTCAAGTGATCTCCATTGACCTGATTGAGGAGCTCGGTGAAGTTGTAATCGGCTAGATTTTTAGTCATCAAACCAGACCTGGCAGCTTCATCTCTTTCCATGGGTAAATAGAATAATATTGCCTGCTCACCTCGTTTTTTTATCAGGTCAGCATTGGTCAGGTGACAACCTCCGGTCAGATAGACCATGGCTGGGTTATGTTGAGCAGGTCCAGTAATTAGAATCGCATCCAGGTCATTTTCCTGCATTAAGGCATCCAGGTCAGTCTTCATCGGGTGAGCTATCCTTAGTAATGATTTTTTTGGTTGAACGAATGGCAGATAATAAATCATTATCTTGTTCTGGCAATATTGTACGGGGGTCAAAAATAACCTTATCAGCCTCAAGACGGGCGATCACAGGTGGCTGGCATTGACGTAAGCGTTCTAAAAAGCGGTTTGGGGAGCGCACGGACAAAGCGAGGACAAAAGTGGCCAAGGTTTCATCGGGTAGAGAGCCACCACCAACCGTCGATAGGTTGGGGATCACCTCACCCATACCCAGGGTTTGCATCCAGTTACCCGCACGACCCTGGAGGCTGGCGACCGGTGCAGCAATCATTCGCCAGATGGGTATCTCTTGCAGAGCTTCATCCTTCAGGTAATGCAGTAAAGTGGCAGAGAGAGCAGCCAGGCAAAGTTTATCTGCGCGAATGGCGCGGGCAAGCGGGTGTTTCTTGAGTTTAGCAATCAGTTCTGCCTTGCCAATGATAATCCCTGCTTGTGGACCTCCCATGAGCTTGTCGCCTGAGAAACACACCAAGTCCGCTCCGGCTGCCAATGATTCATAGACAGTGGGTTCATGTCCCAGACCAAATTGGGCAGTGTCCAACAAAGCACCAGAACCCAGATCATTCACAAGCGGGATCCCCACCTGATGGGAAATTTCTGCGAGCTCTGACAGGGTTGGCTCGTGGTGAAACCAGTGATACGAAAATTGGAACGGTGAGCATGCATGATCAGAGCTGGCGATGCTTCTTCAATTGCAGTGAGGTAATCTGTGCGATGTACACGGTTGGTCGTGCCGACTTCGTAAAGGTGTGCACCCGATTGCTGCATGACATCTGGAATACGGAAACCACCACCAATCTCCACGAGCTGCGTCCGTGAAATGATCACATTGCGGCGGCGTGCACAAGCAGATAGGATTAGAAGGACGGCGGCAGCGTTATTGTTGACCACCAATGCTGCTTCTGCCTTGGTCAGACGTTGTAGCAATGATTCAGCATGAACCAGTCGTGAGCCTCGCTGACCACTGGATAGATCAAATTCCAGGTTTGAATATCCCCGTGAGACATCCTGGATAGCCTGAATGGCAGCATTGACTAAGTGGTGCTCGCCCCAGGTTTGTGTGGAGGATTACCCCGGTGGCATTGATCACTGGAAGCAAGGAAGGAGCTGTCCAATCCTGAAGCTCACGGAGGGCATGATCTAATAACACCTCATGTGTAGGGAGCTTCTTTGTATGTGAATATCCTTCACGTGCTTCTTCCAGCGATCGGCGTAATGCTTCCAGGGTTTGCGGTCGACCGTATTCCGATGATCCAAGTGGATACAATGGGCTGTTGGAGTAATTGATCTACTGAAGGCAGGTCGCGTAAACTGCTCATAGGTAATATTTCATGGGATATCGGGAAGCCAACCAGTAGAGTCTATGCCTTCCACTGACTCTTCTCGCTCAGCCTCAATAAGAATTCGATCAAGCCCAAGCCAATTGCCAATAGAATAGCCAATGCCGGATTGAGCACACGACCCATCTGGAGCCATATCAGCGTGGAAACGTAAACAGCAAACCATAGAGCTTGTCTGACGACAACCATATAGGTGGGAGGGGGTGTGCTGGCGAAACGGCGGTTAAGGAAAGCTGTGATTGGCAATGATGTTCCGGTGATTGCCAGGACACATAGGAAGAAGAATAACCAACGTGGTCCAACGGTTGGCAGGGTGGTGATGATCAGGGCTATCAAGCCACCCCAACCAATAATGAATAGGAATATGGAGGCAGGGAGAAAATTAGCAACACGGGGTGAGGTGTTCGATTTCATATTGCAGATAATTCTATCACAGGCGATAAAAATAAAAACAGGCGAGTGGATCGATCCACTCGCCTGTCAACACCAGTATTATTGGTTACATTTCTCGAAATTCACCTTCCAGAACTTCTCCTTCATCATCCGGGTTTCTGGGTTTACGTCCATTCCCGCTGGAAGTAGATCCTGAGGAGTTCCCATTCCCTGGTTGACCAGAGCCTTGGGCTGCATTCAGCTGCTGGCTGAGAGCATAAAAGGCGTTCTGAACTTCATTGGTGAGATTGGTGATCCGGATGGTATCGTTTCCTTTCATTGCTTCACGCAGCTGGTTCAGTTTCGCTTCTATATTTTCGCGATCACTCGTAGGGACTTTATCCTGGAGCTCACGCAAGGTTTTTTCGGTCTGGTAGACCAGGCTATCGGCAGTGTTCCGAGCTTGAATGAGCTCGCGTTGGCGTTTATCCTCAGCTTCGTGCTCACGCGCTTCACGCACTTTACGCTCAATTTCATCCTTACTCAGGTTTGTTGAAGCAGTGACGGTGACTTTTTGTTCCTTTCCTGTAGCCTTATCATGCGCAGTCACATTCAAGATGCCATTGGCGTCGATATCAAAGGTTACTTCAACTTGGGGTGTACCACGTGGTGTAGGAGGGATTCCCTCCAGACGGAAACGACCCAGGCTCATGTTATCTGCTGCCATCGGTCGCTCGCCCTGAAGGATATGGACATCCACTGCTGTCTGGTTATCTTCAGCCGTTGAGAACACCTCAGACTTCTTCACCGGGATGGTGGTATTGCGTTCAATCAGAACAGTCATTACACCACCCAGGGTTTCCACGCCTAATGAAAGCGGTGTCACGTCAAGCAACAATACATCCTTCACTTCACCACCCAGCACACCTCCCTGAATGGCAGCACCAACAGCCACCACCTCATCAGGGTTGACACCTTTATGGGGTTCTTTATTGGTTAGGGAGCGGACGAGGTCCTGCACCATTGGCATTCGTGTAGCACCACCCACCAAGACGACTTCATCTATTTCAGAAGCGCTCAGATTCGCATCTTTCAGCGCTGATTGGAAAGGTTGGCGCAAGCGAGCAACCAGGTCTTCAGTTAATTGTTCAAAGCGGGCACGTGTCAATTTCATCTGCAGGTGCTTCGGTCCGTTGACATCAGCAGTGATATAGGGCAGGTTGATCTCAGTCTCGATAACACTGGATAGCTCGATTTTGGCTTTTTCTGATGCTTCGCGCAGACGTTGTAATGCCTGCCGATCCTTGCGTAAATCAATGCCAGTATCCGACTTGAATTGATCTGCAACCCAATTAACGATGCGCTCATCCCAATCATCACCACCAAGGTGTGTGTCACCATTGGTTGAACGGACCTCGATCACCCCTCCACCTACTTCAAGGACGGAGACATCAAATGTACCACCACCCAGGTCAAATACTAAGATGGTTTCGTTTTCTTTTTTATCCAGATCCGTACGCCAGGGCGGCTGCGGTTGGCTCGTTGATGATTCGTAGAACCTCCAAACCAGCGATCTTACCGGCATCCTTGGTTGCCTGGCGTCTGGCTGTCATTGAAATAGGCCGGAACGGTGATGACAGCTTGTTTTACCGGTTCACCCAGGTAAGCTTCAGCATCCTGTTTAAGTTTGCCAAGGATCATGGCTGAAATATCCTGGGGTGTATAATCGACCTTCATGATCGGGATCCGTACACGGGCATCGTTGGAAGATCCTTGAATGACCTGATAAGAGACCATCTTGCGTTCGGTTTCCACTTCATCGAAACGCCTTCCCATGAAACGCTTGATCGAATAGACTGTATTCTCAGGATTGATGACTGCCTGACGTTTGGCAGTCTGACCAACCATGCGCTCACCATTTTTATTGAACCCTACCACTGAGGGTAACAAGCGTGAACCCTCTGCGGTTGGGATGACGGTTGGATCTCCACCTTCCATCACAGCAACCACACTATTGGTGGTTCCAAGGTCAATACCTATAATTTTAGACATATCTTTCTCTCCTCTGCTATATTCATCTAGTATGTTGATTGTGTACATACAAATATCTATAAATGTAGTAATGATCAAGGTTACATTGTTTATGCAAGAATCACATTAACAAGATGTAGGAAAGTTATATAAAATCATTGCCATAGAAATATTTTGAACAGATCTCGTAACCAAGATTTTTATGAACTATTCAGAAAAGAATATAAGTCCATGTTCGGGTTTGGTAGGATAAGTAGTAGATATTTCAGGTATATATTGAGATCTTACTCAAAAAACATACCAATTTTGGCGAATAATCTTTCCAGAATATGAAATTCTACGTTGACATTCCTGTATAGATACTAGTGCCATATATAGGCAAATTATGCATTTCTTGAGATTTGTACGCCATATATAGGGGTAAGAACATGTGTTCCCCAATCTCCAGGCTAAATTATTACCTAGAATTTTCGAAAATATTTACCTAGGTTTGCCATCTACAAAGTTTGTTTTAACATTCCGAATCTTAAATAATTCGTTATTTTAAAGTTACCGTAGGTTTAAGGTATTGCAATCCCACCCGATTTTCTGCTAGAATGTTATAGAAATCATAACATTATAGATGTTCGTTGGTATGGTTAGCCAGCCTAACAATGGAAGTACTCCGGCTGGCTTTTCCGTAAAAATACTAGTAGGTGAATATAGGATAGGACCTCCCGCCAAATAGCTGGTCGGGGGTTAGCTATCTCCCTGTTTTCGCACCCTGATTGAGAGGAGGAAGGGTTTGCATGAAAGCTGAGCAAGCATGGCAGGCAGCATTAGGCCAGTTACAAATGGATATGCCTAAAGCTTCTTTTGATACCTGGGTGCGAAATGCAGAAATTGTTAGCTATGAGGACAATGTTTTTATTATTGGTGTGCCCAATGCTTATGCACGTGATTGGTTAGAAAGCCGGTTAACCAGTAAAATCAAACGCTTATTATGCGGAATTATGAACCGGACAGTGAGCCTGCGCTTTATTGTTTGGCAGGCCGGAGCTGAACAACCTGTCGTGGAGGTGGCGCTTCAGGAAATGGAGGCTGAGATGCCTCCATCCCAGACTAAACCCTCAGCAGTCATCAATCGCTATACATTTGAAAACTTCGTAGTTGGATCATCCAATCGACTGGCTCATGCAGCCTCTTTAGCGGTAGCGGAACGGCCTGCCCAGGCATATAACCCCTTGTTTCTTTATGGTGGTGTTGGATTGGGGAAAACCCACCTCTTACATGCTATAGGCAATCATTGTTTAAATCACAAGCAGAGTGTGCTGTACGTTACCTCCGAAGAATTCACCAATGATCTGATAAATGCCATACGTGCTCATACCACCCAAACCTTTCGAGAAAAATATCGTCGCATTGATGTCTTATTGATCGACGATATTCAGTTTATTGTCGGCAAGGAGTCCACTCAGGAAGAGTTTTTTCACACATTTAACGCACTGCATGGCCAGGAGAAACAAATCGTCATCACCTCCGATCGCCCCCCCAAAGCATTAGTGACATTGGAAGAACGCTTACGATCTCGATTTGAATGTGGGTTGGCTGCAGATATTCAGCCTCCTGATTTCGAAACGCGGGTGGCGATTCTAAGGTCAAAATCAGAGCGTATGGGTCGTATCATCCCCAAGAAATTGTAGAAACCATCGCACGACGGGTACAATCTAATATCCGCGAGCTAGAAGGTAGCCTGACACGGGTGCTTGCCTTTAGCTGATTTAAGCAATCTGCCACTAAACGCAAAGTTGGTTGATGTTGCCCTGGCTGATTTGTTACCCAAACCAAACACAATTGAACCCGCGGAAGTGATGAGCCAGGTGGCAGGAGCCTTTGGTGTGACTGTTCAGAACCTGATTGGACCCGACCGGAGGCAAGAAGTGGTCCTGCCAAGACAAATTGCCATGTACTTGCTGCGCGAGGAAGCCAATTGTTCACTCCCAAAGATTGGTGAAGCGATGGGCGGACGCGATCATACTACTGTGATGTATGCCTGTCAGAAAGTAACGGATATGCTTGAACGTGATGACAAGTTACGACGTCAGGTGATCAAAATTCGAGAACAAATTTACGGACAGTCGAAAATGTCAATTTAGGTGTGTGGATTGATTATTTATCCCCTTATAAAGCAGCGTGGATGGATTACCTTCCCTACCCACGCTGTTTTTATTCTTATCGTCTTGTTTCCTTTTCTGGAGTTCCACCAAACGCTGATATTCTTGAGCATCCTGCTAAACCAGGGAAAACCCATTGGTTCGAACTCTTCCTTCATATCAGCCCAAGGATCACGATCGAACATTTTTCGGACGGTATAACGTCCGACGAGACTTCCACTTGCTAATACCGGCGCGGCTAAAACCAAACCAATCAGGCCAATCAGATTGGCGGCGATGATCGCCACCACGAGCACCGCTGCCGGATGAACTCCTAAGCGTTTTCCCATGATGCGCGGTGATACCAGGTTATCGTATATTTGGTCCATGAGAATTGACAAGTACGATGGTGAGTATTGTGTAATACATTGGTACCAAGTTGAAGTAATTACCCCCCTGGAATAATGTCACCAGTCCCATAACAATGTAGGTAATTAATGGACCAACGTAAGGAACAAAGCGAGCCAATCCAGCCAGGATGGCGATGGCAAAAGCATATCGGACACCCAGGATGGATAGAAGAATCGTATAACTTAAGATGACCAATATCACAATCGTGAGCTGCCCCCTTAGAAAGGCGTTCCAGATGCGACCGAGAGCAGTGCTCATCTTCTGAATATCATATGAATATCCTGGAATGTTAATATAATCGAGAGCGCTAGGTACTTTACCGGCATCTGCCAAAACAAAGTATGAGATGACCAAGACGAAGAAGCCCCAACCAACGGTGCTGGCAGTCGCGTTGCCAAAGTCCCGGCTAGAGTTCCAGCTCTTCCGATTAGTGATTGTAATGCGGTGATCACCTGGTTACCGACTTGACCCAGGTCTGTGAATTGGCTGAGATCGATCCTGTAAGGACCGATGATGATAATCTGACCGGATAATTTGTCAATCAGATTTGGTAGGTCATTTGCTACGAAACGCTCAATGATCATTGATCAGACTTTGTATCTGTTGTACAGCAGCAAGACCAGTCAGGGTGGATGAAGTGATCAGGATGAATTAGCAAAATAATATAGATGATATTAACCGAGGCGCGCCACGAAAGTTTGCTGTGGGTGTTCAAGAATGCAGCCAGCGGGTGAAGCAGGTAAATGAGGATAAATGCCAGAATCAATGGTCCGATGATCGACCGGAAATAAATTAACATTGCCAGGATTAAGCCGGCAATTGTGAGTCCAACGACCATCTTAAAGGTGGAGCTCCATTTTGGTGAGCTTGGATTAGGTTTTTCCACACTCATGGCTCTTTCTCTCTTTTTTGTGTACGTTGCCACCAGTAAGTTTTTGGTGGTGGAAGTGGCTGGACAGCACTGACTGGTGTCCATTCTATGTCAAATAGGTTAGCAAATATATAACGCCCAATGACCCGCATAGATGCGATCGTAGGTGCTGCCAATGGTATTCCCAACACTCCCGCCAAGATGGCGCCAGAAACAATCCCCAAGATGACTACCAAAGGGGGGAGGTGGACTCTGCGACCAACGATGCGAGGGATCAAATAATTTAAATCAAACTGCTCAAAGAACAGGTGTAGCCCGATGACGATTAACATGAACGCCCAATGGGGTAGAGGAATCCAGGTTGAACCCAGGAAAAATGCTAATAATGAGGCGGTAACCAGCCAGATACCATGCCCGACGCTGGGAAGGAACTCCAGGATTCCCGCCAGGATACCCATTGCTAAGGCAAAGGGTAATCCCAGGATCAAGCCAGCGATGATAAAAATAATTGTAACGAGGGTACTCAAAAGGAGCTGGCCGCGGAAAAATGCCGCCCAGATTTGATTGATCTCATCCCGGATCCATTGGTAGTCTGATAACAGTCGCTGTGGTAAATGGGAAGTGAACCATTCTTCCAGCTTTGACCCATCCTTGATCAGATAAAAAGAGACGAGGATAATCAAGATGATCCAAATGATGGATGTAATAATACTCTTAACCAGATTTACCGTCTGGCCAACGACGGGTTGTATCAGCCCCTGCAATGCACTAATCACCTGACCTGCCAGCGCACTGGGATGGATGGTAAATCCGGCGATAGTATATTGTTGTGCTAAGGCACTCTCAATAGAATTGATGATTTGCTGAGGGTTATACTGTAACAATTCAAGGTTCTCACCCATTCTGGGTATGATCAAGATAGGAATTCCGATGATGATCGCCATCACAATAATATAAGTAACTAGGATTGACAAAATCCTGGGTAGATGAAATCGACTTTGGAGGAAATTTACTATCGGAGTGAGAATATAAGCGATGATAATAGCAATAATTAAGGGGGGGATAATCTCGTCGGAATCGCGATAAGAGATAAATGAAAAAGGCCAGCAAAAGCAGGCTAATGGTCAGTTTGGTTGCATATGGCCAATGTGGTCTTTCCACTTCCCCACCCATTAAGCATCATCCAGGGCATTTACTCAGTGGCTAAATTCGTTAATGCAAGAAAAATGACAGCACCACTAGGATAACAATAAATGAACCTGCCAGTATTCCCACCCGACGGATATCCCTGATCACAAAATGATAATCAGGATTGAACCCTGTTGGGCGGTTACCTGCTACTGCATCAGTCAACGATTTTTCTGTACCAGGATTCACGTCCCGGCGAATCTGACGTTTTGATTTTTTTGCCATTGCTGTACTCCACGAATTTCTTATTGTGACGATGTGTGATTTTTATCAATCACCCGGTATTTATGTGCCCCATATTATATATCTTATTTGTTGCCACTCTGTAAACTGGCTTGAACAACAATCCGCTGGTTATCCACCATATATGGGTAACAAGAAATCAATGTGACCGTGGGATTGGGTGTAGATGCCATTACCTCTACATTTGTTGGCTTGACGATTTGGATGTTGGTGATAATGTAGGTAAAGGAATGTTGGGGGGTGAATAAGACGATATTTGATCGCCGCGTTCCAATTGGTCAAGATAGCGGAAGATTTCTCCGTATACGTCATTATGAGCAGACAAGACCATATTCCCAGATTGACCCGGATTGGCAGAACCAACGTGTTGTGCTACTCCTTTTTTCAGTTGTTCCCATCCATCCCCTTGAACAATTGGCGCATCGACTTCAATACTTGGAATTTGGATTTGAATGGCCTGTTCAGGACCAGGTGTGGGGATGGGAATTACTGCCATTGATTGGTAGAGTGGGAGTAGATGCTCGGGAATTTCAGCTTCATTGGGTTGAGCACCACCTGGAGAGTTAGGTGGAGTGTGCCCAGACGGCAATATCACTGGCACGATGAGCGGGGTGGGAGTGAGTGTGGATGGAATTAATGATTCAGCAAATTGAGTGTTTAAATCGCGTAGAATCTGTATGCCACTATAAATGACGAAGACCAGTCCAATTACAGCCAGGACCTCAATGGCTAGTAAAAAGCGATCCAATGTCTGCTTGGCACGTGACCGCCAAGGAACCTGGTTGCCATCAAGATCTGCCTCAGCTTGAGAGTTTGAGTGAAGGTGATCGAGAGGGGGAGTTTCGAGCTCGGGTGCCAGGGTGACCACCCTGCCAGTGTTGCGGAATCGTTCAAGATGTTCCATGCGAACTTTCCGCCTCTTTTCCACCAAAAGCTCTCGAAGCTCATCGATGGATAAATCATCGGGCTATTTTACCTTGCGCACGAGACGATTATACTCCGATTATTCTATTGAATTTTCGATGGCCGGTTCACCTGCTGGAGATGGTTGTAGTTTATCTTTTCGATGATCCTGCCGGGCGAAGAGAATAAAACCAATCAGACGTATTCCAGCACTAAACAAAAGGGCATTGCTTAATCCGATATGTTCAGAGAGATAGGTACCCACTAATGGTGCCAGGATTGAGGAAAGATATTGAATACTCTGTGCGAGTGAAACGAATGTCGGACTATAACGTGGCGGGATGGTTTTCATCAACTCATCGAAGAAGACCAGGTCGATCCCTGCCTGGAAAATCCCTGCAACTGTGGAATAGATAAAGATTGTGGTTTGGTTGTGCGTTAATGCCACCAAACCAGGATAAAGAGAAACGCAAAAAGTGGTGATCAGCAATACAAAACGAGATCCTTTACGGCGAGACTGGCGCGACCATAAGAAATAACCAACTACCAGGACGGTGGTTTGGGCGGTATATAATAGACCAATCCAAGCATCTGAAGCATTCAATTGGCGCACAAAATACAGGGGGAATAATGGTGTCCCCAGGGTGATTCCAAAAAGATAAACAAAGCGTTTGAGGGTAAATGATACAAAATCAGGTGACGAGTTGATCAGTTGGGAGTATTCACGCAGGGTGGATTTTATCGAACCCTTGGAGTTGCCTTGAACTGGTTCGGCATCCGGAATTTGAATCCGGCTGGAAAAATAATAGCTTATCAAGCCACCCATGGAGAGTCCTAAAAACACAAGCTGGTAATTGAGATGGAAACCGATCCGATCTAATACCTGCCCCGCAATGGCAACCGTGATGGCTGTGGTTATCCCCAGGATCGACCAACGACGGCTCATCAGCTCATAACGACCTTCGGGCCCGGAAACTGCGTTCATGACCACCGAAAAACCAACTGCGACCATCGTCTGCGGTAGAGTGGCAGCCGCCCAGATGATCAGCACGACTGGAATGATGATATTATCTGGTACAAAGAAGGGGGCTAAACCTGTTAGGGCATAGGCTGAGATGACCATCAGCCGGGATAGGCTGAACCATGGAACGATATTGCGTTGCCTTTGTAGAAATCGTCCAACCCATAATGCCAGGAATAATCCGGTAATGCCAGGCATTGAGGTCAATAGACCGACCTGAACCGGAGAAGCACCAAGGCGTGTGAGAAACACCGGAAGAAATGGAGCCGCAGCACTGGCGGTGCCTACACCGATGGCATCGATTTGAACATAACGTTTGTTGCGTTCCTGAGTATCAATCAGCTCATTTTTTTCTATAGCAGAAGGTTGAAGAGCTGTGCTCATGCTACCATTCCAAGCATAATTTCCATTAATTTCGATGCCAGGATGACCCGGTCAAAATGGGTCTCCACGTAAATCCGTGCCTGTTCGACCCATGCGATGTGCTAATTCTGGGTCATCCGCAAGGCGTAGGATGGCTTTGGATAGCTCATCCGGATCACCTGGAGGTACGGCTATCCCCGCACCAGCATTTTCAATCACTTGACGGATGACCCCATCGATTGCCAGTACAACTGGTTTTTCGGATGGCCATGTAATCGAAAACTTTATTAGGATAGGTGGTTTTGTACATCTCCACAGGTTTGAGGATAGCGATGCAGGCATCAGCGGCTGCAAGCGCATATGGCATCTCAACTTTGGGGATTGGGGGCAGGAAAAGGATATTCTCCAGGCATTCCCGGGTGGCTTGTGCCTGTAAGGCAGGTTTATCCTTCCCATCACCGAGCAGGACGATGGAGATATCCTTTCGGGGTAGCAGCACTTTGGCTGCCTCAAGCACTATGCCAAGGTCATTGGACATACCATGAGCACCTGCATACAACACGACAAATTTAGCATCCAAGACCATGTGATTGGCGAAAGAATGTGCCATCCAGCTTCGGGATTGAACATGGTGGTATCGGTGCCATTGGGCACCAGCTCCACGTGAGGTGCACCACGACTTTGTACATGCTGGATGAACCCGGGTGAATTGACCACGACCAGATCGGCGTCGATGGTATAAGAAGCGCTCAAGCCATTCGGACAGCCTGATTAATAGGGGATTTCTCAGCACCCCAACGGCAATCGCAAAGGCTGGCCACAGGTCCCGCACTTCAAAGAGAAACGGAACGCGTTTCAAGCGTGCCAGAGCCCAGGCAGTCAATCCCTGGAAAATGGGGGGCGATGTGCCCCATACCAAATCGACGTTCTTGACTCCCAGGCCAATAAGAAATGATGAAACCATGAAGCTGAAGAAGCTAACCATGCGGAAAGCAAAGCTGCGGTGTAAGGCTGGATAGGTATACGCACGCAGGATGGTAATGAGATCACCATCGACTTGTTTTTCAGACCAGGGTACTTTTATCGATCGGGATTTCCCGGTAAGATAGCTGATTGGGCTGGCAATGATCGTTACCTGATGACCTTGGGCGGCAAGATAGCGAGCGAGCTCATGGTGACGGGTCCCACCTGGTTCATCTAAGGCTGTGAAAGCCTGGTGGATCAGTAAGATATGCAAGGATTAATTCTTTCTATATCAATCGGAGATTGGATCGACGACTTTATTCCTAGACTGGCTCATCGGGGGGAGGATCGGTTACGATCAATGGTATGTTCAGGCCAACCGTGCGGTGAGACTTCCAAACATATTCCGCCATTAATTTTGGAAGCACTTGTCTGGCTCAATATTTCGCCCATTGGCAACCAGACTGGGAGATAAGTCCCTTTTTCAGAGTCTGGTAGGCTGCTCATCTCTGCACCAGTGCCTATGACCGAACTTGCCCCGCGATCGCTGTCAGCCAGAAAATAGTATTGGGGTGAACCCAGATACCAGATTTCAGCGACCATGCGGTCCAATTCTTACATCCAATCCAAGCTCCTCCTTTGATTTCACGTTTTGCTGCTAAATGCTGGGGATTCACCAGCTTCAATTTTACCACCCGGAAAGACGAAATAGTGCTTACCCTGAACGATTACGTTCAATCAGGGCAATTCTATCATCCTGGATAAGGATAACTGCTGCTCTAGCTTTCACTGGGAAGGATCCACTCACTCTTCAGTTCAATTGGCAAAGATTGAGAAACCTCCAGAATGCATGCCAAAGCAGGGATTTTATCCCCATATGTGGGAGATGTCCAGCCGATAATTGGGGGTATTGCTCCAGTGCCAAAGAGCAGTGTTCCTGCGCGAGCAAGCTGAAAGTTTATGATCGGGACCGGAGTCAAATTTTCATGTGGAACGGACAAACCAAGTTTAAGTGAGATCCATCCAGAAGGTGAATGAATTCGAATTTCAGACCAGGGGAAATTAGGTTTTTCGGGTGTCTTTACAATTTCATATTCCCAATCCGGTAACAACCAGTGCAAGCGGGCAGAATGGTCGGGACCTGGTAGGCCATCCAGATGGTCGATTACCTCCCAATGACCATCGGCATAGGTCGTGACTTTTCGCGAGTGAAACACCCCGATTTTCCTGTAACCATCGTGTTGGGCAGTAATGCTTTCGTAGCTGCCATCAGGGGCGGTTTGAGTTGCGGTCACTTTGGCTTGAGCCCAATCCAGGTACAAGAAACGGCCCGATCGAAGCATGATATCCTGGTCATCCACAACCACCGTATTATGGACGGACGCGCTGGTGAGGGAATTTTCCCAAGGGGGGGGTGCGTTATAAAGATAAGTTCCAGGGTCCTGAGCGAGGTTTAACCCATGCCACCATAGATCCACATGGAGCTGGTCTGCATGAGCAGGGCGGGAGTCAAATGTTGCCACGTGTATAGTCGCCCAGGAACCATTTCCGTGATTTTGGACAATATGAGGAGATTGAGTGGTCAAATCTTTTGGGTGTGGTGTTTTACGCCAGAAATTTAATCCATCTTCCGTCTGCATTGGATCATGGGGAGCGCACAACCAATAACCCATATCACTCCATGAACCTTCAGGCAATAGTTTTGAGTTAAGGAAAGTTTGAGCAGCAGCATGGATAACAGGGCGATAGTCGTGATATGGGCAAACGGTTAGTGGGAGGATATAAGCTCCATCGTTATGCCCAAGATTGGGGACACGCCCTGTTTCCGTGTCGACCAACTTCCACAGCCAGCGGGTAGCAGCTTCCAGGTGGACGGTAATCTCCTGGACGATTAGCTCGTTCTTGTATGCGTGGTCATGCACCGCGAATGCCCACAATGCAGCCTGAAGCACTAGGCGGTGGTAATTTGTGCTATGCTGAGTATAGGTGCCTTCCGCTGTGATTTGAGTCCGGAAGGCATATTGCAGCCAGTCCCAACCCAGCTTGTGCCATTTGGGTGCCAACGGGTGCTCAGGTAGCAGCGCTGAGGCAGTATAGAGACCGAGAGCTTCGGTGATCAGGTGATTATTATTCTGTGAGCGGGCATAAACCATAGTGGGTGGAATACGCTCCGCATGGTTTGAAATGGCTTTGGCTAATAATTCAAGCCGTTCTGGGGTAGTCTGAGTGGATTGGACGAAAACCTGATGTGCGAAGGCGAGAGCGACAAGACGGAGGGCAACCTCTTGCGCGGAGGACCAATGAGTTCCAATGTATGGCGGGTTGGAGGATAAAAAACTCTCCGTGTATCGCCAGAAAGCTTCAGTATAGTGCTCATTTTTTGATAGATGGTAAGCCATGGCAAGTTTGCAAGCCCAACCAAACCTGGCGGGTTCCCAGATGGACTTAACATCCTGGTCACCGCCTCGGTGATTCCCCCGTTCATAATTCGTCCAATCTTTGAGCGGTTCAGGCTGGGTCAGCACTAACGGCTACTGGATGACCCCCGAATAAGCGTACTTTCCCACTGACAATCTCATCGGCTTGTTCGTAGACCTGCCCAATTTGATCCCCAAGCAACTCGAGCATGTTATCCCTGTCTGGTAAGCAGGGGAGACAGGGGTGGAGCTTAAGGTATGGCTGGTGATTTAGGGAATTTAGCCTGGATAAGGAAGCGCTGAGCTGCCGCTGATAATGCCCTGTTCGCATTCCAAGCTGGTACAATGCGTAGAGACCTACCTGACCGGGACCTAGCTCGCGTAATGCCTTTACGACCAGTGATAAACGGGAAGTAAGTTTCATCGGGTAAACATCACCGGTCAGATCTAATTGTGGGGTAACACAAGTGAAACAGGTTGCCTGCTCCGGATGGCATCCACTGCTGCGAAAGTAGCTTCAGTGACACCAAATAATTGTTCATATGGTATGGGAGGCGGACCCCCAGCTGATCATCGCCTGTGAGAATGCCTCCCATTCTGCTCGATGACCTTTATCCTGCCGCAGGCGTGAATGGATCACTTGCCGTTTCCCTTCAGAAACCAGCTCGAGGGTGCGGAAGTCATCCAATACAGCCACCCTACCCCCCACAAAGACTTCAATGCGTTCTTTTGGAAAGGTTTTATCTCCATTTGCCAGGTAGATCACGGATCCCAATGAGCCATCTGGGAATGTGAATGTAATAACAACATTATCTTCCCGGTATCGGCTATCATCCGGAAGGGATTGGGCAGTAACTGAGATGGGGGTAGCCCCTACCAGGAAGGTCAGAAAATCCACAAAATGGCAGCCTTCACCGATAATTCGCCCGCCTCCCTGAACAGGGTCTTGCATCCAATGGGTGAGGGGGATGCTCCCAGCATTAATGCGATAGGTTGCTACCAGAGGTTCCTGATGCATTTTGATAAATTCATAAAGCCGGCGTGCCAGGGGTGCAAACCGGCGGTTGAAACCGACCATGAGCAGGGGTGAATATTCAGTGTTGAGTAATTGCTGTTTAATCTGGGCTAATTGCTCGGGTGTGGTCGCTAAAGGTTTTTCGCAAAACACATGCTTGCCGGCCTGCAAGGCTCGCATTACCTGTTCAGCGTGCAGGTGATGACGGGTGAGTATGCAGATTGTATTCACTTGTGGATCCTGGAGGATTTCATTTTCATTGGCAGCGGTGTATTTAAAGCCAAACTTTTTTGATGCCAACTCAGCATGGAAACCCGAGCCCGATGTGATTGAAACCAGCTCAATCGAGGGTATTTTCTTTAAGGCTGGTAGCATGACAGCGTTGGCGAAGTTACCGGCACCGAGCACGCCCAAACGAACGGCATTTACGCCGCTTATCGGTAAGGTTGACTTTTTAACCGGCTGATTGACTATCTGCACTTTGGCCTTACTCGAGGGCTGCTTCTGGATAGGTCAGCAAGACCCCCAAAAAGGACTGGTTTGTCTTCCCAGTGATCAATTCATAAGCCTCGGGTGCTTTTTCGATGGGAATGCGGTGGGTGATTAGAGGTTTTACATCCACGAGGCCTTTAGCCAGCAGATCCACGAAAGCTTCCAGGTTACGCCCCTCAGACCAGCGCACATATCCAATGGGGTAATCCTGCCCTGCCTCTTCATACGCAGGATCGTACCGACCTGGCCCATAGGAGCGAGAATTTATGAACGATAGCTCTTTTTGGTAATAAATTTTCCGGGGGATAGTCAACCCGACTGCACCGATAGCAACCACATGACCACGGTCGCGGGCAATTTCACCGGCCAGCTCAACAGGGTCTGCAGAGGGAGTATCTGCACAGATGAGGATATTGTCCAATCCCCGTCCATGCGTGAATGCAAGGGCAGCTTCTACAGCTTGTGGGCGGAGCACCGCGATCGCACCCATCTGATTGGCAAATTTCACCCGGGTTTCATCAAGATCCACCCCAAAGACCTGGCAACCGGCAGCCCTTGCAATCCCGACCGCTAAAAGCCCCAATAAGCCCAGGCCGATCACACCCACCGTCTCACCAAGCTGAGCCTCGGAAAGCCGGAAGCCATGCAAGGCGATCGCACCCAGCGTGGTGAACGCAGCAGAATCAAAATCAACTTGTTCGGGAACTAGGGCTAACAGGTTATGCGGCACGAGGGCATACTCAGCATGGACAGCATAGCCACCCCCGGCACAGGCGACTCGATCGCCGACCTTGAATCCTTGCAGCCCCTCTCCTAGTCGCTCGATCACCCCCGCTGAAGAGTATCCGAGGGGCATGGGTTGATCCAACCGGTTGAAGGCCGCTTCAACGGTGGATAGCACACCCTCCCGACGAGCTTTATCCGCCAGTTGACGAACCAGGTCTGGTCGCGAAAGGGCTTTCCCGAGCAGTGATTTACCGGCAAATTCAACCAGCATGCGTTCCGTTCCAGCAGAGACGAGAGATGCTCGGGTGCGAACCAGCGCCATCCCAGCTTGAACCTGCGGGATGGGCACATCGACGATCACGGTCTCACCATTGTTTATATTCTGTAGAAGCTGTTTCATTCAATACCCTGCCTTGCTGAGATGCAATAAAGGATGATAAAGAAGATTATAGCGCGGATTTTACCGGCATGTTATAATTTTTCGCAGGTTAAATGTCAGACAACTTAAAATCAAAAGGAACGATTATGACATCCCATCCATTTCAGAAATTAGCTCAAATATTGGTGGACCATTCCACCAAGGTAAAACCGGGTGATCGTGTGGCAATCGAGACAACCACCAATGCTGAAGCTTTGGTGAGTGAAATCTATGAACTTGTCTTGCAGCGGGGTGGTCACCCACATGTGCTATTAAATCTCCCTGAGCAGGATAAGTATACTCTTCAAATATGCCAATGATGACCAACTGATCTACACACCCGCATTTCAAAAGCTTGTGACGGAGCAATTTGAGGTATATATCCGTGTACGGGCGGATATTGATCCGCGAGCTTTGAGTGGTGTACCTGGCCAGAAACAGTCTCTCCGTCAAAAAGGTATGGCACCTGTACGCAATGTGATGCTCCAACGGGGTGCCACCAATTCATTGCGCTGGGTACTGACCCAAATTCCAACCGAAGGATATGCCAAGGAAGCCGGGATGAATCTCGCGGAGTACACGGATTTTGCATTTTCTGCCTGCCATGTGGATGAAAACACCTCTGACCCGGTGGCACATTGGGAAAACATCCGCAAGCAGCAGATCGGGATGATCGAAAGTATAGAAGGTCATGATCAAGTGAAGCTGATTGGACCTAATGTAGATCTGAACCTGTCGATAAAAGGACGCAAGTTCAACAATTCATATGGGCTGCACAATATGCCGGATGGTGAAATATATACGGGTCCGGTGGAAGATTCTGTGAATGGTTGGGTTAAATTTACCTACCCGGCGATCTATCAGGGTCAGGCGGTGGAAGGGAGTGGAGTTAAAGTTCGATAAGGGTCGGGTGGTCTCAGCGAAGGCGCAAGTAGGTGAGCAGCTGCTGTTAGCCATGATTGAATCTGATGAGGGCTCACACTATTTGGGTGAATTTGCGATCGGCACCAATTACGAGATCAACCGTTTCACGCGCAATATCTTGTTCGATGAAAAACTGGGCGGGACCTTTCACATTGCCTTGGGAGCAGGTTATCCGGAGACGGGCAGCCGAAACACCAGCACCATCCATTGGGATATGATCTGCGACATGCGCAAGGATTCAGAGATGCGGGTGGATGGAACCGTCATTTATCGTGATGGAAAATTCATTTAACGAATGCAGTAGAAGTAAAAACAGGGTAAGTTACACCTACCCTGTTTTTACTTATTAGGGCAAATCTTATTATCCAACTAGATTATCAGGGGGTATGTTCTACAGAAGAAAGAGAAATCGAGGATCGATTGAATTATCTGCACTTGCTGTTCTTCAAGCCCAATCGAGGAAGGATTATTAGCGCATTAGGGCATATGTACCTTATAGGATTTGATGGTAAAGCTCCCACATTCGGCAATATATGCCTCCCCTTGATAATAACTGCTCATGACTACCATGTTCGATGATGTGGCCATTTTGGAGGACCAGGATTTCGTCCATGGTTTCAAGCCCAACCATGTGCTGAGTGATGGTGACCGTGCTGCGACCCTGGCTCAATTTATGAATAGATCTTAACACCGCAAGCTCTGTGGATGGATCCAGGTTGGCGGTTGGCTCATCAAGGATAAGCAGGGGAGAGTCCTTCAGCAAAGCTCTGGCAATTGCCAGGCGCTGGCGTTCACCAGCACTCAGGCGAAGCCCATGTTCACCAATCCAGGTGTCATAGCCTTCGGGCAACGATTGGATAAAATCGTGCAGCTGAGCCAGCTTTGCAGCCCGGATGATTTCATCATCCGTTGCAAGAGGTTTGGCAATCAGCAGATTTTCCTTGATGGTAGCGGTGAATAGATATGTGTTTTGTGAAATAATGGCAATCCGTCTACGGATATCATCCTGGCGGTAATTGCGTAGCTCTTGATTCCCAAACCGGATTGAACCATGCTGATAATCCCAAAAACGCAATAATAAACTGGTTAGTGTGGTTTTCCCAGCACCGCTGGGGCCGATCAGGGCGATATGTTTTCCTTGGGGAAGTGAAAATGATATGTCTTTTAGTCCAAATGATGACGAATTAGTCGCAATTCCCTCATCAACCCAGGATGGATACTGGAATGAGAGACCCTGCACCTCCAGGCTTGAATCTGTAGGCAGCGTGAGCGGTTCAGCTGGATCAACTACCGGAAGAGGGGCATCTACCAGCTCATAAAGCCGACGTACAGCTACCCGATTGGCTTCATAATTTTGGGCTACCTGGGGCAGGGATTGCATGGCTTCAAAACAGGTGAAGGCGGATAGAGTCACAACACCTAGGAGCACACCATCCAGCTGTCCGCGAGACACCATCTGGATCGCCAGAATCAAGACTGCCAACATAGCCAGGTTTGCGAGGAGGCTGCCAAAGGCGGTTTGTAAGGCAGTATTTCCAGTCTTTTTTGCCTGACACTGGGATAATTGCTCTCCTGCCCGGTTTACTCGCTCGATGTGCGTCTCAGCTTGACCACAGGTCAAGAGGTCAGGCATACCCTGGATGCCATCAACGATTAGGGTACTTAGCCGGGCGCGTACCTGAATGATCTGCGGCCCAAGCTGGTGAGATAAAGTGAATGCCAGCAACGGTAACCCGATTCCGGCCAGGAGTAGAAAAACCATTAATCCCCAGGCTAACTGCGCGCCATAGCCTCCTAAAAAAAGGTGATGGCTACGCAGACCAGCAATGCTACCAACGGGGGAGCAACTGTGCGGACGTAGAAGCTTTCTAATGACCCTATATCGCTGATCACTCGGGTGAGCAGGTCACCACTGTGGTAATGCATTAAACGTGATGGTGCAAGGGGTTCCAAGGCTTGATAGAACCAAACCCGCCAATGAGCCAATAGACGGAATGTTACATCATGAGAAACAAGCCTCTCAAGATAACGAAAAACTCCACGCGATAGTCCAAAAAAGCGCACACCCACGATCGCCACCTGCAATTCAGCAATGGAAGGGTGTAAGGCAGCTGCTGAGATGATATACGCAGCTGTAGCCATCAAACCAACGCCACTGGCGATGGTTGCAAATCCCAAAACTATCGATAAGATAATTCGCCCCCAAAAATGGGGAGAGTAGTTTGAATAGCCGATTTTCCACCGTATGAGTGAGTGATCGCTTAATACCACCATTTTTATTCTCGACTAACGAGGATAGTATTTTGGGTTGATTAAGAGGATTTGTGATAGATGAAAAGTTATTCAGATCATCTTTGATAAATGGAATTGCGGGTTTACTCTCCCGGGCTTCTTCGATCTTGCCATGGCTCAGATTAATCACCTGGTCAGCCTTGGCGAGGGTAGAGCGTTGATGAGCAATCACCAAGACTGTTCGACCATGAGTAAGGTGTTCCAGTGATCCACGCAATAATGCATCCGTCTCAGGGTCTAGGTGGGAGGTGGCTTCATCCAGGATGAGTAATGGGGCATCCTTGAGAAAAGCACGTGCCAAAGCAATCCGCTGGGCTTGCCCGGCACTCAGTCTCGTACCACGTTCGCCGATCAGAGTATCGTATCCAAGTGGTAATTCCTTAATGAATTCATCGGCATGGGCAAGGCGTGCGGCTTCGTGGATTGATGATTCATCTGCATCTGGTTTTGCCAGTTTAATATTGGCGAATATTGTGTCGTTAAATAAATAAGGATCTTGAGGAACCCAAGCTAGATTTTTTTGCCACAATGCAGCAGGTATATTGTCAAGTGACTTCCCATTCACAGTAATTTTGCCGCTTTGAGGTTGTAAAAAGCGCAATAGCAGCCAGGTGAGGGTGGTCTTCCCAGCACCGCTTTCCCCAATCAACGCAGTCATTTTACCGGCTGGTATTTCAAAGGAAATCCCTTGAAGCACGGCTTGGTTATTTGAATAAGCAAATCCCACATCCTTGAATATTATGGATGGTGGGGTCGTACCCAGGATCTGAGATTTCTCCCCTGCTATCTGTAATCTGAGTATTTATGACTAAGGGTAGATCCAGGATTTCAAAAATGCGTTTGGCAGCTTCGACCCCTGCCATGCCAGCATGAAAACGGGTACCCAACATACGCAAAGGTAGATAGAACTCTGGTGCAAGCAAAAGAATGAAGAAAGCCTGTTCGAAAGCCATCCTTCCATATAGCAATCGAATACCAATCTCAACTGCCACCACAGCTGTGCTAAGAGTGGCTATCAGCTCCAGTACCAAAGCGGAGAGGAAGGTGACCTTCAATACACTCATGGTGGATTGGCGATAGTGTTCGCTAACTTTCTTGATAACATCAATTTGATCCCGACTCCGCCCGAGTGATTTCAATGTGGTCAAACCCTGAAGCACGTCCAGGAAATAGGCACTCATGCGGCTCAAACCCTGCCATTGTTTTCGGGTTAGGGCTTCAGCCGCACTTCCAATCAGGTACATGAATAATGGCAAGAGAGGCGCGGTCACAAGCAAGACGATCCCGGAGAGAGAGTCGGAAGGGAATACAAAAACCAGGATGGACAGGGGGATTAGTGCTGCCAACGCAACTTGGGGCAGGTATTGGCTGAAATACACTTCAAGTGCATCTACCCCCTCGGTGGCAAGATTGACCAGCTCTCCAGTTTGGGCTCCTGTTTCCCCTCGTTCATTCCTGAGATAAGCGGGTCCCAGATCAAGGATATGGGTAAAAAGCCGCTTGCGTAAATCCTGTTTAATCTGGCGCGCAGCTGCATTTGCACTCATTTCTCCGCCCCATACGAACACTACTCGCAGTACGATGATGATCAGTATAGCAATTATCAAGATGAAAACCGATTCGAGGCGATTTGCCTTCCAAGAAGATCCGATTGATCACCTTTGACTATCTCACGAGCCTGTAAAACACCCAAGACACCGCCGGTCAAACCAAGGCAGATAGATAGAATAAGTGGGATTTGAGCATGCCTGGCTTCTCTGACCAGGCGAGGGTTAAGTTTCATGTGGGCAGAACACCAGCGGTCAGCATTCGGTTCCTTTTAATCTTCAATGGATGAATGCTGACCGTTGTGATTGGTATCAATTAGATTAGTAGGTCAATTTTTCCGCATCACTGGTTATGCGTTTGCGGAAAATCCAATAGGTCCATGCCTGATAAAGCAAGACGATTGGTAAAAATATCAGGGTGACGATGGTCATTAACCTCAGAGTAACTGCGGAGGAGGCTGCATTTTGAATGGTGAGGCTCCAATCAGGGTTCAAGGCTTGAAACCATCACCCGAGGGTAAAGGAAGGTAAAAATTGTGAAGACGACGAAGACTACCGTCACGCAAGTCATCAAAAAGACACGTCCAGATTGCCCTTTGCGTAGGAAATATCCAGCGATCAAAATCGACAACACCACGATGACAGGGAACAAGATTGACAGGACATTCAGTTTTTGGTGAACATCGGTGCAAAAAAGCTGGTGACCAGGAATATGATCAACATGAAAACCACCAAAAGCCAAAGCCAGCGAACAAGCTCCTTAGCTTTTTGTTCAATCTCACCGGTAGTCTTGAGGCTTAAGAAGCTTGCCCCATGTAAAAGAAACAGCAAAGTAACTGCAAGAGCGGCGAGTAAAGCATAAGGATTAAGCAGGTTGAAGAATCCACCGACGTACTGCATATTTGCATCGATGGGACACCCCGCGAACTAGATTAGAGAAAGCGATGGGAAACAGGATTGTCGGTATCAGGCTACCTGCGAAGAGGCACCAGTCCCAAAGATTACGCCAGCGAGGATTATCATCCTTGCCTCGAAACTCGAAAGCCACCCCCCGTATGATCAATCCGATGAGCACCAAGAACAATGGAAGGTAAAAACCGCTGAACATTGTGGCATACCAATTCGGGAAGGCCGCGAAAGTTGCGCCTCCTGCAGTGATCAGCCATACTTCATTACCATCCCAGTGGGGGCCGATGGTATTAATAATCGTCCGGCGCTGTAAGTCATTTTTACCCAAGAAAGGCAGCAGGATGCCTACACCAAAATCGAATCCCTCCAGGACAAAGAAACCAGTATATAGGATCGCAATGAAAATGAACCAAAGTGTGTTTAAGCTCATGAGAATGCCTCCTATTGCGATTTGGGTGGATTAACCAGGGATGGAGTGAACTCTACCGGAACCTCAGATGTCAACCATTGGGCCTGCCTTGGCAAATTTCAACATCAGATAAACCGTTGCTGAGATGAGAAGTCCGTAGACCAGGATGAATCCAATCAAGCTCGTCAAGAGCATTCCACCCGTGACTGCCTTGGAGACTCCATCTTGTAAATTGACCACCCCATAAACAACCCACGGGAATCTGCCTACTTCGGTAATAATCCACCCGGTGGTATTTGCTAGATATGGTAAGGCAATTGCAAATGGTAGCAGTTTAAAGAACCAGTGGATATTTCCCATAAAGGTTTCTAAGGTCGATAAAAAGTGCGATTAAGCTGATCAAAATCATTAGCAGACCAGCGCCTACCATGGCACGGAAACTCCAATAGAGTACAACTGGAGGTGGAACATAGTCTCCAGGGCCATATTGCTGCTCATATTGTGCTTGGAGCTGATTAATCCCCTTAACCTCACCAGTAAAGCGATTGTATTCCATGAAGCTGAGTCCACCTGGAATGCGCCAGTCGAGGACAAGGGAGTCAGTAAATGGATTTTTAATGGTAATTATGGACAAAGAGGCTGGATTTTCGGTGTTGAACAAAGCTTCTAGAGACGCCAATTTCATTGGCTGAGTCTGATTAATTTCCTGACCCTGGGTATGCCCAATCACCCCAACCATTATGGTTCCGATCACACCAATAATTGCTGCTATGCGGAAAGAAGGTTTAAATAAGTCGATCTCGTTCTTACGTAATAGATGATATGCACTAATACCCAGCATAAAAAAGGCAACTGTCACCAGTCCAGCACTGAATACATGAGGAAAGTGACTAAATATGGGAAGATTAAAGATTACCTGGGCAAAATTGGTTAATTCTGCCCGTCCATCAGTAATCGTATACCCGACTGGATGTTGCATGAAGGCATTCGCGATCAAGATCCAAACAGCGGAGATATTTGACCCGATGGCAACCAGCCACATGGTTGTGAGATGCAATCCTTTGGATAACTTATCCCACCCAAAAATCCATACACCCAAAAAGGTGGATTCCAGAAAAAATGCCACCAGGGCTTCAATGGCTAATGGAGCTCCAAATATATCTCCAACGAAGCGTGAATATTCTGACCATGCCATGCCAAACTGAAATTCCTGAACAATACCTGTTACCACACCCATAGCGAAATTGATCAGGAATAGCTTACCCCAGAACTTGGTTAGTCGTTTATAGATTTCCTTTCCAGTGCAAACGTAGATTGTTTCGAGGATAGCCACTACCAATGACAAACCCAGGGTGAGGGGAACAAAGAAAAAATGATAGATGATTGTTATTGCAAA
The DNA here is from genome assembly GCA_963828845.1 of uncultured Chloroflexia bacterium. Classification (GTDB taxonomy): domain Bacteria; phylum Chloroflexota; class Anaerolineae; order Anaerolineales; family UBA4823; genus FEB-25. The sequence goes on from CAWHGE010000007.1 coordinate 95,385, forward strand.
TTGAAGCCTGGCTAAAAGCAATACATCCATATTGTCTCTCCTCCTATATAGTTGTAAACCCTCAGCTTATAAGGGTGTTATATACCGATTATTTAATGCACCCTGAATAACTTCACATGGTTGATGGAGTTCAGGCTGAAAGCACCGAACTTAATCAAGCCCTCCAAAACCCATGTCTAATCGGGCGAACATCTTCAGCGGTGATAAAAGCTTCAGGATCGATTTCATTTACGAGCTGTGTGTACTGTATCCACCTGCTTGCGTAATACTGAGCAGTTAATCATCGAAACCATGCCATCTTTTCCACGCCCGGAAAATTCGGTGACAGCGTAGCCATTTTGGCGTAAATGAGTGACGATAGCTGAACCACGCCTTGGGCTGATGATATTCACCAGGATATGACCGATGGCAATGCGTTCTTCTATGATCATTCCCACCACATTCCCTGTGGCAAAACCAGCCGCATAGCCGATGATATTCAACGGGTTATTCATCTGGGTGAGCACTTTACCGATGGCAAGGACGAAGATGACGGATTGGAAAAAACCTAATACCCAGGCTATTTTCTTTTTACCCCGCATGACAAATAGAACACGCAGCGTGTCCAGCGACATATCGCATACGCGCAGGAAGAAAATCAGAGCAGCACCTAACCAGGCTTGAGGGGATAATAACAAATCCATGGTCAGCTTTCTTCAGCCAGGTACATCCGTTCGGTGTATTCCTTAACCATGCGATGGATGCTGAAATGTGGAGTAAGCGTGCGTATAGACTCTTTCATCACTGCAATCCAATCGATGGCAGACCGTCAGCAGAACGATCGCGATAGTAAAGAGGTACGATCTTGTTTTCAAGGGTGTCATACAGACTGGCAGCATCAGCAGCATCCTGCTGTTCATTGTTTTCATACTCCTGGTCATCGCCAATTGCCCAGCCATTGGAACCGTTAAATCCTTCACGCCACCAGCCATCCAGAACGGAGAAGTTAATCACGCCATTCATGGCAGCTTTCTGACCAGAGGTACCAGAGGCTTCGTTTGGACGGCGTGGTGTATTCATCCATACATCCACTCCCTGGACCAGGTAGCGTGCCAGGTTCATATCATAATCTTCCAGAAATACCAGCCGCCCACCATTTTCAGCTTTCTTCACCGCCCGGTAAACTTCCTGGATGAGCAGCTTGCCAGGCTCATCTGCCGGGTGAGCTTTACCAGCAAATATGATCTGTACGGGTTGGTCTGGGCGATTAATGATTTCAAGCAGCCGATCAATATCATGCAAGACCAGGTTGGCGCGTTTGTAAGTGGCAAAGCGACGGGCGAAACCAATGGTTAGAGCATAAGGATCGAGCAGCACACCTGAGGCAATGACCTGCACCGGGTGAACATTGGCATTCATCCACTGGTCACGGGCACGTTCGCGAATATAGTATGATAATTTACGCTTTAAGTGACGGCGGACGGTCCACAATTCTGCATCCGGGATATCATCAATCCGTTTCCCAGATCTCCGGGTCGTCTACACGTTCTTTCCAACCATTCCCGAAATACCGGTCATATAGGCTGCTGAGACGACGTGCCAGCCAGGTGCTGGTATGCACACCATTGGTGATATGTGTGATCGGGACTTCATCTTCCTTGAGATCTGGCCAGAGAAAATTCCACATCTTTCGTGCAACCTTGCCATGCATCTCTGAAACACCATTGTGCTTGGATGATAATCTTAACGCAAGGATGGGCATGCTAAAAGACTCACCCCATGGGAGTGTGTGGCGTGCCAGGTCGATGAATTGCTCGCGAGTTAGATTCAATTGTGGCCAAAGGTTCGAGAAGTATTTGTCAACCAGCCACAGCGGAAATTCATCACTCCCTGCAGGGACGGGTGTGTGGGTGGTAAATACAGTAGATGGTCGAATAAGTTGGAATGCTTGATCGTAGGTGTTTCCGGCAGCGACCAACTCCCGAATTCGTTCCAGTACCATAAACGCTGAATGACCTTCATTCATATGCCAGACGTTGGGGTTATAACCCAATACCCGCAGTGCTCTGACACCACCAATGCCAAGGATGATTTCCTGGGAAATGCGTGAATCCAGATCGCTGATGTATAAACGGGAAGTAAGCTCACGATCCGTTGGTGAGTTACCTTCAACATCACTATCCAGCAAATACAGTGGTATCCGGCCTATACGGATTTCCCACAAGCGGGCTAATATATTTCGACCAGGCAGCTCCACCGAAATGGTCATCGGTTGACCATCCTCATTAATAAACGGTAATACCGGCAAATCCTCAAATTTCAAACGTTGATAACGCGCTTCCTGCCAGCCGTCTTCGGAAATATGTTGTGAGAAGTATCCCTGGGTATACAAGAAACCTATTGAAACCAATGGCAAGCCTAAGTCGGAGGCTCCTTTTAGATGATCTCCCGAGAGTACACCCAACCCGCCAGCATAAATTGGCAAGGTCTCATGTAAACCAAACTCTGTGGAAAAATAAGCGATGGGTTGATTTATCTGCTTCGGGTGTGCACGTGCGAACCATGTATTTTTGGATTTCATATAATCATCAAATGCTCGCAAAATGCGATCATAATGTTCCAGGAAATAGCGATCATTGATGAGATTTTTTAATCGGGGAGGATCCACGAGGCGTAGATATTGAACCGCATTATGATTGGTTTTTTCCCACAGAACACTATCGATACGGGTAAAAAGGCGTTGAGCATCTGGATTCCACGTCCACCACAAATTGTATGCAAGCTCTCCCAGACGATTAATTCTTCGGGGTAATGTAAATTGATTTGGAATGATTGTTCTAAAATCGTCCATAGTTTTAGCCATCCTGAAAGCTTATGCGACATTATTTACGCAAAGCGGGGTTAATATTACCACGTCAGGTTGGTTTTGCGCTAATCTCTGGAATTTCCTTTATGTTAACCTTAATCTTAGTGTGGTTCCTATTGTGATGACGTTAATCTGTGTATTAGCTGAGAATGAAGGATTCGGCTACAATTATATTTGGAGCAACTTATGACGGATACGGTTCAATTATTTGTCACGTGCATCATTGATACACTGTACCCAGAGACGGGTGAGGCTGTCGTACGGGTGCTTCAAAAAGCTGGGGTCAAGGTGTCTTTTCCACCCGGTCAGACGTGCTGTGGACAACCAGCATTCAATGCTGGATTGCGCCAACAGGCACGCATGATGGCAATCCAGACTATACGTGCTTTCGAAACATACCCAGGTCCAGTGGTCGTGCCTTCAGGCTCGTGTGCGTCAATGATACGACACTCGTATAGCGAATTGTTTGTAGATGACCCGATATGGTTGCCACGTGCTCTGGAACTGGCAGAACGCACGTATGAGTTCAGCGAATTCCTGGTGGATAGTATTGGGGGTCACGGACCTGGAGGCAAGTTTTGAAGGACGGATGACATACCATTCCTCCTGCCACCTGTTGCGTGGTCTGGGTGTGGACCGCCAACCTAGATCGTTACTGGCCGCTGTACATAATGCTGATTTAGTGGAGCTGCCCAACACCGGAGATTGTTGTGGTTTTGGAGGGGTGTTCTCGGTTGAACATCCTGAAATATCAGCTGCCATGCTGGACCGAAAAATTGCGAACCTGGAGGCAAGCGGTGCATCCATAGTGGTGGCGTGTGATGCGGGATGTGTGACCAATATTAATGGGGGGTTGCATCGGCAGCACAAATCTCAGCGAGCGGTGCATATCGCGGATATTTTGGGTAAAACATAGATGACCAAGGTTTTTCATTCCCGAATCCGCGCATCATTGGCAGACGAAAATTTACAATCTGCCTTGGACGCAAATGCAGAACGACGCATCAGAGTACGGCAAGATGCATTTGCATCGCTTATCGACCCCCAAGGGGTGCGAGAACGTGCCCATGTTGTGCGTGCAGATGTGATTGAACATCTGGACAGCTATCTGGAGCAGTTCACAATCCATGCACAAGAAAATGGTATGGTGGTACATCCTGCGGTGGATGCTGCCCAGGCTATCAAGTTGGTACTTGAGATTGCGGGTCAGCACGATGCGAGGCTGATTGCTAAATCGAAGACCATGGTGAGTGAAGAAATTGGTTTGAACCACGCACTTGAAAAACATGGTTTAAAGGTCATTGAAACCGATCTAGGCGAATATATCGTCCAATTACGGGGAGAACCTCCTTCTCATATCATCACGCCTGCGGTGCATCTACGAAGACAGGATGTGGGTAGGTTATTCCATGAAAAACTGGGATTACCTTACACCGAAGATATCAGCATCATGACGAATGCTGCCCGGCGAATCTTGCGTCAGGTGTTCCTCGATGCTGATGTCGGTATCTCTGGGGTTAATTTTGGGGTGGCAGAGACGGGTACATTATGTGTGGTGACCAACGAGGGAAATGGTCGCATGGTGACCACAGTACCGCGTGTCCACATTGCGCTGATGGGTATTGAACGGCTGGTGCCCACAATGATGACTTATCCTTGATGTTATCCCTCCTGCCACGCTCAGCCACCGGGCAAAAACTATCGGTCTATACCAGCTTGCTGAACAGCCCTCGCCGCTCAGAGGATCCGGACGGACCCCAGGAGCGGCATGTGATCCTGGTGGATAACGGACGCAGAGACGTCCAAGCATCAGGATTACGTGAAATTCTATATTGCATCCGTTGCGGGGCATGCTTGAATGCCTGTCCGGTATTCCGTGAAATTGGTGGGCATGCTTATGTTAATCTTTTAGGAAAGAGCAGTCCATATCCTGGACCGATGGGCAGTGTAGTTTCTCCTGCGCTGTTTGGACAGCTAGAATATGGTCATCTGGCGCGTGCCTCCAGCTTATGTGGAGCCTGCCGGGAAGCCTGCCCGGTTGATATTGATCTCCCCAAGCTGTTATTAAGGGTACGTACGGGGATAAAGGCTAACCAGGCTGAATCAAACACTAAACCGAACGCTCCGGGACTATTGACGGTTGGGTTAAAGTTATTTACTCTTGCAGCCACATCACCATGGCGTTTTGCGGTTGCTCAGAGACTGGCAGGAATATTTGGTTCTCTGGCGGCGATATTCTCAAAAGAAAAATCCTGGCTGCGCCTTCCGGATTTTAGTGGATGGGGTTATTCGAAGGATTTCCCTCGTCCGGCCGCCCGATCATTTCGAGACAGATATCTAAAAAAGGTTGAACCATTGCAAAGTACGAATGATCACGCAATCTTGCCTGGTCTGGCTCAAGCCGCCTTATCAGAGATCAAGGAAACCAATCCAATTCCGGCATCCAAAGGAATAGGGGATTTTGAAGCAGAGCTGATAGCTCTCGGTGGATATTTTATTTCATGTAAACTCGATGAAGTTTCCCATAATATCCTGGAAACATTACGAGTGCATGGGATAGATCGGCTGATGGTCTGGGAAACACCTTATCTACCTGTCGGCTTGATTGAACAACTCACTGAGGCAGGAATTCATATCAGCCATCCCACCGCAGAAACGCAGGATACCAACTGCCTGGTACGTGCAGGATTAACAGGCGCATCGGCTGGAATTGCTGATTCGGGTTCAGTATTGCTATTGGGTGGTCCAGGACGGCCCCTGATTGCATCTTTGCTGCCGGAAGTACATATTGCCCTGCTTTGGGAAAAGGATGTTTTTGAGAATCTCAGCCAGGTATTGCAACGAAAGGATGTAAAGCAAGCATCTGCGTCTGTTTTGATAACTGGTCCATCACGGACGGCAGACATCGAGATGGCTTTAACGATTGGTGTGCATGGACCAGGTGAGCTTCATGTAATCTGCATAAAGAGTGAGTGATGAAAAACAATACTTTATCTTGTAACATCAAGGGTGGAATCAATTTTAGAACATCAAGTCTTAAATTCGACTTGTCATTTAGGGTATGATGATATAATCGTCAAGTGATACAGGCTCGCTGCAGTTAGAATATCGCCACGACTGATTGTCGGGGCGGTGATTTTTTGGAGGAGAGATGGAAAATAAATTGTATGTAGGAAATTTGCCTTTTAACACAACTGAAGAAGACCTGCGAAGTATGTTTGCACAAGCAGGGACCGTGGTCTCTGTCAGCCTGATCAAAGACCGGGATACTGGACGTTCACGTGGTTTCGCTTTTGTAGAACTAAGTACTCAGGCTGAGGCAGAAAAGGCAGTTAGCCTGTTCAATAACACTCCACTTGATAACCGAACGCTTAAAGTGAACCTTGCCCGTCCCAAGGAAGACAGTGGAAAGTTTCGAAGACCGGGCGGTAATCGGCGTTATTAAAACACGCATCGAATAGCAGGGCAGGTTCATATTGCCTGCCTCAATATTTTATGCTCTTATTCAGGCGGGGATACCCCTGCCTGCTTTATATTTATTTGGGAATTGGATCACACGATAGGTCCCATCGAGATCTGGTTTAAGGTCGGTAATTGAGATAATAGCATCTCGGTTGATAGGTCCATAAATATGGGGGAATAGAACACCATCTGCACTTTCCCATCGAATTTCAGAAGTCACTCGATCAGGGATCATCCACAATAGGATCAAATCTGGGATACCCTGGTAGTAATGGTTCGCCACCTCAAGGATTTGCTCGGGTTGTGAGCAGTGTATAAATCCCACTTGAGCAAGTGATTTATTTCGATATGTTTCCTGTTCCTGGCTTTTCAGCCACTCTTTGCGCTGACACAAGTGAATAATCAGATTGGGTCGCTCGAGTTCCATGCACCTATCCAGACCAGATAGATCCTTCAGAATCTGCACTTTTGAGGCAGGATAATATGCCTTGGCAAGGGTTTTCACATCGTCTCCCTGGGATGATTCAATCTCGATTAACATCAACCCCCCGGAGACCAACTGACCCTTGGCTTGTTCAAGTAACCTGCTGATCACCTCCATCCCTCCCAATCCACCGTCCAGCGCCACGCGTGGTTCCCTCTTAACCACGGGCAATTTCATCAGTTGTAGGGTGGGGATATAGGGAAGATTGGCGCAAATCAGGGCGAATGGTCCAGGAACCTCATCCAGTAAATCTGCCTGCAAGAATTCCAATCTATTCAATAGACTATATTTCTCAGCGTTAACCTTAGCGACCTCCAAAGCCTCTGAGGAAATATCCGTCAGGAGCAGCTTTAAATCAGGGATGTTCTTCGCCAGAGCAATCCCAATACACCCTGAGCCAGTGCCTACGTCCACAACTTTATATTGAGGTGGATGGTGACGCAACCAATTGGTGCCAAGTTCGACCAATAGCTCAGTCTCAGGGCGGGGGATAAGCACTGATGGTGTCAGATGGAAATCCAATCCATAGAACTCCCAATGCTCTATGACATATGGCAATGGCTCGCCATGTGCGATTTGATTCACGGCCTTTATTATTTTCTTATATTGGGTATTGTTTATCGGAGCTTCAGGATGAGCGATAACCCATGTGCGAGATTTATCAAGGTAATGAGCGACTAATACTTGTGCATCTAGAGTGGCTGTTTCGCTAACTTGGCGAAGTTGGTGGCTGAGAAGAGGCAGTATTTCCTGTATGGTGATTTCCATAAGAAGAAGGGCAATAAACCCATCACTATTTAGAAGGAGGTGAAATCGGTATACCCGTGCTTTAATTACTGATGTAAAAACTTACGCAATTATATCAACCACCACTCGCAGTCACAGTCTCTTCACCAAGGGTAGAAAGCCTTTCGGCTTCGTCGCGGGTAGCCAGCTCATCGATAAAATCATCTAGCAGTGCCCCGGTCATAAAGCCGGTCAGATTATATGTTGAAAGGTTGATGCGGTGATCGGTCACACGTGATTGGGGATAGTTGTATGTTCGGATTTTTTCAGAGCGCTCACCCGTTCCAACCTGAGAGCGACGGTTGGCATCGATCTCAGCACGCCGTTTTTCTTCCTCCATCTCGTATAAGCGGGCTCGCAAAATACTCATGGCGCGCAGGCGATTCTGCAGCTGGGAGCGTTCATCCTGGCAGGCGACGACCATCCCGGTGGGGATATGGGTGATGCGTACTGCGGTAGCATTCTTTTGCACATTCTGACCACCCGCACCGGCTGAACGGTACACATCCATGCGAATATCCGATTCCGGGATATTGATCTCGACTTCGTCGACTTCCGCCAGCACCGCCACCGTTGCCGTGGAAGTGTGAATTCGACCTTGGGATTCCGTCACGGGTACGCGCTGCACACGGTGAACGCCAGATTCGTATTTCAAGCGCGAATAAGCACCCCTGCCTTTGACGAGGAATATGATCTCTTTGAAACCACCAATTCCAATATCACTCGAGGACAGTACTTCCGTTGACCACTTCCAAGCCTCGGCATAATGGGAATATAGCCGATAAAGGTCTGCGGCAAAGATGGCTGCTTCATCACCACCCGTTCCTGCCCGGATTTCCATGATCACACTGCGCTCATCACGTGGGTCTTTGGGCAACAGCATGCTTTTGATCTCACTTTCCAATCGATCGATCTGCTGTTCCAAGTCCAGGATTTCTGCTTCTGCCAGCATGCGCATATCGACATCATCACCTTCGAGCAGGGAACGCGCATCGTCCATTCTTTCAAGAGCCTGCCGGTACTCACGCGCTTTACTGACGATAGGCTCCAGGTCGATGCGTTCTTTATTCAGCTCAGCTGCGCGTTGGTAGTCGTCACCGACTTGCATAAAGAGCTGGTCGAGCTCTTCATAACGCTGTTCAATACCAGCCAATTTATCTAATAATTCCAATGCCATTTTATTCTTCTAAGTCTCCCAATCGAGAAAATGATTATACCACCGGAACTTTTTACGATTTATTACCGTCTTATGCGCAAACAATCATCCTTTATTTAGGCACCATTAAAAATCGATAGCTCGGGAGGCGATTATGAAAACCAGGTCCATCCTGCTCAGCACCAGTTTACTCATTATCTTGATCTCGACATTAGCTTTACCAACTTCGGCATTTGCAGATGGAATGATCATCCCAGACCCACCCCTGTGCGACCCAGGTCCATGTCCACCGGTGTTTATCCCGATGGACCAGCTCGTGATCCGCTACCACCATGTAACAATCTCAATACAGGACCAGCTGGCTGTCACCCACGTGGACCAGGTATTTTATAATCCGAATGATTGGACCATTGAAGGCACGTATATATTTCCCATTCCGGATGATGCTGCGGTAAGTGGTTTTACCTTGTGGGTGGATGGGCAGCCCGTGGAAGGTCAGGTATTGGATGCTACCCAGGCTCGCCAAACCTATGAACAGATTGTCGCCAGCATGCGTGATCCAGCGTTGCTTGAGTATATCGGGCGTGGTGCTGTCCAGGCACGCATTTTTCCCATCGCACCGCAGGGTGAGCGTCGGATTGAGCTGGAGTATACCCAGGCTCTCCCAGCGGAAGGGGGATTGGTGAGTTATATTTACCCACTTAATACCGAGCAATTTTCTGCTTTGCCGATTGAATCAGTCACTATCAGCGTTGATATTCAATCCAGCACTCCCATCCGGGCAGTTTATTCACCCAGTCATGCGGTCGGAGTGAGCCGCGATAGCGATCATCACGTGAAAGTGGGGTACGAGGCTGCCAATGTGCTTCCAAATATCGATTTTGCCTTGTACTATTCATTGGGTGAAACGGAAGCCTTCCACTTATTGACATATCGTGATCCTTCCGATAGCAACGATCCTGATGGCTTCTTCCTCGTCCTGCTTGCCCCACGGATCAACACCACAGACCAGGTCATTCCAAAAGATTTGCTATTGGTACTCGACCGTTCGGGGAGCATGGATGGTGAGAAATTCCAGCAGGCACAGCAAGCAACACGATTTATTTTAGAGAACCTCAATAGTGGGGACAGGTTCAATATCATCTCTTTCAGCACAGGCGTTCAGATGTATGCCAGTGGGCTGAGACCTGCCTCCGAAGCAGCAGAAGCCCGTGCCTGGCTGGATAGTATGCGGGCAGAAGGGTCAACCGATATCAATCGGGCTTTGCTGGAAGCTGCTGCCATGGTGGATCCCGAACGCTCCACTTACTTAATTTTCATGACGGATGGATTACCCACTGAAGGTGTGACGGACAGCCAATCCATTCTTTCCAATTTTTCTGCCAATGCTCCCGATAATCTTCGCCTGTTCGCTTTTGGTGTGGGTTATGACGTGGATACCATCCTTCTGGACACGATTTCTCAAGATCATCATGGGCGCAGCACTTACGTTCAACCAGGAATGAAATTAGATGAGATCCTTTCATCGTTTTATAACAGCATTAGCACCCCGGTGCTAACCAACCTGGATCTTAGTTTTGATGATATTTCCACCTATGATCTTTACCCGTACCCATTGTCTGACTTGTTTGCAGGCTCACAGGTGATCTTGTTAGGCCGGTACAGGGATGGGGGTTCAACGGATATTTATCTCACTGGTGAGGTAAGTGGTAATAGACAAACCTTCACTTTCTCCGACCAGGTATTCGAAGAGGAGTCACCTGCTAATTCCATGCAGGCATCTATACCTAGATTGTGGGCGACGCGCAAGGTAGGTTATCTGCTTAATGAGATCCGCCTGCAAGGTGCCAACCAGGAAATCATCGATCAGATCGTGCGATTAAGCATCCGCTATGGTATCGTCACCCCGTACACCTCTTATCTGGTGACGGATAAGGCTCCCTTGGGTGAAGCTGAACAACAACGCCTGGCAAATGAAACCTTTGGGCAAATACAGGCGATGCCCACTCCAGCACCAGCAGGTCAGGCCGCAGTCCAATCAGCTGCAGATGCGGGTGCCATGCAGGGTGCAGCCAGTGCACCTGAGTTGGAAGGCGAAGCATCCACGACCGTTCGTGTATTAGGGTCGCGTACCTATGTACTTTCTGAGGGTAAATGGATCGACACAGCTTACGACCCTGACACGATGCAGTCCACGAAGATAGAATTTCTCTCGCCAGATTACTTTGCTCTGGTTGCCGAAAATCCTGAGCTGGCAGATGCATTCGCTCTGGGAGACCAGGTCATTGCTTTATCCGATGGCGTTGTGTATGAAGTGATTCCCAGTATCAAACCAGTTGAACGGGTAAATGTCACGCCAACCTCCACACCATCTAACTCGGATGTACCTACCACCACGCCAGTTTCACCAACCAAGCCGAGTCCAACACCAAACAAGCCCAATCCAACACCAACCCAGGTACCTCCCAGCCAGCCATCAGGCTTGTGTGGCGCAGGATTGCTACCTTTGATCCTGATCCCATTACTGGTGGTTAGCATAAAAAAGCCAAAGCGAGATATCTGAGAGTGGTGGTTATATAAAAGCTAATCAAACCCCCTCGGAAGATTGTTCCGAGGGGGTTTTTCTACCCTTTTTAACATTCATTAAGGTCGAAATATGGGTGCTTGTTTTGCGCTTGGCAAATCGGCTCTCAGGTTATAATCATAGACGGACCCGTAAGTACTCATTGTATAAATTGAGGAGAGATGCATGGTGCCGAGACGGTTATTCTTCGTTTTTAACATTATTGCTGTCATGACTCTGCTGGTCCAGGGGGGATATTCTCAGAGTGGACAAGCTGCCTCACCGGTAGTATTGGAGGGGATCATCAACATCGTCTGGGGGGATGGCGCCCCAAACTCTGGGGAAACCCGTACCTCCTATTTCCTCTCAACCGTTCAGAATGAGACTATCCAGCTGGACTTTAGTGAGAATTTATTGACCTCCATGGGTGGGCTGAATGGTCTCAACCAAAAGGGGGTGATTGTGCAAGGGAGATGGTTGGTTGCTGGAGCGTTCTTGCAGGTCCAGTCGATTGCCCTAGACCATGGCGTATCGGCCACTCCTCAGGCAATTATTGGTTCACAGCCTTGGGTGTCGATCATGTGTAAGTTTGCGGATGTCACCGTTGAGCCAAGGAACCTGGCTTACTTTCAAGGTATGTACTCAGCAAATTATCCCGGTCTTGATCATTTCTGGCGCCAGAATTCTTATGATCTTGTCAATCTGGAAGGCTCGGGTGCATTTGGCTGGTATAACCTACCCCATGTTCGTTCTTATTATCTCCCAGGGGGAAATTTGAACTGGTGGACTGCAGCGGCGGAATGCACTGCTGCTGCCGACTCGTCCGTCGATTTCACGCCATACGTCGGCATCAATCTTATGTTCAACGCTGATCTGGATTGCTGTGCCTGGGGTGGCACCTGGTACGCGTGTCTGGATGGCATTTGCAAGAATTGGCGTACCACCTGGGAACCACCCTGGGGATATGAGAATACCGGCGTGATCGCCCATGAGACTGGGCATGGTTTTGGTTTGCCACATTCATCTGGTGATTACGGCGCGGTTTATGATAATCAATGGGATGTGATGAGTGATTTTTGGAGTAATTTATATAGGGGCGGGTATGACCTTACTTATGGCACTCTTGGTCAACACACAATCTCTTATCATAAAGATATCTTAGGGTGGATAGACCCGGCACAAATGTTCATTGCTGAGGTAGGCACGATCAGCCATATCACCTTGGAAAGAATTGCAATGCCGCAAACGACTAATTACCTGGGCGCACGCGTGCTAATCGATAATTCCCCTGCTCATTTTTTCACTGTAGAAGCTCGAAGATTTGCAGGGTATGATAGCTGGTTGCCTGGTGAAGCGGTTATCATCCATGAAGTGGTATCGGGTCGAGGTGAACCTGCTCACGTAATTGATAGTGATGGAAATGGTAATACTGGCGACGAGGGGGCAATGTGGAGAGTTGGGGAGACTTTCGTAAATTCGGCCAATGAAATCGCAGTGACTGTTGACTCCATTACTCCCACTGGATTTGAAGTGACTATTCGCAACCACTTTACTCTAATGACGGATGTGGAGATTACCGGCGCTGAACAGGCTAATCTTGGAGATAGCATTCCTTTCACGGCTACTGTCAGCCCGAGTGATGTCACTGTACCCATCACATATACCTGGGAAGCTACAGATTCGCCACCGGTGGTTCAAGTCGGCGACATAGACGATAGTGTTGAATTCACCTGGGATGAGATTGGTACAAAATCGATCACCGTGACTGCCTCCAATGCAGGGGGTATGGTGGTGGATACTCACCTAATTGACATTGGGAATACACTTCCCATTGTTACGCTTAGTGGACCCTCCGAAAGCAGGGTTGGTGATGTAAATGTATTCACGGCGACTGCCGTACCTACGGATGTTGTCCTGCCCATTTCCTATACCTGGCAAGCCAGCGGGCAACTGCCAATAACTCATACCACAGGTTTGAGTGATACAGTCAATTACGTGTGGGATATCCCTGGAACGCAGGTGATTACAGTTACTGCGATGAATACCCACGGGTCGACTACAGATACATTATCTTTACCGGTGCGCATGCCTCCAGATATTGTTCAAATTAGCGGACCTGATGAGGGGGATGTATTCGGCAATTATTCCTTTACGGCAATAGTTAATCCTATTACCACAACAGTCCCCATGACTTACGTTTGGACGATTGACGAACAATTGAATATCACTCACACCGCGGGTGTATCAGATACGTTGACTTACAATTGGGATCACCCTGGACTGCACCAGTTATCGGTTTCGGCAAGCAACCCGGTAGGTATTGTGAGAGACACATGGTTAATCACAATCAATGTCAAGGTTTTCCTGCCAATCAGTTTGAAGAATTAAATAAATATTGAGTTCTCTGAGCAGCATGGTGGATAGCATGTACATATGTACAGGTATAACAAGAATGGTTGACGGGTAATCTATAAAATCCGAACAAGGCTTGGGTACGCAGAATTATTGATTTAGATTACAAACACACATTATGACCGACCTCTTTTATAAACGGGGTAATTTAATAAAAATTGAAAAACAATTCGAATCAATTACCATATACTGACGTTGCGAGCGCTTAGCTTTAAAATATATACGTATAGACGTGGGTGGAAGTGAATGGAATGGGGGAAAGTCATTATATCCAGATCTATATTGAATATGAATTAAGAATCGCGCATCATTATAGCACATATGTTCTCAGCAAGGACTATCTTATGGAGAATTGTGAATATTTGACGATTTCTAATGCTGGGAGGCAGTTCAACAGATTTTTAATCAAGAGAACCAAACAATATTGGTCATTTTGACGTACCTTGATGAGCTCAGAGAGCGAAAATGAAATATCTGGTTCCTCATAAGCTAGAGATATAAATTTAGTAATAATAAATCTATATGGGTACACAATTGCAGAAAAGGATTTTTTGTCAAAATAATAGACATCATACTTTGGAAGACAACTCATACATTCTATTGGGGTTCTAAACCTTGGAGATTATTGGTAATATATGTCAGCGTGTCTGATTCAGTTTATAAATCCTGGAAAAATCGCCTTCTGATGAATACGTTGTTATGATAAAAGGCACTTGCTTTCAAATAAAAATTTCTATATACTTCATGAGGTGAATAGGATAAGTCATGGATGCTTTCCCTTTTGAGCTGTTAAATCAAGAACATCAGCATATCCTGGCAGAGGCTGAAAAAAAACACATCGTAATCCGTCTATTAGGGGCATTGGCATTTGATATACGCTGCCCTATGTATTCTGAGTTACGTCGAGTCTTTGGGCAGAACCCTTTCAGATTTGGATTACATGGCGATCTCGAAACAATGGGAACAAATCGTAGAACTCCTTACCGGTTTAGGTTATTCTTTCGATGAAAGACGGGCAATGCTCCATGGGCTTGATCGGGTTATATTTTTCCACCCGAATGGTTTGCGAGTAGATATATTCTTCGACCAGCTGGATATGTGCCATAAAATCGATTTTCGTGACCGATTGACGATAGATCCACAGACAATTTCATTATCTGATCTCTTATTGGAAAAGTTACAGATTGTACGTATCAACGAAAAGGATATCATCGACATCATCATTCTCTTTTTGGAACATCCGATATCAGAGGCGGAAGAAACCATCAACGCCAAGTATATTGTTAGACGAATGGCAAACGATTGGGGTTTTTATCACACTGCCACAAACAACTTGCAGCGAATTCGAGATGAGTTTTTAGATAAATATGAATTGATAAATGATCAAAACCGGCAGATAGTACATGCACGTATAGACCAAATGCTCCAACAAATTGAAGCTGAGCCCAAGACGTTGAAATGGAAACTACGCGCACAGGTAGGTACTTCGGTAAAATGGTATAAAGAAGTTGGCGAGTTGGAAAGGTAATCATTTCTTATCAATTGGTGTTTGAGGAGGTGCAGTGATGCTCCGTCTCAGTAAACAGACAGCCACTTACTTTTTTAGCCCGCAAAACCCTCCAGCGGTTAGGGTTGATCCAGGGACAACCATTCTCTTCGAGACATTGGATGCTTTGGATGATCAGATCCACACAGATGAAGATTCAGCCAGCAAAATAGATCTAAATCATGTCAACGCTGCCACAGGTCCGGTTTTTATCAACGGGGCGAAACCCGGTGACACCCTGGTGGCAGAAATCCTTGATATAAAACCTTGGGATTGGGGAGCAGCCTTAATTATCCCTGGGTTCGGCGCCTTGCAAGAAATGATTCCAGGTCCATATACCAAGGTTTTCCATTTTGAGAATGATGGCTCTATTCGCTATGGAAAGTCCATTCGGTTGCCTAGCAAACCCATGATCGGTACCATTGGAGTTGCTCCATATGAACCTATCACAACGTTGAGTTCAGGTTCACATGGGGGTAACCTGGATACGACAGATATTCGCACTGGGAGTAAGGTTTATTTGCCGGTTCTTGTCGATGGGGCTCTCTTTGGCGTGGGTGATGTGCATGCCACCATGGGCGATGGAGAGGTATGTGGAACTGGCATCGAGTGCGGGGCAGAAGTGACCATCCGCCTGGACATTATTCGGAACTATACAATCCCGAGACCACGTATCGAGACCGAAGATGAGCTGATGAGTGTGGCTTCAGCAGAAGGATTGGAATCTGCTATAAAGATTGCTTTACAAGATATGGTAAGGTGGTTGGAGGTAGACAAGCACTTAAGCACAGAGGAAGCCTATGTTCTAGTGAGTATTGCGGGAGATGTACGCATAGGGCAAATTGTGGATCCCGCGGTTACAGTGAGGATCGCTGTACCTAAGGCGATTTTTATTTGATTATTGCATATTATGCAGATAAGGAGGTGAAAATAAACTTTACTAGGGTTCGTTTTTGATGTCTGGGAATTGATTAATAATTAACCAATCAAAGGAGGATAATTCATATGGCTATGCCCACTCCAGGCGAAATGCCTGCCAAGGATTCTAGTCTTGTTCAGGGGGTATTCCGTAGAACTGCTTCAGGATTAACCCGGGAAATTTCTGCTATCGATCACTGGATGTATAACGTATTTACACTTTTGGTGCTGACTGGCGCTGCAATGTTTTACGTATGGGCTCCTGGTGAGTTCCCAGCTACCAATCCGATACTTGGTCTCATCTTCGCAGCTATCGCCATTGTACCGATCTATACAGCATATTCGATGCTTGCTTCTGCCATGCCACGCAGTGGTGGAGATTATATTTTCCAAAGTCGTATCCTACATCCATCATTAGCCTTCATGGCTCTATTTGCCCAGACGCTATGGTTGCTATATTGGCTTGAATTGAGCGGATACTGGATAGCTGGTATGGTCCTTTCACCCTTCTTCTCCTTGTTGGGTGTATACACTAGTAATGCCGCTTTACTAAGCCTGGGAACATGGTTTGCGAGCAATTGGGGCATTTTAGTAACCGCTTTAATCGCCAATGTAGTGATCGCCGTTGGCTTTTTCCCTGGCATGAAGACTTATCTACGGCTCCAATGGTTCCTATTTGCGGGTGTGTTAATCAGCATTGTGGTAATGACCGTCGTCTTGCTTACAACTACGCAAGCCACCTTCGTTGCCAACTTCAATTCTTTCATGGCGAAATTTGATCCCAGCCAGACCAATTACTATCAATATGTTATCGACACCGCTTATGCCAACGGTTTCGATCCCAAGGCAGGGGGAGGATTATATGGCATGATCGGTGTCATTGCCATTGCCTGGTTCAACCTCATTTGGGCGGTTTGGTCCATGCCTAACCTGGGGGAGATCAAGCATGCTCATAATTTTGGCACCCTGAACCGGGTGATGCAAGCTTCTTTGGTTTTTGGCACCCTGGTATTGGCAGTCACAATGGCACTGTTGTTGAGAGTGTGCGGAAAGGAGTTCACCCTTGCCCTGGGTTATGACTGGTTTAATCGGACGATTGCATTCCCGGTCCAGCCATATGCCAGTATTCTAATTCCAATAATGGGCGGAGGGGCAATCGTGATCGTGTTGACCCTCTTTGGATTCCTCACTCAGGCAGTACAGCAAAGCTTCAACTGCTTTATTGGAGGCAGCCGTCTGATTGTCGCCATGAGTCTTGACAGATTACTTCCCGATTCGTTGGGCAAGATCAGCCGCCGTTTTCGTGGCTCACCAGTAAATTCTATTCTGTTTTTACTCATTGGCGCTGAGATTTTAGCTGTTTTGCTGTGGTTTGTGCCTAACCTGGCAAGCTACACCTTATCTACCTCACTTGAAGCCACGATATATCAGTCGCTAACTTGCCTGGCTGCCGCTATCTTCCCCTATCGGGCAAAAGCGCTCTATGAAGCTTCACCCATCTCTAAATATAAGGTAGGGAAGATCCCTTTAATCACTCTGTGTGGCGCATGGGGAACTGTAGTAGGGACAGTGTTAATCGTCTTTTATCTACTTGAACCCAACCTTGGGCTGGCATCACGAGCTGGTTTATGGGGCATGATCAGCGTCTTCTTCTTCACCTTCATCTGGTTCTGGGTGGCACGCGCGTTGAATGCTAGAAAGGGCATCAACATCGACCTGAACTTCAAGACTATTCCTCCAGAGTAAAGTTTACCCAAAAACTATTCCATCCCGGGATGGCTCATCCGATCAAGTTGTTGATCTCATAAGAGCCATCCCGGTCTTCAAGGTGAAGCATGCACTGGTTTAAACGCGACAAACAGGAAAAGAAAAAATTTACACGCATCTTTTTTTCCACTGATATCCACGGGTCCGAACCTTGTTTTATTAAGTTTCTAAAAGCAGCTGATTTTTATAAGGCGGATGTGCTGGTGATGGGTGGAGATATCACCGGCAAACAAATTATCACCATTGAGCAAACGGATAATAATTATCAAGCCTATTTATTTGGTCAGGAGTGGGTGGCGCACTCTCCAGAGGAGCTGGTTAAGCTTGAGAGCCAGATTCGAAGTAATGGTTATTATCCTTATGTAGTCACTCGAGATGAGAAAGCTAAATTGCTGTCTAATCCATCCGAAGTTGAAGCTCTATTCTCACAGGTGATGACAGAGACAGTAACTCGCTGGGTGCACATGGCAGAAGAACGACTTAGGGGTTCTGCGGTTAAGTGTTTTATTTCCCCAGGCAATGATGATCTATTCGACCTGGATAAGGTTCTAAGAAATTCCGATGTAGTAATTTGCCCGGATGGAGAGGTTGTCGATTTGGATGGTGTGCATACCATGGCTAGTTGCGGGTATGCCAACATGACTCCCTGGCATTGCCCGCGGGATCTTGAAGAGGAAGAACTTCGCGTGCGTCTGGAAACTTTATTACAGAAGGTTCCAGATCCATCCCATTGTGTTTTTAATTTCCATGCTCCACCTTATGATAGCACCCTGGACATTGCCCCAGAATTGGACGCCGACCTGAAATCTGTCATGGTGGGCGGGCAACCTCATATGATCTCCGTTGGCAGTAAAGCAGTAAGGGAGATGATAGAAAAATATCAGCCGATAGTTGGGCTCCACGGACATATCCACGAGTGTCGTGGTGCAATTGGAATTGGTCGGACTCTATGCGTAAATCCAGGGAGTGAATACTCTGAGGGGATCTTACGTGGGGTGCTGATTCACATAGATAATGGAAAATTGTTAAAGTCATCAATTCGTTGCTGGTTAGTTCTTCAGGGAATTAATCTTCTCCTGCTGTAAGTGGAATTGCATCTGCTTTTCTATCCCACAGGATTTTGCCGTGGTGATTAAGACTACACCACCAATGATGATCAGGGCTGAGATGATCTCTATTGCCTCCAACGGTTCATCGACAACGACACTGCCCAGCAGGATTGCCACCACCGGGTTGACATACGCATAAGTGGATACCAGTGGAGTGGGTGCGTTGCGTAGCAGCCAGGTGTAGGCTACAAACCCAATGCCCGAACCAAATACGATCAGGTAAGCCAGACCACCCAATGAGCGCAGTGATATGGCAGCGAGGTGAAATTGGCTCCATTCCCCAATCAGATCGTGCCAAAGGCAAATAAGCCCAAGGATCCAACCAGCATTTCCATGCCAGTTCCCATCAATGGGCGAAGTGGGAAGGGAAGCTTTCCGGCTATAGAGGGAACCAATCGACCAGGATAATGCTGCCAGGATCAGCACCACCATCCCAAGCGGGTCCAATGCGGGGCTGGCAGTGTGGGACTTGCCAGGGGTTGGCGAGCAACGCCGTCCCGATGAGCCCCACAAGTACACCCAGCCAGGTGAGCCAATTGGCACGCTGCACCGTTTGGTCGCAGTGAGTTGATCAACACCATCCACAAGTGGGGTGGTGGCGATGAACAGGGAAGCGATACCCGATGGGATGCGTTGCTCTGCCCATACCAGCCTACCATTCCCACCCAACAACAGGAGAAGCCCGATGATGGAAGCAGAACGCCATTCCACTTTTTGGGTGCGGGGTCACCACTCAGGCGGCGCCATAAGAATAGAGATGGCACCAGAGACCAGGAAGCGCATCCCCGCTGACAGGAAAGGTGGGATGGTTTCGATGGCGAAACGGATGGCCAGGTAGGTGGAACCCCATACGATATAGACTGCAATCAGAGCAACCCAGGCACGAGCTTTCATAAGTGATGTAACTCCAGGTTTCAGCTACCCGGGTAGGCAACCTTTGCCATTTCCCAACCGAGCAGGGCCACTTTACGTGCCTCACCGTAATGGTAATTCCCAAATTCACCCAAGGAGTGGATCACACGGTGGCAGGGGATCAGTACTGCCACAGGGTTGCGTGCCAGTGCATTACCCACTGCACGTGAAGCATTGGGTTCCCCCAGGTAGCTGGCAATATCCCGGTATGATACCACATTGCCAGATGGGATGCGCAACAACGCTTCCCACACCTTGAGCTGGAAGTTGGATCCGTTCAGATATAGATGCAGTGGATTATCAGCGTCATAGATCGTGGAGAGCGAAAAATCGCTGCAACCAAAGGCTGAGTGAGATGCGGATTCTCAACCAGGCTCGCTTTGGGCCAGTTCTTATGTAGAGCCTCCAGGGCTACAGAACGACCAGCGGGCATGACAAATGAAAGGTTGCAGATGCCACGATCTGTCGCTGCCCAACAGGACCTCACCGAAAGGTGTGGGATGAAAGCCATAGTTGATGGTGAGACCCATCCCCACGCAGCTTGTATTCACCCGGGGTGACTGCTTCCCAGGTGATGAACAGATCATGCAACCTGCCAGGGCTGGAAAGCCCAACCTGATAAGCAGCTTCCAGGATGCTGGTGGATTGAGCCAGCAGCTGCTTGGCATGTTCCTTGGTGATGAACTGCAAGAAGCGTTTGGGACTGATGCCTACCCAGCGTGTGAACAGGCGTTGGAAATGATATTCACTGAGGTGGATGTGTTCAGCGATCTCGCTCAGGTCGGCTGGCGGGAGGCATTCTTTTCGAGATAATAAATGACCTGCTCGATACGGGCATAGTCATCGGAGAGTTGTGTGTAATTAATCATGCCATCATTATAAGCAAATGGAGGTTTAATCCACCCGATTCTTGCTCTATTCGTGCTTGAATCCTGGGTAGGAATGTATAAAAGTACAGATAAAAGGGTGACCAACTCATGCTGTCAGAATATCACCTATTGGTTATACTTGTGCCAATCGTGACAGGTTGGAGGCAATCCATGCGTGAGCTGATCAATGGGGCGCAGGCGATCGTACGGGGGGCGATCCATTCGGGCTGCACCTTTTTCGCAGGTTACCCGATCACACCCGCGACGGATATCCTGCTATACATGATCCGGGAGCTGCCCAAGGTGGGTGGCATTGCCATCCAGGCGGAAGATGAGATTGCCTCGATGGGGTTTTGCATCGGGGCTGCCATGACCGGGAAACGTGTGATGACTGCCACCAGCGGACCAGGCATCAGCCTGTACAGTGAGAACATCGGACTGGCGATCATGGGCGAGGTGCCGATGGTGATCGTGGATGTCCAGCGCATGGGTCCGGCAACGGGTGGGGCGACCACCGTGGCACAGGGGGATATCCAGTTCCTGCGCTGGGGTACCTCGGGCGGTTACCCGGTGATCGTGCTGTCACCGACGAACGTGCCTGAGTGCTACAGCCTGACCTGCAAAGCCTTCGACCTGGCAGAGCGCTTCAGGGTGCCGGTCTTCCTGGCGACGGATAAGGAGACCGCATTGACGCTGGCGACGGTGGATATGGAAGAATTTGATAAACATCACAGTTCGTGAGCGGGCAGACTGCACCTGCGGATAGTGAATTCATCCCTTATCGGGTGACAGCACCCGATGAAGTACCCGCATTACTCTCCTTATGGAGGAGCGCACATCCTGCGCTTTACCACCTCCACGCATGACGAGCATGGGCAGCTTACCAAGAACCCTGAGAAGGTGCGCAAGCTGAACGAGCGCCTGGCAGCCAAAGTGGAAGCGCATCTGGATGAGATTGCGATGGTCAAAGCTGACCTGCAGCCTGGAGCGGAGACGTTGGTCATCAGCTATGGGGTGACTACGCGAGCAGTAGAAGAAGCTGTCCACACCGCACGGGAGAAGGGCAGGCTGGTCTCATCGTTGACGGTTTACTCCCTTTGGCCGGTGCCGGAAAAGGAGATCAGGGCTGCACTTGCGGGCATCCGCAAGGTGATCGTGCCTGAGCTGAACCTGGGGCAGTACCGCCTGGAAGTGGAGCGATTGGTACCGGATGGAGTCGAAGTGATGGGGATCAACCGGGTGGATGGAGAGCTGATCTCCCCAGAAGAAATCCTCGATCAAGGAGGACTTGCTATGAGCGATCAACCGATGACGACCTACCTGGACGAAACGCTATTACCCTATTTCTTCTGCCCGGGCTGCGGGCATGGCATGATTACCAATCACCTGAATGCTGCCTTGGTCAAGCTGCAGCTTGATCCGCACAAGGTGGTGATCGTGACTGATATCGGCTGCAGCGGGTTGGCGGATAAATACTTCACCACGAATGCCTTCCATGGTTTGCACGGGCGCTCGGTGACCTATGCCACGGGGATCAAGCTGGCAAATCCCGAGCTCAAGGTGATCGTCCTGATGGGGGACGGAGGCTGCGGCATTGGCGGGCACCACCTGATCAATGCTGCCCGGCGCAATATCGGGGTGACCGTGGTGGTGTTCAACAACTTCAACTACGGGATGACAGGTGGGGAGCATTCCGTCACCACACCAGCTGGGAGGATTGACCAGCTCGACCCCACTTGGGCAGCTGGAGCACCCGATGGATATCTGCCAGACGGTGGCAGTGAACGGAGCCAGCTTTGTCGCCCGGACGACTTCATTCGATAAAGGACTGCCTGATTTACTGGCTACAGCCATCCAGAATGAAGGCTTCTCGCTGGTGGATATCTGGGAGTTGTGCACAGCCTATTATGTGCCCAATAACCGCTTCAGCAAGAGCCTGTTGGAGAATACCCTGACCAGCGCTCAATTTCCCCACGGGGATCATCCACCAATCGAACCCGACCGGAGTACAGCCGGGCATATCGCCAATCGGTGGCTGGAGAAGCTGGGAAAACACCCATGCCTGCCAGACCCATCCAACCGAAGTATGAGAGCAAACTGGACCAGCGGATGGGTATCGTCATTGCGGGGGCGGCTGGGAAGAAGATCAACTCAGCGGCAACGCTTATTCTGCCGAGGGGCGGTGCTCTCGGGCTTGTGGGCCACCCAGCGCAATGATTACCCGGTGACGGTGAAATCGGGGCATTCGGTTTCGGAGGTGATCCTGGCACCGAGAGAGATTGGTTATACCGGGATCAGCAAGCCCGAAGTGATGCTGCTTGTTGTTCAAAGAAGGGCTAGCGACTGTACGCAGCCAGCTTGGCTGCCATGACTGAGAAGGATACCTTGGTCATCAACAGCGAGCTTGCTTCCTATTCAGACCAAAGCCAGACTCATCCCCATCGATTTTAAACAGACCGGTCGATGGGCGAATAAAAAAGAGTATTGGGCGATGATTGCCCTGGCGAGGGTATTAACGAGATGCAGATCTACCCGCTGGAGGCATTCAAGGAGGCGGTGTCTGCGCGGGCTGAGTTTGCGGAGGACAACCTGGCAGCGATTGAGGCAGGGGAGAGCCTGGCACTGAATTGACCACTTCAAGAACTATACAATCCAGCATTCATCCATCCTTTGAAAGCTTGCTGGGGAAGGTTTGCAACGCTATCTGTCATTCATATTTTGGTGGTTTTTATTAACGGCCATTCATTCTCGACAGGTGACATACCAGGAATTCGGAGAAATGCAGGGAAGGAATTTTGAGAAGGGTAATTTTGGATTCCTCCGCTCCGGTCAAAAACCGGACCGGACAATGTGCGCCTCTACCGTTGGGTGAATACCATAAGGGGAGAGGGACTTTCCTTCAGGCCTTCCCAGATGACGAATGTGCATATAAATGTGCCAGGATGAAATCCTTCCCAACGGCTATCCTTGGTAATCAAGGTTCTGATATTATGAGGGGCGGTTCGTTCCATAAAATAACGAATCGAAACGAATAAGCTTTTGGAAAATTTGTAAGATGCCAGATTTATGGAATACCAAGCCATAACTAATGGGCTGATATTAATTGAATTGTAAAAAAAAATAATTGCATTCAATATCGCTCTTATAGAACACTCTTCGTCGCTCGTGAAAAACACTCGCGATGCTGCGGGCAAAGCAGTGAAAACATAGTGAAAACGTGAAGACACTACAGGTAAAGACACTGTATAAACGCTCCTTGATGTATTTACTCACCGCCTCAGCTCCAGTAATTCCTAATTCGCATGCTGATGAGGGCAGAATTATTGCTATAGAGTTCTTGATGAATTGAAAAAATAATCAAATACGTTCAAATCAGGGAATGCAGCGACTATCCACGAATAAAGCGCGTAAAGAACCCACGCTCTAACACGAATGCACGAAATCACCCTCACCCTCACCCTCTCCCTGAAAGGGAGAGGGGAATGAGGTATGTGGTGAGTATGTTACACACTGGTACCGAGAAGATCACTCGGTATACGAATGCTTTTATTGAAAAAACCAACAAAATATGAATGCGCCTATATCGATACAGAAGAGCGCTGTATCGATATACGGGTGTGTTTATCAAATAAATCCGTCTAAATGAACACACCCTAATGTAACTACTCACCGCCTCACCTCCCTAGATGGAGAGGGGATTGAGTGACACGGGTGAGTAAGTGCACTGATACCGAGAGAGATCACTCAGTCAAATGCTTTTAATGAATAAAATCAACGCTATAGGAAAGGTCTATACTATTTGACGAATGTCTTATTCATACAGAAGAGCATCTATCGATAAGAGAGCGCTGATATTGGTTGAAACCAAACCGATATGAAGATGATTTGATTGAAGCTAGCATGCCAACTTATCTTCAATTATAGCACAATTGTTCTAATGACAACGTGTTTACGCGAACTCGCTATGATCCATGAAGGCAAATTATCGACAGAATTCCTGATCCATGGGAAAAGAATATGCACACTTTCGATCAGGGAATGATCGACCATCAGATAAATTGAATGGGATCCGACGCTCTAATGCGAATGCGCAGCATACCTGATCCACCTTCCATCCGGGACAGAATGAAGTATCTGGTGAGTAGTTACACCCTGATTATAGCACAGATGTTCTAATCCACAAGGGGTTTAAGCAAAATTCGTAAAACTTTAAGATTTCTCATTTTGGATCAATAACGGTCAATAATTACCCATGCTTTCATCTATCACCTACAACCTTCACCGTAATCGAAGGCTTCGATGTTCCAGAAATCACTTTGGGAGGTTGGGTCCAACGAGTAGCCACACATGTCCGGGCGGGCGGCGGCGTATTTCAGGCGCAGGAACAAGGGCACAACCGGCAGCTGCTCGGCGAAGATGCGCTGGGCTTCCAGGGCAGCTTGGGTATAAGCGTCATCACCGGGCAGGGATTGGAACTGCAAGCGACAGGCAGCGTCGTAAACCGAGTCACTAAAACCTGAATTGTTTTGTCCAGCCCAGTTGTTTTCAGCGTTAGACAGCCTATTGGTGAGGAATAGATCACATGGTGGAGTGACGCCGGTCAGCCAGGCGAATTCAGCCAGGTCGTACAGGCGACCTGATACCCTGCCCTCAGGAACGTTGTTAAGAAATCCATGGCTGAGTAGGTGTGGAGGTTGACCTGGATGCCACAGCTCGACAAGCTACTCCGCCAGGATCTGAAAGACCTGCTGGCGGACTTCAGAGGTGGTGGTCTCGTAGTTCATCACCAGGGGTGTGCCATCCGGCACGCCGGTGACACTCGAGGCAAGGCGCGGGGTGGCTGGGTCCCCATCCATATCAATCCAGCCAATATCGTCCAGCAAGGCAGCGGCGGCTGCCGGGTCGTATTGCCAGTGAGTAGCCTGAGCATTGAACAGTGGGTGGTTGGGCGGCAGGTAAGTGTCGGGCACCGGGGATTTCCCAAGGAAAAGCGTATCCACCACTTTCTGGCGGTCGAGGCACATGGCAATGGCCTGGCGCAAGCGCACATCTCCAAAGGGCCCCTTGCCATCCCCATCCAGGTCCCAGCCAGCGAAGGCTCCGGTGTTGAGGATGGATTCTGCCGGCTGGATGTTGAAATCCAGGTGTTCCCAGGTGGTGCCGGTGCTAATGAGGCCTTTCACCAACCCCTGGTTATTGAGCTCGACCACCTTATCGAGAGAGGCCCCTATAACGGCCTCCTGATCCAATAGATCGCATGCACCATTCTGGAGCGCGGTGATCATTCCGTCCCCGCTCGTGGCAATGAAGCGAAAGGTCAGCTGATCAAAATGGGGCAAGCCCTTCTTCCTCGCGGAAGTAATACGGGTTCTTGCTCATACGGATATATGCACCAGGTTGCCATTTGTCGATCCTATAAGGACCCCAGCCCAAGCGGACGAGTTTCCTCAAGTATTTGAAATTGCTGGGGTGTGTTGGTCAGCAGCTGGTGTCTGGGCAAGGGGTGGGCGAAGTTGGTCATGTAGGTCTGGTCGAGGAAGCCGGGCACACCGACCCATTGGGTCGTACATTCATCCAAAGCCGTGTAAGAGGCTGTGCGTTCGATAGTCTGCCGACCGCCAGCTCCCAAAGTGCCACAGGCTACATTCGGATCATCGGTGAGACCTGCAATTAGCAGCTTGCTCGAAACCAAACACAGAATCATCGGCAGTCAGCGGCTCTCCATCCGACCAGCGGATGTTCTGCTTCAGAGTGAAGGTGACAGACATCTGTGCCATTTCGAGTGGTTCTCCCTGCCAGGTGATGGCACAATCGGATAAATTACAGCCGTACGGGCGCACTACCTCACCGGGTCTCAACAGTACCACTTCGCCGGCGTTATTGACCACAAAGTCGTTCTCTTTCACAGCTACAGGTTGGATGCTGGCATCGCCATCTGCCAGGCTGGGCAACTTTTCCAGGATGACCGGCTGGTAGGAAAAACCATTGCTATCGATGGGCCCATCATAAATGGCTTCCAGGACGTTGTTCGCAGCGAGCATATTGCTGCCATAGATGTACAGCGTGTCTGGCTCAGCTCCCTGGCAGATGGTAAGGGTGCGGGTGGAGGGTGGGTTTGTTGGTTCAGGAGTTGGCGAAGGGGTCAGGGAAGCATTGATCAGACCCTGGAGATATTGGTCCCACACCCGGCTGAGGTAATCGGCGACATTCACCCCCGATGAATCCACCAATGCCTGGAACTGGTCGTAGAAGGCTGCTTGATTCTCATCATACGGAACCCAACCACTAACCCCATAATTCCCTTGGATTGCAGGTACTCTTAGCAGGGCAGTGGTAAGCAGCTCGCGCTTCGAAGCTTCCAGCTGGCTGGAAAAAGCCATGATGCGGAATGGGATGAGAGGTGGAGTGACATAGAGCACCTGCATATTATTCGTCCAATCCTGGAAGGTAAAGCCTTTACTGCCTAAGTCTGGGAACCATAAGCTCATAAAGCCTTCCTCCGGCATAGATTCGAACACAGCAAAGTCACATTGTTGAAGAAAGACCGCCTCTGCCTGGACCATTCCTTCGAGCTTTGGGTGTCCGATGAATACGGGTGATCCTAACTCTATCCCTTTTTGTGCCAGTAAACCAGCCGGGGCAATATATTCATACACAGGAGGCCAATTCATACTGTCTAAATTCGGCCAGCAGGGTCGCTTACCTGCCAATTGCTGGTACATTTGTTCAGATTCGCCCGCCAACAATCCCGTGTCATTGCGGGCAACGAACATGAGCCTGCCTGTCGGCTGATAGGTGTATTTTAAAACTGGTCCTGGGACAATCCAGCCCTGTGCCTGACCATAGCCGAACGCCAAGGCATCCAGCTCGGCCATGTGGACCCGGCCATCATGCAGCGCCTGCAGGATCTCCATATCCGTGGATGGTCCGGGCAGCGGAACAATGTTCAATCCAGAAGCTGTACTCAGACCTTGTGCCCAGCGATTGCCATTAGCAATAGTTTCTGGGTCAGGTGGGAGGACGGAATGACCCCAATTAAGTACAATGGCGCCCTCAGGCAAGGGTGTGGCTGAGGGAACGAGGGTGTTCATTGGTGTAATTTCCCCGGTCGGTGACGAAACGATAGGCTGGGTAGTAGAAGTTCCGGTTGGGACGAAAGGTACGACTGCAGGCCCTGGTCGGAATGTGGAAAGCACAAAGTCCAATCCAAATACAAGGGCAATGAGCAACAGCACCCCAACGAGGGTCCCGGCAAAGGTGTTTATCCTGATACGCTTAATTTCCCTGCCCAGGCGGATGAGCACACCGCCCGTCCGGCTTTTCATAGGTATGATGTCATCCCAGCGTGCGTGAAAAGCGGTACGTAATTTTCCCTGAAGCATTTCCAGGGAAGCGGCATATTCCCTGCACTCTGAACAGCTGGCCAGGTGTGCCTGCAAAGCCTGGAGATCGGCTTCACTCAGGTCACTCGACCGCATGTGCAGGAATTCTTGAGCTTGTTGGTGGTTAATCGATGCCATCGATCTCTCCCAGCGATTTTTTGATCATAGTATGTGCGAATTTCAAGCGTGTATGCACTGTACGTGAGCTGATATTCAATATCTCAGCGATCTGAGCAATGGGCAGCTCCTGGTAATAGCGCAGTACGATGGGCAGGCGGTACTTGAGTTCCAGGTTATTGATCATTCGGATGATGCGCTCCGTGCTTTCATCCTGGATAGTCTGCTTCTCAAGCGTAGCCACTTCTCTGATTTCACGCTCGAAGAAGACGGTAAGCAGATGGGTTAACCTTTCTCTGGCGCGGCGCTTGCGCAGCTTGCCCAGGCAGTTATTGATGATGATGCGATAAAACCAGGTTTGAAAAGCAGCCTCAGCGCGGTAAGAGGATATGGAGCGGATGGTCTGGATGAGGGCATCCTGGGCGACATCATCGGCTTCATCGGGGTCATCCAGGATGGATAACGCCAGCCTGAAGGCGGTAGGCTGACAAGACTTCACCAGCTTTTCCACGGCTTGTGAATTCCCATTTCTGGACTGGTGGACCAGCTCTACCAGGTTTTGGTCGTTCATGTTACCTATTAGACGCGAGTCAGCATGAATTTATGAAGTTTTATCGGAGATCGATGCTTTCTAATGACAATCATACTCTTGTTTTTAAAATCAGTGATTTTATGAGCGATAATTCAAAAAATGCCCATGGTTACCGGCTTCGACCAGATGCTCGAAAGTAATATTTATTATTCCCTGCTCGGTGTCTACTAAGTCACATCCTCCGTCCTTGAAGGCTGAAAATGCAGCATTTTCGTCCACTCCGAAAAACGAATGATCAGCTGGTCAAAGTTCGGCAAGCCTTCACTGCGGCGGAAGTAATACGGGTTCTTGCTCAAACGCATATATTCCCCATATTCCCATACATTTATCATATAGGTTCCGAACCCGTGGGAAGCGCCTAGCTTTCTTCCACCGAAAATAATTGCTGTAAGGTGTACCCAGGCAATTGATGCCTGGACATGAGGTGGGTGAAGTTGAATATGTAAGTCTGGTCAAGGAAGCCCGGCACGTTAAAATCCCGCTTAAATATGCCCGAATCGTTATATACTAGACAGGGAAGAGCAACGAGCCTTTCCCCAGGTTTTGATGGTAATTAGACATCACTTCCAACGCGATATTTTCGTTGCATTCATAACCTATCAGTGCCAAGCGGTCATCCCACTTTGGGAGAAGCATTGGCGCGCTGGAGCACAAGGAAGGTTGTTGCCAGATTTAGAAGCAATGGCGGTAATTTATCTAGCCGATACGCTCCAGCCTGCGTCGATGATTAACAACTGTGTTGATGAAAATTGATTTGTATGAGCACTTTCCGATGGAATCAACTATGAATATGAAACGATTTTCTATGTCATTCTGTTTACTGAGTTTGGTTTTACTGTTAACTGCCTGTGAAGCGTCGCAAACATCCGTGCGAAAAGTTGGCTCCCTAGACACCGGCGCTGCCTACAGCGTATTTGTTCAGGATGATTTTGCCTTCGTTGCCACCAATGACGGGGTGGTGATTATTGATATATCCGAGCGAAAGCACCCCAAGAAAACAGCGTTGATCGATTTAAAGAAGCTGCATTTGGCGTGTATGCACAAAATGACCTCGTCTTCATTGCAGGTCCTGCAGATGGCCTGGTGATCGCCAATATCAAGGATAAGATGGATCCCAAGGTTATCGGCACTTATGGAGGCAGTGGGATTAATAAAATATGCGTACATGATCAGATTGCTTACGCCAGTACACAACAAGGAGATTTGAGGATCATCAATATCGAAGACCCCACCCAACCTTATCTTTTAGGAACCTATTCCGGGCAGGGTGGGATGGGTCTGATGGTAGCCTGTTTCCAGGAACTTGTTTACTTCTCACTGTCTGATAAAGGGCTGGATGTGCTGGATGTGTCCGATCCATCAATGCCAATCAAGGCTGTTACCGTAGCCAGAACCCACGGTGCGAAGGATGCTCAAGTGGTGGGGGATTTCTTGTATCTGTCATGCGCTGGTAATGGGGTGCGAATCTTGGATATCGTTGATCCATTCACTCCTACCACGATTGCGTCATTCAACAATGGTGGTGAGGCATGGGGCGTGGGTGGAGACTCGAAATATCTGTGGATTGGAGACTTGCAAGAAGGCATTGAAATATACGATGTAAGCAATCCACGGTCGCCTGTGTTAGTCTCCCAGGATCAACGCTTCGCTCCACACGATATCTTTTTCGAAGACGATTACATTTACCTTGCTGACCAGGATCGAGGATTTGTTATCCTGGAGTATGCTGAAGAAAATCATTAGGGAGTAATTGGAAAGATTTGATCCAAATACAACTGGAGTTGATGAGTTCAACTTACCGATGAGTAATTCATTAACTATTAGGGAACGCTTCAATCTCAAATATGGGTCGCATTTTATTGAATAGATGCATTACTGGTCAAGTTTGAACGGGTGGAGTATGAATAATAGTGAGGTAAAATGGTTGCGGCATAATTATTTACCATCAAGTTATGATAATTGTGTAATTGGAGTAGCAATTTGAAGAAATATTTTTGGGATTATGTTACCTTAATCGGGATCGCGGGGATTATCGTTGGGTTCGACCAATGGACGAAATACCTGGTGCGGACGCAGGTCCCGTTTGGAGGAAGCTGGAGCCCCTGGCCATGGCTGGAGCCGTATGCACGGATCGTACACTGGCAAAACACGGGGGCAGCGTTTGGGATGTTCCAGGGCTTTGGGATGGTCTTCACCGTGCTGTCATTCGTGGTGGCGATCGCCATCCTGTATTATTTCCCACGTGTACCTCATAGTGAGTGGGCATTACGTGTGGCGATGGTGATGCAGATGGGTGGGGCGGTTGGGAACCTGATCGACCGGCTGACATACGGAACAGTGACGGATTTCATCTCATTAGGTACGTTTGCAGTGTTCAATGTGGCAGACGCCAGCATCTCGGTCGGCACAGCAATCTTGATCTTAGCCGTGTGGATCAACGAACGAAAGCAAAAGAAACAAGAACAAGCCAACCGGGAGCAAGCTTTGATTTCACCTGATTTGCCTGATTCTCCGAAGCAGGTGGATTGGGCACCTGATCTGCCTAATCAGGATGATCGACCATTGGACGCCCTGAATCAAGTGGAAAAGCCATCGGATCCTCCAAATCAGGGGATAGAGCAACCAGACTCGGAGAAACTCACGCTTGAGTGAACAAACCTTGAGCTTCAGGTTTGAAAGGGGAGAAAGCTCGCGCCTGGATAAATTCCTGGTGACCAGACTACCGGAATTCTCACGCACACGCCTGCAAAACCTGATTGAAAACGGTTCCATCCTGGTAAATGGGATTGTGGCGCATAAAAGCGGCCAGATGATCAATCAGGGGAGACCTGATCGAAGTTCATATCCCGCCTCCCGAGCCGACCGAGCTGGTGCCGGAAGCCATCCCGCTGGATATCATCTTCGAGAATGAAGACCTGATGGTGGTGAACAAGCCTGCCGGGATGGTGGTGCACCCGGCAGCGGGGCATATGAGCGGCACACTGGTCCACGCGGCACTGGCACATGCCCCCGAGATGATTGGGATTGGCGGTGAGAAGCGCCCCGGGGTGGTGCACCGGCTGGATAAGGATACCTCCGGCTTGATCCTGCTGGCTAAAAACGACCAGGCGCATCGCTGGCTGCAAGACCAATTCCGCTTGCGGAAGACGATAAAAACCTATATTGCACTGGTGGATGGCAAGCCCCCCACACCCTCCGGGAGGATTGAGGCACCGGTTGGGCGAGACAGCGTGCACCGCAAGCTGATGGCTGTTACCGGTATCAAGAAGGGTCGGGAAGCGGTCAGCGAGTTTCGAACGCTGGAATCCTTCAGGGGGCATACCTTGTTGGAAGTACACCCACTCACGGGACGCACCCACCAGATCAGGCTTCATCTGAAGTTCATCGGATGCCCGGTAGCAGGGGATACTGTGTATGGTCACAAACATGCAACCATTGACGTGACCAGGCATTTCCTGCATGCGGGTAAGCTCACGATACTTTTGCCGGATGAGGAAAAGCCACGGACATTTGAAGCCCCGCTCCCGGTGGAATTGGTGCAAGTATTGGAGAGGCTGAGAGAAGAGAGATAATAAAGAGGAGAGAAAGGAAGATAGTATTCCGGCAAATGGTACCCTCGATGAAAACGGGATGTAAGGAGGAGATTGCTTCGGCAAAAAGCGCCTCGCAATGACAGTTTAAAGTCATTGAGGAACGGTCGACCTCGCTCGCAAAGCCGCTTGCTTCGCTGCGCTTGCCAGGGTACGCTGGCGAGGCTTCGGTCATAGACCGCCCTCGTTGCTTCGGCAAAAAGCGCCTCGCAATGACAGTTTAAAGTCATTGAGGAACGGTCGACCTCGCTCGCAAAGCTGCTTGCTTCGCTGCGCTTGCCAGGGTACGCTCGCGAGGCTTCGGGCACAACAGCGGGAATATAGTGAAATCAATAAGACACTACAGTAGTGAAAGCATGAAGACACTATCCGTGAAGACGCTGCAGAACCGCCCTCACGCCAACCTTCAAGAAAAACGGGCGAAGCATCTAAACAAAAGTTTTAGGATTTAATAGTCAAGTTGGTGGATGCTTCGCCCCTACTGTAATAATTAAGGAGATCATATGGACTGGATAGATTTGCGTTCAGATACCGTCACTCACCCCACTGAAGCCATGCGCCAGGCAATGGCGAAAGCTGAAGTTGGGGATGATGTCTTTGGGGAAGACCCAACCGTAAATAAGCTGCAGGAGATGGCAGCTGCCATGATGGGCAAGGAGGCAGGCTTGTTCCTGCCCTCCGGTACGATGGGTAATCTGGCGGCTATCCTGGCTCACTGCGGGCGAGGGGATGAGGTCATCCTGGGAAATAAAGCCCATACGTTTTTATATGAAGCAGGAGGGATTTCTGCTCTAGGTGGGGTGCATTCCTGTCAGCTGCTTAACCAGGCGGATGGGACACTCATCTTGCAGGATATACAGGCTGCCATCCGCTCAAAAGACGCCCACCAACCAATCTCTCGCCTGGTGTGCCTGGAAAATACACACAACCGCTGTGGTGGGGTGGCATTGACCGCAGAATATACGCGTGCGGTGGGTGAGCTGGCTCACCAAAACGGGTTGTCCTTGCACATGGATGGGGCACGCATCTTCAATGCTGCAGTATCGCAATGGATTCCCGCGATGGAGCTAGCCAAGCCGGCTGACTCAATTACCTTTTGCCTTAGCAAGGGGCTATGTGCGCCGGTGGGATCTGTGCTGTGTGGGAGTGCAGAATTTATTAACAAGGCTCACCGCATCCGCAAGCAGCTGGGAGGCGGCATGCGGCAAGCGGGCATCCTGGCAGCAGCAGGGATCGTTGCACTGGAGACGATGGTTGACCGGTTAGCTGAGGATCATAAACGGGCACGATACCTGGCACAGGGCTTAGCCTTTTTGCCTTGGCTCATCATGGATGAGGGGACACCCCAGACCAACATGATTTTCATGTCACTTTCCGGATCATTCCCGGTGGATGCAAAACAGGTGGCAGCGGAGCTTTCCAAGCGAGGCGTCAGGGTGAGTGTGGTGGGTAAGCGGCGTTTTCGCCTGGTCACGCACTATTGGATCGATGATCCAGCGGTGGATAAAGCGATCCTGGCATTTCAGGAGGTTGGTCAGCAGTTTAATCCAGCATGAGGGAGGATGATCAACAAAGGAAGCAACCCCTCATGTTATAATATTTTGGATCGTTTACTGGGGAGGATCGGTTTCGTTTATAGTTGCATTTAAGGAGAGCAGGGTTTTAACATGAGTGAATATTACCCATTGGAGCAGATCGACCGTATTGCAGATTTCATTCGTTCCAAGTCCAGCTATCACCCACGAGGTGGGAATCATTCTCGGTTCAGGTTTGGGTGGACTGGCTGCCAGCGTAGAATTTGCGACCATCATCCCATATAACGAAATACCTGAATGGCCGGTATCGACGGTCATTGGTCATCAAGGACACCTGGTAATCGGGAAATTTGAGGGTAAAGAAGTTATCGTCATGCAAGGCCGCGTGCATTACTATGAAGGATATAGCATGGGTCAGGTTGTCCTTCCGGTACGAGTATTACAACGATTAGGTATAGAAATCCTAATTGTTACCAACGCAGCAGGGGCAGTCAACCCCAATTTCACCCCAGGTGAATTGATGCTGATCACCGACCACATCAATCTGATTGGAATGGCGGGATTAAATCCTCTACGTGGTCCCAATCTGGATGAGATTGGCACCCGATTTCCCGATATGAGTCAGGCATATGACAAGGTTTTGATGGATATTGCACGTAAAGTGGCAACTGGAAGAAAATATACCATTACAGGAAGGAGTATATATCTGCCTGGCAGGCCCTTCATTTGAAACCCCGGCAGATCTACGTTTCTTGCGCATTATCGGTGCTGATGCAGTCGGCATGTCAACGGTTCCTGAAGTGACCACAGCTCGTCATGGAGGCACACGGGTCTTAGGAATTTCAGGCATCAGCAACAAAGCAAACCTGGATGGTGAGACAACCACCAACCATGAAGAAGTGTTGGAAGCGGGCCAGAAAATTGCACCCATATTAACGACGCTCATCAGGGGGGTGTTGCGCCGCCTGTAATCTCATCAACATCGAACACTCATCTGATGTGTTAACGACGGAGACAACAGACGCCGCATGGAACAAGCATTTCAATTTTTCCGAGACTATGAGATATGGATCTATGTAATTTTGGGAGTTCTGGCTTTATGGCAGATGCGAAAATTTGCCCTAGCCTGGGAAGAATTACGGGGAGCGTTTTTTGGATTGGAACGAGAGGCAGCCCAAGCGAGGGTCAATTCTGCTGCAACCATGGTGGTCATACTCATTATTATGGCAGTCGCTGAATTCACCGTGGTCACATTCGTAGTACCAACTATTCCAGGTGCCAATCCATTGCCTACCACGACCCTGGATTTACTAGCGACCCCAACCACTACACTTGCCAGCACCAACTCAAAATCCCAATGAGACCCCTGGGATAACCCCAACCCCAGCAGAGGTCCCAGCAGCGGAGGGGTGTGCGGCTGGGACAGGTGAACCTGACCTCACCTTTGAATGCGAGATCGGATTAGTGGGAGCATCACTGTACGAGGTAGTGCAGATATCCCCAATTTTGGGTTTTATACGCTGCAAATTGCTCACCCGGGCGATGTCATATGGTTGCCGATCCAGGTTGGGCAGGAAATGGTTAAGAACGATGTCCTGGGTACCTGGGAAACATCCACACTGACCCCAGGTGAATATATGCTCAAGCTGGTGGTTACGGATAATGTCGGTACTGTCCTGACCCCATGCACCATCCAGGTGACCGTGGAACCACCACCCTAGAGCTTGATAGGAGAAGATATGCCAGAAATCGAAATTCGTCCACCCACATCTGCAGATATCCCCAAATTAGTGGATATTGATCATGATTATGTGAGTGATCACGTCTGGCAGATGGAAGTCCAGCACGAGACCGGGCAGAAACCTTCAGACTTACGGGTGGAAATCATCATTCCGACAATTAAAATTACCCAGATCAGTCCGGGTGGCATATCCACGTTCGCCGACAGAGCTTACAAATGATTGGAAGGATCGTTCCTGTATGTTGGTGGCAGCCTTGCAAGGTGAAGTGGTAGGTTATGCCAGCATGATGCTGACAATCGCCCCGCATACCAGCTGGATGACTGACCTGGTCATCATACGCAGGCTGCGCCGGCAGGGGATTGGTAGTGCATTGGTATTAGCAGGGCAAGATTGGGCACGGCATAAGCGATGTTTACGGATGGTAATGGAAATGCAGCCTAAAAATTACCCTGCAATATGCCTGGCCCAAAAGCTTAGGATATGACCTTTGTGGATATAATGATCATTATTTTCCCAACCATGATATTGCCTTATTTTTTTCCAAGACTTTGAGGTAAACCTGGGATATTTTAGTTATTTGTTGGTTGAATCGATAGGAGTGGTTGGTGTGTGAGTAAGAAGTTTTGATGGTTTAAAATGATTGGTACAACAATAATCTGGTCTTAAAATTTATCAACCAGCTACTAACGGCTGGGATTGCCATTACTGCATTCTCATTATTGTTATATGCGTTGACATTTAACTTGCGGGATCGGGTGGCACGGACGTTCGCGCTGATCTTGATCTGCGTCGTGATCGTCTTTGTGGGGGATGCAATCAGCAGTGTTGTCAGCTCAGATCAAATGCTGCAGTTATGGCTGCAATCAGAATGGCTGGGTATCACATTATTACCAGCCTGTTATTTCCAATTCTCTGAAGCGCTCATGGCAACCACAGGCAGCCAGTCCTATGGAAGTCAAAAGTGGTTCGTCCGGCTGACTCTATCTGATCAGTCTGGGATTTCTGGCGACCCTGCCATTTATGCTGCTGGTAGGACCACTCGTGCCGAATGCCAGCCCTGCGCCCCATTTGGAACGGACCTGGCTCACCTGGGTATTTGCGACTTTATTTTGCGGCTGCCATGGTATGGTCATGGATTAACTTCCGGCGAGCATACCAACGAACGGTCACACCAACCAGCCGTCGGAGGATGCGGTACTTAATCACTGGAGCATTAGCGCCCAGTGCTTGGTTCTTATCCGTTCCTGCTTTTTGGGTCAGGTTTAGCCAGCCAACCATCCCTTGTTATTCTGGTTGGTGGCTGTACTGAATAACATTTTTGTCCTGGCACTCCTGGTCATCATGGCTTATTCGGTGGCGTTCTTTGGAGTATCCTGGCCGGACCGGGTGGTAAAACGCAGGTTATTTAAATGGCTGATGCGAGGTCCAGTGACTGCCTCCACCGTCCTGGCAATCACCACCCTCGTGCGCCGAGCAGGCGAATACTTCGGGTTTGAGTATACTGCCGCGGTTCCAATCGTCATGGTGGGGACATTGCTGCTGTTTGAATATGCCATCACCCTGGCAGCCCCATTATGGGAACGGTGGTCATTCCAGGGAGGAGATAAATCGAATTATTGCTCGTCAAGACCTTGAATGAACGTCTGCTAACCACAGGAGATTTGCGCCAGTTTCTTGAAGTCAGTCCTGGCAGCGGTCTGTGACCGTATTCAAGCTCCGAGGCATTTATCATTGCACTGGAAGCTGGTGATCTTGAAATGATGGTGAACATTGGTGATACTCCACCCATAGAAGAAATGTCGGACGGATTGAACCATGTGGTAGCGCAAAATGGAAATGGAAAGGGATTCTTTACCTGGAATAATTTCTGGTTGGTTCCACTCCATAGCCAACGGATAAACGTGGGGGTGCTTGTTGGGAATTTTAGGCATTGCCCGAAACCTGAGAGTGTATTGGGAGAGGATCAAAAAGAAGCAGTTTTGTTCCTGGCGGAAAGAGCAGCAACAGCCTTAGAAGATCACGTCCAGCAGCAAGAGATTTTCAACTCGATTGAAAATTTAAGCCCACAAATCGATATGATCCAACGCTTACGGGCAGCATCCGATATGATGGGACCAAATGTACTCACCACACCAGAAATTCCATTGGAATCACCTGATGTGGCGCGTTGGGTTAAGGATGCCTTGACACATTATTGGGGAGGACCAAGGCTTACCGATAGCCCATTGATGGGTTTAAAGGTGGTGCAAAAAACACTCGAGGAGCATCAGGATAACCCGGCCAATGCTTTACGGGCCATATTACGCCAGGCAGTCGAGCAGGTCCGTCCGGAAGGAGAGCGCCAGGTTCACCGGAGAATGGATTCTTTATAATATCCTGGAGATGAAATTTATGGAGGGGAAAAAAGTTCGTGAGGTGGCAACACGGTTATCCATGTCTGAAGCAGATTTGTATAGAAAACAACGAGTGGCAGTTGAAGCAGTTGCCAGTGCCATCCTGGAAATGGAACAAAAAGCCAGGGCAGATAAAAAATGGGATAGAGTAAAATTAATCATATGATTTAAGGTAAGGAGGGTTTAATGGTAACAAAACAATTCAGTAATTCGGAGCCTCCCGAGATTGATGAATCCTGGTGGACAGCATTATTAGCTGAAGAGGAAAAGTACGATCATTCGGGATCAAAGGAACCAGGCAAGGCTAGAGGAATTATATGAACAGGTGAGTTATGGCATTCAGAAGGGGGACAAAAACCAGTGAAATCGATTGGCAAATGGTGCGTGACATATTCGAAAAGGATCAAGTGATCACACTTGAGATAACCGGTTTTAATCGTGGGGGACTGTTAGTTGGCGGGAGTGGTTTGCATGGATTTGTGCCCGTCTCACACCTGTTGGAGATCAATTGCCTGACAAACGAAAATGAAAAGGAGACAATCCTATCAAGTTATGTTGGCCGAACAGTGGCATTTAAAGTGATTGAGTGTGATCCTGAGCGTGGGCGGGTGGTATTCTCTGAGAGAGCTGCATTGGCAGAATCAGGGAAGAGGAACTTGCTGTTCAGTGAAATTTTCCCTGGGAAACGTGTATGTGGAATCGTAACCAATATCACTGAGTTTGGAGTATTCGTTGACCTGGGTGGGGTGGAAGGTTTAATCCACGTCTCTGAGCTTTCGTGGGGCAGAGTGCGTCATCCAACCGAGGTAGCTAAAGTGGGTGAGATGGTGCAGGCATACGTCATCCAGGTTGACCAAGACCGGTCGCGGATTGCGCTTTCCTTGAAGCGGTTGATCCCCAATCCATGGGAAACCGCAGAAGAACGCTATCAACCAGGTCAGGTGGTGAGTGCAGTGATCACGAGCATTGTCCCATTTGGGGCATTTGCTCGACTGGAAGAGGGATTGGATGGGTTGATCCATTCATCAGAGATTACAGAGCAAGTTTCTCAGATGAATCAGATGAAGGCTTGTATGAAGGTCAAATTGTTCAGGTAAGAATATTAAATGTCAATGCAGCACGCCAACGTCTTGGATTGAGCTTGAACCTGGGCAAGAATAATTATTCGTTAGCTCTTATTACAATATTTTTAGATAATTGTTAATGGTATGAATAAGTCCTGGTGGTGGTTGGCACGTTTATTATTGTGGGCGTATTGTTGGGAGTGGGTGTCTTATTGTTAGTTACACGCCCGCCAAGAGGTGAGCCCATTATTCTAATTCCAGCTCCTACCCCTGCACCGATTACGGTGTACGTTAGTGGGAACGGTAACCCAAGCAGGATTATACGCATTACCACCAGGCAGCCGGGTGAATGATGCAATTCAGGCTGCGGGTGGTTTCACCGAGGATGCGAATACTGGCGTACTCAATCTGGCTGAAATCCTCGAAGATGGGCGAGCAGATTAATGTACCTGGGATAATCCCACCTGATCTGACCCCTGGTGCTATCGAGGGCAATAAATCCCACCGCTTACTCTGGTGGATATTAATACCGCCACATTGGAGCAGCTGGATACTTTACCGGAAATTGGTCCAATAACTGCCCAGAATATCATTGATTACCGGAATGCAAATGGTCCATTCGCCAGGATTGAAGATATTCTGGATGTCCCTGGGATTGGGCAAGTGACATTTCAATAAAATCAAGGATTTGATCACAGTTGGAACGTCCCCATAACACGTTGGCGGGCGTTTTCAATGTGTTCCAACATCACAATGCGCACCTCAACTTCATCATGCTGATGGAGTGCGTCGAGAATCCTGCGATGTTCGTTTAGAGAAAATTCAGCACTTGAATCACGCTTCCATGAGGCAAGGTTGAAACGTGTTGCCACCTGGTGCAGGTGGAGCAGGTGGCGGCAGAGATAACGATTCCCGGTAGCGACTGGCCAGGATGCGGTGAAATTCGATAATCCTGAGTAGCGACTGCGACGAAATCTGCTTTCGAGGCTGCGATGTTGCTCTGGTCAATGGTATGCTCCAATTGGAGAATCTCTTCTGCGGTGAGGTGTTTGCAGGCGAGGGAAGCTGATGGACCAATCACCATTGCCATGGCTTCCATGACCTCGACAAACTCAAACACGCTTAACGGTGTTACCACGACACCATGGTGGGGAATAATTTGCAGCAGGGATTGTTCAGCCAGACGTTGGAAAGCCTCCCGCAGAGGTGTTCGTCCCCACCCATAGCGTTTGATCAGAGCTGGATTCGCTGATTGCCAGCCCGGGCTCAATCTGAAGGGTAAGGATCAGCTGGCGCAACTCTTTTTCAACGCGATCGCTTTCCCGTGATGGTGAAGTTTCTGTAGGGTCCATGAAAATCTGCTCCGCGACCAATTAAACCATATAATCGAGTTATATACCAAATGATATACACCCTGTATACAATATGGATATTTCCATTGACATCCCATGTTGAAAAGATTATATTTGTACTAAACAACCATGACCTCCGGAATGATTTTTGATATCAAGCGCTATGCCATTAATGATGGACCAGGTATTCGAACTGCAATCTTCTTTAAAGGCTGCCCACTCGATTGCTGGTGGTGCCACAATCCTGAAGGTCAGAGCGCACAACCCCAATTGATGTTCCGGTCGAATCGATGTAAATCGTCCAAAGCCTGTTTGCAAGCTTGCCCACAAGATGCAATCACCTGGAAGGAAGGATCAGTCACCAACTGGGAAGCATGTGATGATTGTGGTAAGTGTGCTGAGGTGTGCTTTGCTGGAGCGCGTGAGATGATCGGTCGAGAAATGACCATCGATCAGCTGATGGCGGAAATTGAAAGGGATATCCCATTCTATGACCAATCGGAGGGAGGGGTGACATTTACAGGTGGCGAACCGATGCACCAAAGGGAATTCCTGGAGGAAACATTGCTGGCTTGCAAAGAGCAACAGATTCACACCACAGTGGATACCAGCGGGTACAGCTCCTGGGAAAATTTTAGAGTCATACACCCGTCTGTGGATCTGTTCCTGTATGATTTGAAGCTAATGGATGCGGGTAAACATAAAAAATATACTTCGGTCTCCAACAGGCTAATATTGAATAATCTGCAAAAACTTTCAAGTGTAAGGGCACACATCATTGTCCGTATACCACTCATCCCGGGGATTAACGATGATGATGAAAACCTAGAAGTATGCGGATCTTTCCTGGCAGCGATTACCAAATCTTGATGGGGTAGAATTGATGCCCTATCATGAGATTGGTGTGGCAAAATATCCGGCATTGGGAATGAAGTACAGGCTGGAAAACACAACCCCAACGGATGAGCAAATTGGCGAGGTTGAGGAGATTGCTCTCTAGCTATCACTTACCTGTTATCAAGCATTACTCTGGGAGGACCGATATGAGCATGAGCGAACGTGTGAAAAAACTTCGCCAGCAAAGCCTGGAAGCTGTAGAGACACTTTCCTCTGAACGGGCAGAGCTGATGACGGAATTTTCGTCGACAGGATATCGGATTGGTATCTCCACCATGTACGCAGAGCTCTGGCATTTAAATACCTGATGGAACACAAGGCGATTTGCATCAATGATGGAGAGCTGATCGTTGGTGAGAAGGGTCCAGCACCTAAAAATGCGCCCACCTTCCCTGAATTATGCTGCCACAGCCTGGATGACCTGGATGTGCTTAATAGCCGAGAAAAAACGTCATTCAAGGTGAGCCCGGAGACGAGGAACATCTATGAAGAAACGATTATCCCTTTTTGGAAGGGAAAGTCAATGCGGGAGCTGATCTTCAATGAGATGACCGAGGAGTGGAAAGCAGCCTACCAGGCAGGTGTCTTCACCGAATTCATGGAGCAGCGTGCTCCAGGTCATACCGTGCTGGACGATAAGATTTATAATAAGGGGATGCTGGATTTCCAGGCGGAGATCCAAGCAAGCCTGTCAAAGCTGGATTATTTACATGACCCGCAGGCGTATGAGAAACAGGAAGAATTACGCGCCATGCACATCGCAGCCGAGGCGATGATACGATATGCAGAACGGCATGCTGAGAAAGCCATCGAGCTCGCGAGTAAGGAGCAGGATGAGCAGCGTAAAAATGAGCTAATAAGATTGCAGAGGTCTGCCACCATGTCCCTGCAAATGCCCCACGAAATTTCTGGGAGGCATTACAGTATTACTGGTTCGTTCACCTGGGTGTGACGATTGAGCTAAATACCTGGGATGCATTTTCACCTGGGCGGTTGGACCAGCATCTG
Organism: uncultured Chloroflexia bacterium; assembly: GCA_963828845.1. Taxonomy (GTDB): domain Bacteria; phylum Chloroflexota; class Anaerolineae; order Anaerolineales; family UBA4823; genus FEB-25. The sequence goes on from CAWHGE010000007.1 coordinate 137,886, forward strand.
CTACCTTTTTACCAGGAAGGGCTTCGTGAGGGGAGCCTTGACCCGCGAACGGCTGAGGAATTGCTGCAGTGTTTTTGGATCAAGTTCAACAACCAGCCTGCACCACCTAAAGTGGGTGTGACCGCTGAGGAAAGTGGGACGTACACCGATTTTGCTCAAATCAACCTGGGTGGGGTACGTCCGGATGGATCGGATGGCGTGAATGAAGTGACCTACCTGCTGCTGGATGTGATTGAGGAGATGCGCTTGTTACAGCCATCCACCTCCATCCAGGTGAGCAAGAAGAATCCTGACCAATTCATCAAACGGGCCACCAAGATCATCCGGACTGGTTTTGGTCAACCGTCGGTTTTCAATGCTGACTTGATCGGACAGGAATTGATGCGCATGGGTAAAACCATCCTGGATGCACGCTGTGGAGGGTCGAGTGGTTGTGTGGAGGTGGGGGCGTTTGGCAAGGAGAATTACAATCTGACCGGCTATTTCAACCTGCCCAAAGTTTTGGAAATCACTCTGCATAATGGTGTCGATCCACGGACGGGTGGAAAAATCGGCATTGCGACTGGCGATCCACGCTCTTTTGAAAGCATGGAAGAGTTGTATAACGCGTTCGAAAAACAGGTCAATTACTTTGTGGATGTTAAAGTGCGCGGGAATAACATCATCGAACGCTTATATGCCCGATACATGCCATGCCCGATGCTCTCGCTTTTGGTAGATGACTGTATTGGTACGGGTAAGGATTATCATGATGGAGGGGCACGCTATAACACCACGTATATCCAGGGCGTGGGCCTGGGAACCATGACCGATGCATTGACCGGCTTGAGCTACCATGTGTTTGATCACCAGACGCTATCGATGGAGGATTTTATTGCCAACCTTGACGCCAACTATGAAGGACATGAGCAGCTGCGACAGCAACTATTGAACCGCACTCCAAAATACGGCAATGACGACGACTTAGCAGACAAGGTGATGCAGCGGGTTTTTGAGATTTACTACAACGCCGTCGATGGTCGTCGAAATACCAAGGGGGGCGAGTACCATATCAATCTACTGCCCACCACGGTGCATGTTTATTTTGGTTCGGTCACTGGAGCAACCCCTGATGGACGCATGGCAGGAGCTCCACTTTCAGAAGGTGTGTCTCCCGTGCAGGGAGCAGACCACAAGGGACCGACGGCAGTTCTTCGTTCAGTGGCCAAGATGGACCATGTGCGGACGGGTGGCACGCTGCTAAACCAGAAGTTCACCCCACAGGTGCTTGAATAACGAGGATGGACTGGATAAGCTGGTCCAGCTGATCCGGACGTATTTCCGATTGGATGGACATCATATTCAATTTAATGTTGTGGATGCAGCAACATTACGCCTAGCCCAGCAACACCCTGAGCAATACCGCAGCTTGATCGTGCGTGTTGCCGGGTACAGTGATTACTTTTGTGACCTGAGTAAAACCCTACAAAATGAGATTATCGCCCGAACGGAACACGATGCGTTTTAAAGTTTTGGAAGGACGATGGATTGCTGAGCTTGATATTTCCCTTTTTTATCCGCATAGGATGTTTCGCAGAGCTCATCAGCATCGAAGAATAAAACCTGGGCAATACCCTCGTTGGCATAAATTTTAGCTGGCAGCGGGGTGGTGTTGGAAATCTCAAGGGTGACATAACCCTCCCACTCCGGCTCAAAGGGGGTCACGTTGACGATAATGCCACAGCGCGCATAGGTTGACTTCCCCAGGCAAATGGTCAGAACTTCGCGGGGAATGCGAAAATATTCAATCGTACGCGCCAGAGCGAATGAATTTGGAGGGATAACACATACGTCACCTTTATAATCAACCATGGAGCGAGTGTCGAAATGCTTGGGATCGACGATCGCTGAATAGACATTGGTGAAGATCTTAAATTCATCAGCCACCCGGATGTCATAACCATAAGAAGACACGCCATAAGAGATAACGCCATCACGCACCTGGCTATCTGCAAATGGTTCAATCATGCCTTTTTCCATTGCCATTTTACGAATCCAGTGATCAGGTTTCAGTCCCATGCTGTACTCCTCCTGTGATCGATTCAAATGATCGAATTACAATTTCTCCATACGAAATCCAACCAACCCAAGCATAGGCCTGAGTGGGTCAAATGCTCAATCACACTTACCAGCCACTAGCTTTGAATATTATCTCCAAGAAGCGTCCTCGCTCCTCTGGGGTCATTAAGCGAGGGCGGGCAAAATCAACAAAGTGGATCGTAATGAGCTCAGTGCTAATATATTGACCGGCATAAAAAACATGACGATCAATGAAGGCATCATCACAGGCATAATCGACACAATAGTGATACTGGTCAAAAAACAGGTTCCCCAGCCCATAGTGGATGAATGATCCATTTTCGAATGCAAACCCATGCGGTTGGTGTGCCTGGCTGCCACTGACAATCGCCGCTCCTGCGGTTGCAACCAAACCAAAATCATTAGCCAGGATCGGCTCGGTGGTGTAGGTGTAGTATTCACGATGTTGGAAGGTGAAAATCACCTGATAACCTGCCTCACGTAGGGCGGGGATTTCGGTGTTGATCCAATTCAAGTCGCATTGCGCCGCGCCGGGATGGTTACCGGTGGCAATAGCGTCACATGGGATTTCGCTCTTCACCTGGCACCCGACGTTACAACCCATGAAGGCAATTCGGTTTCCGTTATTTTCCAGCTTTACCGGCTGGCGAGCTTCTTCGGCATTAGCTCCACCACCATAGTAAGGCCAACCAAGGTCATTATACATTTGAAGGGTATATAACGTGGCTTCAGAACCATAATCCATGAAGTGATCTCCGGTCAGCTCGACAATATCGGTGCCAACAGCTTTGAGCAGGTCAATATACTTGGGACTGGAACAGAACACCAGGGAGGTCATGGTCTGGGTAGGATAAGGACAATCTGGAGAGAAAGGGATTTCGTTGCTAATATGGGTAATATCTGCCTGTGCCAGGAGAGACCCGATATCCTTGGCAGGGTATAGGATACCTTCCTGCTCCATTGTGTAAGCAGTAGCCCGCACCATTGCCGTCACGCCTGTCATTGCCACTGTGGTGAGACGGGAGGCATCACGATTGGTGATGGGCAGGCTCAATAAATTTGGCTGCGTACTCACAGCTCCAGATAAGACAAATGGAATATTAAGCGAATAAATAGCGGGGTCAAAATCCTTGCGGATAGGGGATTGACCATCAATAGTTAAAACTTTCCAGCGGGGTTCAAGATTTTCAAAGGGAACAATCGCCCAGGAAGGTCGATGTGACCAGGCATAATCAAGCAGCTGGTCAGTTGGGAGCACCTGTGCAGCCTGTGGAGCCGGAGGTCCCCAATAAACTGTGAGCACTTCCAGAGTATCATCGTCCATAAGCAGGGGAGCCCCGTTGAAAGAAACAATGGAATCACCAGCCCAGGCGGCTAGAAGCTCATTGGTGGAAATCCCGTCGATGATCGTCGGAAAGGGAGCAACCAGGGCATAACTCCAGAGGCTCGTTGGAAGTGAATTATGATCACCCACTGATATAGTTATCGTTGCCTCTTCAGGTGTTTCTGCCAGGCTATACCCATCCGGAAGGGTGATGGAAGATCGCATTTTTTCTGGCAAGAAAGGTGCAAGCCAAACCTGAAAAGGGGGTTGGGTAGGAGCGGCTGACGGTGTATTGGTCGGCAAAGCTGTATTTATGCTAGAAGAAGCCGTAGGCAGGGGGATTGTGGTTTGGGGGGTAGTTAACGTAGCTGTAGTGGTGGTAAATCCTTGACTACAGCCTATAAGAAGGAAGCTAAAAATACTGATAAGAATAATGCTTACGTACACTCTTACCAGTAGCCGGGAAGAGTTTTGCAAAAACCCTAAGAGCCAGCGGGTCATTTACTACAAGCCTCGCTCATGTAAAGTCGCATGAATGCGGGATTCAATCTCGGCAACATGCTGCTCAATCCCGGCAAGCTCGCTGATGAATGGATTGGCTAAGTTTGGAGGTAATTCCTTAGTATTGATGCGGACGTTAAAAGCTGCTCCACGGATGGCTGCAGAAGCGAGAGCTGCACCAGTTGCTCCATCACTCAATGCTGAGATATTCCCAAACTTTATAATTTGGTCAGCCAATTCAAGCACTTGTAATGATTTGTGGGCAACACCTATTGGAGTTTGGGTAGCCAGTAAGGTAGCCTGTTCAATCGCTTTCTGACGGATTCCCTGCTGTTCGTGGGTGTCCTTAGGTAATTTATAGGCAGCCATAACGCTTTCAAATGCGGATGAGTCAAGCTGGATGGAAAGCGTAAGATCATTACGTAAGGCTTCAGCTTGGGTAAGGATGGCTTGCATTTTGGACTCAACCTCAGCGTATTTTTTCCTGCCGATGGTTAATCGTGCTACCATGGAAACCAGACCTGCTGCTGCAGCACCAGAATATGCTGCTGCTGAACCACCCCCAGGTGTGGCTGTGCCTGAAGCTAATGCATCAAGGAATTCTGTTCCGTATTCAGGCTGTTCAATGGATTGCTTATGGGGAAGCTGCAGCAACGCATATAACTTTTGCTCCAGGATTTGTTCTGGTTTGAACTGGTCCAACTGCAAGTACCAGACGGCAGCATCGACTAAAGCAGCCTGAGGAATTAAACCGACCAGCTCGGCATGATGAATCATCACCCCATAACGGGTTGCTTCGCGACGGATTGTCTCCACCACCAGAGGCAGAGGAGTTTTGTGATAATTGGTCAGGTTCATTGAGATTTGAGCACGCCCTTCCACCAGCATGCCCAAGAGCTTTAACAAAGCGCAATCCCCCAGATGAGAAGCGGATGGTTCTGGCGATTTTCTCGGCAATGGATACATCGTTGGTCGTTAGATAGACATTATAGGCAATCAGTGGTTGGCGGGCACCGATGACTGTAGCCCCAGCAGGACCGACTTGATTGGGTCCAAAATCGGGGTCACGCTCAGGGTTCGTCCCCATTTCACGTTTGAGGGCTTCATATTGCCCACGACGGAGGTTTTCGAGGTTCGTGCGTTCAGGGCGAGTAGCTGCTTCTTCGTAAAGGTATACGGGGATGTTCAGCTCTTCACCGACTCGTTGCCCCAGGTGGCGTGCAATTTGGACGGAATCTTGCATCGTTAGCCCAGAAATTGGCACGAAAGGAACCACATCGGTTGCACCAATCCGTGGATGTTCGCCTGTATGCTGGTCCAGGTTGATCAGCTCAGCAGCTCTGGCAATGGAGCGAAAGGCAGCTTCTTCCACTGCTTCTGGTGGACCAACGAAAGTCAATACAGTGCGATTGTGGTCCAGGTCAGAATGACGGTCCAACAAGGTGACACCTTCCACGGAAGTAATCGAGTTCATGATCGCTTCAATGACATCCGGACGGCGCGCTTCAGAGTAATTGGGAATGCATTCTAGTATGGGTTTTGTCATAACTGACCTCGATCTGTGGATTTTGGGTAATTATACTCTTGGTATATGGGGTAGGTGAGTTGAAAGGTTGTCGTATCGATCTCAGAGCTCTACCCGATTTGTTGACTTGAATTGTCGTTCACGGTAGAATGAAAGAGAAGATCCCATGCTTCGTACACGGTTTATAAAGTATATGATTCTTATTATTGGTGTTCAGTGCTTAGCCTGGCGTGTCGCCAATCCATCCAGCCACTGGCAATTCCCACCATTGGATACAACAGCAACTACTCCTGACGTCGACTCCAAACCGACCAGCACCCGATCCCACCAATTCTATCTACATACCAGTGGTGAGGCAGTCCGGATGACGTCACAATTGACTCTCCAACCCCCGATGTACCACGTGAACTACCAGAGATACCGCACATGAGGACGAACAGTATATCGTCCAGGCGGGTGATTCACTGGGTAATATTGCCACCCGCTATAATATTACGGTACAGATGCTGATTGATGCGAACCAGATCACCAATCCCGACTTGCTCGAGGTGGGGCAGGAATTGAGTAATCCCAGCTCCCATCCCAGGTGAGCAAGGATCCGGTTTTAAGATCATTCCAGACTCGGAGCTTGGTTTATGGTCCACTAGCACAAAGCTTTGACGTGAATGAATTTGTGGGTCGATATGATAGCTATTTAAACCGATATAGTGAAGAAGTGGAAGGACAAACACTTACTGGTGCGGAAATCGTGCAACTGGTGGCACAGGATTACTCGGTTAACCCAAGGTTATTACTTGCAGTTTTGGAATATCAAAGTGGATGGGTCACCAAGGCAAATCCTGAGCCAGGATGCACGAGGATTTTCCCGATTGGAATCAGAGATAGCTGGCGATAAGGGATTGTATCTCCAGCTGGCCTGGGCAGCAATAACTCAACCGAGGATACTACTTATGGCGAGTGGATGGAATTGGAGGATGGCTATTGAACAATGGCGTAATCATCCCAATCGATCCGACCATCAATGCAGGGACAGCGGGAGTGCAGCAATTATTTGCTCTGCTATACGATCGCCCAGGTTGGGATTATGCTGTCTCACCGGATGGATTATATTCACCACTTTCAGCGATTTCTTTGGACATCCATTTGACTATGCCATTGAGCCAGTGATCCCTGAAAATCTTGAACAACCTGACATGCAATTGCCATTCGAACCAGATGTGGATTGGGCTTTTACTGGTGGACCGCATGGAGGCTGGGGAGATGGATCAGCCTGGGCAGCGCTTGATTTTGCACCTGGGAGTGAATGGCCTTGGATGTGTGCAAAGTGATTTATGGGTGGTGGCAGTTGCAGATGGCTTGATCATACGTGCTGACCAGGGCAGAGTGATCCAAGACCTGGATGGGGATGGGAATGAAGGCACAGGTTGGATCGTCTTATATATGCACATCGAAGGCGCGTGATCGGGTTGAAGCAGGAACATACGTGAAGGCTGGAGACCGGATCGGGCATCCATCTTGTGAAGGAGGCTATTCTACGGGTACCCATTTCCATCTGGCGAGGCGGTATAATGGTGAGTGGATTCCAGCTGATCAAGCGCAAGACAGGATTACGGGCTTCCATTTAATTTGGATGGTTGGATTTCAAGCGGAACTGGTATAGAATACGATGGGTATCTGGAACGTGATGGAGAATCGATTGAAGCCTGGGAAGGTTTTTACCCTGAAAATACAATTCACAGGTAATCATAGCATAGCCGTTGAACTTCTACACAGAGCTGTGATCTGCGGGTTGGTGGTGGCATTTGTCAGTCTTTCCTGTGCCATTGGGGTGCTGGATCAGAATGATCCTCTCTTCAATGCACCAATGGTATGGGACTATCGGACACCCACCCCATCCATTAGACTTTCCAACCGATCGGTCCGATGCCGACTGCGACCAGTGATCCACCCCCTGAAGTAATTCTTCCACTCATCAACTGAGATACCGACACCTCACATCTGTTCCCGTCGATACAGCACCACTGCTTTATTACACCCAGGCAGGGGATACACTGCCGGTGGTTGCCATTCGTTTTGGGGTTGATACTGCATGAAATCAGCTCTCCCGCAGGAACACTTCCCACAACAGGATTATTGACCCCCAATACCTTATTGATCATTCCGCACATGTTGGTGAATACCACCAGCTCAGCAAAATTATCCCGGATAGCGAGCTCGTTTATTCACCATCAGCGATTGATTTTGATATGGAAGCCTTTGTCAACCAGGCAGGTGGTTACCTGAGCACGTATAGGGAGTGGTTGGGATCCACCCAATGGACCTCAGGTGCAGAGATTATTCAGAGGATTGCGACTGGAAAATTCGATCAATCCCACGATTACTTATTAGCATTATTGGAATATCAGAGTGGCTGGGTTTATGGGCAACCCTGCCAACCCCAAGCAGGAGGATTATCCGATGGGAAAGGTGGATTTATCCATAAAAGGATTATATTCACAGCTTGCCTGGGCGGTCAACCAGTTATCCATTGGATATTATGGCTGGCGTGAGGGTTGGGTAACTGATATCCTAGTTTTCTGATGGGGTTTCTGCCCGCCTGGCACCTGATTTAAACAGCGGGACGGTTGCCATCCAATATTATTTGGCCCAGGTATATGATACACCTGGCTGGTTGGGGGCAATGGATCCAAATAGTGGTTTTCCAGCGCTGTACGAAAAAATGTATGGCAATCCCTGGATCAGAGCGATGGAGGTTGAGCCATTGTACCCTCCTAATTTAAGCCAACCAGATTTGATCCTGCCATTCTTGATTGGGCAGGTGTGGAGTTATACCGGTGGACCACATGGTGCCTGGGAAAGAGATGGTTCGCGGGCAGCCATCGACTTTGCACCAGGCAGCACAGAATCGGGCTGTGTTGAATCCAATGCGTGGGTGGTGGCATCTGCACCAGGATTGATCGTCCGGGCGGGTCATGGTGTGATTGTTGAGGACCTGGATGGTGATGGGAATGAGCAAACTGGTTGGAATATCCTGTATTTGCATGTTAATGACATGCGTGTCGGAAGTGGGTGATTGGGTTGAAACCAGTGATTATTTAGGTCATCCCATCCTGCGAAGGTGGGATTGCCACAGGAACGCATGTCCACATTGCTCGAAAATATAATGGTGAATGGATTTCAGCTGATGGACCTCTGCCATTTGTATTAAGCGGATGGACCGTTCATGCCGGAAGCATACCGTATGAAGGAACCATGACTAAAGGGGATGATACGGTATCATTCCAGTGTTTATGGGTCAGAGCGAGATCACAAATTATGACGGACAAGGGAGAATCCATAGAAGTTGGTTGCCTTTCCAGGTGTAGATCAATAAATATCAGGAAGATTTATCAGAGAATGAACAAACTGTATAAAAGCACACTCCTGGTGACGTATATTATCGGTTATTGTGAGTGCATGTGGAGTAGCCATCTGACCAGAATCAGAACCCTCGGTAGCCACAGAGACTACCAACTCCAAACCCCGACCCAAAATTTGATCATCAGCCAGCCAAACGTTACGACAACACCGTTACCAGACCGCCCTCCATATTCACCAGGTGAGCTGGTGGATTATATTGCCCAAACCGGAGATACACTCACCAGCTTAGCCAGCCATTTTAATACCACCGTGGATGAAATCTCTGACTGCAAACAGCTTTATCCCTGCTGATGCAACGACGATGCCCCCTGGTATGCCAATGAAGATCCCGATTTATTACCAACCATTCTGGGGATCACAATATCAGATCATCCCTGACAGCTTGTTCATTAATGGTCCAGCTCAGGTCGGCTTCGATACTTCCGCATTTGTAGCTGGAGCATCCAGGATGGTTAAATGGATATACAGAGTATGCCTTCGATGGCAACCGGACAGGAGCAGAGATCATCGATTATGTGGCAATAAAATTTCAGCGTCAGCCCACGCTTGCTTTTAGCCTTACTGGAATATCAAGCTGGAGCGTTATCTCTACCCACATTACCTGAAGAATCGACGCCAATATCCGCTCGGGTATCAGGATTGGCAGCACACAGGGCTTGTATCTGCAATTGGTATGGGCAGCAAATTTACTGAATAATGGCATACTATGACTGGAGAAATGGTGATCTGATCGAGTTTGATCACCTGGATGGGACCCAGGAACGACCTGATCCATGGCAAAATGCAGCTACTGTGGCTTTACAGTATTATTTTTCACGGTTGATTGATGGTGATCAATATGCCCGTGCAGTCGCACATGATGGATTTGCGCTTTCATATACCAACTTATTTGGAGATCCATGGCAGTCTGATTACACCCACATATCCCTGGGAGTTTGGTCCAACCAGATTTTACCCTACCATTTCTACCTGGATTAACCTGGGCTTATACCGGTGGTCCACATACAGGTTTTGGAGAGGGAGAACCACTGGCAGCAATTGATTTTGCACCAGGAGCAATGACCAGTGGATGTGTCCCAACGGATGAATGGGCTACTGCAGTTGCACCAGGAGTGGTGGTCACGATCTGAGACGGCAGCGGTTGTGTTGGATCTGGATGGTGATGGTGATGAACGTACAGGTTGGGTTGTGTTTTACTTTCACATTGAAACCAAAGATCGGGTACCGGTAGGATAAGGTTTTACAAACCGGTGATCCAATTGGACATCCATCCTGTGAAGGTGGGACGGACAACCGGTACACATGTACATATTGCCCGAAAATATAATGGGGAATGGATACCGGCAGATAGCATCATTCCTTTCAATCTGGGAGGTTGGGTGGCACATAAGGGATCGATGGAATATCAAGGGACTCTCACCAAGGGAGGGCGAACAATTGTTGCCTGTACCTGTGCCGATGCGGCCAGCCAGATATAATGCAGATAAGTAACCTTTCATCTGAGGGTAGTATACTTTTAATTATTCAGATGATGAAATATAATAGGGTGGTAATACAAACATTCAAACCATGCCAGAACTTCATCCTTACGATTTGTTATTGCAGGGCAATTAAAACGTGATTTTGCACTCATCCCCGGTGGAAAAGCATTGGTGGATGTACCAGGTGGGAATGTGATCTATGCAGCTGCAGGTTTTGGGGTTTGGGAGCCGCAGAACAGGTAGGATTGGTAGCACGGGTTGGTGAGGACTACCCCGGGAATGGCTGGATGCAGTTTAACCAGCGCGGGTTTGATATTCGGGGTATCCGCATATTACCTGAAGCCATCGACTTGCGTTCTTTTTATGTTTACACCGATATGTATACCCGGTTGACCGAAGACCCGGCTGCACATTTCACGCGTTTACAACAACCATTTCCAAAAGCATTGCTCAATTACACACAACCAAGAAATAGCTTATGACAGCCGTTCGCAATTGACATCCATGTCGCTACGCCAATCAGATATTCCAGCAGATTACCTGGATGCAACAGCAGCGCATCTTTGCCCAATCGATTATCTGACCCACACTTTACTGCCGGCTGTGTTGCGCCAGAATGGCTTTACCACGGTCACGCTTGACCCATCTGCTGGAACAATGACACCCACATTTTGGGATGATATTCCAGCCCTGGTGAGTGGTTTGACTGCTTTTCTTCCCAATGAAGAAGAGATGCGAAAGCTATTTCATGGCAGGAGCACTGATCTATGGGAGATGATGGAAGCCATCGCAGATTATGGGTGTGAAATTGTGGTGGTAAAGCGGGGTGAGCGTGGTCAATACTTGTATGATCGAGCGACCAAGACACGTTGGGAAATCTCTGCTTACCCGGCCAGGGTTGTTGACCCAACTGGAGCAGGAGATTCATTCTGTGGAGGATTTCTGGCTGGATATCGGCAAACCTATGATCCACTCCAGGCTGTATTATATGGAAGTATTTCTGCATCACTTAACCATTGAAGGGAGTGGAGTATTTTATGCCCTGGATGCCTTACCTGGATTAGCACAAGCAAGATTGGATGCATTGAAAGAAGGCATTCGAAAGGTGTAAGCCTGAATTATGGATCCATCGATTATTGAGCGTGTCATTAGACCTGGCAGTACAGATCCAACAAATTCCAGCTCCCACATTTGAAGAAGGACCGACGGGCTGAATTTATTCGGAAAATTTTCTGTGATCTGGGAGCTGAAAGACGTCTTTGTGGATGAATGTGGAAATGTTTATACATGCATGAAAGGTCAATGGAGAGAAACCGCCCGTGGTGGTATCCGCACATTTGGATACAGTCTTTCCCCAGGCACAGATTTAACCAGCACTCGCACCCAGGAAAAGATCACTGGACCTGGGATTGGAGATAATTCTCTGGGTTTGGCAGGATTATTTGGACTTGTATTGGGCTTTAAATGAATCCAGTAGCGATACATCAGGTCCAAACTCAGCCCTGGACAGGTGATCTGTGGCTGGTGGCAAATGTAGGTGAAGAAGGGCTGGGCGATTTGAAAGGGATGAAAGCTGTGGTTAACCGCTTTGGGGAAGATGTCCTGGCATATATCATCCTGGAAGGCATGTCATTCGGTCAGATATATCACCGTGGGTTGGGTGTACGCAGGTATCGTATCAGTGTTCACACCAAAGGTGGACATTCCTGGGTAGATTATGGCAATCCATCAGCCATCCATGAAATAGCAGATTTGGTGGTTAAAATCAAGAATCTAGCTTTACCCGTTGAACCACGAACATCATTGAATGTGGGGGTGATTTCAGGTGGAACATCGGTGAATACCATTGCTGCAGAGGCGAGCTATCGAGCTTGATTTACGTTCAGAAAGCACCTGAGATGTTAGATCATCTGAGTCAAGCAGGTGGAAGTACTTGGTGGACCAGGCGAACCTGAAAGGGTGGGGAGGCTATCCAGGTGGAGGCAGAGATGATTGGAGACCGCCCAGCAGGGGAGATCCCAGCAGATCACCCATTGGTTAAGACTGGCCATAGAGTGCTTTGCCAGAAATGGAATCAGCAGCCAGATTGAATATTGGCTCAACAGATGCCAATGAACCGCTCAGCCGAGGTTTCCCTGCCATTTGCGTTGGTTTGACAACGGGTGGAGGCGCACATACCTTGGGTGAATATATTGATATCAAACCAGTGGACCAAGGTTAGGGATATTGGTTGATCTCGTTCAAGCAGTATTGTTCAGGCAGGAATTGACTAATCCACTGATTACTAGTCTGCTCAAGCCAACTTCATGCGCACATCTAGGGCTGCTGCACCCTGTGAGTCCGGGAAAACCCGGAGTGGGTTAATCTCAATCTCAGCGAGCTGAGGAAAATCTGCTGCAAGCTGACCCAAGCGCATGATGGCATTGCAAAACAGCCTGCCTATCGGCGGGAGGCAGGTTGCGGAAACCACGCAATCGGCGACCAGCCCAGGTGTTTTCCAACATCCATTCAGCATCCTGGAGGGTCAGGGGTGCCAGGGCAAAGGCAACATCTTTCAATCCCTCAACTTCCACACCACCTGAGCCAAACATCACCATCGGACCAAATTGTGCATCCTGGATGGCACCCAGGATGACTTCCTGCCCGGCAGGAATCATGCGCTGGACATACACTCCATGGATATGTGCCTGGGGAAAAGCTGTGCGGTATTTGAGATTATTTGAGCAATATCCAATCGATACTGCTTCAGGATCCACCAGGTTGAGCATCACCCCACCAATATCTGATTTGTGGGAGATATCAGGTGAGGCAATCTTCAGCACGACCGGGAAACCCAACTCCTGGGCAAATTTAACTGCTTCTTCTGGAGTGGTTGCCAGGCGTAATGGCACATCAGGCAGGTGATAGGCTTGCAGGATGTGCGGAGGTTTCTGAGGCATTCAGAAAACCCGAGATCTGCTCCGCGATGTATTAAAAACCTGTCTGGACCGCTGTCTTTATCAACATCTAGACTTGGACAGATTGGGATATCCCGTTCTTGTTCTAAATATTCAGCTCGTTGTGCCAGAACAGCCAGGGCAGAAGCAGCTCGTTCTGGGAAACGATATTCCGGCACCCGGGCAGCACGGAAATGCTCGACAGCTTCCTGGATCAATCGTTCACCCATCAGCGCAATCGTGACTGGTTTTTCGGAGTTGTGGATGACCGGGATCATGGTCTTTGCCACTGCACCGGTGGTATGCATGGGGGGTGGAGGAGTGACAACCAGGACACCATTGACACCTGGATCAGTCAAGCAAGACCTGCAGGCAGGCTGCAAATTGCTCTGGAGAGGCTGAGGCGAGCATGTCCACCGGATTATTCAGACTTGCAGCAGGTGGCAGCAGTTTTCCCAGTTTTGCCTGGGTTTCAGGCGATAACACTGCCAATGACATCCCATTCATCTCCAACGCATCCGCAGCAGTGACCCCAGGACCACCTGCACTGGTTAATATTGCAATGGCACGACCTTTGGGAAGCGGACACCAGGCCAGAGCACGTGCCCAATCGAAAAGCTCTTCACTGGTATCAGCCCTGATCACACCTGCCCTGCGAAAAGCAGCATTGAAGGCATTTTCCTGACCGGCAAGGGCACCGGTGTGGGAAGCAGCTGCACGCTGTCCACTTGGATAACGTCCAACTTTTAAAGCAACGATCGGTTTCTGGCGGGTGATTTTTCGTGCTTCCTGGACAAAGCGTTGACCATCACTTACCCCTTCCAAATACAGGGTGAGCACCCGGGTGAAGTGATCTTCAGCGACAGGAGCCAATACATCCGTTTCGTTTACATCAGCCTGATTCCCCAGGCTGACCAGTCGTGAAAGACCAAAACCCTGACCACGCGCCCAATCGATCACAGCAGCGCAGATGGCACCAGAATGCGAGATAAATGCAACATCACCTGGCGGTGGACCAGGTGGTGGCAGGAAGGTGGCATCCAATGGCAGGTGAGTATCAAGCAAGCCGATGCAGTTGGGACCGATGATGCGGATACCGATGATGCCTGGCGATCTCCATGAGCTCTGCTTCCAATTTAGCTCCCTGATCGCCAGTCTCTCGAAATCCTCCAGAAGCAACGATCACTGCATGAATTCCCCGTGAGGCGCAATCTTCAAGGACATTCGCCACACCTGAGGCAGGGATCAATATGATTGCCAGATCGACCGGATCTGGCAGATCCATTACCGATGGGTACATGGGTCGACCAAGCAGGCTGCCACCTTTTGGATTAACAAAATGGATTACACCTTGATAGTTACACTGGACCAGGTTGCGTGCTAAACCATACCCGAGCTTGGATGGATCAGTCGATGCACCAACAACAGCAATACCACGGGGCGAAAAGAATGGGGCGAGTGAGGAGAAGCTGGTGTTTATTGGATCTGGATTATTAGATCATAGGTTAGATTCAGGATATGAGGATTATGGATATTAGAATGTCGAATCATGGTTCTGGGTGCAGCATAATTAAGGTCGGATCGCATCAATCTAAACGCTTAAGATACTGGCAGCATCCCAGGTATACTCCCCGGACTTCCAGATGTATCTCAGACTAATTGAGTTGGGTAATTGTACCTGTAAATATTCAGATTGTGGGCGGTTAATAAGCGACAGTGTAAGGGTTTATAATATTCTAATGATGATATCTTCAGATCAATATGTCATCATTTCATAGGATTTATAAATCGGTTATACTTTATTGGCTCAAGTAAATGAGTCGGGTGAAGTGGGATATCTTTGAACATGCAGATATGTAACGATATCAGATCAAGGTGCATCTAAACAATGAATGGATAACGAAAATAAAGTCGAAGCCGAAGGATTTTCACTAGAAGCATTACAGGCAGGTGATCCAGAGGAGTTTTCTCGTCTGGTGGATGCATATTCAAGCAAGATATATCGCCTGGCGATTAAAATGCTGAACCAGCAGCAAGATGCTGAGGATGTTTTACAGGAGACATTTTTAAAGGCATACCGAGGATTAAAATCATTTGATGGACGCTCAAAGTTATCCACATGGTTATTCAGGATCGCAACAAATGAAGCATTAATGATCTTACGGCGAAAACATCCAGAACGTTATTTCCATCGATGAACCTGTGGAAACCGAGGAAGGTGAACAAGAACCAGTGCAGATCGTTGATTGGTGTTGTTTGCCAGAAAACGAGTTATTATCTGAAGAAATCGAGAGAAAGATTGGATGAAGCAGTTCAAAAACTACCAGAAAGCTTAAGAGTGGTTTTTCTACTGCGAGACATTAATGATATGTCGACACATGAAACCGCTGAAGATTTTAGGATTGAGCGATACAGCAGTAAAAACACGGTTATCACGAGCGCGTTTACGATTAAGGGAAGAATTATCTGCTTATTTTGGTGAAAGAGCGAAATTCATGCGTGAGACAAATCTTGATAAATCAAATGATATCTCCTAAAAAGAACCAGGAGAACATGCTTCTTCGCTCCAAAGGAGAAGAAAGAGAATGAACGGAACAACAAAAAAACACGAACATAAGGATTGCCGAAAATTGCTCGGTTCACTATCGGAATATGTGGATGGAGAATTAGACGAGGAATTGTGCAGTGTCTTGGAACAACACATGGAGGATTGTGAAGATTGCCGTATCGTGGTTGATACGCTTAGAAAAACTGTTTATCTGTATCATGACGACTGCTGAAACCGAAGATATCCCCACTGATATCCGCCAGCGTTTGTATAAAACTTTAAATATCGATGAATTTCTGGAAAAATAATCCTGCCACTTGGAAATAACTATTCTGAAAATGTAGTATTATTTTAAACGGCGGAGATCACCTTCACGAACAGTAATTCCTTGCGCATCCAGGTGCTCCAACAGTGCAAGTACATACCGCCGGCTGGTATTGAAGTGGTCACGTACCTCTGCCGGCAGTAATTGTCCCCTCTGGATTTCAACAGACCAATAATCTCAGAAAGCATCAGGTCATAATCCTGCTTGCGAAAGACCACATCTGGTGGGATGGGGAATTAATAATCCGACATCCACCATGGCGTTATAAATATCCTCTCCCACTTCTGTCAGACATTCTTTTACTGTTGGAGGAGAGAATGGGGAGGCGATAAAGCGAGCCAGTAAACCATCCACCATCCGTTGTTGCTGGGGGGTAAATTGGATGGTGTACCCAGCACGTTGAACCAGGGAGCCAGTCTCTTCCAATTCTCCCAGAGAAACCATTCTTCTCAGGACAGCATTATAAAGACGGGAGGATAACTTCAGGCGTGATTTTAACTCTTCACGCGATATCCCCCGCCGTAAGGGGTAAGTTTTTATGGTAACCATCCACTTCATGTAAAACCTGCCGTGTTGAAGCTGATCCCAATATGCATTTGAGGTCACCAAGGCAGAGTGGAGAAATTGCGGTCATGATCTCCATTCTCCAAAACGATAATTTGTCCAGTGGACAACCAATTCCTGGGCGGCATTATTGGCTGATGTTTGCATCAAGATTGGATCGAATAATCACATCTTGTAATGTGGCCACCCCAAGGTAAGTAGTGCCTGTAATAGGATTTCTGCAGGAGTACCACGCGCAAGGTATCCAAATTATGCCAGCTCTTCAGCTGAAAAACGTTTGTGACGACCTTTGGGGTGTGGATCAACTACAATCCCACCACCCAGCGTTTCACCGGGTGAGGGTCGTCTCAGAATATAGCGATCACCCCGGATGGCTACGACGGGTTCATCAAGCTCAAGCTGCAACCAGCCTTCTTCACCAGGCAGGAGCTCTTCACTTCCCAATAAACGCACTCTTGCTAGGATTTCTGCTGCACCAAGGAAAAATTTTACCAGTGTATTATGTTTCAGTGGGTGGGATAACATCAGGAAGAAGACGAAAACGAACATCGATGCGCTGACTGGGTTGATAGCTGCCAGGATAAGCAATTACATCCCCACGTTTCACCTGATCCACATTGACACCAGAAATATTGACCGCAGTTCGGCTACCTGGGATGGCAATTTCCTCTTTTCGCCGATGTGTTTGCAGACCACGGATGCGAGTGTGCAACCTGGATGGGAGAATTTCCACTTCATCACCCGTGTGCAAGCTCCCATCACTTAGGGTGCCTGTGACCACTGTGCCAAAACCCGGCATGGTAAATACACGATCAACTGGGAGGTCGTGGGCGACCCAGATCAGGTCTGGGAGGACGATCAGCCAGGCAATCGCTCAGGTGATTTAATAATTCAGGGATTCCCTGACGTGTGCGGGATGAGACACGAACAATAGGTGCATTTTCCAGACACGGTGTGTCTTAATGCTGAACGGATATCTTCTTCAACCAGCTCAAGCCAATCGGGATCATCGATGAGGTCAATCTTTGTAAGTGCAATGACACCACCCTGCACTTGCAAGAATATCCAAAATTGCCAGATGTTCCTTGGTTTGAGGCATGATGCCTTCATCAGCTGCGATGACAAATAAAGCAGCATCTATCCCCCCGATACCTGCAAGCATATTTTCGATGAAATCACGATGCCCAGGTACATCCACAATGCCGACTTCCTCTCCAGAGGGGAGAGTTAGCCAGGCAAAACCCAAATCAATCGTCATTTCCCGCTCGCGCTCTTCTTTGAGGCGATCGGGATGAGTACCTGTCAGTGCCTGAACAAGGGTGGATTTTCCGTGATCAACGTGCCCGGCAGTACCGATAACATGCATATGCCTTAGCGAGTGTGCCCCATGGTCCGTTCGTAAGTGGTAACCCATTCATGAGCCATTGCCAGGATGGATTGCAAGCGTTTTTCAACCAGTTCATTTGCTTGTTGGAGCAAATCTTTCACTTCCTGCAGCTCATCTTCAAAATGAGTGGCTTGTTCAGCCAGTTTATCGTACTGGCGTGTCGCTTCATTGCGCTGCTCCTCCTGGGTAAGAGTGTAATTTGTCCAACGTTTCTGGTCATCTCCTTTGAATGTAACCCATTCCTGCCTGAAACGGTCTTCAGATAGGCGTTGAATTTCGGTGATTTCACTGATGCGCCGTTCAACCCGTTGGGTCAATTCCTCCAAAATTGTTTGAGTGCGTTTCACTTCCCGATGGGTGGTGTCTAGGTTGACCAATTGAGATTCGATATCCACGGCTTGTTTTTCAATGGTATCAAAGCGAGATTGCCATTCCTTCCAGGTTCGCTCCCGCTCAACCTGAGTTACTGCCTGCTTGTTAAGGAAATTGGTCATCATATCACGGCGTTCAGCTTCAACGGTAATCAGTTCATTCAGGCGGGTTTCCAGTTTTCGCAGGTTGGTGTTGATTAATTCTGTCTGCCCTCTTTGATCATCCATTCGCTTTCTCAGGGCATTCACTTCACCCTGCAAGTCCACTATCCGTTTTGCATCCTGACGACGCCCATCTTCAAGAAGGCGGATTGTGCGCGTGTATTCTTCTTCTTCGATTCGAACCGCGTCAATTTTCCCGCGTAGCTCGTCCAAGGATCGGCGAATCGCAATCTCAATATCAATGCGTGCCTGGATATTTTTATCCAATTTTGGGATGATCTCAAGCTGTTTCTGTAGATCGTGAAACTTACTATCAAAGGATTTGATTTCAGCCCGACGAACTTTTTCAAATTCATCAAAGCGAAGCTTAACCGTTTTATCCAGGTCATCGATGGCTTGCTTGCTCTCCAGGCCGTGTCTTTATCAATGCCTGGTCATATTGATCCATCCGGACAATGATGGCTGAAAGGCGTGTGATTTCACTACTCAAATCCTTGCCTTGTTGTAACGAGGCCGCAAGACTACCTTCCAAGGAAACTAACTTATTTTCAAGCAGGGCAATTGCATCTTTCTCTTTACGGCGGTCTTCTTCAACCCATTGAATACGTTTTTGTAGCTGTTCAATATCCATATGGACTCCTAATCCTAATAAAACAAATAATTGTTCCCATATAAACGGGCAGTGATTTATGGCGATTATAGCATGAGGTAGATTTATGGCACTTGCCAGGAAATCAGGTGCGAAAATACTTGTGCAACATTGGTCAATGGTGGAAGAAACCATTGTGGAAATAATCCCACCAGAAATAGCAGAATCACACCAATTCCAAGGAAAAATATTAATCCCCGCTGCTCATGAATACTCCAATTTTCTTCAGTTTTCCCCATGGTCATCACAGCCATCATGCGGAGACCACTGATAAACAAGCCAACACTCCCAAGCAAGGTGAATACTGTAATGATAGGTGAACGATCCGATAGCTCACTCCACAATGATAAATGTACTGGAAAACCAGCCAACAAGGGCATACCAGCGACTGAAAAGCAACCCAGGATCACACTGAATGAGGCGATAGGCATTTGACGAGCTATTCCTTGCACAGTGCGAAATCGTAAAGCCTCTACCTCATGCGAAAGTCTTGAGTTGTATATAGCTGATAGCGCCAGTGCCCAAAGACCAATGGCCAAAGCATGTGGCAGCAACAAGGTGAAGAATAGTGACAGACCATTATTCACAGTGATCGACAGTAAAGATATTCCTATTTCGGTCATGCATGCATATCCCAGCATTCGACCAAGATGGCGTTGAAAAGCTGACCAAACTCCCCCGACAAATACCATCATTGCGCCACAGAGCTGAAGCAGATTGATGACAGATTCAGAATTGCGCAGCCAGGTGTAACGGTCTAAGAAACCAAGGCCTAAGAGTGAGACCATCCAGGGAAGAATGACCAGGATGAAACCAACCGAATAAGGATGGGATTCTTCTGCCAGCATGGGTATCCAGGTGTGAAATGGGAAGATCGCCAATAAAAAGACAAAACCAAATGCCAGTGATAGGGATGCACGTGTCACCAGGGTTAATTCCTCTGGACTGGCTTCCACTCCAGCAAGTAGCCAGCCTGAAAACAATATAAAAGGCATACCAAAGGATTGGAAAGTTAAAAATCGTAATACACCCTTTCCTGTGGGTTTTCCAGGCTGTATCAGGATCGGAACACAAACCAGGGCAGATAATTCCAGCAATAAGGCTGCATATAGAAAAGGTTCCACGGCCAATGCGGCAGTTAATAAAGCAACCAATACCATACCCAATGGGACAAACATCCGGCCTGATGCAGCGACATATACAACTGCAAACCAGAATCCGATAAGCAGGAATATTGATACCAATAAAGGTCGATCAGAATTATCCAGAACGAATTGACGACCTAAGACCAGGAGGGTATCATTGATCTTTAAAGACCATGGACCAAGCTTGATCATCTCATTGATTGGCAGTTTCCAGGCAATTCCAGCTAGGATCAGCATTATGAATGTGCCGATCGTGACGGTGAGCCGATAGAAGCGCCGGAAAAAATACAATATCACACCAATAACACCAGGGATAATGATCCAGATCAGTGGTGAGCTCATCGGATTACTCTCCATCGCTGGAGCAATCAACAAATACGCCCCGACCAGGGCAAGTCCCAGATTGACACCCGCCAATAATCCGGTCACGAGGGTAGAAGTTTCTATGGCTGCATAGATGATTTCAAAACCAGATAAAGATGTGAGCAGACCAATAATCACCCTCAATGGATGTGAAGTGAGGCTTAGCTGTAATAATCCGATACCGATCAATATGAAACTTCCCCACCGATTGGAATGCTGATCATTGATAGCCATGTTTCGGAGTGAAGTACTAAAGAAGTGATGGTTAATGCGAGGATTATGGCTGCCAGGATCCTGAATACCGGGCCAAATTTTATCGATTTTTCTGGTTTCCTCCAATTGTCAGGTATGCTGGCCATCGCAATACCGAGAATTGCACCTGCCATCCAACCAGCCACCATTTTGGCAACTGCCATCTCCACTGGCCAGGATGCATCTACCAACATGAATACACCAATATATTGCACAGCCAGGGCAGCAATACAATAACGCCAATCTCTGCCAATCAAAATATATGTTGATGTCAGACTAACTAAGATGACTGCACCCAAGACGAATGGATCAGTAATCATATTAACAAGTCATCTTTGTAAGAAAACAAAGATCAATGCAAACAATACCAATGCCCAAAGAATACCTCCATCACCTTCCAAAATTGTTGATATGAGGGCAAACAATCGAGATAACTGCGAAATAATTTCCATAAAAGACGGTACAACCAATCCAAAGAGATTAATCTGTTAAAAGCGAGGATTTTGTCGAATGAATTAAAAGGGGCAAGGGGCGAGGATAACGCCAAGAGATAAACAAAACAAGGCCTGGTAATTATTAGGGTGAGCGGACCTATGATCCATCCTGATAATGGAATTTCAGTTCAGATTTGGATGCAACAACCAACCAATAAGCAAATGAGTCAATATAATGAATATTAATCCTATGGGGTACAAAAACCAGACCCAACGTTCGATGTGTTCAGGTGATTCTTCTCGTGCAGGAAAAATCCCGCGCAAGACATGGCGAATAAATCCAGCAAGAAGAAATGATTGGATCAGTAAAAAGATGAATGAGAACAAAGAAAATAAAGTAGGTTTATATCGTATTGGACCGATGAATATTGATAGAGTTCTGTCCCATGGCCAGGTAGGGCTAAATGGAAGAGCGGAGAAATTAAACAATCCCAGGAAAATAATCGGAATAAGGTTCCTGTGGCGCAAGGACATGGAAAAGATCAATCCCCCAGATAGAAGGCTGGCTATGCTCCAGGCTATGCATGCCACTGGATGATTTAATATGGCCGATGCGACGGCGAGTGAAGCAGTGCCGAGCAACCAATATGGTCGTCCACTTAGCTCATCTCTGGCAATCAACCAATTTAGCCGCAGCATACATACCAGCCAGGATGGTTAAACCCAATAGATAAGGGGTGACATTCCGATCACACCAACGTTGGCTACCCGCACCAATAGAATATAACTTGAGGCAGCAGGAATCAGGCGTAAAACAGTCCCGAGGCCACGCCTTATTGGAGCTCCTGAGTAAATGGAAGATGAAGGGGAAAAACTCCCAAGCGTAAACCCGCTGCCAGGAGTAGATAAATGCTTGTCGGATTGGGAAATGGCATTCAAAGGATAAGGATGGACCTTGTGACCAGGGGATAATTCCTGCCAGTAATACCGTACCAATACCAGCCATCCGCGCAGAAAAAGCCAGGATAATTCGTTCACGTGATTTGCTTTGTAACATCTGACCCAACAATATGACCAGCTCAATTACATCCAAAGCAGCCCATGCAAGCAGCAAGGTAAGCATATTTCCAGCGGTTACTGCTACCAACCCCAAGCTGGTGAGAATTAATATTCCATGCCCACGATTGCCAATTCGGGATTGAACCAGCATTAATTCTGAGGCAAACTTACTTGATGAGTGCTTTCATCTAAGGAAGTAGCTTCCTTCAATTAACCTCGAAATGTTTTTGGTTCTGGTAGATTGGTTAGGTTTTGGGCTCTGACCCAAGTTGGGCAATGGAAGTAATCATTACTGCTAAGTGTTAGTGACATCAGGGCCAAGGCAAAATACCAGGAGATATCATCAATCAGTAATGATGGGGAAATGGGAATAGGGAATCAGGTTTCCATGGAAAAGGGTAATGACATCTGTGGATATGCTGATCGGGCAAGCAATACCATTAGCCATGCCAGCCAGGACTGCCAGGACAGCCAAAAATCCCTGAATACTTAATTTTGGACGCACCAAGTAAAGGATCAGCATGGCAAGTGGGATAAATATAAGGAGAAATATGGTCAGAAGAATGAGCATATGTCTCGAACTAGTTGTTTATATGATTGTTCCAGGAGTTTCGAAATAAATAGTGACCCATCCCAGCTTTACCCAGCCATTGATCACCATCGACAATCAAGGTTCCACGAAGGAATACTTTTTCTGGGAAACCCACCAACTCCCAATTTTCATATAAATTGTAATCTGTGCGATGATGTGCATAGGCAATCCCATACCTGAATACGCCGATCTGGATCCCAGATGACGATATCTGCATCTGAACCAGGCAGGAGGGTACCTTTGCGTGGGTACAGACCAAAGATTTTTGCAGGGTTGGTGCTGGTCAGGGCAACAAACTGGTTGGGAGAAAGTTTGCCTGAACGAACAGCATAGGTCCACAAGATGGGAAGACGATCACCCACACCCGGAAGACCATTGGGAATTTTAGTGAAATCATCCTTACCGAGCTCCTTACCAGGAATCGCAACAGGCTGCCCTTCATACATAATTGGTTTAGTTCCATCAAAAAAGAATGGACAATGGTCTGTGCCGATGGTTTGTATCGTGCCATCTGCCAAACCCTGCCATAAACGCTTGTTATCTGCTGGGGTTCTCAATGGCGGTGAGCATACCCATTTTGCTCCATCTGCATTTCGAAGCTTATCCATGGAAAAGAACAGGTATTGCGGGCAGGTTTCACCCATCACATGCAAGCCATGTTCACGGGCATAACGCAGCTGATCGACCTCTCCAGCAACATTCATATGGACGATATAAAGGGGTGCATCTGCCTGTGCAGCCAGGGCTGCTCCACGCAAGACTGCTTCCACTGCACCCCATGCAGGGCGGGTTCGGGCATGCCATTCAGGTGTGGTGTGACCTGCGCCAGTGCATCGGCAATGAGAATATCGATCACATCACCATTTTCTGCGTGCAACATGGTGAGCAGATTATGCTTTTTTGCCAGGCGTAAAACCTGGAAGATTTCACCATCCTGTAACCGCAAACGGTTATTGTATGCAGTAAATACCTTCACTGAGCTGATTCCCAAGTTCGGATAATTCAGGTATTTCATCTGCCACCTGCTGATCAAAGTGGGTGATGTTCATGTGAAAGCCATAGTCAATGGCTGCAATGGGATCAGCCCGTTTATGCCATGCATCAACACAAGCAGGAATTGAATTTTCATCCATGTGGTACAAAATCCAACACCGTGGTCGTACCACCAAAGGCAGCTGCTTTATGACCGGTATAGTGGTCATCTGATGAGACGGTGCCAAACATGGGCAGGTTGAAAGTGGGTATGTGGGTCCACCCCACCTGGCATCACAAGTTTGCCAGTGGCATCAATGATATCTGCTCCTTCATACTCAATGTTTTTCGCAATTGAAGATATTTTTTCGCCATCAATCAGGATATCAGCTTGAAAGGTCTCAGAAGCAGTGATGATGGTGCCGGATTTAATAATGATGGACATGCATCGACTCCAAGTCAGGAATTTGCAGATTGGAACAATTTAACACTGCTGGTATCCACGGAGGATTTTAACTGTTGAATAGTTTTGCCAAAACCAGGATGACACAGGTCAGGGGCAATCTCAGCCAAGGGAACGAGCACAAAAGCACGTTCAGTGATCCGTGGATGGGGAATGGTCAGTTCTGGTGTATCTACAACAAGGTCATCATAGAATAAGAATATCAAGGTCGATCAAACGGGGACCAAAGCGGAAGGTCTCCTGACGTCCCAGTGAACCTTCAATATCCTTTAAAAATGCCAGTAGATCAAATGGATCAAGGGCTGTATCGGCTTTTATTACCTGGTTTAAGAAGACAGGTTGGTCGGAGTATCCCCATGGTTCTGTTTCATAGATTGATGATTGAGCTACAGGCTGAACTTGAGGGTAAGAGTTGAAATGCGCATTGCGGAGATTGGCTAGTCGATCTCCCAGATTGCTACCCAGAGAGAGGTAGATGATATGGGTCATGATTTTCATGGATTCATGCCTCCCGATTTAAATTCGCTCAATGATCGATGCAGTTGCCATACCATGACCAATACACATGGTTTGTAATCCATAAGTACCATGGGTGCGCTGCAGTTCATGAACCAGTTTGGTCATCAGGATAGCACCAGTCGCACCCAAAGGATGACCGAGGGCAATTGCACCGCCATTCGGATTGACCTTTGACATATCGGGTTTAATTTCCTTTGCCCAAGCCAGGACGACTGAAGCAAATGCTTCATTAATTTCGATGATATCAATTTGATCCAGGGATAACCCAGCTCGTTTTAAGACCTGCCGGGTGGCAGGGATTGGACCATCCAGCATCAGCACCGGGTCGGAACCGGTTACATAGCGGGTGATAATACGTGCCAGAGGGGTCAGGTTATATGCACCAACTGCTTTGGCAGATGCCAGCACCAGTGCAGCAGATCCATCACTGATCTGGCTGGCATTCGCAGCGGTGATGACTCCATCCGGCTTGAAGACCGGTTGGAGCGAACGCCATCTTCTCACGGTTGGGTGGCATGCGCACCCCTTCGTCAATTTTTATCACCCTTCCATCTGGTAAGGTGATGGGTAGGATCTGGCTCTTCGAAATATCCATTCTGGATGGCATGCATGGCACGCAGGTGAGATTGGTAGGCGTAATCATCCAGTTCTGCACGGGTGAGGTTATATTTTTCAGCCATCATCTCAGCGCTGATGCCTTGATGCACCAGTTTGTATGGGATTCCTTCAGGCCATTCTTTTGGATAATCGGCTCCCAACGGCTGGTGAGACATCATTTCGGTGCCACCAGCGATGACAAGATCCATATCACCAGCCAGGATGGCCTGAGCAGCAAAGTGAATCGCCTGTTGACTCGAGCCGCACATCCGGCTGAGGGTGACGGCAGGAACATGCATCGGAAAACCAGCCCTTAGCACACTCAAGCGTGCCAGGTTGGCACCCTGGTCTCCGATCGGGGTGACACAACCCCAAACCACATCTTCAATTTGACCTGGCTCGATCCCTGCTCGCTTTACAGCTTCCTGTAAAACCAATGCAGTCAGATCAACCGGAGAAAAAGAAGCAAGTGCCCCAGTGGGTCTACCGAGCCCGACAGGTGTACGTACAGCGGAAATGATGAATGCTTCAGACATATCAACACCTCCTTAGACAATATGTATAGCATACCATAATTATTTATAAGAATATAATTCCGAGAATAAATTTCCGTTTGCCAAGAAGACTTCAAACGGCTAAAATTATTGGGCTTAAGTACTCATTATCTCAAGGAGTATCCATGGCACAGGCAACATTCCATTTTCCACGCGGTTTTCTATGGGGAACTGCCACCGCGGCTTATCAGGTGGAGGGCAACAATCACCAATAGCAATTGGTACGCCTGGGAACAAGAGCCAGGACGGATCATCAATGGGGATAAAGCAGGGCTGGCTTGTGACTGGTGGAATGGTCGCTGGCGAGAGGATTTTCACCGGGCAGCCGAAGGAGATCAGAATGCCCATCGCATGTCTATTGAGTGGAGCAGGATCCAACCTGCACCTGATCGGTGGGATGAAGATGCCTTAGATCGATATGTTGAGATGGTGCGAGGCCTGGTGGAGCTGAATATGACCCCACTGATCACCTTGCATCATTATTCAGACCCCCAATGGTTTGTGGAACAGGGTGGTTGGGAAAATGAGACTGCTGCTGGTTATTTTGAAAGATATGTACGGAAAGTTGTCAAGGCATTAAAGGATTACGTCAGTCTTTGGTGCACATTTAATGAGCCGAATGGTTATGCTACGCCTGGGTTTTCTGATGGGGATATTTCCTCCCGGGAAAGAAGGATATTGAGCCTGGCTTTCAAAGTCATGGTCAATATGGTCCGTGCTCATGCAGCCGCATACCATGCGATCCACCAGATCCAACCACAAGCGCGGGTTGGAATGGCGAATTATTATCGCAGCTTGCAACCCGCCAAACCCTGGTTTCCATTGGATCGTCTTGGTGACTGCACTTATCCAGGCTGGCTTAAATGATATCTTTCCGTCAGCAGCAACAGATGGAGTGGTGCGTTTTACTTTCGAATCGGAAGCGTATCCCAGAAGCGAAAGGAACTCAGGATTTCCTGGGGATCGATTACTATACCCGTGATTATGTCAGCTTTCAACCTATTCAAATCGGAGTGAATTATTCGGCCAGCGTTTCTTTCGACCGGAGTGCAGAACTAAGTACCACCGGATTTCTTGGCCAATGAACCATTGGGGATGTTTGAAGCGCTCAAATGGGGGTTGAAATACAAGCTCCCCATCATTGTTACTGAGAATGGATTCGATGATGCAGATGACCACGTTCGCCCACGTTATATGGTGGAGCATATTCACCAGGTGTGGCGGGCGGTTAACTTTAATTGGCCGATCAAAGGTTATTTTCATTGGACACTGGTGGATAACTTTGAATGGGAACGCGGTTGGACGCAACGATTTGGCCTGTGGGAGCTGGATATTGAGACCCAGGCACGACATAAACGACCCAGCGCCGACTTATATGCTGAGATATGTCGCGAGAATGGAATATCCGATGACATGGTGAGACACTATGCACCAGCTGCTCTCCCGGAGATGTTCCCTGATTAGATATTATCAAATGGATAAGAATGAATAATTTAAATGATGGAGATGTCGTAGTCTGCAGACCAGCACTTCAAAAAGATACCGATGAGGTGATGGAGTTATGTTCGCATATCTGGGATGGTGGAGATTACATCCCCAGGTATGGGAGGAGTGGCTGGCAGACCCGGATGGTTTGTTGGGTGTGGCGGAATTGGGTGGACAGGTGGTGGGGGTGTTTAAACTCACCAAATTTCCGGAGCAGGAATGGTATATGGAAGGGTTGCGTGTTCATCCTGATTTCCAGGGCAGGGAATTGCCGCCCATATCCATGATTACGTGTTGGAGACCTGGCGGCGAATGGGGAGTGGGATCATCCGCCTGGCGACCGGCTCGTATAACGTCAAAGTGCACCAGATGTGCGAGAGAAACCGGCTTCAAGCGGGTCGCAGAATTCATCCCATATCGGGCTCCCAGTGCTTGGCGAAGGGATGAGGGAATTTTACCGGCTTGAATGACGGATGAAGCATCGAAGGCTTGGAATTTGTCACTGGACAGCCCGACACATGCTTTGTCGAGGGGATTGATCAATTTAGGCTGGGTGTATGCTGATCCACAGCTTAAGCACATCCAGGAAGCGATCCAGTGAAGGACATGCCTGGTGGTGGAAGGATGGAGTGGGTTTCATCTCAATCTGGGAAGATGAGGAAGATGATGAGCATGAACCGGGTATTCAGTTGATGGCATGCTCGACTGAATGATCTGTTGGAGATCTGTTGATGGATTATCGCCGACTGATGGGTGAAATTGGGTATAAATCAGCCGGATGGGTGGCACCCAACCAACCCGAGGTATTATCCGCCTGGAAAAAGCAGGTTTTCAGCGAAGCTGGGATGTGTCACTATATATCTATGAACTGAGATCCAGGTATAACTGATCGAGCTATTAGATCGAGCACAATTGACAAGAAATAAGGCCAAATATGCCTTTATGGTATAATGCGCTTCGCTGTGGAGAGACAACCGCAGCATTTTTTCTCGGAGAGGTCGCGTAGTCTGGCCTAGCGCGCACGCCTGGAGAGCGTGTTTCCCGCAAGGGAACGAGGGTTCAAATCCCTCCCTCTCCGCCACGTACTGGTGGGGGTATGGGAGTGCCCCAATACTCCCACCTGATATATATGGGGATGATGTGGATGCCCGTTTTTATATAGATAGTGGTGCTTATATGTTATTTATTGAGGGAGGGGGATGGATCAGCAACAATATAAATGAAACCCAAATTTCACCGCTATCAAGAGATAATTTCCCTTTCTGACGATTGAGATAGTT
>CAWHGE010000008.1:0-71337 GCA_963828845.1 uncultured Chloroflexia bacterium
TCCCAAATTTTATCCTCTTCTCTGAATATACTAGATCACTCGGTATACGAATGCTTTTATTTATATAAACCATAGGAAAGCATATCTAATTATAGCGCATATGTTCATAATTCCACAAGGGGTTTACGGAAGAACACCGATATTTTAAGGTTTCTCATACAAATCCGTGTCCTGGACAAAGAAATTGCACAATATCGATATGGAACACATCGCCTAATCGATACAGAACGACCACTGATGTTCTAGTCCACAAGAGGTTTAAGGAAAACTGCGAATATTTTAAGATTTCTCATTTAGGAGGGAAAATCTGGGAGGGCTAAGGGTTGTATAGTGTGAACTGGCAGCTCAATGTTTGGTGTTATTATGTGAAAAGGGAAGAGGACTTTATGGAACACATGAATGTAACCACACATCTTTCATATTCAGCGTGATGAAGCGTTGGAGATCCAACATTCATCGTTTGGAAGCGTGGGAAAGCTTTTCAGCGGGGAAGGGATCGAAGCGGTGTGGGTGAAAAAGGAAGCCGAAGAGATTGACCCTGATTGGTTTTCTAACCCATGGTGGACCTCATCCTAGTGTTACAAGGTAAGCTCAAGATGGAGTTCGAGCGAACTGATATAGCCTCACGAGTGCTTGAACCGGGAGACATGATCGTCTTTACCGTCAGACACACGCTGCCGTGCTTATCGGTGGCCGAGGGAGACGGAGGAGGCCACGGTATTCCTGGCGGTGTATCCGGTGAGAAGAAGTAAAGGTAGATGAAATAACCAATTTACCAGAATAAAAAAATATTACGTGATCTGGTCATGGTAGGGGAGAATATAAGAGAAGGATGTATTGGCTGATATGATTAAATTCCTAATGTTGGGTGAGTGGAATGGAGTATGATAATAATGGTAGTCAATGAGTTTGGGATAAATTAACCATTGTGAGAGCAGACTTGCCTGCTGGCATCATCAGTATTGGGAGGATAGGATGGGAAATATCAACTCATTTACCTCGCGGCATTTCCAACTGGAGCATTTAACCGATGGTGTGTATGCAGCCATTCATAACCTTCATACCGAGGATGGCTGGGCGGGATGCAATGCCGGCATCGTCGATTTAGGTGA
Organism: uncultured Chloroflexia bacterium; assembly: GCA_963828845.1. Lineage (GTDB taxonomy): Bacteria > Chloroflexota > Anaerolineae > Anaerolineales > UBA4823 > FEB-25. The sequence goes on from CAWHGE010000008.1 coordinate 1,113, forward strand.
TCGTACACTGGTGTTTGATACCTTCGAATCGCCAGAGGCAGCCAGAGACCTTCGAGACGTAGCAGAAAGCCTAACAGGTCGAAAGGTCCATGCGGTGATAAATAGCCACCCTCACAACGACCATTTCTGGGGAAACCAGGTCTTCGGTTCTGATGTGGATATCATCTCGACCACCAAGACGCGGGAATTGATTGCGACCGAAGGTCCGGGGGAGGTACAGTGGTATCGCGATACCACACAAAAACGCCTGGAGATTCTAGAAGCTCAGTTCGCTGAAGCCCATGATGAAGCCACACGGGTCCATCTCAGATTTTTATGCTTCTACTATCAGGCGCTCATCGAAATACTTCCGGAATTGCAAATCCGTCTACCCAACCTGACATTCACGGGTGATCTTACCTTCAATGGTCCAAAGCGATCAGCCAAACTCATTACCTTCGATGGAGGGCATTCAATGAGCGATACTATCCTCCACATTCCCGAAGAAGGCATTGTTTTCATGGCAGACCTGCTCTTCATCGATATCCATCCGTATTTTCCAGACGGTGATCCCGAAGAAATCCAACGTAACTTGGCTGAGGTCAGAAAGATGCAAGCGAAGACGTTTGTGCCTGGTCATGGTCCTGTTGGCCAAACCCTTCACCTTGATTGGATGGATGAATATATTGGCAGGTTAAATTCTCTTGTCCGTGAAGCAATTAATAGGGGAGTGACTGAAGCAGAGATTGACAAAATTGCTATTCCCAGAGAATATGAGCACTTGATTATGCCGACTTTTTTCCCAGCTAATTTGAAGTTCCTGTATCAGAGGCAAATAACCAATGGAGCTGGTTTGGTAATATAAGGATTTACGAATGACGATCAAAACATTACTCCCTGAACAACAGGATGGAATGGACCGGCTTGATCTTTGGATTGAAAAAAGGGAGGAGATTAAAAGTCGCTTCCTGGAAAACATCGGCAGGCCGGAATTTCCCCGGAAAACATGTGATATCGAAACCATAGAAACCACAAAATGTAAAAGCTATGCCCGGCGGAAATTGCGCTATTGGGTTGGGGAAAAAGAAGAAGTGCGGGCATACCTTTTTGTACCGCACGGGTTAATCAAACCAGCCCCGACAATTGTTGCCATGCACCAAATGAACAATTGTGGAAAGGACGAAGTTGCGGGGCTATACGGAAACAAGGATTATGCTTACGGTCTTGAACTAGCCGAACGTGGCTATGTAGTTCTTGCGCCAGATTATCTTAGCATGGGAGAAAGGGTGTTTCCGGGGAAGGAAAGGTTTGACTCAGCACCATTTTATGAGAAATATCCGGACTGGTCGATGGTGGGTAAAGATATCGAGGATTCGATGTCTGCGGTTGATGTGCTGTGCACATTTGACTTCGTCGAACCTAATAAAATCGGTGTGATTGGTCACTCCCATGGGGGAAGCAATGCCATTTTTGCCATGGCTATGGACGAGCGAATTGCGGTGGGGGTTAGTAATTGCGGGATGTCGGTGATTTCTGAAGAGGAAGAATGTCTGGAGTGGTCAACAGAAGACGGATATATCTATTTCCCCAAGCTCAGAAGATATCTACTTGCAGGAGAGGAGCTTCCGTTTGATATCAATGAGGTGGCAGCATTGATTGCACCCAGACCATGGCTTAATATATCGGCATATTACGACAAAACACTGGGGAATCAAGAATTTCTGGCAGAGGTTGGAGTTCAATTTAACCAGATTTATAAATTATATGGCAAGCAAAATCATTTCGCTTATTGTATGCATGGGAATGATCATTCATTTCCAAAGTTCGCCAGAACCCTGGCTTATGAATGGCTGGATAGATTCCTGAAAACCTGAGTGATAGATACACAATATGGACATTGGGGGAGGTTAATCCCTACACAGAAGCTTTGCATTGTATATCCGATAATAATGTAAAGTACACTTGACATTTAATTCTTTTTGTGTATAATAATGTAAAGTACACTTTACATTGAAGAGGTTCTATGAGTGAAGATGTAGTTAATCAGATTAAAGATTTCCGGGTGGAGCGCGGTCTGACGCAAGATGAACTGGCACAAGCAGTGGGAGTTTCCCGTCAAAGTATCATCTCGATCGAACGCGGCCGGTACACTCCCAGCCTATACTTGGCGCTGCGTATTGCCCAATTTTTTCAGTGTTCAACAGATGAGCTTTTCAAGCTCAATAAGGAGGATTACCATGTTAAATAATCTATTTTCTAAGTGGTTTAGTGTGGATGAACGCTTCGTCATGCATCGCTATATTTCCACCCGCTGGGCAGTGGTTGTGGGAGTGATTTTGATGGCTGCCTGGGTGAATTATGAATATATTGTCAACGACACCCTGCGGATCGATCTACTTGTCATTCTGTTGGCCATGTTAGTGACCAAGGTGGCGGTCATGATCTACTACCGCCTGACTCATTAGTCAGGCTGCAGCTGTCCACATTCTGCGTTTATTCACAACTAATGAATATAGGAGGAAGTCAATGGTTCTGAAACGAAAAACCTATAGTCCCCAGGAATATATCCAGGTTGGGATGGCTTTTTTTCTGATCGGATTATGCATAAACAGGGTAGCGGATGGCCGGATGATTGGGGCATTCTTTGCCAACTTAATCCCAGATCTATCGATAACGGATACTATCCAGGGTGTTGCAGATGGATTCTCGATCCCCATATTGGGTGCTTCGATATATTTCAACGTGCGTGGCTTAACTATGCTTCGATCAACTAAGTGAAGGGTATTATCGATTTTGGTGGTGAACATTAGACCCTCTGGTGAAATTAGGCTATACTTGTATGCATAGAGGAAAATAAGATGACACCGGACCAAAAATCGGATCAGCAAGAGCAGTTCGAGCAGTGGCAGCAGAAGCAGAAGGAACTTGAGAAACAACAAGAAGCTGAACGGATAAAACGCCAACAGGAGCGGCAGAAGCTGGAGCGACAGCAGGAAGAAGAACGCCTGAAACGTCAGCAGGAGCGGCAGAAGCTGGAACGTCAACAGGAAGAAGAGCGAATAAAACGCCAAAAGGAGCGGCAGCAGCTGGAACGGCAACAAGAAGAGAAACAACAACCACAAAAAGATCAGCGGCAGCAGCTGGAACAAGAGCAGGAGAAGAAACGTTTAGTGCAGCAACAGGAAAGACAGCAGCTGGAACGAGAACAGGAAGATTTACAACAACCTCAAAAAGACGAGCGCCAGATGTTAGAACAAGAGCAGGAGAAGAAAAGAATCCTTCAACAGCAGGAACGACAGGACTTGGAGCGGAAACAAGAGGAACAGTAATTAGAGGGTATGGTCGTCCACGAATAACTAATACGAATATACGAATATTTTGCCCCATCTTGCCTCCCCAATATCCCATGTTCTGGGATTTTGCGGAGGCTTTTAAATTGCAAGCCCCATATTAATACAAAGTTAGAAATTTCCACAAAATGCCCCTCCTGAAATCCAGAGATGGGATTGGTGCGTATCTATTTTCAGATAACGTATAGCGTTATCTGATCTACCCAACCATATCATTTGGAGGAAATAACAATGAGAAAGACATTTTTAGCTACACTAGCGGCAGTATTGATCCTGAGTGGTGTGCTCTTTAGCGGGAAATTCTCACCAGCAATAGCAAGTGAACCTACCATCCTCGAATTCAATAGCATGGTCGGCGTACCCCAGGCGTTTACCGGGGCTCAGAACCCCATTAGGGGGATTAATGGTGGCGGATTGCCCTGGACGCTCACATCAGCGAAAGGCGAGCTGAAAGGTAGCGGCAAGCTGGAGCTCAATATCCAGGGATTGGTGCTCGCAGGTGGACCGAATGCGGGAACAAACCCGATCCCTAACTTCCGGGCGATTGTTAGCTGTTTAGCGGGTGATGGAAGTGTGGATAACGTAACCAGCGGACTCTTTCCAGCAACTACCGGATCGGTATTGAGTGGTGGTGGAAACGCGAAAATTGAGACTACCCTGTCTTTGCCCACTCCCTGCATAGCACCGATCGTATTTGTCACCAGCCCAACCGGAGCGTGGTTCGCTGCCACCGGCAAATAACCATTTTCTTGAATTGATCATCCTGCGACACACCCTAGCATTTCCGCCGGGGTGTGTCGTGTGTTATGCCAAAGGGGGAAATGTTAGAAAGTGGACTCCACTCTTTTGCTTTGGATAGATGCATGGTTATTCCTCCCAATCTCTTGTATTATCAATCCTTTTTTTGAATTTAGGGGAGGAGCGAAGCAAGCACCCCCTCCCAACCTCCCCCAAATTCAGGAAATCACTGAATTTAGGAGGAGGAGCGATTTTCTCCTCCAGCTCAAAATGGAATCGAGGGGAGGAGCAGGCACCCCCTCCCAACCTCCCCCAAATTCAGGAAACCACTGAATTTAGGGGAGGAGCGATTTTCTCCTCCAGTATTTTGATTTTTAAAATGGGGAAGGCGCCAGGGGGTTATTTATCACTTTCAACTTCACTCAACCACAGCTCAATGGCTATGATCACATCCTCAAGATTATTTGTTACCTCATGATTCCAAAAGCGGATAATTCGGTATCCTCTTGATTCAAGAAATGCAGATCGTTCTTTATCCTGCACTTCACGATCCAAGTGTTGGCTTCCATCTAATTCGATAATAAGCTTTTGTCTTGGGGCACAGAAATCCACGATGTATTTTACGATGACGTGCTGGCGGCGGAAATGAACATTTTTCAAGCGGTGAGAGCGCAAATAAGTCCACAATCTAGCTTCTGCTTCGGTCGGATTTTGACGAAGCTCGGTTGCTTGTGTAAGTAATCTTGGAGTGGTTTTGGGGCGAGGGCATAATGGATTTTTATCATAACTACCCCCTCCCAACCTCCCCCAAATTCAGGAAATCACTGAATTTAGGGGAGGAGCGATTTTCTCCTCCATCTCAAAATGGAATTCGAGGAGAGGAGGAGAAACCCCCTCCCAATTTCCCGTAAATTCAGGAAACCACTGAATTTAGGGGAGGAGCGATTTTCTCCTCCATCTCAAAATGGAATCGTGGGGAGGAGCAGGAACCCCCTCCCCGACCTCCCCCAAATTCAGGAAACCACTGAATTTAGGGGAGGAGCGATTTTCTCCTCCATCTCAATATGGAATCGTGGGGAGGAGCAGGAACCCCCTTCCAACCTCCCCCGGATTCAGGAAATCACTGAATTTAGGGGAGGAGTTGATAGAAATACTCCCCCAAATCCTGGAATTTTCAGGATTTGGAGGAGGAGTTATTTATTCTGCTTCACAGCCAGGATGAGCGTCTCTCCCTCAAGCTTGTGCTCTTCCACATAGGCACCCTCAACAGGGGGAGCTTCCAGCAGCTGGGTAGTAAGCGTCTCGGAGGCGATATACTCCCCCCAAGTGGTAAACACCTCCACCAGCAGCCCCTGTGCCTGATAACACGTGGTGATTCTATCTTCGATGTTGAAGCCAGCTTTCTTGCGCATGTCTTGCACCCGGCGGACGATCTCGCGTGCCAGGCCCTCGGCTTTCAGCTCGGGGGTGAGCAAGGCATCGATGCCGACGGTGATGTATTTATCCGCCGCGACTGCCAGACCTGGCACAGGTTCGGTGCTAACCAGGATGGTTTCAGGAGCCAGCTCGATCGTTTCACCAGCTACTTCAAGGGTGATGGGTAAACCTTGGCGCACACGAGCTGCTACATTGGCAGGGTCAGCCTGAGACAGGGCAGCTTTAACTTGCGGGAAGAGTGCTCCGAATTTGGGACCCAATAATTTATTATCCGGCAGCACCTTATACTGCACCAGGGCGCCTTCCTGCTCGACGAACTCGAAAGCCTTAACGTTCAGCTCGTCCACCACGATATCCACCAGCTCCTGCCTCAGTGAAGCCTTACCAGCATGCACCAGCACCTTGCTGAGCGGTTGGCGAACCTTGAGATTGGCGTTGGCGCGTGCACTAAGGCCGAGGGATGCCACCCGACGGGCAAGCGACATCTGCTCAATTAGCGCATCATCTTTAGTGGTGAGGTCAGACTGCGGCCAGGCGGTGTGGTGGATGCTCTGATAGGCTTCCGGTCTAACCGAACACACCAAGTTTTGGTACATCACCTCAGTGATGAAGGGTACGATGGGGGCAAGTGTCTTGGCGAATTTGACCAGCACGTGGTATAGCGTAGCATAGGCGGTGTTCTTATCCGCGTCATGTTCTGATTTCCAGAAGCGCCGGCGAGAACGGCGAACATACCAGTTGGAGAGGTCATCCAGGAAGGCTTCCGCCACCAGGCTGGCACTCATAAAGTCAGAGCCTTCGAAGGAAGCACTCACGCGTTCGACCACCTCGTTCAGGCGTGCCAGGATCCAGCGGTCCAGCAGATTGTCACTCTGAGGAGTGGGTCCTTCAGGGTTGTGGGGGTCGAAATTATCGGAGGTATCATTGGAACCTGGCAGCCAGCCGTCCAGGCGGGCGTAGGTGACGAAGAAGCTGTACACATTCCACAGCGGAATGATGAAATCTTTCCGAACCTGCTCTCCACCTTTGTAGCCAAACCACAGATCATTCTCAGGTTTTTGAGAGCAGAACAGCCAACGCATCACATCCACACCCATTTCATCGGCAGCCTCGTTGAATTCAATGGCATTGCCCCAGCTCTTGTGCATTGGGCGTCCATTCTCATCTACCAGTAGTGCGTAGCCGAAGTTTTCCAAGAAGGGCGGTGTACCATCCATAACAGTAGCCATCGCCAGCAGCGAGTAGAACCAATTGCGGAACTGCCCGGGGAATGATTCACTGATCCAGTCGGCAGGGTACCACTTCCTCCAATAGGCAGGCTCTTTACGGTAACTAAGGGTGCTGAAGGGCACGATGCCTGCATCGAGCCAGGGATTGCCCACATCCCGCACCCGGTTCATGGTTGACCCGCATTTGGAACAGGGGATCTTGACCGCGTCAATGTATGGGCGATGGGGAGTGTGATCATCCAGCACATCCAGACCGCTGGTGGCACGTTCCTTCAGCTCATCATCGCTTCCGATGACCTCAAAATTGCCGCACGACTCGCATTCCCAAATGGGGAGTGCCAGCCCCCAATAGCGCTTCTTGCTGATCATCCAATCATGCATGTTGCGCAGCCAGTCCATCTCACGTGAGTGACCAAATTCAGGGATCCATTTGATCTGGTCAACCACATCCATGATCTGGTAGCGTAAGGAAGCAGCTTTTTCCTCGGCGGTTAGCGTCTCACGCGGTTTATCATAGCTGGCTCCCATGCTGATGAACCATTCGTCCACCAGGCGGAAGACCAGCTCGGTGCCACAGCGCCAGCAGACTGGATAGCGGTGGGTATAAGGCTCCACTCTGTAGAGTAAACCTTTGCGGCGCAAATCTTCGAAGATGGGGTCAGCTACTTCCGAAACGTGCATCCCGCTGAGCCAGCCGAAGCCTTCCAGGAATTCACCCTCTTCGTTCAACGGAGCGATGATCGGCAGATGGTTCTCTTTTCCCAGCTGGAAGTCTTCAGCGCCTGCACCCGGAGCCATGTGCACGATGCCAGTACCTTCCTGCTCACCGACTATATCCCACAGGATGACGCGGTGTGCCTGAACGGCATTTTGCTTGACGTCGCGGATGAGCTGAGCCAGGTAGGTGTAACCACCCAGGCGTTGGGCAGGTTCCAGGTCATCGAATGGACCGGAATAGGTCCAGCCTTCCATCTCGGTGCCCTTGAGCTCTGCCAGGACTTCGTAGGGTCCGTGGAGCATGGAAAGGGTGCCCTTGGAGAGATACAGCACTTCGTCACCCTGCTTCACCTTGACGTAGGTCAGATCTGGTCCGACTGCAGCGGCCACGTTGCTGGTGAGCGTCCAGGGGGTGGTCGTCCATACCAGCAGGGATTCTTTCTCGCGCCCGAGGAGCGGGAAGCGCAGGAACACAGCGCGGTGGGTTATCTCCTGATAGCCTTCGGTAACAATTTCATGCTGGCTGATGCCGGTGGCACAGCGCGGGCACCATGGCATGACGTCATCACCCTTGTAAAGCCAACCCTTCTGCCAGCATTTCTTCAGGAAGGCCCAGATAATGAAGTTATTCTCGTTGGAGAAGGTGAAGTATGATCCGCCCAACTCGGGTAATCCCAGGTGAGCCACCACCTGCTCGACCGTACCTGTAAGGGACCCTCAGGTCCCTGCACGGTGATGACCTGGGAGGGGTCCTGCATCAGCTTGTCAGCCAGGTCATTCAGCTCAGCGGGATCATTCCAGTCCATCCAAAATCCCAGGCGAATGGATTGCTCGGTCTGGATGGCAGCATAGCGCAGGACGCGCTCCTTACACTTGAGCACGAACTTGGCAAGTCCGTATTCCTCGATATCCAGCTTGGATTTGAAGCCCAGGTCACGCTCGACGTTGACTTCCACCCACAAGCCCTGGCAGTCGAAGCCGTTCTGGTAGCGCATCTCGTGCCCCTGCATGGTGCGGAAGCGCAGCATCAGGTCTTTGTAGGTGCGTCCCCAGCCATGATGCACACCCATGGGGTTGTTGGCAGTGATGGGACCATCGATGAAGGACCACTTGGGCTGACCTTTGTGGATGGCGACCATCTTCTCGAAGAAGTGTTTCTCCTTCCAGAGCTTGAGCACATCCAGCTCCTGGGCCTGGAAATTTACTTTATTGGGGACTTCTTGAAATGGCATGGTTACTCCTATAATAAAAAACTCTCATCCCAAGTCAGGGACGAGAGTGCAAACTACAATACTCCCGCGGTACCACCCTGGTTCCCGTCCGGTGGGGCGAGCACCTCCGCTGCGTGGGCGATCATCCGATGAACAGACAACAATCCACGTGCCCTGGATAACGTTTGGCAGTTCCGGCTTTCCTAATTACGGGTTAACGCTTTCAGATTGCAGCTCCGGAAGGATTTTCAGCCTGTCGTTCTGCCCCGGCTCACACCATTCCCGGGGTCGCTGGCAGGGAGCCAGGTTTACTCGTTTCCATCATCGCTTTTCAATGATCGATTGAGGCGCATTATGCCATAAATAGGGGGATTGGTCAATCAGCGAATAGGGACGAGGTATTATCGAGAAAACCACTCGATACATCTTGGGGATCAGATGATCGAGAAAACCACTCGATCCATCTTGGGGATCAGATGATCGAGAAAACCACTCGATCCATCTTGGGGATCAGATGATCGAGAAAACCACTCGATCCATCTTGGGGATCAGATGATCGAGAAAACCACTCGATCATCTTGGGGATCAGATGATCGAGAAAACCACTCGATAGAGTCTATTCGCTATCCTTATGTGAATCTTTATGTATCAAAAAAAGTGAAACCGGCGTTGTCGCCGGTTTCATTTCTATCTTTTCAATAGTCTGTCTGGATTATGTATCCAGTTAAGTGACCTGATTAGGTCATCGCTCTATTGGTTCAGAATCACTTTATATTTTGAGATTTGGTAAATAACTTAGAGTTGCCTCCTTTCTTATTCCCATAAAATATGAAAACAGAAAGAACCAAAGATTGAGTATCACCTCCTCTAAGTACTTATTTATCTTTCAGCCACCAATAATCCTGAACAAAAATAAATGATCTATTGCACTAATCCCATGTAAAAACATTATAACAATTTCAATAAAAAAGTAAATGACAGAATTGTAAGGATGGTTAACCCCAACATCCAGACTGATTGGGAATTAAAGCATAGATAGTTACTGACAGGGTAATTAAATTAATGCAGTAAAAGCAGAATTGACAGCAAATACTCAACCCCACCCAGGCTTAGGGATGTGATCAATTCTAACCTTACGGAAAATTATCCCCCAAATGAAATTGTCAGCTGATCTGCTACAGCAGCATAATATTATGCGCCTTGCACTGTTCCACCATCTCCGCCGGCCACAGGCTGGATTGGATCTCGCCAATGTGTGCTTTGCGCAGATAGAGCATGCACAGGCGGGATTGGCCGATCCCACCACCGATCGAGAGGGGCAGCTCACCATTCAATAAGCGCCGGTGAAACATCAAACCCTTTCGTTCCTCAACCCCACGCAGCTCCAACTGTCGCAACAAGGCGGGAGGGTCCACCCGGATGCCCATCGACGAGAGCTCGTAGGCGCAATCCAGGAGGGGATAGTACACGATAATGTCACCGTTCAGGCCTTTATAACCATCATGGGTCGGTGTAGACCAATCGTCATAATCGGGGGCGCGGCCATCGTGGGGCATACCACCAGGCAGGTCAGCGCCGATCCCGATCACGAATACCGCCCCGTGCTCCTGGCAGATACGTTTCTCACGCTCTTTAGGTGATAAGTCAGGATAGCGTTTTTCAAGATCTTCACTGTGGATGAATGTGATTTCTTCCGGCAGGTTTGGCACAATATCCGGATATAAGTGGCTGATATAGCGCTCCGTCCGACGGATCACATCGTATATTTTCGTCACCACCTGCTTCAGGAAGTCGACATTCCTATCTTCCATGCGAATCACCCGCTCCCAATCCCACTGATCCACGTAGATCGAATGCAGGTTATCCAGCTGCTCATCCGGGCGGATGGCGTTCATATCGGTGTACAGACCTTCGCCAGGCTGCATACCAAAGTCAGCCAGCTGCAGCCGTTTCCACTTCGCCAGAGATTGGACGATCTCAGCGCGGTTCTCCTCCAATGATTTGACCGGGAAGGCTACCGGTCGCTCGATGCCGTTCAGGTCATCGTTGATGCCTGTGCCCGAGAGCACGAACAGCGGTGCTGTTACGCGCATTAAATTGAGCTCAAAAGCCAGGTTGGTTTGAAAAAACTCCTTGATCTGGCGGATTGCCAGCTCAGTCTGACGTATTCCCAGTAGCGGTTGGTAGCCTTGTGGGCATGAAAAAGGTGCTTCCATAGAATTCCTCCTTGAACCGGGCGGGTACACCGGTGTACTTCCCCTTTAATGTTGGTCGATTATATCACTGGAGGGAAGAGGCGCTATGCAAAACTGATTAGAAGTGCATTAATTATCGAATGCACAAAGTATCTCATTAACATTCTGCGAGCCATTTGCGGATGTTACGTTGCCAGATTATTATCAGGTTGCGGGAAACGATTTCAGTGATCCTGGCAGGCAACTTCAGCCTGCCAGGCGTGATGGATTAACCTATGTTGAAAACAGAACTTGATTGAGATGGATGGTGCGAGGATAATGTGCAGGCTGGTTTAATCTTTACTAATCCACCCGAACAGCTTGGACACCGCGAAGGGCAGGATCATGCACAGCAGGAACATAAAGATTGCCTGCTTGATGCTTATACCCAAATCGTGACTCCGGTAGGTCATCACCAATGAGAACAGGTATGGAACCCCAGCCAGGTTTGCCAGACCCGCACCAAGTTGCAGGACGAACCGCAGCTTGGGAAACAATAAGGATATCATGCCAAAGAGCATAATCAACCCGGCAGAATGGAACAGCATCTCAGCCAGCTTGAACCACATCCCAGCCTGGTTCAGCACTTGTGGAAAGCCAGTTTGGAATTCAACTTGTAAGGCGGGGAACTCCCTATGCAGGGTGAAGAAGATTAGAAATATATCGATCAGGGCAATCCAAAAGGCGATCCGCGGGGTGGTGGAATGGCTTTTTCGTTCCATATTTACCTCAAGTTACTGACTGAAGGAATTATATTTTACCTTAAAATGCAATTTTTGTACCAGTTTTGGTGGAGAAGTGGAGGGTGGGTGTAAAATTAGCCAGTAATAATCGAGGACATATCCTTTAATACGGTGAGCACACAATGGGCTTCTTTTCCTTCCTACTGATGCAGCTAATGGCTGCTTATACTGTTCTGATCGAACCTTTCCTGCGCACCAACTTCTATCGCATGCTCAAAAAGCGATTGAATGTCGATGCCTCCGCCCGCATCCTGTTCTACCGCACCCAGGTTTTATGGGAGTGGAGCTGGGTGGTTGTGCTGGTGGTGATTGCTATTCCCATCCCTGAGCCACTCAAATGGATGGGCCTCACCCTACCCAACCAGATTGGATGGATTATCCTGTTAGCTCTGCTGATAGGGATTGGCTTATCGATCTTCTTACTCAGGCGCAACCCAGGCGCGATGGCCCGTATGCAGCGCAGCCTGGAAGCCTCATCCATCTTGCTTCCATCCACTCCCAGAGAACGAAAATGGTTTGCCGTCACAGCCATCACCGCAGGTATCTGTGAGGAGCTGCTCTACCGCGGTTTCTTGATGCATTATTTGCCTTCAACTTTCCCCGCGCTGGATTGGCTGACTGTTTCGATCCTATCCGGGATTATCTATGGGCTAAGTCGTGCTTATCAAGGTATGAAGGGCATCCTGCAGACGGCTATGACAGGATTTAGCTTTGCCATCGTTTTTGTACCTGGGGGGCAGCCTGTTGCCCGCGATGGTATTTCATGCCCTGGCAGAGCTGCGTACGTTGTACGTATGGCAGCCGGTAGACAATAAGCACAAGACCAAGTGAACTGCCCCTGTAATTGAATATGAAAAAAGATATCCCACTCCTGTTTACCACGCGCATCATTCGCATGTTTGGTTACGGGTTTTTGTCCGTCGTGTTAGCCTTGTATCTGGCACAGCGTGGCTTGAGTGAAGGAGAGATCGGCTTGCTGCTCACTCTCACCCTGGCTGGTGATGCGGCCATCACGCTGTGGATCACCACATCAGCTGACCGGATGGGCAGGCGCAGGATGCTGATTTTTGGGGCCGGGTTGATGATCATGGCGGGGGTAATCTTCAGCCTGACGGGTAATTTCATCCTGCTGGTGGTGACGGCAATCATCGGTGTGATCAGCCCCTCGGGGAATGAGATTGGTCCATTTCTCTCCATCGAACAGGCGGCTCTCTCACAGCTGCTTCCCGATGAAAAGCGCACCCAAACCTTCGCCTGGTACAACCTGGTGGGTTCCTTTGCCACAGCCACAGGAGCCCTGGTGGGTGGTGGTCTAGCACAACTGCTGCAGGGGTCAGGTTATACATCTTTAAATTCATACCGGGCTGTGTTGCTGGGCTATACCCTGATTGGAGTCGTGCTGGCAGACCTGTTCCTGCTGCTCTCACAATCAGTGGAAGCTCCCAAGCTGGTTGAGGCAGTTCCCATCCAGCGCAGGCTTGGGCTGCACCACTCACGCGGCGTGGTTCTCAGATTATCCAGTCTGTTTGCCATCGATGCCTTCGCCGGAGGGCTGGTGGTGCAAAGCATGGTGGCGTACTGGTTCAATATAAAGTTCGGCGTCCAGCCTGCCGTATTGGGGAGCATCTTCTTCGGCGCTAACATCCTGGCGGGGATCTCCGCACTTTCGGCCGCTCGGATTGCCAAACGCATCGGTTTGATCAACACCATGGTGTTCACCCATATCCCCTCCAATATCCTGCTGATCCTGGTGCCACTTATGCCCACCCTGCCCCTGGCGATTACTGGCGCTTCTGCTCAGGTTCAGCATCTCGCAGATGGATGTGCCCACGCGCCAATCGTACACCATGGCGGTGGTCAGCCCGGACGAGCGCTCGGCAGCCATGGGGGTGACGAGCATTGCCCGCTCGGTGGGAGCGACCCTCTCTCCTGCCATCACCGGGCAGCTTTTGTCCGTATCCAGCCTGATCGGGGCACCTTTTATGATTGCAGGCGGAATGAAAATCATCTATGACCTGCTGATGTGGAGAGGCTTCAGGGCGGTGAAACCACCGGAGGAGAAGTGAGCCTCACCTTCCGCTGGCTGGGAGTGGCGGGGGTGAAGCTGAAAGCAGGTGAGCAGGTGTTGGCACTTGACCCATTCTTCACCCGACCATCGTTGGTGAAGATGCTGCACCCCATCAATTCAGATCCATCCCTGGCAGCTGAAAAGCTGCCTGAGTGCGATGAGATTTTGGTGACGCACTCTCATTGGGATCACCTGATGGATGTACCAGCGGTACTGCATCACACCGGTGCGGTTGCCTATGGCTCACCCAATACCTGCCAGCTACTGCGGATGCACGGAGTTCCGGAGGCACAGGTGAATGAGGTGAGGGTTGGAGACAAATTGACGCTGGGCGCATTCAAAGTGGAGGTGATCCACGGACAGCATAGCCCAATACCATTTGGATGGATTTTCAATGGCAGATTAAGACCCGACTTGCAGACCTCCGTTACGCGTGCAGGATTATCGCATGGACGTCTGCCTGGGCTATTGCATCACGGTGATGGGGATAGCGGGTGTTGATCTGTGCTGCGGAGCCCCAACCCGCAGAGGTACTCTTTGCCGTGTCACAAGAATCAGGAAATATTATTTACGATTATTCAAGCGGAGTCCAGCCAAGGATCTTTGTGCCCATCCATTGGGATAATTTCATCCGACCGCTGAGCAAGCCATTGCGTAGATTCACCCGTCCAGGCAGGACTTCCATTGTGGCGATTGACCAAGTTGGCACGCCAGACCCTGCCATGGGTAAAAGTGATCATCCCGGAGATATTTAGGGAGTATACTCTGTGAAGAAAGATTACCACTAAGCACAAAGGATTAGGAAGTAAATTAAGAAATTCGGTAACCAGGCAATTAGATGATCGGGCAATTAGGTGAGAAGGATAATAGGCAATCGCGCAATTAGACGATCAGTAATTAGGTAATCAGGCAATCAGCATGGTGAAAATCACTCGATACCTGGTAATCAGGTGATCAAGTACAAAGGCAATCAGACAATAGGGACTTATTGATGGTAAAGAAAGTATCACCTTCGGTCATCGTGTATTTGTTGATCTTAGTGGTCATTGTAATCTTGCGCCTGTTGATCACGATTTTCCCGCCGGGGCAGATTGCCAGCCAGATGGTGAACCTGACCGACACCTTATCGATCGGTGCCATCTGGGTGGTGGGATGGGTGGGTGTGTACCTGGCACCTGGGACGGGTTTTGCTGGCATGTGGCAGGCAGGATATCTCCACATTCAAACGCTTCCTCGATCCCCGCACTCGATCGGGGTGGGAATTGGCTTGCTCTCGATCATCTTCGATTTGATCCAGCCCCTGGGCGGGGAGAGCCTGATCAAGTTCCCGGCATCACTGGTGGCTTATCCACTGGCAGGTATCCTGGAAGAGATCATTTTCCGTTTGTTCCTGACCACCACACTGGTTTGGATTTTTTCGAATATGCTGCTCAGGGGCAAATGGCAGGAGCCGGTTTTCTGGATGGTGAAGGTGTTCCTGGGAGTGTTCTATACCCTCTCACAGCTGAGCCTGTACCAGAGCCTGGTTGGGTACGATCGATATTTTGCTCCTGGCACGTTTCTTCGTCGTGATTGCGGTTTACTTTCTCCTGGCAGCATATTTTTACCGAAAGTATGGATTCCTGGCAGCCATATCCATGCGCCTGGGAGATTATCTGGTCTGGCACATCATTTGGGGTGGGATCGTTACGGGGCGTAAAAAGGTAACATCCTTATGCCTAAAGTTGCACTGATATTTCCATATTTCCGCACCAAAGCCTCCACGGAGATGCTTTTCCCACCCCTGGGGGCTGCCAGTCTGTCTGCCCAGCTGAAAGAGCGTCACATCGAGACTCGCATATTCGATTGCACCTTCCAGACTTTCAACAAGGTGGCAAAAGACCTGCTTGCATACCAACCGGATATCGTCGGCATCTCGTCAATGATCTTGTTGAGTCGCAATACCTTCCGTTTTGCAGACGCTGGTCCGTAACCACCTACCGGAGGCACTGCTCGTCGTGGGTGGCCCGATGCCTACCTTGTATCCTGAGCGCTATACCGGACCGTTTGATCTGGTCTTCAGAGGTGAAGCCGACCTGAGTTTCCCCAATTTTTGCCAGGATTACTTCGCCCACCAGGCTGACAGAAAAACTTTGTATAAGCTGGATTTAGCACGTTATCCAGGTTTATATGGGCGTACACTGGACCTGATCGTGGATAATCCCGTCATCCACTACAGCAGGCAGGAGATACGCAGCTTTCCACATCCCCGACCGGAGCGAGTTCGATCACGCAGCTTACCAGCAGCGCATGGATGGAAAAAGATGGCACCGACACCACCTCGATCATGGTCACATTAGGTTGCCCCTTCGACTGTGATTTTTGTTCCCGCCCGGTTTTCGGCAATGTATACCGGAGGCGCAATCTCGACGTGGTATTCGAGGAGATCGAGCAGATCAGGCAGCTGGGTTATGACCAGCTGTGGATCGCGGATGATAACTTCACGCTTGAACTTATCCCTGCTACGCCAGTTTTGCGAGCGCATGCTTGGTGAGGGGATGAAATGGAGCTGCCTCTCGCGTTCCACTGGCATCGATGCTGATATTGCCAAACTGATGAAAGAAGCAGGTTGCCAGCGGGTATACCTGGGTTTGGAGACGGGCAGCAATGAGACCTTGCGACTGATGAACAAGAAAGCTACTGTGGAAGACGCCATTCAGGCTGTGCACCATTTTCGCCAGGCAGGCATCCAGGTGGCAGGATTCTTCATCGTGGGGTATCCTGACGAGACCACCACCTCCATTGAACAGACTTTTCAGTTTGCCCTCAGTTTGCCCTTGGACGAAATTTCGTTCAATGTGCCATTTCCCCTTCCTGGCTCAGCGCTGTTCGATCGGGTTAGTGGGATCGACCCGAGTAAAGACTGGAGCCAGGAGAACGATGTGACCTTTGTTTACTCTTCAGAATTTGACCCGCAATGGATCAAGCGGCGCATACGACAGACGATGAAGGCATTTAATCAGCGGAAAGGGGGATCCCCGACAAACTGATGCCGAGGGTCAACGGATCCGGCTTAACAGCCAATCAGTTGGTGTTTCGAATAATCTCAAGATAAAGGGTGCCAGCTTCCCAAATCGGTGTTTGATCTCAAACTGGGCATGACCCTTGATGATCCCAAACCACATCTTGGTCTCTGAGAAGTCTGCATTGTAGATCAGTACATGACTGCCGAATACGCTTTCACCAGGGTGCCATTCACGCTTGATCTGTGCTTTAACCCTTTCATAGAGCGCTGTACCTGGTAGCGGGTAGGGCATGGTCAGCCCAAGGTAATCCAGGGGCAGGGAGGTGGCGAAATGCAGGGTGTTCAGCACCGTCTGATTGGTTTCGCCTGGATAGAAGAGGATGAAAAACGCCCCCACTTGCAAGCCTGCCTGGTGGGCCGCGATCACCGCGTGGCGCGCCTCGGCTGGCGTGATCTTTTTATTCATCAGCTTCAGGATCGAATCATCACCTGATTCAATCCCAAAGTAGACCCGCCTGCAGCCAGCTTTATACATTTCCACATAGGTAGTGGCATCGACTGAATCCACCCGCGCCAGGCATTCCCAATAGAAATGCAGGCCGCGCCGCATGATCTCTGCACAGATTTCCAGCACTCTTTTTTGATGCAGGGTGAATACATCATCTGCGAAGGATATGCGGTCATAGCCGGTTGCCAGGGCTTGTTCGATCTCATCCACTACATTCGTGGCTGATCGCTCGCGGTATGAGCCACCAAAGATGACGTTGCTGCAAAACTCACATTCATACGGGCAGCCACGCGTGCTCATCACTGTGGTGATGGCATATCCGTACTTCTTCCTCCCGAATTGAATGTAACTGGAATTTGGAAGCAAATGTCGTGCAGGGAAGGGCAATCCGTCCAGGTCTTTATTGAAGGGCCGGTCAGGGGTGGAGATGGTCTCCTCCTGCTCCTTGCCATTGGTGATGATTTTCCTGCGCAGGTTGATGCCAGGGATGGCGCTAAAATCCCCTCCGGTAGCATAAGCTTGAAGTAATTCCAGCACAGTTTGCTCACCTTCACCGCGCACGACCACATCGAAATCTTCCAGAAAAGCATGCGGGTCACAGGTTGGCAGCGGACCACCCACCATCAGCAGCTGTGCATCAACTCGCAGCTGCCTGGCTAGCCATAGGCAGTCATCCAGCATGGTCACCATGCAGTAGATGCCCACCACCTCTGCCCTGGCCTCGTGCGCCTTTTCTAAAGCTTCCGATTTATTCATGAATGTGCAGTCCAATAGCTGGACTTCATGACCTGCCTTGAGCAGGCTGGAAGCAAGGTAGCTTATCCCCAGGGGAGGGAAGCGGAAAACCGAGCGGTCACGGGGGGGTTTAAAATAGGGGTAGATCAACAGCACTTTGCTCATGGCAATCTGTTCACTGTGATCTCATAATTGAAGTGGTCAAGGCCGGGTGAGAAAGAATAACCAAACCCCGACCAGGCTAACCGATTATCAATCAGCTCTCTACCCCGATACAATCTAGCCCCGTTCACCTGTGGCAGACTGAAGGATACTTGATGCCGGTTATCGATGAATGAGGCTTCAGCGGCGGAAACCGGATCCCAACAGCCGATCTCATTTCCGAATTGAGATAGTACCATCCGTATCCTTATACTGGTCGAAGTAATGCGCACCCTGCTCATTCATCACAATGATTTCGCTAATGCTGTCTGGGATCACATCCACACCCATCAAGCTCAACCTTGATCCTGCCAGTGGCAGCATCGATCGTATAAGTCAAGGTCACATAGGTGAAAAAACCGGTTGGCTCGTAGGTCGTTTCCCAGGCGAGTGTGGAACGCAGCAGGTTGGAGGTGCGGGTGAGCAGCCTACGCATAAAAGGCAAGCGGCGGATGATGGCAGCCAGACTATTTTTACTGGCATAAACCAGCCGGTTGTTGATCGTACCGTTAGCCAATCCTGGCAATTTTCTCCTCCAGGTTCAACTTATACCGGGCACTGAGCTGCTGGCCTGAGCTGCCTGCATGGGGATACAGCTCCACCTCACCCGGGAAGATCGTTTGCAAGCCACGCTTAAGGATGGGTACCCCAAAACCAACTGCTTCTTCCGACAAATCAAGGCCATCATAATAAAGCACCAACCCTTTTTGTATCCTGGCGGTGGGGTAGGAGGCATCCCGGTTGGTTCCTGAAGCAATTTGCAGTGAAAAACCGCTGGTCAGTGGAAGGTCGATTTTCATACAGGTACAGGCCTTCCTTGCCTAAGGCTGTGAACAACCATCCACCATCCTGCTGCTAGCCAGGGGATGACCACGAGCATCCGGGCAATCAGTCTGGCGGGGCGATAAAGATCCAGCCAACTGCAGCAGTCTTGCCATCAGCTCAGGCAGGATCGGAAACAAGAGCTGTGGCGGAGAGGTATTGAAAATGGTGAATATTAATGGAAGAATCCAAACCGCGGATAACGTGAGTTTGGGCAGCTCCCCCACGAGGACAAGGATCAATACCATGGGCAGGATCAAGGTGAGGTTTTGCTCGGAAAGCCAGGTACGGGTGAGGAAGAAGATCAGGATCATTGCCAGGCTGTTCTTGAGCAAGTCGAGCAAGACCTTGGTTGCCTTTCTGCATGAACATAGTGCCAATTAAAATGGCAGGTAACCAAACGAAACCCAGCAGCCACCAATTCCCTGGCAACAGGTAGGTGTTATCTAAAAGCTCATACAGTGTGGTGAGTGACATGCCTCCACTGACGCTGAATTGTGCATTCCAACCGCGAAAGATTGGGCTGGCATCCCATTGAAAGATCAAAAAAGGAAGGACGCAAAATATGAGCATGCTAAGCGTAAAGGATACTATGTAGCGGGCCAGTCTTTGCCAGGGTGACCCCCATAGATAAACCATCACCACCAGCAGGACGGGCACTGGCGTGGGTTTGAGTGAGATTGCCAAAGCCAGAAGAATGGAAGAAATGACCGTGTGTTGCTTATTAAGCAGGACCAGGGCGGCAAGGGTGAGCAGGGCGACCAGGGAATCAAACTGACCCCAGGCCGTGGTGAAATAAAGCAGGAATGGATTGAACAAGCAGGAAAACCCAGGCTTTGCGGGGGATACCTGGGTTGCCCAATTGGTCTTTAAGAATATCTCTGACCAGGTAAGCCAGGCATAGATTAGCGATGATGATGGGCAGCTTGATTGCCAGGTTATAGACCAGTAGATTGTGAATCAGAGCATAGGTGAGCAGATAGATCACCCCCAATATGAGCGGCCAGGGTGGGGGATATCCAATGCTGGTCATCCCCTGGAAGGCAGGGTTATGAAATACCGCATGTAAGGTCCTGTGGGATGTACGGGTCTTGTCCTGTAGCCACCAGGTAACCCGTGGCCATGAAGATGCGTATGGTCATATACATGACCAAAGAACAATCCCAGAGCCAGTTGGAGCAGGATGCTTGCGAGGAGGTAACCCCGATCTTCCTTTGGGAAAAGCTGCTGAGCAGGCTAAGCCAGATTCGATTGAACCTCGGTCGACATACTATGCCGGTGCCTGTGGTCGACTTTGCTGGTAGGTGAGCAATGAGATGAAAATATATGCCGCTGTATAAGGTACCAGGATAACCAGAACGGCATAATGAGTATGCAGGATGGCAATGATGATCGCGATCAAACCCAGGCACACCGATGCCAGCTCAAGCAGGAAGACGAAATCGAGCGGTACCTGGTACCTGCGGTTGCGCCATCCTTCCTTGCTCTGGAGGTTGGCATATTTTGGCGTCCGTTTGAATTCCCAATTACGGTTGGTGAGCAAAGCTTTAATCGCTTCGATCGTATTGCTCACGCTGATGCCACTACCGAGCAGGAATAACACCAGGAGACCTAGCAGGTTTTTCCGGATGGAGAGCTTCTGAAGCTTTAAGGTCACCAGTGGAGACAACCAGGCTGCCACCATGCTCAATAGAATCATCGCATCCAGGACACCCCAGCTCAGGTCGTGTACCTTATCGGCTGTGATCGGGTCAAAGGCAGCATAGGCACCACCGAATGGGGTCAGCATGTGTGAATGGATCAGGAAGGTATCCACTTCGAAGATTGTTCCAAAGCTCGCCAGTAGAAAGGAAATGAACATCATCGGATGAAGCATATAACCGGTCAGGTGGATGAAAGCTTCAAGCCGTTGGTAAAACTTGAACTTGTGGTTTGGCAGGATCGATGGCAGCAGCTTTCGGGCTGTTCGCAGGGATCCATTTGCCCAACGAGCCTGCTGTTTTTTAAAGCTTGGAATGGTGGGAGGAACCTCACCCGGGCTGGGCAGGTCTTTGAGGAACAGTATATGGTACCCTTTCATCTGCATACGATAACTGGCATCCAGATCCTCAGCCAATGTATCTGCCTGCCAGCCACCAGCTTCGATTAAGGCACTCTTCCGCAACACGCCTCCACTCCCATTGAAATTCTGGAAGCATTTGGTTGCATACCTGTCCGGTTTGCTCGACAAAAAAGTGTACATCGATGCCAATTGCAACCGCACTGGTGACCCGGTTGTAATAGCGATTTAGGTGCGTCCACCGGCTTTGGACGATGGCCAGCTTATCATCCTGGAGCAGATAAGGAATGGTTCGTAGTAAAAAATCACCGGTGAGGAGTGTAATCCGCATCGAAAATGGCGATGAATTCAGCTGTTGTATTTTCAAGAGCGACTTGTAATGCACCTGCTTTGATAACCCTGGCGGTCCGGTCTGCGCTGGGCATGGATGTGAAAGTTTTTTTGCTGATATTCGCTGACAATCTCATCCACAAGCTGGACTGTGTCATCATTCGAATCATCCAGGATGTTGATCTCCGCATTATCGATGCCATATTGCTCGACCATCCGCGCGCAGGCATCCACCAGACGCCGGACTACATAACGCTCATTATAAACTGGTAGCTGAACTGCAACATAGGGTCGCTGGGTGGTTACCTCAGATAAAAGTTGCGGTGATGCGGTAACGACGTAGGACACTTAATAAAAAGTAGTGGTTGAACCCATATACAAAGAACATAAATGTTAGAAAGAGTGAGAGCACCAGGAAGACGATTTGGACGTATAGCATGTCAGGCCCTTAGATGCCAAACACAAATACGATGATGTAGACGGTGACTCCACCAAGCGTGGCAAGCATGTAGAGCGCGTATGCCCAGCGCATGAAAAGTTTGTAATTCTTGAAAACGCAAGCCTTTTGGCACCAGCTCATTACCCCGCAAGGCAACAAATACACCCAACAGCAGAGCAATTGCTCCGATGATGCCATGCACGGTTGTTACTGCATAGTCACCTTGATCCAATTTGGCTGGAATACCGGGCAGGATATGGATGATATAGGAAGTGACCATCGAGATCACGACCACCAGGGTATTTAATATCACTGCACTGGTCTGCACCCAGCGATGGGCTTTAAATTGCTTTCGTCTTGCCAGGATAAACCCAATGTTGAATAATACTGCGGTGACTAATATCAATACGAGGGTGAGATCAGAACGAAGCGTGGCTTTGGTTCCAAGGAAACCTGGTGTGGTGAGAAAGTCAGACATATGTCTCCATCCTTGGTACCAGATTCATTTTAGCAGAATAATTGTATCATTCATGACAATCTGCATTATGAATAGATTAATAAGATCTTTACCTGGTAGCTTGCCGGGTGGTAAAATCATTCGGGAGATGGATATGCGTCCGAAGAGTAAAGCCGAGCTGCTTGAGTCTACCTATACTGAGCGGGAAAAATTGGAACAGAAAATTGCTGGATTGACTCCCGTAGAGCTGGTTTATCCTGGGACGCATGGGGGAGTGGTCGGTCAAAGACATCTTGCAGCACCTGGTGGACTGGGAACAACGTTGGATCAGCTGGTATGAAGCTGGCAAGCGTGGGTGAAGCTGTGGTAACTCCCGAAGCCGGGATATAACTGGCGCCAGATGGGACAATTGAACGAGAAATACCGCCTGATGCATAAAGATCGCCCGTTGGATGAAGTGATGGCAGATTTTCACGCCTCCTACCAGCAGATATTGAGGGTCATTGAAAAAATCCCTGAAGAAGAAATGCTCACACTCGGTGTGTATCCATGGACAGGGAAGCTTCCACTGATTGCCTGGATCGCAGGTAACACCTGTGAGCATTATCAATGGGCAATCCAAATGATCCATCCGCTTAGCATCCGGCGGAAAATGGGTGAAGGATAGATCAGTAGAACTATTATAATCATCGACAATATTATCATATTAAATCAGGAGGACAACTATGACCGAACAGGAAAAGGAAACCAAGAAGAGCGAAGAAACCACACCTCCTGCACCCAAGGATGTGTTGGTGGAAACCAAACACAGCTTGACCATCGATGGGCAGGAGATCCACTACACCGTCACCTGCGGGACGATGGTGTTGAAGGAGGAAGCTGAAAAGAAAGGTGAAAAGGAAGGCGAGTCGGAAGGTGAAAAACCGCGCGCTTCGATCTTTTTTGTGGCTTACACCCGCGATGATGTTGAGGACCAGCACAAACGACCGCTGACCTTTTCCTTCAATGGAGGACCAGGTTCTTCCTCCGTTTGGCTGCACCTGGGTTTATTAGGTCCACGGCGGGTGCTGTTGGATGATGAAGGTTTTGCCTACCCTCCACCCTATAAGCTGGTGGATAATGCCTATTCCTTGCTCGACCAGACCGACCTGGTGTTCATTGACCCGGTCAGCACGGGTTTCAGCCGGGCAGTGCCGGGTGAAAAACCCAAGCAGTTCCACGGTTTCAAGAAGGATATCGAGTCGGTGGGAGATTTTATCCGCCTGTATACCACACGCTACCAGCGCTGGACTTCGCCCAAGTTCCTGATCGGCGAAAGCTATGGCACCACCCGCGCTGCCGGTCTCTCGGGTTACCTGCAGGAACGGCATGGGATGTATCCTGAATGGGATCATGCTGATCTCATCCATCCTGAACTTTCAGACGGCTGACTTCCATACCGGCAATGACCTGCCGTATATCCTGTTCCTGCCCACCTATTGCTGCCACTGCCTGGTTCCACCACCGGCTCAGTGATGAGCTGGAGAAAGATTTATACTCCACCCTTGCAGAAGTTGAAGCATTTGCCCTGGGTGATTATGCCCATGCATCTGATGCAGGGGGATGACCTCCAGGATGAGGAGCGGCTGCTGATTGCCCGCAAGCTGGCGCGTTATACCGGGCTTTCGGAAGATTACATCGAGCGCACCAACCTGCGTATCGAGATCTTCAGGTTCACCAAGGAGCTGCTGCGGCATGCCAAACGCACGGTGGGTCGGCTTGGACAGCCGTTTCAAGGGCATCGACCGCGATTCGGCGGGAGAGCATTTTGAGTTCGACCCCAGCATGAACAATATCACCGGTCCGTACACCGCCACCTTGAATGATTACGTGCGGGGTGAGCTCAAGTTCGAATCCGACCTGCCGTATGAGATCCTGACCGAACGTGTGTATCCCTGGAGCTATGCTGAGTTCGAGAATGAATATGTCAACGTAGCCGAGACACTGCGCAAGGCGATGACCACCAATCCACACCTGAAAGTGTATGTGGCCAATGGCTATTATGACCTGGCGACACCTTACCTGGCCACACGCTATACCTTCAAACACCTGGGTTTGGATAAATCCTTGCACGGTAACCTGCGTATGGGGTACTTTGAAGCCGGGCACATGATGTACATCCACATCCCTTCACTGGTCAAGCTGAAAGGTGAGCTGGTGGATTTCATAAAGTGGGCGATCCCAGAAGCGTGACACCAATCAGATAGGGCAATCTTATGCACCTGACCATTGTTGCGGTCGGCTCACGCGGGGATGTGCAGCCATATCTTGCTCTGGGTCTGGGCTTGCAAGAAGCCGGTTACCAGGTTCAGATATGTGCTGACCGCCTGTTTGAAGGTCTGGTGACTTCAACAGGTCTGGCATTCACACCGGTGACAGCTGCTCCTGTGGATATGATGCAGCAAAACCTGTCCAGATATGGCGGACCGGTAAAGCTATTGGGTTGGCTCGAAGCGTCATTTTAAACCCCTGGCGCGACAATTTTTCTCAGACCTTGAAAGCGCCACCCGGCAAACCGATGCCATTCTCTACTCCACATTGGCGTTCGCAGGCTACCACGTGGCTGAAAAACATGGAATTCCGGCATTGGGTGTTTACAATGTGCCAATCACTCCCACTCATGCCTTCCAATGCCCATCCTTTCCGCCGGCACCTGCCTGGTTGCCATTTAAAAGAACCTATAACTGGTGGTCCTTCCGCTTCGCCAACCAGGTATTTATTTACCTGATCAAACCTATCGTCAATGAGTGCCGGCGCGATGTGCTCGGGTCTAAAACCACTACCAGCAAGCTTCTATCGGCACCTGGATGTTTCTCACCTGCCCATCGTGTATGGATTCAGTCCCAACCTGCTGCCACGCCCTGAGGATTGGGGAGAATGGCTACAAGTCAGTGGGCATTGGTTCCTGGACGATCAATCGGAGTGGCAGCCACCTGAAGAGCTGCTCAGGTTTTTAGAGGTTGGAAAGCCACCGGTTTATGTGGGTTTTGGTAGCATGGTGGACGAACAAATCGAACGCTGCCACGCACATTGTTTTGGGGGCATTGCAGCGAGCTGGTCAGCGTGGCATCCTGTTGGGAGGCTGGGGTGGCCTGGGAAGGGGTGATCTGCCTGATACGATCCTGCGCCTCGATTCGGTCCCTCATGATTGGCTCTTCCCGCATGTGTCGCGCAGTGGTGCATCATGGCGGAGCCGGTACCACTGCCACCGGGTTGCGTTATGGAAGACCAACCGTGGTTGTGCCATTCTTTGCTGACCAGCCATTTTGGGGTGAACGTGTCCATCAGCTTGGTTGCGGTCCGCATCCGATCCCTTTTACCAGGTTAAGTATAGAAAATCTGGCTAATGCCATTAATAGAGCGGTTAATGACCCCACGCTTCGCCAAAACGCTGAGATTCTGGGCGACAAATTGAAAAATGAGAATGGTGTGGGTAAAGCTGTGCAGTTATATCCAGGCATTCTTGGAGAGAAGCATGACAATTTTCCAAAGTCCTGTCTTGAAATCGGGAACCAATGTCAAGGTTAAGAACGTCTAAATCATCGCGGTCAAATATCCGTGCGTTTTGAATTTGGAGGAGAGAGTTAATGTCATCGATCGGTAAGCGCACCATTCCGTTCACTGCTTTATTATTATTTATTGCTGCTTGTTCAATCGGCAAGCCCGACAACCTTACCCAGCGAGCAAATCTTAGTCCCCCCTGTAGAACCAACCCTGGAGCAACCCACAACCATTCCACTCCCCACCCAGGAGCCAACCATAATCCCCAGCGAGGTTCCCTTGCCTACTGAAACCCAGGCGCCTTCCCCCACTCCGTTTCCTATGGGTGGAAGTGGTGTGATCGTGTTCGGCTCAAACCGGGATGGAGATTATACGAACATATATTTATTGAGCCTCTTCGATGGGAAGGTAACCCACCTGACCATGGGTGATTCGAATACATTTCCTGGTCCATTTTCCCCAGATGGCAAGCATCTACTCTTCACCGGCTTTGGTCTGACCAATAGCTTCGTCGGTGTGATGAATGCTGATGGTACCGACCCGGTCGATTTATCTGGTCGCCCTACCATCGATGAAGGCTTCCCCACCTGGTCACCCAATGGAGCGCAGATTGCATTCACCTCCCGCATGGACGGCAACAATGAGATTTACATCATGAATGCGGATGGCACGAATATCAAACGGATCACGAATAACCCCGCTGATGATTTTGCTCCGGCCTGGTCACCTGATGGCAGTCAGATCGCTTTCGTCTCTGATCGGGATAACCCGACTGGGGTGAATAATTTATATCTGATGAATGTGGATGGCTCTGCTGTGGTTCGCTTGACCAATGGGAGCGAGATCGATTATGGACCTGCCTGGTCTCCAAATGGAAAGCAGATCGCCTTCCGGGCAGATATCGATGGCAATGGTGAACTATTTGCGATAAATGCGGATGGCACAGGCAGGGTTAACCTGACCAATAATCTGGCAAGTGATTGGGCACCTGCCTGGTCACCAGATGGAAGCTTGATTGCTTTCCAAACCAACCGGGATGGCAATTGGGAAATCTACGTTATGCGTGCAGATGGCTCCGATCAGATCAATCTGACTGAGAATCCGGCCGATGACCAGATGCCTTACTGGAATCCGGTGGTAATCGCTACGAATTAATCCATATGATGATCTTGATAAAGCATTCATGTATTCATATTTCATCCATCAAAGCTTCATATTGTCATAAAGCAGCATCAACGGGTAGTGGGAATCGAATGTTTTTCCACTGCCCCGTTCATTGGATTTGCTTTATTGGTGACTAATTTTAATAGGAGGACCGTTTACAACTGGATCCACTTTTGTGACTGTGAAGGATCCGAATGGTATTGTGAAAAATGAGTAATAAAAAATTATTCTCACTGATTATTCTTGAAGTTATTGTAGCTGGGGCTATTTTGGTGTTTTTAGTAGCGCTGATGTGGAACAAACCACTTGGTTCAAGCCTGGCACAGTCTACCATGGCACCCGAACAAGCAGGAAATTCTTCGACATTGCCTATTGCGGATGAAGGAGACTCAGCACCAGAGCCCGAAGCCACTCCTACTCCATCCTCTCTCATATCAAAAATCGTGGAACTGTTACAGCCACCTGCCGCTACCAGCGAACCGCTGTGTAATGGTCCATCGGTGATGACAATCTTGCTTGTTGGATCAGACGAGAGGGAATATGACTATTATTACGGTCTGGCAGATTCCATCCACATCGTCCGGATTGACTTTACGACCGGCAAGGTAATGCTGCTGGATATTCCCCGAGATCTATGGGTGGAAATCCCCGGTCTTGCGGACCATTATGGCATCACCCACGGGAAACTCAACCAGGCTTATTTCTTTGGTAATCCTGGTATGGGATATTATGACGGCCCGGGGGAAGGACCAGGGCTGCTCGCTCAGACATTGGAATTAAATTTTGGCTTACGGGTAGATCATTACCTGGCTATTGGATATGAAAACCTTCGTCAACCTGATCGATGCCGTGGATGGTATCGATATCCACATTGACTCAATGATAGATTTAAACCAAGGTCAGGATGGTGCTAATCCCGATCTAGTATACGAGCCGGGGGATTACCATTTGGATGGTACCCAGGCACTACAGCTGGCGCGCAATCGCATCCCCACCATATTTCAACGCGCCAGGTATCAAACTATGGTCCTAAAGGCTTTAGAATATAAGCTACTCAATCCTTCGATGATCTCCGTCTGGCCGCAAATCATTGCCCAATTTACACAATCCGTCCAGACTGATCTAAGTCCGAGTGATATTAGCAAGCTGGTTTGTATTGGGCAATTATTGACCAATGACAACACCACGACTGTGGCATTTCCGGACGATATGTTCCAGTCTGGTAGCATCTATGATCCTTATCGTAAGGTATACACCTATATCCTGGAGACTGATTTCAACCAGATACGCGCTTATCTCAAAGATTTTATGAATGGGACCTGGCCATAAAACCTGGTATCTACTATCCTCAATTTACTAAACACCCTTACCTAGGCTCGGATCATGTGCCAATCAGGTTTAACCGCACGTTTTATCCTGATGATAGGTAATTCTGTTTATTATTCAAGGTATTTTTGACACTGAACGTTTACCACCTTTGTGTAATTACTATTTTGTAAACAGAAAATGGTTTTTTTATTGTAACCTTTCAAAATCTGTTGATACTCAGGCAGTGGAATTGGAGTAGAATTTAATGGGTATCATGAAATATGCGTTCACAAAACGTCATCTTAGGGATAATTCTGCTAATTGCTGTTGGGGGGATATGCATGGCGTTGTTCGTATTTTTACTGGCTAATAAGCCGCTTGGCCCAAGCCTGAGCTTACCCACATTAACCACTACCTCGACACCCATTTCACCTGTATCACCCACACAGATTGAGCAAGCTTCATCCTCCAACCCCATAGTAACCTCAACACAACCAGCAAATTCAGGCGAATTAGTCACACCCGTACCGACACCCACGGCAACCACGCAACCGCTGTGTAATGGACCTACCACGATGACCATTCTGGCGATTGGATCTGACCAACGTGGTACAGGCTATCTCTATGGTCTGGCGGATTCAATTCATGTCGTTAGGATTGATTTTTCAATTCCAAATATTATGGTGATCGATTTTCCGCGTGACCTGTGGGTGGAAATACCGGGCATTGCCGATCATTATGGAATCACGCATGGAAAGCTTAACCAGGCATATTTATTCGGCAACCCTGGCATGGGCTATTATGATGGTCCTGGCGAAGGGCCAGGTTTGCTGGCGCGGACCCTGGATCTCAATTTTGGCTTGCGAGTGGACCACTATGTCGCCATCGACACTCAGACATTCGCGCGGATGATCGATGCTGTGGGAGGTGTGGATATTACTATAGATGAACCCATCGATTTAAACTATGGTAATGACAAACCAGACCCAAAGTTATTCCTTTCAGTGGGTACTCATCATTTGGATGGAGAGCTTGCCCTTGCATTAGCGACCAATCGCATCCCGACAACATTTCAGCGCATGGAATACCAAAAAATCATCTTGGTTGCATTGCGGAAAAAGCTGCTCAGCCCAGAAATGATTCCCCAAATACCTCAATTGGTAGTTCGGTTTATCACCTCCGTCCAAACCGACTTAAGCCCGAGTGACATCAACTAGCCTGATATGCATCGCACAGGCAGTGCCCAATGAAAATATTGTGGCTGATTCATTCCCACGGGAAATGTTTAAGGCCAGCGATATTTATGATCCATACAGAAATGTCAACACCTTTATCTATGAAGTGGATTTCAATCAGCTAAGAGCCATGATCGCTGAATTTATGAATGGGATTTGGCCAATGCCATGAGAATTCACTCCCAAAACTGAGACTAGCTTATAGTCACCCCATCATTCTTAGTAATGTGATCTGCGGATAAATGCCTTGTTTGTTCTCAAGGTTTGTAGTCACCCTATTATTGATCAAGACGAAAATATTATTGGAGATGAAAATGGCTGACCAATTCCCACGCTTGAATATCACCCAGGCTACCGAGATGACCGAAGAGCTGTATCTGGCATGTCAGCATCTGGTGCCGCAGCTCACCAGCAACAATCCCCCACCCACGCAGCAGGAGCTTTCTTAATGCTTGTCCTCAGGGTCGTCGGTCCTATATCTGGCTCGCCATGGAGATTTCGCTAATGAGATCATCGGTTTGGCCACATTGATCCTTTACCGAGTGCCCACAGGCATGCGTGCCTATATCGAAGACCTGGTAGTGGATGAGAGGGCGCGAGGCAGAGGTATTGGTGAAGCTCTTATGGCAGCTTGTCTCACGCAGGCTGAAGCGGCCGGTGCGTCTCAGGTGATGCTCACCTCCAATGCTGGGAGGGTTTCTGCCAATAGTCTGTATCGGCGCATGGGTTTTGAGCTGCGTAAGACAAATGTGTACCGGTATGGTTTTAAGCGGGGATGAATTATCGATTGTCACAAGTCAAACTTTAGTCTGTCGTTTTCTGACTACCGGCAGCTCCACATAACTTGGATGGGTTTTGTCGTGGTAGAGGGTCACATGGGCGGTACGCGCATCTCTACCCGATTCTTCTGCAACAATCCCACCGCTGTTGTAATTTTTCTCCAGGAAGATCGTGTTTGGACAGCTGATGATCAGACGAAGCCGGCTGCCCTTAGAAATCCGCCTGGAGAAGAAGGTAAATCCGTCAAATGTGTACAGGTTGATCTCACCCGGTACGACCAGTTTTTCCACCCGCTTCGACTCGCGATAACGTGCTCGCAGCAGGTCCTGCGTCAGTTTGATCATCTTCCCATCTGGTAATATCTCTGCCAGGGTGACCTTGAAATCGGTATCCGGCACATCCATGGAGATCCAGGCAAAGAACTTCACCCAGCCGGTGATTTCCGTGTCCTTGGCGAATGGCTCAGAGTGATAGACCAGTCCATTGCCGAACAGGTTCAGGTCGTAGGTCTGATCGGTGAGATAATCGTTGACTTGCTTCCATTCCAGGTCACCCATGCGTTTATCCAACGGATCGTAAGTGAACGCATCTGATGGCGTACCTTTGCGAGGCTGTATCCTCCAAGGTACCCGAATGAAAAACATCGTTAGCGTCTTCATTAGAACATAGATACATCTTTTTCGGGTCGCCCCGATTGCCTCCAGACTGTCGGCATATTTCCACTTTTCTTCGCCCATCACGTAATAAGCCACGCGTTTCTTGAGAAAGGCAGGTCTCTTTCCACCTTTCATTGTCCAGTCGTACCATTCCAGATGGATTTTATTCATATCCAGGATCGAAGTTTTAGAGAACCTCAATCCACCGAATTCAGTCTTCGGATCGCGCGTACCATAATGGTCCCATGGGCCGATGATGATGTAGTGCATCTCCCTGGCAGGTGATTTCGAGGCCATATGGTTGCGATAATATTCCATGGCACCGGGCTGATCATCATCATAATGTCCGGTAACCGTCAGAATAGGAATGTTGATCAGGTCGTACTGCTCGGCAGGGAATGCCATACTGTCCCAATATTCGTCTGGATGAGGGTGTGCAACCCAGGTCTGGAAAAAAGTTGAGGTATTGCCAACAATTCGATCCAGTTCCTTATAGGGCAGATGTTGCTGGTACATTTCCTGGAATTTCCCGACCCAAAATTTGGCATCATCCATGATGGCCTCATTGCGCGCAACACCACTGATATAAGTCAGCCACTGCATATTAAAAGGAGAAGAAATGTTTTTGAAAAATGGGAAATCCACACCCGCATGAGCAGAAGCTGTGGGGACAATGGTCTTCAGATGTGGAGGGCCTTCACGCAATGTAATCCATTGGTCATAGCCTCCATATGACCCACCCCACATTGCCACCTGCCCATCACACCATGGCTGACTTGCCAGCCACTCAACAATATCGTATCCGTCACGCGCCTCACTCGCAAATGGCTCGAAGACACCTTCTGAATTGCCGCGCCCACGCGAATCCACCGCAACAAAGGTGTAACCATGTCCTGCAAAATACATCCCACGCAGATGCGCCGCATCAGAACTATACGGGGTAAGGGTAAGGATGATGGGTGTTGATTTACTCCCTTTCGGCTTGTACAGGATGGCATTAAGCCGAATCCCGTCCCGCATGGGGATTTTTACTCCCCATATATAATCGATCTTTTGAGATATTTCAATATTTTTTCCTGGACTCTGCATGTCACTCATCACTGAAAGACTCCGATCCTGTTCATGTTTGTGGTCGCATCCGGGATAAAGCTCCTGACGACTCTCAGTTACTCATATTCCCAGCGATCGTTTCCCTGCAGCAGGGAGCGCAGGTGGTTGATCTCTCCCGCGTGGTAGTAATCGTGGCCGATCATGCTGCGGATGATGGTGCGCGTTTTCATCCGTTCACCCCAATTGGTGAGCCGGTCGCGTTCAAGCTCGTTGTCATCTGGCAGGGCGCGCACCGAACCAAGCCATTTGTAATGACCATCCTTGAGCCAGGCCAGCAGCTCATCATGCGGTCGGGAGCGGGCACCACTTGCCGGGATGAGGGGTGGTTGGTCACCACGCATACTGGCAGTAGCCAAAGGCATAGTCTTCATACATCCATTTGCACCAACCAACGTGCTCCAGGATATCGGAAATGGATCGCTCGCCGCCGGATGGCAGTGCCGTCCAGTCTTGCTCGCGGACGTTGGTCAGATTATTCATAAATGAATTTGAAGTGTTACCATCGAAGGCATCTTCGATCAGCCAGCACAGAGTGTCGATCTCTTTACGATCGCTGATGTCATTTGCAGGTAGTTTTTGTGGAAGCATAGATTTTTCCTTTCCTCAGGTCGGATTAATGATCCTGTACGGGTTATAAATCACTGAAATCTAATTAACACCTATAATTTTCTCATTGATATAATGAGTCTGTATTTTATATGAAATAGAATGCTCTCTTCTCGAAATTTTAGCACATTTCGATGCCTGCCCTTAGGAGTCAGCTCATGGACCTGGAACAAGTCTTACCTAAACCCGATTTGCTATCTGCCAGGGTGATTCTGGCAGTTCAGCCACATTATGATGATAATGATATCAGCGCTGGAGGTACCCTTATCTCGCTCGCTAAAGCGGGGGTGGAGATCTATTATCTAACCGTCACGGATGACCTGGTGGGAGTGATTGACAATAAGCTTAACCCTCAGGAAGCCACCCACCAGCTGAGAGCCGAGCAGGCGGAAGCAGGGACTGTCATTGGTGTGAAGGGACAGTATTGGCTTGGGTTCCCCGATGCAAGTCCATTTGACCATTTTGAAGTACGGCGCGGTATTATTCAATATATCCGCATGCTGCGGCCCGATTTCATCCTTACCGTGGATCCATGGACGCCGTACGAAGCCCATTCAGACCACGTCCGCACAGGAAAGGCCGCCGCTGAAGCGACAATTCTGTATGGCATGATGCGCCTGGCCACCGACCCGCAGGTGGATGCCTCCTACCAACCCCATGAGATCCTTGGAATTGCCTTTTATAACAGTTTTGCACCCAACACGTATTTCGATATTACACATACCCATGAGAACAAGCACCAGGCGCTGGATGCCTATAAGGCTCAATTCAGCCCCGACGATTTTCCTATATTGCACATGTGGGTTGAGCTTCGGGAGCGTATGCATGCCGAGAATTGCACCATTCCTGGATGTACCCACGCTGAAGGGTTTAAAGTCCTCAATCCCCGCTTGCTGCATGGGGTGGGGGAGGCCTGGAAGTTCTGAGTTTTCAGCTTCTGAGAACCAGGTGATGGTTTACGCGGATGCCCCGCTGCATGGTCAAGTCTAAACCCAGGGTGGGCTCATCCAGGAATAGGACTTTGGGATGGTGTAGCAGGGCGCCTGCGAATTCCATCTTCATGCGCTCACCCAACGAAAGGTTGCGCACGGGTTTATTTACCAGGTCCTTTAGCTCCAGCAGGTCGATGAATTCATCGCGCGTGCGGATGAATTCATGAGTGGGGATGGCGTAAATCGCACGCATCAGGTCAAATGAGTCGAGCGCGGGCAGGTCCCATACCAATTGCTGTCGGTTGCCCATCACCAGGGTGATCTGGCGGAGGAATTGGGATTGGCGTCGGGAAGGCTCGAAGCCTAAAACGGTGGTCTTCCCACTGGTGGGGTAGAGCAAACCAGAAAGCATCTTAAGCGTGGTCGTCTTACCAGCGCCATTGGGACCTAAAAAGCCGACCACTTCCCCTTGATCAATCTGAAAAGTGATCTCATCGACCGCTTTTACCGTACGGAACTTTTTATTAAAAAGACTGCTGAAGGAGGCTTTAAGTCCACTCTCACGCACGGGCACTTTGAAGTGTTTGGAGAGGGAGTTCAAAAGGATGATAGCAGGCATAGTGTCTCCTTGATCCAACGATATTAGCAAGACGGTAGTCCTGGTCGGGTTGTTTTTGCTATAATCCAGTAATATGGAGAGAAAAGATGAAAGTCAAATTTACTGGTAGTATCCATTTCGCCAATGGTGACCCTGTGTCGAATGTGGCTGTACGCATCTTTGATAAAGATACCTCCGGCAAGGAGGATGATGACCTCACCATTGCCCCTGGTCTTTCCAACGAACAGGGGCGTTTCAGCCTTACCTATGAACCATTACGTTACCTGGATTATCACTCCATCCATCTGCCTGGCACACCCGATGAATCTGGCAACCCACAATCTGAAGAACACGGGCTCTATCTTCCAGACCTGGGGGATATTTATCTCCCGTACCTGCGATTTAATTATACCTTTAATGGTCTTATTTACGAGCATACTGCGTCAATGGGGATTTTCAAGACAAAATTTTACCTGCCGGAGAATCCACCTGTGGAAATTCTGCCTTCCACCCATGGATTCCAGTTCCTTAACAGCTTCTCGGGTTATTTTTTACCCTATTCCACACCTGCCTTTATGAGCTCCCGTAAAGTCACCTCAGGGTATGGCTTGTGTGGAGGCATGTGTGCCTCTGTCTATGATTTCGCCCTGGCAGGCAGACCCATCCCTTCTAACATGGATGTGCCCAAACAAGGCACACGCCTACAGCGTTATCTATTCCGGCGGCAGATGGACTCGCTGGGCGGACTGGGGCAGGAAATTGTCAAAGTGGCGCAATGGACGAGCTTGCCCGATGATACCCCGGTGGGAGTCATGCGGCGTACCGCGGATGAGTTCAATCAATTCCGCCGAAAACTAGATGAGAAGAACCCGGTAATACTGGCGTTAATTTATAAGCATGCCGCCAGCTTGGGGGAGCTTTCCAGACTGATCTTCAAAAACCACCAGGTGTTGGCTTACGCTTACCAACAGAATGCATTGGGAGAGCTTATACTCAATATCTACGACCCCAACCTGCCTGGTAGAGACGATGTTATCATCCAGTCTACGCCAGAGGTATTGGGCGAGGAGATTTCACCTACGGGACTCAAGATGGTCATGGGTCTGAAATCCACACAGCTGGTGGGTGGCACCCATTACCGCGATGTGCGTGGTTTCTTTGCCATGCCGTATATGCCAGTTAAACCCCCCAATAGATTATAGAAATCTGGGTTAATCCACGGAGAATATCCGCTAGTTGTAGACCATACCAACCAGTTACGATAAAATGGTTTTTTATTGGATAATTATTATTGCGTATTTACTATAATCCTACTTTGACGAGGGACCTATGGAGTGGCAAAGAGAACAATACAAAATCAGCACTGATAAAACAACCCTGGACGTAGGGATGATCCACCACTTCCTCTACACCACGGCTTATTGGGCAATTGGTCGCCCGATGAGCATCGTCCGAAAATCGATTGAAAATTCACTTTGCTTTGGTTTGTACGATGGCGCAGACCAGGTGGGTTTTGCCCGCATAGTGACCGATTCGGCCACGTTTGGCTGGATGTGCGATATATTTATTCTACCCACCCACCGTGGTCGTGGTTTGGGTAAGTGGCTGGTCGAATGCATGATGGAGCATCCGGATGTCAAGGGCTTACGGCGCATTCTGCTTAGCTCGCGAGATGCGCAGGAATTGTATAAGAAATACGGAGGTTTCCGCCCCTTGCATTATCCAGCTAATTGGATGGAAAAATTCACTGAGGTGCCCTTCCAGCGTGAGAAGCCATCCATTCCACCCAAAGCAAAAAAACCATCATCCTAACATTTCCACCCTGTGATGGTGGATAGGTGCATCATTTTCCCATAATGAGATCCGACCGAGACCAGTAATTGGTCGAAGGTTTTTTTGGACAGTGAACCGGGTAATACGACGGGTGCTATAATCAATTCGTTGGCAATAATGATATTCGGAGTCAAAAAAGATGAGTGAGAGAATCGAATTTACGCGTAATTATGAAGATTTAAGTACCAGTCAGGGGTTCCAATTTGAATTCAAGTGCGACCGCTGCGGGACGGGATACCGCACCCGCTTCCAGGGTTCGGTTTTGGGCACTGCCGCGACTGCTTTGAACACCGCCAGTAATATCTTCGGCGGCTTATTCAACAGCCTGTCCAATGCGGGCGAAAGCGTACGCTCTGCCGCGTGGGAAAAGGCGCATGACGATGCCTTTCTGAAGGCGGTGGAGGAGATCAAACCAGATTTCATCCAATGCCCGCGCTGCACCAACTGGGTATGCCGCAAAACCTGCTGGAATGAGAAGCGCGGCTTGTGCAAGGAATGTGCTCCCGATCTGGGGGTAGAAATGGCTGCCGCTCAGGCCAGCCGTACAACCGAAGAGATTTGGGCTCACTCCAAAGTGGCTGAGGAGGACCTGGCCATGCTTAAAGAGAAGGAATGGCGTGAAGGGGTGCGAGCCACCTGCCCGAGCTGTGGTAAACCACTGGCAGCCAAGGTGAAATTCTGCCCGGAATGCGGAGCGAAGATTGAGAGTGAGGCCAAATGTGCCAACTGTGGCGCCAAGCTGGCTCCAGGCACCAAATTCTGTCCTGAATGCGGGGAGAAAGTGGCTGCTTGAGTTATATAGGAACAAGGGCGGTAAATTAAGCACCAGTATCTTTGTCAATCCTCGCTAAGTAAGGAATGAGGAGACCTTTCGATGTTCCAAACCTTTGAACAGGCAAGACGTTACCTGGATGAACAAAATATCCAGATGGTTGACCTCAAATTCACCGACCTGTGGGGACGGTGGCACCATCTGACGGTGCCTGCCGGCCAATTCTCGCCCCAGCTGCTCGAAAACGGGATTGGATTCGATGGCTCGGCGGTGGGCTTGAAGAGTGTAAAAGCGGGAGACATGGTGCTGGTTCCTGAGCTGTCCACCGGTATGCGCGATCCGTTTTGGGAGGCTCCCACCCTCAGCTTCATTTGTACCACGTTGGAAGCCGACACTCATGCAGGTCTTCACCAATGACCCGCGCAATATCGCCATTCGCGCCGAGGAATACATGCGCTCTACCGGTATCGCCGACGAGAGCCGTTGGGGTCCGGAATTCGAGTTTTATATCTTCGACAGCGTCTCCTACGAATATGGGGTCAACCGCGCCAGCTACCGCGTGGACTGCCAGGAAGCTGATTGGACCAGTGTACAGAGCGGTCACGGACATTACATCCCGGTGCATGGGGGCTACCATGCCATCCCACCCAAGGACCAGTTCTTCAACCTGCGCACTGAGATGAGCCTTGCACCTGCAGGCGATGGGTGTGCCGGTCAAATACCACCACCACGAGGTGGGTGGACCGGGTCAGTCAGAGATCGAGACCCCCATGATGGGGCTCCTGCAGGCAGGCTGATGCCACCATGATCATCAAGTATGTCACCAAGATGACCGCCCATGCCCACAACAAGACCGTCACCTTCATGCCCAAACCATTATATGGTGAAGCAGGCTCGGGGATGCACTTCCACCAGCATTTGTTCAAGGGTGGGAAAAATGTGTTCTACGACCCAGCCGGATATGGCTGCCTGAGCCAGACGGCGCTTTATTATATCGGGGGTCTGCTCACGCATGGACCAGCATTACTCGCCCTGACCAACCCCAGCACCAATTCGTATAGCCGACTAGTTCCTGGATATGAAGCCCCGGTGAATGCCTTCTTCTCGTTGGGCAATCGCAGCGCGGCGGTGCGTATCCCCAAATACGCCACCCAACCTGAAGACAGCCCGCATGGAATTCCGTCCACCTGATGCCACCTGCAATGTCTACCTGGCGCTTTCAGCCCAGCTTCTGGCAGGATTGGATGGCATCCAAAGGCGAGATCGACCCAACCGAGGCAGGCTTCGGACCCATTGATGCCAACATCTTCGCCTGGAGCGAGGAGCAGCGAAAGCAGATCAAGAGCCTGCCCGATTCGCTCAATGCTGCGCTTATCGCCCTGGAGCAGGACCACGAGTTCCTGCTGGCTGGGGAAGTGTTCAGCGAGTTGATGATCCGTCAGTGGGTGGATTTCAAGCGTAACGAGGAATACTACCAGGTGCGCAACCGGCCTCACCCGTACGAGATGAGCTTGTATTTTGATGTGTAGGAGCAAGTTAGATACGTGACCCGGTAGTCAGAGATCAGGAGATAGGGAAATTAGCCTGTGGTGGAGATCGCCGATAGGCTGATTATTTTTAGTGCTAAGTTATAATCGGCAGCATGAATTCACAGCTCTTATACCAGGAAGATGTCACCATTCTGGAATTTGAAGCTAAGGTCGTAGAACAGATCAGCCTGCCGGATGGGCGGACTTGGCGTGGTGCTCGACCGCACGTACTTTTACCCCACCGGAGGCGGGCAGGAGCACGATACCGGCAGAGATTGGCTCAGCCAGGGTGGTGGATGTCTTTAAGGACGAAGCATAATTCACGATTGGTACACGTGGTGGAGGGCGAGGTGCATTTGGGCTCAGTGCAAGCATAGCATTGATGCAGAGCGTCGGCTGCGACACATGCAGCATCACACTGCCCAGCACCTGCTCACTCAGTGTATCCTGCGCCAAACGGGGTACGAGACCGTCTCTGCCAACATCAATGGCTATACCCCTTCCACGCTGGATGTCGTGGCCACCCAGATCAGCAAGACCGACCTGGAGCAAGCCGAGCTTCAGGCAAACCAGATTATCTATGAAGACCGGCTCGTCAAAACTTATGTCGTTTCACCGGAGGAGCTCCAGACCATTCCCTTGCGCCGTCCTCCCAAGGTGAATGAGAATATCCGTATTGTCGAGATTGATGCGTATGATTATTCTCCCTGTGGAGGCACCCACGTTTTACGCACCGGCAGCATCGGGCTGGTCAAGGTGCTCAAGGCTGAACGCCAGAACGATAGGCTGCGGGTTTATTTCATCGCCGGCATGCAGGCCTTGGAACTATTTCAGCCAGATGTTCGATGCACTCACCGGGCTCGCTAACCAGATGAGCATCAACTGGCAGGATATCCCTCCGGTGGTCGAGTAAACAGGCAGATCAGCTTGGCATGCTTCAGAAGGAACTCCAGACTTTTCGGCAGGCAAGCGTGAAGAATGAAGCGCGGGTACTGGTTACTGAGGCTGAAGACCACGCCGGTACTAAACTGGTACGGGCAAGCTTTGAAAGCCGACCTATTGTCGAGCTGCGCTTGCTGGCAGAAGAGCTCAAGAATATGGCAGGTGTGATTGCTTTCCTGAGCTCCTACGACGGGCAGAAAGTGTCATTGATTGTCACCTGCGGCGAAGGGAGTGGTAAGGATGCACGCCATCTGCTCACCCGTCAGTTAACCCTGATCAATGGCCGGGGTGGAGGGGATGCAAAACTTGCTCAGGGGGGTGGGGTGGCAACCGAGGAGCAATTCCACACTTTCCTCCAGCAGGTTGATCTTGGTTAAATAATTGGGATAATTTTTTCTGCCAGGTACCTAGAACTGTTTTTTACTTTCTCCATGTCCTTTGTAGTGTAATTGTTTTATTAGAATTATTACACCTTCCCTCCAATATTGCTTGACGTTTCAGCGATTTACTGGTACACTTCTGCGCTGTAGGAATGCCAGAAAGTTCTCGTTGGAAGAAGTAGAAAGAAGACGGTCCAAGGCTCGATCCTTGGGCTGTTTTATTTTGACTGCTCCGATGGATTTGAAGGCGCACCACATATCTTTTTTCATACCTTACGGAGGTAAATTCAATGTCTGAAAGAATTATCGGCACAGTCAAATGGTTCAACGGAAGCAAGGGCTACGGATTCTTATCCCAGCCTGATGGCGCGGACGTCTTCGTCCACTACTCTGCGATCCAGTCTGACGGTTACCGCTCACTGCAGGAAGGCCAGAAGGTGGAGTTCTCCATCGAGAAGGGCCCCAAAGGTCTGCAGGCAGCCAACGTCATCCCTATGTAATTGAATCATTAACTATGTCACAAAGACCTGCCGTAACCCGGCAGGTCTTTGATTTAATCCAAATCCAAGATCAACATAAGTTGCCTTATAATTAGGTTGGATCTAAATTACTCATGCCCCCAAGCAGAAAATCCCTTAAATCTGGCAATGCGCTACCTCTCGTTTGCTAAATTATCCACGTTATTCATTTGCCTGCTCCTGGCAGCCTCTGCCTGCACCATCCTGGGTGGGTCATCCGATGAGGCAACGCCTACTCCTGAGCCAACCTCCAGTATCCCTGACATGCAAGTTGTACCACCGCAAGCCTGCTCAGATGGCGGAGCAAGGAATGATTCGGGTGGATCACCCCCAGGGGGACCTGATCGCCTGGTCTCCGATTGCAGATATGGTTGCTTATGTAGCCTCCACAGCCGGTTCAAGCTGGAATGTGGGCGAGCTGAATATTCTCTCGCCTCCGCTGTTCGATACACCCACCCGCCTGGCAACGCAGGTGGCGGGTGAGCTTGTTTGGTCTCCAGATGCCAGTTCTATTGCGTACCTCGGACTACGCCGTGCTGATAACCTGTACACCGTTGGGCTGGCATATCCGGATGGCCGTGCCTCTAAAGACCTCTTCCCCGGCGAGGCTGCCAGGACGGATGACTATTCCAGCCAGAAATCCATTGTGGAATGGATAAATCCTGGTCGATTGAAGGTCCTGACCTCGTGCGGTGTCAATTGCTTGCAGGCGCTGGATTTTGGCGTGCTGAGCGGTCTCTCCACCAGAGTTGGTGACCCGATTGAAAGGTATTGGGATATGTGGTCGATCCATGCATACCACCCTGCCATAGTTCCTCCCGAATATGCAGACCTGCCAGGGCAGCTCAATTGGTCGCCAGATGAAAGTCGAATTGCATATATTGATGAGAATGGGAATGCCTGGGTGATAAATGTGGGCGCTGGCAGCCTTTACCCATTGGATATTGGCCAATACGGCACGGCGACCGAAACCGATTGGTCGTATGATAGCCAATACCTGGCTGTCCAGGTGGACCAGAACCTGATGATAATTTCTTTCAAATGTCCGTGAATATGGAGCAATTATGACAAATACACGTCTTGAACATGATCTGCTCGGCGAGCGTGACGTCCCCGCAGAACACTATTATGGCATCCAAACCTTGCGGGCGGTGGAAAATTTCGGCATCACTGGTATTCCCATCTCGCATTACCCACGACTGGTGCATTCCCTAGCCTACATTAAGAAAGCTGCCGCTATGGCGAACCTTGAGCTGGGCTTGTTGCCTGAACAAATCACACAGGCAATCGTAAAAGCCTGTGATGACATTTTACGCGGGGAGCTACTCGCTGAGTTCGTCGTGGATGTCATCCAGGGTGGAGCAGGCACTTCTACGAACATGAATGCCAATGAGGTCATTGCCAATCGGGCGTTAGAGCATCTGGATCTCTCCAAAGGTCGTTATGATGTTGTTCACCCACTCAATCATGTCAATCTGTCACAATCCACCAATGATGTCTACCCTACCGCAATACGCCTGACATTAAGCATGAAGCTGGATGGGCTGGTTGTTGAGATGCAGGCTCTACAAAAAGCCTTGTCCGAAAAAGGCGTTGAATTCGCCGACGTAATCAAGATGGGTCGTACCCAGCTCCAGGATGCCGTACCGATGACCTTGGGTCAGGAGTTTGAAGCCTGGAGTGTAATGGTCGGAGAGGATATTTGTAGGGTGGGGGAAGCCCAAGCTTTAATTCGCGAAATTAATTTGGGTGCCACCGCCATCGGAACGGGTTTGAACGCACCTCCCAATTATGCTGCATTGGTCACTGCCAGGCTGCGAGAGATTTGCGGTGTGCCTGTGGTTCAATCCCAAAACCTGGTAGAAGCTACTCAAGATGCCGGAGCATACGTACAGCTTTCCGGTGTGCTGAAGCGTGTGGCAGTCAAGCTCTCCAAGATCAGCAACGACCTGCGCCTGCTCTCATCAGGTCCGCGGGCAGGTTTGGGTGAGATCAACCTGCCACCCATGGCTCCAGGTTCGTCAATCATGCCGGGTAAGGTCAACCCGATCATCCCCGAGGTAGTCAACCAGGTTGCATTCGAGGTTATTGGCAACGACTTGACGGTGACAATGGCAGCTGAAGCGGGTCAGCTGGAGTTGAACGCCATGGAACCGGTCATCGCTTATAACCTGTTCACCTCGCTGGATATGCTTGGCCGTGCCTGCCGTACACTCGTAGAGCGATGCATTCGTGGGATCACGGCCAATCGCGAGCGGTGTCGCGAAATGGTGGAGAACAGCATCGGTTTGGTGACTGCTCTCAACCCGCTATTGGGATACGAGAAAACCAGCCAGATTGCTGAGGAAGCCTTGCGTACAGGAAAATCAGTGGTCGAGATCGTGATGGAAAAAGGTTACATGACCCAGGCTGAGCTGGAGCAGGTGCTTTCACCTCACAAAATGATCCGATAGAATGACCTAAAAGTATGGAAGGCTTTCTGTATATGTTCTATGATATTAGTTATGGAAACCTGACCTGTTTACAGTAGCTCATCGGTTAATTACTTGTCCAGATCATGCTACAGATGACAAACAGTTCTCACTTATTCATAGTTTAATTGAAAATTCACATTACAACAAGCCTTATTTAAAATTCAGGTACAAGATGCTGGCTGAATCGGTGGGAGGTTTGATGAGACAGATACTCAATAGTAAAATACTACAACGTTGGCTTGTGCTTATTATTACTGGATAAACACGGCACGGTGTTTTTTTCTTTCGCTGCCTGGTTAGTTGATCGTCCATACGAAAATTAATGGCGAAATGAGTGGACAAAAACAAAAATTAATGCGATACTAAGAACTATCAAATATATTTATTGTATTGAGTGATTTTGGGTATTGTCCGCAAAAAAGTGCAGAGGAAAAAGCTCAATAGTTATTTGACTAACTATTCAATCTTATAGAGGAGGATAGCAATGACACAGAATAAATTTTTTTCAC
This sequence comes from uncultured Chloroflexia bacterium, assembly GCA_963828845.1. Lineage (GTDB taxonomy): Bacteria > Chloroflexota > Anaerolineae > Anaerolineales > UBA4823 > FEB-25. Next base: position 44,260 of record CAWHGE010000008.1, read on the forward strand.
AAATCATTCGGTTAGCTTGTGTTGGTTTAGTCCTGGTTCTCATAGTGGCACAACCCTTAGGTGCGAGTAGAACGCAGGCGAATAGCAATTTACGCACCGTTAATAATGAGGAACCTCCAATTGATATGTCGAAGGTCAACGCTGAGCCAGTTGAACAGAATCCTATTGTCGATACGGTGGATTATTCTGGTTTGCAGCCAGCTACAGGAACTGAGGAGATCGTTGATTACACTTTACCTGCAGGATATGTCGCAGCACCGATAGTTCCAGAGGAATTTGTGAGTTCAATTTATCAAGGACCTCCGTCTGGCTCAGAAGGTGGGATGGACAATACCCAACCAAACTCCAGTGAAGTCCCTGTTGGTACTCCCGATCAAGCCCCAAATCCACTGGAGGATATCCTTCCCGGTTTGATCCCAAATGCAGCGAATGAGCCGCAAGCCCCATCTGACCAGGATCGAACCATCGAACCCGGTACCAACTCAGAAGATATAGAATGGGTCCCGGCATTGTATGGCAATCTAGATGATTTTGATCGGCTAAATGGCAGCATTGGAACGAGTTGGAATATGGTAGCGGGCTCGATTTCAATTGTTGACAAAGTTGCCCAAAGTCCACTCACAAATGTAGAAAATCTAGCCATCTATCCTGGCATTGGTGAAAACAGCCTGGAAGCTGATATTGCTATTCAACCTGGGGGGGGCACGCAATATTCTGCCCTGGTATTAAATTATGGTGCCGGAGTCTCAAATATTTTTATAAAAATACAAGATAATGCAGGCGACGGTTTATTTGACTCAGCTGCTTGTTATAAAGGAAATAACGGTTCATCGTTCGGGTTGGGTTTTTTTGGCTTATCATCAACATTTGCCACCGCCCACATGCAGATTAGAGTGGACTCTGCTCGAAATGTGTTCCTGTACCTTACCAAGATCAATGGTGGGACTGGTGCCCTGACCTATATATGCAGCGGTGCACCGGCATTTGAAGGCAATGCGGTGGGCATGGGCTCGTATGGTGGTGGACGAATTGATAACCTTTCGGTTCCACCAGCTATCCCAATTTTGCAAGAAAAGTTTGATCGTCAGGAGGGACCACTCGGATCAAACTGGTCGATGCACGCGGGAAGCATCTCCATCCGCAACCATTCCGCTTCTAGCTCAACCGCGCTTTATAACGGTGCGACTTACAATGGCTTGGCCAGCAATAGTGTTGAAGCAGATGTTTCTCTATCCTTGCCTTCTAGCACACAGTATTCCGGATTCGTCCTAAATTATGGTCCAGGGGTGAATAACCTCTTTGTGAAGGTGCAGGACAATGCTGGTACGGGTTCCTTTAACACTGCTGCCTGTTACTTGGGAAATGGTGGATCTTTTGGTCTTGGATTTTTCACCCTGTCCTCACCCTTTACTAAAGCCCACATGCAGGTAGCGGTTAATGATGCCCGCACGGTTTTTATCACATTTACCAAGATTAATGGTGGCACTGGCAGTCAGACCTATGCCTGTGCTGGTGCACCTCTCCCTGAAGGCTATGGAGTGGGAATCGCAAGCTATGGGGGAGGGATTATTGATAATTTCCAAAGCATCAATGATTTCAGCGATAGCTTCTCACGAGCCAATGGAGCCTTAGGCACCGATTGGGTCAATATAGCCACGGGTTTTTCTATTACGAATGGCGCAGCACAGGGGTTGAATCAATCACTCGCATTGTATAATGGCCGGGGCAGCAGCACAATCGAAGGAGATATTTCGCTATCCTCGCCACCCAGCGTTCAATATTCTGGTTTCGTCCTAAATTATGGAGCAGGGGTGAATGACATCTTTGTGAAGGTGCAGGATAATAATGGCGATGGTACTTTTGATAGTGCCGGGTGCTATACCGGAAACAACAATTCCAGTGCACCTTTCGGGCTGGGATTTTTCACAATGGCAGCACCCTTCACCTCTGCCCATGCTGCGGTTACGGTAACCCCTGACCGTTATGTTACTCTCAGCCTAACCAAAATCAATGGCGGAAGCGGTGTACAGGTATACACCTGCGCTAGTGCACCATCTGCAGAGGGGGGGGGAGTGGGGATTGCCAGCTATTATGGGGGGCGTATAGATAATGTTGTTGTCAATCGAGTCTATGCCTTTGATGGCTTCAACCGATCAAATGGAGCGGTTGGTCCAAGCTGGAGCGGTAGATCCACGAATTTTGAGATAATAGGTGTGTATGCTTTTGGAGGGACTATTCCATCTTTGGGGTTAACGATCTTCAATAACAGTGTCGGCAATAGTGTAGAAGGTGATATATATAATAGTGCTACCGGGGTGCAGTACGCTGGCTTCGTCTTGAACTATGGACAAGGGGTGAACAATATATTTGTTAAAGTGCAGGATAATAATGGAGATGGCACATTTGATTCCGCTGCCTGCTACAAAGGAAACAATGGTACAGCTTTCGGACCGGGATTTTTCGCCTTGTCATCACCTTTCAGCTATGCACATGCCCAAGTGACGGTGGATGCCAGCCGTACAGTTACGCTTATTCTTACCCGGATCAATGGCGGTAGTGGTGTTCAGACTTATTCATGTAGCGGTGCACCGTCTGCAGAAGGAAAAGCAGTTGGCATGGTTGGGTATAATTATGGAGTTGTCGATAACTTTACAATTAATGATCATAATTTCACCCAGCCTCTATATATACCGGTTATTTTAAAGTAGAAAAGGAGCGGAGAATTCGCTTAGAATAAAGAGTGGCTTTTCATTCTCAATGCTCTGAACCAAATTTTCCACCAAGGTGGGGATAAAACCCACCTTGGTGGCATAAATTCTGACATAACATTCCCCCATCAATCATAGAATTATATATACCGCGCCTTGAAAAGACGGTAATGTATAATTTTTATATTTGGTGTATCCGTTATTTATTCAATGCAGTAATCTGCAATTCAGCCATTCAGATATTCCATCTGACCCAAGGAAATCCCACCCACTCAGGCTTTTGCAATCAGTGTTTTGGATTACATGGGAGAGCCTACATTAAATATATCTGCAGGCAGATCAATATTGTTGATTGCGAATTTTTCTGCAAACGAAGGTCGCAATCCGGTGGATTTCAGGCTACCCATCACCCGCCCATTCTGGATGCCGGTTTGATCAAACAGGAACAGGTCCTGCATGAGGATCGTATCCCCTTCCATTCCCTGCACCTCTGACACGTGGACCACTTTACGAGTACCATCCCGCATACGTTCCATGTGAATGATCAGCTCAATAGCGGAAGATACCTGCTCGCGGATAGCCCGCAAGGGTAGTTCAAGACCGGCCATCAACACCATGGTTTCAATACGACGTAATGTATCGCGTGGGCTGTTGGAGTGAATGGTGGTCATTGAACCATCGTGACCAGTGTTCATCGCCTGGAGCATGTCCAGGGCCTCTCCACCACGCGCCTCGCCCACAATAATACGGTCAGGACGCATACGCAATGAGTTGATCACCAGTTGGCGGATGGTTACCTCGCCTTTGCCTTCCACATTCGAGGGGCGCTTTTCAAGCCGTCCGACGTGTTCCTGTTTTAACTGTAGCTCGGCAATATCCTCAATGGTAATAATCCGTTCGTAATTGGGGATAAAAGCGGAAACCACATTCAACAGGGTGGTTTTCCCAGATCCGGTACCACCGGAAATGACAATATTTACCCGTGCTTCCACGCAGGCTTTCATAAAGTTGACCAGGGAAGTGGTAAGAGTACCATTTGCCACCAGGTCTTGAGCGGTGTAGGGCGTTTGTGCGAACTTACGGATGGTGAGCATCGGACCGATGAGCGATAGGGGGGGGATGATTACATTAACACGATATCCATTGGGAAGACGGGCATCCACCATGGGTGATGATTCATCCACGCGTCTACCCAAAGGGGCAACAATGCGGTCGATGATCCGCATCAAATGGGCTTCATTTTCAAACACGACCTTGGTTTTTTCCACTTTTCCAAAGCGCTCAATGTAAATAGTATCATAGCCATTGACCATCACTTCTGTGATGGATGGCTCATCGAGCAATGGCTCCAGTGGACCAAACCCCAGAATGTCGGAGATTACCCAATCCAACAGTCGAGCACGAACAGCACGGGTATATAGCAGGTTTTCTTCGGTTAATACCTTGGTAAATAGGGATTCGATCATCTGATGCATCTGGGGGATATGTGATAAGTCAACCTCGCCATCAGCTTCAGTCAATAATCGCCGCTGAACCCGTTCCCGGATCATATAAGCATCCGCGGAGATCTGTTCGGTGCCTCCAATGGTTTGAGCTTCGCCTAATATATCATATTCATTTGCGCCAATCGTGCGCACATTCTTTGCGGGTCGGTTGGTAAACATTAAATACTCTCCTTCATATTACTACGGAAGGGTGGGTATGATCAGCTGCGTATTCGGTGTTAATCGCGGCTGGTTACTCATCTGGTTAGCCGCCAGGATGGCAGCTACCGTAGTATTGTACCTATGGGCAAGCATGGTGAGGTAATCACCGCTTTTGATCGTGACCACGGTGGTCTGGTCATATGCACGCACCCGGTTGCGTATCACGCTGCGATAGGCATAAAACGCACTTTGATAATCACCCACACTGGATGAATAATCCGCATTGATGAGGGTTTCTGTAAGCGAATTCTGCAGCGCAACGATGCGCTCACGCAAGCCAATTGTGTTCAAAGCATCCTGGTAAATGAGGACAGCTTCCTGGAAATGGTTGAGCAGTCCTTGTGCCTCAGCAATCATAGTTTGGGCTTCGAAAGATAAGGGTTCCGCATCAGGGAGCTGTTGTGCTAAAACCGCTGAACGCTGGAAGTCTTCCAGAGCCAGGGCATATTCTCCAGCAGCTACATCATCTGAGCCGCGGGCGATATAGGCATCGTACAAGGTCTGGAGCGCTGTACCATTGGCATATCCAGGTTGCTGCCCAATCACATATTCGAGCTGTTCGATGACTGCATCCCACTTGCTGCTTGAAAAATAATTGACCGCCTGGATATATGCTTGAGCCAGCTGGAATTGGGATAATATATTACGGATCATTCGGTCGCACTGCCAGGGCCATGCTGAGATACTGCTCAGCAGCTTGTTGTGCTTCCATTGAATCCGGTGCGCTCGCAAGCACTGCCTGCGCCTGTTTTACATACTCACCGATCACACTGTCTTCAATCACCAGTCGAACCTGGGTGCGAGCTGCCAATGCTTCGCGATCTAAGGGTCGTAACGCCAGTGCATTGCTGAAATATCCTTCGATCTTTCGTAAAGTTTCCAGCGAAGGTACTGGGGAGAGAAGCAGCATTTGAGCAGCCTGGATATAGCTTTGGAATAGATTTTCTTCCACATGTTTAGTTTGGAATGATGGGTCCATGAGACGCAAGGATTCATAATTAGATACTGCATCCTCGTAATTGCCTTCTGAGAAAGCCAAATCAGCTTGCTGTAATACAGAATTCTTCTCTGATTGAGTTTGCAAGCTTTTAACCTGCAAGGACACATCCCGATAATTTGGCATTTTTTGGTTGATCGCACGGAGAATATCCAGGGCTTGGGCTGAATCACCTATCTGAAGCAGGTTCATCGCCTGGGTATATTGAACTTCAATGTCTTTTAAAGCTTGAGCCCGTTCCATTGCTTCGAGTAAACCGGGGAAATCCGGATTTTTTGCCTTGATCCTTTCATATGCAGCAAGTGCTTCATCAGATTTCCCTGCGGTGATGAGCTGTTGGGCATTACGAAATTCAATGGTTAGCTGTGCCTGTTGCATATTCTGTGAAAGACTAGACTGCGCCTTGGCAACCTGGTCCTGGATCCATCCGGAATAGGTCGAGATCCCAAAAAATACAACCAAGACAAGAATTAGTGTCAGGAAAAATCGCAGGCCGTTTTTGGCCAGATTATGAAGCCTTTTTTGTTTATTTTCTTGGATCTCATACTCAGAGATGCGTGATCTTACTTCCATCTCCTGGCGCAAGGTTCTGAGATCAGGTTGCATGGGGAATTTTTTCTCAACTTGCTCCAATTTTGAGAAGCCTTCACTCCACTTCCCAACCCAAAAGTATCCCATTGCTTCCTTGAATAATGGAGATTCCATGTATGATCCTGTTTCATTCAAACTCATGCTGCCTCCAAAAATACTTCACCTTTCTCATAAATGTCTGCCCAGCTTATAAGTTTTTAAATACATCCATCAAACTTGGTATGGCTGGACCTAGAATCACCGCAAGCAAAGCAGGGAAGATCAGCATGGCCATCGGAATGAGCATCTTTATGGGAGCTTTCTGGGCTTGCTCCTGGGCTCTAAAACGGCGCTCAATCCGCATTTGTTCTGCTTGGGCGTGCAAGGTATCACTGATACTCATCCCCAGCTGCTCGGTCTGCAGGATCAGAGCTACAAAACTGCCAATTTCACGGATATCCAATCTGTCAGATAGGTTTCGCAGCGCATCCCGGCGTGTCAATCCCATTTCCATTTCATTGATGACACGCCCGAATTCATGGCCAATCGGTGTATCCCAATACTCACTAACCCTTTGCAGTGACTGGTCAAATCCCAAACCAGCGGTAGCACATACACTGAGCATATCCAGTGCATCCGGCAAACCTTTTCGAACTTTATTTTGCCTGTTGGTTACCATGTAATGAAGCCACACTTTTGGGAATGCATAAAAAAGGATTAATATCAATATGCTGAGAAGAACGTTGGTTGTGGTGGTTCCTCGGCGGAATACAATAAATGCCAGATACACTCCCAATAATGTTAATGCCATGCTGATGCCATAGAATTCACGCGCCCCTAAATTCATCGGGTTACCTGCCGTGATCAATCTTTTTGCAAGATTATCGATGGCAGCGGCGGGGGTGATCCGGCCAAAGAAGCGACCGATCGCGCGGATGGCAGGTATAAATGTGCGGCTGCTGAATGAGCCAGTAATTACCCTGGGTTGGATTCGCACGGCTTTCGATCGACTGTAAGTATCTTCTAATGGGGTTTCAACATATTGAACCAGGCGTTTGGTGAGGCTACCGGATCTCATCCAACGCACACTCAGAACTAAAAATAATAATCCTGCGATACCCAATGCTACACTGATACTGATTTGCATTACCTGCATATAAATTACCTCACACGTCGATCTTGGCTAAACGCCTGACAGCAAAGTTCCCCAATAATAACCATAATTGCTGCCCCAATCGGTATGCATATTATTTGTGGTTCAAACAGACGCATCATGTATTCCGGGTTTATGAAGAACATAGCAGCTGCCATGGCGACGGGTAAAAATGTGAGTATGTAACTACCAAATCTTTGTTGGGAGGTGAGTACGCGTACTTCAGCGAACAAACGCACTCGCTCACGGATGGTGCTGGTAACCGCCTCCAACATGGTGACAATATTCCCACCTACTTGCGAATTGATGTTAATGGCAGTAACAACCAGATAAAGGTCATCATTTTCCATCCTGGTTACCAGGTTGGATAAAGCCTGAGTCAGGGATAGTCCCAGACCAATTTCATGCCTGACACGCCGAAATTCTTCTGAGGCAGGTGGTTTCATTTCTTTGCTCACCATCTCAATTGCTTGCGGCAGGCTGTAACCAGCTCGAACAGCACCTGTCATCAGGATCAATACATCCACAAGCTGTTTCCCGAAATTCAACCGTCTTTGTGAAATTGCCCGTTTCAGCACCAGGTCGGGGATGAAGAATGCAATTACTGCCAAGCCAGCCCCTGATTCGATCCTCCCTGAAATCAACCACCCCAGCACGAAAGATAATATTACGGTGGCAAATCTGATCAGCACATACTCTGTCTCAGTAACTGGCCAATTTGCACTGGTAAGCTGAAGATTGAGCTTATCAGAGGCCAGTCCGGACAGCATGTTATTCAATCGCAATCGTATGCGTAATAATCCAGCTCGACGTCTTTGACCGCTTTGGCGTTCGTCCGATTCATCGGGCAAGGTCACATACGTCGCCAAGCGGGAACCTATATCCTGACCAGCGTAAAATACATCCCGCAATCCATAGATCACCAATCCATAAGCGATCAGGATGACGATCACAATGATACTGATTATTGCGACGAGGACGGTAAAAGAGGGCATTTAATTCATCCTGTTAAAATAGGATTTTATTAACCCAAGCGGCTCGACGCAAGCAATAGATCCCGCCCGGCTTTCTCTCCAGCTACAGGCACACCTTCATGTCCTGCTTCCCGTAAGCTGATCGATGCCAGGTTCTTGGCAAGTTGCTGGATCGATTTACTGGCAGTACTCCTGGGGTAATACACAAGGAAAGGAATCCCTCGATTAATACTGCGCAGTACATTGGCAGGGTCATTCGGGATTTGGTGATAGACCTGATGATGCAGCACAGTCTCGATATCTTTGAGCTTGACGCCACCCTCAGTACCAGCTTTGTTCAGGATCATCAGGATTTTATCCGCAGGATAAGAAAGTGATCTACTTAATTGCAGAAAACGGCTGGTATCGTGCAGAGAAGCCAGGTCAGGTGTGGTTACTAAAAGTATGCGATCGGTTGCATCCATTAAGGTTACTGAGATATCGCTCAAAGGCCCCCCTGCATCTACCACGGTGTAATCATAATACCGCGAAACACCAATAAAGATGTTATAGATGTCTTCTGCGCGAATTCCTTGGGCGATCTGGACGTTTGATGGTGCAAGCAAGACATGAATCCCAGAAGGGTGGGGGCATACAACATCTCGAATCAGGCCTTCGTCCAGGTTTGTGGCGTGAGGGATCAGATCTGATAATGCATTTTGAACCTTTAGATTGAGCATTACCTCAAGGTGGCCAAAAAACACCTTTCCCTCAAATAAAAGCACCTTTTTGCCCGTCTCTTCTGCCAGCGCAATAGCAGTATTGGCAGCGATCGAAGTTACGCCCGTGCCACCTCGCGGGCTGTAAACTGTAACTGAGCGTAACGGGCGGGTGGCTTCTGAAACTTGTGTGGGAATATAGGTTTGGGTTTGTTGGCGTCGCCCTTCCAACTCTGTTACCCGGCGCAATGTGCTCACTAAATTGATCTGCGAGAATGGTGCGATCAAGAATGCTCGCGCCCCGGCCAGCATCACCTGTTGAGCAACCAGGGGATCATTCGTAGGTAGGATTGCCACCAACGATGAGGCTGGGAATTGTAGAGCTATGTCATCGATGATATCCAAGGTCGATTCGCCCTCAAGCTTTGAATCCACCAACAGGATATCCGGCTCGGCAGCACGTATCTGCCGTGGTAACATCTCCTTGCTGGCGATAATATCAACCAGGGTAAATTCATTTTGCGCATTCAGGGCTTCGGTGATTTGCTGTTGGGTAGCTCCGGGGCTGCACAGCGCAACGACGCGGATTTGTTTATTTGTTGAACTCATGCTTAAGCACCTCTATATTGAAACATTCGTTTGATTCGAGCATCAATTAGATATTTCCAGAACAAACTACCTGGGAATTTGTAATTCAAAGCGTTGCACCAAATAATCCGAGGTCACCGGGCTGACGTCAAACAACTCATTTGAGGTTGGTGAACGCAGGACGATGTCAAAGATCGCTCCCGTATCTCGCATGTTCTTTAGCACCAGGGCATCCTGCGTATTTAATGCGAGCAGGTAGGCTCTAACGTGGCATTAGCTGGGTTTGGGGTTGGCTGAGCTGCTCCAGGGGTCGTCGAGCCTTGTTCCACCACAATATCAGCCACGATGGCTGAAATCTGCACCCTTTGGAAAGCGTCAAAGGTGAACATGCGGGTGATCTTTTCCTCCTGCGCTGCTGTTGCGCCAATGCCAGGTGTAGTGTTGGTAGGGGTGACCTCAAAGGTCATGGATGCAAAGATGTCCACCGTATCACCGCGTTGTAATACCCCTAGGCCACTGATTAAATCGGAGGAAGGGAAAGCCATCAGAACCTGGTCGTCTGCGATGATATATCCAATATCATGAGCTACGTTGGTGGGGTCTGCCAGATGGTGCTGCAGCACCATTTCTCCTGCAATGAGATGGACAATCGCAATCTTACCCAGTGCAGATTCAATGGTCAGCAGGGCATCTCGTGGCACCAGGCTCACCGGGACGGTGGCAATCTGAACGTCCTCACGGTTTAAAACTGCTCCCACAGCTAAATCATGGGTTGTGATGATGATGTCTGTCGTCGCTTCAACGACAGGGGTCGGCTGGGCGACTGGAGCGAAGCTTTGCTTTAACACATTGTTAATCGCCAGGATGCCCAGCCCAATCAGGCCGACACCCACAACTGCGATGATGATTCCGATGAGTACTCGACGATTTAAGGTAACCCTCCTGGGTTAATAGTATTTAATAATGGATTATACATCGGTATCTGTTGCATTATGCATACCAGAACCGTTATTAATTTTTAATATAATCGGTTGCGAAATTTATTATGTGACGGTTACCATTACTTAATCAGGACAACTGTAAAAGCGCCTGCGTCAAAAAAATCACCAGGTCCACCATAACCACCAATATCTACGTCTTCGAAATAACCCTCGATCGTCTTGTCATTATCGTCAATCGAACCATTCGTTACTGCTGCATCGTGTCCAAGGCAGTGTTTATTATCGGGATATCCAGGTTCAGCAGTTAGTTTGTTCTTGGCGGATTGCACACAGGTCACATGGAATTGAGAAAATGTAATAATATGAAAATTCATATTAGTGCCTGCGAGAGTACGATCATCACCAGGTCCATAAGTACAGGCTGCCCCTACTTCGCTACTAACAGGTATATTGGGATATCCATCACAAATATTATTAAACACCGGTAAGATCACATCTTCGCCAACCACGGCGCTTGCGGCAGTATGGAATATACTGGTTGCCACGCCGGCTTCCTCGGGCAGCCATTTATGAGGGGGGATTGGGTCGGGAAAGCCATTAATTATCCAATCGGTTAATTCATTCGCTCCCCCGCCCCCACCGTTAAGGTCAAGCCAGCTGCGTGCTCCGCCCGTCATCAGCTCATCGATACAATCGTTATTCAAATCGCAATCGGTAGTGTTTGGATATACAAAGGTGCATTTATTTGTGATTGGATCACGTACATGTTCACTGCACACTAGATCATTTTGGGTGTAACAATAGTCCGGATCACCAACATCTGCATCAGGATCACATGGTTTACCATGCTCCTTTACCTTCACCGAATCCATGAGTATATATGTACAATCTAAATCATATGGGCCGTTACAATCGGATCAGAAATTTTTATTTGTGCGACAGTCATCGCCTGGCACATTCATACCCTCCTACTACCGTGGAACGGCATGCCCAGGCTACAGGCAAGACACCCATTCCCACCGGTGTCCGGCATGCGGCTTCTGCAACAGCTCGTGGTGCAACCTGATCGAAGCCAATCACTCCTGCAAAAAAGGTATCTTTCGTAACTGTGGCAGTAACCACAACAGTGTGGCTACTCACGGTTGCAAAAACTTCTGGCGCAGGATATGCCCCATTCAATTCAGCATAGGTATTAGCAGTGGCGATGGTATTGGCGATCACGCTGGGTTCATCGATATTATTACACATGTACGTAGCACCAGCCAGTGCCCCGGCATCCGCTGCGTTTTGTGCCTGTCGTTTAGCTGCATACGCGTTACCACCATCTAATACCAATGCCAACATAGCAATGAAAGCTATGATCCCCAAGACTAGCATAATCATAGTTTGGCCTTGTTCAGATATGTCCCTTCGCGTGTTCATAAGTCCTCCGATAAAATAATAAAAGTACTTTATTGTGAAGGTTTCCACCACTCAGTTCGCATGACAGCTTCACTGGATAACAGAATGTGATTGTTGCATCCACATAGTGCGTCTGTTTGTACGGGTACAAAAATATCGACAAATGGTGTTACTGGAACGAAACAATAGGAAACAATGACCTTTACCGTGGGATTTTCTGTACCTCCCGCATTTTCAGGGATACCTAGTCCTGCCTCTACATTCGAATCAGATAGCCCTAGTCCAATCGCATAATTTTTAGCAGCGCCTTTCATCCCTGCTTCGTCAGCGGTATTTTCCCCACCGACAATGAGATAATTAACCGCACCATATCTTGCCCCTTCCCTGGCTGCATTGTGAATGGCGTTGTAATAATACACCGCTCTCCCAAAGTCAAAGATCACTACCGCTAACAAAAGAAAAATTGGGAGAACTATGGCAAATTCAACCAGAGTCTTGGCCGCGCTGCCGTGAGTGATTGAATTTCTTCATGGTACCATCATTTCCGCTGATCGTGTCAGCATCAGAGGTTGGGGAAAAAAGAAATTTAAAATTAGGTCAAATTGATAGGTGACGGTTACACGGATTGGTTGATTGGAAAGGCAGGCTTGCAGTGCACTATCCGTGGTCTTAACAGCATATGGGATTCCACATCCGATTTCAATCGGTTGAACAATCTTACTTGGGTCCACCATGGCTGACGATCCAATCTCTGTGTCCACAGCAGTATCGATATCCTCTATTGTGGCTTTACCTGGCCAGAATGTATACACGCGGGCACCTTCGCGAGCGGCGTTTGATATTGCGATGAAAGCGAAAAATGCACGTCCCAGCTCGAAAATTCCCACAATAAATAGGACGAATAATGGCAAAATGAGGGCAAATTCCACCATACTCTGCCCATGCCCGCGAGAAATAAAGGTTTTACAACACCCATTAGTCATATGCGTTCTATTCATCGACTCACGATAATATTTACTTTTCATTGATGCTCCCCCTATCGACATGGAAATATTATCTCTCCTCAGTGCATTCGCCTAACTTCTCTTCGATATAATTTCCTGTCAGAAAGGGGTTATTAACTACGTCCCTTGTGAACTAAAAAAATTATATCATCAAATACTAATTATCCATACTGACATTTATGATAGGTTATTTAAAATACGATTAATTACCCAAACTTGGGAAGTGTTGTAAAATATATCCATTATTAGCACATTAATCTGCTCTAAAGAAAACGAATATCTAACCATTTCGTTACAGTAGACTTGTGGAAAGGTAGGAAGCATGTTTTCATACGATACTCATAAAGAGCTGTTGGATGCTGTTTGGCGACTGGCATATATTGCAGAATATCGTGAAGGTGGCAACTTGAGTCATCTCGAGCGGATCAAGGGATTTACTTCTTTGCTTGGGCGTGGCATGGGCTTATCCCCAAATGAAGTTCAACTCATTTCGATCGCCTGTCAATTGCATGATATTGGCAAGGTAGGCCTCTCTGAAAGCTTGCTGCTCCGGCAGGAGAAATATACAGAAGCCGAGCTGAATAAGATCAAACGCCATACCACCATTGGCGCTGAAATCCTCAGCAACTCACCTCTGCCCTTCTCCAAGTGGGTGAAACGATTGCCTTAAATCACCATGAACGTTGGGATGGTTCAGGTTATCCAAATGGGACAAGCGGAGATCAAATTCCTCTCAGTGCGCGCATGTGCGCCATTGCTGATGTCTTCGATGCCCTCACAACCCCCCGCCCATATAAGAAAGAGATCTCTGTGGAGGATGCTTCGCGCCTGATTATCGGTGCCAGTGGCTCTTTATTTGACCCACAGCTTACGGAAGTGTTCAAGGATGAGCTTCCAGGCATGCTGAAGGTCAAGAAATCTATCGAGAACCGCTGACCAAGCAGGGTTGAGTTGTAAATTATGGATAGGGGGTTGCAGTCACTTCTCCGGTTAAGCGACTCGTCACCAGGTACCAGCCGGTGACGTGATTAAACCGGTCTGCGGGGTCAAAGATTGGACCTATACTCACCCCTTTGACATCATCGCTCACTGCATAGGTATACACCGGATAATATAGAGGCAAGGCGGGAAGTTCCTGACTCCAACGAACTTGAAAGTTATTATATAAGCGGGTGCGTTCAGCCAGGTCTGTAGTGATGCGTGCCTGTTCCAAATATTCACTTGCCTGGCGATCATCCCACATGGAATAATTCTGACCACTCGATATTTGGGTCTGGTGCCAGAATGGATACGGGTCAGGATCAGGCGAGCGGGACAGGTTCAGGTCCACCAAGGCAGCCTGATAATTACGAGTGTCCAAATGCTCAGAAACAAGCTGGTCATAAGTTAAGGCAGTTAAATTGACCTGAACACCCAGCGAAGCCCAATTGCGTTGAATGGCATTTGCTAGGGGCGTGTGTTCGCCATCATCTGGATAAATTAGCTCAAAGGATAGTTGTGTGCCTTCTTCGCTTGTGCGGATATCTCCACCAGAAGCAGGAATGGTGAAGCCAGCCTCCCGTAATAGATCAATCGAGTGATTGGGGTTGTAAGAATAGTGCTCAATGCCGTCATAATATGCCCAGGTTCCAGGAAATATCGGACCATCAGCCAGGATAGCTTGCCCACTTCGAAGAGTGTCGATCATCCCCTGGCGGTTAAGGCCTTGCATGAGTGCTTTCCGCACATTCGCATCCTGGAGGAATTTTGCAGATGGGTTATCCAAGTTGAGCAGGATCAAAGTCATGGCTGGCAATCGGGTAGTATACAGGTTGAGTGCCTTTTCCGTTAGCACTTGAGCCAGGATGTCTTGGGTCACATTTCCAATACCAGCAATATCGCCAGCCTGATAGGCTGCGTATGCAGTGGAAGCGTCTGGATAATAACGTAATGCAATCTGGTCGATGTATGCCCCCTGGGAATAGTAATCTTTGAAGGGAGAAAGTACAACCCCGGTGATCTTCCCTTCATCGGTGATCAGATGGTCGAAGCGATAAGGGCCACTGCCGATGGGTTGCAGGTTGAAAGGATCGTTTACCATATCTGCCAGGGTCAGGTCACCAAGTAGATGAGAAGGCAGCACTCCAAACGTCAGGTAATCCAGGAAGGGTGCGAATGGCTCGGGCAGCTTGAACTGCACTGTCTTGGCATCCAGACGGATGATTTCGATTTGCTTCCAGAATTCACGGATATCAGCTGGCAGGGGTGAATCATCCGAGCTCATCATTTGGATGGTGAAGATGACATCATCACTGGTAACTGGCTGCCCATCATGCCATACAGCTTTCGGGTTGAGTGAGAAGTTATAGATCATGCCATCCCGTGAGATTCCCCATGAGGTGGCTAGATCGGATTGGGGTAATCCACGATCATCGATGCGTAGCATCCCACTATACAGCAAACGATCCACGTCTCTGTCTGCTTCATTATAGAAATCCAAAACAGGGTTCAAGCGCATAAATGTCCCTACCAACCCCTCCGAATAGATCCCCCCTTCGGCTGGTTGAACCTCAGGGACTGTAATAGGTTGCAGGCTATCTGGTTTTTGGCTGATCAGCAGGATCGAGATAGCAGCCAGTGCAATGATTGCAATCAACAATGGCCAGCGTAATTTTTTCATGGGTTCAATATTATCACGGCCTAAAGACAAATATAAAAACAAAAAGCGCTTCGGAATAAACTACCAACCCCCTTGAAATTAGGTGGTTGGAATCGCTCCTCTGCGCTCAATGGGAGAATGTTATGCTAATTTTACGGATAATACAGCTAAGACAAAGAACACTACACCCAGGGCGATGGTTACATAAAACAGAGGTTTTTTCCACGCCCCGACGAGCGGTGAAGATGCCACCTGTATCAGCGCCGGTTAGGCCGCCTAAGCCCGCGCCTTTGCTTTGCAGGATGACGCTTGCAATCAGCGCCACCGAAACGATGACCAATGCAATATCCACTACGTTGCCCACGACCTGCCTCCAACTAAAAATTATTAATCTTACTTGATTCGAATTTACTTTCCGCGATACTGGACGCTTAAGCTTGCGGATTATACCTTTGGTTGGGTGAATCGTCAAACCCTATGGATATTGAGGCGAAGATTTGGGGTTATCGGGAATATTCGTTGAATCAACATTATCAATGATCGTGGCTTGTTCTGGGGTTACCCCTCTACGCCATAATATGATAGTCAAAACTACCAATTCCACCATAGGGAGAATTTCTAACAGGCTGGATGCAAAAGTGATTCGATTTCCATTTGCTTGCAATAAATTACTGCCACCGTTTAATATATAAATTACCTCAGCAATATGATCATTGAACAAGAAAAGCATAAAAGCGATAACGATGAATAGTATCGTTGGCCAGGCGGGGAAAGAATGTTTTGACAAATTTAGCCAGAGAACAGCCAGGCTGATGATAATCATCACATAATAGTGATCCCAGGATATCGGACTTATCGCTACAATTACACAGACTATTATGGAATAAGCTATATCTCTATCTTTAGATCGCACTGCCCATATCAGCCCCGCCAATAAAAATGCAACTGCCAGTCCCGCTGATACAAATGGAGCTAACTTGGGCAGGTTTACCATGGGTGGGGCTGAGATGTAATCTACCGCCGATGGGTTCTGTCCCTGCAAATAATCGATAACCGATCGACCATAACGAATAATTTTTCAAAAAGGAATGGTAAATTGCTGACACCTGCATTGTCACACGGAGGTAATAGTCCATAATTGGACCAATTCCCATTACGATTAATGCAATTAAGTTCAATCCAAATGCAGTCAGGCAGCTTGTTATTAACGTACGCCAATCCTTTTTTAAGGCAAAGTATATGATCAGTGGCCAGGTGAACATCTTTATCGCAACAGATAAACCGATGAGTGCACCCGCCAGGATCTTTTGATCTTTTCGTAAAGCCAACAGTGCTGCCAATAATAGGGTGGTTAATAGGATTGTAAGCTGCCCATATAACAGATCAACCATTACCGCATACCAGGTAAGTAATAAGAAGAATATAAAAAGTACACGGACCCAGTCCACCCGTCCTCTCCAGAGGATGGTTAACATACATGATATTGCTATCAGGCATATCACTTCAATAATAAACCATACGACGATGACATTATTGAGGCTGAACAATAATAGCGGGGTGGATAGGATCGCTATGAAAGGTGGGTATGGTGCAGGGTGAGGTAAAAACGGGAATTTACCTATGAACATCTGGGCTAATTGATCTAAAGGCAGGTAAGGATTCACGCCTGAAATTAGAGCTTTAGCCATTAGATATTCTTGCAGAACGTCTCGTTCTTGGTAGGATGAGGGAGAACCAAGCAAAAGCAAGATAAGTCTCAATCTCGCTAATCCCATGATCACAACCAGCCCAACCAATATATAACGCAGCACAACCATCAAACGTGCTTTCGATTGAAACAGGTTTGTCATCACACGCTGCATGCTGTTATTTTAACAGTTAAGCAAAAGTTAGGATATGAAATTACTTATCAAACTTGATAGGAGCATGATCAAATCATATCCCGGCTATAATATTACAGCTATAATTCGAGAGAGAATGCCCATTCACGAGATTATCGTCAATTTGCATATGCATACCCGTTATTCCGACGGTGCTGGCTCGCATGCTGATATTGCTGCGGCTGCCATGAAGGCGGGTATTGGATGCGGTCATCGTCACCGACCATAATGTGTGGGTGAATGGTCCTGCAGGATACTATAACGAGGGAGGCAAGCGAGTGCTCCTGATGGTGGGGGAGGAGATCCACGACCAGGCGCGAAATCCACAAAAAAATCATTTATTGGTATTTGGAGCCCAACGTGAGATGGCGACCTATGCCTATGACCCACAGCTGCTACTGGATACAGTCGCAAAGGCGGGAGGTCTATCGTTTATCGCTCATCCAGTCGACCCAGCAGCACCCTCGGTTCATGAAGGCGATATCTCCTGGGTGGATTGGAATGTACAGCGGGTTTACTGGTCTCGAGCTTTGGAATGGGTTCTCCGAATTTAAACCCCGCATCCACTCCAAGCTGCATGCCATTTACTATGCCTATTTTCCTCGCCGCATTGCGCGTGGACCTCTACCGGAGGCATTGCGCAGGTGGGATGAGCTTGCTTTCTGCCGGGAAAAAGGTGGTCGCAGTTGGTGGTTCCGATGCCCATTCGCACAGGATGCAGCCTCGGACCTTTACGACGGACAGTATTCCCGTATGAATTCCATTTCCGCGCCATCAATACCCACGTCTATGTGCCTCACCCACTTGGTATGGATGCTGCATCCGATACCAGCATGATCCTGGATGCGCTCCGCAGTGGGCATTGTTTCATTGGTTATGACCTGCCCGCCCCAACTCGCGGCTTTCGTTTTACCGCGCGTGGGATGGAAGAGACTGCCCAAATGGGGGATGAGCTCAACAGCAAGGGCGGTGTGACGTTACAGATCCATCTGCCCAGGCGCACTGAATGCGTGCTGCTCAAGGATGGCAAGCCTGTGCGCACCTGGCTTAACCATGACCAGTGCACCTACATTACCTCTGATCCTGGGGTGTATCGTGTGGAGGTGTATATCCATTACCTTGGTCGGAGGCGAGGATGGATATTTAGCAATCCGGTGTATGTCAAATAGGCATGATTAATAATTTTTCTCGGGCAGATTATTGGTCATAGACAAATAAGAAAATTACTACAAATAAATTGTTATATAATTGCGTGAATAATAAAAAATATTGCAAATCATGGTAACTTTATGAAAACAATCATTCTAGCGGGTGGTTTCGGCACACGTCTTCAAGAAGAAACCACGGTTAAGCCAAAGCCAATGGTTGAGATTGGTGGGCAACCGATGCTCTGGCATATTATGAAGATCTACGCCATGTATGGCCATAAGGATTTTGCCATCGCCATGGGTTATAAATCCGAGATTATTCGTTCGTATTTCCTTAATTATTATTATCATCACAGCAATATGACAGTAAATTTAGGCACTGGGGAAATAGAAATCGAAGATGGTGATCATGATGATTGGAGAGTCTATCTAGCTGATACCGGTGATAAAACACAAACTGGTGGTCGGATAAAACGCCTTACCAAATGGATCGGAGATCAGACATTTATGTTTACGTATGGGGATGGTGTGTCAGACATTAATATTGACGAGCTGATAAGATTTCATCAAAAACACGGGAAACTTGCCACGGTTACAGCTATTCGACCTCCATTCAGATTTGGATCAATAGTTACTGAGGGAGATACTATTCTGAAATTTATTGAAAAACCAATTATTGGCGAGAATTGGGCATCGGGTGGTTTTTTTGTTCTCGAACCAGAGGTATTGGAGTACATCGAAAATGATGACATCCAATGGGAGAAATACCCATTGGAACAGCTTGCCAATGAAGGACAATTAGTTGCGTACAGGCATGAAGGATTTTGGCAATGTATGGACACCATTCGTGATGTTCAATATCTGGAAGGGTTATGGGCACAAGGTAAAGCTCCGTGGAAGGTGTGGTAATGGCATCTTCTTTTTGGGTTGATCGTCCAGTATTCGTTACAGGTGCCAGCGGTTTAGTGGGTAGTTGGCTTATCCGCAGATTACTGGCTGCTGGCGCCGATGTCGTATGTCTGGTTCGAGATTGGGTGCCCCAATCTGAGTTAATCCACCCACACCTGATTGAAAAAGTAAAAGTAGTCCGGGGTGATGTCCGTGATCAAGCTTTACTTGAACGTGTTTTGGGGGAGTATGATATCTGTACCGTCATCCATTTAGCTGCCCAGACGATTGTCACTATTGCAAATCGGAATCCGGTTTCAACATTTGAATCCAATATTGGTGGCACATGGACGTTATTGGAAGCCTGTCGTCGAAGCCCAAAGGTTGAGCAAATTGTGGTCGCATCATCTGATAAAGCTTATGGCGATCAGGAAGCTCTGCCTTACAACGAAAATACACCTTTAAAAGGGCAGCATCCTTATGATGTCAGCAAGTCTTGTGCAGATTTGATCGCCGATGCTTATGCGGTTACTTACGATATGCCAGTGGCGATCACCCGTTGCGGAAATTTTTACGGCGGTGGAGATTTGAATTGGAACCGGATTATTCCTGGAACGATTCGTTCGATTCTGCGCGGTGTTCCACCAGTAATTCGCTCTGATGGCTCATTAGTCCGGGATTATTTTTACGTCGAGGATGGTGCAGCTGCCTACATGCTATTGGCAGAAAAACTAGCAGAAAATCCTTCTTTACGGGGTGAGGCATTTAATTTCTCCAATGAATTACAGGTCACAGTACTTGATTTAGTCAACAAGATCTTAAAGAAAATGGATTCCAAATTTCAACCGATTATTCTAAATGAAGTCAGGAATGAAATTCGTCACCAGTACCTGAGCGCTGAAAAAGCTCGCCATATGCTGGGATGGAAACCGTTGTTCACCTTGGATCAAGGACTTGAATTGACGATCGAATGGTATAGAACATTTTATGAGCGGATTTAAGTTAATGGGAACCCGAGAAGATATCCTGGAGCTGGTCTCTAGATATTATCACGAGAAATTCGGATCAAAGGAATTTGACTCCCCAACATCGATCTGGTTCATTATGCCGGGCGTGTTTTTGATGAACAGGAATTGATCAATCTGGTTGATTCCAGCCTGGATTTCTATCTGACTGCGAACCGCTACGCAAGGCAATTTGAACACCAATTTGCAGATTATATGGGGCTGTTCACATGCATTATTGGTCAATTCTGGTTCTTCAGCCAATCTGATCGCGTTATCTACACTCACTTCACCGAAGTTGGGTGAGTAAGCGATTAAAACCCGGCGATGAGGTTATCACCGTGGCTGCAGGTTTTCCAACCACGGTAGCACCCATATTGCAAAACCAACTGATACCGGTATTTGTCGATGTCAATCTTGGAGATTACACTGCCATTCCCGAACGTTTGGCAGATGCTATTTCACCAAAAACCCGGGCAATCTTCATGGCTCACACATTAGGTGTGCCTTTTGATTTGGATACGGTGATGGATCTCGTGAAGAAGCATGATCTGTGGTTGATTGAAGACAATTGTGATTCACTGGGTTCTCGTTTCGGGGTAGACTGACAGGATCTTTTGGACATCTCTCGACAGTTTCATTTTACCCGGCGCACCAAATCACCATGGGAGAAGGTGGCTGCGTGACGACGGATGATGATGAATTAGCCAAGATTGCAGCTTCTTTCAGGGATTGGGGTCGGGATTGTTACTGCGCCGGTGGGAAAAGCAACACATGCGGTAAACGTTTTGACCAGCAATTTGGAAGTCTTCCGTATGGTTATGACCATAAGTATGTATACAGCCATATTGGATATAACTTAAAGCTCACTGATATGCAGGCTGCTGTCGGTTGCGCTCAACTGGGAAAACTTGATAGCTTCATCCAAAAGCGAAAGGAAAACCACTATCGGTTGATGGAGATACTCTCTCCTTATCAAGACCGTCTGATCCTTCCACGCGCAATCGAATATTCTGATCCGGCCTGGTTCTGTTTTGTGATCACTGTCCAGGAAAACGCCAGGTTTCACCCGGAATGAATTAACCCACTTCCTGGAGGCGAATCATATTGAAACACGTCCATTATTCAGCGGAAACCTTATACGGCACCCGGCTTTCGAAAACATTAATTGCCGGATTGTTGGAGATCTTCAAAACACTGACTTGATCATGGACAACACATTTTTCATCGGGGTATATCCTGGGATTGGTGAACCGCATCTGGCCTGGATCCAGGCAGGTCTTTGACCGGTTTATGAAAGGTGAGCGTTGAAAATGGCCTCCAATAGACCGGTTTGGACACCAACAGTAGATCCTGGAGGATCTGAATCATATCCTGCAGCCACACTTCTTCCTTATGGGAGGAGGTACGCGGTCAGCGATTGTTCATCACCGGGGGGACCGGTTTTTTCGGCCATTGGATATTGGAAAGCTTACTATGGGCGAATGATATTCTCGATCTTGACGTAAAAATCGTACTGCTCAGCCGCAATCCTGATGCTTTTTCGAAGAAGAATCCCCAATTAGCATACCATCCAGCGGTTTCATGGATTCAAGGAGATGTGAAGACCTTTGATTTTCCAGAAGGGCAATTTTCTTATGTCATCCATGCAGCCTCCGAAGGTAATGTGAGACTGGCTCAGGAAAACCCAATCCTGTTGTTTGACACCATTGTTGAAGGGACACACCACGTTTTAGAGTTTGCCCGTACGCACGGAACGAGAAAATTACTCTTCACCAGCTCCGGGGCAGTCTATGGCAGGCAGCCACCTGAATTGACGCATATCCCGGAAGACTACAGCGGTGCACCCGACGTGATGAACCCTCGTTCAGCATATGGTGAAGGTAAACGGGCTGCGGAGCTGCTTTGTAATTTATATTCCCAACAATTTGGACTTGAAACGAAGATCGCCCGTTGCTTTGCATTTGTTGGTCCATACTTGCCGTTGAATGCCAATTATGCCATCGGGAATTTTATCCGCGACGCGATAAATGGCGGACCAATCGTGATCAAAGGGGACGGCACACCGTACAGGTCTTACCTGTATGCCGCCGATCTGGCTATCTGGTTGTGGACGATTTTGTTTCCGAGGAGAAATATCTAGTCTATACAACTTAGGTTCGGAGGATGACTTAACCATAGCCGAGTTAGCGTGTCAGGTAGCTAGAGTGTTTGAACCGACGATCAATGTACAAATCGCTGGCCACCCAACACCTGACAGGCTCGTGGAAAGATATATTCCCTCAACTCGGAAGGCGTATGCGGATCTGAAATTGGAACAGACGATTGACTTGCAGGAATGGATTAAACGAACGATTCTATGGTGCACAATGCACGTGGTCTAATTCTTGCATTTTCCTTGGAGGAAATATGGCAGAAGTCAGAATTGGTCACTTATTAGTTGGAGACGGGGACATCCCTGCTTTGTGGTTGCGGAAATTGGTATCGACGACACCGGCGATATTGATATTGCTAAGAAGCTAATCAATGTAGCAGTGGCAGCAGGTTGCAATGCAGTAAAATTTCAAAAACGCACAATTGAGATAGTATACTCACCTGAGGAGTTAGCGCGTTCCAGAGAGAGTCCCTATGGCAATACAAACGGTGATTTGAAGTACGGTTTAGAATTCGGTAGAAATGACTACACAGAGATCGATCAATATTGTAAAAACAAAGGGATTCCTTGGTTCGCCTCTTGCTGGATCAGCAGTCGGTAGATTTTATTGAACAATTTAATGTCCCCTGTCATAAAATCGCTTCAGCAACTATAACGGATGAAAACCTGCTCCGCCATATACGGGCGAAAGGACGTCCAATTATTCTCTCAACAGGTATGAGTACTTTGGAGCAAATTGATTATGCGATTGATGTACTCGGGAAAGAGGACTTGGTTATGCTACATGCCTGCAGTACCTACCCGGCTTACTATGAAGAACTCAATCTTCGGGTTATCCCGATGTTACGGCAACGGTATGGCATCCCTATAGGTTATTCTGGCCATGAAACAGGTTTGCCTTCATCGGTAGCGGCAGTGGCTATGGGGGCATGTATGGTGGAACGCCATATCACCCTTGACCGCTCCTTGTGGGGTTCTGATCATGCTGCCTCGTTGGAGCCGAATGGCATCACACGCCTCATGCGTGATATCCGCATGGTAGAGACTGCGATGGGAGACGGGATCAAGCGAGTGATTGAAGGGAATTTCCAATTATAAAAAAGCTTCGCCGCGTGGATAGTACGAATAATGGTCGTCATTCATAATATTAAGTATTGGTTTTGGAATAGTCGATTTTAATAATAATTGGAGAATTTGAGTTGCAAGTTTAACTTTCAGATTATGTGATTCAATTTATTGCCGAAAAAGGAGTAAAGCATGTTTTCATGGTACCCGGGGGTGGTGCCATGCATTTTAACGATTCACTTGGTAGATGCAAGGATATTGAATACATATGCAATCTACACGAACAGGCAAGTGCAATCGCAGCAGAAGCTTATGCACAGGTTACTAATAACTTAGGGGTAGCTTTAGTAACCACCGGTCCTGGTGGCACAAATGCGATCACTGGTGTTGCTGGTGCATGGTTGGATTCTGCCCCTAGTATGCTTATTTCGGGACAAGTAAAGCGTTCAGACTTGAAAGGTGATTTTAGGTCTTAGACAACTTGGCGTTCAAGAAATTGATATTGTAACCATAGTCAAGTCTATTACGAAGTACGCTGTCACAGTTATTGAGCCTGCCACAATCCGATATCATTTGGAAAAAGCGACTTATCTTGCCAAGAGCGGGCGTCCGGGTCCAGTCTGGATCGATATTCCTCTGGATGTTCAAGCTGCTATGATTGATAAAGATAGTCTTACAGGGTTTGTTCCCCCGAGACCGGCTAACTTGCATGTTGCTGGTGAGACATTTTCCGAGGTCGTTGAAAAAGTCGTAAGATCACTTACCCAGGCTAGCAGGCCAGTCATTCTTATAGGAAATGGTGTTCGTATAGCCGATGCCTATGAGGATATTTTGCAACTTATTGAAAGATTAGAGATTCCTGTCATGACTACTTGGATGGGTATAGACCTAATTCCGTATGACCATAAATTATTTGTCGGGAGTCCTGGATCAATTGCTTCTAGGGGAGCAAATTTTGCATTACAGAACGCAGATTGGCTGCTTGCCATCGGCGCGCGGATGGATATGGCGATGATAGGTTATGCACCAGAAAAACTCGCCCGGGCAGCCTATAAGATTATGGTGGATATCGATGAGCATGAGATAAAAAAGTTGAAAAGTGCGATTAATTTGCCAGTACAAATGGATGCTAAAGAATTCTTGCATCTCTTTAAACAAAAAACCGAAAATATCAATATAAGAGATCATTCACGATGGTTGTTAAAATGCAAAGAATGGAAAAATAAATACCCGGTTATACTTCCTGAACATAGACAGCAACAACAACTCAGTTCTTATTTCTTCACAGAAATCCTTGCCGATGAATTATCTAACAATGATCTAATTGCTCCAGGTAGTTCTGGTGTTGCTGTTGAGATATTTTTCCAAGCCTTCAAGGTGAAGTCAGGTCAGAGAATAATTCACGATCGAGGCTTAGGCTCTATGGGATTCGCATTGCCGGCCAGTATCGGTGCTTGTTTAGCAAGTGGGAGGAAACGTACAATCTCAGTAGATGGTGATGGTAGTTTTCAGCTAAATATCCAGGAGCTGGAGACCGTTGCCCGCCTGAAACTGCCACTAAAAATTTTTGTGATCAACAACGATGGATATGCATCTATTCGAGCATCCCAACAAAAGTATTTCGGGAGATTAACTGGAGCAGATGCATCAAGTGGAATAACCTTCCCGGATCTAGTTAAAGTCGCATCTGCTTATGGTCTGCCTGCCATGCATATTGATAACTCGGACGGTTTGAGAACACAAATTCGTACCATCCTTAAATCCCAGCACCTATGATTTGTGATGTAAAAATACTAAAAGATGAAATCAGTGCACCCAGGCTATCATCCATGCAAAAGGCGGACGGATCTATTGTATCAAAACCTTTGGAGGACCTCTGGCCATTTCTGGATCGTCAGGAATTTCTATCCAATATGATCATTCCGCCTATAGATGAATAATTTCTTTCACACGGAGATAAAATGCCCCGTATCGGAATAATGCAAGGACGCCTTGTTCCACCAATAAACAATCGTATTCAATGTTTTCCACGTGACAATTGGAGAATTGAATTTGAATATGCTGCAAAGGCTCACCTTGATTGTATTGAATGGATATGATGATTCTTTTGGAGCGGATGTAAACCCATTGGCGAGTGATGCAGGTATTAAAGAAATTAGATCTTTGTCTTTGATGTATGGCATTCAGATACAATCTTTATGCGCTGATTATTTTATGGATAAACCACTTGTCAGAGCAAACAGCGCAGAGCTAGAAGATCGTTTGCAGACCCTGACATGGTTAATGCAACGTTGCCAGATGCTGGGTATGAATTGGCTCGTTTTACCATTCGTCGATGGTTCTCGTATTGATACCGATATCGAACTAGAGAATGTATGCCAAACATTGGATACTGTCCTGTTTATTGCAGAAAGAACCGGCATTGAGATTTATTTAGAAACGTCTTTATCGCCAGATAGATTTGCTAAACTACTTTTAAGGCTTTCCCACCCAATGCTAAATGTCAATTACGATTTTGGAAATAGTTCGTCGCTCGGCTATAAACCATTTGATGAATTTGATGCCTTTGGGAAGCGCATTGGGGTGTTGATATTAAAGATCGACTTATTAATGGTGGTACAGTATCTTTAGGGACTGGAGATGCAGATTTCCCCGGTCGATTTAACTGCTTGGAAAGGGTACGATATTCAGGTGATTTTATTCTCCAGGTAGCCCGCGGAAGCTTCTGGCGACGAATTAAACTGGGCACAGACGAACCGTGCATTCGTGCTCAAATTCTTGACGGAAAGAGCATAAATATGGAT
The DNA here is from genome assembly GCA_963828845.1 of uncultured Chloroflexia bacterium. Taxonomy (GTDB): domain Bacteria; phylum Chloroflexota; class Anaerolineae; order Anaerolineales; family UBA4823; genus FEB-25. The sequence continues at coordinate 70,582 of CAWHGE010000008.1, forward strand.
TTGTGTCTGGAAATCGTGTAGTGTTTGTTGCTGGTTCTTCACGCGGTATTGGGAAAGCTATAGCTCGTGCTTTTCTTGCGGAGGGCTGTTGTAGAGTTATTACAGGTCGTGATCAGGCATCACTCTTGGAAACGGGAAATGAATTTGAGGACGAATTTGGTGCAGACAAGGTTATGGCTTGTCCGGGCGATTTACGATATAGAATAGACTCTATTAAGAAAAACCTGGCTAACATCCATCACCATTGGGGGACACTTGACTGTGTTATTGCCAATATAGGTAGTGGAAGTGGAAAATCCGGATGGGATTTAGATGAAGTGGATTGGCAAAAGATCTTCGAAGTAAATCTGTCTATCACTATACGTTTAGTTACCTTGGCACTCCCGGAAATGATACAGTCTTGCCGAGGAAGTGTAGTTATTATAGCTTCCATCACCGGCGTAGAAAGCACTACAGCACCATTGCCCTACAGTGCCTCTAAAGCAGCCTTGGTGAATTATAGCAAGAACCTTGCTCGACAAACAGGTCCATTTAACGTCCGGGTGATTGTGTTGCTCCTGGCAATATTCTATTCCCTGGCGGATCATGGAAAGCATTTAGCCGAAAGCAAGGAAGAAGTAATGCAAATCATACATTCGGATGTGCCTTTACAACGTTTTGGTCGACCAGAAGAAATCGCTGATTTAGTGGTATTTTTATCTTCCGATCGAGCTTCCTTCATCAATGGAGCTTGCATAATTGCAGATGGTGGTCAAA
>CAWHGE010000009.1:0-418330 GCA_963828845.1 uncultured Chloroflexia bacterium
CTGATACCCCATATATACGGGGGTAAAACCTGCTGAGGAAGCAGGTTTTCGTTTTAATGGTGCAGTTGAAAAGGGAGGTTAGCGATCTGAAACAGGATTTTCAACACCTTGCGTTTTGGGTAAAGTGACCAGCACGGGTGTCAGGATCTCATCCATGATCCTGGCTGGCTCGTCCTGGCTCTCCGTGTAAAGATGGGCGTAGATATTCAGTGTCGTGCTGGGGTTGGCGTGGCCCAAGCGTTTGGAGACCACAAGGGCGGGTACCCCCCGATTCAGCATGATCGAAGCTGCGGTATGACGCAGATCATGGAAGCGGATCTTGGGTAAACCAGCTTTCTCCAAGATTTTGAGAAAATCCTTGCGCAGGTTGCCGGGATCTTCGGGTGTACCAATTCGGGTTGGAAAGACCAGGTCGTTCTCTTTCCACCGGCTGCCGGCGAAAGCTTTTTGCTGTGCTTGCTGCTCCTTGTGAATGCGTAGCTTCTGCAGCACCCCTTCTCCCAGTTTTACAGGTCTCCGCCCCGCCGTGGTCTTGGGTTCTACAAAGATCTTTCCCTTGCCCGGCACGCTCTGTACCTGGCGTGAATATATAAGCACACCAGTGTTCCAATGCAGGTCGGGCCATCTTAGTCCGAACAGCTCTCCTTCACGCATGCCTGTGTTGATTGCCAGATAGTACAGCGCTTCATAATGACTCCCATGAGCTGCGACCAGGAATTGGGTCACCTGGCTTTCATCAAGCACCTGCATTTCTGCATGTTGATACTTCGGTAACGCTGCTCCATGTGCAGGGTTAAACATCAGCAATCCATAGTGAACAGCTTTACCTAATGATCGGTGAAGAATTGCATGTACAATCCTGACCGTTCGGATGCCCACTCCGGCTTGGATCAATTCGGAGTAAAACCGTTCGAGTTTAGCCAGGCTCAGGTCAGCAAGTGGATAGTTCCGATCCTTGGAAGGATGTGAATTACGGATCACCTGATCATAATGAACTATCGTCATATCCCTTAAGGATAATCTGCTGGTTTCCAGCCACTCGGTCAGGTAATTCCCAAGACTCCCCTTTCCTCCCTGATAATCATAGCCCTTGTCCAGCTGGATTTGCATATTGCGCAGCCATTCTTGGGCTTCGGGTTTAGTTTTGAAATCGCGGCTGATGCGGTGGCCATCGTCTTGGGATATTTGAGCACGCCAGTATCCATTGGGACGTTGAGAGAGTGAACCTTCCTTTTTTCCTCTTATGTGTTTTGCCATTCCTTACTCCTTCTTGTTCAAAGAGTTCAAGGAAAGGCAAACCTGCTTGCCCTGTCCATTCAGTTGGTTAAGGTGCGGAAGTGCATCATATTGTAGCACTTCTTATATTACCTGAGCATTTAGGACAAGCTATCATTAAAGTTAACTTAGATAATCGGAAGCCTCTTTGATAATTAATCATCGCCAGCGACGAAGTGATGATTGCGCTCATAGTATTTGCCCAAATGCTGGGCATTTACCCTGAATGAACCACTTGGTCGTGCGAAAGTGGTATTGTTTATCTGATGTAAGCGTTTAGCAAAGCTGCCGGAGATTCCAATCGGGAGAATACTCTGCTTCGGCCTCAAACTGTATACTTTATAAGGAAGGATGTAAGTATTCTTATTACCGGCACTAGATAATCGACTTTTCCTATCATTTCCCCTTTTCACTTCAGATCCATCGGTATTTAACTGGATTGGAGGGTATCTGACCTTCGGACAAAAGTTCGGACATTTCCATAGATCAGATAAGCAAAAGCATCAGTTGCTTCTTTAGCAACCAGAGTAATTTCACTTCTTGGGATACGCAACTTTTGTTTGAGCAAGACAAATAATCCAGAATAAATTGACCATTTTGGATGTTCTTTGATGGTCAATTTTCCTGCCAGGCTGCGCCCGAGTTGGCTTGGCTTCACTCTTGCATAAATTACATCTCGCAGTGCTTCTCCATACCATAACCCAATGTTGTAAGCGATCAGGGTCAGCGCAATCATCTGTTCCAAGTGGTGTTGTTGTTTATTCATCAACTTGGGTAAATGGAGCAAGTCTTTACAATCGCGGAAGGTCTGTTCAATTTTCATTCGTTTTTGGTAGATCTCCAGCCCTACTTCGGGTTTCAAGGTGGTGATCACCCACAGAGGTTTGGAGAGTCCTTTCTGTAAATAGCCGATCAAGTTGACTTTTACTTTGCCCAGATAATACACATTGGGTCGGATCACGGTTTCTCCAGGTAATATATTTAGTTTTACCGGTCTACCTTCATCATCCATGATCCGCACTCCTCTACCCACATTCAGACGGATCACAAATTGGATATGCTCAAGGGTAAGGATCTCCATCAATTCCTGATAACTAAACTCGCGATCCAGAACCAATGGCCGGTCTCCTAACAACTGTTTGACCTCTTCAAAGCAGCGAAAATGCTCCTGATTACGAGAGGTAACCTGTTCTCCGATGGTCTTGGATGAATACACCACAAAAGAAAAGGGGATCGATCGCCCTCGATAGGGCATCGAGAGCACCATCAACCAGTAGCCCGGCTGTCATTCCATCACTCAATCTGCCTACATAAGATGTTTTCGGAGCGCGAAAACGTTCCATTTCGGTCGGATCACCAATCACAAATTCGGCATCTTCTTGGTAAAAACGCAATAGGACTTGTTTTAGATCAACCTTAGCCAGAAAACGCTGAATCATTTTGTAACAACTGGCACTCTTGCCTCTCATTTTCTCGGATATGTTGCTCATACGTGGGGATTGTGCGTCCAATAAGGCCCGGACGATCTTGGACCCTTGTTCAGCAAGCTTTACATCATCTAAAAGGTATCGCATAAATGTTGAAATGTTGATAAACTTGTCCATGGAAACCTCCCCTTGAGTAGCTTGTCGCAGCTTGTCCACTCAAGTCAGAGGTTTCCATTGCATTTTTTAAACCTTTGTCCGAACTTTTGTCCGAAGGTCAGAGCAGTTTCTTGACTAATTAGAACATTTGTGCTATTATGGGGTTATTCTGACATGGGCAGGAGGGCGTATGAGAAACGGACCATCTTTAGTCATCCAAGGCACCATCATTGGCAGCGTGATCGTGGCATTATTGGGCTGGTTCCTGGCGGCCCACATCAAGATTCTGCCCAGCGCAGACGTGGCTTACGCCGCCTCCCCTACGCTCACCAATGAGCAAACCGCCGATCCTAGCCAGCAGTCTTCTCGGGTAGATCAATGCGATGTAAGCTTAAACTATCCGGAAGGGATATTGCAATGGTGCGAGATCATCACGTCGTTTGCGTCTCAAGCTGAACTACCTCCCGATTTAATCGCGGCGGTTATGTTACAGGAGAGCGGGGGTGATGCTACAGCCTATTCCGTCAGCGGCGCGGTGGGTTTAATGCAGATCATGCCACGTGATGGTATTGCAGCCTCCTTTGAGTGCATCCATGGTCCGTGTTTCGCCAGCCGTCCGACAATCGAAGAGCTGCAGGACCCCAGGTTTAATATTGAATATGGCGTCCATATGCTGGCAAGTTTAATCGCTCGATTGGGAAGCTTGCGGGAAGCGCTGAAGTCGTATGGACCAATGGATGTAGGGTACAGCTTACGCGGATAAAGTCCTGGCGATATACGAGAACTACCGCTAGCAACCAAATCTCTACAGCGTTGATAATATTCCACCTGATACCTTCGGGTGTGGTATTTGAGGGAATCTATTCTATAGGCGCATCCAGCAACACTTAGAGGTTGGCAGTCCCCTCTACATTTTTACCAACAATCTGAGCTCAGGCAAAATGAACGGTACCACCAGCAATCCGCCCAGCCCCATTGCCACAACCCCCAGCAATAATCCCGAGACTGGCAGAGATAAATGTAAGAGGCCGAACACCAACAAGCCGCACGAAAGGGCAACCGGGATAGCGCGTAGCAGGGTGTTGCGCACTGCCACAACACCTGAAAATCGCCGGCTAAGTAAATACCATAACAGCACTGCTTCGCCGGTAAATGCTAAACCATTGGCGAGCGCAATCCCGGCAGCACCCAGGGTGTAGCCCAACCCAATGGCCAATAATACAAAGGTCACCGTGGCTAAAAATGATGCCCCCAGAGGGATCAGGGCATTTTGTTGGGCATAAAAGGCACGCGCAGCCACCTCAATCAAAGAATGACCCATCAGACCGACTAAGAATCCACGTGTGACCCAGACGACCATGTCGGTGCCAGCAGCATCAAAGCCAAGGATGCCCACCAGAGGGCGAATACCCACCGCCACCAGGACAGCCACCGGAATGGTAAGCGCCAAGATAATACGACAAGCGTGGTTCAATGATTGGCGAAAGGCATCCACCTGCTCACGTGCCACCTGCTCTGAAATGGTTGGCAGAAGCACCGTCCCAATGGCGGTGCCCACCAAAGTTTCTGGGACCTGCATAAACAACCAGCCATATACCAGCGCTGAGACTGACCCTGGAACCAGCCAGGAAGCAATATTATCTGTAGCTATAAAAACCAACTGGATGAACAAAACAGTGAGAACACGGGGACCCATCAACGCCAGAACCTTGCGCACCCCAGGGTGATGCAAGTCAATCGCAGGCGTCCAGCGGAACTTATACCTTACCAACCCGGGTAGCTGGATCAACAGGAACATGGCTGCCCCGATGATGCTGCCATACACCAGACCATAAATCCCCATCCCATAGCCTGGCAATGTGAGAGGGCCAATACGATAGCCAGTTTCAGGTGCCAGGATGATGACACCAAACAGCATCCCTAAGTCGTACATGCTGGGCGCCATGGCAGGCAGCAGGAAGTGCTGGTTAGCCTGCAATCCGGCGATGACCAATCCGCTAAGTGAGAAGAGCAAGGTGGCGATCAGGTCGATCCGCATGATGCTCGTCACCAGCTGTTGTTGCTCAACGGAGAATCCCGGTGTGATCACCTGACGAACGAGAAAACCAGCCAGAATTGCCAGCAGTAATGCAATACCGGCGGTGATCAAAAACATCAGATTGGCGATGCGGGAGAATAGGTCCCAGGCGGCCTGGCGGTCTTGTTTCTGGAGAGTTTCAGTCAGCACCGGGATGAAGGCGATGGCCAGTGCCCCACCAGAGATGAGAGCAAACAACAAGTCTGGCAGATTGTTGGCGGCATTAAAAGCATCCAATTCGGGTGAGAGCCCAAACTGCCGCGCGATGATGATCTGGCGTACGAAGCCCAACACCTTCTCCAACCCAAAGAAAACCGCCACGATCAGGGTTGACTTGGCAAAACGCGACATTCGCCAAGTATAGCACGAGTTCAAGCTCCTTCCCGGGAGGGGGTTAACAGAAGTATAAATTGAAGGAAAGCAATAAATCGGTAAAATGGAAGAGCATTTAATCCCCTTAGGGTGCAAAACGTTGCATCCTCACCCTGGATATGGTAGAATTCCGTCCGCTTGAGAGGGATTTTCCCTCTAAATGGAGGGATGGCCGAGTGGCTTAAGGCGCCTGTCTTGAAAACAGGTATGGAGAAATCCATCGTGGGTTCGAATCCCTCTCCCTCCGCCTATGGGGAGGTGCCAGAGAGGCCCATTGGGCTCGCCTGCTAAGTGAGTGCGGGGGCTAAAACCTCCGCCGTGGGTTCGAATCCCGCCCTCCCCGCCAGTATTGAAGCTGCCAGCAATGAGCTGCCAGCTTTCAGCTTTAATAGCAGGGCGGTCCGCGGGCACCGGACAACGTGAGCTGCTTTTGTGAGCGTCGTACAGGGGCTCGCCCAGCAATGGGCTCGGAATCCCGCCCTCCAGAAAAGAAGCTATCAGCCATCAGCTTTCAGCTTTAGATCACCAAATTGTCCGCCGCGGGCACCCTAGGGTATGCACACTTCGAAGATTACCCCCTCCTACCTCCCCCAATTGCCAGAGAACGGCAATTAGGGGAGGATAAGATCAATCAAAAATAGAACCTCCCCGCCATTTTTCAGCTATCAGCTATGAACAGTGAAACCATAGTGAAATCATGCAGACACAACAGTAGTGAAAGCATGAAGACACTATCCGTGAAGCAACTGCAAGAGCGAAACAATTCAAGATTAGCCTTCAGATAAGCTTTATATGAGTTCCCGTTCCCACCAGCACTTCTGCGTATAATAGCGAGGGGAACACTCATTTCAATAAAACAGGAGGAAAACATGACTTATATCCCATCAGCAAACACGTTATGATAGCATGCGCTATAACCGCTGTGGTCGCAGCGGACTCAAGCTACCGGCGATAAGCTTGGGCCTGTGGCATAACTTTGGGGGCGTGGACGTGCTCGAAAATTGCCGGGCGATTCTACGACGTGCCTTTGACCTGGGCATCACCCACTTCGATCTGGCGAACAACTATGGACCGCCGTACGGCTCAGCCGAGGAGACCTTCGGGCAGATTTTCCGCAAGGACCTGGCCCCATACCGCGATGAGCTGGTGATCTCCTCCAAAGCCGGCTGGGATATGTGGCCTGGACCCTATGGAGACTTTGGGTCACGCAAGTATCTGGTGGCCAGCCTGGACCAAAGCCTGAAACGCATGGGGCTGGAGTACGTGGATATTTTCTACCACCACCGTCCTGACCCCGAGACCCCCCTGGAAGAAACCATGGGAGCGCTAGATTACATCGTACGCAGCGGTAGGGCGTTATACGCCGGTATATCCATGTACCCGGCAGAACTCACCCACCAGGCAGCCAGCATCCTGCGCAGCCTGGGTACCCCGTGCTTAATCCACCAGCCCAATTACAGCCTATTTGATCGCTGGATTGAGGGCGGATTGCTAGACGTACTTACTGAAGAGGGTATTGGCTGCATCGTATTCTCCCCACTTGAGCAGGGTGTGCTGACCAATCGTTATCTTAAGGGCATCCCGACAGATTCGCGGGCAGGTAAACCGGATACCGCCTTGAGCCGCGGAGATATCACCGAAGATAATCTGGCAAAGGTGCGCCGCCTAAATGAATCAGCCCAAAAACGAGGCCAAAGCATGGCGCAGATGGCATTGGCATGGATTCTGAGGCAACCAGCGGTCACCTCAGTGTTGGTAGGCGCCAGCCGGGTTTCACAGATCGAAGACAGTGTGGCGACCTTGAACAGGCTGGAATTCAGCCAGGAAGAGTTAAGCACAATCGAACAAATCCTGGCAAGGTAAACAAGGGTGATCCAAAAGCACTCCCCTAAATGTGGACAGAGATATAACTTTAAGGAGAGAACAAGCAAGGCTGGGCAAATAGCTCAAATTGGCCGTCCATCATTTCGAGCCTGATTAAATCTACCTCGTGATAATGCTGGTTCATTAACTGACTCATGTGATCGCCCTGGTTGACTAGCACGAAAGGACACTGACCCCTGGCCATGATACTATGCAAGAAGCCTTCTTTTTCAATCTGATCTTCTATCAGAATGATGCGTTGTGGACGGTTGGCAAAAATTTCGTGAGTAAAGTTTAGATCGGAATAAAAGTGGGATGCCTTATCAATTCCAGGTAAATTGTATATCTCTTTCCATAACTGCTGTTCAGGTGGAATGCGAATTCCGATATGAAAAGCTAAGTCTGCTTTGAGAAAGAATGGCGAGAGCAGGATTAAACCAAACGCAACCGCATATGTGGCTGCTGAATAGTATCTGGTGGGCACCAGGCGGCTTAGGTAATGCAAACCAGCCAGGCCAGCGAACAACAAAATAGCCAAGGAGGGTGCCAATAAACGATCGGTTAAATGCGCTGAACGGAGTCAGCAGAGAAAGAGCGGTAATTCCCCAAAAATGGGATAATCCTCCTAATAAGAGCAAGGCAAAAGTATAAAACGGCCTCGTTTTCCATCTATTCCAATTGTAATGAGCTTTCCAGGAGCGCACAAATTGGAGAAGGTTGGTATCTCTCAGCCAGGGCACTAAAGCAACCAGAATTCCCGCACTCGCAATGCTAATCTGCTTCAGGCCGATTTCTGGATCACCACCAAAGCCTAATCGATCTGCAGCCAGGGCAATCATGGCAACGACCAACCCAAGCACAGTGCACAGCACATTGAAATAACGTGCTTTTGAGAAATCCATTCTGAACCGAATCTCGCGTATCCACGGGTAGAGGGGGCCTATAAACGGAGCGGCCAAGCATAGAAGGACAAAGACCGTGAATAAAGTTACCACGAATGCATTGCGTGAAACCGAATCTAATAAGAATACGAACTGGGGAAATAATTTTTCCCAGGCTATATGGTCAAGTACTTCATGTGTCATGGAGGGCGATCCATATAAAAGCTGGTTACGTAAGGACCAGGCAATTACCGGCCCCACTACAAAGAGAACGGATAAGGCTATTGATATCCAGCGTGATTTCTCACGCCGCCATGCAACCCAGATAAAAACTCCCAACATCAGAGCTCCTACTGTGCGAGTGAGGCTCGCAGCAGCAGCGAACAAGAGGGCTGTAATCCAATTGAGTCGGGATCTCTGGCTAAATTGGGAAGCTAGCAGGAAGTGGATGGACCACAAACTGAGAGCAATAAATAGAGTTTCAGATATGACATAAATGTAAACATACTGCATGGGTCGGAAAATCGTAAAGGCCAACGCACATACAATCTGAAAAAAAGGTCCTACCTCAAAATCTTGGGTGAGTGCATACACAGCAGAATATAAAATCAGGATGGCGAGTGCTTGAGCAACCACTGCTGCTAAGATGGGTTGTCTGAAGATGAGAAGAAACGGAACCAGGAAAAGGGGAAATCCGGAGGGCTGTTCTGTATAGGGCTCTATGGCGGGTTCTAAAGACCAGGAGGGTGAATTTGCATAAGCAAACATGTGCCCAGTTCGTATAAAATTCTGAGCGGCGGTAATATACCCGGAGGAATCAGGCGTGATTCCTAACTGGCTTAAGAAGTGAGTGATAGAAAATGCGCAAAAAGAAAAAAACAAAAATAGGGTGATTAATCTTATTCGAACTTTGTCATGCGGCATGGGGTAAATATGGATCTGGTTTTGAGGTGAAAATGATAGAAGAGAAAAATAATACGATGAGGTATTATAACAGTTTGGGGATATGCCCAATATGCGCCAATTGTTTTGGGACATCCAACCCGTTTCGAAACCGTCCTTGTACACCAATGTGAATAACAAGCTCACGATAAGCCTTGAAAACAGGACAGATAACAAAAGAATACAACTCATCGTAAACATAACGCGTCGGGCAATGCGGTGATGTTCATCTAGCGTAAATAAAGCAGAAATATTAGCCCGCGAATTTACATCCACCTGAGCAGCATAGAGTGTTTTTATTTATCTTTCCAGCGCGCAAGTCGATTTGATCAGTCATGCTATACTTTAACCCATGAAGCGACTACGCTGGCTCGACTATCTCACGATCAACCTGTTTTGGCTCGGATTGAACATCCGCAATACCGCAGTCGGGACCATCTTCATGCCGTTCCTGGTCGATATTTACGCCCCGGCCGACTGGAAGAACACCTCCCTGAGCCTAATGCGCACCGCAGGACTGATCATTGCCATGCTGGTCCAACCAGCCGTTGGATTAATCAGCGATCGCTCCACCTCACGCTTCGGTCGCCGCAGGCCATACATCCTCGTTGGTGCTGTGCTTGACCTGGTGTTTCTGGCAGCCATTGGTTTATCCTGGAATTACTGGTCGCTGCTTGTGGCAGTGTTGCTGATCCAGCTCTCATCGAATATATCTCATGGACCTCTGCAGGGATTAATACCCGACATGGTGCCCGAGGACCAACGTGGCCGGGCTTCTGCGGTTAAAGCCATTTTCGAGCTGCTGCCAATCGTGCTAGTAGGTGCCAGCATAGCACCATTGGTCGGTGCGGGGCACCTGGGCTGGGCGATCATTGCCACGGGGGCAGGATTATTCATCACTGCATTGGTGACCATCTTACTGGTTAAAGAAAAGCCGCTCAAAGAGAAGCCGAATATCCCATTTTGGCCGCCCATGCTAAGAGTGCTTGGGATGCTGGCGGGCATCCTGCTGGGTGCGGTGGCAGGATTGATTGGAGGAGGTGTGGTTGGAGGAATTGCCGGCCTGGTCGCATGGCCATTTGCCGGTAAAGACACAGCCATAGCCATTGCGGTTGGCCTGGGTGGGGTTATTGCCATGATCGTGGCTGTAGTGGTGGGAGTGTGGGCTGGCTCACTGACAACTATTGGCAAGGAGGCACGCCAACATTCCTCATTCATCTGGTGGATCGTCAACCGCCTGCTGTTCCTGGCGGCCATCACATCGTTGCAAGGTTTTGCGCTGTATTTCCTAGAGTATGCTTTCAAGATCACCAGCAAACAAGCCACCAGCCTGACAGGCAGCTTAATCTATATGGTTGGAATCTTTACACTGCTCTCAGCGCTACCCGCTGGATGGCTGGCTGACCGCATCGGGCATAAGCTATTGGTCGGCTTAAGCGGGATCCTGGCGGCTGTGGGTTGTGCCTTGCTAATGGGCACCATCTGGGTGCCGAATTTGAGTCTAATCTACGTGGCTGGCGCAATCCTGGGTGTGAGTACAGGCTTATTCATGACAGCCAACTGGGCGATGGGCACCAAACTGGTTCCTGCTGAGGAAGCCGGTCGATTTCTTGGCATTTCAAACCTGGCTGGAGCCGGGGCAGGCATGATTGGCTCAGGCATTGGTGGTCCAATTGCCGATTATCTCAATTTAAGCACACCAGGGCTGGGGTATTTTGCTATTTTCGCAGCGTATGTTGTGCTATTTGCTCTGAGCACAGTCAGCTTGAGGTTCATCCCCGAAAATAAGAAATGATCACCGGCATATAGGGTCTCGGTATTCATCCATGACGATTATTCTCTGGATTTTGTTATTCATACTCGTGCTGCTCCTCGCCACCGGATTGGTGCTTTCCTTTTACTTCACACACCGAAGCCAACTGGGTGAAGTCCATTCACCGGATGAATATGGATTGCAATTTGAAACCATCGAATTTAAAACATCAGATCAGCTGACCCTGCGTGGGGTCTGGATACCTGCTTCAGGCTCTACCAAAGCTGTGATCATCCTGCATGGTCATGGCGGAAGCTATGATTACGACCTATACCGAGCCCCTGCCCTACAAAATGCAGGTTTCAATGTTCTCTTATTCGACTTCCGTGCACATGGGCGCAGTGAAGGCAATCGCATGACTTTTGGCTATGAAGAACGTAAAGATATGCTCGGGGCGGTCGAATTCCTTCACAGTCGCGGCATGGAGCATATCGGCTTGCTTGGGTTCTCGTATGGTGGGATCGTTTCCATGCTATTTGCAGCTGAATATCCCGGCGTCGAAGCTGTTATCAGCGATGGTGGACCTGCCCGGATGCAGACGGCTATTGCAGCCCGGGGGGTTGAAGTGGGATTCCCGTTATGGCTGACCAAACTGCTGGCCTGGCTGATCATCAGCGTGACTTCCTTGCGCCTGGGTGCCAACCTATTCCGATACGCACCCGTACGGTGGGTGGGGAAGATTACTCCGCGACCAATCCTCTTTATTCACGGTGACCATGACCAATACCTGCCGGATTTTGATGACCTGTATGAGGCTACCAGGCCACCCAAAGAGCTTTGGCGGCTGCCAGATGCCGGTCACACGACTGCAAGCCAGCTCTATCCAGAGGAACACACCCGCAGGGTGATCGAGTTCTTCAACCGGTATCTTGGATAACTCTCTGCACTAATTCCAAAATAGTACCCCTGAACCTGCATTCCCCTAATTTTAGCTAGAGTCAATCAACCATAATTGGTCTGCCTGGTGAGCTGGATAGATACATGGCAGTACTTGAATGTACCAAACCAGAGGATGAGGCCAGGTTTAAAATAATCTATACAAACGTCTTGAAGAAGGTCAGCCCTGGAGGAAAACAGTATAATTAGGGTATCCTAGTTCAGGAGAACCATCTATGGAAATTTCTCTTGCTGAAGAACAAGCCTATCACTATATACCCCAATTCACTATAGAAGTAGCACACGACCGGGTGGAGCAGCGCAAGGTTCAGCTCGTGGCGGGCACAATGGGTTCCCTATTGGGGCGTCTCAAGCCGGAGGATATCCAACTCCTGGGGGTGGAGAACCGCCTAGAGCCTTTCTGGCTGGTCACAATCTCCAGCCGGACTCTATACGACCGTACCCGTAGCTATGCCGTACCTGTGAGCGGGGCGGAAGTGATATCGGTCAGCGTATTGGAGCAAGAGCTCCCGGTGGAGACGAAAGACAAGCATGCCACATTTGCCTTGAACGCAATCGAGCATTGCCAGGAGAACGCCCGCGCCACGCGTGCCTTTCTGGGCGTGAAGGGCGAGCCAGCCGATCCGGCGAAATATGCACCCTTCGCCAAGACCCTCATCCTGGACTTGAACAATTTCGCACCCGAAGGAGTTCTGGTAGTGCCGCCACAACTACGCGCTACGGCGGTCGCCCGCCAGGTGATCGGGGAGGTTATCCGCCCGGTGCAGAACGCCCACACAATCCACGAAGAGCGAGTGGATGTGGAAGCCCTGGAGCTGAACTTCCGCCCAGTGTATGCCTTCGAGTACGAATGGTCCGGTAAAGGCAAGCGTGCTGTAATCGAGTTCAATGCCCTCACCGGCGAGATCAATGGTGGCGGCAAGAAGCTGCAGGACCAGTTCAAAGGTGTGGTCACGCGGGACTTACTCTTCGATATTACTGCAGATGCAGTCGGCATGCTCGTCCCCGGCGGCTCTATCGCCGTCAAGCTCGTCAAAGCGGTGGTTGATCGAAAGTAAGCCAGAAATCAAGCCCCTACTTCTCCGGTAGGATGTATCCCACACACTGCTCGTGTAATATCTGCTCTTCAGACTTGCCCACACTGGTCTGGGGGATGATTTCTACAGATACGATAATGTCTGGCAGAACCATTTTATCGAAGCAGCGTGCAGGTGCTCTTAGATTACGGTATTGTCCAGATCATCCAACCCGTGAACGATGTCGTAACGCAGGTCGGGGTTTCAAGGTTATCAACCTACTGTGTGCTGCTTTGGTAACAAACCGATACCAAACCAAGTCACCTGCAAGTTGACCTGGTATATGCAGGTGGGTATAATGCTCATAACGTCTAGATTCCAAATCGATAATGATAGGAGGAAAAAAATGGCAGAACCAATGGATATCGTACTGGCTTTTCATAATGCCTTCCGCCGCGACATGAGCGTGATCGACGCAGCCGCCCTCGGCACCGCCCGCGGTAAACCGGGGCTCACCTCCGCCCTCGAGCGTTTCCGATTCTTCAACGAAATGCTGGTTTGGCACGCGCATGGCGAGGAGCAGGCCATTTTCCCCGCCGTTGAAGTCGTCGCCCCTTCGGTCGCCGAGGCGTACGAGAGGGATCACCACGGCCTGGATGCAGCATTTGACGCCTTGAGCACAGCAGTATCCGCACATGATGCATTGGAAACCGCCCGCGCCACAGCTGCCTTCAAGTTCCATCTCGATATCCACCTCGCAAAGGAAGACGCACACCTGTATCGTCTCGTCAAGGAGCGCGTATCCATGCCAGACCAGCTCAAGGCTCTCGGCATTATGGCAAACGCCATCCCGAAAGACCGCAGCCCCGACGCGACCGCCTGGCTGTTTCCCTTGTTGGGCAACGACGACCGTGAGATCGTAGTCGCTGGCTGGCAAAAGATGATGCCTGCTCCTGTGTTCGCCCAGGTGAAGCAGCTCATCCAAAAGGCAATTGGCAATGATTGGGCAGAACTGGTGCGGCGAATCCCTACACTGGCGTGAGGTAGAACCGGAAAAACGAAAATATCGGCAAGCGCAACAGCGTTCTCGCGTGTGTGAATGACACCGCAGTCATGCGCTTTCCCTCTATTAGCGTACACGATGATCCGTGACCTTAGGTCGCCGGATAATCGGCACAGGTATGACTGAGGCGGGACCATGTTCAGCGAGTGGGCTCCTTTGCTACCGAACATCGTCTCCAGTGGACGCCAGTCCCCCGCTGCCGCTGGGTCAAACTGTCAGGGGGTGTCATTACAACAAGCATTTATGTGATTGAGGATGAGTGCTCTCGCATCTCTGATGTGTAACCTTGACAAGGAAATCCAGTATGTTCACTCGAATTCTATTCGTTGTCTTGATCTTGCCGATCCTTACCCTCACCATTGGATGTGGAGGGGATAACTCACCATCAATCTCTGCAACACCCAATACGCTCCCACCGTCACCTTCAACAGAAACTCCCACCCCACTCATACAGCAGTCCACTATACCTGTGCCATGGGGGAAGCCACGCGCCATCGATGGCACAATATCCCCGGGTGAGTGGGATAATGCTATCGTTGAACTTTTCGCTGATGGCAGTGAGCTGCTTTTGATGTACAGTGAAGGCTATCTGTACCTGGGTATTCGAGCCAACACACCGGAGATGATCATCGGAAATATCTTTATTGATCATGGTGATGAAATCGCCATTCTCCACTCTTCCGCCGCGCTTGGTACGGCTCTCTATCAGAAAGGGATAAACAATTGGCAACAGACTCAGGGGTTCGTTTGGCGGTGCAGGAGTACCGACAACAGCGAGACGTCACAAGCAGAGCGAGATGCTTTTCTCGAGGAGGAGCATTGGGTGGCAGCCAACGCCCGGATGGGCACACCAAATGAACTGGAGTATCAAATCGAAATGACGAATGAAACCCTGCGCTTGGCGGCGAACTTCATCAGGGCGTCGAAGCCAAATGAGAAAATCCCCTGGCCAAAGGATCTCGACGATGATTGCATCAAGGAAACTCCAGGCAGTTTGCCTGAACAACTATATTTTTCACTTGACAGATGGGCAATTATTGACGTAACTTATTCAGAAAGGTAAACTTTTAACGAAACACTTACCCCAGAGCAAGGGAAAGCATTCCTGAATGAAATTCACTTATTGGAACAAGACCATTTACGAAGGTGGTTCCACATCACAAGTGAATATATTCCTTGATATTTAAGACAAAGATGGCGGCTTTGTGAGTACCCGGACCATCGGTGCCGGTGCTGTTCTCTTTGATAATCTCCACTGCCCGATCTATCTTTTCTTCCTCCAGCCCAATTAACAGGGTTGTGCTACCTCGCCGGAATAATCCACCTGTAGAGGCAATGCAAGTCACCCGGTATTGTTCTTCTGTCAATTGGTGGGCTATCTTGTCATAATCCGCATCATTGACTATTGCAATCATCAGCTTCATTGCAACACCTCCAGGTATTGGTCGATTTCAAGGATAAAAATCGTCGCACCACCTACCGTGATTGGAATTGGACTTGGAATTGGTAGGGGCTGACCTTCGATGGGCATGGACACATATTCAATCCGCTGTCTGCAATTACGTTTTAATTCAGATAGAACCAGGTCTATATTCGTGGTCTCGACTGGTATTAGCAAGGTAACATTTTTTCTACCGAGAAATGCTCCGGTACTGGATAGCTCATAGGCGGCAACACCATACTTTCTCAATGCTCCTGTGACTAAATCCGCATCCTGGGCTTGTAATACTGCCAGGAGGATCACCATTTTCGATTGATTTTGGATTTCCATGTCTTCCTCCCTTGCAGATGAACGATTACGGACGATCGATCATCGCCGGATCAGTCTGCTCCCAATACACCTTCTTTTACATAATGAATCAGCTCATCGGTGCTCAAATTGTTAATTCCCAATTTATCGATCGTACGACCTCGGCGCCAATAATCTGTACGATGAATTATACTGGCTAATTTAATTATCCCATCAATCCCGGTCACTGAAACTCCATATCGTTGACCCAAGGAAGCAATTGGCACCAGGCTCATGGGAACATCCTCAAAGATGTAGCGGTGATTAAGCGTGGGTGGAGCATTAATCCCGTAATAACCTGGTTGGTTGTGGATAGCCTCATTCAAATCTTCACCGACCGCATCATAAGAAAGCTTAAGCCATTCCATACCCGTACGAGCACGAATGCCAATAGAGGCAGCAACAGTCACTCGTTCGCGATCGAGGGCTTCCAATACGCGTGCCACTGAAGGCGTCACGCCATCAATGTAAAATTGGAAATCGCCATGCGTAGATTCAATCCACCCAGAATTAAGGATGGTCAAAGCAGGGTGAAAGATGGCGCCCATGTTGTTCATTCCAGTTTGTAAAACATTACCTCCATCAATAAATTGGGGAAATATCTCATGGATGTGATCCAACACAAGCTGATTGCGGTTAGATGGCAGGGCGGCTAATGGCACAGCTTCCTTGATCCTGAAGATACGGGCTTGAGCAGGACCATCCGAACGCGAAGCGTAAATAAATGTTTCTGCCTCTGCAATGGTCACATCGGCTGTGCACCCATTATCGCGGATTACCTTGCTAAATTCGATTGCTCCGCAGGTACGCCCGGGGTGTAAAATGACAATTTGCCCATTGGTCAAATACGGCGCACAAGCTTTGGCGACATCCGCATGGGCTGAGGAGGGAACAACCACCATCACCATTTCGGCTTTGTCCAGAGCTTCAGAAATGGTAGAGGTTACTTTAATCAATTTTCCAAAACCACGCGGCCCGGCTTCAAAGCTCTCCAGGTAAATTCCACCCAGCTCTTTGATAGCAGCAACATGTTCTGGGGTGCGATTATATAAAACTGTTGGGAATTCCATCATAGCCAGGTGAGCTGCCATAGCTTTACCACCATGGCCGGCACCGATCACCGTAATCTTGTTTTTTCCAGACATTTGTGCCTCCTATCTTAGTTTGTAAGATTTTCCAGCCGGTCTGCCTCACGGAGAGGGAGACCCTCTGGAGTGGTGGCCACACATGAACCGTTGATTATGCGGGTTTTTATCTGACCTAAGGCAAAAGGGTTGTTCCTCAGGTGAGGCGCATCCAAAATTCCCAACCTGACTGCTTTGGCCAGGATTACCGGATCAGCCCATGGATCGCCGTTATTGTTAGCTCCGAGAGAGCGGACTGCATGCAATGTGACCCCAGCTTCAGATACCAGATGATTTAGCTGAGTTTGGATGGCTGGATCTGCAGTCATATCCGGAGCACCACCCAGGGCGTTTTCAATCGCCTTACGAGCCATCCCACAGGCTTCGATAACGTCGTCAGCAGTGGCCGCATGGTGAGCTTCGGTATGACCAACGATGTGGATTATGTGGGGTTTGATTGCCATTTGCAGGTAGATGCTGGTCGCCAGGTGTGCGCGAGCAGCATGTGGATCAACCGGGTAACTAAGCAAGCCTGTGCGGGTTTGTGTCCAGATGTGAAAGTTGGGTCCAGACAGCGGCTCGATCAATTTGAGAGCAGCCAGCATTTTCGCCACATCCATCGCATCTGACGTGCCCGGAGGGCTATTAAACATTAGCTGAGCAATATAATCCTTGACCCCAAAAGCACGCGCGTTGTATGCAGAAAGGAAAGCTGACACGACAAATATTACATCAGGGGCATCTCGCATGCCCCAATGATGAGGCTCGTTCAACTCCACCGGGATGCCACGTTCTCCATACCATGACATGACTTTCTGGTGTTCACGGATGGACCCCTCCAGATCCCATGGACCTCTGCCATCCATCTGATTGAACCAAAAGAGGGGGATGGCACACCACGCATTCTTAATAGTTTCAGTGTACATCTCTGCCAGGCGGATGAAATCGTCGGTCCCCGAATACGTGCGCAGGAGCGGGTAATTCCCCTGGCGGCTGGCGGTGAAAAGCGCTCGATAGTCAGCGGCTGAACGGACCGGCACTCCACCAGCTCCTTTACGGCGTGAATTTTGCCTCTCAGGATGGAAGAAATTTTCCTGGGCATCCTGGTCGATCCCCAATGAAATGACGTCCAACACCTTGGCCTTAGAAATCTCCTCCACCCCCCTGAGGCTGTCTTCCAAGGTGGGCAGACCGAAATGGTGCCGTAAAAGTGGATAAGGAGATTTCCAGCGGATCCGTTCCACCATGGATTGTGGGTAATCCATCTCTGAGGCACCTGGTGATGTCTGTCCCTTGAGATATGCCAGGACCTCTTCAGGGGGCTCACTCCCATCAAAAATGCGCTCAAAGAAACCTAATCTCCTGACCTTTTCTGAGACAGGTGGGGTACCGCCAAAGGCAAAACGTACACCGGATTGGCGGAGATCATCAGCGGCTTCAGCAAATTCACCCAACAAACGCTCGCCAGTCTCGGGAGTAAGGCGGTAAGACACCCCCACCAAGCCGGCATTTTCCTCACGGGCTGATCTCAAGACGTCCTCGATTGTGACTGCCGGGCCGAGGAAAACCGTTCGCCAACCTGCAGCTTCAGCCAGGCGCAGAAAGTTCAATACCCCTGCCACATGAACACATTCCCCCAAAGCTGCAGCAACGACTGTCTTTTGCACACACCCTCCAACAAAATGAGCGGTTGGTCATTCCAGCCGCTCATTATAGCAATGAATGAAGAATTCGTGATCCCGACTGGATCAACCGGTATTCGGTCGTTGAAAGATTAAATTAATAACCGAAGATGACCGGTAATGAATTATATTGCTTTTATTCAATGGCAGTGAACCCAACTGGCGTGTGGTTTCTTCAAAATCGTAAATTCTACAAGACCATCCAAAATGCCAAGAAGGATGGCTGTAAAATTTATTCACAAAATAAATTTCCCAAAAACCAATAAGATTTCTTATATTATCCCAAAACGTTTTGGGTGTCAACGACATACAAGCGCTGATATACTTATCGAATGGTCAAAATCACACCCTCGATCCAGATTAATGACGAGGAAATCGAGCTTAATTTCATCCGCTCACCCGGCCCCGGAGGACAAAATGTCAATAAGGTATCTTCCGCGGTCCAATTGCGTTTCAATGTACAAAGCTCAGCATCCATACCACAGGACGTGAAACAGCGCTTGATCAAGCTGGCGGGTAAGCGCCTGAGCTCTGAGGGAGTGTTGATCATCGAAGCCCGGCAGTACCGCTCGCAGGAGCGTAATCGTCAGGCAGCCATGGAGAGGCTGGAAAAGCTCATTCAGCAAGCCTGCCAACCTCCCAAACCTCGCCACAAAACCAGACCCTCGCATGCAGCCATTTTACGCCGGCTTGAAACGAAGAGAAAACGAGGCGAAATCAAACGTATGCGCCGTGATGGAGGGATTGGTGGGTAAACGTTGGGTGAATGTATGCGTACCGTCAAGCAGCGATGCAAGGTATTTGATATGATCCGAATAATGCAGTACTTTTCTTCTCCTCCTTGATGGGAGCCGGGTGACCAGCCCGGCTCTCGTGATTCTTAGGGTGTTGTGTACGGCAAGAATTTGTACTATACTCCAGCCAGTATATCAACTGGAGAATGCGGATGGTAGAGATCATTAAAACTGATAGAAAAGCCTTGATCGAATCTGTGCTTGCTGAACCCGTCCTGGCGCGCCTTGCAACCACCAACCCAAAGACGATGCAACCGCATGTGGTTCCGGTATGGTTCGCATGGGATGGTGAGAGTGTCTGGATCAGCAGTTTTGTCAGCACACGCAAGATTCGTGAGCTAAAGAATAACCCACGCGGGGCAGTATTGATCGAATCCAAGCAGGTGAGTGGTAAGCTTCAGGCTGTGCTTTTGGAAGGCACGGTCGAATTGGTAACCCAGCCGCGCCAGCTAGTGAGTGAGATTGCCAGCCGCATTTACATCCGGTATCTTGGACCAGAAGGTATCAATGAATCTGAACCACAATCCTGGCTGAATGATCCTGAAAATCTGCTCATTAAACTGAGCCCTACGCGCATCATATCATGGTAGGGGGGCTACCATGCAACTGTACATAATTATTTAGGAATATCATTGGATGACAAGAATATAGAGCTGATCAAACTCCTGATCGACCGCCTGGAGCACCTATCGGCAGATTCTACTTATGCTCACCGGGCCAGCGGGCTGCGCGGCTCACTCCTGCGGTATGTGGAACGTATCGAAGCTGGAGACTTAATGAACAGCGACGATCAAACTCGGCTGGATCAGCTGGTAGAAAGTGGGTTTGAAATCTTAATCTTAAGTGCCAAAGAAATCGGAGCATCAAGATGAATGAAAATGCCTTCCAGGATTACTACCCCGATAATGTGAGCTATTGTTATGGCTGTGGACGTTTAAATGAGCAAGGACTACAGATCAAAAGCTTTTGGGATGGAGAGGAAACTGTTTGCACTTATTCACCCAGACCATACCATATAGCGATACCTGGTTATGTGTATGGTGGACTAATCGCATCACTGATCGATTGTCACTGCACCGGTACAGCTGCAGCAGCCGCTTACAAAGCCGAGGGGCGCAGCATGGATACCCTGCCAGCATTTCGTTTCGTTACCGCTTCACTCAAAGTGGATTACCTCAAGCCCACCCCTCTAGGCGTACCTTTGGAGGTGCGTGCCAGGGTTAAAGAGATCAAAGGACGCAAGGTAGTTATGGATGCCTGGTTATCCGCCCAGGGGCAAGTGTGTGCCCGAGGTGAAGTTGTGGCCATCCAGGCTCCACCACAGCTGTTCGGTGAAACTTAATCAGAGACAACTATGCCACAATATTACGTCGAGGGGTTATTTGCCAACAAGCAGGGTGTAAAGAAGAAGCACAAGACGGGAATCTATCCAATAAATTCCATCGAGCCGTATGCCAAGAGCATTTGGACGAACAGCCCGAAAGAAGCCATCCAAATTGCCACCGCGGAGCTGAATGGTGGGGAATGGACCGAAGGGCCACGCGTTACCCAAATCACTGAGGAGCAACGCATGCGCTCAATTGGAGCTCCTGAATTCCCGGGGCTTACCCAGCGCTCTCCCAAAAGCCGTAAACGCTAGATAAATCATTAGCCGCGCCAAACCACTGGTTTGCAGGGTTCAACCTTCGGGCTTGAGCCTTCGCAGATAGTGTTCCAAATTGAGGCGGGTGATCATAGTGAGTCCTTCAGGCATTCGATGCGGAGCGAACCAGCCAATCTCAGCACACTTCTCCGGCTCCAGAATGCGCGGCTCCCCAGAAGTAATCGTGCAAATAAATGTCGGGGATACCCAATGCTGCCCCTCTTCCGGCAGGATATGGTCTACCACATCCAGCAACTCACCAACGTGAATCTCAAAGCCATACTCTTCGAACATCTCGCGCTGTAAAGCATCAGCCAGCTTCTCGCCAAACTCGACCGACCCGCCAGGGAATTCCCACAATCCGCGCTCATTCTTCGCTTTGAACCCCCGGCGTGAGAGAAACAGCTGACCTTGATCATCAACGATTAATGCACCAACACCTACACCAATATAATCGATGCCGCGACGCAACTTTGGGGATGAATAATCATCATTTATTAATTCGACCATAGCTATGTACAACCATACTTAATATTTTACTCGCTGCGATATAATCAGGGTGATGAAACGACGCTGGATATTCTGGATTCTGGTCGTCATTTTCGTCTGGGTGGTTATCAGCCGTCTCAGTGAAATCAAGAAGCTGGCTGATACCCTCCTCGGGGGTCAATGGCAGTGGGTGGCAGTTGCCGCATTATCCCAGGTTGTATATTACATCATCTATACTGCCCTATACCAATCCGCATTCCTGACGGTGGGAGTGAAAAGCCGGATTCGTGATTTGCTGCCTGTGACCTTCGCTTCAATTTTTATGAATGTGGCTGCCCCAAGTGGAGGGGCCAGCAGTACGGTGCTGTTTGCGGATGATGCAGCCAAACGGGGTCAGTCGGCTGCCAGAGCTGCGGTGGGCACCCTGCTCGTGCTGGTGACTGACTTCAGCGCATTCCTGGCTATATTGCTGGTTGGGATGATCTACCTGTTCACCCAACACAACTTGAAATTCTACGAGAGCATTGCAGCTGTGTTCCTGTTGGTGATCATTGGTGGATTGACGGCATTACTGCTGCTCGGGTTGTGGCGACAACAATGGCTGCACCGCATCCTCATCTGGGTACAAAAGATGGCCAACCGCATCGCCAGGATGATCAAACGTCCAGATTTTCTGGATGAGGCGTGGGTTGAAAAAAATACGGCTGAGTTCACCGAGGCAGCCATTGCGATTGCAGCGCAACCAGGCATGCTTTTACAAACAGTCGGCATCGCGTTTGCAGCTCATCTGGTGGACATCACCAGCTTGTTCGTCCTGTTTCTGGCATTCCACCAGAAGGTGCACTTCGGTGTGCTCGTGGCAGGTTACTCGATGGGAATCCTATTTTGGATCGTTTCCATTACACCCCAGGGAATCGGGGTGGTCGAGGGCATGATGACCCTGGTATTTGCCTCCCTGGGTGTACCGATTGAACGTGCGACGGTCATTTCACTAGCTTTTCGCGGTTTAACCTTCTGGCTGCCGTTGGGAATAGGTTTCATCCTGCTGCGTCGTTTGAAATCCTTTGGGGCAAGGGAATCTGCCCGTAGTGAGATATGGAGCGTGCGTCTGGTTGCTCTGCTGACCGCAGGGATGGGCATCATCGATGTGCTCTCAGGTTTAACACCTTCAATGCATAATCGGCTGAAAATCCTGGAGCAATACTCACCATTTGGTGTTGATATTGGCGGGCACCTGACATCGGTATTGGCAGGATTCGCATTGCTATTACTTGCCAATGGTCTTTGGAGGCGCAAACGCCTCGCCTGGGCTCTGACGGTCACCATTCTGATCGTATCAGTTCCCGTTCACTTGTTCAAGGGACTGGATTATGAAGAAGCAATCCTTGGTGCAGCACTGGCAATCTGGCTGATCTACCTGCAGCCACATTTTCATGCCCGCTCCGACCCACCCTCCATACGCCAGGGATTGATGACCCTGTTGGTGGCATTGATCTTCACTTTGATCTATGGTGTGCTTGGTTTTTACCTGCTTGACCGCCATTTCATTGTTAATGGCCAACCGGTCAGTTTCAGCATTTGGGGAGCGATACGTCAGACCGTGGTGATGTTCACTCAGTTTTACAACCCCGGTTTGGTGCCAGCCACCCGCTTTGCCCGCTATTTCGCCGGCTCGATTTACATCGTCAGTGCTGTCACCCTCGGTTATGCCCTGCTCATGCTGATCAGACCGGTGCTGGTGCACCAGGGCACCACATTTGAGGAGAGGCAGAAGGCCAGGAAAATCGTTGAATCCTACGGCTGCAGCACACTTGCCCGGATGCTTCTCTTCAATGACAAGTTGTATTACTTCAGTCCGGGAAGTTCAGTTATCGGATATGTGGTCGAGGGGCGCACCGCCCTGACCCTGGGTGACCCGATCGGGCCAGCTGAGGATATCCCTGGCTGCATTACAAGCTTTGCAGCTTATTGTGACCGTAATGATTGGGAACCGGCATTTTATCAGGTGCTGCCAGATTATCTGAAGGCATATCACGACCTGGGATATCATTCCCTGTGCATTGGCAGCGAGGCGATCGTTAATCTTTCCACCTTCAACATAGCCGGAGGTGACAAGAAGAACATCCGTACGGGGGTTAACAAGATGAGAAAGCTAGGCTACCAGGCTGAAGTGCTCCAACCTCCACACCCAGCCAACCTCCTGGCTGAACTGCACCAGATCAGCGACGAATGGCTAACCTCTGTGAAAGGGACTGAAAAGCGATTTTCGCTCGGCTGGTTCGATGAAGACTACCTGAACAGCACTCCGATCATCGTGATCCGCAACCCGGCAGGCACTATCGATGCCTTTGCCAATATCCTTCCTGAATACCAAGCCAGCGAGGTCAGCATCGACCTGATGCGTCACCGCCGGGAGGCTGAAAAAGGGCAGATGGATTTTCTCTTCGTCTCGTTGTTCGAATGGGCAAGAGGACAGGGATATGCCACGTTCAACCTGGGATTAAGTGGCCTGGCTGGGATTGGGGAAAACCCGACCGACCCAACCATCGAGCGCGCATTACATTACGTTTACGAACATGTGAACCAATTCTATAATTTCAAGGGGTTGCACGAGTTCAAAGCCAAGTTTGACCCCATATGGTCACCACGCTACCTGGTTTATCCAAGTGTCGCCAGCCTGCCGGCAGTCACCATCGCCATGATGCGGGCTGATTCCGGGACGGATCTCCTGGGGGGTTATTTGAAGCATCCCAAATGAGTGATCGATACATCACAACACACCTAAAGGCAGGCATTACCCAGCTAAGACAGATTATCAAACACATCCCATTCACCCTGGTTATGCTTGGCTTGCTTTTGCTGGTAGCCTGGGGGACACACAGTTTTTTCCAGGAGCTGGAACGGACGTGGGTGAGCCAGCTCGGTTTTGCACCGCGTGATTTCTGGTTTTTCCGCTGGGAGCGGCTGATTTTATCGGCTCTCGTGACTAGCGGTGGCGGTATCTTTTGGTTCGCCCTCGCCATGGTTGGCTTCACCAGCGGGGTAATTGAATGGATGAGCGGAAGCTGGAGAGCTGTGCTCAGCTTTTGGGGAGTGCATGTGGTGACCTTGGTGCTTGAATCGTTGATGTTCTTGTTACCTTTGCATCAGCTTGGCTTCACTCAGGCGAGAGTGCTCTTCTTTTCACGCGATGTCGGCCCATCGGCCGGATATATGGGCAGCCTGGGGTATATAACTGCTTACCTGCCCAAGCCATGGCGATGGGTGGTTTTTGGATGCATATTGGTCTTTCTGATTGTATCCCTGTTCCTTCCACCTCGACCTGGTGAAACACAAGCGGTAAAATTATCGGCGGATATGGTGCACTTATTTGCCTTCCCGCTAGGCGGGATAACCTCATTCCTATTGGGGAGAAAAAGAACTTCATAAATCTTGGAGAGAACATGTCGGATAAATCCATCGCCGAAAAATTGTTCATTAAACCTGGCAATAAGTTCCTGCTCATCAACCCACCCGCGGGATACTTAGCCCAGCTGGGTCAGCTTCCCGAAGGAACCATCATTCTGAATGATTCAAGCTGCCTGGTTGAGGTTATCCAGGTCTTCGTCTTAAACCGCAGCGAGCTGGAAGCTCAGCTCACAAGATTAAAGGGGCTGTTGGCTCCAAAAGGAATGCTTTGGGTCACATACCACAAAGGGACATCCAAGGTGAAGACCAACATCAACCGCGACACGATCAATGCGTATGCAGGCAGCCTTGGCTTACAAGGTGTGGCAATGATCTCCATCGATGACGATTGGTCAGCGCTGCGCCTGAAAATGGTTTAGCCAAACTGAGCTAAGGAAATGAGACCATGAAATTGATTGATGGGATAAAAGAAAAACTTGGATTCAAGCTGGCAACATCGGACATTGACCCGGAAGCTCGTCCAAATGGTAATGCGCTTATGGATGAGTTTCTAGCCCGTTGCCGCTTGTTTGACAAACCAAGAGTCTTGGAACTTGGAACGAAACGCTCTATCCCCACCCGTTCCACCAAACATGACGCCTTCGTTCCGCATGCTGGTCAATATTTAGGCACGGATATCGAGGCAGGGATCGATGTGGACATTGTGGCGGACGTGCATTGCCTGACATCTATCACCGGAGTCGAGCAATTCGATGTCATTATCTCCTGCTCGACCTTCGAACATCTCAAGTATCCTCATCTTGCCGCGCACGAAATCATGAAAGCGTTAAAAGTTGGCGGGGTACTCTTCATCCAGACCCATCAATCCTTCCCGCTACATGCTTATCCTTTAGATTATTTTAGGTTCTCCAGAGAAGCCCTGGCAGGATTGTTTGGCACAAGGATGGGATTTCGTGTCAATGCCACCGATTACGAGTTTCCAGTCAGGCTATATACACCGCGCGAATCGTTACTATACAGATATGAGGCCTATTTAAACGTGCGCTTGTTAGGTGAAAAAACCCATTCAACACCCATTGAATACATCTACGAATTATGATTTATGATGTGAGTAATCAGCACAGGTTAAGAAAAGCACACTTCACTTTTTTCGCAGAGCTGAACGATTTCCTGCCGCACTATCGTAAAAACACAACATTCAGCCTGGAGTTCGAACCCCACCAGACCCTCAAGCACCTGATTGAATCGCTCGGCGTACCCCATACCGAATTTGGGCGTGTGGTGGTCAACGGGCAGCTGACGGATTCCAGCAGTCGACTCCAAGGATGGAGACCTGGTGACTGTCTACCCCGCTGACTCTCCCCTGGATGGTGAGCCGTACTTCATCCTGGATAATCACCTGGGGCAGCTGGCGACTTACCTGCGCATGCTGGGATTTGACAGCCTGTATCGCAACGACTACCAGGATGCCGAGCTAGCTATGGTCTCGATTGAGGAGGGACGGGTACTGCTGACACGCGACCGGCGTCTGCTGATGCGCAAGGCAATCAGGCGTGGATATTGCATCCACCAGACAGATCCACGACAACAAACGGCAGAGGTGCTGAGGCGGTTCAAGCTGTTCGGGCAGGTGAAGCCCTTTCAGCGTTGCCTGCGCTGCAACAGCCCCCTCCAGGTTGTGAGCAAGCAGGATATCATCGAGCGCCTGGAGCCGCTGACCAAGATATATTATGATGAGTTCCACCTCTGCCCAACCTGCAACCAGATCTACTGGAAGGGCTCGCATTACGGGCACATGCTGGATCTGATTGCCGAGATGGCAACTCAACCGTAGTTAAGTCTATGGAGGAACAAATGAAAGCTCATCGGATTGCACCCTGGTTATTCTCTACCGCAGCAATCTTGGTCTTTGTTATGCTAGTCCTGGTATCTGCCAAGATTACTTCGGTGATGGCATCGTCACCGATTCTTCTATCTAAAGGAAAGACCTTCAGCCTGCAAGACTACCCAATTTACCTTCCTACCATTACTGAGCAAAGCAAGCTCCCATCACAAGCCATCATCATCGACCATACCAACCGGGATATCACGCTCATTCCACCCATCTGGATCCAGGCTGCCAAGCAGAACGTCATCTGGTCCTACGGCTCCACATCCCATGGCACCCAGCTCTGGGCAGGCGCCGACTACCTGAGTGCCTATGTCAACCCGCCCAGCTACAACTTCCTCAAACAATGGCTCGTTCCACCCGACCAGGGTGTCCCAACTTTCCTGCGCATGGGTTACAACAGTGGCTTTGCCTGGAATCCAGCAGCTTTCCTCAATACACGCACGTAGCATGTTGAACTCAGCTCCCCAGGCTAATGCCTTCATGTGGTCCTGGTGTGGGGAGATGTCTTGGTTAGACACCGGTGAAGTCCAGCATTATCTGGATATGATGACCCAGCTCGAAATTGAATACCCGGGAGTGCGATTTGTATATATGACCGGTCATACTGACAGTGCTAATCAGGCTGTGCTTGAACCGCAATAACAATATGGTGCGCGATTACGTCCTGGCTAATAATAAGATTCTCTACGACTTCGCTGATATCGAGAGCTGGCTACCGGATGGTACGCTGTACCCAAATCCCTCAGATAATTGCCCATGGTGCCAAGCATGGTGTGATTCCCATCCTGGAACCTGCCCCGTTCCAGCCATTGATTGCGCTCACTCACACTCGCTTAACTGCTATCTAAAAGGTCAAGCACTGTGGTGGCTCTCGGCCCGTCTGGCCGGCTGGGACGGGACATAAAAGCCTTAGTTATAGTTCCATAATAGGATTTAGTCATAGACGGACCAATATATGAATTTCCCGTGCGTATTTCCCATAAAGGTCATGGGGGCTAACCAGGATGATTTTGAGAGCCTGGTGGTGTCTATAATAAAGAAACATGCCGCCATTGTGACCGATGAAGTGGTCACCACACGCCTCAGCCGGGGAGGCAGGTTCCTCTCGCTGACGGTGCGCATCCAGGCTGAAAGCCAGGACCAGCTGGATGCCATATACCACGAACTAAGTGCCCATGAGCGGGTGCTGATGATGTGTATGAGCTTTTTAGGGGGTCAGGGGCATGAGGACTTCTTCAGTTCTCGATGATTTCAGCCTGCACCTTGCCGTTGGTAAGATCGCTCAAGGAAGACTGAAAAGCAGGCAGCTTCTCAACCATGATACCGGCAGTGAGGGTCACGTCTGCGGCAAAGTCTTCATCCAGCACCTTGCCCGCCTTGTGCAGCCACCAGCAAGCGCACGCGTTCCAGATAGGTGTAGGGAAACGCCAGCATGATGGTATGGGTGAGCACCTTCTCAGCCCGTGGCACATTCTCCACCACCAGGCGTACTGCCTCCGAGTATGCCCGCACCAGCCCACCTGTGCCCAGCTTGGTGCCACCGAAGTAGCGCGTCACCACCACCGCCACATCCCCCAGGCCGCTGCCACGCAGGACGGCCAAAGCCAGGTCGACCGGCCGTGCCGGAGGGCTCGCCGGCATCCGAGCAGTGGGCGAGTCTCCGAATCGCCATGGCCAATGATGTAAAGGGGTACGTTATGCGAGGCATCGGGGAACTCAGCCTTGATGCGTAGGATGAAGGCTTTGGCTTCCTCCACCGAGAAAGTCGGGCCGAGGGTGGAGATGAAATGCGAGTTTGCCACGATGAGCTCGCGACGAATCTCTTGGGCGGGGACGGGATAAGGTTTCATGGGTGAGGGAGAGAATACACCAGAAGGGGAGGAAATGCAAGATAAGTTTAATGATTTAACGTTACGTTCTGGAGGTGCAATGTTATCCGCAGGTATAAAACTTCCTACCGCCGGGGTCGTACCAGCGTGCTCCATAGTAATACAATCCAATACTGCTCTCAAACCTCTGCCCCGGTAAAGTGGTACGTAGCCTGTATAGTGTTAGAGGTAAATCTCTCTGTCTACCCCAGATAATAGCGTGTCTCAACGCTCTTCATTTCGAATTATTCGCTCATCTTGAAATAAATACCCTAAAAATATTCGTCATCTGCCCATTTTAATGGATTTCCTAGAATATAGGCACGAATATTTTCCAACTCCTTTTCATTCTGAATGATATGGTCATAAAATCTTGTCTGCCATGCAAAATCCGCGCATCCCGTTGCACGTATGCGTTTTGTGCACATGGATTTAAATTGGTTGACGATCGCCCCCAATACCCCTGGTCTCCACTTGATTTTCGTAGAGACGTCCCGGCGGGGCGTCTCTACAGATGCCCCAGGAATCTCACCAATGACAATAATCGCATGAACATGGTTAGGCATTACTACCCATGTATCGATACCTACATTTATACGCATATTCGCTGTTTTATTAAGTTCATTTGCCGCGATTTCTCCAACCGTAGATAGGATTATATGATCCCCGCTAACCTCCCCAAACCATTGCACTCTGTTCAGGGTGCAAATGGTGACGAAATAATACCCTGGCCTCCCATAATCCCATGCCTTCAATCGACCAGACGCTATACGGTATTTCCCTTTAAATTTATGGGTAGAAATGGTCATTATCTCTACTCTATTGGTAGAGACGCCCGCTGGGGCGTCTCGATAATGTTAGGCACGCTTATTCTTTCTCAAGGAAATACGGATAAATATAATATAGCATAAGTTGATCAATAAGCAAAAGGCTATATTTTAAATTCTTTGTATGTTTTCATCCATACCTAAAACTCTAATCTTAAATTATTCATAAACCCCTTGTGAGATTAGAACATATGTGCTATAATAGTATCGCCGTGGCTACATTTTCCTCCCACCCCACCAGCCTTCCAATTTACCTACCAACCCGTAATCAAAAGGCGTTCGTTCCGTTTCGTTTTTCCGCGGGTCGAATATCTTTCTGTGTGGGCTTCGTGAACACCGGCGCTGTGCCCTTAGTGGTTGACTTTTTTCCTCCCCCATTTCTTGTTTTAGAACTGGTACCCTTAAGGGTAATAGGGGATTGAGGGGCTTTTTTCCCTGGAGCCTTGAATTAAAAGTACTTGTTTTTTCGAAACAATTTGCTTAGATACCCATCTTCCCAATCTCCAACCCCCAACCTGGGGCTTTGTGATGACCAGCTTACAAATCAATCATGATGTCTGCCCACCCTATTAATAAAACTAATGGAGAGATAGCATTCAGCAGGAATTGAGTATAATACAGCCAGCTTATGCTCATTATTGGTATTTCCAACATTTATCGTTTACGGAGATAAAGCATGAAACGCCGACCCCCTATTTCTCGCCGGACGTTCCTCAAGCTCACCGCCACCGTGGCAGCCGGCGCTGCCCTGGCAGGCTGCACCCCAAAACCAAACTCATCCCTACCCACTGAAACCAGCCATACCTGCAGCCATCCCGACGGTACCACCCAGCGCCACTACGGGGGTAATTGCCACTGAGACCACCCCGGCAGAAGCCACCCAGGCAGGAACCAATCCCACGGAGACTGCCTCCAATTTACAGCCTTCACCCACAACCAGTCCAGCTTATCTGGCAGTAGCACACGGACCCGACCCGGCAGCCATCACGCGGGCCGCCATTGACGCCTTAGGGGGCATGGCGAGCTTGGTCAGCTCTGGCTTCGATGTGATCATCAAGCCCAACATATGCACCGATTACCACACCCCTGAATATGCCACCACCACCAACCCCATCGTAGTGGCTACGCTGGTCAGTATGTGCCTGGAGGCTGGGGCTGGGCGTGTGCGGGTGATGGACTATCCATTCGGCGGCACACCCCAATCGGCATATGATATATCTGGCATAGCACAGGCAGTCGAAGCAGCAGGCGGTGAGATGCACATCATGAGCCGCCCCAAGTATACAGGGGTGGATATCCCACTAGGTAAGAGCCTGACCAGGGTGGAAATATATCCGGATATTTTGGAAGCCGACCTGCTGATCAATGTACCAATTGCCAAGCATCACGGATCCACCAGACTGACATTAGGGGGTAAAAACCTGATGGGAGTGATCCTGGATCGCAATTTAATGCATATCAACCTCTCCCAACGCATTGCTGACCTGACCAGCCTGGTACGTCCTGCGCTAACGGTGGTGGATGCAGTGCGCATCCTGACCAACCACGGCCCGACCGGTGGTGACCTGGGGGACGTCAGACAAACCGATACGGTCATCGCCAGCCGGGACATCGTGGCAGCTGACTCTTACGCCACCACGCTATTCGGTCTCACTGGTGCAGATATCGGTTACATCCCGGCAAGTGCAGAACTGGGGCTGGGGACCATGGATCTGAGCAGCATAAATATCCAGGAGATCAACCTCGGATGAGCTGGAACATCTGGCGGCGGGTCAGACAAACCGTCCAAATCCTGTTCTTCGCAATTTACATTTATCTTATCTTCGCTGTGGTGCAGCAAAGGGTTGCTCCAGTGTTATCGGATATTTTCTTTCGCCTGGACCCACTCTCGGCACTGGGTGCCATGCTCGCCAGCCGCCAGTGGATCCCTAAACTGGGGTTGGCGCTGGTCACGATTGGGCTGACACTGCTCATAGGTCGTGTCTGGTGTGGCTGGATCTGCCCACTGGGCAGCTTGCTGGAGTGGGTATCCTTCCGCAAAGCACGCAAGCGAGCTGCTATCAATATCCCCTCGGTGGAGATTGGTGAAATACTTCCTGCTGGCAATCAGCCTGGCAGCAGCCCTCTTGGGCGGATTGACCCTTCTGGTGTTGGACCCGATCGCCATCTTCACCCGCACGTTGACCACCGCCATCCTACCTGCCATTTTTTACGCGGTCAATTCCCTCGAGACTGCTTTATATCATCTAAATTTCTTGACCCCCGCCCTGGATGGGTTCGAGAGGGTGGTACGAGGTAGTGTCTTACCCGTGGAACAGCCGGCTTTCGCCCAAAACCTGGCCATTGCAGGGCTGTTCTGCGGCTTGATTGCCTTGAACCTGCTGGCACACCGCTTTTGGTGCCGTTATCTGTGCCCGCTGGGTGCACTGCTGGGGTTGCTCTCGAAGGTCTCCTTGTTTCGTCCGCTGATTGGGTCTGCCTGCTCTGAGTGTACCCGCTGTGCCATCGTCTGCAAGCCAGGTGCGGTCGACACGACCCCAGCGAATTTCCACATCATGCCGTCTGAATGCACCGTCTGTCTGGACTGTATGGCCAACTGCAAGCCGGGAGATATTCGCTTTGGTTTTTCACTAAAACCTGCTCCCAGACAGGAATTTGACCTTTCTCGCCGTCAGGCATCGGTGCGCTGGCGACCGGGGCGGCAGGTGTGCTGCTGCTGGGGACCGACCTGCACCTGACGGCAGGATAACCCGTGGCGCATCCGCCCGCCGGGGGTGACGGATGAAGATACCTTCCTCTCCACCTGTATACGCTGCTCGCAGTGCATGAAAATCTGCCCAACGACCGCCCTGCAGCCGGCATTGACCGAAGCGGGACTGGCAGGGTTATGGACTCCACTGGTGGTGCCGCGTGTGGGCTATTGTGATTATGGCTGCACAGCCTGCGGTCAGGTTTGCCCATCGGGTGCCATCCCGAAGCTACCGCTGGAAGAAAAACGCCTGGCAGTGATTGGTAAAGCCAGCATCGACCGCAATCGCTGTTTGCCATGGGCAAGCGGTATACCCTGCATCGTGTGTGAGGAAATGTGCCCCACCCCGCAAAAATCCATCCGCCTGGAAGAAGCTCAAGTGGTTGATTCCAGCGGGCAGACCAGCAGTGTTCAACGGCCATCTGTCCTGCGTGATCTATGTATAGGCTGCGGAATCTGTGAGCATCAACTGCCCATTGGAAGGTGTAGCCGCCATCCGGGTTTATAACGCCTAGCTTTGGCTCGTTAATTGCAACCCAATTCTTGTTGATACAAATGAGTGAATAGCAAAATGATGTAGAATATCATCATCGGGATATTCGCGTTGGGTGCTAAGGAGACGACCATGAATAAGAAAATCATCTTCACAGGTACAGTGCTGGTGATGCTGGCACTGATCACCACTGCTTGTAAATTACCGGCGAGCGGCAGCCCGCCGCCTGTTACAACCCAGGTGCCTGTCGTTCCGACCTCAACTACTGGAAGTAGCGGCGGAGCCAACCAGTACTTCCGTCCCACCCACACCGGTGGTTGTGACGGCTACTTCCGTCCCACCCACGCCTGTTATCGCCAGCCCCGAGCCTCCAACTCCTGTGCCACCCACTCCGACACCGCCTACCACAGGCCATCCGCATCCAATTTGCGGTCGGAGGCACTTCCGCACTGGTCGATGGCGAGCTGGAAGCTGGACAGACCTTGTACTTATGTGCTGGGAGCCAGCGCCACGCAAACCATGAGCGTGAAAGTTACATCACCCAATGCGGATGTTTATCTGGGAGTGTTCGGTGCGGATGGACAAGTATTTCTTACCAACACAACCCAGGATACCTTATGGTCTGACACTCTGCCCACCACTCAGGACTACTACATCAGCCTGACCGCTGCGAATGGCAAAACCAGTTATACACTCTCGGTGGATATCCCGCCGCTGGCAACTGTCCCGACTGCCAACATCACTCCGGTGGCAGGCACGTTTGACCCAGTGGCGACTTATGGCAACCCAACCTTCGATGACCCGATGACCGGTGGAAATATCAATGACTGGACCAATCCGGTCAGCGGGCTGCTGCCCAGATACCAACTACATCAAGATCGTTGAAACAGATGCCAAATTCTATGTGACCGGCAAGCTGACTGGATTCAGCACCTGGTACTTCACCTGGCACGAGCTGACTGATTTTTACCTGCAATCGACCTTTGACTCAGGCAACTGTTCTGGCAAGGATGCTTATGGACTTGATCGTCCGCGGTCCGGAACACCTGGCAGGGGTCTCGTATGGGTATGTGGTGGCGTTCTCGTGTGATGGTGCGGTCTGGGTCTTCCGTCTGGATGGCGCCAACCCGTATACCGCGAAGGACCTGGTGAGCTGGACACCCAGCAACTATATCCTGGCGGGCGCCAACAAGAAAAACGTCATGGGGATCAAGGCAATTGGCAGTACAGCTGACTGTCTATGCCAATGGGCACCAGATTGCCCAGGTGACTGACACCAAGTTATAAATTTGGCCGGTATGGGGTTTTCGTCAGCCCTGAGGTGACTGCCAATTACACTTACCGGGTGGTCCATATGTCATATTGGGATTTGACTCCGTAAGAGCACTTCCCATTTACATCTTAATTGTCGGTATTGGCTGCGGAATAAACACCGCAGCCAGTTTTTTGTTTTATTCTTCCTAAGAATCTTTTATACAAATTCTAAGGAAATCTACATTGTAGATTTAATCATAACCTGATACAGTTGGTCAATCTTTCCCAAAGCCACATATTTGAGGCGATTTGATGGATGATTGGCTTAGTTTGAGCGAAGCGGCAAAACAGTTGGGAGTTCATCCGAGCACTGTCCGGGCGTGGGCGGATCATGGATATCTGCCTTCCCAGCGAACACAAGGTGGACACCGGCGCTTTCGTCGATCCGACATTGATATACGCATGCATACCAGGTAGGAGAGCGCGACACCCGAAGCGACTTCCGTGTATGCCAACGTCTTGCGGAATACACGCGTACAAATCAGCGAAAGCAACCTGGAAGCAGAAAAATGGTACCACAAGATGGATGACGAAGCCCGCGAGCAATATCGCTTAAGCGGGCGCTCGCTGGTGCAGGGATTGATTGGGCATTTAACCACGGCGATGAAGGGCTGGAGGCAGAGGCACGTTCGCTTGGGTATGAATATGCCTCGCGTGGCCAGCGGGTAGGACTTTCCAGCGTGGAAGCAGCGCACGCGTTCCAATTTTTTCGCACAGCGGTCATGGATGCCATCCTGACTGCGTATGAGAATGCGGATGTACGCTCGCCGCAAATCTGGGCAGACTTGTTCCGCAGGATAAATTCGTTCTCCGATTTAATCATCATTACATTACTTGATACCTACGAAGCCTTTCAGCATGGGGCGCATTGAGGCAAAAGTTGATAATTCTAATCTAACTTATGGAGTAAAAAATGCACTACCTGCCTATTCTTTCAACCGTTATCACCTTCGCCTTTGCAGTAGCAGTTTTCAACCGCTTCCGTGTAAGGCACGGAGCACATCTTTTATTATGGAGCATAGGGCTGGTGTTGTATGGGATTGGCACATTGACTGAAGTCATCATGCTCTTCACCTTTAACGCCATCGCTCTCAAGTTATGGTATCTTAGCGGCGCGATGCTAACGGCTGCCTGGCTTGGCCAAGGAACGATCAACCTGCTGGTGCGCCGCCGAGGCATTGCCCCGACCTTGAACATCATCCTCATCATCGTCAGCCTGCTGGCTGTGGGGGTGGTCCTTCTGGCACCCATAACTCCTGCGGCTGCCAGCTACAACCTCAGCCCAGCCGTTATCTGCCCAATATAAAGATATCCTCACCCGGTCAGGTATCGTGGTTCTGCTAACCATCCTGCTTAATACCTACGGCACATTCACCCTGGTTGGAGGTGCAATTTACTCCGCCTTCATTTTCTGGCGCAAAAAGGTGCTATTCAACCGCATGGTGGGTAATATCCTGATTGCTGCTGGAGCAATCCTACCTGCCCTGGGTGGCTCATTTATTAATATGGGCTTGCCTGATTTTCTATACCTGAGTGAATTCTTGGGCGCGATCCTGATGTATATCGGCTTCCTGCAAGCCACGGTGACTGTGCCGGTGAAAGCCACCTCCACAGTAACAACAGCTTAACGGCCAGGTATCTAGCCCCATTCTCAAATTGGGAGGGCACATGGATAGTAATAAAGTACGCTTCACCTCAATAGATGAATATATAGCAACTTTCCCTACGGAGATTCAAAAAATCCTGGAAGAATTACGGGCTACCATAAAAGCCGCTGCCCCTGGAGCAGAAGAAAAAATCAGCTATCAGATGCCTGCGTTCACCTTTCACGGAAATCTGGTCTATTTTGCCGCACATAAAAATCATATTGGGTTTTATCCAGGAACCTTTGTAAGTGTACTTCAAGCTTTCAATAACGAAATTTCAAGTTATGTAGATGGCAAAGGCACTCTACAATTCCCGTTGAACCAACCATTACCGATGGATTTGATCAGCAAAATCGTAAAATATAGAGTCGGCGAAAACCTAAAAAAAGCCGAGTTAAAGCCGGCAAGAAAAAGAAACCGTAGAAAGTCGGCTGCGTCTGAAAACGGCTCCTGCAGACTGCAGTCTATCTAATTGTAAATGAGCACGAAATATCATTATAAAAAGAAAGGAGCACAATATGAATCAAGGTATCACAACGGTCATCTACCCCGTTAAAGACGTAAATCGAGCCAAGAAACTCTTCAGCCTGCTTTTGGATGTCGAACCTTATGCGGATCAACCATATTATGTTGGCTATAAGGTTGGCAACCAGGATATAGGGTTAGATCCTAATGGCTTTAAACAGGGAATGACAGGTCCTGTCAGTTACTATCAAGTCAGCGATATCAAGAAAAGCTTGCAAGCCCTGATTGAGGGGGGTGCACAAAAGGTGCAAGCTATCAGAGACGTCGGGGGAGGTAAGCTGATTGCAATTGCAAAAGACACCGATGGTAACATGATCGGACTCATTCAGCTACCTTAGATCCCATCTATCTTTCCGACTTTCAGTCAAGCCGACCTTAAAAGACAGGTCGGCTTATTATTTAATAGAATTGGTTGTGGTTGGTTTGTGCAAGTCTCTTAGTATGGATCGGCTTCTCGATGTTCACATACTATTATGTTACGTCCGGAAAATCGAGCGCATCCGAAGCTATTATTCCCTCACTCCTTATTCTCTACAAAATGCAGCAACCGAAGAGTTTTCTTTTTAAGCTATAATCATTCCATAGAACGATTTTCCAATATCGCGAAAACCGTCCCCTTAATTGAGTAAAAT
Organism: uncultured Chloroflexia bacterium; assembly: GCA_963828845.1. Lineage (GTDB taxonomy): Bacteria > Chloroflexota > Anaerolineae > Anaerolineales > UBA4823 > FEB-25. The sequence continues at coordinate 36,656 of CAWHGE010000009.1, forward strand.
CACCCTACCACTCCTGGTACTTATCTTTATAACCTGCGCCTGCGGACCCGATGCAAGCTTGCAGGCAACTATCACACCCAGTGTACCAACAGCCGCAGCCCAGAATTGGTATACGATTTATTTCACCGACCCGAAGAGCCCTACCGCTTCGTCCTACCGGGGTGGACCTGATGACTCGCTGGCGGCTGCCATTGATCAGGCACGCATCAGTGTGGATGTGGCAATTTTTGACCTTAATCTGTGGTCCATACGTGATGCATTAATCAGCGCCCATCGTCGCGGCATTGACGTGCGCCTGGTCACGGATAGTGACAACATGGATGAGCAGGAGGTACAGGAGCTCAAAGAGGCTGGCATCGAGGTATTGGGTGATCGTCAGGAAGGCCTGATGCACGACAAGTTCGCCATCATCGACCGCTCTGAAGTATGGACTGGCTCGATGAACTTCACCACAGGTGGTGGCTATCTGGATAACAATAACCTCATGCGCTTGCAGTCTTCCAAATTAGCGGAGAATTACACAAACGAGTTCGAGCAGATGTTCATTGACGACCGCTTTGGTGCTTACAAAACCGCCAGCACACCCAACCCCAGCACAACGGTGAATGGGAGCCTCATCGAAGTTTATTTCTCCCCCGAGGATGGCACGCTAGAACATATTCTGACAGCGGTCAACGCTGCGCAGGAGAGCATATCCTTCATGGCATATTCCTTCACTTCGGATGAGCTGGCGAAGGCTTTGCTCGAACGTGCTCAAGCAGGGGTGAGTGTATCGGGGGTTTTTGATGAAGACCAATATCACTCCAACGTAGGCACTGAGTTCGATACCCTGGATCGTGCAGGCATTGACGTGCGTTTGGATGGCAATCCACGCTTGATGCACCACAAGGTCATCATCATTGACCATGAAGTCGTGATCACCGGCTCATATAACTTCAGCAGCAATGCTGAACACAAGAATGATGAAAATACCCTTATAATTCACAATGAAGATATCGCGGCACAGTTCCTGGCAGAATTTCAGCAAATTTATGATGAGGCAGAGAGGTGAATGATGATGGAAACAAATGGAAAATTTTACCTGGGACGGATATTTGACCCTCAGCAAACCAAAACCACAGACCAATCCCTTTTCTATGAGCCGGCAGACCTGACCACGCATGCTGTGGTGGTCGGCATGACCGGTTCAGGCAAGACCGGGCTTGTGCATCGACCTTTTGGAGGAGGCAGCGCTGAATAATATCCCGGCCTTGATGATTGACCCCAAGGGAGATATGACCAACACTCTGTTGCACTTCCCAAATCTGCTGCCACAGGATTTTCAACCCTGGGTGAATCCCGATCAGGCACGTCGGGCAGGCAAGACCCTGGAGCAAGCTGCAGCGGATGCTGCACAACAATGGAAGCAGGGACTTACAGATTGGGGGATCGACCAACAGCGCATACTGAACCTCTCGAATTCAGCCCAATTCGCGGTTTTTACACCCGGTTCGGATGCAGGTATTCCCATCAACATTCTGGCCTCATTGAAAGCCCCATCCATCGCCTGGGAGAACAACGAGGAAACCCTGCGTGAAAAAATCTCCGGCACTGTGACTGCCTTACTGGGTCTGGTGGGCTATGGATAATATAGATCCGGTGCGCTCGCGTGAGCATATCCTCCTGGCCAATATTTTCGAAAATGCCTGGAGTCAGGGTAAAGACCTCGACCTGGGTGAGCTGATCTTACAGACCCAAAGCCCACCCTTCCCCAAGCTGGGCGTATTTGATGTAAACACATTCTTCCCAGAAAAAGATCGCTTTGAGCTGGCCATGTTGCTCAACAACATCCTGGCCGCACCGGCTTTCCAGGTGTGGATCGAGGGGCAGCCGCTGGATATCCCATCCTTGCTGTATACCCCCGATGGTAAACCCCGCCACAGTGTATTTTACATTGCCCATCTGAGCGATTCTGAGCGTATGTTCTTCATTACGTTGCTTTACTCTGCAGTGGAAACCTGGATGCGCTCGCAGACCGGCACAACCAGCCTGCGTGCTTTGGTCTATTTTGACGAAATCTTCGGATACCTGCCCCCGGTGGCGAACCCTCCCTCCAAACAGCCGATGTTACGCATGCTGAAGCAAGCGCGGGCGTTTGGCGTAGGGCAAGTGCTGGTCACCCAAAACCCGGTGGATGTGGATTACAAAGCCCTCTCAAATGCTGGAACCTGGATGATTGGTAAACTACAAACAGATCAGGACAAGCAGCGCCTGTTGGATGGACTGGATAGCGCCATGTCCGGCAGCCTGAATCGAGCTGAGTATGACCGCCTCATTTCCACCTTGGGAAAACGCGTTTTCCTTCTGCACAATGTGAATGCCAAAGGACCGGCTCTATTCCAAACCCGCTGGGCAATGAATTACCTGACTGGCCCGCTGACGCGCACCCAAATCCCTGATCTGAACAAGCTGGCGGGTGCTACCTTGATGCCTTCAATGCCATCATCCACAGTTCCTAAACCGGTTGCTGACAGCGGGCAAACTGGGGTACCTGAACCTGGCCAGACATTCCCAACACCTGTCGCAACTCCCACCACTTCTGCCATGCCAGCGTCTGGGTTCTCGTCCACCCGACCGACTATTCCAGCAGGGATTGCGGAGTATTTCCTACCCAATAACCTTACTTTCACCCAGGCATTCAAAGCTGCTGGGCGTGAATTCCCTACAGAAGCACTCAGCCAAGGTTTGATCTATCGCCCGGTGATCCTTTCACAGGCGAGTACCCGCTTATATAATTTGAAATACAAGCTCGACATCGACACGTATAAAACTGCCCTGGTTGCAAACCCCGACCGGCGCGGGATCGTCCGTTGGGATAATTTCCTGACGGATCAAATCGATCCATCCAAGCTTGACCAGGCGCCAGACCCACAAGCACGCTTTGCCCCGCTGGAAACCCCGCTCAACGATGTCAGGCTGATAAACGCATTGGAAAAGGATTTTCTCGATTGGGCATACCGCACCACCCAAGTGACGGTACGTGGCAATGAAACCCTAAAAGTGTATGCAGGACCTGAGACATCGGAAAGTGAGTTTCGGACGCAGTGTGCCAATGCTGCGCGCCAGGCACGTGACGCGGAGCTTAAGAAAACCTCAACACCATTTGAAACCAAACTACGAACACTGCAAGACAAATTGGAACGCGAGCAGCGCGAGCTTGAACAGGATAAAGCTGAACTCTCCAGTCGAAAGTTAGAAACGGGTGTAAATGTTGCCGAAACAGTGCTCGGTTTGTTCGGTCGGGGTCGGAAACGTGCGCTCACATCCTCCATTTCCAAGGCTCGCATGACTTCACAAGCCAAGAGTGATGTGAAAGAATCGGTGGATGCGATTAAGGATTTCGAAGACCAGATTGCAGCACTCGAAGCAGATAAAGAAGCTGCTTTGCAGGCCGTAAACGAAAAATGGGGTGAGGTTGCCAACCAAATCACCGAGATCCCCATCGCTGCACAGAAGAAGGATGTCCTGCTGGATTTCTTCGGAGTGGCATGGTTGCCCAACCACCTGGTGAAGACTGGTGATCAGCTCATTGAGCTACCCGGGTTCTCAACCAAGTAAATTATTCATGGCTGACCAGCGCTATACAATCCGGGACAGAAGCGATCATCTGGTACAAGTCAATCTCAGGCATGACAGACGCCTGACTAAAACATCCCGTTGGGAACAGATGCCAGATGGCTCGTTATTGCTACGGGTGCCGTACCGGCTTCCAAAACGCAAGGTTGGCGCTTTACTCGAGCAAGTAGCCAGCCAGCTAGATAAATCCACCGCATCGCACTCCCGACGTACGGATGCCGACCTCCATCAACGGGCTGAATTAATCAACCAAAAACACTTTGGCGGAAAAATCCAATGGAATGCCATTAGATGGGTGAGTAATATGCAGGCACGACTGGGAAGCTGTACGCGGGGAGGCCCAACGGATGGCCAGATTCGGATCAGCAACAAAATCAAAATCTGGCCAGATTGGGTGGTCGATTATGTGATTGCCCACGAATTGATGCACCGCAAGCATCCAAACCACTCAAATGCCTTTTGGATTGAGCTAAAAGCTGCTTACCCGCTAACTGAAAGGGCACGCGGCTTTATCCATGGGGCAGCCTTTGCTACCGGTCAGCCTTTGGAGGAGGTAACCGAGGAGTAATGCAATCTCTCACCTGTCTCACCAATAATTACCGTGAATGTAATGGCACATAAATTGCAACTGATGGATAGTCATGGAGCATAATCCATCCCCACCTATTGATTATATGAATGCCGTGGGTTTACTCAACCGGCGTGAAATTGAGGCGCGGGTTCTCGCCCCATTGCTCAGGGCTTTAGGGGAAGAGTTCGACCGCGAACGGGTGTGGGAAATTACACGCAAAGTGATCCGGGAAATTGCCCGAGAGCAGGGTGCTCAGCTTGCCAATAACGTGGAAGCTAATGACCTAGAGCACTTCGCCGTAGCCCAGGAAATCTGGAAAAAAGATAATGCCATTCAAACAGAAGTCCTCGAGCAGACACACAAGAAATTCTCATTCAATGTGTTCCGCTGCCGGTATGCAGAGATGTACCAGCACCTGGGTGTGCCTGAACTGGGTAAAATGCTCTCCTGTGATCGTGATTTTGCCTTCATCGAGGGATTCAATCCAAAAATACAGCTCACCCGGACCCAAACGATCATGGAAGGGTCAGACATCTGTGACTTCTGCTTTACAACGGCAGACTCAAAGAAACCCCGTTGACGATATGCTTCGCTGCGCTTGACTGCGCTTGACGCAGAATTCAGAATATGCTAGTATCATCTATAGAGTGCCTTGGTTTCGAACAAGTTTACAGTCTGCCCTGCAGTTCTGCTGACTGTATGAAGGAGACAGAAATATCATGAACTTTAAACGCCTATTACGATCTTTGGTTTTACTCTTATTGATTGGATCCTTTATGATTGGGCTGACTTCCTGTAAACTTCCTGCCTCCAAAGGCCCTCAATCGACCAGCGAAACTGATGATGGGTTTCCCGTCCCGGGTGAAACTCAACAAAATGGCGGGATTGATGTGGGCGCCTTCGCAACACAGACTGCTCAGGCAAATCTTCCGGTTGTGGTAGATACTTCCAGCCCATCGGAAAATCCTCCTGTCAGCCCGAATCCTGAAGAGACCAGTGTGCCAAGTGCACCTGAACCCACATCAGGCCCAATCACCTACGTCACAGCCACCCCGGGAGGTCCACCTTCATCTTACACACTTGAGCAGGGTGAATATCCCTTCTGTATAGCCCGCCGGTTCGACGTGAGTATAGCCGAGCTGCTCACCCTCAATGGACTCACTGCTGACTCGTTCTTTTATGCAGGGCAGGTTTTACAAATCCCGCAGGCAGGCAGTCCATTTGATGGTGCCCGGTCTTTGCATGAGCATCCCACGTTTTATAAAATTCAATCAGGTGACACGCTTAACAGCATTGCCTGCTACTTTGGTGACGTTTCGCCAGACATGATTGCCCTCCAAAATAACCTGACCAGCAATGATTTGCCTGTCGGTGAGGTTTTGACCATACCCTAAGATAAGCCTTGAACCTTACGAAGGTTTAAACACGAACAGCTGTTTAAACCTTCGTAAATTTTAAGGAGGATTATGCCCTTCGAAACGATTACGCAAGAAACGATATATCGTGGTCGCGCGTTCAATGTTCGTCGCGATAAAGTAAGACTACCAGATCACCGCACCATGCACGTTGACATCATTGAGCACGTCGGTGCAGTTACCATCCTACCCGTGGATGTAGATGGGCGCATCCTGTTCGTCCGCCAGTATCGGCATGCTGCCGGTAAAGAACTGCTCGAGCTCCCAGCTGGTACCCTGGATGAGGGTGAGCTACCGGAAAATTGTGCATTACGGGAGATCAGGGAAGAGACGGGGTTCGCTGCTGGTAAGATGATTAAGCTGGGGGAATTCTTCCTTGCCCCCGGTTATTCCACTGAATATATGGTCGTCTTTTTGGCAACTGAACTGCATCGTGACCCCCTACCTGGTGACCAGGATGAATTCATCAGCCTACAACCCGTCCCGATTGACGATGCTTATGAATTGGCACTCAACGGTGAGCTGCAAGATGGAAAAAGCCTGGCCGCATTATTGCTTGCGCGCCCCCAAATCCATAATTCTTAAAATACTTTACTCAAACCAAACCGAATCAAGGCACAACGAAACAGCCTAATTTCGCATCAAATCCTTAAACTATATTCATTCATTTGAAATTGGTATTGTGGGGACCTTCTTGGTGATGACCAATGTCTCGAGGTAATTTCTATTTAATAATATTACGGGTGATTCGATCCTTAATTCTGGATATAAGGGTGCAGTGAGGACGGCGTCATATACCATGAAGAAATTACTGGTGCCTTCTGTAATTAAGGCCGAAAATTCGAAACGCCCAGACCATTCGAGAGTACCGGTGAGGTCGTACGTACGGGTTGAGATTTGAACTGGATATTGAATAAGCCGCTGATAACCACTTTTCATAACACCTTGCATACCCAAATATTCGCGCTTGCTCAGGGAGACTGCGGCAATCTCAGAACGAACCATATACAGCTGAGTGGCATAATTCATCACACTGGATGGCTTAAAAATTGGAGCAATACTCGCTTCATTAACTTCTAAAAACGAGTTGGTAGTATCCGTCAACATCCCCACCAACCCACTTTGGATGACTTTAATTTGGCCAAATATGTAATGGCTGCTGGTTAAAATTTCGGCTGGGATAAGGCGGTTTGTAATCGGCGAGACCATACCATTTCTCTAAAATCAGGGTTAACTTTGGGGTTGAGGCCGGTTCAGGTTTCCGGGTAGATGCCTGTGGCGTGGCTTAGGTTTACGGCCTGTGGTAGGGCTTAGCAGCATATTTAACCAGCTAACTGCATGGGTATCATATTCGCGCTTTCCACATACATCACAAACCCAGGATGGGAAATTCGGAACCGTGATCAGCTCTTCATTCAACCAGGTGAAATAGGTTAGATATTCCAGGTGAAAAACCCCAGTATGACACTCTGGGCAAATGTGGTTATATTCCACCTGCTCGTCAGCCTTTGATTTCTCTTCAGGCGTCTCAGGTTCATCAGTCATTGGATACTGCCTTAGCTTCCTGAACGATCTTCACTCCAGCGCTGGCACCCAGGCGGTTCGCTCCGGCTTTAATCATCGCCATAGCATCAGCATAGGTGCGGATACCACCCGCAGCCTTGACACCCATTTCTGGTCCCACAACGCGACGCATCAGTTCCACGTCTTCAACCGTTGCACCTCCAATGCCAAATCCAGTGGAGGTCTTGACAAAATCTGCACCGGCAGCCTGGCTAATGAGACATGCGAGGATTTTTTCCCTGCGTGTAAGAAGGGCTGTTTCCAAGATAATTTTTACCAAAGCAGCCTGATTATGGGCAGTACCTGTCACTGCCAGGACCTCATTCATAACCAACCCGTACGCCTCGGATTTCAAAGCCCCGATGTTAATCACCATGTCAATCTCTGCCGCACCAGCATTAATGCACGCCAGAGTCTCATAGGCCTTGAACTCTGGCAAGACCGCTCCCAATGGGAAGCCCACCACAGTGCAGACGTTTTCCTTTGCATCTCTCAGCATTCCACATGCCAATGGAACAAAGACCGGATTAACACATACTGTAGCAAAGTGATGTTCCATGGCTTCCTGACATAGAACTCGCACCTGGGCAGCGGTCGCTTCAGGTTTGAGCAATGTATGGTCAATCCATCCTGCGATCTCTATACCCTGGGGAATTTTTAATGGGGGAGGGGCGGGAGGCAATTGATGCTCATATTCTTGTGCCAACGATATTAACTGTGATAATTCCAGCATGGTAATCTCCATTAATGAGCTGCATTGGCTAACGGGACGTGATCGACCAAGCCCCAAGATGGAGGTGGCCAGTATACCAGGATGGCCTTCCCGACCACATAATCCATGGGGACGGTCCCCCAATCGTGTGAATCGGAAGAATTATTACGATTATCTCCCAAAACAAACAACTGACCTGCTGGGACCTTCCAGGTGCCGCTGTAATCCATTTTTACCTTCAGGTAAGTTTCATCCAAAGGTTGTCCGTTGACATATACCGCGCCATTTCTGACTTCAATCTCATCCCCAGGCAACCCGATGACACGCTTGATATACTCTTCCTTGGGGTCGCGTGGGAAGTGAAAGACAATAATATCACCTCGTTGTGGGCTTCCCAGACGATAACTGATTCGGCTCACAATCACATACTCGCCTGTAATCAAGGTCGGTTCCATGCTGGCACCATCCACCCGGATGCGGGCAGAGATCATGTTGATGCTTACAAACAGCACTACTGAGAGAACAAGCGTCTCGAGAATATCCACCAGAAAGCGTAGAAACCCAGACCGTTTTTCTTTCGGTTGGGATGATTCTGAATTAATTCCTGATTGATAAGTATCCAAAATTCCTCCGTGTTCCTGGCATTATAAGACCGCTCCTCCTTCAGGGCAAGGGAGGGGGATTAATGTATCCTGAACAAAATGCTTTTGCGTGCAGGCGAAATCCGGTTATTTCCTCCGAGGTCGTAAAACGATCCGGATGGGAGTCCCCATGAAAGCGTGCTCCTTGCGAATGCAATTTTCTAAATATCGCAGGTAGGTGAAGTGTGCCAGTTTTGGGTCATTTACATGGAGCAGGAAAACCGGAGGGTCATTCCTGACCTGGGTACCATAATATATTTTTAACCCCATCCCTGCATGGGATGGTGCAGCATGCTGGTCTTGGGCTTGCTGCAGGATGCGATTGATTTTTGAGGTTGGCAAGCGGGTGAGGCGTTCTTCCTGAACCCTCAGTGCCAGAGGCAACACCTGGTCCACGCGCTGACCCGTCTTGGCTGAGATGAACAAGACCGGCACATAATCCATAAAGTTCAATTCCTGCATGATGCTTTCCGTGAATTCAGCCATGGTATAGGTATCTTTCTCAACTGCATCCCACTTGTTCACCAATACCACGGCGCTCTTCCAGGCATCCAAAATAAACCCGGCGATGTGAGCATCCTGGGCAGTCAATCCAGCGGTCGCGTCCAATATAAGCAGGACTACATCTGACCTTTCAATAGCCTGGAGGGCGCGTAACACACTATATTGCTCCACACCCGGAGAAATATGCCCACGCCGACGGATACCCGCGGTATCGATCAGTACCATGGGAACATCGCCGTAGGTCAGGTGGGTATCGATGGCATCCCGTGTGGTACCTGCGATTGGGCTGACGATGGCGCGCTCCTCTCCCAAGATCCGGTTGAGCAGACTGGATTTTCCCACGTTGGGTTTACCGACGATGGCAATCTTAACCGAATCATCCTCGGCCTCTTCACCTTCTTTTTTAAACGTAGCGACCAAAGCATCCAGCATATCTCCAGTACCAGTTCCATGCAGAGCTGAAATCGGATAAGGCTCGCCCAAACCCAACTCATAGAATTCCATTGCAGCCATACGGCGGGCTTCATTTTCGCATTTATTTACCACCAACAGCACCGGTGGTTTAGCCTGACCTTCCACATCACGTTGATGCTTACGTAAAATCTGCGCTACCTCATAATCTGCCGGGGTCACACCGCCTTCGGCATCCGTGATAAACAGCACCGCGTCAGAATCCTGAATGGCGATCTCAGCTTGAGCACGAATTTGTTCGATAAAATCAGCGGAACCGATCGAAAGTGGCTTTTGATTGCGACCCAGACCAGTCTGGGTGGGATCAATCCCCCCAGTGTCCACGATATCAAATACACTGCCTGCCCATTCAGCCTCCATAACGAGGCGGTCGCGGGTCGTTCCAGGGATATCATCCACTACTGCCAGGCGCTCACCAGCCAAGCGATTAAATAACGTACTCTTCCCAACATTGGGTCGCCCAACCAGGGCTACAACGGGTTTAGGCATAAAAGGTCCTTAAGGATTAATCGTAGGAGTTGGTGTTTGCACCGGGGTTACGGTCCCGCTCGGGGTGCCAGTAAGCGCAGGTGTAGGGGCAATGGTGATGGTGATCTCCAGTGTAGAAGGCAGCATCGAAACCTTTTGCACCCGTTCAGGCAGGATATTCACAATCGGAATAAACTGATACGTGCCCACATCATATCCGCTTAAGTCGACCACCACCCTCACGTCTGTCGGTCCTAATGTGTTCAGAATGGGAACAGGACCTGAAAGAATGACATCTACGATCGCTGGGGTTACACTCGCTGCCAACCCAGGAGCAAGTCCAATTACCTCGACTGGCAATGAAATTGGCAGGCTTGACTCGATTGCAGCGATGCTGACCTGAACCAAAACTTTAGGATCCCCGACGATTGAAATTCCATCGGGGAGATTCAGGTCCACCAGACTCTCAAAATCGTCCTCTTTACCGGTTAAATCAATGGGTTGGGTCTCCACATAACCTGGCAGGTTGTTCACCAGCTGCGGATTGGTGGAGAAAACGACCACGCCGACAGGCGAGACAAAAATATTGGTCAACCGATAGCCGCTTGCCACTTGCCCCACCGAGACTGCCCGGACAATCACATAACGATAACCCCCCAAAAGCGTAATCGGTTGGTTAATCGTGATTGAACTCGGGGTTACGGTCAACCCATTAATAACACGACCTTCCCCATCGAGGATAAGTGGTGTTTCTTCCTTGATCAGGGTTTTATTGGCATTGGTAATATCCAATGTCACGCGCACCTCCTTGACAGTGGATACCAGTGATTCAGGACCCGTTACTGTGACCTCAGACGGATCCAAGAGGGGAGTTTGAGCCTGATAACCAGTGGGTGGTTCACCCTTTACGAGTAGATTAACTGGAAATACCTGGGTAACAATGGTATCCAGGGTGATGGTTAGCTGTTCTGGATCCTGGCTGACCAGGCGGACAAGGTGTGGAGTGATCTGTACCTGGACTGGTACATGATGCACTCCTGGCCCAAGGTTGGATAAATCCACCCAGGCGCGCACCGATTGTGAGTCACTATTCAGCGTGGTCCATACCGAAGCAGGTGCCCTGAGTAGCAGAGTGATATTATGCGATCTATCGCCCATGATCTGCAAGTTGGGATCCTGACCAATGATCTCAATCTGTACTGGCCGCTCTAAGGGAAGATTTTCATTCGGATCAGAGGCGATAACTGCAGATACCCAAACGATGACTGCCAAAATAAAGGCGGTCAAGAGAGTACCAATGTTTTTCGCCAGCCAACGCAGGATTTTCACTTAATGGACTTCTCCTCCGGGTTTCTTTCCGCTCGGATAAATACCCTTGAATATATCGGCTAATCCTTGACGTTGTGCCTCGGGATTGAAAAATGCCTTCAAGATATTTTCCAATCGATCTGTATCCAGACGGCGGATCATCCTCCCATTGTGCACCACTGAAATCGTCCCGCTCTCCTCAGATACCACAACTACCACAGCATCACTCACCTCAGAGATACCCAAGGCAGCGCGATGACGCAGACCTAATTGCCGATCAGGGGTATGTGCCAATACACCACTGGCTGAAAGTGGCATGACGCATGCGGCAGCTACCATTCGTGACCCCTCCAAGATAGCTGCACCATCATGCAAGGGTGTGTTTGGGTAAAAGATTTGCAGAATCAATTCTGGAGTTACCTGGGCATCAATTTTTACCCCGGTTTGAACATATTCTTCCAAATTATCCAGGCGCTGGAGGATGATCAGTGCGCCATGCCGGCGGTCGGAGAGGCGAATCGCTGCATTCACAACCGCCGAGATGGATTTTTGCATACCAGGAGAAGCCTTTCCATTGCCAAATATAAAGCCTGCCCTGCCCAAACGTTCCAGCCCACGACGTATCTCAGGTGCAAATATAACCGGGATTGCCAAGACAAGGGCTGGCAGAGTTGTCCGCACCAACCAGGAAAATGCAGGCAACACCGCAGTACTGTTCAATAAGCTACCCAGCACAACCAGCATGAGGATGCCCCGCAGTAGCACCACAGCCTGGGTGTCACGCAGTAGAATCAGAAGACCAAAAAATATCAGCGTGACAATCGCCAGGTCAATGATGCTCAACCAATTGACCCGTTCAATAATTAAACCCAGGCTTTCAATGAGGTAGCGAATTAAGTTTTCCACAGGAGCCTTGATCCATCAATTTCTCTGCTAGTTCTCTTTCATCCATGTCTTGCCTACGTGCATCTCATACCTATGTAGCTTAACCTCCATAGCAATTCAAGCGAGTTAAACTGGTCGCAACACACGATCTTTTCGCAACTGCTTGAAGAACATGGATTCCCCTTCTCCAATAGTCTCTTGAGCAGCTTCTTGCCAGGCACGTACGCTTAAAGAATCAATGGTGCACATTTCGTACCCGAGTGAAGACCACACATCCATCTGAGTGGATAATTCAAGGGGTAAGAATAATAATGCGATTTCGCATTGTAAATCGCGAGAGGTGGATTCAATCTCGTTCAGCAATGCTTGCATCGCTTTTGATAGTGATTGGCTTGGCTCTATGAACACATCATCAGTGCGTTCAACCAGGTTCTCCACCTGCCAACCAACGACCCCAACCGGTTCACCGTCCAATTTGAGGAATAAAAATGCTTTCTCACCAAAATCTGCCATAATATCTTCACTGGTGGGTTTTTTCCTGCCATCACTAAGCCGGCTGATGAGGGATGCAATCTCGGCAGCATGGCGGGGTCTGGCTTTTTCTACCAGCATGACCCCTTTCGGGGCTGTAATTGGCTTGAAAACGCCACTCTCATAGGTTGGGAAGAGCGCTTGCCAGGCCTTTGTAACCTGCGTCCAGGTGTCCTCAAAAGAACCTTCATTGTAAATAACTGTATTGGCGGCTTCGACTTTCTCAGTCTGGGATGGCTGGGCATTTACTCGCTGGTGAGCTACTGCAGAGCCCATACCACGTTTTTGGGTCAGGCGGGAAATCTGAGCTTCCTTCCTGGCATAGGTAACCCAAATGGTATCACATGCCTGGCGCAGAGGTCCTTCCAATAGTTTGATTGCCTCAACAACGATCACTTTCTGAGAGGACCGCCTGATTAGAATATCCACAGCCTGGCGTACCAGTGGATGAACAATCGTCTCGAGCTGCCCGAGCGCATCGGGATCCGAGAATACGACCCGTGCCAGCTTTGTACGGTCAATCTGTCCATCTGGAGCTAAGATCCACCTCCCAAATGTATCCAGGACAGGTTGATAACCGGGTGCGTCCTTGGCAATAGCGCGATGACCCAGGGCATCCGCATCAATACCATACGCACCCAGGTGTTCCAGCATTTTACGGACCACACTTTTCCCGGTGGCGATATTACCGGTCAAACCAATGACGAATTTACCTGGCCAGGCACTCATCTTAGCCTCCAGAGAGATGCCTTCATTTTAGTCTCGGTAATGCAGAATGTCAAAGGTTCTTGCAAAATTTCTTGGAGAGGAGATTGTTATGTTGGGAAACAATGAAATGGTGATGAAACCCCAAACGGGCAGCCTGGTCAGGCCTACCTGTAATTATTATCCCCAATGGCCTGATGCACACTAATAAGGATTTATACTAGTTCCACCTAATAGAGGTTTCTAATCACTTACCCGCTTGATGTACACATCCATAAAACTATGATCTAGCCGGGTCGATTGAACAAACTCGAATCTCACCTCCAGCAACAATCGAAGCAATGGCCCGATGTAAACATACTCCGTACCTTCGTAGGTCTCATTCGTTGACAGGCGATGATATTCCATCTTGTATGCACTGATCACAGGATCGTATTCTATGAAACGGCGAACGATTTGACTGTCCAGACCCTGTTCGACCACCTCTTTTGGCTCACTCATAAAGGCTACTCTCTTCAATCCATCAATGTACTCAAGGATAAAGGAGCCCCCGGGTTTTAGCGTGTTGAAAACCCGGTCGCGGAACTGGGGAAAGCTCTGGTGGGGAAAATCGCAGATCGCATTACCGAAGCACACTGCCAGATCATAAATCCCTTCCCCCAGCGGATAGGTCAGGACATTGGCCTGTATGAAATTAGCCTTCGCTCCCCGTTTGACAGCTTCTTGATGTGCCAGGGCAATCAGACCCGGTGCAAGGTCGATACCGGTGACTTGCGCACCTTGCTCTTCAAGAAAAATGGCGATTGGACCAGCACCACAACCGAGATCCACCACACGATCACCTGGTTTCAGATAATCTTTCATGTAGGGGTAGATCTTTTCAATGAATTCTTCTCGGCGTTTGGTCTTAAATTGATTTGCGAACCAGTCAAAAGGAGCAATTGGTTGATCTTTTATCATTCCACCTCTCCTCATACTTGTTTGAATGAATACCAGCTTGGATAGCTAACTATTTCTCATCCGGAAAAATCATGGATAAAAAGGATATCCCAATGATAAACGACTTTGATAATCTCTGCTTATGGATGTATTTATCAGTTGTAACGAAGCTACCTTTTGAGATTATTTGTACTTCATCGCCAGGCGTGGGTCAAGTGCATCGCGTAGACCGTCACCCAGCAGGTTGAACGAAAGCACCACCAACATGATCGCCAGCCCGGGGTAAAAGACTAGATATGGCGCGGTGAACACCTGGTTGCGTTCCGCGCTCAGCATGGACCCCCATTCTGGGGTAGGTGGTTGGGCACCCAACCCCAGGAAAGACAGCGCAGCTGCATCCAGGATGGCAGTGGCGATCCCCAATGTACCCTGGACGATAAGCGGCGTCATCGAGTTCGGCAGGATGCGCCCAAACAAGAGATACAAGCGTGCTGCCACCCAAGGAGCGTGAGGCTTCCACGAATTCCATTTCCCGGGTGGAAAGCACCGCTGAGCGCGTCACACGGGCATAAGCCGGGATGGAGACGATACCGATCGCCAGCAAAGCGTTGATCAACCCAGGTCCCAGGATGGTGACAATGGCAATGGCTAAAAGAAGCGACGGAAAAGCCAGCAGCACATCCATGAAGCGCATGATCACGTTATCCACCCAGCCTCCCAGATAACCCGCCAACGCCCCGAGCACCACCCCAATAATAATCGCAAACGTGACACAGGTGAAGCCAATGATCAGGCTTAACCTGGCACCAAAAATCACGCGGCTGAACTCGTCACGCACATTGCCGTCAATACCCATGATATGCTGCGGCTGGTCTGCCGGGCAACCCAAGAGGTGGATGCAGGGAGCCTGTCGTACCTTTACGTTTTCGATACCGATCAGCACCTGCTGAGGAGGGTAAGGGGCTAACCAGGGCGCAAAGATCGCCACGAGTGCCAGCAAACCCAGGATGACCATTCCTAAAATTGCTGATTTACGTTTAAACAGCCGCCGCCTGGCAGTCCCCCATAGGGTGACCGGTTTTTCGGTCTGTAACTTTTCCGCTTCCAGGATAGCCGACCTGACCAGCTGGTGTTCCTTTTGTCAACCTCACTCATAAGGGTCACTCCAACCGGACGCGGGGGTCAAGATACACATATGAAATATCAACGATGAGATTCAAAATAACAAAGAAGATGGCAATCACTACGGTGAAAGATTGGACGATGATGTAATCGCGGGCAGTAATGGCATCATACAGAATACGCCCCACACCTGATAGGTTGAAGATCGTCTCGGTAAGCACTGCCCCGCCCTAAAAAGCTACCCAGGGATAAGCCGATGATGGTCACCAGAGGCAATAGGGCGTTCCGTAAAGCGTGCTTCATTACTCACTTTGTAACGCGGTAAACCCTTGGCACGCGCTGTGCGTACATAATCCTGTCCCTAAAACATCCAGCATACTGGAACGGGTCATACGCGCAATCAAAGCCAACGGGATGGTACCCACCGCCACTGCCGGTAAGAGGATGTGCTTGAATGCATCCCAGAAAATATCCAGGCGCCCAATCAGGATGGCATTCAGCATATTAAGCCGGCTGATGAAATCCAAAACGCTCAATAAACCTTGCGAAGTAACATTCAACCCCCATACCACGTAAAATGGGTCAGGAGATAAACCAGGAGAAAGCCGCCCTGAAGGTGGCAATTGG
This sequence comes from uncultured Chloroflexia bacterium, assembly GCA_963828845.1. Lineage (GTDB taxonomy): Bacteria > Chloroflexota > Anaerolineae > Anaerolineales > UBA4823 > FEB-25. The sequence continues at coordinate 52,733 of CAWHGE010000009.1, forward strand.
AAAGGTGTGCCTTTCAACAATAAAGCAAATACATAGGCCAACATCAAACCCAACCAGAACACAGGCATGGATATGCCGATATTAGCCACCATCATGGTGCCGATATCGATCAATGGAGTTCTGCCGCACCGCTGAGATGATCCCCAGTGGGATGCCCACGAAAATACTGAAACCCATTGCAGCAAAGGTCAGCTCCAGCGTGGTCGGCAGGCGTTCGATCATCAAGTCGGTCACGGGTTTCCCGAAGCGCAACGATTCTCCAAAATCACCGCGAGCAATCTCACCCACATAGATCACAAACTGGGTCAGGATTGGCTTATCCAGGCCATGGCGGTGGATAAACTGGTCGCATACCGCCTGGGGTGGCTTTTTCACCCAGCATGGCCCGGCAGGGGTCACCCGGGATCGCCCGCGCAAAAATAAAGGTGACTGCCAGGATCCCGAACAGGACCGGTATGCTCGATAAGATGCGCCTCAGAATATAAGTGAACATCGTTTAGGAAAGTCCCCGGTGGAGGGGAATATTCTCCACCGGGGATCATTAGGAATCAATGAGTTAGTTGTCTGAGTTTAAGGAGCTGGTGGTGGTGCATTCAGGAAACCACCCCACAGTCCGCCCCAAGTACTCAAAGGTACCCGTACGAGCCACATGATAGGGGCTGGAAGCATCCCATTGGGCAATTAACGACAATGGTCACATCATTGGCATCCAGCGTTGAGCCATCAGAGAATGTGACACCATCGCGCAGGGTGCAGGTCCACTCAGTGAGCTCCGTATTCGGCGCGCAGGCAGTCGCCAGGTTGGGTCTGGCAGCCATACCACCCACCTCATAGCGATACAGGGACTCATTGATCTGCTCGCAGGCACGCAGGGTTTCGCCGTCGGTCTCATCCGCGCAATACAACGAGATAGGCTCAGCGTTCTGCATCCAGACGAAGGTATCCTGCCCGGGGATTGACATGACTGCGAAGTCCTCATTCCCTAAGTGGGCTCGCATGTCCACCTTCCACAGTGGCTTTGTAAGCGACACCAGATCCACCGTGTGCAACGGGGACCATGGGTACATGCTGGCGGATGGCGTTGTTAGCGGTGACGTAGAACGGCTCACGGGCAGCATTATCTGCCAGCTGTGCACCGGCTGTCAAAGCATCGGTGATATCAGTCCAGTGAGTACCAAATTGAGTTGATGGATCCAACACCAAAGTGGTAATCCAGGAAGTTGACGATATCTGGGAAGTCAGCACCCCAACCCAGCAAGTGCAAACCTCCACACCGTTCCAGCTGAAGTCGCATCCAGGTAGGCAGCCGATTCCATCACCACGATCTCAGCATTGATGTTCAGGTTTGCCTTTAATTGCGCCTGGATATCCTGAGCCACCACACCTGGTTGCGGTAGGTAACCGCGCACGACATCGCGGTAGGTGATGGTGGTGTCGAAGCCATCCGGAAAACCCGCTTCAGCCAACAATGCCTTGGCTGCGTCCACGTCAAATTTATACCAGGGGTCGCCCACGCAGCCATTGGGGAGGGAGCAAGGGCGTGAAGTATTCTGCCACTGTAGAGCCTGGCGGGTAGAAGTTATCTACGATGCGTTGGCGGTCAATACCCATGGCAATCGCCTGGCGCACTTTCTCATCATCGAACGGCTGGAAGGTATTGTTCATACCAACATAGAAGGTGGTAAGGGCTTCTCGATGGATAAGCTGAAGATTTGGGTCATTCTCTACACGTGCAAAATCTGCCGGACCAACGTTATCGATGCCATCGACGGTGCCCGATTGCAGCTCCAAGAAACGCTGGGCAGCTTCAGAGCTCCAGCGGAAGACCAGCGTCTGGGTACTTAGCTGGTTCGCCCCGGTAGTTCGGATTCGGGTAAAGACCAGCTCATCGCCACGCTTCCACTCACCAAGCATGTAAGGACCAGTGCCAATGGGGTTCTCGAGCAGCTCAGTGCCACCACCACCCGTTGCCACAATTTGGTCAGAGGAATGAATGGCAAAAGCTGAGAAGGCAATTTTGGATAGGAAGGCTGGGTCTGGGTAAGCACAAGGTAAACTTCACGGTCTAGTTCATCCACGGCCTCGATGCTCTGAGAATTCACCACCATAGGAACAATCCGGTGCACTGAGTGAGAATCCCTCAAAGCAGGTGCTGCAGTCGGTACTGTGGGTACTTCAGTCGGTGGTACTGCAGTTGGTGGTGTGGTCGCTACCGGCGCCTGGGTTGCAGGTGCTTCGGTAACCACCACGGTGGGGGTGGCTTGGGTGGCGCAAGCTGCCAGGATCATGCTGGACAGCACAATGACCGCCACCAGTATATATAACTTGTTGTGTTTCATCTTTCTCTTCTCCTCTAGATTTAGGTAAAAACTGTTTCGGTTGGATAAAAGATTATCAACGGTCTTAGTTAAATTCACCTCCTTTCCATTATCAATCAGAAGATCAATGTCAAAAAAGGAATGCATTGATTATACAATATCTTGGCTCATAATCGAAAAGATAAATATACCATAAGCTACTCATCAAGAGAAATACTATGCGTGATTATCAGTTATTATGGATTACTCTTTGCTAGGTTAAAAGTTCAAGGTATACTAAGGATTTAGCGGAGTTAATGAATGACCGAAAAAACTTGGGAAACCCTGAAAGTTCAATATTGCCAGCATGTGGATCAAAAGGTCGGCTTGCAAGCCCAGGTCGTTTACCCTCCCGAGCACCTGCCCGACCAACCCGGGCGCATCCTGGCTCACCGCTGCAGCCATGGCTCTGCCTGCAACCTGGATGGGCGACCAAGCTGCATCTGGGCAGGCACGAACCCGGCCTTCGATCCATTCAAAGAATAAATCTGGCAGTCAAAACCAGTCCATCATGATCATAGTAAGTGATACATAAGCGGCTGTCGTATGACATTGCAATCGGCACCTAAATGAGACAAAAGGGCCAGTTCCATCCGGTCAAAAAATAACCGGACTAAGTCCGCCCTTGCAATTTCCTGTGAACCGGGCAAACCTTTGTGGACAGCGACCTTTTTTATAGATATCCTTAACTAATCACACCCAGCTTACGACCCAACCCCAGCAAAGATTTCCAAGCCTTTGTCCAGGTCCTCCCTGGCATGCGCAGCTGAGATCATCACACGGATGCGCGCTTTGCCCTTGGGAACGGTGGGGAAGCCGATCGACATGGCAAACAGACCTGCCTCGAACAGCTCACGACTGAACTGCTGTGCCAGGGGTGCTTCACCCAGCATGATCGGGGTGATGGGTGTGGTGCTCAAGCCGGTATCAAAACCCAACCTGCGCATCTCAGCTTTAAAGTAGCGGGTATTATCCCAGAGCTTATCCACCAGCTCGGTGGACCCTTCCAGGATATCCAGTGCTGCCAGGCAGGCAGCCACATCCGGAACAGTCATGGCGGAGGAGAACAGGAATGGGCGCCCGCGCTGGCGCAGCCACTCGACCACCACCGGGTTGCCGGCGGAGACCCCACCGACCACGCCAAACGCTTTGGAGAGCGTGCCCACCTCGACATCCACCTTACCGTGCAGGCCAAAATGGTCCACGATGCCACGCCCACCCTTGCCAATCACACCTTCACCATGGGCATCATCCACCATCAGGATGGCCTCATACTTCTGGACGACCTCATAGATCTTATCCAGCGGGGCAATGTCACCATCCATGCTGAAGACACCATCCGTGATGACCATCGCTCGCGGATATTTGGAGCGCTCCTCGCTCAGCACCCGGTCCAGGTCTTGAGGGTTGCAGTGGGCATAACGGATGATCTTGGCACCCGAGAGCCGGCAGCCATCGATGATGCTGGCATGGTTGAGCTCATCGGAGAAGACCGCATCATCCTTGCCCACCAGGGCCGGGATGGTGCCCATGTTGGCGGTGAAACCGGATTGAAATGTGATCGCAGCTTCCACCCCTTTGAAGGCTGCCAGGCGGCGTTCCAGCTCAAGGTGCAGGTCCATGGTACCGGCAATGGAACGCACTGCAGCCGGACCGACCCCATATTTCTTCACCGCTTCCTGGGCAGCCTGGACAATGCGCGGGTGGTTGGCCAGTCCCAAATAGTTGTTCGAGCAAAAGTTGAGCACCCGCTTGCCATCCACCACCAGCCAGGCACCCTGAGGTGAGCTGAGTGTGCGGATGCGGTTATAAAGTCCATCATCTTTCAGTTTTTGAAGTTCATCCTGGATCCATTGCAGTTTATTGGCCATTAGTTTCCTCGGTATTTATGAGTTTTCACAGTGTTTGTTGTGAATTACTTCGGTGGTTTTGGCTTGCGCCCACCACCAAAGGTGAACATGCGGGAAAAGACTTCCTTTGCCGTTGGTAGATTAACATTTGGGGCACTTTCGGTGGCAGCCCAATTGGCTGTGTTCCTTTCCTCCAGCCATTTTTCACGCCCAAGCCGGGCACGCGCCAGCTCCGTGAGCAGCTTATCAGCATCTTTTGAAGCAAGCAGCTGGCGTAGGGTGTATAAATTCTCCATCAAAGCATCGATCCATCGCACCAGATGTTCGCTGGGTTGAGATTGCCTGACTGGAGAGGGAGTTGGCTTCTCCAAATTGTGTGGCTGCACCGGTGGCAGCAGCATATGGGCGACCTGCCAGCTTGCGTGCCTCATACCAGCCAGGCTGGTCGACGGTGGTATTTAACAATGCACGACAGCGATCAATTGAGGCAGGATATGGGTGGCTGCCATCATGCTATCCAGCTCAACGGGGTCCATGAACAGGTGCTCGGCACCCAACAGGTGGCTGAAGTCAGTCGCCAGCTTGATGGCTTCCGATGGCACACCCTGGGGAGATAGAATGGCCATCATGCCATTCTTGAACAAGTCTGCATGGGCAGCCTCGACGCCTGAACCAGGTGTATCCAGGTAAGCCGGGTTAAGCACCGGGGTCAGCCCGATGTAGTAGCGCTTGGGAGGAAGCAATTCCTTAGCCCACTGCAGCACCTCACTCTTCACCGGGGCGGTATCCATGACGACCGCTTCTTCCTGTAAATCTGAGGCAATAAATTTGAGGGTATCCTGAATCTGGTCCAATGGCAGCGCCAGGATGACGATCTGCAGCCTCTGCCACTGAGTTTGGCAGGTTGATATCCACCCGGTCCAATGCGCCCATGTCTTTAGCCTGGTTGGCAACCCGGATGTCCTTGTCATGCCCCACGCGGATAAACAAGTCCTTGTGCTCTCCCAGGGCCAGACCGATGGAAGCCCCAATCTGCCCTGTGCCAATGATGGTGATCTGAACGGTCATTTTTCACCTCAACTAACTTTCATTATCAACAACCCACAGCTTGTGCAGCAGGCTGTTCTCCACAGCATTCGCTTCGTGACCTGTGCGGGTGATGGTGCTCGCGGATCAGATGTTTCCGTCAGGGGGCTCACCCCAGCCTGGCGAGCCATCTCAGCACCCCAGCCGGCATGCTGCTCTGCCACGATGAATGCCTTCCGCCAACCAGGCAGCCTATCCCACCCATCGGGTGGCAGGCTCCCCCAGCGGTGTGCTTGTTCGGGATTAATCGCCTTAACCAGGACAACCATCGCCCGCTCCAATGGATTCAGACGATAGCGCAGCTTACCAATATCATGCAGCAAAGCCGCCACCAGCAGGTCAGGCTGATTTTCACCCTGCTCTAGCAGCCTGTGGAACATCGCCACCGCATGATCCTTCTCAGCAGGTTGAAGTTGTGCAAAAAGCTCCCACTGCTCCGGGTTTAATCGCGCCAAGTGCCCGTTCAAGCTCAAGGGGACTTGTTTGTGCCGAAAATGTGCGCCAGAATTGGCGTATGCGATACAGGATACGCACTTACTTCATGCACCTATCAACAGCCGGGTGAGCAGGCTAAAAACCGGCTGGATGACTTTACCAATCACATCGATGCCTACTAAAGGTAATACAAACAAGATGACCATCAGGATCATTGGTCCATAAGGGCGGATACTTTCCAAAACCCGGACCCCTGAGGGAGGTAAAAAATAATCCAAGACTTTCTCACCATCCAAAGGAAATAAGGGAATCAGGTTGAACAGCATCAGCCACAGATTGACACTGACGAACAGGAACAGGAAGAGCGAAATGTTGGGCAGGATCTCCCCAGATACGATCCTGATATCGCTGGTTGAGACCAACCCCAGCCGGAAGAATGCCGAAGCCACGATCGCCATCAATAGATTCGACATGGGTCCAGCCAGTGAAACCAACATGGTTGCGGCTGGTGAGCGCCGCTGCAGTACATATGGGTTGATCGGCACCGGTTTTGCCCATCCGAAGCCAACCACGATCATCAGGAGCGAGCCGATGGGGTCCAGATGCGCCAAAGGGTTGAGCGTCAGGCGACCATTGGCACGCGGGGTGTTATCCCCAAAATAATTAGCCGTCCAGGCATGGGCAAACTCATGCACCGGAAAGGCAGTGAGTAAAATGATAATATAGGTGATCAGCTGTGGCAGGGAGGGTAGAAATCCAAGTGTCACAGGGAGTCTCCTTAGGCAAGGATTATACCATCCAGTGTTATAACGGCTGCGTGTTATAATGCCCTCATGCTGCCCGATTTACGGCTGGATGATGTCCTTCGTTTGCGCAAGCCGCACCCTTGCGGAGGTTATGAATGGAAGGTCGTCCGGCTGGGTGCAGATATCGGCTTGGAATGCCTGAGCTGCGGGCGACGGGTTTTATTACCCCGCCGCCAGCTTGCCCGCAGGGTGAAGTCCATTTCACCTCACTCTGATGCCCACTGTTTCACCCAATGACTGATCACATCCCCAAACGTCCTCATATCCTGTTTCTGTTTTCAGATACTGGCGGTGGTCACCGCAGCGCCACTGAAGCCATCATCGAAGCCCTCAAGCTCGAGTTTGACGACCGCATCTCCACCCAAATGGTGGATATCTTCCTGGATATCGCCCCACGCCCATTGAATTATCTGCCCAAATGGTACCCATATATGGTGCGCTTCCCCGAAGTGTGGGGGTTTAGCTACCGGATAAGCAATGGCACCCGCCGGGCACGGGTGATCGTTGAGAGTGCCTATCCGTATGTGCGCCGCAGCCTGCACAAGGTGCTCAACAAATATCCTTCCGATATGATCGTTTGCTTACACCCATTAGCCAACGACCCATTCCTGCATGCCCTCGGAAAGCACCATCCACCCTTCATCACGGTTGTCACCGACCTGGTCACCACCCATGCCCTGTGGTATCACAAAGAGGTGGACTTATGCCTGGTGCCAACTGATGCAGCTTGCCAGCGTGCCCTCTTGCAGGTCTCAGTCCTGAGCAAGTGAAAGTTGTTGGGCTGCCGGTGGCAGATCGCTTCTGCCAGCCCATCGGCGATCCAAAGACGCTGCGCGAGAAGCTGGGTTGGCCTCAAGACCGTCCCGTGGTGCTGCTGGTAGGTGGTGGTGAGGGCATGGGTCCGCTGGAGAAGACAGCCCTGGCGATTGCTGATGCGAATCTGCCGATCACCTTGGTGGTCATTGCCGGACGAAATGCGGAACTTAAACAACGCCTGGAAGCTCGGCAATGGCCGATGAAGACTTTGATCTATGGCTTCGTGCACGAGATGCCAGACTTCATGCGGGCTGCAGACATCCTGGTCACAAAAGCAGGCCCGGGCACGATCAGCGAAGCGCTCAATGCCGGTTTGCCCATGATCCTGTACAGCCGCTTGCCGGGTCAGGAAGATGGCAATGTTGATTATGTTATCTCCGAGGGGGTGGGTGTATGGGCACCTAAAACCAGCTATATTGTCAGCGCATTACAGGCATGGATCACTCACCCAAAGCAACGCGAGCTGGCAGCCGAAGCATGCTGCCAGGCAGCCCGCCCTCAGGCAGCCCGGGAGATTGCACGCATCCTGGCAAACCGCCTGCAGATACAGAACTAGCTGGCAGTCACTATGACAGTCACGAATCGCACCCCCGTCCGGTTCAGCCTGCTGACTGCCGTGGTCTGGTTGGTGGTTGCAGCAGGGATCATCTTCCTGCTCTGGCAGGTGATCACGCGTATCTCTGCCGGCAACCTGCCCGTCAGCACCGCCACCCCAAACCAGACCCAGGTGTACCAAGACCATTGCAGCCATGCTGACCGCACAGCCAGCCAGCCCAACCACAACCACCTCCCAGACGGACACGCCCTCACCCACAGATGGGCTAACCCGAACGCCCTCCACTCCTCTTCCGTCCCCACATATGACTTCCACACCAGGTGAGGCGATCCAAGCTGTCACCTTAGCCGCATTATGCAATCAGGCAGCAGCAGGCAATCCGATCGACATCACCATCCCGGATGACAGCCTGATCCCACCTGGACAGAGTTTTATCAAAACCTGGAAGCTGGTAAACATTGGCACCTGCACCTGGACGACGCTATATTCCGCCAGCTTTTTCTATGGCGACCGCATGGGAGCACCAGAATCGGTGCCATTACAAGCAAATGTCCTGCCAGCCCAAAGCGTCGAGATTTCCGTCGAGATGGTCGCCCCCCAAGATCCTGGCACCTATCAGGGCAACTGGAAGCTGAGCAATCCAAACGGAGGTCTTGTTTGGCATCGGCCCAAATGGCGATGCTCCTTTTTGGGTGCGCATCATCGTAGCTGAACATCAAGCGGGCACAGCGACCGCTACAGGAGAAGTCACAGCCACTGCCAACCCGACCGAACTGGTCACCCCTACAGGCACACCGCCCGGTCAGCTAAGCGGCGAGCTTTCGCCCGTCCCCGGCGATACCATCGATCTGGACAACCTCACCCTAAACAGCGACGATGAAGACCTGATTTACCAGGTGGATGCCGACCAATATCACTGGCTGACCCCGCATGAAGGGGCAATGATCGGCGTATATGGCAGCCAGGAACCTTCGCTTGCCAATTGCCAGTCTGCGGGCATGAGCTCAGCCCCGATCGCAGTGGAGAGCCTGTCGATTGGCACCTATCTGTGCTATACCACCGATGAGGAACGGTTAGGCAGGGCGCTTCTGGAGGTGGTCGACCCGGATGATTTCACCCTGACCTTGGATTTGCTCACCTGGGCACTACCATGAGCACGCTTTACCTGGTGGCAACCCCGATCGGAAACCTGGAGGATATCAGCGCACGCGCCCTGCGTATCTTACGTGAAGTGCGCCTGATCGCGGCCGAAGATACTCGCCAGACTGCCAAGCTGCTGCAGCGCTATGACATTCACACCCCAAGCCTTAGCTACCATGAGCACAACAAACTGGTACGCCTGGAACGGGTGCTGGAGACGCTGAAGGAAGGAGACGTGGCACTGGTCTCGGATGCCGGCACACCTGCCTTGAATGACCCGGGCTATGAGCTGGTGCACGCCGTCATGGCGGCTGGTCACGAAGTCAGCCCCATCCCGGGCGCCTGCGCACCCATCGCAGCCCTGGTGGCATCCGGCTTACCCACCGATTCCTTCCTGTACCTGGGCTACCTACCGCGTAAGGCAGGCGAACGCCAGCGCCTGCTGGCACAAGTATCCAGCCTGCCCTACACGCTGATCTTCCTCGAAGCACCGCACCGCCTGCTTGCCTCCCTGGAAGACCTGCAAGCAGAGCTCGGTGACCGTCAGATTGCGGTGGGACGCGAGCTGACCAAGCTGCATGAGGAAATCTTCCGCGGCAGGTTGAGCCAGGCACGGCAGCACTTCACGGAATACCCACCACGGGGTGAATTCACCCTGGTCCTGGCGGGCAACACCATCCAAACAGAACGCTGGACTGAAGAGCACCTGAACACTGAGCTGCAAACGCACCTGACCAATGGAGAGCCCACCTCACAGCTGGCTGCCCGATTGGCTGGCCCATCCGGCTGGTCACGGCGGGAGATCTACCAGCACTTGCTCAAAACTCAGGGGAAAAAGACTCCTGAAAATCTAAACCATATCTTTTCACCACACTTTTCATCTCATAGACTATGGATCTAAACGATTACACCTCTTTCACTAAAATCGACACGCAAAATTACCTGGCTGAGATCGAAAACCTGCCCAACCAGCTCGAGAATGCCTACCAGCAAGGCTTGAGCCTGAGCCTACCCGAATGGCAGGGCATCCAACGTGTGCTCATTGCCGGCATGGGCGGCTCAGCCATCGGAGCTGACCTGCTGGCAGCCTATGCCACACCCCTCTGCCCTGTGCCGATCATTGTGCAGCGCAACTATACCTTGCCCGCCTGGGCGAGCGGACCCGAGACGCTGGTCATCGCCAGCTCACATTCGGGCAACACCGAGGAGACCCTGGCGGCTTTCGAGCAGGCTTCCAAAAGAGGCTGTCGCATCCTGGCACTGTGTACAGGCGGAAAACTGGCTGAGGCAGCCAAGGCATCTAAACATCCCATTGTGGACTTTCGAGCATTCCGGACAGCCACGCGCAGCAGTGGGTTATTCCTTCGGATTGCTGCTGGCGCTATTGGCCCGCATGGGGTTGATCCCCGACCCAACGGGTGAGCTGACCGGGGCAATCACGGCTATGCGCACACAACAGGCGAGCCTGCAAGCTGAGTTACCCGTGGTGCATAACCCCGCCAAACGCCAGGCAGGGCAGCTCGTGGGACGCTGGGTGATGGTTTTCGGGGCGGAAGTGCTCGAGCCGGTCGCCCGCCGCTGGAAGACACAGATCAATGAGCTGGCCAAAGCCTGGGCACAGTTCGAGGCATTGCCTGAAGCCGACCATAACGCACTGGCCGGGCTTGCAGCAGCCCGAGCAAGCGCTCTCCGCAGCCATGGCACTGTTCCTGCGTGCCAGCTCTTATCACCCGCGCAACCTGCTGCGCACGGAGCTGACCAAGCAGGCTTACATGCTCGAGGGGCTGAATACCGACTTCGTGGATGCCCAGGGAGAGACGCCGCTCGCCCAGCAGTGGACCACGCTGCACTTTGGGGACTACGTGGCGTATTACCTGGCGATGCTCTACGAGATCGACCCCACGCCGATCCAAGCGCTGGAGGGGTTCAAGCGCCAGCTGGCGGAGGGGTGATTCTAGCGCTAAGCAGTGAAACCCTGAATACTGCCTAGCCTCCGGAGAGGGAAGGGAGCAGCGCTGGGATGCTCAATATTCGTATCTACTAAATAACGAATCGGAACGAAACTATTTTTAAAGAACAATTGGCATGGAAGCGGTGCGGGGGAATTAAAAGTGCACCGAATATACATGCCAGATATGATAATATCATAGCACATTTGTTCTAAGTTGTCAAGAGGGAATTTTTCCAATTTTTTTTGTCTTCCCGTACATTTTGTTGGAACGTTCCTCCATCAAAGAATGTCCGATGCAGGCGAAAGTTTTGGAACATTGCAGTACGTAAAAAAACTTCCGAAGGTTGAGTTTCATTCCTTCGGAAGTTTGTGTTTTCTCTTGAAATTATGGCTTATACGCTGTGATCTTGGCGCTGAAGACGGCCTCCCTGACCGGCTTGTCGCCCAGATCGACATCTTCACCCAGCTCGACCACCTTGACCTTCACCCCATCACTCATCACCAAACGTTTACCCGAGGTAGAGCTTGCTTCAGGTTGAATTACCTTCACATACTCATCCACCGTCTGTTGGTCGAAGTAGACCGGAGTGAGCTCAATATTGGTAAATCCTGCCGCTTCGAGCGTGGCGATGTAGTCTTTCACATCCAGTGCCCCGGCCACACAACCCGCCCAGGCACTCAGGCTATCCTTGACCACCTGCGGTAATGGACCATCGGTGACGATATCACTGAGGGCCAGCTTGCCGCCGGACTTTAATACACGGAAGGCTTCGCGGAAGACCTGGGGCTTATCGGGCGAGAGGTTGATGACGCAGTTGGAGATGATGACGTCCACAGTGGTATCCGCCACCGGCAGGTGCTCAATCTCACCCAGACCGAAAATCGACGTTCTTGAAGCCCATCTTAACCTGGTTGGCACGCGCTTTTTCGAGCATCTCGGCGGTCATATCCACCCCGATCACATGCCCGCTTTCGCCCACCTTCTTGGCCGCCATAAAGCAATCGATGCCGCCGCCTGAGCCGAGGTCAAGCACGGTCTGACCGGGCTTTAGCGAAGCCAGGGTGATCGGATCACCGCAGCCCATGGAGAGCCCGGTGACATCCTCAGGCAGGGTCTCGAGCTCGGATATTGGATAGAGCTTGCTGGCGGTTACGTCCACCGTCTCACTGCTACCACAGCAGCTGCTCGAAGCTGGTCCGCAGCAGCTGGATGAGGCTTTGGGTGTAAAATCGGCGGCTGCCTTCCCGTAATGTTCACGCACCGCAGTGCGAATATCGGCGGGATTTTCCGGTACGTTTGATGCTGACATGGTCTTTACTCCTTATATTAATAACTTGTTCTCAGCGCTAATACGAGGTAAATACTATAATTCAAATTATATCCATATTTTTCGATTAGTCAAGAGGAAGAATGTCATATTAATCCAATATTTTCGATAATTAAGCCATTTCCTTGACATTTACGGCAAATTCTGATAATATATATCCTAAATGCATTGATGTTTTTGGATAGGTTATCAATAAGGATTATCGCATGGATAATATTACCTCCACTTTGATCACCCAGTTGCTGGAAAAGGCACTGGAAAACACCCAGCCAGAAGAGCGCCTGGCATTTGTGGAAAAGCTGTTTGCCCAGCTTCCGCCAGCAGGTCAGCAGGAGTTCCTGCTCAGCCTGACGCGCCTGTCGCTCGAGACCAGCAGCTGCTCCTCAGTTCTTCAGGCTACAATAGACACGGAAGCACCAAAACCAATGATGGTCAAGATCATTCAAGCGAGCCCCGAAGATTTTGCCCCCGGACAGATCTGCTGCCAGGCACTGACAGGGTTTGCCAGGGTGCCCGGTATGGACGAAGAACAGGTGATGGAAATTGCCCAGATGTTCAACGGGCTGGCAGATGAAACGCGAGTCAAGATCGTCAAGCTGCTGGCCAAGGGTGAGTTCACTGTAGACGAAATGGTGGAATTCCTGGGTATCGCCCAGTCCACCACCTCACACCACTTGCGGGTGCTCAAGGAAGCCAATCTGATCCAGGGGGAAAAGCGTGGGCGGAATATCTACTATTCATTGGTGCGGCCAGAAGCCGCGACGGTTGAAGCAGCAAAATGATTTCAATGGATTAGTGAATATCCAGGAGCAGAATAAAGAATCATCCATGCTACTACAAGGTCGCTACAATTAGCAGATGTTGTGCATCCTTTTGCAACCAGTATTCCAATTGTATGGAGGAGATTGCTTCGGGCAAAGATCGCCCTCGCATGACACTGGTTTAGTAATTTATGAGCTTTCTAGTTACTCATTAAAAAATATTGAGGCCCTGGGGTGAAGCACCCTGTGCTTCGTACTTCGTGACCTTTCAATTGACCTTTTTTACGACGTTTATCTGCGATTATTCTCAATCTCTTGACACCCCCCCAGCCTCATGTATAATCCCCTTCAATCTAATCCTAAACGATCAGCGCGGAGACGAGTAGCCCGCTTGCCTTTCAGAGAACCGCCGGATGGTGCGAGGCGGCAGGCAAAGAGGTGAAATCCACTCCGCCGGACCCATAACAGTCCAATTGCTCCCGCAGATCCGGAAGTTCAGCGGAATAAGGGAGCCGGGTAAGCCCGTTAGCGCTCATTTGAGGCCTTTCTGATCTCTCACCTCACGGACGGGTGATCAAGTAGGCAAAATGCAGGTGGCACCACGGGCGCCCCCTCGTCCTGCTGGAGAGGGGGCTTTTTTATTCAACCCTGGAGGCAACCTTGGAGGTGCATGAATGTTAGACATCAATATCATCCGTGAACAGCCCGACGTGGTGCGTAAATCTCTGGCAGACCGCCAGATGGACTCTGCCCCCGTCGATCAAATCCTGGAGCTGGACCGCCAGCGCCGTCTGACCATCCAGGAGACAGAGAGCCTGAAAGCCCAGCGCAACACCGTCTCCAAAGAGATTGGGAAAGCCAAAGACCCTGCCGAACGACAGGCGAAAATCGAAGCCATGCGACAGGTGGGTGAACGCATCAGCCAGCTCGACGAAACCTTGCGCAAGATCGAGGACGAGCTAAACGCCATCCTGGCAGGCATCCCCAACATCCCCGATGGACGCACGCCCTATGGGAAAGATGACAGCGAGAACGTGGTGCTGCGCGGGGTGGGTGAAATCCCCGAGTATGACTTCGAGCCCAAAGCCCATTGGGATCTGGGACCCGCGCTGGGCATCCTGGACTTCGAGCGAGGCGTCAAGATCACCGGCTCGCGTTTTTACGTGCTGAGCGGAGCTGGTGCCCGTCTGCAGCGCGCCCTGATCGCCTGGATGCTTGACCTGCACATCCGCCAGGGCTACACCGAGAAGTACACCCCCTTCATGGTCAAGCAGCAGACCATGTTCAGCGCCGGGCAGCTGCCCAAGTTCGAAGACAACCTGTACCATGATGTGGAGGATGACCTGTGGATGGTACCCACGGCGGAGGTGCCGCTGACCGGCTTGCATATGGACGAAGTGCTGGAGGAAGCCAACCTGCCGCTATATTACACCGCGTATACACCCTGCTTCAGACGGGAAAAGATAAGCGCCGGGCGGGACGTGCGCGGCATCAAGCGCGGGCACCAGTTCGACAAGGTGGAGATGTACATCTTCTGCAAGCCGGAGGAATCGGACGGGATGCTCGAGAAGATGCGTGGCTGACGCCGAGCAGACCTGCGCTGAGCTGGGACTGACCTACCGTGTCAAAGCAACAGTGCACGGGTGACCTGGGTTTCAACGCCCGCCTGACCTACGACATCGAGGTGTGGGCACCGGGCTGCAACGAGTGGCTGGAGGTTTCGTCGATCTCGAACGTGGGAGATTTCCAGGCACGGCGGGCCAACATCAAATATCGCCCAGCGGAAGGCGGTAAGTTAAAATTGGTGCACACCCTGAACGGATCGGGGTTGGGCATGCCGCGTACACTGATCGCGGTGCTGGAGAATTATCAGCAAGCGGATGGCAGTGTAGTCGTGCCACCGGTTCTGCGCCCGTGGATGGGTGGAATCGACATGATCCACCCAATCCAAGTTAAGGAATAATTATGCCTGCCTGGCTGGAACTATCCATTTTCTGGATCACCCTGATCATCATGGCGGTGGGGCTGTTCGGGCTGATTGTCCCAATTTTCCCGGGCATCACCGTCATCTGGTTGGCAGCGCTTGGGTATGGTGTGGTTACCGGTTTCAGTACCCTGGGGTGGGTTCTGTTTGCAGTGATCACGGTGCTGCTCATCGTTGGGGTGACGATCGATAATGTCTTGATGGGCGCCAAAGCCCGCAAGGAAGGAGCGGCCTGGTCTTCACTCGCATTGGGGTGGCTGGCTGGCATCCTGGGGACGATTATCTTTCCACCCATAGGTGGGATCATCGCCGCGCCACTGGTGGTGCTGCTGCTCGAGTATGTGCGCCTGCGTGACATTAATAAAGCCCTGGCGAGCTTGCGCGGTCTGGCTATCGGCTGGGGAGCGTCATTTGTGGTGCGCATCTTCATCGGACTGGCGATGATTGGCATCTGGCTGGTGTGGGCGTTGAACAGGTAGGGGAAGGAAAAGTAGGGGCGAAGGATTGTAAATCTACGCTTACCAGAGCTTGACATCGCTCGCAAAGAACGCTCGCGATGCTTCGAGCAAAGAGCGCCCTCGTGCTTCGCCCCAACGTTAAATTCAACCTATTTTGAAAAACACCATTCACAACGGAAATATCATTCCGGCTTATAAAATACCATCCCCACCCCCATCTTTTCCAGCCCCTCATTAGCCCAATATTCGATCAGTGCTGATCTATCATCCAATGCCTCGAACAGGGCTGGGATGGTACTCTCATCCCCGATTTTGGCCAGGGCGCGCACCGCTTCGAGACGGACGATGTGCTCACCATTCTGCATGGCATCTAGTAGCAGCGGGACAGTCTGGCTCCCAATGGCTGCCAGTGCATCGCCAGCCAGACGCCTGGTCAAAGCATCCTCATCAGAAAGCATACTCACCAACACGGGTGCTGCCTTTTCGGATGGATGCTCACGTAATGCCAGACCGGCACACCACCGCACCCCCTTGTCTGGGTCTACCAGCGCGTTCACTAATAATTCTGGTACTCGCTCGTCATGAACTTCAGCCAACCCTCGAACCGCCCACCAGCGCACTTCAGGCTCAGGACTGAGAAGCCGCTCCCGTAATGGCTCGACGACTTCAGGTCCCCTGGCAGCCAGGTGGGATAACGCCGCCTCCGCTCTTTCATCCTCCCCGCAGCTCAGCTCATCCAGTAAATCTGTGAAATCTTCCATATTTACACCGATAAAGCAGATGCTGCCGTAATTGGCGCAGTAATCAGGGATTTACTCATTGGGGGGTGGGACGGGTAAAGCCTCCACGGGTGTATTCACCCACTTGTCTCCCTCATCGATCAGCATCACCGGGATATCATCGCGGATCGGATATTTACGCCCGCAGTCGCGGCAGATGAGCCAGGATTCCTTGTAGTAATCCAGCAAGCCATCTTTTTCCCGCACGCAATTGGGGCAACGTAAAATCTCTAAGCAGCTCTTGACTGATCATAATTCCTCCAATAAACCGGTTAATTTCTCGTCACTGGTAGGCCTGGTTCCAGCCTGTCATCCCTTAAATCTTGTGGAGGTCATCGAAGCCCATCGCATTGGTTGAGCTCAGAAACCTGCCGCTTCAATGGAATATTCTACTCCAAAAGTCAATAGACTTTCCTTGAAAATTATAGGTGGAGTCAAGTCTTCTGAGGACAGGTTAATTGATTAATGTGATTGAAGAAGATTGCTTCGTCGCAAAGGACGCTCCTCGCAATGACATTGGAATGTCATTACGAGGAGGGCAATCCTGCAGCGTCTTTATGTTCCCGCTGTTCTGCCCGACGGAGCAATCTCCAACTAACAAGAAAAGTCTAATTCAATACCTCATGGCATTTAATACGTTTTGCTTTATGGAGATTGCTTCGACCTGCACAGACCGCAAGTCTAGCAATGGCAATTTGAACTATTATGGGTTTGGGGTCGGCTCAGGCGTGGGTATTTCCGTGCCAGGTCCATACTGGTACTTAGCCTGCCAGGCCATATAATGAGTGTTGAACGTGTCGGGGTGAATGACGACACCATCACGGGTCACCGTGCGGGTCACGGTCACATCCGCACCATCCACAGCCCAATCCACCTGCTTGATCTGGTCCTTTGCCAGGTCGGGGTTCTCTTCATACAGCGGGTCTGGCGGTTCGACGATATTCTTTAAACCACTGGTATTCCAATCCATAGTGCGCCCGTCGGAGGTCGAATAGAACTTCCAAGTGAGTGAATGTGCGCCCGGATAGGTTTCCATCAGCAGCCAGTAAGGAGTATCGTTAGTGAAGCGGAAGTCCACCTGTGGGGCAAACACGGTGGCGTCCAGGCCAGCCAGGTTTTCATCATGCCCGCCACTGGCAGTTTGTTCGTAGTACTTCACCCGGTAGGCATGGAACCAGCGCTCGTCGACCTGGTAACCTCCAAAAAAGACCGTGCGGAACAAGGTCGTGCTCACCTGGCACACCCCTCCACCCACGCCCTGAATGGTGCGATCACCGAAGATGATCAGCGCTTCGGCGTAACCTGTATCCAGACTGACATCACCCAAGGCATCCGCCATGGAGAATGATTCCCCGGGCGCCACCAGCAAGCCGTGAAACCGTGAGGCCGCCGTGGTGATATTCTGGATGCGCGAGGCATCCGAGCCATAAAAATAGGAGGTGTATTCACTAGTCAGTTCGGTGATTCCCAGACTCTCCGCAGTGGCATCGTTCGTCACCGGTGGATTGGTGGTTTGCATCACCAGGTTCACACTATGCTGCCCAGCCAGGATTTGCTGATTTATTTGCTGCAGGCTGGAATCCACATCCAATCCCCGCCCAATGACTGCGGATTGGATCAAGTCCAGCTTGCGGGTATCATCATTAAAGATAAAGCGAGCATTTTGTGGGTCGCGGCTGAGCCCTGGGGCAATATTCAGGAGGAAATTCCTGAGGGCATCCGGACTGAGCCCCACCTGATAAATCTCACCGCTATCGGTCTTGGCCCGTTGAATGGTCAACATCTGTGCCAGGGCGACTGGCTCGAACGACCACGGTCCTGGGTCTCCCTCCTGCGGATTGGGGATTTGCAAACTAAGCGGTGCAGATAGGATCTGCCGTGCCAGCTCTGCCTGGGCGGTGGCATCCAGGATTACCGGAGGCGTCTCATGCACCACCAGGGGTACAAGACCATCCGTCATGGTTTTTAGCTGTGCATCCAGGCTGACAAGGGCTGCGGGGACATCCAGGCTACGACCGACCTGCCCTGAATTGACCACCACCTCCACCCCGTTTACCCCCAAGGTGGCTTCAATAATCGGACGGTCAACTTGTTTGGCAATACCTTGCAGATAATTCTGTGCAATGCGCTTATCAAAGACGAACCATGGCGCCAGGTCAATGCCCGAAGACCAAGCACGCCATTGGTCAGTCAGGCGTATCGCCAAGCTGCCAGTCCTCCCCAGGTTGTATGCTGCCAGAGCGGTAGTTTGGGCGTCCAGGAACAAGCCCAGGTCAGCCGGTTTGGCGGTCCATAGATTTGTACCTTCCTGGAAGGCAATCTTCCCGCGCTGAGGGTAATCCAGGCGTCGGGAAAGCAGTGCAGCTGTTTGCTCCGTGCTCATGCCTGATACATCCACGCCTCCTACAGCCACACCGGGAAAAATGCGCCCAGCATACATGCTGGGAATAGAACCCGGGCAATAATATTACTAAAAGGGCTAATAGAGCGAAACCAAGCACCAGAGCCATAAATGCCTGGCCGATCGGACGGATGGTCGATGTGCTGGATGGGGTATGAGCCATGGGCGGGTGGGTACGGGTTCCTGTATTTGGGATCATAGGTCGATTTTACCAAAGAGTTTGAGGAATTTCACTCTAAATGGGATAATTTTGCTAAGAATTGGATTAGTATCTCCAGGCTACAATTAGCAGGTATCCTTTTAGACGTATAATCATCCCAACGGGTTCCAATTTCACATGAGGAGCAAACTATGTACCATTTTTCAGCCAGTCACAGTATCGGCACCCTGGTCACCCATGTGGGCGAAGATGACAACCCCCACCACACCCACGTGACCCCCATCTACCAGACTTCCACCTTCAACTTTCCGGATGTCGCCACGGGTGCCGGAATTGTCGCCCGCACGGAGCCGGGATATTACTATACACGGCTGGGCAACCCCAACCTGGATCACCTGGCACGAAAAATTGCCACCCTGGAAGGACTCGACCTGATTCGCGGCCAACCAGAGACCGACCCCAATAACCTGGTAGCCGGACAGGTTTTCACCTCAGGCATGGCAGCCATCACTGCGGTACTGTTCTCGCTTCTCAAAGCGGGTGACACCATCGTAGCCCAAGAAGCTGTCTACAGCGCCACTTTCACTTTTCTGAAAGAAATCGCACCTACCCTGGGCATCCAGGTTGAATGGGTGCGCGATATCAGCCCGACCGGTTGGGAAGCTGCTTTCAAAGCCCACCCCGGCGCCCGACTGGCCTATGCCGAAACCCCTGCCAATCCAACCATGGCAATGGTCGACCTGAAAGCTGTAGCGGAGATTGCCCACCATTATGGTGCCTGGCTGGCAGTGGACAACACCTTTGCCACCCCCTACTGCCAGCGACCGCTCAACCTGGGGGCGGATATCGTGGTTCACTCCACCACCAAGTTCCTCTCCGGGCATGGCGCTCTCACTGGCGGTGCTGTGGTCAGCTCACACGCCGATTACATCCACAAGAGTCTCTACACCTTCGTCAAGGTATTGGGGGGCATCCCCAGCCCGTTCGATTCCTGGTTGGCAAACCTGGGGCTCAAAACCTTCGAACTGCGCATGCAACGCCACTGCGAGAATGCCATGGAAGTGGCGCGCTTTCTGTCCACCCACCCGGCGGTTGCCACAGTCTATTACCCCGGTTTAGAAAATGACCCTGGTCATGAAATTGCGATCAGGCAGATGCATGCCTTCGGCGGGATGCTATCTTTCGAGCTAAAAGGCGGTATGCAGGCGGGAATCCGGCTGATGGAGCGTGTGCGCCTGGCCACCCTGGCAGTATCCTTGGGCAACGTGGATACCTTGATCGAGCATCCTGCCAGTATGACCCACGGTCCGGTGCCACGCCAGGACCGTCTTAGCCAGGGCATCACGGATGGGTTGGTGCGCCTCTCCGTGGGTATCGAAAACCTGCCAGATATCCTATCAGACCTGGAACAAGGGTTGATGTGAACAATTCAACGGTGTATTACGTCTTAATGGGGATGTTATAATCCATTTTAATCGGGGAAGGTTTACCCCCATAAAGGAGAAACCGATGCACTCCTCCCATCCTATATACGAGATACCTCGTAAGTCACCGATATTCATTATAATTTCCGCACTAATCCTGATCAGCCTGGCCTGGTCAGTTGAGGGATGTAAAAAGACAACTCCAACCCCTATAGTTATCCCCACAACCGTGCCAGCCACACCTACAAAGGTCCCCGAGAACCTGCCGCCTGCACTGGTGGAAACCGACCCGCTTCCAGGCTCTCAGATTGCGCTCAAGAACCCGATCACATTGTACTTTAACCAACCAATGCAGCCCACCTCGGTTGAAGCCGCGGTGACCGGAGAGCCAACCCTTTCCGGCAGCTTCGCCTGGAGTGACGACGCTACTCTCACATTCACCCCCGATACCCCTCTGTTGCCTGACACACCCCTGACAATCAACATCGCCGCTACGGCTCAATCTGCCAAGGGAATGGCACTCCTGCAGCCCATCAGCCTGTCTTACACCACCAGTGGGTATCTAAAGCGTTGTGCAGAGCCTGCCTGCGAATGGCTCAAACGATGTGGATCCCACTTCAGCGGTTGTGGCGTCTTTCAACCAGCCGGTTGTCGCGCTGGGTCCCGACCCTGCCAGTCTGCCCGCGGCGTTTACAATTACCCCCACCGCAAATGGTCGTGGTGAATGGATTAATACCAGCACTTATATTTTTTATCCCGAACCTGCCCTGGCAGGTGGGGCATCCTACCGGGTGAATCTCGATCCTGATCTGACCAGCAACAGCTGGCTCGCCCTTAGATGCTACTTCAAGCTGGTCATTCAATACGGTACTGCCGCGTCTGGTGTCTGCCTATCCTGGTGATAACTCCTCGTATGTGCGTTTGGATACCAACGTCCAGCTTAACTTCAGTTATTCGATGGACTCATCCAGCGTAGAAGCAAATTTCGCGCTGCAAGCAAGCGATGGCGCATCAGTTGCCGGTGAATCTGCCTGGAACGAGGACTTCACCACTTTCACATTCACCCCTACAGCCCTGCTGCAGCGTGATGCGTCATACTCAATCCTACTGGGTGCGGATGCTGCCGCACTGGGCGGAACACCTCTCGGTGAAGCAGATCAACTATACGCTGGCATACCGTGCCCGAGCTCTCCATCTACAGCAGTGTGCCATCTGAAGGTGGAGTAAAGGATAATTATGAGAGCCTGCAATTATCCATTTCCTCCTACCTGCCCACCGATGATATCGAGAAATATATCTCTTTTAACCCATCCGTCTCTGATTTCAATCATTGGACAGATGATAGTCAGATGACGCTATCTATTTATGGGGTTTTTGATCCCGAGACCAACTATACGCTGACCATCTCTCCAGAGCTGACTGACCTGTGGGGCAGCCGATTGGGCCGGCCTTACACCCTGCATTTCCGCACGGCTGCGCTCGAGCCATCTGTCCAGTTCCCATATAACCCCGATACCACCTTCCTTACCACCCAAGATACTGGCGTGCTCGCCCAGGTGACCAATGTGTCTTCAATCCCACTTTCTATAGGAACTCTGACTACCAACGACCTGGTCGAGATGTTCGGTAATAATGGCTATGATATCCGCCAAAACTTTAATCCAGGCGATGCTGAATCCTGGACGTTCTATCCGGAAGTACCTCGCAACCAATCCACAGCAGTGACCATCCCGATATCACCGGATGGGCAGCCGCGTGCTCCGGGTTTGTACTTCATGCGGATAAATCTTCCCAACACCTATGGTTATGTTAACACGATGATCCTGGCAATCAGCCACTACCAGGCTACGCTTAAACTGAGCCCGACCGAGGCCTTCGTTTGGGCAGTTGATTTGAACACGAATACACCGGCGATAGACTTGCCAGTATCCGTATACGACCAATCCGGTCAGGTGCTTGTTTCTGGGACGACCGATACGAGTGGCATATTCCAGGGCTCCATCGCAGATTACGAGGATCCCTACAGTGCCTTTTTTGCCATGCTTGGGACGCCGGGTGAGGATAATTTTGGCTTCGCCATCTCCTATTGGAATGAAGGGGTTACTCCCTGGAATTTCGATATCCCAGAAAGTTATTCTCCATCGAAAATATATACTTACATCTACACCGATCGCCCTATTTACCGGCCCGGAGACACGGTGCACTTCCGCATCATTGTTCGGCAAGCCTCAAATGGTCGCTACTCCCTGCCGGATATCAGCTCCTACCCATTGGTGCTCTATGATACCCAGGGCACACAGGCAGCCAGTTTTGACTTGCCACTCAATGCTTTTGCCACAGGTTATGGAGAGTACATACTGCCCCCAGATGCCCAGCCTGGTACATACAGCCTGACAAACCCCAACTATTACAACTCGATTTTCTTCCAGGTGGCTGATTACCGCAAACCGGAGATCAATCTACAGGTGGCGTTCCAGTCCACGGATGTACTCAGCGGGACAGCTCTCGTAGCGGAGGTCAATGCCGCGTTACTTCTTCGATGCCCCTGCCGGAAACCTGTCTCTGCATTGGGTACTGTACCAACAGGATTCTTATTTCAATATCCCCAACTACCAGGTCGGTCCGGTGGATACCAGCTGGCTTAACGCCTATAACTATAACTTTGGGATGGGTGGGCTTGGTAATTCCGTGAGCGAAGGGGAGGGTCAGACGGACTCGAATGGATTGTTGACCCTGGAGCTCACGGCACCAGCCTCGCCCGGGCGGAGCCAATATACTCTTGAGGTCACCCTCACGGATGAGAGCGGCCAACCTGTCAGCGCCCGCAGCACCGTTTACGTCAATCCAGCGGAATATTACATCGGAGTCCATCCTGATGCCTGGACCTATCAAGCGAAATCAGAGGCTGGTTTTGAAGTCCTGGTGGCAGATTGGGAGGGGAACCCTGCAGGTGAACGGACCCTTACCGCTCAATTCCAGCGTGTGGTCTGGGTGCGCCACGATCCATCCTCAGAGACCATGGGTTACCAGTTCCCCACCTATGAGCCTGAATATACACCCATTGGCAGTACCACTATCACCACCGATGCAGATGGCAAAGCGCGGGTGGGGTTCACCCCACCTGATCCGGGGACATACCAGCTGGACGTTTCAGGAGATGGCACGCTCACCCAGGTCATCGTTTGGGTGGGAGGTGCCGGACAGGCAGAATGGCCTTCACTGCCCAACCAACGCCTGCGATTGGTAGCGGACAAGGATGGGTACAAACCTGGTGATAACGCCCAAGTCTTCGTACCCAACCCCTTCGGCAGCACTGCCCTGGGTCTGCTGACCATCGAGCGTGGAACTGTCATGCGCTATCAAATCCTGCAGCTGGAACCAGGCGGCAGCACCATCCCCCTGGCCCTCAGCACGGAAGACGCCCCCAATGTATATGTTGCGGTCACCTTGCTTGGGCAGGATGAACAAGGGTACCCCGACTTCCGCCAGGGCTATGTCAACCTGCCGGTCGATCCATCCTTTGAGTACCTCACCGTGACCCTGACCAGCCAGCCTGAACGTACTGGTCCGGGCGAGCCGGTCACTTTTACCTTACGCATTACCGATGCCAGTGGCAGCCCTGTAGAGGGCGAATTCTCCCTATCCGTGGTGGACCTGGCTGTGCTTACCCTGGCTGAGCCCAACGCCGTAGATATTTTCTCTGCCTTCTACGGGCAGCAAGACCTCACGGTGCGCACCGGTATCAGCCTGGCGGCTTCCGGTCAACGCTTGCGGTATATGCCAGGCGGCATGGGTGGTGGAGATGGGGGCGCCCCTGAATCCGTCACGCGTGAGAATTTCCCCGACACCGCCTATTGGAATGCTCAGATCGTCTCTGATGCCAATGGAGAAGCCACCGTCAGCATGAACCTTCCCGACAGCCTGACCACCTGGCAGGTACTGGTGCGCGGGCTGACCAAGGATACTCTGGTGGGTGAAGCTCAGCTACAGGTCATCACCACCAAAGATCTGCTGATCCGCCCGGTAACACCACGCTTCCTGGTGGTGGGTGACCATGCTATGCTGGCAGCAGTGGTACAGAATAACACTCCCAATGAGCTGCGTGGAACTGCCTTATTACAGGCAATTGGCTTTAATTTGGACGATCCCAGCAGCGCCACTCAGCTGGTGACCGTACCACCCAACGGTCGGACGCGTTTGGAATGGTGGGGTACAGCTGAGGATGTTGCCAGTGTCAGCTTGCGTTTCGCCACCCAGGCAGGTGGTCTGCAGGATGCAGTGCTGGTCTCCAAAGGAGCTTTACCTGTGCTGCGCTACTCTGCGCCTCAAACTTTTGCCACCTCAGGCACACTACCAGAGGGTGGCCAGCGCCTCGAGCTGATCAGCTTGCCTGTGACTTTTGATGCCAAGAGTGGCTCACTCAATGTTGAGCTTGATCCTTCACTGGCAGCAGCTATGATGGATGCTTTGGATGCACTCGAAAATTACCCCTATGACTCCACCGAGCAGATCCTATCGCGCTTCTTACCCAACCTGGTGACGTATTCCACCCTGCAAGCCTTCGGCATAGAATCCCCTGACCTGAAAGCTCGCCTCGACCGGACGCTCAATGAAGGCCTGCAGCACTTGTTGACACTGCAAAATATGGACGGCGGTTGGGGTTGGTGGCAGGAAGATGAAAGTGATGCATATATCACCGCATATGTGCTATTCGGATTGGTCAAAGCCAGGGAAGCCGGCGTTACCGTCTCCGAGGAGGTCATCAACAAAGCCGGGAGCTATATTTCTTCCAATTTGATCACACCCAGTCAGACCACTGAAGCCTGGAAGCTTGACCGTTTGGCGTTCGAACTCTTCGCCCTGAAGCAATCTGGGCAGGGTGACCTGGCCTCCGCCAACAGCCTGTATGAAGTGCGCGACCAACTCAGCCCGTGGGCTAAAGCCATGCTGACCCTGTCACTCGATTTGGCCTCTTCGAGCAGTGACCAGGTGCCGACCTTGATCTCAGACCTACAATCTACTGCCATCCGCTCAGCAACAGGGGTGCATTGGGAAGGCGGACAACCCTGATTGGCGCAATATGACCTCCACCCTCTCCAACTCTGCCATGGTGGTATATACCCTGGCACAGATCGAGCCAGCCTCCACCGTTCTACCGGATGCGGTGAATTATCTGATGTCCAACCGCGGGGCCTCGGGCTTTTGGAGCTCCAGCTACGAAAGTGCCTGGATCCTGCTGGCTATGAATGAAGTGATGAAAGGCACGGGTGAGCTGGGCAGTAATTATGCGTTCAGCGCTGGCTTGAATGGTACCCAGATCGCCATGGGTAAGGCGGGCAGCGAGACCCAGCTCAACCCGGTGGTAACCAGTATACCCATCAACACTCTGTACCCGCATGATCCCAATGCACTGGTGTTCCAACGTGAAAGCGGTACCGGGCGACTGTACTACACAGCTGCATTGAATGTTTATCGCCCGGTGGAAGACGTTGCCTCCCTCGACCAGGGAATCAGTGTGAGCCGTGCTTACTTCCCGCTCGGGGCTGACCTGAAAACCGCCAGCCCAATCAGCGTTGCTAAAGTCGGTGATACACTGACCGTCCGCCTGACCGTCGTGGTGGCCAATGATGTTTATCACTTTGCGGTGGAAGACTACATCCCTGCAGGGACGGAGATCCTCAATACCAACCTTAAGACCTCCCAGCTGGGCGCGACGGGTGAGCCCGGACCGCTCTACGATCCACGCGATCCTTTTGGTAATGGTTGGGGTTGGTGGATGTTCAACGCGGCCCAAATCTATGACGATCACATCAGCTGGACGGCTTCTTACCTGCCTGCCGGATCTTATGATCTGACTTATACGCTTACCGTTTTGCAAGCCGGTGAATACCACCTGCTCCCCGCTCATGCCTGGATGTTCTACTTCCCTGAAGTACAGGGAAACAGTGCGGGCGGCTTATTGGAGATCAAACCCTAAAATCTTGCCTCCTGCAGGTGCAACCTGTGGGAGGCAGCCTTTTTTATCCATCTTATGAGCACAAACCTGACAGACTCTGCTCATTTTGCTGAGCGCGCCCTCTCCCACGCCCAAGTGCTTGCCAGGAGCGGGCGCGGCTCAGCCACCGCAGCTGAAAAACAAGCAGCTGAATACACCCAGGCACAATTGAAATCTCTTGGGTTGGAAGATGTACACATGCAGCCATTCCTTGGATTACGTTCCATCTGGTTGTTTTTCGCGTTAGCATTTGGGATGGCACTGGTGGGTCACGCGGCTTTCTGGTTTCTTCGCCAACCATTAGGCTATGTCCCCGCATTGATCGTCTCTCTGATTGCGTTAGGCGTAAGTGGTAGCATGCTGTGGTGTAAATTTACTTTTCGTGACTACCCACTGCGCACCACTCTACCGCATGCGCCCAGTCAAAACGTCATCGCCGTTATTCCACCGGTGGGTGAAGTTCGTCGCCGTTTGGTGTTGGTAGGCCACCTGGATAGCCACCGGGCAGTTTTCTGGTTCGCCAGCAATTTCCTGGTCACCCTTTTTGTTATCTCAGGGGTGGTGTGTATTTACGGCGTCTTCCTGGCAATCCCTCTCTATGCCTTGTTTGTCCTCACTCAGTGGCAAATCTTTGCCTGGTTAGGGTTGGTCCTGGCAATCTTTCATTTCCTGGGATGGTTCAGCGGGGTGACGGCTGATCTAGGGCAATATTCCCCCGGAGCCAACGATAACGCCTCCGCAGTTGGAACCGTATTGGCTCTGGCTGAGCGCCTGATAATGCAGCCTCTCCAGAACACCGAAATCTGGCTGGCATTCACTGGCTGCGAAGAGACGGGTTGTGATGGCATGCTCGCCCTGTTGAAGGAACATGGGAGCATGCTAAAGGATGCCCTGTTTGTGGACTTTGAGCTGGTGGGGATTGGTGATCGTATAAGTTATGTGCATGAGGAGGGAAATCTGCACCGCAGGATCATTCCAACTGAGGTAGAGACTTTAGTAAATGAGGTTGGTAAGCCATACGGGTTACACCCCACCACTACCCCCTTAATCGGGGCTTCGACTGAGGGTGGAACGTTGTGGGAGCTCGGTTTTAAGGCTGTGTGCTTTTCTGCGCATCATCAGGGCTCTCCCATCCTGCCTGAATGGCACCGCCTGACCGACACTCCTGATCACCTGCAGATGAATACCCTGGAGCGGGTGCATTCACTGGCGTGGGATCTCTTACAAAGGTTCGACCAGTGATGGGCTAGCTTTTGGCTTGCGGTTGAACCATATACCTTCAAGCGAATACACCAGCAAAGCCAGCCAGATGATGCTGAAACCGACCAGCCTGGCTTTCGGGAATGGCTCGAAATAGACAAATACCCCCAATATGAATTGCATGGTTGGGGTGATGTATTGGATAAAGCCCAGCATGGAGAGCGGAATCTTGCGCGCTGCATATCCAAACATCAACAGGGGGATTGAAGTCACCGGACCAGCCAGGATCAATAACACAGTGACCAACACCCCTTGGTGAACAAAAGCTCCAACCCCTGATGCATCTCGATAGAACAAATACGCCAGGGCTGGCAGGAACAATACCATTGTTTCAAGGCTGAACCCATGCATCGATTCCAGGGGGGCAGTCTTCTTGATCAGCGCGTACATACCAAAGGTGAATGCCAACACCAACGAAATCCATGGCAATGAGCCGTAGTTCACCGTCAGGTAGACCACGCCAAGGCCGGCCAGGATCACCGCAGCCACCTGCCCACCTCGCAGCTTTTCGCCCAGGAAGATCACCCCTAACAAGAAGTTGACCAAAGGGTTTATGAAATAACCCAGGGAAGCTTCCACCACATACCCTGCATTTATCGCCCATATGTAGGTGTACCAGTTGAAAGAGAGCAGGATCGCAGCCAGGGTATAGATCACCACTGTTCTGCGGTTGCGAAGTACTTCTCCCAGCCAACGCCATTCTTTCTGTACGGTCAGTATTCCAGCAACGAATACCAATGACCAGACCATGCGGTGCGCCAGGATTTCTATCGCCGGGTCTTGTTCGAGCAGCCTCCAATAAATGGGAAACAACCCCCATAGAATGTGTGCTCCGATCCCAGCCAGAATGCCTTTATTCATCCAGCACCTATTCAGCTAAATTTTCCAGATAGGTGGAAAGCAAAAGAACCGCTTGCTCGGGTGTCTCATAGGTTTGGACGGTCAGCTGGGGATGAGGATTGCCCAGGATCATTTTTGATACTTTACAGCCTTTGCGATAAAGACAAAGCACCCTTTTCCCGAGCGAAAGGGCATATCCAATCTCGTAACCCACACCATGCGAGGGCGTGCTGACCTCCGCCAGCAGGAAGTCACAATCTGTGATCCAGCTAACATCGCGCGCATACACATCCTCTGGCGACACCACCCCCTCCAGTGGCATGACTTCCGGGCTTGCCAGCAGGGCAGTGGGCACGTGATGACCATCCTGCTGTAACGCAGCCACCAGTTTTTGGTAGATCAGCTCATCCTGGCGGCCTCCGGTAATCGAACAGGCAAAATATATGTTCATGCCAGGTCACGATCTCTCGACTGAACTGAGTTTCATAAAGTAAAGCGTACAACCCACCTCCAGACAACAATTCGCGATGCGTTCCACGTTCAACGATCTTGCCTCGGTCCATAACCAGGATCATATCGGCGGCCAGGATCGTGCTCAGACGATGGGCAATGACAATACTGGTGCGCCCTGCCATAACCCGTTTGAGCGCTTCCTGGATCAGCATCTCTGATTCGCTATCCAGGCTGCTGGTGGCTTCATCCAGGACCAGGATGCGCGGATCTTTCAAGATGACCCGCGCCAGGGCTACCCGCTGTTTTTCCCCCCGCTCAGTCGATAACCGCGCTCACCCACGATGGTATCATAGCCATCCGGAAGGTTGATGACAAAATCGTGGATATTGGCCGCCCGGGCAGCTGCTTCCAGCTCCATTTGGGTGGCATCCAGCCTGGCATACAGCAGGTTCGTGCGGATGGTATCGTGGAACAGGTGGGTTTCCTGGGTCACCATGCCAATTTGGGCTGAAAGCGAATCCAGGGTCACATTACGCAGGTCGTAAGTATCCAGCAGGATGCGCCCCTCGGTGGGGTCATACAGGCGTGGGATCAGATAGGTCAGCGTGGTTTTGCCTGCCCCACTCGGTCCAACCAGGGCCACCAGCTGCCCGGGCTTGGCAGTAAAACTGACATTATCAAGCGCCATCAAGCGTGCCTGATTACGAACCACCTCTTCTTCGTCGGTATCCGAGTGACCATCAGCTTGCACGGATGGTTTTACCTTTTGGTTCTTGAAACCCTCCCGAGAGCGCAGCATCGACGTTATCCATCCGGCCATAGCGTTTCACATCACTCAGCAATGCATTCCCATTGACGTCGTACTTAAAGGTGACATGATCAAAGACCAGCTCACCCTCGAACTTCTTTCAACACGCACGCTTCCGGCTTTTCCAGGATATCATGCGGCAGATCGATCACCTCGAATACACGCTCGAAGCTGACCACCGAGGTGGCGAAATCCACCGGTGCATTCGTCAACCCCTGTAGAGCGCTGTACAGACTGGACATGTAGGATCCAAAGGCAACGATGGTACCGATGGTAAATGTCTTTTGCATCACCAAATAACCCCCAATGCCATACACCAGGGCAGTCCCGACTGCACTCACCAGACCGATGATGATAAAGAAAATGGCTCCCAGCAGTGCCCGCCTGATGCCAAGATCACGCACCGAAGCAGCACGGCTTTCAAAGCGCTTTACTTCCGTCACGGTTCGTCCAAACAGCTTGACCAGCAATGCCCCGCCAATATTGAGCGTTTCGTTCATGGTGGCGTTCATCTGGGCATTGGCTTCCATTTGCTGGCGGGATATATTGCGCAATCTGTCTCCCATATGCCTGGCAGCCAGGATAAAGAGCGGCAGGATGATGATGCTGATCAATGTCAGCCGCCATTCCAGGGTCAGCATGACCACCAGCACTGCGGCTACCTGGATGATGTTGGTGATGATGATTAACGATGGTATTGCTGATGGCGTTCTGCGCACCAACCACGTCATTGTTCAGGCGGCTCATCAGCTCACCCAGCTTGGTATTGGTGAAGAAGTGCAGCGACATGCGTTGTAAACGGGCATACAATGCCACCCGCAGGTCATAGATGACCCCCTCACCCACCATGGCATTCAGGCGCCGTTGGACCACGCCAATGGCACCACCCACTACTGGGATGAGAAGCAATGAAATTGCCAGGAGGACCAACCTGGACAGGTTGCCTGAGGGGATGGTCTTATCGATCAAGTCACGCAGGATCAGTGGCGTCAGCAGAGTCAGGCCGGTTGAGAACAAGATCAACACCAGCATAGAAGCAAGCTGCCAGCGATACGGTTTTGAATAACCCAGTACCCGCCGCAGCAGGCCAAGTGTGACTTTGGGTTTTTCACCCGTTGAGCTTAGGAATGAAAACCAGCCACCACCATGAAATCCCATGAATACCTCACTTTCAAGAACGAAAAACTATTATAACCCATGCACTAAGGAGTGCATTATCCATTGACGCCGGCCTGAATTTGTGTGATACTTTATCCATCATTGGTGGTCTACCCACCCCTCCCAATGCTATCCCACCATATAGGAGGTGATGTCAGCCATGTCAAGTGATAGTATAAGACACAGCGCTGCGGCATCCCTCCTCCTGATTGGATAAGGATGCTGCAGCGCGCCGGGGAGCCGCTTACAAAGCGGCTCTCTGTGTTTAATTAGCATTGACCTTATCCAGCAGCTGCTCAAGGGGCATCTCTGCCAGCGAGCTCTAGCTGCAAATCTGCCTGACTGAGTATCCAGCTGGCGGGTGAGCGGGTTGGGTACAGCCACACAAAATATACCGGCTGCTTTGGCTGCCCGGATACCGATGGGGTGAATCCTCCAGGGCAATCGCTTCATCTGCACTCACACCCAGCCCACGCAGCACGCGATAGGTATAGCTCTGGGTCAGGTTTGATGCTGTTGAACATCATCTGAAGCACGGATGCAATCAAAGCAATCCACCAGCCCCAGCCGGGTGAGGTGCCCCATCACCCAATTGCAAGATGAGCTGGACGCCAGACCAATTTTCAGCCCCAAGCGCCTGGCATCCTGAAGATACTGCTCCACCCCCGGTAGGACTGGCTGTGCCTCGATAAGCGCCTGTTCGCTTGCCTGGCGCTTTAACTCAACCTCATCCCAATCCACCGCGACCTCTTAACCTGCTTTTGCAGCTCCAGGCGTGGGTCAAATTCACCTTGCGTGGTGCCGATGATGGTTGACCAGGTTGAAAATGGCAGTGGTAAACCCGAAAGACTGGTAAACCTCCTTCCACGACCGGTAAGAGGGCTCCTCGGTCTCCAGGATCAAGCCATCAAAATCAAAAATAAGTGCACGGATCATAGAATAGCATCTCCTGTAAAAAATCCAAGAAGCTATTATAATGGGATAACATCGAATTATGGAATGATACACTATGAAGACACTATTACTCTTACGTCACGCTAAATCCAGCTGGAAACAGCCTGACCATGCATGACCACGACCGGCCGTTGAACAAACGCGGTAAAAAAGAAGCTCCCAAGGTGGGCAAGTACTTGAAAGAAAATGACCTTGTTCCCGACCTGATCCTCAGCTCGACCGCACGCCGGGCCCATGATACTGCCCAGGCAGTGGCCGAAGCATGTGGGTTTGCCGGACAAATTGACTTGTATCAAGACCTGTATCTCTCCGACCCAGCCTGCTACCTGGATATCCTGCGCTGCCTTCCGGATGAAGCCAACCGGGTACTGGTGGTGGGTCACAACCCCGACGTGGAAGAACTGCTGACCTTGCTAACCGATGTGACCCACCACATGACCACCGCTGCCCTGGCGCAGGTGGACTTGCCCATCTCAAGCTGGCAGGAGCTGAGTGAAGCCACGGATGGCAGGTTGGAAAACCTTTGGTCGCCGCGTGAGAATTAACCGCCCACCTGCTTTGTGCTGCGCTTGATCAGGCTACCCACCACCATCAGGATCACCCCACCAGCAGCCAAAACAATAATTGCAATCACCAGGATGCTTCCCACCGGGTCTGATCCGTTTTGAGCTCCATTCTGCGCAGCGCTGGAGGCCAATATGGATTCCGTTGGAGTGGCCAGGCTGGAGAAGCGGTGGGGTTGGTGTGCGAGTGGGATTGCGGGTGGGCGTCGCAGCCCGGGTGGGAGTGATGGTGGCAGTGGCTGTGCTCGTCGGACCAGGCGTGTTGGCAAGATGGATGAGCAGCTTATCGCCCACGTAAATATCATCACTGGTCAGGTTATTCAGATCCTTGATCTCAGCCACGAGCACCCCATAAGCCTTGGCGATATCGATCAACGTCTGCCCAGATAGGACGGTGTGAACGACCGAGCCATCCGGCATGGGTGTGGACGGTCTGCACCAGATAGACCGGTATGGCGGTCGGTCCACCAGGCAGAGAGGTGGCTGGTGGGCTGTAGTTCCCACCACCCGCCACATAAGCCACATCAATCGTATAGTACACAAAACCATTCGAGACCGATACCCCCGCCCCAATATCCTGATAGCTGGCTCCCAACATGGTCTGGATGTGCGGGTCATCTCCGAGCCACATCGAAATTGCCGCATCAACGGATAGATCAGTACCCTCCGGCAATATTCTCGGAAATAAAAAACGTTCCCCCACCGCCATAGCCTGCTGCGGCTGCCCGGTCTCTTGGGCGAGTTCCACCCGCCCCGGTATGGGTCACCTCACCGATTGCAGCCTGGTAATCGCTATGCCCCTGGGCAATGGCCATCAATGTGCCATTGATCTGATAGGCAGGCAGACCATTGGCGGCGCGCAGGTTATTGACTGCATCGATCAGTGAGTAGGGATCACCCGCTTGAGCATGCTGCGCATGGAAATCCCCAAACGATGCCAGTAGGATGATCGCAAATAATACACAAAAATGAATAAGTTTTCGACTCATGAGCTCATACGACCATTCGGTCTGGCCTAGCCCTTCCGATGTACCAACGCCCCTCATCGCGCTTAAAGTTTAACTCATAAATCCGCCCACTCGATACCATGACCAGTATATGCTGACCGACGTCATCCAGCCAGCGTCTCCCGGTGGATTCCACCCGATAAATGCCCCCTTTCCAGGTGAAGCGCAAGGGAGTGATTATGCCTTGTTCGTCAAAACGGGCGGTAACTTCGATGGGTTCCATGATTCGATCTTATCGATAAACATTCCAGACTGATAAATAGCGGATCTTAACACTCGACCTCATCAGACATAATCTTTCTGTAAATGTTCGGCTAGTAGCTGCAATGCGGCCTGGGCAGCTTGTTCTTTGATGGCGAGCCGGTTACCCTGGAAGAGAAATTGCCTGGCATACTCTTTCTTGGGCGAGCTGACCCCAATCCAGGTGGTGCCCACGGGTTTATCGG
Source organism: uncultured Chloroflexia bacterium (assembly GCA_963828845.1). Lineage (GTDB taxonomy): Bacteria > Chloroflexota > Anaerolineae > Anaerolineales > UBA4823 > FEB-25. The sequence goes on from CAWHGE010000009.1 coordinate 86,509, forward strand.
GCGTGCCACCCGTTGGACCAGCAATACCGCTGACTGAAATTCCAATATCGGCCGCCAGGGCAGCACGCACACCACGTGCCATCTCATAGCACAGTTTCTTCGCTTACTGCCCCAAATTTCTCTAAGGTGTCCCAGCTTACCCCCAGGATGCGCACCTTGGCTTCATAGGCATAAGCAGTCACACTGCCTATGTAATACGTGGATGAGCCGGCCACATTAGTCAACAGGTGACTAACCAGACCTCCCGTGCAGGATTCAGCCACTGCCAGTCGCAGTCCACGCTTGCGTAATAATTCACCCACCAAGACCTCAAGCGGTTTTTCCAATTCTGAACTCCTTTTGTGCATATAACAGAGAACCACACATCGGTTGGCGCTATTATACAACACCCGGCATATCCCACGGATTGAAGGGAGACTTTATAAACCCTGACCTCCCCTTATCCCTTACCCCCAACAGTGATAAAATCTATGCCCGATGGAAATTACTGAGCATATTAAAGGAATTTTAGATACCGCTCCGTTTAAACCTGGGTGCTATCTCATGAAAGACGTGGATGGCAAGGTGATCTACGTCGGCAAGGCAGTAAATCTGCGCAACCGCCTGCGCTCATATTTCCACGACAGTGCACAGGAAGACCGAAAGACCCGCAAGTTGGTGAACCACATCGCAGAAATCGAGTGGATCGTGGTCGGTTCCGAGCTCGAGGCATTGATCCTGGAGATGAACCTGATCAAAAAACACCGCCCACACTATAACGTCCGTCTGGTCGACGATAAGAGCTACCCGTACATCAAAGTACATTGGAATGACCCCTTCCCAAAGCTGACGGTGACACGCCAGATGGTTCAGGATGGCTCGCGTTACTATGGTCCGTACACCAGCGTATGGGCGGTACATCAAACGTTGGACGTCCTGCGCCACATCTTCCCATACCTGACGTGTGACCGTGTAATCACCGGGAAGGATGAGCGTGCCTGTTTATATTACGATATCAAATTGTGCTGCGCGCCCTGTATTGGGAAAATTGACCAGTCAGGATATCGCCAGATGATCGATGACCTGGGCCAATTTCTGGAAGGACACACCGAACCCATTGTATCTCGCTTGCGGATTGAGATGGATCAGGCGGCTGAAGAACTGCTATTTGAGCGTGCTGCCACCCTTCGCAATCAAATCCAATCGATCGAAAAGGTGGTGGAGAAGCAAAAAGTCGTCTCCAGTGATTACATCGACTCTGATGTAATTGCCATGGCACGCACGGATGGTGAAGCCTGTTTGCAGGTTTTCTTCATCCGAAATGGCAAGCTGATCGGGCGTGAATATTTCCTGATGGAAGGGGCCGAGGAGACACCCGACAAGGAAGTGATTGGTGACTTCATTAAGCAGTTTTACAATCAATCCCCATCCGTCCCAGCTCAGGTGCTGCTACCGCAAGAGATCGAGGAAATGCATATCATTCGTGAATGGTTGAACACCAAACGCGGTGGGAAGAAAGTGGAGATCCGCATCCCGCGTGAGGGCCCACAGCATGAGCTGATCCAAATGGCGGCTGAGAATGCCAGTGCCACCCTTGAGGCTCTGGAGGCACAATGGCACGCGGATACGCATCGCCAGGAACAGTCACTGGCTGAGCTCAAGACATACTTAAATCTTCCTGCCATCCCCAACCGGATCGAGTGTTATGACATTTCAAATACCCAGGGAACTGCTGCGGTTGGCAGCATGGTGGTCTTTGGTCAGGGTGTGCCCAAGAAGAACCTTTACCGCCGATTTAATATCCGCAGTGTGACAGGTCCGGATGATTTCGCCAGCATGGAGGAAGTGCTCACCCGCCGCTTCAACCGCTGGAAAGCCGCCCAGGAGCTGGCAGAAGCTCCGGGTGAAAAGCCCGACCCTGCCTTTGCCATCCTGCCCGATCTGCTGATCGTCGATGGTGGAAAAGGACAGCTCAGCCGGGCAGTCAAGGTATTGGAGGAATTCGAGCTGACCGGCAAGTTCTTTGTGGCCGGTCTGGCCAAGCAAAATGAAGAGCTATTTATCCCGGAAAAATCCGAGCCGATCCTGCTGCCGCGCCACGCGCAAGCGTTATATCTCATCCAGCGCGTTCGTGATGAGGCCCATCGCTTTGCCATCACCTCCCACCGCACCCGACGTGATAAAGCCGGCGTGGCTTCTGTTTTGGATTCCATCCCCGGGATTGGCCCAACCCGGCGAAAAGCATTACTGTCTCATTTTGGCGGCATTGAAGCTATCCGGGAGGCTTCCATTGAAGATATCCAATCGGTCAAAGGAATGACCTTGAAATTAGCCCAGGCAGTCAAAGAATCCTTGTAAAGGAACGGATTCTACAGTCAGTTCTATTAAGCAAAGATTCAGCAATTTTTACGCAGGATGCTTTATAATTGGCGCTACCTAAATCGGAATCCAGCAAGGAGCAAGTTATGGCAAAAAAGAAAGTGCTTAACCGGGGACAGCAGCGTAGCATGCGCACCCAGCAGATCATAATGGGTGTAATCGGCGTCATGATCATACTGGCGATGGTGCTATCACTGGTTGCTCGGTAGCATGATTGCGACCCATCGCCTCCGGTAAGCGTTAGACTGAACTGGATATAAGCCACAATCAAGTCCGTCACCATCTCATTTAAAATCATCCCAGATCATCCCTTAATCACATTTCATCCTCGAAAGCGGCCATTAAATAAAAGTGGGCGGCTACAAGCGCCGCCCACTCTGGTTATTTATCTAGATCAGAACAAACCTAACACACGCCCGGTTTCCAGGTCCAGGTCCACATCGTAGAAGACGGGACGGGTCGGTAAACCTGGCATGGTGCGCATCTCGCCCAACAGCGGATATAGGAAGCCTGCCCCCACCGAAGCGCGGACGTCGCGGATGGGGATCTTATACCCCTTGGGCACACCCTTCATGGCGGGGTCATGGCTCAGGCTGAGGTGCGTCTTGGCCATGCACAGTGGGAGTTTATCAAATCCCAAACGGGTGTAGAGCTCAATTTTCCTCTCAGCTTCCGGCGAATAATCCACTCCGTCTGCACCATAAATCTGCGTGCAGATGATCTCGATCTTTTGCTTGATCGACCACTCAAGCGGATACAGGAACTTGAAATTGGTCGGTTTCTCAGCTGCCTTGATGACCGCTTCTGCCAGCTTGATGGCGCCTTTACCGCCCTCCATCCAATGGCGGCAGACGACCGCATCTTCGGCACCTGCTTCGACAGCTGCCTTGCGGATGAGATCCACTTCAGCGTCGGTATCATCCTTGAATGAGTTTACCGCCACCACCACATTCACCCCAAACTTCTTGGCGTTGCGGATGTGGTGCTGCATGTTTCCCAAACCTGCCCGTAGCAGGTCCAGGTTCTCAGTCGTATACGCGTGATCCAACGGCTTGCCTGCCACCACTCTGGGTCCGCCCCCGTGCATCTTCAACGCACGCACCGTAGCTACAATCACTGTCACCTGAGGGATCAATCCGGACGTACGGCATTTGATATCAAAGAATTTCTCCATACCAATATCAGCACCAAAGCCCGATTCAGTCACCACATAATCCGCCAGCTTGAGCGCAATACGGTCAGCGATGATCGAGTTCTGCCCGTGGGCGATATTGGCGAAAGGTCCCGCATGGCAGAAAACCGGTGTACCTTCCAACGACTGCATCAGGTTGGGCATGATGGCGTCTTTCATCAGGACGGTCATTGCCCCCGCCACACCCAGGTCTTCAGCGGTGATGGCTTCACCCGCCTTGCTTGTACCAATCACAATGCGTCCCATGCGGTCACGCATATCCGCCAGGTCTTTGGTCAGTGCCAGGATGGCCATGATCTCGCTGGCGACGGTGATATCGAAACCGGTTTGACGCTCATTGCCTGCCTCTTCCGGGCCCTGCCCAACGGTGATGGTGCGCAGGAGACGGTCGTTGGTATCCACCACACGCCGGAAGGTGATATTGGCAGAATCGATATCCAGCCGGGCGAAGCGCTTACGCTCCTCAGGGGTTAGCTCGTTCGGATCGGTTTTATTGATCCCCAGTTTCTTGAGACGGCGCAACATGGATATAGAGAACCGCCGGGCACCCTGCTTATCGGGTGGGCACAAGGCATTGAATAGCTTCTCATCGTCAGGCGTGGCTTTCTCATGCAGCATGCGTGCATCAATCGCGGCTGCCAGCAGGTTATTGGCTGCGGTAATGGCATGGATGTCTCCGGTCAGATGCAGGTTGAAGTCTTCCATGGGTACCACCTGGCTGTACCCTCCACCTGCGGCACCACCTTTAATACCAAAGGTCGGGCCCTGCGAAGGTTGGCGGATGCAGGTGAACACTTTTTTGCCCAGGAATGCCCCCAGTGCCTGGCTCAAGCCCATCATGGTCGTGCTCTTACCCTCGCCGAGTGGGGTTGGGGTGATTGCGGTGACTTCGATGTATTTGCCATCGGGAACATCCTTGAGGCGCTCCAGCACACTCAGGCGCACCTTGGCTTTGAACTCACCATGCATCTCGAGCTCCTCGGGCAGCAGACCAACTTCCTCCGCAATCACCGAGATGGGTTTGAGCTTGGCTTCCTGTGCGATATCGATATCTGACGGGACAGGGAAACGCAAATTAAGCTTTGATGGGGTAAATGGACGTGAACCACCTTTAGAACTCATTGCAAAATTCCTCCTTAATGAATTGTGTTATGGATAACGAGAATACAGCCATTGTATTGTGACAAATATTTCACCTTATCACAAGGGACGCTTATCCCCCTCTACATGTGCCAAGTGTCACAAGTTGTCCAGCTTTTTAACCAGATAAAACTCGCCACGCTCAAACCCACGCTCCAGGTAGTACAGACGTGTCCCCACTGCTGAGATGACTACCAGGCGCTTGAACCCTTTCTGAATGGCGATTGATTCCGCTCGCTGGAGCAGCTCCGTCCCCAGCCCGGCGTGTTGGGCCGCACCGTTTTGCTCCGCCCCCACGGCGAGCGACTGCCCAAACACATGCACCTCGCGGATGATGGCAGCTCCATCCAGGTCCGCCATCCCCGTGGCAGGTGACTCATCGCCCGGCAGCGAAAGGCGCAGGAAACCTGCCAGGGCATCCTCGGGGGTGACAAAGGATAGAAAATGCTCTTCCGCCCCTCCGGCGGTGTAAGTCAAATCCTCGAGCGTCAGCGATTCGGCCTCCACAGATTGCTTTCTCACCTCACGGCAGCGGATGCATTGGCAGCGCGTGCCTCGCTGCCGCAGCTCGTGCTGGACGTCCAGGCGCAGGCTGGTGCGCTTGTTGCCCTCCACCACATTCATCGAGGGGATATCGCGCACCACCCGGTTCACCCGGCAGTAGCGCGGGATGGTTGGTTTTATGTCGGCAATCAACCCGATCAGCTCTTCCGTCGTGTAGGGGGTATATTCACCCCGCTGCCAGTATTGGTAAAGGTCAGCATTCGCCAGCAATTGGGTCGGGTAGATTTTGATCTCATCGGGGCACAGGTCATCCCACAAGCGGGGAAAATCTGCCCGGTCCGAATCCAGGCTCGCTCCCAGCAGGTTCGGCATCCAATGCAGCACGATCTTGAACCCGCGCCCGGCGCAATAGCCGGTCGCACGCTGTGTTTCCGCCACCGAATGCCCACGCTGGTTGAGTTCCAGGATGCGGTCATCCAGGCTTTGCGCCCCCATCTGCACCTTGGTCACCCCCAGCCTGCGCAACCATGCCAGCTGCGCCGGGTTGATGTCGGTGGGGCGGGTTTCGATGACCAGGCCCACATTCCGGCGGGCGGCTGTTTCGTTGAGCGCCTGCGCTTGCTCCAGGCTGTCAGATTCCACCCCATTCATGGCATCAAAACAGCGCCGGATGATACCATTCCTGGTAATCCGGCAGGTAGGCACACCAGGATCCACCCAGGATGAGCAGCTCCACCTTATCCGTCGGGTGCCCGACGGCATGCAGAGCCGCTCAGGCGGCTCGCCACCTGCCCGTAGGGGTCAAAATTGTGCTCCACCCCGCGCCGCGCCCCTGGCTCATCATGCAGGTAGCTTTTTGGCATGCGTGCTTCAGTCGGGCAGAAGATGCACTTGCCCGGGCAGGGATAGGGCTTGGTCAGCACGGTCACGGTGGTCACCCCCGAAAGGGTGCGCACCGGCTTCATGCGGATGCGCTCGAGAACGCCCGCATCAGGCTTCCATTCGCCCTGCTCAACCAGCTGGCGGTAGGCTGCCACCAGCACGTGTTTGGCAAGGTAACCACCTGCCGGGCTGGGGTGGCGGCGTAATGCTTTCTCAAACGCCGCCCGGCGCACCTCCTCCAGCACTTGCTTCGCCAAAAGCAGCATCTCGGGTGTCTCGCTTCAACCACTTCGCTCGTTCCATATGTCATTGCGAGAGCCAGGTGCTCTTCCGGGCTCGAAGCAATCTTTCTCCAAGTTTATTCAATAGGATTTCGTTCGATTTTATCAATGCTGATTTTCCTCGTTCGCATCTTATAAAATGATCATTCACTCGTTTTTTCTATCCTTTGTCTGAACTCGCTTCCATTCTTGAAAATCCAATGGATCAATCGATTAAGCTATAATAACCGCGTGAATCCTACCACGCTTTCACGCCTGCTTGAGCTCAACCGGCAATTCTACCAGACCTTTGCCTTGCCGTTCTCCGCCACCCGGAGCCACGTGCAGCCGGGTGTGATGCGCATCCTCGAGCAGATAAAACCCAGCGACAGCCTGCTGGATTTGGGCTGTGGAAATGGTGAGCTGGCACGCCATCTTGCCCTGCGACGGGCACACTCGGCACTTATACCGGGCTGGATTTCTCCCCCGACCCTGCTCGAACAGGCCGCTACCAGCTCAGCCCCCGGTTTCAGCTTTCTTCAGGCTGGACCTATCCAGCCGAGATTGGGAGACTTCACTGGCATGGCGATCGATATCAATGTCATCCTGGCGTTTGCCGTGCTGCACCACATCCCCGGGGTGATCTACGCCTGCAGGTCCTGCGCAAAGCCAGGTCCATTGCTTGCGCCTGGAGGGCGCTTCATCCACTCCGAATGGCAGTTTCTTAACAGCCCACGCCTTAACGCCCGCATCCAGCCCTGGGAATCGATCGGTTTATCTCCGAAAGTGACGTTGACCCGGGTGATTACCTGCTGGACTGGCGCCAGGGTGGTCAGGGCTTGCGTTACGTGCATCACTTTTCCGAACCGGAGCTGGATGAGTTGGCTGTAGAGGCTGGTTTCGAGATTGTTGAGACCTTTTTCTCGGATGGTGAGAACCACCGCCTGGGCCTGTACCAGGTGTGGAGAGTAGTCGAGTAGATGCAATAGGTAGTAGCATTCTTCGGTATGTGTAATCTAAAGGATATAATAGGAAGATTGCTTCAGCGGAAGATCACGCCTCGCAATGACACAAACCAATTGTCATTGCGAGGGGAAGCAATCTCCTCCAAACATTAATTGGGGTATTACAACATAAGTACAATTCTCGATTTTCGATTGATAGGAGTTTATCCGCCATGAAATACGGAGCTGCTTTACCCTACGGTAGCGCACGTACAGCTGCCAACCTGGCACAACTGGCAGAACAGTCAGGCTGGGATGGGATCTTCCTGGGGGATGCCATCTGGTGCGAAGACCCGATGATCTGCCTGACCGCAGCTACCATGGTCACCAGCCGTATCCGCTTGGGCACGATGGTCGTCCCTGTACCTCTACGCCGGCCGTGGAAACTGGCCAGTGAATCTGTCGCCCTAGACCACCTTTCCAACGGACGCCTGACCCTTGGTTTGGGAGCTGGGGCAGTTTGGATGGGTTGGCACGCCTTCCCCGACGAAGTTACGGATACTAAAATCCGCACCGAGATGCTCGATGAGACCATCGACATCCTCAACCTGCTCTACCAGCGCAAAGCGTTCGATTACGATGGGAAGCATTACCATCTCAAGTTGACCCAGCTGGATGAGATGTACTACCCACCCAAGCCTGTGCAGCAGCCGCGCATTCCCCTCTGGGTGCCGGGCATCTGGCCGCGTATGAAATCGATGCGCCGCATCCTGAAGTGCGATGGACTCCTTCCACAGAAGATGAATTCAAAAGGCGAGTTTGAGGAAGTGACCCCGGAGGACCTGCGAGAGATGAAAGCCTACATTGAAGCCAACCGTACGCTGACCACACCATTTGACTTCGTAGCAGAGGGCAAAACGGGTGATCTCGACCGCGCCCAGCTTCAAGACAAGGTTCACGAGTGGGAGGATGCCGGTGCCACGTGGTGGGTGGAAGGTTTGTGGGAAGCGACTGAAGAGCAGGCAGCTGCCCGCCTACGCCAGGGACCGCCGCAAATCATCTGAACTATGATTTTTGGGATTTTAATGATTTCTATGATTAGAAATCCAATAAATCATAGAACAAGACATTTCTGGCGTAAGGGAAGAATCGAGTATGTTATTTGTTCAAATTCCCTCCTGCGCTCCTACTTGAGCTTTTTAGCCAGATTATTATCATTTGTGTGCTTCGTGTCTTAGGTGGTTTTCGTTCTTTTCCCGCTGATTGCTAATCGCTTCTTTTCATGCTAACATTAACCCATGCGCACCCTGATCATTTCTGATATCCACGCCAACCTCACCGCCCTCGAAGCCGTGCTCGCGGATGCCGGGCAATTCGATGCCGCCTGGTGCCTGGGTGACCTGGTGGGTTACGGTCCAGACCCGAATGAATGCGTCGAGCGCATCTCCCAGCTGCCCAATCTGCAGTGCATCATGGGTAACCACGATGCAGCCGCAGTGGGCAGCATCGAAGTGGATGCTTTCAATCCCGATGCCCGCAAGACCGTGCTGTGGACGCAAGAACAGCTCACCCCAGCCAACAAGGAATATCTCAAGAACCTGCCGGAGCGCGTGGACCTCGAATACATCACCCTGGTGCATGGCAGCCCATTCCGACCAGTTTGGGAATACCTGCTCGATACGCGCACTGCCACGGTCAGCTTTGAATTCTTCGATACCCCCTACTGCTTCGTCGGTCATACCCACCTGCCGGTACTTTATTACCTGCCAGATGACCGGCTAACCGCCCAATTGATGGTGCCCGAGCACATCTCCCAGATGACCCTCGCCCCGCGGGCCATCCTCAACCCGGGTTCGGTAGGGCAGCCACGTGACCGCGATCCACGCGCGGCCTATGCCATCTTGGACCTGACCGACTACACCTGGGAGTGGCACCGGGTTGAATACGATATCCAGAGCGTCCAGGAACGGATGCGCAAAGACAACTTGCCTGAACGCCATATCACCCGTTTATCCGCTGGATGGTAGAGTGCTGGCCTCAGTTAACCACACAATTGGGAACATTCTACTCAGCGGGGGCGTTTTAACGCTAGGAATCAATACAAGGAGGAGCCCATGGTTAAAAAAGTTTCATTCGCCCTGGTAATTATTACCCTGCTGTTGGCAGCCTGCGCTGCAAAAACCAGCAACTTTTCTTCACCCGAACTGCCTGCGGTATCGCACCATCAATGCAGAGTCTCGAATCAGGTGATAGAGCAGCGGTTTCTGGAGAAAAGAGCGCCTATGCCCTGGACCAGACCGCTGCCTCGGTCGACCGGCTGGTGATCAAGAACGCCTCGCTGTCCATTGCGGTGAATGACCCGCTCAAGTCAATGGATACCATCTCGCACATGGCTGAAGCGATGGGTGGATTCGTCGTCTCTGCCGACATGTACCAGCAATCCCTGAGCAATGGCGTCAAGGTACCCCAGGTTTCCATGACCATCCGTGTGCCAGCCGAAAAGCTGGACGAAGCCTTGACCACCATCAAGGCAGAGACCGACCAACCGATCATCAGTGAGAACAAGTCCAGCCAGGATGTGACCGCTGAATATACCGACCTGAATTCACGCCTGACCAACCTGCAAGCTGCTGAAAAACAGCTTCAGGAAATCATGGCTTCAGCCACGAAGACTGAGGATGTGCTCTCGGTTTATTCACAGCTGGTCTCGGTGCGAGAACAAATCGAGCTGATCAAGGGTCAGATGAAGTATTACGAGCAGTCAGCTGCCCTGTCTTCTATTAGCATCCAGCTGATTGCCAATGCTGCAGTGCAGCCCATCACCATTGCTGGATGGCAGCCCGCCGGTGTTGCTAAGGAAGCTTTGCAATCGTTGATCAACGCCCTGCAATCGCTAGCAAACTTCGGTATTCGCCTGGCCATCCTGTATCTTCCCGTCCTTTTGATTATCTTTGTACCCATCGGATTGATTATTTGGGGAATTGTGCGCCTGGTGAGGAGAGGTCGCAAACCAAAGGTCGTTCCAACCCCTGCCCCCGAAGAGTAAGCCTGTCAAATATACCTGATGAGCTGTCCAGTTTATGATCATGGACAGCTCAGTTATTTTAAGTATCGTATTGATCAGTGAACTCGTATTACAGCGAACGGACTTATCCTTATCGCTGTTTTACTCGCCATTACTTTCTATCAGCCGGCTATCTAAGCCTGAGCACCTGACCCGGGTGGACAACATACGGGAATTGAAGGTTGTTCAATTCAGCCAGCAGCCACCAATCTGTATCAACACTATACGCAAAGTTGAGCAATGTATCGCTGTGCAGGACAATGACTGTCTCGATGGGTGCCTGTGCAGCAGGAGTGATCTCTTCGAAATGCACAAAGGCAGTAGTGATGTTTCGCTGAACCATGGGTAGGCGAACCTGGTAATTAATCACCGGTGTCGTGGGTGATTGCTCATCAGGCTCGGCAAGCACCGGCTCAGGTTCTGGCTCAGGTTGCGACACGGGCTCAACCGCTGGCGCTTCTCCTCCTGGTAGCTGCAGCACCTGACCCGGAAAAATGGTGAATGGAAAGGCAACGGAGTTTAGTTGGGCGAGCTCTGACCAGGAGATACCAAAGCGCTTTGCCAGTGCTATCAGGTAATCACCCTTCTGTACGGTGTAGGATTCAGCATAGGCTTCAGGTGGAGGATTATCAATCGTGGCGACTTCACTTGAGCCGAGTACTGCCATATTGCCCAGTACTGCCCACGAATTCAGGAATGTGGGTAGCCAGTATGTCTGGTACTGCCCAGAATATGCATCCACCACTTGAACGCTATCCGAGCTATAACCGGTCAGGATCATGGTGTGCTCAAAGCTTGCCACCCTGGTGGTGCTCCCATCCTCGGCTTCATATTCCACGGGTGACCCTCCCCACATTGCCCCAATCACCCACACGATCACCGGGCGACCAGCACTGATCTCTTCCTGCAGGTCATCCCAGCTCAAGTCGGTGCGTGCTTCTGCATTCAGTCCGAAATCCCGTAAGGTCTCAGCCACCGGGCCAGCATGCACCCCATATCCATGGGGTGGGAGTCGCCCCCAGGTTTCATTCGGATCACCTACATAGCCCTCATCTGGGTTGTCGGAATTTGGCAGAGCCTCCAGAAATTCAGTCTCTCCAATGCTCACACCCCAAAAGGCAGCCCAGTCGGCAGCGGAGCGCGCCTCGCAGGAGAGAGAATAAGCCTGGGCATGTCCGCTCAAACCGGAGATATAGGCAAAATTGGGAAGCGAATCCCCTTGAGCGGTGGAAAAATCGGCCAATATCAGTATTGATAACCAGTGCGATAATGTGAAACAAGCGCTTCATTGGGTTCATCCTGTTTGACGATCATCTTCAAACTGCTGACAGACCCGTTGCAATTCTCATGCCAGGTAAATCTTGCGTGTATAATCGGAAATCATGCAGGTGCTTAGCCAATATGTACACCGCCAGCTGGGAGTGCGCCTCACGCGCTCTCAACTATCAGCCCTCTCCCTTTACGAACGCGAATTGGTGGATTGGAACACACGTTTCAACCTGACTGCCATCCGTGACCCGCAGGAGATCCACATTAAGCATTTCCTCGATTCACTCACCTGCCTCCTGGCGATGCGCGAGACTCCCGTTGGACGGCTGATCGACGTCGGCACGGGTGCGGGTTTCCCGGGAATACCAATCAAGATCCTATATCCAAAGATGCAGCTTACCCTGGTGGAATCAGTGGGAAAGAAAGCTGAGTTTTGCCGCCATGTGGTTAGGATCCTCGACCTGCAAGGGGTGGAGGTGATTCAGGAGCGCGCTGAAACCATTGGGCAAGATCCGATTTACCGCGAGCAATATGACTGGGCAGTCGCCCGGGCTGTCGCCATCCTGCCAGTGCTGGCAGAATATCTGCTGCCACTGGTGCGGGTGGGTGGAAGCATGCTGGCCATGAAGGGCGAAAGCGGTCCAGCTGAGGCGCATTCCGCAGAACATGCCCTGCGAGTGCTGGGTGGTCACCTACGCCAGCTGCTGCCGGTGACATTACCCGGTGTGGCTGAAGAACGCTACCTGGTGGTGATTGATAAAGTGGCTGCCACCCCCAGCGGATACCCACGCAAGGTGGGTGTACCTGCCAAACGCCCGTTATAATCTGGGGGGTGAATCCATTTCCACCCTGCCACCTGCCACCCGCCAGACGGTCGCCTTTTGAACAAACTCTGGAGTGAACAAATCCAAATCGGTGGTGGAAAGCAGCACCTGCTCCGATTGGTTCAACCTTTCCAGCAGGTCAAACCGACGCTGCGTATCCAGCTCTGCCAGCACTTCATCCAGTAGCAAGATAGGCCAATGCCCGCTCTTGGTGTGCATCCAGGCCACCTCGGCAATCTTTAGCGCCAGTATGGCCGAGCGTGCCTGGCCGCGTGAGCCATATGTCCCCAAATCGATGCCGTTCGATAAAAAGCGTAGCTCATCCCGGTGCGGCCCGATGGTGGTTACGCCGCGGGCAATCTCCTCCAGCCGCAACTTCTGCAGGCATTCCAAAAAACCTTTGCGGATTTGTTCCTGAGAAAAACCCACAGCGATCCACGGCTGCATCCAAGGGCAATGCAAACTGACCTGGTAGTCTGCGGAAGCGGATCGTAGGCTGGCTGGTAGCTCAGACGTAGCACCTCATTGGCATGGGTAAGCTCACGATGCGTGCGGGCTGCCAGCCTCTCCAGCTCTTGCACGGCACGGATGCGGGCATGGATCAGCTGTGCTCCAAAGGTGGCAATCTGATCGTCCCAATAATCCAGCTGGGATGTAGTCACCTTTTCGCTCGTAAAGCTGTTTCAGCAGGGCATTGCGCTGTAAGAGTGCCTTATTGTATTCCGCCAGTGCGGACTGATAATGTGAAATGACCTGTGCCAGTGCCAGGTTCAGGTAGCGACGACGTTCTTCTGGCCCACCCTCAATCACGCCCATCATCTGGGGTAAAAATAGGACGGCATTGAACTGCCCGATCGCCTCACCGGATTTACGCTTGACACCATCCAGCAAGCACTTCCTTGCGCAGGTGCGCACCCCCGTTTTGACCATTCGGTTCCTGAATGATGCGCACTTCCATGCGGTGGTTCTCTACCCCTCGAGAAAAATCAGCCACAATCCGCCCCACCGCCAGGTTCTGGCGCGCTTCGATAAAATTGATCAGCTGCTTATCACTGCTGGCATGGAACGAAGATAAGGTTGCCAGAAAATAAATAGCTTCAAGCAGGCTGGTCTTACCCTGGGCATTATCCCCCACCAGCATGACCGTACCGCTCGGAACGTCCATATCCAGGCGGGTGAAATTGCGAAAATTGGTAAGTGATAGATGGGTAAGCCGCATTTCCTCAGCCAATCATGCAAATGCCACGGATGAGATTCGCCGTGGCATTCCAAGTGTGCTTAAATTATATCAAAAGAGCAGGATTTCGCAGGTCTGGTACTGGCTAATTACCAGGTGGATTTATACCTTATCTGGGACGACCTGCCCCTGATGTTCCTCAGCCTGCCAGAGCTTTTCTGCCCGGTCGACAAACAGGATGCCGTCCAGATGGTCGATCTCGTGCTGGAAGATGCGCGCCAGCCAGCCTTTGGCTTTGACGGTCATCGACCGACCATGTCGGTTCAATCCCTTGACGGTCACAGCTACGAGGCGCTCCACATCCCCTTGAATACCCGGGATGGACAGGCAACCTTCGGTGCCAACCAGCGTCTCCTCGGAGGAGCGGGTAATCTCGGGGTTCGCCATGACATACAGTTTGGGTGGCAGCTCTTCATTCTCTTCATCGCCATATTCAACGACGATCAAGCGGGTCGATTCACCCACCTGAGGGGCTGCCAATCCAACCCCCGGAGCGACGCGCATGGTTTCAACCATATCTTCGACCAGGGTTTGGAAGTCAGGTCCAAAATCACTCACTTTATGAGCCTTATGCCGCAAGATGGTTTGCGGAAGGGTAACAATTTCTCGAACAGTCATGGCGGCTATTTTACCCGAATTTGGTCAAATTTGGGGAGGTTTTTTCGGTTGACGGATATCTTCTGCCTGGCGGTGGTAAGCAGCAATATAGCTGGAGACCCGCTCCTGTTCTTGCAAGGTATCCGATTTGTTGCTTATTGCGCCGGTGTTCAAACATATAGTTGAAGATATCCCTTTGAGCACGCGCTGGGTTATGAATCCCGTAGAAGATGAATTTATTGTCTGTACCAACATTGATGATCACATTGCCAAAATTCAACACAACCCCCAGAAATCCCAGGCGCTCGTAATCCAGTCCAATGATATTCTCCAATGGGGCCGATTTGGTAATTTCATCCCCTAAGGGTTTGCGCTCACTATCGATGATTTTATCGGCGGTGACGCGATAGATATCATTGCTCCAATCCACAAATTTGTACAGCCACCAAAGAATGGCAATTACTGTCAGGGCAATACCAATCAGCAGGATCAGTCCTGGTGTGAGAAGATCGATCAGGTCATTTACCCGCCAATAATACAGCAGCCCTGTTCCAACGAGCAGTCCCAGTCCACATGCTGCCGGCAGCCAGGTCATTGTGAATAGCACGTACAAGTGCTTGCGATAGGTGATCATCCCCCCAGATTCCCAGCGGGTTCGAAAGCGGGCCAGCAGCGACTGCCAAAAGTTCATTTGCTGGGGGATGAGTTTTGTTTCCTGTTTAGATGTGCTGCCTGTTACCACCTCTGGTGCAGGAGTTGTCGCTCTCATCGGGACGGTTACAGCTTGAGAAGGCTCAATCTTTTGCCTGATTTTCCCTTCAATGGCGTGAATATCCGTAGCCATCTGGCGCCCGATTGCCAGCTTGTGCTCCTGATCGATCAAATTCTTGATCTCACCTGGGTTACCAACATGGCGGAAAAATACTTGCCCCATGAATGTCTGCGTGATCACATCGCCAAAGCCTAACGAACGCCCAATAAAACTGGATTTTGTCTCGCCGGCTTTGATCGCTACCAGCGGGGCCTCCTGCCGGCTGTCATACAGCCCAATTGTGCGTTCCAGCCACACGATCCGCTCGTCAGTGATGATATAAAAATCGTTTCCCCAATCGAAGAAGCGCCAGATGGCCCACAAACCTGCCGCGCCTACCACTGCCGTCCCAAACCATCCTACTGCCAGTCGGAACGAGGCAGTCGAAAGCTGGGCGGCTATAAGGATCACGATCACCCCAATCCAGGCAACCGCCAGTGGGGCAAGCTCGACCACAAACAGGTACGCCGGATGTTTCCGACAGACAACCTTTACAGTTTCTTCCTCCCCCAGCCAGCTGAATGGTTTTGAATGGATCAGCTTGTACCAGGATAGTTGCTTTTTTATATTCCTGGTTAACGCTGGGATGGTGTTCAGCAACGAGCGTAGTGCTTCTACGTGAAAGCTGAAGAGCAGGGCGGGCTTTAGTGCCACGAGGCTGAATAACTTTGGCTTACCCCGAAATACCACATCTGCGCCAAAAAAATCCCCCCGTTTAAGTACGTAGCTTTGTCCCTGGCTTCCTTTTATAGGTTGGGTATAACGCACTTTCCCTGAAGCGACAATGTAAAACGGGAAGAACTTCTCATTCAGGCGCAAGTTTTCCCCCTCCTTCAATAGCACCGGTTGAGCGAGCGCCGCCACTCGATCGAGCTGTTCACTATCCAGCCCATCGAATAGATTTATGTTCTTGAGCATTGAGAGAATTTGCTGTTTGTCTTCCGGCATATTATGATTGTAGCATGAACGTTGCTTTTCGTAGAGTTCGATGCACAATGTGTACCAGTTATCATATGTGTAATTTGTGGAAATATATGCTTGTGATAGAATCTATGCCACCTTTATCCAACTCAGGAGGATGCTTCGATGCCCATACACTTTGGCACTGATGGCTGGCGTGCCGTTATCTCAGATACTTTCACATTTCACAATCTGCGTCTGGTCGGGCAGGCAATCGCGGACGCGGTTGGATCGGAACACTGGTTGAATGGTAATACTGTAGTTGCAAATGTCGACCCGCACAAAATGGTGGTGGGTTTTGATACACGTTTTCTTTCCGACCGGTATGCTGTGGATATCGCGCGCGTCCTGGCAGCCAATGGCTATACAGTCTTCCTTTCGCAATCAGATGCTCCTACCCCGGTGATCTCCTTCGCTGTACGCCAACTAGGCGCCATTGGTGGTGTGATGATTACTGCCTCGCACAATGCGCCACGCTATAACGGGGTTAAGTTAAAAGCAGCGTATGGAGGCTCTGCACTGCCCGAACAATGCCGGAGGGTGGAAGTGTATTTGAACGATAACGAGGAGCGCGGCCGCGGTCCCAATCAAATGGACTTTGAACAGGCACGTCAGGCAGGTTTGATACAGCGCTTTAACCCGCTACCCTCCTATTATGATCACGTACGAAAGCTGATTAATTTCGATCTCATCGCTGAGAGTCCACAAAGGGTGGTTGTCGATTCGATGTATGGCTCCGGTCGAGGGGTCATTAAAGGCATCCTGCAGGGTACAGGCTGCGAGGTCCAGGAGATCCGGGCCGAGCTAAACCCCGGTTTCGGTGGGGTCCACCCAGAACCAATCAGCCGCTACCTGGGAGCACTCGCCAGTGCCATCAGCATGGGCATGGGGGATCTGGGATTGGTGACCGATGGTGATGCCGATCGCATTGGCGCCATGGATGGACGAGGAAACTTCGTCGACCCGCATAAAATTATGGCGTTATCCTTGCGTTATCTGGTTGAAAAACGAGGCTGGCGGGGTCCTGTCATCCGAACGGTATCCACAACCAGCATGATTGATCGACTGGCGGAGCGGTATGGGCTTACCATGCACGAAACACCCGTCGGATTCAACCACATCGCTGATTATATGCTCAAGGGAGATGTCTTGATCGGTGGGGAGGAATTGGGGGGTATCTCGTTCCATGGTCACATTCCTGAGGGCGACGGAATTTTGATGGGTCTTTTATTGCTGGAGATCGTCGCCACATCCGGTGTAACGCTCTATGACCTGGTGGAAGATCTCCTTAAGGAAGTGGGACCCGCCTTCTATCAACGGACTGATCTGCGCCTGAGCCACCCGGTTTCAAAACAGGCAATGAGCCATGTGCTGGTGGACGACGCACCGGTCCAAATTGGGGGAGAAAAAGTATCGGGCATTTCTACGGTTGATGGGGTAAAGTATCTGATCGCCGATGGCTCCTGGATGCTGATCCGACCGTCTGGCACAGAACCAGTGTTAAGGGTTTATGCCGAAGGTCGCACACCCCAAATGGTACAAGCATTACTCGGATATGGTGAACAGATCGCTACCCAGGTTGCATGAGCTATTTAAATAATAAAGATTGGGATCCTGCAAGCTCGAGATGCTGAATCCCAATCTTTTGATTTAATGAGACCGAATCCCCTAGGATGCGGTTCTTAATCTGCGCATTAAGAAGATAATCACCACAAAAACAAAGGCTGCTACGATAAGACCAGGTGTGCCCAGCTCATCAGCAATCCCCGTAACTGGAAGGGCGGTCGTGGTTGGTCCTGGGGGAGTTACAGAGGCTTTTATCCCTCCTGCGGCTGCTGTCACTGCTATCTGAGTTAGCAATGCATTACGTGTGGCAATAGCAATATCGATCGTCGGTGATTTGGTGGGAGCCAGAACTATGACCGGTGTATTCGTGGGAGCCAGAGTATTAGTTGGGGTATATGTAGGTCGCCTGGTAGCCGTGGCAGTGGGTACAGATGCAGTCTGGCTGGCAGCAAAAGCAAGCGCGGTAGCCTGGGCCGCGTTGGTCGCATCTGCATTTTGTGCAGCTCGCTGGCCTGGTAAATATCGTAATAATGCCAGCCCTGCGATACAAAGTAACGCTAAAACCATAATCCCCCCCAAAGTGCCTGCGATAATAAGAAAAGTGCGGTTACCACTTTTTTGAGGTGGTTTCTCTTCTCCAAGTTCCTGTTCGACATCATTCATGTCTGTAAAGGCCATAGTACTTTCTCCTCATTAATCCATTTTGGGTAATGGGTCTTTACCCGATAATCTCGAGATTTGCCAGGGGAACCTGGACGGTGTCTCCATTTGATAAAAGGACTCCTGCTGCCTGTGCTCGTAGACCACTTGATAAAACCGATAAACCTGGTAACAGATTGGTTAGTGTGCCAACCATACTTTTGTAGGGAGGGCTGACCACTCTTACTGTTTGACCAATGGCAAAAGCAGCCGAATCGGTTGGAATTACAGGGAGTACCCCATCCGGAAGAGAGATGACTACCTCGGGTCGCGTATTTGCAATACGATCCCAAGGTTCAGCATTCACTGACACTTCTCGCATCGTACCAGAAATTAGGATGTTAAATGCGTCCTGGTTCATGGGTAGATTCCCAAAACCCTCAACAAGCATGATTGGATAGCTCACGCCTAAAGCTACAGGAACCAATGCCGAATCCATACTAGAAAGGATCATTCCGCGAACGGGCAGGTCTTCTGCTGAGATGAGCACTTTTTCGTCTTCACAGTAACTCGCCATGACTACCGAACCTCTTATGCTTACATCCATCATGGATGGGGTGACCATTTCGTCGGGGGTATGTGCCAGGATGTTCAACAATCCATAGTTAATCTTGCCATTACCCCAAACTCCTTGGATAAGCGAGCCTACCGATTCGATAACCACGCCTCGATCATCAATTATATCTGCAACCACCCCTGAATAGCCTGCTTTTAGCTCGGAGAACTCACCTTCCAATTCCAGGAGCACCTGCCCACCGCCTGCCACAACTACGGTGCCAGATTTTGGCGTACGCACTACACGGCGCCCAATACCAACGGGACCTGCAATTACATCGCCCTCGCCCACTTCGTCACCGGCTCTGCGTTGAATATAATGATCGGCTTCACTGGGTGCCAAGCCCAGGCCCCTGCTGATATCTAATAATAGATGTTCCGGACGGAACATCGCTTCAGCTACAACATCAGCCGGGTTCACTTCCTGACCCCGTCGGGCGATAATACGTCCTCCCACCGGCATCAATCTTTCACGCCGGATTGCTGCGCCGGGTAGAATGTGGGTGATCTGCGCTTGCATTCTCATTTCTCCAAAATACATCTTGCATGAAACTGAACTCTAAACAGGGCGTGCGTTTTGATTACCATTTAATGTTGTCCAGAACCCGTTATGGCGAGCCAATTATTTAGCAATTCACGCCTTCGACCAGGTTCTGAAGGCATTCTTAGAGGTCGACCACGGGCATCAATCACAACACCCAATACACCACCTATCACCTTGACTGTGCCACCTCTTCCAAGGCCACCCATGCCCACATCAAACCGGTGTAGCGGTGTCAGATGCAACGTTCCAGCCTGACCCATTGGCAATCTGATTACTGCCAGGGAACCATGCTGTACTTCCAGCTCAGACACGCTACCATCATCACTAGTCATACGAACGCGTAGGATTGGAGTTCCAAGAGGAGCATTTCCAACCGGGGAGATAATCGTGCATAAGTTAACGAAATTAGTCGCATCCAATGACTGAATGGTCAATAGCGGGGTCACACTTGCCGTCGCCCCCAGGGAGGGTGCCAAATTATTACGATCCAAGGCAACGGTGGTTACTCCAGTTGGTTGAAGACCATTCATGATTATCATCAGTGCCTGGTTACGTAACGGTGCCTTGGTGATTACACTACCAGAAGCAATGATCGGCTCAAACCACGGTAGAAGACCAGGCATCGACCCTGGAAGTCCAATAGGATATGCTTTACTGGCTTGTTTAACCGCCAGATGGATTGCCTGGCAGGCAAGTGCTTGCTCGGTTGCCAATTCATCAGCCGTAAGTGGCAAGCTTGTGGGATATATCGCTTTATTATGGATATAGTCACGTACGTAATTATCAGAGACATCAACCGAGATCCAGCGCATAATATCACTCAAGGAACACATATTAAGGATCTCTGGAAGGTTCTCGCCCAATCCGAGCCCTGGGTGGATACTTAATCTTAAATCTCCGGAAAATGCCGAAGCCACAGTCGTTGCTGAGGCACCGACGTCCACCCCCAAAACACCTTTATGGGTGTGGGCGTATTCCTTGCTGATATAGCGAATGGTTCTTCCGAAGGCAGTTGCAGATGGCATTAACTGATTGCCGGTCCATAAATCCACTTCATGGATGCCCCGGATTTGGCGGGAGCGTACCTGGCGAAATACTTGAGCCAGAGCAGGCTGTGAGGGTGTGAGCTGTTCGCTATCATAAGATTGGCGGACATTTGGAGCAATGTGTAAATTTGCCAGGGTCCCGATAGATTCCTGCACGTCCGTAACCAATTCTGAGTTGCCTGCATACAGCACTTCCGGACGCTGATCTTTGGGCATCAAATAACAAGCCAGCCCAACTGCTTCAAGCAGGTTAATTACCGATTCTTTCGCACCACCTTCAATTCCTCCGGCGACCACGATCAAGTCTGGGCGCATCTGCAAAATGGAATCCAATCGGGCAACGTTACCTCGCCGGTCGTTCAAACTCATCGTCCCCACCACGCGGGCGTAGGTGGTGGAAGCTAGATTTTTTGCACTCTCGG
This sequence comes from uncultured Chloroflexia bacterium, assembly GCA_963828845.1. Classification (GTDB taxonomy): domain Bacteria; phylum Chloroflexota; class Anaerolineae; order Anaerolineales; family UBA4823; genus FEB-25. The sequence continues at coordinate 107,383 of CAWHGE010000009.1, forward strand.
TGGAGACGTCTTCTAATAAACCAATCGCCACCACTTTTAGCGGAGGACCCACGGATACTGTCGCTACACACGCATCCACCCCGGACCCATTCGGTTGAGAGGGGATTACGATCTGCCCTCCGGAATCAAATAAGACCCGCCCAGTGATGTCGTGTAACTGATCCAATGCCTCCTTCACACCCACACTAACGTCATTAAAGGGAGCGCCCAATGTAGTCGGCACACTGCCCTGCCCTAAAAAGCGATAACGCCCCTCAACAACATCGAAAAGGATCACCCGTGTGGATACAGTTCCGATTTCTATTGCAAGGACCGAGTCAGCATCAATGAGTGAAGTTGGCATGTCGATTAACTATCAGAAGAAACGAAGAATGGTATCCCAAAGAAAACCTATCCGATCAATGAGTGCAGTGAGGGCTGCGATATATACACCGGCAAACAAGACTCCCAGGGTGACAACAATAAATCCATGCCCGACCGTGGATATGTATTCCATGAAAAGGGGACGTTGAACTGGTACACCCTCTTCTTGATGCTTGATGCCGAACTGGAAGTAAATAAGCGTCGCAACGGTTCCCACCAAGACGATCAGACCATTGATGAACCAACCGACCAAATTGCTTATCTCAGCTGGAGCTGAGTGGATATTTAGCATATTTATCGACGCTCCAACTTGAGGAAATATCGTCCCTTGAACCGCTCCAGCAACCACCGTAGCCGCCCCAACCCCGGTCAGAAAAGCCAACACCGGCGTTCCCCAACGTGACAGGCGCGGTGATGCCTTGGTCAGCATCCAAAATCCCAATATTACCGCGGGTACTACGCGAACCGCATAAATGCCCAATCCGGCCGTTTTACCTGTGGTAATTATTTGTAAAACTGGCACAAGTACCTGGAACCAGATCACATTATATAGGATTAAGACCGCTGCATAACCCGATGCTACACCGATGAAAATATGGATCACCAGCCGAAACAAGGTATTATCACCGATGATATAGCTGAGTACCATAATCGTCAGCAAGAAGCCGATAATCGCTCCGATTGGGTCGGCCAGATTGTTGATACGCTCCAACAAGGTCACTCCTAGGTCTCCTTCTTCTTACTTGCTGCAAGCATCTTTACTACTACACTGGCGATACTGCCAATCAGAATGATCAAAACTGAAACCGTTACTCCCACGCTAAAAGCATCCCAAATACCATTTTGCTGGATGTTGCCAACCGTACGACCGTAAGCCACACCACCCACCAAACCAGCAATCAAACCTTGAACCTGAGACGGATTGGACTCGTAATACGGGCGAATCAGTGGTTCAGCTTGTGAGCTTGTAACCATTAAAAGCGGTGTACCTGCTTCCTGAAGCTGTGGGCCGACTTGTTCTATCCAAATCCGGGCTGTATCTGAGTCGTTCGTCAGTACGATCACAGCAGAGAAGTCTTTTACGCTCGCAATCGCATTCAATGGTGCCCCTGCCCAAACATTGTAACCCGCCAGCGAGTAGGGTAATAAATTTCTTGGGGAAGAAGCCAAACCGAGCAAACCAATCGTACCACCGGGAATATAGCCAAGGTTTGCATAATTCGAATAAGAACCTGGGGCTCCTGACCAACTCGAGCTGGCATTCGTAATCATACTTTCTGCCAACGCCGGGCCTGATGGGGCCGTCGCGACCAACGTCAAATATGCATTTTTGTTCATCAGCTGGATGAGCATGTTAGTAATCGTGATATTCAATTCACCGGAGAAACCTGCTTCATAGTCAAAAGCTATCAAGACTGGTGCTCCTGAAGGTAACCCTTGTATCCGTTGGGTAAAATCAACCACGCCAGGAATATTACCGGGTTGCGGGGTCGATGTATGTTGGCTTCCGCTGATGATCATCCAGAGCATTGGCAGCAATAAAATAACTGCAACAATCAATCGAAAGATATTGCGAGTGGTGATGATGGGTTGGGATGGTAATGGCTTTGGTTTCCCTTCATCGGCCAGTAATTCTTTCATCATCTCCACGCGTGCTTGCTGTTCATCTGTGACGCGCAATTTTATGGAGTATGTGGGTGGTTTCTGCGCCTTTATGGCTGAGGGGTGAGCTGATATCACGCCGCGTAAGCCCACCAAAGGACCGGCTGTAACGATATCTGCACCTGATAAGTCCTCAACCGGGCCAGTGGGTGTGACTTTATCCGTGGGGCGGAGGGCTTCCAGCCAGTTTGGAAGCTCGGCTGGAGCAATCGCGGGTTCTGGTTTCTCAGAGCTTGGTGGGGTTTCTTCAGAACCCGACATGGCTATCCAATCTGGCAGTGATTGTTGTTCCTGACCCTTTTCCTCAACAGGTTCAGCACCCACATCTTCCTTTTGCACTGGCTCACTGGCGAATATTTCACCTTCCAGCTTAATTGTGGAAGCTGCTTCCAGGTTTTTTAACCAATCAGGTTTATCTGCAGGTTGGGCAGGTAAGGGTTGCTCTTCTTCGGTCGATCCCTCGACTGCAGCCCCAGAGCCTTCCATAAAGACCTCTGGCTCAACCTCTTCTGCTGCCTCTTCCGATGTCTCTTCCTGCGTCTCTTCCGATATCTCCGCCTGCAAGTTCGATTGTTCAGGCTCACCTACACCCGCTTCATCTAGCAAGCTCGCCAGCCAGTCATCGTCGATTGCGTTTGCCTGTGCGCCTGGAGGAGTCAAAGGCGGACGTAATATAGAATCTAATTGCTCCGAAGGCTCTTCGGGGGAAGGTTCTTCAGGCTTACCTTCTGACTGGTCTAGAAAACCAGCTTCGGTTTGTTTGAGCCAATCTGGGATGTTTCGTTTCAGATTTGCTGTAACTCCTGGTTTGGGGGCTTGATTTTCTGCTTCACCCGCCTTTTCAGATGATGCAGGTAATGGACTTGTTTCGTCCTCCCCTTGAGATGGAGGGATAAAACCCCCTGATTTTAATGGCGCCTGGCAATACAGACACTCATCCAAATCAGGTGGATTAGGCTTGCCACATAGCGGACAGATGATATCAGTCATGCTCTATCCACCATAAGGACGATCGATACCGATAAGAATGCGTAAACCAGTAGCTACTGTTCCCAAGGCAACACCCAACAAGAGCCCGCGTGCCCCAGCAATAGCAGGGACTTGGGCTAGCCATCCTCGCACAATGCTTAGTGGGGTAATCTCTCCAATAAAGAACAGTGGGACAGACCCCACCAAAACTATCAGCACAGTCACCAGGAATAAAATGGTGTTCCATTTTGGACGACGAGCGAGCAGACGCGCTGCGGCATACACTAGAACAACCGCCAAGACCGCCAACAAACTTACCTCTACAGGTACCTGAAAGGAATTAAATACCCACATAGACCAGGATCCGGTTGGACCACTGATACTGACGATGAGAATTGTGACGAACAAAGATACCAACAATACGATACTATATACACGGCTCGATCCTTCACTTCCAGTTTTTTTCCAATGCACCATCGCCAGGTTAAATATACCTAACAACAAGGCAAATGCAGCCAGGATGATTGCCCATCCAATCAGAGTGGATTGAATACCTCCCAACGCTGCGGGGAAAAAATATCCCAATAATACAAACAAACCAGAAATAACGGCAATTATTGCATTTGTAATGGGTAGAATTTTCTTCACGGGAATATTCCCAATAGCTTAAGGATCGCACCGATCACGATGGCACCCACCAGCACCCAGCGTAAGATGTCCTGCATGCGTAGGCTGGCTGAATGTACCCCTCCTGCTCCCAGATATGCACCTGCCGCATAAAGTTCTTCGCCTAGTAAAGGCTCATCTGATGTGGCATAAAGCACGGCCTGAGCGGGGATGCTGTCACTCCCCGCCACGGTCAGTGATCGGCTGCGTTCGCCTGCTTCGGTCAGCAAGGCAATCTCCGTCCCAAAATGACCAGTAAGAATATTGGCGGAGATTTGCTCATCATGGATGACAGGCATGGCTCCAGCAGCATAAGCCATGGGTGTAAGACCGGTCAGGCGTGCATTTGTGGGATCATAACGCTGCTCGGCCGCCAGACTGTGATATGTGCTTCGTAAGGTATCCTGACTAAGGATGGTGATTACCCCATCGCCTGATGTCGTTACCGGGGGCTTGTCACTGTTTGAGGCTGCTCGGGCGCATCGGTCAAGGATGGTAAGGCCGATAAAAGCAGCTCCACCTTGCAAATCATTGATATTTCCACGACCAAGGGAGATATGAAGACGTTTTCCCGCTTCCACAGCCAGATCGACCTCACGCCGAAAGTGGCTGAAAGCCTGGATACCTCGTAAGTTGAGCTTAGCTCGAGTGCGATCTGATAAGAAATAGAATAAAATCAGACCCAGACATAATAGGATAAATAATAAGCCCAGGTAATTGGTGATTGAACTAAGCACCTGATCCACGAGTAGGCGCCTCCCTTAAGAAGGATACAAATTCCTGCCGGTCAATAGGATTTTCGAGCACCTGAGCAAATGCTTGAAGTGAACGGGACGACACAGTTCCAGATAGCAGGGGTTGACTGAGATACAGTACTTGTGCGAACAATATACTCAGAGAGCCTGCAGCCTCAAGCGCGGAAGCCACTCCTTCTCTTAATCCCCAGCGTTGCAATGTACGCGCCCAAATAATCCAGACAGGCTGGTTCTCACTCATGATTAAAGTATAGCACAAAACTGCTCCGCAGTTTTATCGCTGTCAATTTTATTAGCGTGCATTTTTACTAAGAACACCATGCCTGCCAGATAGAATTGAAATATGACAGGGGACAGGTGATTTTTATGCCATATATAACTGTCTCTTTCACTGTAGTACGACTAAACTAGTAAATTGGTCTATTGGATCATCCAAGATATCTAGCGCAACCTGCGCATACCAAATATGGAGTATTGTTAATGAAAAAACAAACCGCCAATATCGATGGAAACGAAGCGACTGCCTATGTTGCACACAAGTTAAGCGAGGTGATTGCGATCTATCCAATCACCCCCTCCTCCACGATGGGAGAGTTCGCCGATGAGTGGTCAGCACACAAGCGTCCGAACCTATGGGGGACCATCCCGCTAGTGATCGAAATGCAATCTGAGGGCGGTGCAGCAGGTGCTGTGCATGGAGCACTGCAAGCCGGTGCCCTTAGCACCACCTTCACCGCCTCACAGGGATTGTTGCTCATGATCCCCAATATGTACAAAATAGCTGGTGAGCTGACCTCGACGGTGTTTCACGTCTCGGCTCGCTCCCTGGCTGTACACGCCCTCTCGATCTTCGGTGACCATTCGGATGTGATGGCCACCCGTTCCACAGGCTTTGCCCTGCTGGCTTCCTGCTCGGTGCAGGAAGCTCATGACTTCGCCCTGATTGCCCAGGCTGCCACCCTGGAATCCCGCATACCCTTCCTGCATTTCTTCGATGGCTTCCGTACCTCAGCCGAGGTCAACAAGATTGAGATGCTCAGTGATGATGAAATTCGTGCAATGATCTCTGATGAGCTGGTTCAGGCACACCGGGCACGTGCCCTTTCACCTGACCATCCCTTTATTCGCGGCACTGCCCAGAACCCCGATGTGTACTTCCAGGGCCGTGAGACGGTCAACCCATTCTACACGGCATGCCCGGGGATCGTGCAAAAAGCCATGGACAAGTTTGCCTCCATAGTCGGGCGGAAATATAACCTGTTCGATTATGTTGGTGCTCCCGATGCCGAACGGGTGATCATCATGATGGGTTCCGGTGCTGAGACTGCTGGTGAAACTGCCCTATACTTGAATGAGCATGGCGAAAAAGTCGCAGTGATCAAAGTGCGCCTGTATCGGCCATTTTCGAATGAACACCTGCTTAACGCACTACCCAAGACGGTCAAGACTGTGGCAGTGCTTGACCGGACGAAGGAACCCGGCGCAGCTGGCGAGCCACTCTACCTGGATGTGGTTAATGCCATCTTTGAGGGCGGCAGGCAGATCAAAGTTATCGGTGGGCGTTACGGTCTTTCATCCAAGGAATTTACACCCGCGATGGTCAAGGGCGTCTTTGATGAGATGAGCAAGCCCCAGCCGAAAAACCACTTCACCGTGGGCATCAATGACGATGTCTCCCACACCAGCCTGGAATATGACCCTGATTTCGATATCGAATCCCCTGAAACTACACGGGCGTGTTTTGGGGCTTGGGTGCAGATGGCACAGTGGGTGCCAATAAGAACTCGATCAAGATCATCGGTGAGGAAACCGACAATTATGCCCAGGGTTACTTCGTGTACGACTCGAAGAAATCGGGCGGCAACACCATCTCGCACCTGCGTTTTGGTCCGAAACCCATCCATGCTCCCTACCTGATCACCCATGCGCAGTTTGTCGCCTGCCACCAGTTCAACTTCCTCGAGCGCTTCGATGTGCTCAGGTTCGCCATGCAGGGTGGTGTCTTCCTGTTGAACAGCCTCTATGGACCGGATGAGGTTTGGGATTATCTGCCACGTGAGGTGCAGGAAGTCATCCTGAAGAAAAAACTGCGCTTTTTTGTGATCAACGCCCACGAAGTCGCCAAGGATACCGGCATGGGCGTGCGCATCAATACCATCATGCAGACCTGTTTCTTCGCCATCAGTGGCGTGTTACCGCGTGATGAAGCCATCACCGAGATCAAGAAAAGCATTAAAAAGACTTATTGGAAACGCGGCGAGGCCGTGATCAATAAGAACTTCGAAGCGGTCGACCAGACCCTGGCGAACCTGCATGAAGTGAAGGTGCCTGGCACGATCACCAGCACCATCACCCGCCGCCCACACGTCCCTGAAAAAGCCCCCGAGTTCGTCAAGGACGTGTTGGGAAAGATCATCGGTCTGGAAGGCGATGAGCTGCCCGTCAGTGCTTTCCCGGTGGATGGCACTTACCCCTCCGGCACCACCCAATGGGAAAAGCGCAACATCTCACTGGAGGTGCCCGAATGGGTACCTGACCTGTGCATCCAGTGCGGCAAGTGCGTTTTCGTCTGCCCGCATGCGGTCATTCGGGCAAAAATCTATGAGCCACAGTACCTTGATAAAGCTCCTGCCACCTTCAAGTCGATGGATGCCAAGTTCAAGGAATTCCCCAATACCAAATATACGGTCCAGGTATCAACCGAGGACTGTACCGGTTGTGCCCTGTGTGTGGAAACCTGCCCTGCCAAGGATAAGACCCAGGTCGGACGAAAAGCGCTCAACCTGGTCGAACAATTACCCATCCGCGAGCAGGAGCGCGACAACTGGGAGTTCTTCCAGACCTTACCCATCGTCGGACCGTTCACTGCTCAACCTGCGCACGCTGAAGAATACCCAGCTCCTGGAACCCTTGTTTGAGTTTTCGCTGGCATGCACTGGTTGCGGTGAGACGCCTTACGTCAAGCTGCTCACCCAGCTGTTTGGTGACCGCCTGATGGTAGCCAATGCCACTGGTTGCTCCTCGATTTATGGCGGTAACCTGCCCACCACACCGTGGACAGTGAATCAAGATGGTCGCGGCCCATCCTGGTCGAACTCACTCTTCGAGGATAATGCTGAGTTCGGTCTCGGCTTCCGCCTGACGCTGGACAAGCAGAATGAATATGCCCGTGAGCTTCTGCCCCAGCTGGCCAACCTGGTTGGAGAACCGCTGGTGACCGGCCTGCTCACCGCTGATCAGAGCACTGAAGCCGGTATCAAAGAACAACGTGAGCGCGTCGCATTGCTCAAAGCACGCCTGCAGGGAGTGAAAGACCCCAGGGCGCGCGATATGTTCAGCCTGGCAGATATATTGGTGCGCAAGAGTGTGTGGATCGTGGGTGGTGATGGCTGGGCTTATGATATCGGTTATGGCGGCCTGGACCATGTGCTGGCGATGGGACGCAAAGTGAACATGCTGGTGCTGGACACCGAAGTGTATTCCAACACCGGTGGACAATCATCCAAGTCCACCCCGCGTGCGGCGGTGGCAAAGTTCGCTGCCAATGGCAAGGGTATGCCCAAGAAGGACCTGGGATTGATCGCCATGTCATACGGGTATGTATACGTTGCCCGTGTGGCGATGGGTGCCAGCGACCAGCAAACCCTGAATGCCTTTCTCGAGGCGGATGCCCACGAAGGCCCATCCTTGATCATCGCCTACAGCCACTGCATCAACCATGGCATCGACATGCGCAAGGGATTGGAGCAGCAAAAGCTGGCCGTCCAATCCGGTTTCTGGCCACTCTACCGCTATAACCCGAAGCTGGTCGAAGAGGGCAAGAATCCGCTTATCATCGATTCGAAAGACCCATCCATTCCATTGGAACAATATGCTTATAACGAAACCCGCTACCGCATGCTGGTGCAAAGTGATGAGCAACGCGCTGAGATGCTGCTAAAACAGGCTCAGCAGGATGTAAAATCTCGCTGGGAGCTGTACAAGCAGATGGCTGCCATGCATTATGGAAACAATGACGGTAATGACTAATCCAGGGAAATAAGGAGATAAACCATGGTAGACCTGACCACTACTTACCTAGGACTTAAGCTTAAAGAATCCTCTGGTGGCTTCACCATCGCCGCTTTCTGAGAAGGTTGAGAATGTAAAGCGCATGGAGGAGGCGGGCATTGCGGCCGTCGTGATGTACTCGCTCTTCGAAGAACAGATCATCCACGAAAGCCTGGAGCTGGACTATTTCCTTAACCGAGGCACAGAATCCTTTGCTGAAGCGCTCACTTACTTCCCAAATATCGGCAGATACAGCCTGGCCCCCGATAAATACATCGAGACGTTGGAAAGAACCAAGCTGGCGGTCAATATCCCCGTGATGGGCAGCTTGAACGGTGTTTCCACGGGCGGTTGGATCGAATATGCCCATAAGATCCAGGATGCCGGCGCGGATGCACTCGAGCTCAACCTGTATTATTTGCCCACCGATGTCAACCTCACCAGCAACCAGATTGAAGATAATTACCTCAAGCTGGTGAGCGATATCCGGGCTAAAGTCAAGATTCCGTTGGCAGTCAAGCTGGCACCCTTCTTCACCGCCCTGCCCAACTTCGCCAAGCGCCTGGTGGAAGCTGGTGCCAACGGGTTGGTGCTCTTTAACCGCTTCTACCAACCTGACTTGGACCTGGAAAATCTGGAAGTGGTGCCCAACCTGGTGCTGAGCAATTCGGATGATCTGCGCCTGCCGCTGCGTTGGATTGCCATCCTGTATGGCAAGGTGAAAGCCGACCTTGCCCTGACCAGCGGCGTGCATACCCCCGAGGATGCCATCAAAGCCATCATGGCGGGTGCCAATGTTGCCATGAGCACCTCAGCGCTGCTCAAGCGCGGGACTCAGGCCATCCAGCAAATCCTGACCGGCATGGAAGAGTGGATGATCGCGCATGAGTACGAGTCGGTTACAGCAAATGCGGGGCAGTATGAGCCAGGGTGCAGTGGCAGATCCAGCTGCTTTCGAGCGTGCTAATTATATGAAGGTGCTCAACTCGTTCAACCCAGATTTTAGCTAAATAATTGCTAAGTCCATAGTGTCTTAAAATAAACGAGCGGGCGCGTAGCGTCCGCTCGTGTCTTATTAATAATAACTAGGGATGCAGGCTAGAGGATTTCAGGCTCTCCTTCGTGAGCCTTCTTGTGACGGTAAACAATCCGGCCACGGGTGAGATCATAGGGTGACATCTCCACCCGCACGCTATCTCCCAACAGGATGCGAATATAGTACTTGCGCATCTTCCCCGAGAGATAAGCCAAGACTTCATGACCCGTCTCCAGGCGTACTTTAAATTGCGTCCCAGGCAAGGCTTCAATCACCGTGCCTTCGACAATAATCTTATCTTCCTCTTTCGTCATGCATGCCTCCAGACATACTGGTCTGCTGCCTGTTTATGGCAGCAGAGCCACTCACCCAAACGAGCTCACTCGATCTCTGGGCGTTCCTTTCGCCTGATGCGGCGAATGGCCTTTTTCTTTTGAATCCGGCGCAGCTCGCTTTTCGAGACGAACCAGCGCTTGCGGCGAACTGTGCTCAAGATACCGCTTTTGGCAACCTTTTTGCGAAAGCGCTTGAGCAACGCGTCTTGCGACTCGTTCGGGCGTAGATTTACCGTGGTCAACTTCCTCACCTCCTAACCTTCCATTACTCTTTCAATATCCTGGTTTGCCGGGCGTTTGGGCAAAAAAAACCCGGCTGACGTTCACGCTCTCAGCCGAGCCAGGTATTGAATGCAATCCTGTGTTCAGTCTTTGATAATAGATCTTCGTTCACCATCCATCCAAAAGAGCGATTTCTAAACGTCGTCACGATTTTAATCGAAGTATTGGTTTCTGTCAATTTTAATGAACACATTAGCCGGCATAAAGTTATAAAATATCAAAACGGGGGAAAAACTCACTATTCCTTGCGGTTAAAACAATAAAGTCTCTTGGCAATGACCTACTCTCCCAGGCAGTTACCCACCAAGTACCATCGGCGCTGACAGGCTTAACGAACGGGTTCGGGATGTGTCCGGGTGTACCCCTGTCGCTCCAATCACCAAGAGACTCTATTTACATGTTAAGATACCAACCAATAGTGATTTATGATCATGGCATACGAAAAGTGTCGAGTTCTCCGTACCACGTGATTAAGCCCTCGGCCATTAGTACAGCTAAGCTGAACGCATTGCTGCGCTTACACATGCTGCCTATCAAAGCAGGTAGTCTTCCTGCGGCCTTACTCCCTTAATGGGAAGAGGGATCTAATCTTGAGGCAAGTTTCCCACTTAGATGCTTTCAGCGGTTATCTCTGCCGGACTTAGCTACCCAGCGATGCCGTTGGCACGACAACTGGCACACCAGAGGTCCGTCCACCCCGGTCCTCTCGTACTAGGGGCAGATCCTCTCAAATCCCTTGCGCCCACAGCGGATAGAGACCGACCTGTCTCACGACGGTCTGAACCCAGCTCGCGTATCGCTTTAATGGGCGAACAGCCCAACCCTTGGGACCTTATCCAGCCCCAGGATGCGATGAGCCGACATCGAGGTGCCGAGCGAGGCCGTCGATATGAACTCTTGGGCCTCACCAGCCTGTTATCCCCGGGGTAGCTTTTGTCCGGTAAGCCACGGCCCTTCCACACAGTACCGTGGGATCACTAAGCCCGGCTTTCGCCTCTGCTCGACGCGTTGGTCTTGCAGTCAAGCTCCCTTATGCCTTTACACTCTCCGGCTGGTTTCCATTCAGCCTGAGGGAACCTTTGGGCGCCTCCGTTACTTTTTAGGAGGCGACCGCCCCAGTCAAACTGCCCACCTGGCACGGTCCCCCATCCGGATTACGGAATGGGGTTAGGGTCTAAACATCATCAGGGTGGTATTTCACTGATGACTCCACCGAGGCTAACGCCCCAGCTTCACAGTCTCCCACCTATGCTACACAGACAATGCCCAAACTCAATGCCAAGATGCAGTAAAGCTCCACGGGGTCTTTTTGTCCTGCTGCGGGTAACGAGCATCTTCACTCGTATTTCAATTTCACCGGGTCCCTCGTTGAGACACTGTTCCAGTTGTTACACCGTTCGTGCGGGTCGGAACTTACCCGACAAGGAATTTCGCTACCTTAGGACCGTTATAGTTACGGCCGCCGTTCACTGGGGCTTCAGTTCAGAGCTTCGGCTTACGCCTAACCCCTCCCTTTAACCTTCCAGCACTGGGCAGGTGTCAGCCCCTATACATCGCCTTACGGCTTTGCAGAGACCTGTGGTTTTGTTAACCAGTCACTAGAACCATTTCACTGCGACCTCCCAATGCTCCATTCGTATGAAATTCACATCAGGAGGCACCCCTTATCCCGAAGTTACGGGGCTAAATTGCCTAGTTCCTTAACGAGGGTTCTCCCGTTCGCCTTGGTATACTCTACCCATCTACCAGTGTCGGTTTGCGGTACGGTCACCTTTGAATCAACGCTTAGAGGCTTTTCTCGGCAGCAAGGCTTAACCACTTCCGCCTTAAAGGCTCGCATTCGCGCCTCAGCTCAGCCTGTTTTCACCAGGCCTCAACGCCTACACGCTTACACCTGCACAACCAATCGCAGGCTGGTCTACCTCGCTGCGTCCCCTCATCGCTCATCATAGGTGGTTCCGGAATGTTGACCGGATGTCCATCACTTACGCCTCACGGCCTCAGCTAAGGACCGACTAACCCGACGCGGACTGACCTGGCGTCGGAAACCTTAGATTTACGGCGAACACGGTTCTCACGTGTTTTACGCTACTCATGCCTGCATTCTCACTTCTGCCCGCTCCAGCCGTCCTTACAGTCGACCTTCACTGCTGGCAGAACGCTCCCCTACCGTCCCAGTCAAAGACTGAGACCCAAAGCTTCGGTGCCAGGCTTAGCCCCGTTATATTTTCCGCGCAGGACCACTTGACCAGTGAGCTATTACGCACTCTTTAAAGGGTGGCTGCTTCTGAGCCAACCTCCTGGTTGTCCGAGTAATCCCACATCGTTTCCCACTTAGCCTGGACTTTAGGACCTTAGCTGTTGATCTGGGCTGATTCCCTTTCGACCCCGAAACTCATCTCCCGGAGTCCGACTGCCATGCTCTGGAGTATCGGCATTCGGAGTTTGGTTGGGTTTGGTAAGCAGTAAGCCCCCTAGCCCATCCAGTGCTCTACCTCCGATACTGAACACATGACGCTAGCCCTAAAGCTATTTCGGGGAGAACAAGCTATCTCCGAATTCGTTTGGCATATCACCCCTACCCACAGCTCATCCCCTAATTTTGTAACATTAGTAGGTACGGGCCTCCACGAGCGGTTAGACTCGTTTCACCCTGGCCATGGGTAGCTCATCCGGTTTCGTGTCTAATCCTTGCGACTGTACGCCCTATTCAGACTCGCTTTCGCTACGGCTTCGGGTGTCACTCCCTTAACCTTGCCACAAAGATTAACTCGCAGGCTCATTCTCCAAAAGGCACGCCGTCAGGCATAGCGGCGCGCATCCGGCTTTCGCCGGCGCACAGACCCGCCATTAGCCCTTCGACTGCTTGTAAGCTTACGGTTTCAGGATCTATTTCACTCCCCTTATCGGGGTGCTTTTCACCTTTCCCTCACGGTACTTGTACACTATCGGTCGTCAAATGTATTTAGCCTTGGAGAGTGGACTCCCCAGCTTCCTACTGGATTAGCGTGCCCAGTAGTACTCAGGTACCCGGCAGAAGTCGCTTAGTTTTTACATACGGGACTGTTACCCTCTATGGTAGGCTGTCCCACACCTTTCTGTTAACAGAGCGATTTGTCACTTCTATGTGCCAGGCCCTACAACCCCGATCCGGCAAGCCAGATCGGTTTGGGCTGTTCCCCTTTCGCTCGCCACTACTAGGGGAATACTTTCTTTTCCTCTGGGTACTTAGATGTTTCAGTTCCCCAGGTTCCCTTCTCCCAATCTATAGATTCAACTGGGAGATGCCGTTGGTTCGCAACGGCAGGTTTCCCTATTCGGACATCCCCGGATCGGCGCTTGTACACAGCTCCCCGGGGCTTATCGCAGTGTCCCACGTCCTTCATCGGCATTTAACGCCAAGGCATCCACCGTAAGCTCTTAGTAGCTTAATCACGTGATGCGGAGAAATCGAAACTTTTCGCTTTACATCTCGCTTTCTATCGCATTACGCATGATTTGATATAAATCACTATTCAGTTGGTAAGGTTCAAAGGCCTTGTGGCCTTCAGCGTTTGACCGCTGAGAGGTGATCCCGATTCCAGTTCTCTGTTCCGGAGCACCCTTCAAGGGTCAATCGTTGCTTTTGGAGACAAAGCGACCCGGCTCACCGCCGGGTCGCGAAATACCCATACGATGGCTCAAAAATGGTTGCTATGTCTTGATCACGAACTCTAAACGCAAGTACACCTCATTCTAGCTAGGGTGGCCCTGTGGAGATGAGGGGATTCGAACCCCTGACATCCGCCTTGCAAAGGCGGCGCTCTCCCAACTGAGCTACATCCCCAGTCTTTTCTACTGGTAAGGTAGTGGGCCTGACTGGAGTCGAACCAGTGACCCCTGCGTTATCAGCACAGTGCTCTAACCAGCTGAGCTACAGGCCCAGTCAGCCGGAGCCTCAACAACTGAGAAGTGACAGGAAACCCTCCAAGGGTTATAACGTCTCGCAACCGCATGCGAGTCTTGCACCGAAATAGGTGTTTGAAGTCTATTCCGGGTTGAGTAGAGTTTTTTGCCCTGAGGCAAAAAACTCAAAACTCTAGAAAGGAGGTGATCCAGGCGCACCTTCCGGTACACCTACCTTGTTACGACTTCGTCCCAGTCACCAGTCCCACCTTCGACAGCTCCCTCCCTTACGGGTTAGGATACCGGCTTCAGGTGTTACCAGCTCCCATGACGTGACGGGCGGTGTGTACAAGCCCCGGGAACGTATTCAACGCACTAATGCTGACGCGCGTTTACTAGCAACTCCGGCTTCGTGCAGGCGGGTTGCAGCCTGCAGTCTGAACTGAGACCGGTTTTGGGGATTGGCTCTACCTCGCGGCTTTGCGACCCATTGTACCGGCCATTGTAGCGTGTGTGTAGCCCCGGATATAAAGGCCATGCTGACTTGACGTCATCCCCGCCTTCCTCCGGCTTGATACCGGCAGTCCTGTATGACACATGTAACATACAGCGAGGGTTGCGCTCGTTACCGGACTTAACCGGACACCTCACGGCACGAGCTGACGACAGCCATGCAGCACCTGTATAGGCTCCCCGAAGGGTCGGTCACCTCTCGGATCCCTACTACCTATATGTCAAACCCGGGTAAGGTTTTTCGCGTAGCAACGAATTAAACCACACGCTCCGCTGCTTGTGCGGGGCCCCGTCAATTCCTTTGAGTTTTAACCTTGCGGCCGTAGTCCCCAGGCGGCAAACTTATCGCGTTAGCTTCGGCACCGGCGGATTTTACCCCACCAACACCAAGTTTGCATCGTTTACAGCTAGGACTACCGGGGTTTCTAATCCCGTTCGCTCCCCTAGCTTTCGTGTCTGAGCGTCAGGAACGGTCCAGGAGGCCGCCTTCGCCACTGGTATTCCTCCCGATATCTACGCATTTCACTACTACACCGGGAATTCTACCTCCCTCTACCGTCCTCTAGTCTGGTAGTTTTGAACGGCCTCTCCCAGTTGAGCCGGGAGCTTTCACATCCAACTTACCAAACCGCCTGCACACGCTTTACGCCCAGTAAATTCGGATAACGCTCGGATCCTACGTATTACCGCGGCTGCTGGCACGTAGTTAGCCGATCCTTATTCCTGAAGTACCGTCCTTCCTCGTCCTTCAGAAAAGCGCTTTACAACCCGAAGGTCTTCATCGCGCACGCGGCGTTGCTGCATCAGGCTTTCGCCCATTGTGCAATATTCCCTACTGCTGCCACCCGTAGGTGTCTGGCCCGTGTTTCAGTGCCAGTGTGGGGGGCCACCCTCTCAGGCCCCCTACCCGTCGTAGCCTTGGTAGGCCGTTACCCTACCAACTAGCTGATGGGACGCAGGTCCCTCCCAAAGTGGATTGCTCCTTCAGTTGCCAGGCCTCTAACCCTGGTAACCACATGAGGTATTAGCTCCAGTTTCCCGGAGTTATTCCTCTCTTCGGGGCAGGTCACCAACGCGTTACTCACCCATTCGCCACTAGGAAATTCCCGTATTGCTACAAGAACTCCTCGTTCGACTTGCATGTATTAGGCACGCCGCCAGCGTTTATCCTGAGCCAGGATCAAACTCTCCGCAAAAAATTTATGCATCTTTCGATGCGTAAAGTCTGCGTTTTTGTCGTTATAACGACTGGCTGATTTCCTATCACTATTCAGTTGTTAAGGTTCCTTCAATCGAGCGGGCAGGATTTTATCACTGCCCCTAGAGCCTGTCAAGGCTTTTTTCTAGAGACTAAATTGCCGATGCTTAAAATACATCGGCACGTCAGACTGAGAAGTGTAAACACTTTAGTCTCTGACGCAAGGGCGTCATTGCTCGGTTGTAAGTGTTCTGCCTATTTCAGGCGAGAACGAAAAAAATCAATCGCGAACTTTGATTATAAGCCATTAATTAGTGTTGTCAAGGGTAAATACCAAACCAATTGTCAGACAACCTTTGGGCTTTTACGGACTGATCAACCCATTTCCTGCCGCCCCATTAAAGCGCGCAGTAATGTGGTCTGGTCAGCATATTCCAGGTCCCCACCAACGGGTAAGCCGCGTGCCAGGCGTGTTACTTTGACACCCGGGATGTTGATCTGTTGCTGGATGTACATGGCGGTAGCATCCCCCTCCATGCTTGGATTGGTTGCCAGGATCAGCTCCCTTATATCGCCTGCTTTCACCCTCTCAATCAACGCCCGCATAGTCAGGTCTTCAGGACCAACTCCCTCTATCGGCGATAGCACCCCCCGTAGAACATGGTATCTTCCCGTGAAACCACCCGTGCGTTCCATCGCCAATACATCCAGCGGCTCTTCGACCACACACACGATACCTGGGTCTCGCTCAGAGCTGGCACAAATCTCACACTCTGTCCGCCCTGCGCTGGTAACGTTATAACAGATGGGACAGTCAACGGTGTTCGCCTTCAAGTCGTGCAGTGCCTCTGATAGCTCCCCCGCCACCTCCTCGGGTGCATTCAATAGGAAAAATGTGAGCCGCGAGGCGGTTTTCGGACCAATACCCGGCAAGCGCGAAAATGCATCGATCAGATTTTGGATTGGCGTGGGCAGGATCATTGGTTAATCCATCCGCTGGATCAGAAAGGCAGCCCTCCCGCCAGTGGACCCAATCGCTCAGAGGCCAGGGCACGCGAAGCCTCCAGAGCCCCATTGACCGCCGCCAGTACCAGGTCTTGCAGCATTTCTACGTCAAGGTCTTTCAGCAGCTCCGGATCAATTTCCACCGACTGGCAGCGCTGGTCACCGGTCACGACCACTTTGATCGCTCCACCACCCGCTGAATAATTTACGGTCTCCTGAGCCAGCTGCTCTTGGGTTTGAGCAAGCTGTTCCTGCAGCTTTTGGATTTGCTGCATCATTCCCATCTGCCCACCTTTTTGGGGGATATTTGGACGAAACCTCGGTTTATTGGGCATAATTTACTCCTGCTTTTATTGGATATCCACAATTTCACCACCCAGGTCACGCAGAGCTGACGCCACCATCCCATCACTATCCACTTCATCAGGAGGTGTGCTCTTCGTGCCGGAGGTTAATATTACCTGCACATATATCTCTTTCCCCATGACCTGCTTTAGGACCCTCTGGAGCAGCTCAAGTTTGGTGGGGTCTTCCAGCCGCGTTTTGAGTGCATCACCACTGAGACCAAGGGTGAGGGTATTGCCTTTCAGGACACGCGACTTGACTGAATTCACCAGCGCATACAGGCTCGAATTCTGCCCCCTTAACTGTGCCAGCACCAAATTCCAACTCTTATCCAGGCGCTGGTTGGTGAGTGCATCCTCCGGGGTCATTTCCCTTAGCTCAAGGGGCGCAGTGCGGGTTTCTTTCATCGCACTTGCTGCGCTGGGTGGCTTACTCGCCGAGGTGGCAGCTGAGGTCATTGGTGCAGCTGGTATGGTTGGTGCGAGCGGAGTCGTTTTATTCTCTGTGGTCGTACCCTCCAACGCTATAGCTTCAACAAAAGCCATCTCCAGCGGCAGAGCTGGCTGCCAGCTACTGCGGGTTTCCGTCGCGGCCTGGTTGAACGCTTGAATAATCCTGAGCAGCTCAGTCACGGTCAAGGCTTGGGCATGACGCGCCATTTGGTTGCGTAATTCGGGGGTGGCTTCCACCTGCGCCGCATTGCCCATTGCCACCAGCAGCAGGTTACGCAGGTAATCTACAATCTGACGCGCGAACTGGCGCGGGTCAGAACCTGAATCCAGGCTGCGGTGGATGGTTTCCAATCCTTGCGCAGATTGGTGTTCTAGCATGGCTTCGACCAAGTCAAGCACCGCCTGACTGGTAGCAGTACCCAACACATCCTGGGCTAATTGTAGTGTAATGCTTTTACCTGCCGAAACCAGCTGGTCAAGCAATGAGATGGCATCCCGCATGGATCCTGTAGCCTGGCGTGCAACCAGGTTGAGTGCTTCTGGTTCTGCCTTGATTTTCTCCTCATCTGCCAGCATCTTTAAATTTTCTACAATCTCTTTCACCGGTATGCGGCGGAATTCATGCCGCTGGCAGCGCGAAAGCACCGTCGCCGGGATTTTATGCACCTCGGTGGTCGCCAGGACAAATATTGCATGCTGCGGTGGTTCCTCAAGAGTCTTGAGCAGGGCGTTGAAAGCTGCCGTGGATAACATGTGCACTTCATCGATGATGTACACCTTGTAGCGTCCCTGGTTGGGGGAGAAATTGATCTTGTCGCGCAAGTCACGCACGTCATCCACGCTGGTATTGGAAGCCGCGTCGATCTCTATCAAATCAAGGAAACGCCCCTGGTTAACCGCCTGGCAATGTGCACATTGGTTGCATGGTCGCTTGGCTAGATCCTTATCCAGGCAGTTGACCGCCTTTGCCAGGATGCGTGCGGTGGTGGTCTTGCCCGTGCCGCGTGGACCAGCAAATAAATACGCATGTGCCACCCGGTCAGCAGTGACTGCATTGCGCAGTGTCTGCACTACGTGTTCCTGGCCGATGACCTGGTCCCAATGGAACGGGCGCCATTTTCGATAGAGCGACTGTGACATATCTAGAGTGTATCAGACTGAAACGTATCGGTCAATCTGTACCACTGTCTGAAAGGTTATTTGCTTACACAACCCAATCGCCATGACCTTCCATCGCCAGCCAGCAGCGCATTCGCTTCAGAAGGACCCCAGCTTCCACGGCGATAAAGGGAAAGGTCGGGGGTATTGCTCGTCTCCCAACCATTGACGATCGAATCGATCAGCTTCCAGGCAGCTTCAATCCCGTCTGAGCGGGTGAAGAGGGAAGCATCTCCACGCAAAGCCTCCAGGATGAGCCGTTCGTAGGCATCCGGTAACACCCCGGTAAAAGAGTCACGGTAGTGAAAGTCCATATCTACCGAACGCATATCCTGGTCAGAATCGGGCACCTTGGCTTCGAACATCAGGTGGATGCCTTCATCGGGCTGGATGCAAAGCGACAGGATATTGGGGATGAATTTATATTCGTCCGGAAGGTGGAACATCAGGTGTGGCGGTCGCTGGAACTCCACGATGACTTGTGACGTTTTGTTAGCCAGGCTCTTCCCCGAGCGCAGGTAAAATGGCACACCCTTCCAACGCCAGTTATCAATATATAACTTTATGGCAGCGTAGGTCGGCGTTTGTGAACCTGGTGCGACGCCCTCGGTTTGTTGATACCCCTCATATTGGGCACGCACCGTGTCGGTAAGAGCGACGGGGCGAATGGAGGACAATACCTTGAAGGTTTCATTCCGTACCGCATCCGCCTCAAACGAAGCCGGAGGCTCCATCGCCGTCAGCGAAAGTAGTTGTAGCAGGTGGTTCTGGAACATATCGCGCACCACCCCCACGCTATCGTAATAATCCGCCCGGTGCTCGATGTCCACCGTCTCAGCTACCGTAATCTGGATGTTATCTACGTAGCGCCGGTTCCAAATGGGCTCAAAGACCGTGTTGGCGAAGCGGAAAAACAGTATATTCTGAGCCGTTTCCTTACCCAGGTAGTGATCGATGCGGTAAATCTGACTTTCATCAAAAACTGAATGAAGAATCTTGTTCAGCTCACGGGCAGAGGTCAGATCCTTGCCAAAAGGCTTCTCGACGATGATCCGGCGCCAGCCCTCACTTTGATCTGCCAAACCTGCCTGACCCAGGCAGTTGACCACCGGGATGTAATGCTCTGGAGCTGTTGCCAGGTAGTAAAGCCGGTTGGCTGGATTTACTTCCCGTTCTTTAAGGAATTCTCCCAGGCGCTTGAAGTCTTCGGGGACGTCCAAGTTGCCCTGGAAGTAGATTAGCTTCGGAGAGAAGTCCTCCCACTTAGCCTGGTTGTAGCTTTCGGGGGTGAATGTCTGTACCCCTTCCTGCAATCGCTGGCGGAAGGTTTGGTCGTTATACGGTCGTCGCGCAAAGCCGATGATCTCCCCACACCAGGGCATGCGCCCCTTAATGTGGTTATTGTATAAGGCTGGCACCAGCTTACGCCAGGTAAGGTCTCCTGAGGCCCCAAAAATGACAATCGTGGTGAGTTTATCGTCATTTGACATTGTCTTATACTCCCTCGTTTGTCAGGTGAGTATACCGCGGACCGGATAAAAAAAACTATCTCTATATAGAAAAATATAGATCTATCTAAAGTACTCGCTGGCTGCCTCGATGCGCTGCAGCACCTCAGCCGCCTCATCCGGTCCGGCTATGTGTACTGTGCCATCCCCATCCACGTGTGTGGGGATGAGGTCGTAACCGGTGTAGTCTGTCCCGCTAAAATGCAGCAGCAGCATTACCCCCTGCTGGTGGGCTAAATCCCAGGTCTGGTCGAAGACAAAGTTGCCCAGCCCATAAAACACATCAATGCCGTTGATCTGCTGGATGGCCTGCACCACATGGGTGTGATTTCCCACCACCACATCTGCCCCCGCCTCCACAGCCACCTGAGCAAAGTGCAGCTGGTAGCTATTGGGTTCGGAGGTGTCCTCCGGTCCCCAGTGAGGCATAGCGATGACTATATCCGAGACCTCCCTTGCTGCTGAGATGGCATTGCGCAGGTTGTCGTCCGTCAGCTCGGCAATCCCGGGTGAATCCGCACCGGCAAATGCCATTGGCTCGACCATCCCCAGCGAGACGATACCAAAGCGCACGCCTTGAACCTCGACTACCACCGGCTGGAGGGCCTCAGCCTGGTTCAGCCCCGCTCCCACCGGAATGATGTTGTTTGCCCTCAGGTTGTCCAGTGTGTCCAGGAAGGCCCGGTTGTAATCATCAGCACAGCTTGCCCCAGCGCAATTCTTAATGTGGTTGGTAGCCACACTCATCACATCAAAACCAGCAGAGGCAGCTGCTGATGCGCTGCGGGAGTCACTTACCAGCACATAGGTTTCGATGCAACCTGTGTGGGTGGACAGGTCGCTCAGGGTGGTATTCAATGTCCCCACTGCCAGGTCAGCATTGGAGATGGTCTCTCGCACCTCATCATAGATATAATTGGCATCTCCGCGCCAATCAATGGCAGATTGCACGCAGCGCGCGGGCACGATCACCCCCGTGAACAACAGCGTGATTTGTGGTGCAGGCAGAACCGTGGGGGTTTCCATCGGAAGGACGGTATTAGTCTGTGTAGGGCTGGCTATACTGACCATTTCAGGTGTGGAGCTCGCTTCTGGTGCAGACTGCATGACGAATGGCAGCGAAACTACCATGTCTGTGGGAGTCAGCGTGGGTGGTATGGCTGGAATGGACGTCGGAGATACGGCTGAGGTTTGGATCTGGCACCCGCTTAAGGCAAGCCAGAGTACGCATATCAGTCCTACGCGGCTAATCACCTGCCAGATATTTTTTAAGTCATTTATCATAGTCTGTAGTCTCACCTCACCCATCAGCCAATGAATTTTGTATCTCTGCCTTCACCAGCGGGTCATTTTCATTGGCAGCAGCCCTTTCCAGGGCTTGTCTGGCGGTGGCTCCATCAATCTGCCCAAGCGCCCAGGCAGCATGCGCTCGCACCAACGGCTCATGGTCAAACATCAATGCCTGTGTAAGCGGTGCTGCAGCCTTCGAACTATGCAGGTTACCAAGAGCTATGGCTATATTGCGCAAATAACCTCTGCGTTTGGCACGCCTGAGTGGGCTGTGGCGGTATTTGTGGTTGAATTCAACAGTGGTAAGAGCCAGCTCATCTAGCAAATCCGGGTCTGGTTGGGTCAGGGAGGTATCGAATGCCGGGTCAACCTCTGAATCTGCAAATCGGTTCCAAGGGCATACCTGTTGACACACGTCACAACCAAAGATCCATGCATCCATCAACGTTCGTATTTCAGTCGGAATCGTCCCTTTTAGCTCGATGGTCAGGTAAGAGATGCACCGGCGGGCGTCCAGGGTGCGATCAGGCAGGATGCAGCTTGTCGGGCAGGCGGTGATGCAGCGCGTGCATTTGCCACAACGGTCAACTGTAAAGTGGCTGGTCTGCCTCGAGCTCAATCCCAAGCAGGATTTCCGCCAGTAAAAAATAAGAGCCTTTGTCAGGGTTGATCAGGCAGGTATTCTTGCCAATCCATCCCAGCCCGGCGCGCTGTGCCAGCTCGCGCTCCAGCAATGGACCCGTGTCGGTGTACCACCGGTTTGGAATGGGATGCCCAATGAGTCCTTCGATGAATTGAACCAGGGATTGCAATCGAGCTGACAGAAAGACGTGATAATCCTCCCCCCAAGCATAGGATGCAATCTTTCCGTGCGGCAACTGGTCACCATTGTCATTCATAGCCATGGCTAATGGTGCCGGGTAGCGAACACCCAGGACGAGGATCGAACGGCATTCAGGCAGGATTTCAGCCGGATGTGCCCTGCAAATCAGGGAGCGAGGCGTATTCAGGTAAGTCATCTCACCATGCCGTCCCTGCGCTAACCAGGCTTCAAAGACCCGCGCATGTGGCAGTGGGTCACAGGTGGTAGCGCCAACCAGGGAGAACCCCAAACGATAGGCATGCTCTTTGATGGCTTGGGTGAGATTCACGATCGGATTGGCTCCTTAAATAAATTGTAGCGCAAGATGAACTCTTGCGCTACCTATTGAAATTGTGAAAGATTGCCAGGCTATGGTGTGCAGGTGAGGTTGAACGTCGCCTGGTTGGAAGTCATGTCCACCGGGGCGGTGATATGTAAGCGCACCCAACCCGTCCCAGAGTCAGTAAATTCCATCGGGAAGGTCAGTGAATATGTCCCTGGACCAAATATGCTGGTTCGCGATCCGGGTAGATCGAATTGGAAGCCGGGTGTATCTGAGCCCGCCTCCAGATTGTAAGTCAGGGTGGCTCCCGGATTGAGGGTAAAGGTGGCCGCGAAAGTGAAAGTATATGGGCATGGGCCGCTAAAGGTATCAGCATCAACCGACATGGTCAGACTGCTGATTGGGTTGGCGGGAACCCCTGTGGAGGTGGGTGTGGCGCCTGGGGTGCTCGTCTGTAACTGGTTGGGTCGCTCCTCCGCTGCCAACCTCGATCAAGACATATACCGAATCATTGAAGAATTGCCCGGATGCATTCTTCATTTTCCAAAAGCCCTGATATTTGCCTGTATTGGTCGGCGCCACCAAATCGACCGAGATATCGATTTGCGCACCAGGTGCTACCGATTGTGCCAGGGGTACAGATGTGATGGTACCCATCTGCTCACCACTGACATAAGCCAGGGAATAAGATGTCGTCCAGGTTGTGGTGCCTGCGTTTTGCAGCCTCCATGTTTTGACGAAGGCAGCCCCAGGAGCAATGACGGTGCCATCCGGGATGGTCACATCTGCCACAAATACCGCCCGGTCACCAGACGGTCCTGGAGGCACTGGGGTGGAAGAGGCTGTTCCCTGCGGGGTGGCTGTCACGCCTGCCACCTGGGTAAGCACGACTGAGGCGGTCTTCGAAACTGCGGTCTGGGTCGCATCAAACGTCGGCGTGGGTGTCACGGGCGTGGCAGATGGGGTGGATTGAAATATCTGCGTCAGTCGGGTATCTGCTGTTTGGGCAGCCGCGGTATAAATCAAATCCGGATTGGTGGTGGGTGAAGCGGGTGTCTTCGAGCTACAACCCATCAAAACAATCGGTATGGATAAAAATAGCAAGGATAAAAATTGTTACGTTCTTTTTCATCATTTCTCCTCAACAATTGGAGCACAAATCCACACATGCCCCGATCTTTTCCTGTCAAGCAGATTAATTAGTTTGTTTACTCAGCCTATTTTATCAACGAAGAAGGGCGGCAGGTGCGCCGGGTTTATGATACCACGGTTACCCTGCCGCCAGGAGTTTGCGTCTATTTCGCTGGGATGTGTTTGCGCAGACTATCTTTCGATGCGAGGTGCTACCCACAGCGCTAGATCATTGTTCCATGGACCATTCGCCAGCACTACCAGCTCAAACTGAACGGTATGACCGACCAGGAGTCGCAAGATTGATGTCCAGGGATGGTGATATAGCATTATCACAATTCTCTATCCATTCACCCACAGTGACTTCCGATGCACCTTCAATATAGCGGATTTGGAATTTGACACTTCCAGAGCCACAGTCAGCTCGCAGACCGATCCTGGTGCGTAGATGGTCGTTCGTCTGAATGGTGTAAGCTGGATAGAGTCCCAAAATCATGCCATCAGTGATCTTTTGGGGGTAGGTTGCCAAAAGGCTACCGTATGTAGTACCATCTTCCATTTTGACATTGGCAACATTAACCACCACGCCCGGGGTGTCATTATCTGGGTCACCCCATGGAAGATTGGTCGTGGCATTACGCCAGGCAGCATCAGGTCCCTTGGCAATGAAGTCGAACGAAAGTGTGTATGACGGGGTTGGCAGTGGAGTGGGTGTCGGCGTTACCGACTTGATCTGCACCCAAAAGCTCTGGTCAGCATTTTCACCGATACCAAACGATGTGCCACCTGCGTTGCGCAAACGCCAGTTGCCTTTGTAAGTACCGGGAGTGGTCGGGGCGATCAAGGTTACTGAGATATCGATCGTGCTACCAGGAGGCACGGTGCCGTTGGTGAGTGGAGCTGAAGCGAGGTCCACTCATCGCGTCGCCGTTATAGAAATACCAGGGTATAGCCTGACGTCCAGGTGCATGAGCCATTGTTCTTAAGCTGCCAGGTCTTCACAAAGGTGGTCCCGGCAGCAATCTCAGTGTTATCTGGCACGGTTATATCCTTAACAAATTGCCCCCGGTCACAAGGGATGGGGATGGGTGTGGCAGTCGGCGGTACAGGCGTATTGGTCGGCAGCGGTGTGTTCGTTGGTGGCAAGGGTGTATTGGTAGGCAGGATGACCACTGGCGAGGTGGGGGTCGCAGGTGCTACACCCGTTGTCGCACTGGGCAGAAGTATCGGTGTCCCTTGAGCTGCCTGGGTTTGTTGAGCAATCAGGGTTTGTGCAGCTGCAGTGTAGATGAGGTCTGGGCCGATCGTCGGTTGGGCAGAAGTGCCGGGAAAATTGCATGCCGTTAGCAAAAACAAAATACCGGCCATAAACAATAATGGGCGTAATCTCTTCGTAAACATATAATCCTCCTTGATTAATACATTTCATATGACGCAAATAAGGGGGATAAAGTTCCAGGTATGCTACGATCTGACCCTCTTTATCATCAACAGCCCCTCACTGAATTAAATATACACGAAATTATTCAAATTTGTTCATCAGGTTTTCCCCACTGCCCAGCCTGACTGATTCACCCTGCATGGACCATGGACCAGCCCAGGTGATGCGTACGGGTAAAACCTGCCCTGTGAGATCGTCTTCAGCTTCGATGAACACTAATTTATTGGTGGTGGTACGCCCCTTCCAGCGCCCTTTCACCTTCTCTTCAAACAGCACCTCCACCTTCTCCCCTTGGTAGCGTGCAGCAATCTCGGATGCGATGCGTTCCTGCTGCTCTTCCAACAAGCGGAAACGCCGCATCTTCTCAGCTTCAGGGACATCATCGACAAAGCGCCGGTCGGCAACAGTTCCTGGCCGAGCGGAGTAACGTGCCAGGTGTGCCACATCCAGCTTGAGGTCTTCCAACAAATCATATGTGCGCTGGAACTGTGCTTCCGATTTCTCCTGGGAAGCCCACGATGATATCGGTGGCAATGGAGACACCTGGCATGTGACCATTCAAGCGGCTGCGGATCTTCTCCACCAGGCGGCGATAATCCTCAGAGGTGTACCCACGGCGCATATTCGCCAATACCTGATCATCCCCAGCCTGGACAGGCACTTCAATGTGCGGCATCACTTTGGGCAGCTCAGCCACCACATCCAGCAATTCATCCGTCATCCAGCTCGGGTGTGAGGTGAGAAATCGAATACGTTCCAACCCTTCGATCTCGTTGGTCATCCGCAGCAAAGCTGCCAGGTTGGGTCCATCCGGGATATCCTTGCCATAACGGTCGACGATTTGCCCGAGGAAGGTCACCTCGCGCACCCCCTGCGCCACCAAAGCTCTCACCTCAGCCAGGATGGTCTCAGCCGGGCGACTACGTTCAATCCCGCGCCTATAGGGGATGATGCAGAAGGTGCAGGCATGCTGAACAGCCCAACACCACCGGCACGTGAGCGGAGACCAGCTTTCCCCGCTCAGCCACCGGCAGAGGCATGGCTGAATACAGCTCTAAATCATCATCCATCAGCGCGAACCGGCGGGTTGTTTCTGCATGTTCCAGAAGCCGGCTTTCTTCTTGGGTCAGGTATGCAATCAACGGACCTGTATCGGAGGGTGGGGAAAACACATCCACGAACGGAAAACGTTTTTGCAGCTGCTCATGCCCTTTAACCCCCACCATGCAGCCCATCAGGTTGATCACCAGATTCGGGTGTTTCTCTTTAAGTGGCTTAAGCGAATACAATCGCCCGTTGGCTTTATTCTCCGCACTTTGGCGTACCACACATGTATTCAAAACGATCACGTCAGCTTCCTCTGCACTCTGTGAGCGGCTCAAACCCATCCGCTCGAGCGCAGATGCCACACGCTGTGAATCGGCCACATTCATCTGGCAGCCTTCGGTCCAAATGTGATACTTCATGTCCGGTATTATAACTGAGTGGTTTTTTATCCTTGATGAGTAAATTATGAATTCTGAGTTACACTCTCTCGCTCACAAATCTCTAATCCCGAAAGCTTTAATTTCAGATGGTAGAATTGCGCCTATGCCCAAAAACCAAAGTAAGAGAAGTATTGCTTTTTGCACTCCTTGTCATCATCGGGCTGGCATTGGTTGGATTGATTGCGTACCAGATTCCATCCGTCAAAGCCAGGCTTGGCTGGCGGGTCGACATTGCCATGACCTACCTGCGTGGGGTGAGTCGACCCGGTTAAACCCTTCCCCACCCCCGCTGAGTCCATCGTACTTGTCAACCCAGGCTGCCAACAACACACCAACCAGCCTCCCCACCCAAATTCCCGATCTACCAACAGCAACAGTTGCCCCTACAGCCACCGCACAGCCCAGCCCAACCCCCATACCTGGTAAAGTCGAGCTGCCAACACCACTCTGGGAGCAGCAGGGGGCGAATAATTGTGGCCCTGCCACCCTGGCAATTTACCTGCACTATTATGGCTGGGAGGGCAATCAGGAAAACATCACCCAGGTGGTCAAACCTCTCGAGGAAGACCGCAACGTCAATCCCGAGGAGCTGGTTTACTTTATCCGCACGCATGCCGGCTGGCTGAACGCTGAGTTCCGCGTGGGGGGTGACCTTGTGCTTATCAAGCAGCTGGTTGCAGCCGGCTTCCCTGTGATGATTGAGGAAAGCTTCTATTTCGACACACCCTATTGGCCTAATGATGATCTGTGGGCCGCCCATTACCTGTTGATTACCGGCTACGATGACAGTGCCCAAACCTTCATCGGGCAGGATAGCTTCCATGGACCCAACCAGGTCATTGCGTATACCATGCTGGATAGCTACTGGCAAATCTTCAACCGGGTCTATCTGTTGGTCTATCCCCCTGCTCAGGAAGGTGCACTGAAGTCAATCCTGGGTGATAATTGGGACCCGGATCTCAATCGCCAGCATGCTTTAGAAGTGTCGCAGGCTGAGACGCAATCCACGCCCAACAATGCATTATACCTGGTTCAACCTGGGCAGTAACCTGGTTTATTTTGAGCGTTATGGTGAAGCCGCCAGTGCCTACGATACCGCTCGCAATCTTGGGTTGCCCCAACGCATGCTTCGCTACCAGTTCGGACCATTCTTCGCGTATTTCCACGCTGCAATGACCACTGAGCTGCTGGCAGTGACGGAGTATGCCCTGGAACGCACCCCCAACTCAGAAGAAGCCCTGCTGTGGCATGGATGGGCTCTCTACCGCATGGGAAAGAAGCTTGAAGCTGCGGCCGATTGGCGGAAAGCATTGGAGTACCACCCAGGTTATCAGGACGCCCAATACGCTATTGATTTTCTGGCAGCCAATCCATAATAAGAGGTAAAGTCTCTGTCAACAACATCAACAAAATTATCCGGATGTTCGGGCGTAGAAGTTGATGATATTTCCATCAGGGTCGCGGAACCAGGCTGAGCGACGCCCCCAAGGATAGGTTTCGGGTGGTTTTACGACCGGAACGCCCATTTTTGTCAATCGTTCATATTCAAGATCTACATCTTCGACCTCAAATTCGAGGCTATAGTTTCCCCAACCAGCTCTGGTTTTGGTTCCGGGGGCCATACGTTCCATGCCTTCACCAGTGAAGAAAGCCAATTCCATACCCTCAACGCTGATGGGGGCAAAAACATCGGACCCATCGGGTTCTATTTGCAAGATGGTGTAGTAAAAATCTTTTAATTTCTGCGCATCCTGTGTAATGATACATATGCCGTTAAATCTTTTCATGATGGATTCCTCTGACCGCTTATGCTCATCGACCTATGAAACCTATGCTGGGTCGGAATGACTGTTCGGCTTGCCTTCCTGCTTAACCGTAATGACATTATTTGGTTAGTGTTTCGTACATATACGAATATTTGCCTGGTGCAGACGTTCATATTTCTCTCCCGGAAAAACCGGGAACGCTGGATCGGCTGAAGTCTCCTCTGCGCTGTGCCCCAAGCGGATGTGCTTCTTAGTTAGCTCCCAGGTACTGCTGTAAATATTCCTGCAAGCGTAATGATATCGGCTTCACCACACCTCACTCCATGACCCGGGATGATCACTTCAGCCTCGAATTCCAGCAGCTGGCTCAATGCCTCAATCCAGGCAGGGATATCTGCATCAAAGATATAGGGGTAGCGACCCTGAAAGATCAGGTCAGAGGCAAAAAGCACCCTTTTCTCGGGCAGCCACACAATGGATAAATCGGGGGTATGCCCACCCATATGGATGACCTCATAACTTCAATCCACCCAATTCTCCATCGAACCGGTCTTCAAACACCTGATCGGGCAGTTTGATCTGCAAACCCTTCACCGTCCTGGCGAAAATCTTCAGCCTTTTTGGGATCTGTTTTTTCCAGATCAGAGATGTAAGATTGGAGCTCTTCCAGGCTCCAATCACTTTTGATGCTGGACTGCATCCGCTCCTGGCACAAGCGGTGTGCCAGTATGGGGCAGGTGAAAATCTGATTGCCCCAGGTGTGATCACTGTGGGAATGTGTGTTGACCACCAGATGCACCTCTTCCACGTGCGCACCCACAGCCGTCAAACAAAGCCTGGATTTCGCTCGGCGAGGAGGTGGTATCAATCAAGATCATCCCTTCGGGAGTGTGGATCAATCCAACATTGGCACCCTCATCAGGACGGATAAAAGCCGTAGCAAATGAGTCGATCCTGGCAATCTCCATAAAACCTCCTTTACTTGAATATGTTATATCCTGCCCCTCGCCATAAGAGGCTGTCCAGCTGCACCGCCATGGCTCCTGCTGCCAGCATGGCATTTTTATGTTCCTGGGTATAGTTATGCCTCCTGCACCAATCGTCGGAATGCCGAGATGCGTCAGCTCATGCACTACCCGTAATGCCAACGGCAGGATTGCCGGACCATACAACCTGCCATGCAACAATTCACCACCTTGGGTGGGGACTATCCCGCGTGGTGGTGCCAGGCTGACCGCCACTGCCCCTGCCTGAATGGCTGCGGAGGCCAGCTCGATGGAACGTTCCATGGGCAGTCGCATGATCACCGGCAGCTCACCAGAGGCCGCCTGGGTGAGTGCAGTCACCATTTCGTCGCTGACATCACTGACCACACCCACTTCCAAACCACTGACACCTTCCACTGTTTCCAGCCGCCGTGCCATCTTCGCCACCTCTACCGTGCCCCGCGCCAGCAAATGCACGATCACTGGCAGAGGGGAGTGGCTCCACTGCCTGGCATACCGGCGCAATGACTAGTGACAAACCGGGGTTTGGATAACCAGTGTGAAGGAGAAAACCACCGGGATAGGCTTCAAAGCGACTTCCATGAGCAGGTGTACGTGGTGACAGGCTGATCGGATTGGTGATGAATGCTCCCAACATCCCCCAATCGATCGGTCCGTGGCGGTCGGGGAAGAATCCCAAGACACCTGCCGCGTTCATGATGGGTGGCTCGAAGGTCAGATCATGCTTCGCCATGCTCAATCCCACCACTTTCAATCAGGCAGTGAACTATCCACAATAATTTCAGCTCCCACATTCCTCACCATTTAAGACTATTTAGATCAAACACCGGTCCATCTTCACAAACCAGTTTCCAACCCCTCCTGGCAGGTACGGCACAGGCCCCACACTGTGCCATCCCTGCACACGGAATGGGGGTGGTGACCAGCACCTGCGCCGGGCAGGGCATCCCGGTTCCATTTGAGAGACCGAGTAGTTCCCTTAACTCAGTCATACGTGTCAATGGAACATCTAGCGCTATAAAATCCGGCCAATCCAGAGCCTCCTTCAGAGAGGCGAGCGGGTAAACTTCTAAGGCTACCGGGAGCAATGGAAGGGTCAGGTCGGTGAACAAGGTCATACCACCCAGCGATTGTGCTGTCATGTGTATTAGCGGCAGCAAGCCGTGAGACCGTCTCACCCAACGCGACCAAACCCAGACGTTGAATGTTATGTGGAAAGTCAAACCCATGCCCAAGCGGTCCCACCAGGTCCAGGTTTGTCCCTGGCGTCCAGGCAACTGGATATAATGGAGCTGCCCAAAAACCATGTTTTGATTTTTCTACCGCAAATAAAGGGACTCCCAGAGCACGCCTCCGGGTCATCCACATCCGAAGCCAGCAGATACTGCCCTGCGGCTGGAATTGCACCAGCCGGGCAGGCGATGCGTAGCTCCATGTGCCTGCCCGTTTCAAGGCGGATTTCATTCACCCTACCCCAGGATTGCCCCATGTCTGCATAGTATCACATTTTGTTGTTCTCATGATGAAACCCAGATAATCATAGGTGAGCTGGGTCTACCTGGGATTAAAATCAGCATGAATATGCTGGCGAATGCCGGCACACAAGCAACCGTAGAAATACGGTTATAATCTATCAGGAATATGAAAGGTACCTACCTGGGAGGCTCTCATATGAATGTTGCTAGCTTTATTCAAATCTTTGCCGCAGTTGCCTGGTTGGCGTTCTTTGGTTTGATCGTTATTGTTGTATTGCGTACCTCACGCGGCAAAAAAACCAGAGGCGCGGTGACTATCCTGCTGGTAGTCCTGGCGGCTGCTCTGGTCTTATCCAGTGTCAGTGCCGGCATGGTGTTCATTAAGCCGGAAGAGCGTGGGGTGGTCATTTCAGCGGTCCAACCCACTGGCTACCGCCTTCAGCCCCTGCAACCGGGGCTCCGTTGGATCATTCCCTTTCTTTGAGAGCGTGATCATCTATCCCATCTCACGCCAGACCTATACTATGTCCATTGCTCCCAATGAAGGAGCTATCCAGGGGGATGATTCGATCACCGCCCGAACCTCCGATGGGCAGGAGATCTTCGTGGATGCCTCCGTGATTTATGCCATTGACCCCGAAAAGGTGGTGCAGGTGCATATCGACTGGCAGAACCGCTATGATAATGAGCTGGTGCGCCCACTGGCGCGTGGGGTGATTCGTGATGTGGTCTCTCAATACAAAGTTGAAGAAGTGGTCACCACCCAGCGGGTTGAAATGATCTCCCAAATATCCACAGATATGAACCAAAAGCTAGAGGACAATGGCTTGTCCTTGGTTGAATTTCATCCTGCGCAACATCACCTTCTCGCCTGAATACGCCGCCTCGGTGGAGCAGAAGCAGGTGGCTGAACAGCTGGCACAACAGGCCGCCTTTGTGGTCGAGCAGCGTAGGCAGGAAGCTGAACAAGCCCGCCAGGTTGCCCAGGGTCAGGCAGACGCGGTAGTGATCAACGCCCAGGGTGCTGCCGATGCGCGTATCATCCAGGCTCAGGCTGAAGCCCAGGCGCTGCAGCTGATTGCGGATGCCCTGAAAAACAACGATAAGCTGCTGCTCTACCAATACATCAATCAGCTCGCTCCGGGCATCCAGGTGATGCTTGTCCCGAATGACAATCCTTATCTACTGACGCTTCCTACCCTGACCTGCGACAACTACGCCTGTTCCAACCCCATTGCCGACCACAGCACCGTAGAGTATTCAATAGAAATATCGACTTTACCAAATATGATGAGCCAACCCGAAAGTTCCCCCTCCGGACGACAAATCCGCCTGACGACCCTCTCAAGCTGTGCAGGCTGAGCGTCCAAGCTGAATGCGGAAACGCTGGCGCAGGTACTGCGCCCCTTGCAGGGAATTTTTAACCCCGCAGATTACCCCAACCTGCTCGTCGGGTCTGGGAGAACCGGATGACGCGGCCGTCTGGAAGTTGGACGACGACCGCGCCCTGGTTGTGACAACCGATTTCTTCACCCCGGTGGTGGATGATGCTTATGATTTCGGTGCCATCGCGGCTGCCAATGCCCTCTCCGATGTGTATGCCATGGGCGGTCAAGCCGTTCCTGGCGCTCAATATCGCCGCCCTGCCTCCCGATTTGCCCACCGAGGTGATCAGCAATATCCTGCGCGGTGGAGCCGATATAGCCCGCCAGGCTGGGGTGGTCATCGCTGGTGGCCACACCGTCCAGGATAAAGAACCCAAGTATGGGTTGGTCGTTTTGGGTTTTGTCGACCCACAGCATATGCTCACCAAAAAGGGACTGCAACCGGGAGATATCCTGGTGCTCACCAAGCCGCTTGGGTTTGGTACCACTACTACCGCCCTTAAACGCGAACAGGCGAAACCAGCCGACGTCGCCGAGGCAGTGAAGTGGATGAAAAAGCTGAACAAAGGTGCTGCTGAGCTGGCGCAGGAATTTGACCTGCACAGCGGTACCGACGTCACTGGCTTCAGCCTGCTTGGGCATGCCTATGAGATGGCCGAAGCTTCGGGTGTCGGCATCCGCTTTAGCTACAGCAAAATCCCCTTCATATCAGGTGCGCGCAACCTACGCTGAACAGTTCATTTTCCCGGGTGGTTCTTACGATAACCGTCTCTATTTCGGCTCCAATGTGCACTTTGACCCTGCGCTCGACGAGCCATCCCAGCTGCTTCTCTTTGACTCACAGACCAGTGGAGGCTTGCTCCTCGCCGTGCCTCCCGATAAGTTAGGCCAGCTCCTTTCACGTGCAGCACAAAAGGATCAATCCGTGTGGGTGATTGGGGAGGTCATCCAGGGGAAAGGAATAGAAGTCACTCGGTAAGTAAAATTACAGTCGATATGCACACAGAGCCAAAGGGCTTCCAGGCTTCTGTGTGCTTTTTATTCAAAAGGGTGCCATATGCCTACAAGCTACTGAATTAAAATTTACCTCCCGCCGCTCACCCGTCTATGGTCTTGGGTGGCATGGTAGCCACTTCTCAACCCCTGGCGGTTGCGGCTGGATTGGAAATACTTTCTCAAGGGGGTAATGCTGCAGATGCAGCGGTAGCCACCGCGGCTGCCTTGAACGTCACCGAGCCCACTTCCACGGGTCTGGGTGGTGATTGTTTCGCACTATATTACGAAGCATCCAGCGGGCAAATTACTGCACTCAATGGCTCAGGTCGTGCCCCAGCCAGCCTGACAATCGAACGCTTACGAAAAGAAGGGCTGAGTGATAATCTACCACCCCTTCACCCATACACCATTACCGTTCCTGGGGCATGTGCCGGCTGGTGCGACCTGCTGGCTCATCATGGGCGGTTGTCACTGACTAAGGTTCTGGCACCTGCCATTCGCCTGGCAGAGCAAGGTTTCCCAGTCGCCCCAATCACCGCTTATTTTTGGGAGCGCAGTACCGAACGGCTGAGAAATGCTCCGGGTGGAACGGAGCTGACGATCGAAGGGCGCACCCCCGCGTGCAGGTGAAATCTTCCATAACCCAGGTCTGGCACGCACCCTGCGCACGATCGTCAGAGGGTGGAAAGACCGCTTTCTACCAGGGGGAGATTGCCGAAGCCATAGCCTCGGTAGTCTAACAAGCTGGTGGCTGCCTGACCGTGGACGATCTGGCTGCCCACACCAGCACCTGGGAACAGCCCATCAGCACAACTTATCGCAACCTGCGGGTGTGGGAGTGCCCACCCAATGGACAAGGTCTGGCTGCACTTTTGGCCCTGAACCTGTTGGAGGGTTTCGATATTGCTTCCATACCTCCCCTCTCGGCCCAACGCCTGCACTTGATGATCGAAGCCATGCGCCTGGCTTTTGCTGATACGCGCTGGTACGTAGCAGACCCGGCTTTCTACCCTGCCCCCTTGGAATGGCTGCTATCCAAGGATTATGCTGATGAACGGCGCAAGCTGATCCATCCGCATCATGCCACCCTCGACCAGTTGCGTGGCACCCCCACTTCATCCTCCGACACCGTTTATCTCAGTGTGGTGGATGCTGAGGGTAATGCGTGTTCCTTCATCAATAGTAATTACATGGGCTTCGGCACGGGCATTGTCCCCTCTGGATGGGGTTTTACATTACAGAATCGTGGGATGGGTTTCTCCCTGGATCCCTCCCACCCCAATTCCCTGGCACCCGGCAAACGCCCGTACCATACCATTATTCCTGGGATGATCACGGTGGACTCCAGTGAGCCATCCCGTCTCCGCAACACCCTGTATGCCAGCTTTGGCGTGATGGGCGGCTTTATGCAGCCGCAGGGGCATATGCAGGTGGTGCTGGGTTTAGCTGACGACGGGTTGGACCCTCAAGCTGCCCTGGACCGGCCTCGCTTCTGTATCGATGACGGTACTGCAGGAGGTCAGGTAGCCTTGGAAGAGGGCATCTCACCGGAAGTTCAGTCTGAGCTGGGCAAGATGGGACATGTGCTGTATTCAGTTAGTGGATACGCGCGCTCAACATTCGGTCGTGGTCAAATCATCCGTCGAGACGCTTCAACGGGAGTTCTATGCGGTGGCAGCGACCCGCGTGCTGATGGCTGCGCTATGAGCTTATAGGCCTATACTAGATTACTTTCCCCTTACCTCCGGCTGGGCTTTGCTCCCTTTCACGCGGTCGGGTTGGATAAGGCATGGGGATATATAGCACGCTTGGTCTGCCCCGACCCGATTGAGGGAACAAGTTCATCAGCTGGTATACCTCTTGGGGGACATCAGTATTCACCTGCAAGCCCATTTCTTTTGCATCCCCCACCCCGATGGGATAATCATGCGTCCAGATACCACTGGAGAGCATATCTGCCAGGGTCTCAGCTTTCTCGCGTGGCATTTGCCCGTGGCTGAGGATATTGATGATCAGGTTGCGGATTTGCCCGACTGCCTTACGGGCTACATCGGCCATGATCAAGGTCTCGTCATCCACCTCATTGGCTTGTTTTTGTTCCACCGCCTTCAAGATGGAATTGGCAGGCCATTGACCAAGCTGGGGGTCAACCGGTCCTAAGCACCGCATTTTCATCCATCACGATTTCATCTGCGGCCAATGCCAGCAGCGTCCCGCCCGACATGGCGTAATGGGGAACGAACACGGTCACTTTACCCGGGTGGCGGCACAACGCCATGGCGATTTGTTCCGTGGCGAGCACCAACCCTCCGGGGGTGTGCAAGATCAAGTCGATTGGCACATTTGGATCTGTCAGCTTGATTGCCCTCAGCACCTCTTCGGAATCGTGGATGTCAATGTAGCGCGCCAGAGGAAATCCGAGCAATGCCAGGGTCTCCTCGCGGTGGATCATGGCAATCACCCGTGTTCCTCGCTTGGCCTCTAAGGCTTTCAGCAAGCGCACCCTGGCAGCCTCAATCATTTTTTGCCGCACAAGGGGTTGAAGCATAACCAGGATGAAAAATATGATGAACAAATCTAATATGGTCGACATTGCCCAGCTCCTATGGAACCAAATGGGGTGTACACCCAATATAATCTACACGACCTG
The DNA here is from genome assembly GCA_963828845.1 of uncultured Chloroflexia bacterium. Lineage (GTDB taxonomy): Bacteria > Chloroflexota > Anaerolineae > Anaerolineales > UBA4823 > FEB-25. The sequence goes on from CAWHGE010000009.1 coordinate 143,338, forward strand.
CATCCTTGCCACGCTATCCCGACCAGGGTTTCACTACCAGGGTATCCCTTACCAAGGATAATATTCATCGGGATAAGCCTTGGGGGGATTCCTCGACCTACCTGCGAATAACCACACCAGCAGCAAGCCACATATGAAACCTCCCACATGCGCCCAATACGCCACGCCTCCAGAGGCTGCTCCACCCAATGCAAGCACCCCACTAAAGAACTGTAATAGAAACCAGATGGCGATAAATACCAGGGCGGGAATATTGACGAACCAGGGTAGGATGAACAATGGGATAAAGGTCACCACCCTGGCGCTCGGGAAAAATATCATGTATGCTGCCAAAACCCCGGCTATGGCACCACTGGCTCCAATGGCAGGCACCTGAGAAGTTGGAGCCACAAACGCCTGGGTTAGACCACTCACCACACCACAAACCAGGTAAAAGAGCAGGTAACGGATGGAACCCATGCGATCTTCAACGTTATCGCCGAAGATGATCAAGACCCACATATTCCCGATGATGTGCACCCAGCCCCCATGCAGGAACATGGAGGTGATGAGAGGAATGGCACATCCCTGGAACAGGACGCCCAACCCAGGGATGGATGCCAGAGATATTCCCTTCAGGATGGGTGCGGCACATAAGTCGGGGGTGACGCCATAGGTCCCGATCAGCCGGTTTAATTGTGACTGCCCTAGAGGCAGCTCAATCAGCACAAACACCAGCACATTGGCGATGACCAACAGCCAGGTGACCAGTGGAAACGAGCGTGAGCGGATGGTATCTTTGATTGGGATCATATCTTATAGGGATTGCTGCAATTGCTTCTACCACGTTATCGCCCAAAACCCGGTTAAGGCGTCTCGGGAGGCACACTTCCTGGAACACCCTCCGCCATCTGCCCAACACCAATCTCCACCTTATCTTCCATGGTGATCTGACCGCGCAGGAACGCCCCCTCCTCGGTGGAAAACGAAACTGTGACTACATTCCCCCACACCTTTCCAGTGGAGCGGATTTCCAGTCGTTCTGCGGTGATATCCCCCTTGACCGCACCGGCAACAATCACCGTGTTGGCACGCAAGCTTTGGCAGGTCACCCGACCCGTTTCACCTACCACGAGTAAGCCTCGCATGGCAATATCTCCCTCGAATGTGCCTTCAATCCGCACCCCTCCGCTCCCACCCAGGTTGCCCGTCCAATTGATGCCTGCACTCAACACTGAGGTAATCCGGTCTAATGCAGTTGCGGAAGGGGTGGGCGCAGGTACGGTAGGGTTTGGGTCAGCTTTCTTGCGGAACATTAATCCTCCTGACACGCATCACTCCTAGTGAGCGCCTCGGGTGTTTAGACAATATTGTACCCCGAATCAACCCTGAACACCTTGCCAGCCTAACCCTTGCCTTTAACCACACCCATTGTTTGAAACCACAGTGAAAGGTATCCGGCAGGTGTATCTTTCCCGGCACCTGTACAATCGTTGCGCTTTCTGGTGAATCCTGCTACACCTTTTTTTCTCTCCACCCGTTATGCAATGGTGAATATCGAGCTGCGCATGGGGAGAGGAGCCTCCCCGGCAAGCAGAATCGCCTGCCTGGCGCTTTGCACCTGGGGGAGATGTTCATCGATATACATCCGTGCCAGCTCTCGTTTCCGCTCAGACATGCGCCCATCTTGCAGCATCAGCCACGAGTTGACCAGGTATACCGCCATATCCGCCAGGTCGGAGGCATAATAATCGATCACCTCGCGCTCCTTCTCTTTCAATAAGTCCGTCGTCTCTTTGAACTGCACTGTCTCTTCGTGCAGCCGGCCTTTGAGGTCTGAAAGCGCATCCCCATAGTCTAACCCAGCCCATTCATCGAAGAGCACGTCCAGCGCGTGCCCGAGCAGTTTGCCGGTGGCTGCCACGATCTGGAGCTGACTGGTGCCTTCATAGATATTGGTCACGCGCACGTCGCGGTAATGGCGTTCCACGTTGAACTCGCGCATATAGCCCACCCCACCGTGAATTTGCAATGCCTGGTAACAAACACGGTTGCCCATCTCAGAGGCGTAATATTTCGTCAGGGGCGTCAGGGTTTCTGCCAGGCTGGAAGCCTGCTTCAGTTTTTGGCGCTAGGGCAGGGTCTGGGGTAGCGTTTTCTTCAGAGAGCTGTTCATATACCTTCACTCGGTCCACCCATCTCCCCGTTTCGCTGATCAGTGCACGCGTCGCCTCGATCTCACCCCGCATGGAGGCGAGCATACGTGCGACGGGCGGCAGGTCGCAGATGGGTTGGTTGAACTGGTGGCGTTCTGTGGCATATGTGTAGGCTTCACGATACGCTGCTTCAGCAATCCCTACCGCCTGTGCTCCCACTGCCAGCCTGGCGCCGTTCATCAGCGCCATGGCATAGCGCATCAAACCATAGCGCCGCTTGCCAAGCAGCTCGGCTGGCGTATGGCTATACTGCACTTCGCAGGTAGGGGAAGCATGGATACCCAGCTTGTTTTCGATGCGCCGGATGCGCACCGTTTCATCCCGCTCGACGACAAAAAGTGATAGCCCGCGCGCATCGCTGGAGCCAGGCTCACTGCGCGCCAGCACCAACTGAGATATCCGCACAGCCGTTGGTGGCGAAACGCTTGACACCATCGATATACCATTTTCCGTTCGTCTCATCATAGGTCGCTTTTGTCTGTACCGCACCCAGGTCGGAGCCGGCATCCGGCTCGGTCAGGATCATCGCCCCCGAAGCCCCGTCCTGGCTGAAGCGGGGCAGCAGGCGCTTCTTCATCTCAGGCGTGCCGTATTCGTTGATGGCGGCAGAGATCTCCTGCAGCCCAAAGACCGTCATCAGGCCTGCATCTGCCCGTGAGACAATTTCCACCATCATCTGAAAGATCGACTCGGGTAGATTTCAAGCCCCCATATTCCCAGGGCAGCATTGCACCCATCAGGTCAGCCTGCTTGAGCGCAAGCAGCCCTTCCTGGGTGGCAGCTGTGTAGGTCACCTGACCATCCTCAAAATGTGCTCCTTCCAGGTCAGCTTCAGCTGCTCGTGGGGCGATCACCCTGGCGCATATCTCACCCAGCACCTCCAGCAGCAGGCGGTAGTTATCCTTGGCATCGGCATAATGGCGTGGTGCAGCCGGGTATTCTTGTATGGTACTGGTAACCCTTCTCTTTGATCTCCAGCACGTCCTGCAGCTCAAGCTGTTCCAGGCGGAATTGCAGGTCTAGATTATCCAGGAAAAAGTTATCGCTCATTGGATCTCCATGTTTATTTGGCTTTTTCACGCAAGGATTTGATCAGCAGCGGCAACACCTCCGCCACATCGCCGACGATTTTGTAATGTGCAATCTGAAAGATGGGTGCATTGGGGTCGGTGTTGATGGCGATGATCTTGCTGGATTGGTCCATCCCCGCCCGGTGTTGGATCGCACCGGAGATACCAGCTGCGATGTACAGGCGTGGTCTCACCGTGCTGCCGGTCTGACCAATCTGGTGCTCGCGGGAGATGAAACCAGCATCCACCGCGGCGCGTGATGCACCCACTTCTCCGCCCAACACATTCGCCAGCTCTCGCACCAGCTCAAATTCTTCCGGGCTATCCACCCCTGCCCCTGCCGCCACGATCACCGGCGCATCTTTTAGCCTCACCGTCGGCTCACGTTTCTCCCGGCTTAATACCTGCAAGGCAAAATCTCCAGGCTCGAAAGCAACTTTCACTTTTTCGATCCTGCCCTTCCGTCGGGGGTCTGGCTCACCCCGGCGCATCACTCCTTCGCGCACGGTTGCCATCTGCGGTCGTGTTCTGCGGGTTGACGATCGTGGCAATGATGTTGCCCCCAAAAGCAGGGCGTATCTGGTAAAGCAGGTCTTTGTAGGTTGTATTTTCCTTCTTGGAAGTGTAATCCCCAATCTGCAGGTCGGTGCAGTCAGCGGTCAACCCAACCTTCAGGGCACTGGCAATGCGGGGTGCCAGGTCGCGCCCCACCGGTGTGGCTCCAATCAGGAAGATATACGGTTTCCATTGGCGCACCAGGTTGGTGATCACCCGGCAGTAGGGCAGCGTGCGGTACATTTCCAGCTCAGGGTCGATCAGCTAGTAACACCTGGTCTGCCCCATGCTGAATGACCTGTTCTGCCAGATCACCAACCTGGTCACCGCATAATACTGCCCACACTTCACTGCCCAGCTGATTGGCAATCTCACCACCCTTTGCCAGCAGCTCCAGGCTGACTTCAGCAATCTGCTGATCTTCTTGCTCAATAAAAATCCAAACGTTACGCTCAGCGAGTCATTTTTATACCTCTATCCAACAATATATTCCTGGATCAGTTCAGCAATCAGCGCTTGAATCCCCTCCGGGGTCGGCTGGATTTCCTTGCTGTCGGTGGTTTCGAGCACCACGTAGTTGACTTTGTACACCTGGGTGGGCGAGCCCGCCAAACCCAGCTCTGCTTCATCCACATTTAAATCCGCCGCTGTCCATACCTCGATATTGAGCTTTCGCTCCGCCAGGTATTCACCCAGTGCCTGCTCATTCTCAAACTCACTCCATTTCTTGAGCAGTTTTGGATATTCGTTGGGTGTCGCTGCCATTTTATATTCGATCCGTTTGCGGGCTGAAGCCGGACGTGGCCGGTTGGCAGACCCGACCACCGTCAGCAGGCATGGCAGCTGGCACCTGACCAGCTCAGTCCCCAGGTCAAAAGCCCGGCGCACCACGATTTCATTCCCTTGCAGGTCAATGATTGACTTCAGCATAGGTGATCTGAGGGATGCCCAGCTTTTCTGCCACCTGCGGACCCACCTGGGCGGTATCCCCATCGATCGCCTGCCGGCCGCAAAAGACCAGGTCATACTCACCCAATTTGTCAATCGCGCATTTTAGGGTGTAGGAGGTCGCCTGGGTATCTGCCCCGGCAAATTTACGGTCAGAGAGCAACACCACGCGGTCAGCACCCCGGAACAAAGCCTCCCGCAAGACCTCCGCTGCCTGCATGGGTCCCATCGTCAGGACGGTCACACTCCCCCCATTCTGCTCTTTGATGCTCAACGCCATCTCCAGCGCATTCAGGTCTTCAGGGTTGAAGATGGCTGGCAGCGCGTTGCGGTTCATTGTTCCTTCGGCAGTCATCACCTCGCCAGTCACATTGCGCGTGTCAGGCACTTGCTTAACCAGCACCACAGAATGATAAGTTCGATTAAAAGGCATTCACAGCTCCTTGAAGAATAAAATTAGTTATGTAGTAATTAGTAAGCAGTGAGCAGTTAGGGGATTCCTAGGTCTCGTACCTGGCTATGAAACGCCAGGGGATGCTCTTCCATGGCTCAGGTACACTATTTAAACCCACACGTGGGCCAATCGTCACGCATGAATCGGGGATATTTTCCCCAAATTCAACAAAAATCTCTGCCTCTGGAGCACACAGGTCAGCATCATTTTGTGCCCGGTTGATCGCCAGTGCTATGCAGATTTTCCCCGGTCCATCGGTCCATTGTTTTCGTGGTCGTCCCTGCCGGCGAGCTGCGATGCGCTCGAGGCCCTCGGTGGGCACGATCCCCCGAATGAGCACCGCGGCAGGGAAACCTTCCCTCTCAGCCACAAAATTGAGCATCCAATACATTCCCATAGGTAAAGTATACATAGGCGTGTCCGGGAGGCCCATACAAAACCCGCGTGCGTGGGGTAAACCCAACGTGGGCATGGCAGCCAAGGTCCTCTTCGCCAATATAGGCTTCGGTCTCAACGATGATTCCTGCCGTGCGCTCTCCACCTTCCAGGCGCACCAGACGCGTCCCAAGCAGCTCGCGTGCCACTTGTAGGGTTGGGCGGTTAAAGAATTGGCGCTCTAAACGCGGTGCAGAAGTCATCCGGCAATTTAACCACAAACGCCCCATCCTGCAAAGCCATGCATTGTAACCATTTCCAGGTATTGGATCTCTTGTGAAAACTTGACCATCACTGGTTTATTGGGTAAATCGGTGCTTCTTTAGTGATGATTATGTCGTGAGGCTGGCTTTCGATCAATCCGGCAAGGGTTTCCCCTCAACTTGCGCTCTGTTCCCGCTATGGTATAATGCAAACCTCGCGGGCGGATAGCTCAGTTGGTTAGAGCATCGCGTTGACATCGCGAAGGCCGTAGGTTCGAGTCCTATTCCGCCCACAGAATTTCCCCCATCCGTGGGGGTGTTTGTTTTAATTGACCTTCCCTGCCTGCCGGTAATATCTATAGCTCGTTGATAGGTTCCAAATAAAAACTTAGCCAGACACAAGCTTTCTTAATGCCAATGCAGTTATGTCGTCAAACTGGACTGCTTCTCCAATAAATTGATCAAGCTCTCGCTCAATATTTTTTAATAGAATGTTACAGCTGTCATTGTGGGTATGCTCAAGTTTGATTAAGTCGACCAACCGCTCCCTGCCAAATGCGTCCTCATGGATATTCAAAGCATCCGTGATCCCGTCGGTATAAGCCAATAACAAATCGTTTTCCCCCATCGCCATTTCCTTGGCGCAGAACTCTGCATCAGGGATGACACCAACAATCGGGCCAGTAGGCCAAAGCAAAGTCGCATCGCCATTAGTTCCCATCAGGATATGCCGGCTCATTCCCGCAGTTAATGTAAGTGAGTATGTCATCCTTTAGGTTAATGATACAGATAAAAACCGTGGAAAACATGCTGGTATGACCATGCGTTTCAGCCACATAATTATTGGTAAATGAGATCACATGCTGCAGGCGCTCAGCATTATTTAATCCCGTTTCTCCAGGTTTATTGTAAAAATAATCGGTTTTTGAAGTTGCCCGGATGAGACTCCGAAACAGGGTCATATACAACGCTGCTCCCACTCCCTTTCCACACACATCTCCAACTACACAGGTCAGGTTCCCATCGGGTAACAGAAAAGCATCATAATAATCACCAGCCACTTCACGTGCCGATTTAAAATAAGCAGCAATCTCCCAACCTTTCACTACCAGGCAATTGCAGCAGGTAAAAATCCCATTTGGATCTCACGCCCAATATCTAATTCACGTTCCAGGCTTTTAAGGTATAGCTTTTGCAGGTCACGCAGGTGTTTCTTCTCCAGGCTGGATGAGATCCGCGCACTTAATAAGATCGGCTCGAATGGTTTAGGCAGGTAATCCTCAGCCCCGAGTTTGATACCTCTCACCACGCTTTTTAAATCATTGCTGGCTGATATGACGATCACGGGGATTTCGCGCGTTTCAGGATTTGCTTTGAGCCTTGAAAGCACTTCAAAGCCGTCCATCACCGGCATCATGATATCCAACAACACCAGGTCAGGGCTTTCAGCTTTGGACTTTATCGAGTGCCTCCTGGCCATTGACTGCTGAGATGTGTCTCATACTCCGAATCCTCCAGCTCCTGCTCGATATAATCCACATTGAAAGGTTCATCGTCAACGATGAGGATTTTAGGCTTTGTCATGCACATTCATCCCAGATATTCGTTCAGCTTCTTTAGCAATAGGTCTTCATCGACCGGCTTGGTCAGAGTAATCGGTGCAGCCCGCCTCTCGTGGCTTTCTCCGCGTCACCTTGCATGGCGTGAGATGACAGGCCAATGATCGGCAGGGTTTGAAAGGTCTTGCGAATGATTGCGTGTGGCCTCATAACCATCCATGATGGGCATGGCGATATCCATCAGGATCAGATCTGGCTTGAATTGTTCAGCATATGCCACTCCCTGGGCCCCGTCTTTCGCTATGATGAGGTTGTAATCATCCTCCAGGATCTGGGTGAGCAGGTCAATATTAAGCTCAACGTCTTCAACGATCAGGATGGTTTTCAAGCAGGCCTCCGTTTTACATTCTCAACTTACTTCGATTTTGGACCGGTACTGGATTGGGATGGTAAGCGTGAAGGTGGAGCCTTCACCTAAAGTACTTTCTACGATCAAATCACCACCGAGCAAACGCGCCAGGTTGCGGCTGATGGTCAGACCCAGACCCGTGCCGCCATATTTTCGGGTGGTGGTGGTGTCAGCCTGTTCAAATTCCTTGAAGATACGCGGCAAGTGCTTCAGCGCTGATCCCGATGCCTGTATCTGCCACCGAGATGCACAGGTTGTTCTCGCCCTCCCGCCTGGTAGTCAGGGAGATCTTCCCCTGCTGGGTAAATTTGGCTGCGTTGCTCAGCAGGTTGAGGACAATCTGGCGGATCTTGTCCTGGTCGGAATGGATGATCTCCAGACCCTCATCCAACTGTTTTTCCAGGGTGACGCCCGGCTGAAGCAATGGTTGGGCTGTATTGGCACATAAGTCGATCAGCGCGCTGATGCGGAAGTTGGCAGCCATGACATCCATTCGCCCGGCTTCAATCTTGGCGATGTCAAGCACGCTGTTGATCAACTCCAGCAGGTTCTCGGCACTGATCAGCACCTTATCCAGGTTTTCTATCTGTTTTTCGGGAAGTAAGCCCTCCCCCTTGCGACGGACGATGCGGGTAAAACCGATGATGGCATTAAGCGGCGTTCGCAGCTCGTGGCTCATGTTCGCTAAAAAGGCGCTCTTGGCATTATTGGCTTGTTCAGCTTCTGCGCGCGATCTTTGTGCCTCCTGAAATAGCTCGGCATTATTGATGGCTGCACCTACGTTCGTGGCAATTGTGCTTAGGAGACGGACATCATCCTGGTTGAAGATGCCTTCTTGCGTGCAGCTTTGCACGCTTAAAACACCCACCGCCTTCCCACTCACGATGATCGGCACTCCCAGGAAAGAAAGCGCTTGCTTACCGACCATGGTTGCTCCAATCTCCATTACTTGTCGGCCCATTTCCTCATTGATCAGCAAAGGTTCATTGGTTTGAATGATCCTGCTGGTAAGTCCTTCACCAAAACGGATGGGTATTAATTCTTCGCCGTACGTATAGGGAAATTGATGGTCTCATTGGTTTCGTCAAGTAAAGCCACGAAGGCAATATCCGCGTTAAATATCGAACGAGTTTGTTCACCTACCAGCTGGATCAGTGCATCGAGGTCCAGCTCACTGGCCAGGGCTGAGCTGACGGTGTTGACCGCCGCCAGCTCGGCAGCACGCTGTTCGGTCTCCTTGAGCAGGCGCTGGGTTTCGTCGAATAGTCGGGCGTTCTCCAGCGCTACACTCAAGCTGTTAGCCAGGGTTTCCAGTAGATGCAGATCAGATTCACTAAATGCATTCTCTCGATCAACGTTTTGCAGGCTGATGGCGCCATAAAGTTTGCCCTGCATCCTAATGGGGACAGTTAGAGAGCATTTAGGCATCTCACCGGCGGGAGCCTTGAATTCCGGGTCAATCTGCTGCACATATTCCGATAAATGATGGTTGATTAACAGTGGCTGTCCCTGATTAATAAAATTCAACCAGAGATTCGGGATTGGATTGGGTTCCAAATAAAAGCGCTCTCCCCGCTCAATCGTGTAATGCCGATACATCAAGTTTTTGTCGAGGTCGAATGTTGCCAATACAGTGGTATTGGCATCGAAAATATCACGAATTTTTTCGCCGACCAATTCATAAATGGCCTGCATATCCAGCTGAGAAGCCAGACCGGCTTGCACACTGTTAATGATTGCCAGTTCGGCCGCGCGCTGTTGTTCAGCCTGGAAGAGACGCTGTGTCTCGCTAAAGAGTCGTGCGTTTTCCAAGACGGAACCTATGGCGGAGGAAAGTGTCTGCAAGAGATGCAGGTTGTTATCATTGAAAGCGTGCGGTTGGTTATCCGCCAGTGCAATTAGACCCAAAACCTGATCTTTGGCCATGATAGGCACACCAACCCACGACTGGCCAAAAGACCCTGTGCCTTGTTCGATGATTTCAGGTGGAAAATACGCGCCATTGGCAAGTTCCTCTTCGAGTGTGCCGAGCAGCAATGGCTGACCGGTCGTGATAACTTTGGATGACAGGCCAGTTCCAAGTGGGAATGGTTCGACATAATCGATATACCCGCCTTCGTTTTTGTCGTATTCATACGCCACATGAATCAGATTCGTGTTCTTGTCCAACAACATAATTTGCGCAGAATCTGAGCCGAAAATTTCGCGCATCTTATCGCCAACCAGGCGAGTCAGGGTGTTCACATCTAATGATTTAGCCACCTCGACGCTAACACTATAAAGAATGGCGAGTTCAGCCGTCCGTTGCCGTTCCGCCTCCAGTGCACTGACGCCGTGCCAGGGCAGTGGCGATATGCTGTGCTACAAATCCTAAAACTTCTTCATCTTGATCGGTATAATGAACTCCCTTCAGTGTAACTCTGCACGAAGATGGCTCCAAGGATATCGCTCTCTGAGATAAGCGGGGCACCAATATTGTCCACATTGGGCGTACCTTCCACCTCACTTCGTTGTTGGCTACTAACTCATTGATTTGATCCCGACCATGCTTTATGGAATTGCCCGTGCGTAACATATAACTGGTCATGCCATGAAAGTTTTCTAGGGGTTGGGTGGGGAATGGCTCGTCTTTTTCATCTACGAAATACGGGAAGCTTAACAGCCCGGTCGCTTTATCATAAAGGGCGATGAATAAATTCTTCGCATACATCAGCTCACCGATCACACGATGGATTTCACGATAGAAATCCTGGATGTCTTGCCAGTTACTGGCTGCATCGGTAATCTTGTATAACGCAGTTTGGATTTTGTTGCTCTGGAGCAGTTCTGCAGTGCGCGTCTGAACGATTTGTTCCAGGTTCTGTTTCTGTTCTTCCAATAAAGCCTGTGCCCTGATCAATTCGGCTTGTTCGCTGGATTCCCTATCGATCACACCCTCCTGGAAATGGTAAAAAAGGATCAGCAGGATCATTCCCACAACCAGCAACATTAGCATGGTACCTAAGGAGCCCCAGGTGTTGCCAGCAATTTCGATTTCCTTAAGAATGCCTCGATTAAATAAATAAGCGAACAGGCTTGCCAGGAAGGCGCTAAAAATTGTAGTATAGATGCCCGCTTGCCTGCCGACCAGAATTAAGGCCACAATGGGGACGACCATCAGGTAAAGCGGAGCAGCGCCGAGCAGACCACCCAGCCTCAAGCTGAATATTGCCGCGGCATAACCAACCAGTAGAAGCCCAACCACCCTGATCCGGTAGTCAAGGGCGCGATAAATGGCAAGAACGATCAAAATCAGTTCAACAACTGAGAACGGGATGACGATGGACCAGAAACTCGTTGAGCCAAGGCTTCTGATAACGGTCACGATAAAGGCGGGCATGGATGCAATGGCGACAACGATCAAAAAACCATTCAGGATTTTGGTACGCCAATCACGCAGCACCATTTCCCTGTCTTGATTTATATCTTTATCCATCTTTTCGGCTCCTAAATGCACATTCCCAACCCATTGTAGATTAGTTTATTATCATCGTTAGCGTTTTTGGTTTTGGCTGGTCTCAGCAAACCTGTCATATTGGGGGATTCGCAATCCAGTGTTTGCTGGTCCTCATCCCGATCATATTTTCCCGGTGGAGAATAACCCAATATACACTTCGAGGGAATGAATGTCAATATTTCCTGTTCTTGTAATCCAATATTGGAATGTTGTTTTATTAGCCTCGTTTCCTGGAGAAGGCATTTATAATAACAAGCAGAAACAACAATAACGAATTTTATGTTTTTAACTGGAGATGATCATGCTCCTCCATTCAGCATCCCAACTGCTCACCATTGCCGGCGTGCCCCAACGCGGGCGTGAGCTCGGCCGCCTGGGCATCATACCAGATGGCGCAGTGCTCATCCGTGATGGGAAGATCACCGCTGTCGGCACCACCAGTGAGCTGCGCAAGGCAAATCCTCATGAAGAGACTTTTGATGCCAGGGGGCATGTGGTCATGCCAGGCTTTGTGGACCCGCATACTCATCTTCTTTGGGCAGGTGACCGCGCCACCGAGTTCGAGATGCGCCTCGAAGGCAAGACCTATATGGAAATCCTGGCTGCCGGGGGCGGCATCCTCTCAACGGTGCAAAACACCCGTCAAGCCTCCCTTCAAACTTTGCTTGATGAGACTCGCCCCCGCCTGAGGGATATGCTCGCTTATGGTACCACCACAGCTGAAGCCAAGACCGGTTACGGTTTGCAGACCGAGGCTGAGCTGCGTATGTTGCAGGCTCTGCTGCTCCTGGATGCAGAGGGTCCGCTCGAGATTGCTCCAACCTTCCTCGGCGCGCACGCCATCCCTCCCGAATACAAGGACAACCCAGATGGTTATACCTCCCTCGTGTGCTCTCAGATGCTTCCTACCGTGCACCAGTGGTGGGATGCACACCTACCCACCCGTCCCTTGCCCTTTGTGGACGTATTCTGCGAAACCGGTGCCTTCAGCCTTGAACAATCGCGCCGCATCCTGGAGACTGCTAAGTCACTGGGCTTCCCGCTTAAGTCCACGCGGATGAGTTCGACAATCTGGGTGGAGCCAGTTTGGCAGCCGAATTAGCTGCTGTCTCTGCGGACCATCTGGTGAAGACCTCTCAGTCTGATATTGCTGCTCTGGCGCACTCCACCACGGTCGCAGTGGCATTGCCCTGCACCCCATTTGGGTTGGCAGAGCGTGAATACACTCCCGCTCGGGCTATCCTGGAGGCAGGTGGCTTATTAGCTTTGGCCACCGACCTTAACCCCGGCACAGCCTGGGGTGGTAACATGCAATTTGCCATCGCCCTCGCTTGCCGTTACATGCGCCTGACCCCCGCCCAGGCGATCGTTGCTGCCACCCTCAACGCGGCTGCAGCCATCAACCGGGCTGATCTGGTTGGCTCACTCGAGCCTGGCAAGCAGGCTGACCTGCTCATCCTCAAAGTTTCCGATTACCGTCACCTGGGTTACCGCTTTGGCACCAATCTGGTGCAGATGGTGATCAAGCGCGGTGAAATGATTGACACAGGTCAGTCCTAGGTCCGGGCGAGCCGGTTCTTTTTTTTACCGGATTGAGAACAACTCATTTATGATATAACTTATCAAGACTTCCATGCCTCAAACCCAGCTCTAGAAAACAGGTGATTTATGCCCACCATACCCATTAAGCTCAGCCCATCTGACCTGACTTTCCTGTGGGACGAGTGCCCACGCTGCTTCTATCTCAAATACATCCACGGTATCACTCGCCCAGCCGCCCCATTTCCTTCCATATTTGGTGCTATCGATCGTTTGATGAAAGCCCAATTCGCTGGTCATCCTGCTTCCGACCTTGATCGCTCACTGCCTCCTGGTATTGTGACTGTAACCGAGCAGTGGATCGAGTCGCTTCCAGTTATTCTCCCCAATCATATCCAATCCTGCTTTTTGAGAGGTAAGCTGGACGCAATTCTTGATTTCGACGACGGCTCCTATGGTGTGGTAGATTTCAAAACCTCCGAGCCCAAACCAGCCCAGATCCCTTTCTACAGCCGCCAGCTACATGCTTACGCCTATGCCCTTGAGCACCCCATTCCTGGCAGGCTTAGTCGTAGTCCCATATCTAAGTTGGGTTTGTATGTTGAAACCCCGCATGCCACCCTTGCTGCCACAACCAGCGAAATTTCCTTCCATTTTCGTTCCACCTGGCTGGAAGTACCCTTTCAGGAAAGCGGTTTCCTGGGTTTCCTGGATAAAGTCCTATCACTGCTCGAGTTGCCAGAGCCCCCTCCCGCCGGTGAGGAATGCACGTACTGCCGGTACCGCCAACATGCCCGTGAACACGGGATGTGATGCAATCAATCTTCCCAACAAAACAAAAATCCAGGAGATTGTCTCCTGGATTTAAGTTGCAATTAAGCCTTTGTGCCCTTGGTGAAGGCGCTTTTTCTTATGGTAGGAAATTCCACGGGTTCACCTTGCCATAGCTCTCATTCAGCATCTCGAAGTGCAGGTGAGGTCCCGAAGAGTTTCCCGTGCTGCCAATGCCGCCAATCACATCACCCTGGTATACACTGAATCCGCAGCCCACGTTCAGGGCGCTCAGGTGAGCGTACAGGGTCTGCCAGCCACCATCGTGGTCGATGACGATCACATTACCATACCCCCAGTCGTTCCAGCCGGCATATACCACCACACCATTATCCGCTGCATACACCGCATTCCCCAGTGCACCAGCAATATCGATCCCGAAGTGGTTGGTGGAAGGGGAATAGTCGTATCCCGACAGGAAGTGGTTAACTGTTGGCCAAATGAATGTTCCTGTGCCCACCGCACCGTCCACGATCGTACCACACGAGCCCGGACCCAGAATTTTCGCCACGCCCGGGTTATCACGCGAGATGCGTGGTGCGCTCCATGTGACGTAATCACGCTCGCCCCCGGGGACGAATAGCATCGTGCCTGGCTCGATGTTGGGATGGGAATAATCGCCCAATGTGGCCGGGTCAAGCTGATTGCCCGGCCAGTTTAACGATCACATCCGGAGTGACATCATAGCCATGCGCTACGCCATTCAACCCCTCCCCTCCGACCAGCGGTGGTAAGTGCCGTCCATCGGCATGATATTTAATTCCACCCCTGGGTTGATATTGTGTGGGTCATCCAATAACGTGTAATAATTTCCCCATAGGATTGTTTCAGGTTTCAGCCCGAACATCTCGGCAATACCAAAGATGGTATCACCCTTTTGTATTGTATATTTGATGATCTCGGTACGCGGGCGGGATGGGATCGTGGTGTGGATCAGCGCCAATCGTGTAATACCATATTGGTACAGGGGCTTGGCAGATGCAAATTCCGGCATGATAGCCGGGATCGCTGTGGGTGTAGGGGTGGGTGCTTCAGCTGCCAGGGCTGCTTCACGTGGCTGGCTTACATTTGCCTGTTGAAACCGCAGATAAAACAGGCGCATTCCTACCACTGCCAGTAATATCAGGGCAATGGTTAAGAAGCAGTCCCCAGGCGATAAACCGTATCACCCAGGCCTTTACGGGATAGGCTGTCCCAGATGGATTGTATCCGGCTTTCTTTGGCTGCTTCATCCCCAGAAGGTGTCGGTTTTGACTCGTTCACCTCTTCCTCGGCGGCCGGGAATTCGTCGAGATATGGATCATTTGACATGGTTTTTGTTCCGAGAGCGCCTCCGGTAATTATGCCAGAAGCTACTGCTCAAATCAGCGAACCCTTTGTGGGACTTGCATGATATCATCCCATGGGTTATGCGTCAAGCCACCCAAATTTGTGTCATCAGCACGATTAAGGCTGGTTGATCTGGTCGATCACCGTTTCGGCAGCGGTTTGAGGATCACTTTGAGCTTTGAGCACGCTCACCACCGCCTGTTCCAGGGCTGGCCCGAGAGTGGCCGCGAGATCCACGGAGGGCATCATCCAGGCAGAGTATGATATTTGCTCGATTACTTGGCGCACCTTTGCCTCCTGCCAGCTCTGTAAGGCATCTGACCTTGGTGGCAGATAACCTGCTGCATAAGTCCATTCGGCTAGGAAATCCTTCTCAACCAGATATTCAACCAGCCTGACGCTCAGTGTACGTCGCGCAGAGTCCTGACCAGCCAACACCCAGCTCCAACCAGTTGCCAGGGTGAAAGGGACACCATCTGGAGTGGGCAGGGGTGCCATCGCCAGATCATCTTGTTCAGTCTGCATCTGGCTTAAGTAAGCAGATACCCAGGTGACTGCCATTGGATACGGGTTGCCAAGGAAAGCCTCCCAAACCTGTGCATCATTCGAGTATTGGGTGAGTGAATACGGCATCACCCCCGACAGGCTGGCAAGCTGATCATATTCGAGAGTTTTTATCAGTGATGCTTCATCTAATGAGGGCCGTCCTTGTGCATCCTGCATTCTCCCACCCTCTGCCTGGTACATATAAAGGGTGAAAAGCGCTTGTGGGTCGGTTGCCGGGAAGAGCAGGACTTCACCCAGCGAAAGCGTTGCATCCAGGTTGTGTGGTACGCTTTCAAGCAGTGACGGGCGATGAGCCAGGACCATGGCATCCCCGGCGAATGGGATCCCATAAATACTGGCTTTCAGGTATGCGAGCTGGCGTGCATACTCGAACCAGCTCAGATCATCCATTATATGGGTCAGACCATCATATGGATAAAGCAAACCTTTTAATCCGGCTGATTCGAGCAGTGGTCTTGGCAGCAACACCAGGTCAGGCAAAGCTAGTGGAGCAGCTGCATTGGCAGCTACCAATGAATTCGAGTAATCCACCTGGCCCATCCAAGGCTTTCACTCGTACCTCCAGCCTAACTTCAGGGTTCGCAGCTGCATACTCTTCCAGACGGGTATTGAGTAACTCGCTGGCTGTGCTATTTCCTTTAGGGTCAAACTCGGGAGGTAGCCAGATGCGTACCAATAATCCACCCATGGGTAGGCTGGCAACCGGAGTCACTCCAGCTGTGGTAGGAAGTGCAGTTTCGTTTACTTCCTGAGTTGTGGGAGAACTGGGTAAATGCGTTTGCTCGGGGGTGAGGGTGTAAACCTGTGTTCTTGTTCCCAGATTGAAAGGTAGACTGGTGCATCCCACCATAGCCAGCAGGACCAGTAATGATAAGAACCTAAAACGGCGGGCGTTCATCGAAACAAATACCGCTGCCTAAAGTTTTACCGGGTGGCTGACCAGATCGACTAAAAGGTGTACCGCGTTCTGCACATCCTCAAAATCCACCATCTCTGATGGTGAGTG
Source organism: uncultured Chloroflexia bacterium (assembly GCA_963828845.1). Taxonomy (GTDB): domain Bacteria; phylum Chloroflexota; class Anaerolineae; order Anaerolineales; family UBA4823; genus FEB-25. The sequence continues at coordinate 159,934 of CAWHGE010000009.1, forward strand.
GATATAACGGCACGGGATGGATAGGCACCCGGCCGGGATACCCGCCTGGGTAAGTTGCATGGCGCGCGCATCTGTAGAACCCCTTTCCAGAATCTCCATTTGATAAGGCAGTTTTAAATTCTCTGCCCCACGCACCATCCAATCCACCACCCGCCGATCTGCCAGCATGCCACTGTCACGCACTTTGATGGCGGGGCCTTTCCCCAGGCTGACTTCCATCCGTATCTTGGTCCGGCGGGGGGTATCTCCAGTTCCGGTTACATCCACGGCAAGACCCAGGTCTGGGCTAATACCAAAAGCTGCGGTGGTTGCACCGCGTAGGCCCACCTCCTCCTGGGTGCTGAAGACAAAGTATAGCTGGTGAGGGGTATCCTTGATCTGACGCAGGGTTTCAATCAGTACAGCTACTCCGATCCGATCGTCCATCGATTTTGCCACCAGACGCTCTCCCAGATCGAGGAAAGGACGGTCGAAGACGGCTACGTCTCCAATCCTAACTGGGGCGTCCTGGTTGCTGGATAAACCCAGGTCAATATAAAGCTGCTCGAAAGTGGGAACTTTGAGCATGTCGTCAGACATATCATCAAATAATTCCATAGAAATGACACCCGAGGCACCATTCAAGAATCTCACCCTACCCCCAATACAGGTAAATGTGCGCACCCCTCCCAGTGTGGTAAAGCGGACGAAGCCATTCTCATCCACCTGGGTGACCATGACCCCGATTTCATCAATATGCGCTGCCAGCATGATCTTTATACCGTCAGCACTGCCCTTCCCTTTTTGGACGATCAGGTTGCCCAGGGCATCCACATGCAATGCATCGGCGTATGGTTCGACTTCCTCCCGCACGACGGAACGGATTTGGGTCTCATATCCCGAAGGACCCTGGGTTTCGACCAGTTTTTGGATCAATGGTTTCATGCGAGCTCCTAAATGTATCCTTACACCATTCTAGATAAATATCAAACTCTGCTGGAAAAGATTTTCTGCCCTCATCTCTCGCCTGCCAAAACTTCGGGTGTCAGGCGCGATAAGGCGGTCCCGACCAGGTTACAGGTATGCTGCCAATCGGTCAGACGCACAATGGATGCTGGGCTGTGGTGATATCGCCCCGGGACAGAGACCGAAATGCTCGGTATCCCCTCACGTTGCTTATGGATTGTCCCAGCATCTGTTCCTCCCCCGCCAGGCTGCCGTAATTGATATGGAATCTTGTATTTTTCGGCTGTCTCAATCATAAAGCGTACCAACCGTGGGTCTGATAAAGTACTCGAATCGCCAATATAGATCGCTGGTCCAGCACCCAGCCGTGTATTATAACGAACGTTCTCGTCAGCATCCCAGGCAGGTAGGTCGTAAGCCGGGGTGGAATCCAGGATGATGGCTAAATCTGGGTCAAAGGCAAACGCTGCCACCCGTGCCCCACGCAAGCCAATCTCCTCCTGCACGGTAAACGCAGCCAGCAGGTCAATGTTTGCTGGCGCATGTTTGATCAACTCAATCAACGTAGCCACCCCCAGACGATTATCCAATGCCTTGCCCCGCAAGCTGGGCCCAAGCCGGATAAATGATGTGGCAAATGTAGCCCGGTCACCTACTTTTTCTTTGCCTGTCGCTGGACCTACATCAATGTGGAGGTCTTCCAGGTTAATTGGCTTTTTATGGTCATCGCCGTGACCAAGATGCAGAGGCTTGAGTCCCGATTACTCCCGGGATGTGGTCTTTTCCAATCCATACTGCTTTACCGGCCAGGTCAGTGGCAGCAATGCCCCCCACAATCTCAAAGCGATAGATGCCCTCTCCGTTGGTATGGGTAAGCATCAAACCGACTTCGTCCATGTGTGCTGCCAGCATCACTCGCATAGGATCCTCCCCGGAACCACGCTTGGTAACCAGCACATTTCCCAGCGCATCAACCTTCACCTCGTTTGCATGAGGTGCGGACCTCACTCAATACAATTTTGCGTACCTCACCTTCGTCACCTGAGACCGCACAGGCATTCGAAAGGCGCTCCAGGAGCTTGATCTGCTCATCCCCGATCTGGGGGGAATTGATATTCATCAGCCATCATCGTCATGGTCAATCGTCCCAGGTTAATTTATCCATGAAGTTTTCATCCAATTGGGCAATAAATTCTGCCGCTAATCTTCCTACGCGGGTGATATCTTTTAGCATAATCATCTCCACGGGGGTATGCATATAGCGCAGTGGAATGCCTAACACGATATTCGGGATTCCCTCTGCAACCACCTGCATAACATCAGAATCTGTAGCTGAATACCACGGGGCAGGCTCCACTAGTAAATGGAATTTCCAGCCGCTCAGCAAGCTCTTTTAGGGTTTTATATAGGAATGGATGAACAACCGGTCCCCACATCAAAGTAGGCCCTTGCCCCATGGAAAAGTCAAATGACTCAGGACTTCTAGGTTCGCTGCCAAAAGTCACATCGATGGTCACACACAGACTGGGATGAAGTCTGAAAAGCTGAAGTTAGAGCTCCTGCGGTCGGTAGTTTCTTCCTGGACAGTAGCCACTGCCCATACATCCCAAACATGTGGCCGTGAATGCAAGCATTTCCAGGCAATGAGTCAAAGCAGCCACCGCTGCTCGATTATCCAGGGTGTGACCAACCAGGGTCTCTCCGCCAGTCTCGAACGGTGGTTGTGCAAATGAGACGGGATCTCCTACTCGCACCAGGCGGGTAACCTCATCCGGCAGCAACCCAACATCCACCAGGAGATATTCTAGGGGCACTACACCACCCTGCAGCACTGGAAGGCAGCAATCGCGGCGGGGTTGGAACGATCATGCCAGGTAGCTCCTGGCGCCCATGCACGGTCACCATCTGACCAGGCAAGACGCGCACATCAATTCCTCCAATGGAGGTAACCCGCAGGAAGCCATCGATGATCGCATTCACCATCAAGCCAATAGCATCCATGTGGGCCGCAACATGATACTGGGCCGTGGCTCAGGTCCTGTACCCTTCTGCAATCCATGTAAGCTGCCTAATCGACTGATGCTCAGATTGATCGGTAATCGGTCCCCAGGCATTTTCGATGATGGGCGAACGACTGCTTCGTAGCCGCTAATGCCTGGCGCAGAGATTAATTCTTTTAATAAGGGAAGGAGTTCGGTCATATTTATATCTTCATGAAGATGCCTGGCCTCGATCAATGGAGATCAAGGCATTAATTCGGATGGCGCAAGGTTTGGTCTCGTTGCGTCAGTGGCTGTAGCTGTGGTGGGTTGGGAAGAATGTCGGAAACGGAGTACGCGTAGCAGAAGGAATGGGTGTCTTGGTAAAGATAGGTGGTATGAAGGGTGTATTGGTGGGGGTTGGCGTGGTGCTAATGGTGGGTGTCTGAGTGATTGTAGGGGTAGTGGTTGTGGTAGCAGTCGTCGTTACGGTTGGCGTCTGGCTGGGGGTTACAGAGCTGGTGGGTATGGCGGTGTGAAGCTGGTCGTGGGTGTTCGGGTGGCAAATACCACTGGCGTCCAGGAGGGGACAAGGGTGGGCGTAATGGAAGCTTGTCCAGGTCTCCCCGGAGCCAGGAGTATCGCAACCAACCCGGCACAATAGCAAGGAATGGTAGCGAGAATCACGGCAACCAATACTTTGCGCAATCGGGAGCGGGCAAACGGATCAGATGTCATGATTATGACCTAGTGCGGGTAGATGATAACACCAAGTCTATAAAATGGCAATCAAGGCATGTTTGGTACGACAATCGCCAGTTCATCCTGCGGTACAATGGTGGAGATGTCTTGGATCTATCTATCACCCCACTTTGATGATGTTGCCTTTTCCTGTGGAGGCCTGGTGTGGGAACAGGCCCAGGCTGGCGAGATGGTCAGTATTTGGACGGTATGTGCTGGTGAGACCCCCCTGTTGGAGATTTTTCACCTTTTGCCCAGGAGCTCCATGCGCGCTGGGAGCTGGGTCAAAATGCGCCTGGACAGCGCAGAATGGAAGATCATAATTCCTGCCAACGCCTTGGAGCAAGCTACCGTCATTTCTCCATCCCCGATTGTATTTATCGTCGCCATCCACAAACCGGTGAGTTCATGTACGCCTCTGAGGCGGCATTGAATGGAGCTCTTCATCCAGGAGATACCCAGATCATTCACATCTTACAGGAAGAGCTTGAGCCAATCCCTGCAACCCAACGTGCTCCTCGTCTGCCCATTGGGGTTGGGAAATCATGTTGATCACCAGCTTACCCGCAGGCGCTGGAAGGATTAGGCCACACTTATGGTATTATGCCGATTTCCCATATGTGCTGCGCCGTAAAACCTTATTGGAGCAATGGAACAGGAAGGATGGATAAGCCAGGTCATTCCCGATCTCCCAGGAGGGATTGACAGCCTGGCAAGATTCAATCAGCGCCCACGCCTCGCAGATCAGCACCTTCTGGGACAGTGACATCGCGATGCGGCAGGCAGTTGCAGATTATCTGCATTGGAATGGCGGGATCCGCTTGTGGAGAAAGCCTGCACCTTGAATAATCCTTGCGTTTCCATGCGATATGTGCTAAAATCACGCCACGCGGTAGTCGGGAAAGGTTATTTCCCCTCTTACCGCATACTTTTCATAAGGGGCAGCCCAGGTTAATCGCCAGCTTCCCAATTTAATGCAAAGAATCGCTCATCAGGAGTGGTTCTTTCATCTTATAGACAGGATAGGAAGATGCCTCCCTCATTCTTGACCAAGCAAGGCTACCAGAAACTGCAGGATGAGCTGGAATACTTGCGAACGATAAAACGCCATGAAGTTGCCGAACGTTTGCACGAGGCAATGGAAGGCGGAGAGCTAATTGAAGACGCCGAATACGAAGCAGCCAAGAACGAGCAGGCTTTCGTCGAAGGGCGCATCCAGGAGCTGGAAATGCTCCTGGCGAATGCGCGCGTGATCGAAGATACTGCCAAAGAAGACCACGTCCAGGTTGGCTCAACTGTTACGATTAAGGAAGGCGACAATCCAGAGGAAATCTACACCATCGTCGGTCCAGCAGAAGCCTGCACCACGTGATGGTCGCATATCGAATGAGTCACCATTGGGACGGGCGTTGATGGATCATCATCCCGGAGATGTGGTCCGCGTCGACGCACCAGGTGGATCCTTCACCGTCAGTCTTTTGAAGGTGGAGTAAGTATAGGGGCTAACATCCAGCCCCGCGCATGGATTCCTTGCGCGGGGCTTTTGCTTAAATAAGTGGCAGATTGACTGATCGCCAAATATTGTGGAGTGATGGCATGATGAACGAACTTACCAACTTGGAAATGAACCGACTGGAGAAATTGGAACGCCTGCGGGCCAAAGGGATCGAGCCCTATCCCACCCGGACCATACGCACCCATACCAGCCAGGCTGCCAGCCGCGCGTTTGAAGCTGCCGAAGCCGCTGCAGCAGCTAAGGGTGAGCAGGTGCCACCCGTCAAAGCTGCTTTGGCAGGTCGGCTGCGCTCGATGCGACCGATGGGTAAGATCACCTTCGCACATATCGAGGACGGCGATGGGCGTATCCAGCTGTTCTTCCGCGCCAATGATATCGGGCAGGATCAGCTGGATCTTTTCAACCGTGAGTTTGACCTGGGCGATTTCGTCCAGGCCAGTGGTGAGATGTTCCGCACACGCTCGGGTGAAATCTCCCTGCGGGTGGAAACCTTCCAAATGCTGGCCAAAGCCATTACCCCATTGCCAGCCGCTAAAGACGAGGTGGTGGATGGCGAGATTGTCCGCCATGCTCATCCTGGCTGACCCTGAGACGCGTTACCGCCAGCGCTATGCCGACCTGGCGGTGCAACCCGGAAATCCGCCAAATCTTCCAGACCCGGGCAGCCATCGTGACTGCCTTGCGCAGTTTCCTGGATGGACAGGGTTTCCTGGAAGTGGAAACTCCCATCCTGCAGCCAATCTACGGCGGGGCAGCCGCCAAGCCTTTTATCACCCATCACAACCAGCTTCACCAGGACCTCTACCTGCGCATCTCGTTTGAGCTGTATCTCAAACGCCTGCTGGTGGGCGGGATTGAGCGCGTGTATGAGATCGGGCGTGATTTCCGCAATGAGGGCGTCTCCTTCAAACATAATCCCGAGTTCACCCAGCTGGAGTTCTATTGTGCCTATGCCGATTACCTGAAGGTGATGGAGATGACCGAGCAGATGCTCGCCTATCGTGTGCGATCAGGTGCTGGGCAGCGTAAAGTCACCTATAACGGCCACGAGCTCAGCTTTGAGATCCCATGGCCACGTTTGGAGCTGCGCCAGGGGATCGATCAACACCTCCGGGATCGATATCGCCTGCCTATCCGACAGCGAAAAGCCTGGAGGCCGTGATGAAGGCACGCGGAATCGAAACCAAACCCGGTGAAACGCGCGGCAAGCTGATCGACCAGTTATTGTCAGATTTCCTTGAGCCAACCCTGATCCAGCCCACCTTTCTGTATGATTATCCACGTGATCTTTCACCCCTTGCCAAGAGCAAACCCGGTGACCCACTGACCGTGGAGCGTTTCGAAGGTTATGTCGCCGGCTTCGAGCTTTGCAATGCTTTTACCGAGCTCAACGACCCGCTCGACCAGGAGAAGCGCTTCCTGGAAATGGGACGCGATTACACCGCTGAAGATGAAGAACGCCACCCCATGGACGAGGATTACTTGCGCGCCATGCGCTATGGTATGCCCCCCAGCGGTGGCTTTGGCATGGGCGTCGATCGCCTGATCATGCTCCTGACCGACCACCCCAACATCCGCGAGGTCATCCTGTTCCCACATCTACGTACCCGCGAAGAATGAATTTACCAGGTGATATAAACTGGCGGAACTCAATCCGCCAGTTTTTGTTTTAAGGGCCTCTCAGATTGGTTCCTTCCCGTTCCACCTGTGGATGCTGCAGCGCGTCCTGTTGCGTTGGGGCGCTGAAGCGGCCTCGGAAGAATTTCCCGCCAGAGGCCTGGTGTGGTATGGTAAAGTCGCGCTGGTGGTGCTGTCATTGGTAATCATGCTTGGAGCTATGTTCCTGGCCATGCAGATCGCCTAAGGATGATCCAGAGGGAGCTTCCCCAATTTTTATTCATTAATGTTGAGGCTGACATTTAGGTTTCAGGACAAAGCTATCCTCGATGATCAGGAATCTTTGAACATTGAGAAGCTTCAAAATGTATTCTTTAATAGCGTAGGGAAATTATCAACGCTAGGGAGGCACGCTCAGGGCAAAGAGTGGTGGAAAAAATATAGCTATATGTTTACCATCCAATTCCCCCTGAGTAACTGCTCGATTGCGATCAGCTGTGAAGAATGTACCTGTTACGGAGGAATTACCATGATCCACTATCGGGTGAGTGCATGGCTCGTGATTATTTTAATCCTTAGCGTTGGCTGTGCTAAACCAGAGCCGGCGCTCGTTGTAACTTCTACAACCATTCCCCCCATAATGACGGCGACACCATCCCGCACTACCCCTACTCTACCGACCATCACCGCCACCTTATCGCCGACCACCTCCCCGACCCCGATGATATCCGCCGTAAACACTGTCTTGCCGACTGCAATCAGCCTCCAAAACCTGGCCGTCATCTCCGCCGAAACGGCTGATCAGGTGAAACGCCTGGGGACCCTCACCGGTCACACCGACAGAGTGATGACCCTGGTCTTCTCCCGGGATGGCACTTACCTTGCCTCGTCCGGTCGAGATAATAAGATCAAATTGTGGGATATCTGGAATGCGAAGGAGGTAATTGCCTTTCCGATAGTCGAGGGCGATCTGAATGCCATTGCTTTTTCACCCATCGAAAACTGGCTGGCATCTCCAGATACAATCTGGGATGTGGAAAGCAAGCAAGTCATTCAAACCCTCGGGCAGGGCAGGCGTGAGCCTGGTCATGTGGCTTTCTCTCCAGATGGCTCGACCCTGGCGGTTGCCATTATCGGTAAGCCGACCATCCTTTGGGATATTGCCAGCGGGCAGGTGGTGCGTACATTCGAGCAGCAGACTGACGCCCCCACGTTTGGCATCGAGTTTTCACCTGACGGCACACTGCTCGCTGCCGGCGAATCCTATGGCACTGTGAGACTTTGGGATGTGGCCACTGGACAGGTCGTTACCACGTTTGAATATAGCAAAGACGATGACGTTCACGACGTGGCTTTTTCACCTGATGGTCGCTTCTTGGCCTCGGGCGGTACCGACAACACCATTCGTGTTTGGGACCTCGCCAGTGGGCAGATGGTGCAAACACTCTGGCATGGGAATGGTATGTATGGCGTGACCTTTTCACCGGACGGCAGCTTGGTGGCATCAGCAGTCTGCGACCGTACGGTAAAGCTGTGGGAGGTTGCCAGTGGGCGACTGTTACGCTCCCTTCCTCATGCGGACGAGATGATTACAGTAGCCTTTTCACCCGACGGTACTCTGTTGGCATCTGGTGGCTATGATGACTTGATCTATCTCTGGGGTGTGACCCGTTGACCTGCCAAATACGAAAGCAAAAATGGACTCACTGTTAGATTTAATATGAGATGTTGATAGATAGAAATATGTCTAAGCGGCAGCGCTTGGCACGCGAACGACTTGAAATTTATCTGCTTCATCTCCTCCTGGCATACCGACCTCTGATATTCATTGTCGGGCTGATTTTGCTCTTATATGCCTTCGCAGCTTTGTTTACAAACTCATTGGTAGCCTTTGCCAGTCTCTTGCCTGCCTTTTACCTGCTCCTGCTGAGTAATTCCTACCCTACCGTCCTCTACACTGCCCGGCTGGGTGCCTGGATTGCCACGCTGTGGAGGCGCGAAGAATGACCCCATTTCTCCTCTATAGACCCGTTACAGGGATTCGCTGTTGGCGTTTAGGCTAATCTATTAGGCTCCCACCGCCCCAAAATTCTACAGGTCATCCTGTTCCCGCGCCTTCGCACCTACGAAGCATAATCTGGGTTAACTAACAATAACATATAAGCTTGTATTCCTTATGAACATAAGCGGTGATAAACTGTGTCCTGGCTAGATATGGATAAGGAAATTTGTATATCCTAACGTAGGAGTTGCTTCATGAAGGATCAAACCTATCGGGTATATGGCTATCGCTGGGTGGTGCTGGCAGTATTTATGCTCATCAACCTCACTGTGCAGATGTTGTGGATCACCTATGCCCCCATCACCGGCCCGGCAGCCAAATATTATGGGGTCACCGACTCGCGCATTGGTTTGTTAGCCATGACCTTCATGATCGTGTATATTCCTCTCTCCATCCCCGTTTCCTGGGTGATCGACAGGTATGGTTTCCGTCTGGCGGTCAGCATCGGGGCAGTGTTTATGGGCGTGTTCGGAGTAGCGCGCGGTCTGGCAGGGTCGAATTATGGTCTCGTGCTGGCAAGCACCATTGGGATCGCCATTGGCCAGCCATTCTTGATGAACTCTTGGACGAAAGTCCCCGCTAACTGGTTTTCCATCCATGAGCGCGCCACTGCTGTCGGTATGGTCACCCTGGCCAATCTTCTCGGGACTGCCCTGGGAATGCTATTGACGCCCATCCTCACCGAGCAGCTATCCATCCCCATGGTCCAGCTGATCTTTGGCGGGGTGGCAGCCCTTGGCACGGTGTTATTCATTGTCCTTTCCCGTGAGCACCCACTCACTCCACCTTGTCCACCCGGGATGGAGGTACGCTCTCTGATGCTGGATGGCTTAAAACAAATCCTACGTTCTGTGCCATTCTGGCTGTTTGTGATCGTGATGTTCTTTGGAATGGGGATTTTTAACGGCATCAGCACCTGGGTGGAGAGCATTATCCGGCCACGCGGGTTTACCCCCACCGATGCAGGCACCCTGGGAGCCTTGATGGTCATTGGTGGAATCATCGGTGCGGTGGTCATCCCATCTCTGTCTGATAAACAACATAAACGCCAGCGCTATATGCTGCTCAGCCTTGTATTGGCAATCCCTGGCCTGGTGGGGGTGACCTTCGCCCACTCCTTCTGGTTATTACTGGTATCCGCCTTCTTCCTGGGTTTTTTCCTGACCAGCGTCCTACCCATTGGTATGCAATACATCGTTGAGGTCACCTACCCCGCCCCCGAGGGTACTTCCACCGGGTTGCTCCAGCTGTTTGGACAGTTATCCGTGGTCTTCGTTTATATTATGGAAGCGATGCGGAGTGCTAATGGCGCATTTACCCCATCATTAATCCTGGCAATCGGCCTGTTGGTGGTGATGGTGGGTGTGACTACCCAGATGAAGGACCCACCCCTCCGAAATATGTGAGGGGTTGGGTTTTTCATGCCATTGCCCCTGCCTCATCCGCCACGGCTTCAAATTGAGCGTCCAGCTCCCCTTGTGATACTTTGGCGGAGAACAGCATACCCCCAACTAAAAACAGGATTGCCGAAATGATAAACAGGTTCATGAAAGCGGTCCTGGTCATATTGACCAGCAACACCCCAAAGATCACCGAGGAAAGCGCTCCGGATAGCCCGGTTGACAGGTTGTTATAAGCCATATATTTCCCCGCTTCATCCTTCGGTGAGAGGTCACTCGCCAGGGCTGGGGCAGTCGCCAGGATTGGTCCCATGGCAATCGAACGCAGCGCTGTGAGCACCAGGAAAAGTAGGAAATTGCTGGTTAGCCCCATCAACAAGGTACTCACCGCACAGGCGTACATTGCCCATAAGATCATGGAACGCCGCCCGATCTTATCCGAAAGGATGCCCGCACCTAACGCTGATAGCATCGTCACCAACAGACTGATGCCTCCCATGATGCGAAAGCCTGCATCGGGGCTGATCGTCGGGAAATAGACCTCAAAGAAAAAACGTGCAAAAAACTGCAGGCTGTTGATTCCCATGTTTGCCAGCAACAGCGCCAACACCAGCCAGAAAAACACCATGATTCTTCTACGCACCGTGAATATATCGATCATGGCTTTCCAAACGCTGATATGTTGAGATGCAGCCGGCTTGTCCTTTCCCTTAATCACCAGTGTATTGATCACTCCTGTCAGGGCAAACACACCCCCGATCAGCCATAGCGCAGCTCCGGTCTGTCCTTTCTGGTTGAGGCTGGTCACCACCACGATGCCAATGGCAGCTCCCAACAGGGTCAGAAATCCCCCTACACCCGAAGCCAGACCGCGCTGGTTTTCAGGCACCACATCCACCAGCAGTGGCCACCAGGCGCCGTTGCTGACGTTGGTAAAAAATTGCATTCCAAAGTAGCTGGTGATAATAATGGGCAGTGCCACCGGGAAAAGCATGGCTTTCAAAGCAGGAGATAGGATCAGAGCTGGCAGCCCAATCAATGGGAGCGCCAATCAGCGCGCCGGCAAGAATGGCTGGAGTGCGTTTTCCCCACCTGCTGGAAGTATGATCGCTGATGATGCCCCACAGGATGCTGACCAAAAGTGAAAGCAAGGTGCCAAAGAACCCAATCAAGCCAACCACCAGTCCCCTGCTTTCAGTCACTACATTTTCAACCAGTGTAGGTAGTAAGATCGTGTTGTATGACACCCACACCAGGTTTGCCCCCATCATCAAGACGCTCAAACCAATCAGGAACCTTACCGATCTTTTGGCGACCGTGCTCGCAGTTGTTGTCATACTATTCTGTATTTAAGGTTTGCAGACTAAGCATGCATATTTATATAAAAATCTCAACCCGATCAAGAATTAGGTATATACCTACGATAACACCGTCCCTTCTTTATCGGTATGATGGCAATCGGGTTTCCCCAGGCAAACGGCTCTACTTTTGATACACCACCCTGAGGACTACAACCTGAACAAAGTGGATTACAATGCCATAGTTCCATGGATCTCTTTCAAAATATAATTTCATCATCACACCGGTAGGAATATCCATGGGAATGATGATCACTGCCACAGCCAAACTCTGTTGAGCTCGTCTGGGTGTAGGATTCCACGGTTGCCAGGGTCCATCGCTGTCAAAGCCATGCCACGCCAACCTTGCCAAATAAGGAGCTGTTATGAATAATGATGTGTGCCAGCAGATCGTGCAAATTGCCACCGAGCTATATACCAGGTGCCTGCTTACCGCCACTGGCGGCAACATCAGCGCCCGCTGTGACGATAACCCTGACGAAATCTGGATCACCCCCAGAGCTATATATAAAGGTGACCTGCACCCTGAAATGATGGTGCGGATTGACCTGCAGGGTACCCTCAAAGGTGAGACGGGCTATTCGGCCTCCAGTGAGCGCCGAGTCCACTGTGCCATTTATCGTTCCAGGCCTGAGATTACCGCGGTTATCCATACCCATGCCCCTCAGGCCACCCTCATGGCTCTCACCGGCACCAGGTTCCTGCCGATTTCGCTTGAATCAGCCTTTCTCGGTGATATCCCCGTCGTGCCTTTCATCATGCCAGGCACCGACGAGCTGGGCGATGCTGTTGCTGAAGCCCTGGGAGCTGGTTCTGCCGTCCTGATGCAAAATCACGGGTTAGTGGTGGCTGCCACTAACCTGCGCCATGCTGCCGACATCACCGATGTAGTTGAGGTCACTGCCCTCAAGCTCCTTACCTGCCGGGCGCTGGGTGTCACCCCGCCTGTACTGCCTGACGATATCGTCAAAATGCTACGTGAAACGGGAAATTTTATGGCGTGATTAACCTTCCTCCGCTTACCACCTGGTTGCCTGCACCTCTGTAATCCCCAATAGATTAGCTTATCCAGCCATGCTTGTTTACTAATCAAATCTTAACTAATTAAGTATTGACTTAATTAAGCGAATGGTTTATTATAGCCCTCGTGGATATATTTTATGCACTCTCCGATCAAACACGGCGCAAAATTCTGGAGCTGCTTGCCAGCCAGGGCCAGTTATCGGCTACTCAAATTTACGCGAACTTCCCTACCAGCCCACCGGCGATCTCACAGCACCTAAAAGTCCTCCGCGAAGCTAAGTTGGTGAAGATGGAAAAACATGCCCAACAGCGTATTTACCAGATCAACCCTGATGCTATGCAAGAGCTGGAAGATTGGTCGAAGGAGCTGGCGCAGCTCTGGAATCAGCGTTTTGATGCATTGGACGAGTTAATAAAGGTTGAAAAAGAGAAAGGTACAAGAAATAAATAGAAAGGATGTGTAAAATGACAAAAGAATTAACCCTCAAACGTACTTTCGATGCTCCTCGTGAGCTCGTGTTCAAAGCATGGACCGATCCTAAGCTCGTATCCCAATGGTGGGGTCCGAGTGTATTTACCACCCCCATCTGCGAGATTGATCCACGCCTTGGCGGCAAGCTGTATATCGTCATGCACGGACCCAAAGGCAGTGAATTTGATATCGATCTTCCCTTATGGGGTGTCTTCCAGGAGTTCGATCCTCCTCGACGCCTGACCTTCACTAACCAGGCCATGCCGGATGAAAATGGTGTTAAACAACTGGATACCCTGTGCACTGTTACCTTCAAGGAAACAGGAGGAAAGACCGAAATGACTTTGCATATCGTCCTGGTCAATGCTACACCTGCTGCCACAGCTGCATGGGCTGGGGCAGAGATGGGCTGGAACCAGAGCCTGGACAAGCTGGCTGAGCTGGCAATCAAAGTCTAACCGGGATCTACGCTCGAAAATTCACTGCAAAAGTATGTCTTCTGCGTAAATTTGAAACAGGATCGTATGGCAAACCGCCCGCTAATTCAATAACGGGCGGTTTCTTTTTAATCCACCTTTTCATGTATAAAGTAATCAAATGGCAAAGAACCCAACTTAATGGGTATTGTATAATTATGAATGGAAAAACTGTAATTCCAGCAATTGGGTTAGTTCCTAGATAGAATCAGGGAGTGAGAAGCCTTTCTCACAGGAGGAGATTATGCCCACCGATTCCGCATCTCAAGCCATCGCAATCTTGCGCAACCCAGGCACCTTTCAATGGTATGTCATCACACTGTTTGCTCTCATCGTCTACGTCTATGCCGTCGAGGTCGAACGGCGCAATTGGAACCTTGTTTTTGCCGGTCTTGCCTTTTGGGGCATGGATTGGTTCAACGAAATCTGGAACGGGCTGGTTTTTCACTTCACCAATTACGCCCCCGTCTGGGGTGCTCCCGGCCGGACAGCTTTTCTGTTGCTGATCGGCTTGAACATCGAAATTTGTTTCATGTTCGCCATTGCCGGGGTCGCCTTCTCCAAAATGCTGCCAGCCGACAGAAAACCTTAAAGTCCTCGGGCTCCCCAACCGCCTGGTCTTTGCCATCATTGGTTCAATTTTCTGTGTGATCGTCGAGCTGCTCCTGAATGCCGCTGGTGCACTCACCTGGGACTATACCTGGTGGAATATCAGCGCCCCCTGGTTGATCTTCCTGATCGGTTACCTGCCCTTCTTCCTGGTCTCGTTCTGGGTATTCGATATGCCCACCGTGCGCCAGAAAGCTATCACCGTCAGCAGCATCCTCGGCTTTGACCTGATCTGCCTGGTCGTGTTCGTCGGCATATTAAATTGGATTTAGTGTGTGCTTACCAATTGGGCTCTGGGGTTGCGATGAACAGCAGCGACTGTAACATCCACCCCTCTCTGCCATCCTCGATCACCAGCACCTGAACCCAGAATACCCATTCACCTCCTGTGAAGCCCCCAGTAGCTGTACCAGGGTCCCTTGTATGACGCCCGGGTACAGGATGGATTCAGTCGAATCCCGGCCCCGATCGTAGGAGTGCTCCCTCTTCCGGACCAATGCGGGCATAAACCGGCACAGGGGTGGGTGTGAATGTTTCAGTGGGGATGGGTGTTCGTGTTGCGGTCAGTGTGATGGTTGGTGTGAGGGTTGGAGGCACCGGTGTGGCTGTTTTGGTCGACGGTTGGTGGAATGGGTGTGAGTGTATTTGTGGCTGTGGGAGTATAGGTCGGCACGGCCAGTGGGCTCCCAAACCATCCCAGGGTTGTGCTGAAGGCACCCACACCGAGCACAAGCGCCACCCCGATCAGTGTGACCACTCCCCCCAGGGTATAACCAAATATGGTCATCGGGCGAAAACCAAGGATTGCCAGGGTTATCGCTCCGAGCAATGCCCCCCAGGCAAGGTGAATGGCGAATACGACCAATCCATCTGGAAAAAGATGCGGTACACCGCTGCCCAGACCAAAACCCGCTGCAACCAGAGGCAGGTATAGTGTGTAAGCCAGTGCCACGCTTGGGGCGGCTGGGCTGCGCTCGTGATGCACCATGGTCGCTGCAGTAAAGACTGCACCGACCGTCAAAACAATGAAGTTGATCGCTGAGAGCTCAGCATTCAAATAAGCCTGGTTTAAGAGATGCTGGCATCCAAACCCGTCCCAGCATCCCTGCCGCAATCCCCACTATAAACACCATCCAGCATCCGATCAGCAGACCCACCAGGCTGCGGAAGAAGAATTTATAAGAGCCAACCACCGTCGCCAAAGAAAGACCGATCACAGGTGCCATCAATGGGGCAAAAACAGCTCCTAAAACCAACATGGCGGGAGAATCCAGCAGCAGACCCAAACAGAAGACGAATCCCGATATCACAGAGAACAGGAAGAAATCAAAGCTGGGTGATGTACGCTGCCTCAGCTGGTCTAGCACGAGCGCGCGCTCGTCTGCTTCCAGGGGAGCTAGCAGCCGACGTGCCCGTCTTCTCCGGGCGGGTGGCATCAGATCAGGATCGTCTGGGATATATTCAGTCTTGGGTAGGCTCATTTACGTAAGGTAGCTACAATCCTGAGTGGTTTTTCGAGGATTTCCAATGCTTCATAGATATTGGCAACGACCAGGTCGGCTCCCATCAGTGTTACCACTGCTGTCCCTTCGGGTGAGAGCACACAGATCCCCAGGGCGGCTGTCCCCAGCATCCCAGCATCGTTCGCACCCTGCCCAATCGCCACAACCGTCGCAGCGCCCAACTTGCCGCACGTAATTTTCTTTTTGTTCTGCTTCGTTTCCAGGTTGGATGCGTACAGCCTGTAGCCCGAGCCGTTGGTCGATGATGTCTTGCTTTCCATGCGTATCTGCTGTCAACAAGTGCAGGGTCAGGCGGTCGCGCAGGAAGTTTAGATAAACTTAGCTTCACACCATCCAGGGAGCTGCCCATCCACTGCCAGGGTGCCATTGACGTCACACACCAGATGCTCCAGCCGGATCAAACCTCGCCCTGGGATGTTCAGCTCGATCATGAACTTATTATACCCCAACGAATTTTAACGGATATTATACCGATTACCTCAATTCACCTGCCTTGTAGTACAATTCGCCGCCAACCACTCGGTTGGAGTGATTTTCCTTGAAGTTCTATATCCGTTATATCACATTTATTCATTCTGCTCATCTGCCTGGGCCTGGCTGCTATCTGCCTGCGGTACGGTCATCCCCACAGCGATACCAACCCTCACCCCCTCCCCCAACCCCACCGCCACCGTCACTCCAGCTCCTACCCTCACACCCACATCCACTCCTCAGCCGCCCATGGCCGTCCTGCTGGCCGCTTCAGGGTGCTGACCAGGCACAGGTAAGCTCGACTTCAGACCACCCTAAACGATATCATTACCACAGCAGGGTTACGCTGGCAGGTCAGACAGCAGCTAACGGCTGACGACCTGATCCCATCGCTTCGCTTGGTGGTGGCAGTTCCGCCAGATCCAGGTCTGGCAGAACTGGTTGCCGCCGCTCCTGATACCCAATTCCTGGCGCTGGGCATCCCCGGCTTGGAAGCTTCTCCCAACCTGACCTGATTGGCGCAAATGGGGATCGGCCTGACCAGCAGGGGTTTCATCGCAGGCGTGATCGCTGCCATGCTTTCTGACGATTGGCGGGTGGGGGTGATCAGTCTGTCCGATACGGTTGAAGGCCGTGCCGCCCGCACGGGGTTCCTTGAATGGGGTGGTTTATTTTTGCGGTTTGTGTCGCCCGGCCCACCCGCCCTTCTACGCATATCCACTGTATATTGAGCTTGCCTTCGACCGCCTCCTCCGTCGAATGGCAGGAAGCGGCCAATTATATGGTCGACCATCACGTTGCCGACGGTGTACGTTTATCCCGGGGCGGGTGATGAATCCATGCTCTCCATCCTGGCGACCGCCAAGGTGAACATAATCAGCAGTGGAGACCCTCCACAAGCTGCCCATTCGAGTTGGGTCGTTTCACTGACCACCGATCCACTTCCTCTCATCCAAAGTCAGGTCGAAGGTCTGCTGGATGGCAGCACTTCGCGCTGGTCAGTCGCTGGTCGTGCCCGATCCAATTCACCCAGATCTAACCAAACCCTGTTCACACCAGGCAAGCAGAGATTGGCAGGTCAGATTTTATCCGACTTGCAGGCCGGCTATATTGATACGGGAGTGGATTTGATCCACTGGCGAATTTCGTCCTTGACATAGGAGGTGATATTTATGAACGATCAGATAAATAGATAATTTGTCCAAAAACAATATTATTAATAACACCATTGCCAATCTGGCTGCTTCTTGCTATACTATGAGTGTCCCTTTCGGGAAAAACCAACTTTTTTTACCCAAACTCTTTAGGAGGAGAATGTTATGTATAAGAAGTTATCTGTAGTAATGGCTGTCATCATGATAGCCAGTATGTTCCTGGCTGCTTGCAAGTCCGCCCCAACCGAGGCCGATTGCGCCAAAGCCGATGTGCTGTGCGTGGGCCTGGTCACTGACGTAGGCGAGATCGACGACAAGTCCTTCAACCAGTCAGCTTGGGCAGCTGTCCAGCAGGCTCGGAAAAAGACCTGGGCGCCGTCATCAACTATGTTGAGACCAAAGACGCCAAGGACTATGCCGCCAATATGCAGCTCTTCATCGACAAAGGCTATGACATCATCGTGACCGTAGGCTTTGCCCTGGGCACCGCCACGATTGAGGCCGCCAAAGCCAACCCGAATGTCAAGTTCATCGGCGTAGACCAGGGCCAGTGGACCGAAACCGTGCCCAACGTGATTGGTCTGATCTTCCATGAAGACCAGTCTGGCTTCCTGGCTGGCGCCCTGGCTGCCCAGTTGACCAAGACTAACACCATCGCAGCTGTGCTCGGTACTGACCTGGTTCCCCCCGTGGTAGCCTTCAAAGAAGGTTACGAAGCGGGTGCCAAATACATCAACCCCAGCATCAATGTCATCTCCACCTACCATCCCGGCGGTCTGGATGTAGCCTTCACCGACCCCGAGTGGGGCGCCACCACGGCTGCCCAGGCGATCCAGAACGGCGCTGATGTCGTCTTCGGTGCTGGTGGAAAGACCGGCAACGGTGCGCTGATCGAAATAGCCGGCCATGCAGGTCTGTTCTGCATCGGTGTTGACTCCGACCAGTGGGAAACCGTCCCCGAAGCACACGCTTGCTTAGCTCTCCAGCGCCATGAAGCTCATCACCCCGGGTTTGTTTGACCTCATCAAGGGTGCCAAGGCTGGTACTTTCCCGGCTGGCAATTTCTATGGTGCCGCTGGTTTGGCTCCCTACCACGATTTTGACAGCACCATCCCAAAGGCTGTCAAGGATAAGATCACCGAGATCGGTGCTGGTCTGCTGGATGGCACCATCACCACCGGCTATGGTGGGTAATCAGTAATTAATCGACAAAAAGACGGTGCACTTGTGAGTGCGCCGTCTTTTTTCGTATTTTACATATTTCTTTGCACTTGGTTACTCAATTCACTTTACGTAAAATGAATTCGTGGGTAAAATCAATCCGTTAATCATATATTCATATTCCCTTAAATTGGTTGCTTGCGGGGAAAATACCTGTCTTCGGGAAGAGTGTATAAAACATGGACTCTGAACAAAAAGTCCCAACCCAACCCAAGTTCTTGCGTGCTATATTGGATGTCTTACTCAATGAGAACGTGTGGCGCACCATCGCCGTGCAGGTGGTGGCAGTGTTACTGGCAGTGCTCATTGGAGCAATCATCTTGCTTGTCTCAGGTGCCAATCCAATCGAGGCCTATGCTGCCCTCCTGCGTGGCTCATTCGGTACTACCACCGCCTTGGGACGCACGCTCGAAAAAGCCACCCCCCTGATCTTCAGCGGTCTGGCAGTCGCTTTTGCCTTCAAAGCCGGCATGTTCAACATCGGTGCCCAGGGGCAGCTCCTTCTGGGTGCCGTCACCGCCGCTTTCCTGGGTTTTGCCATCCATGGTCTCCCAGCCTTCATTCACATGCCTCTGGCACTGATTGGTGGTGCACTGGCTGGTGGGTTATACGGTGTCATCCCTGGTGCCCTCAAAGCCTATCGCGGTGCACATGAGGTCATCGTCACCATCATGCTTAATTATATTGCCATCAATATCACCGACTATCTCGCCGATGGCCCCTGGAAGGATACCTCACCCGGCAACATCGTGGCACGCACTCCAGTCATTGATCCTTCTGCCGCCATTGGCAGACTTCGGCCCAGTCCCCATCGGGTTCATCATAGCCATCCTGATTGCCTTTATTGTCTGGTGGCTGTTGTACAAGACCACGATTGGTTTTGAGATCCGTATGGTGGGTCTCAGCCCTGATGCCGCCCGCTATGCTGGCATCAGAGTGGCGCGCACCCTCATTCTGACCATGGTCATCAGCGCTATCCTGGCTGGAATAGGCGGTGCTGTTGAAACCCAGGGGGTGGTTGGGCGTTTCCAGCCTGGCTTTAACACCGGGCTGGGCTTCGATGGCATCACCGTTGCCATGCTCGGCAAGACCCACCCGTTCGGTACGATCCCGGCAGCCATCCTGGTGGGTGCCATGAAAGCTGGCTCAAGTGAGATGCAGTTTGCCTCAGGCGTCGCCAAGGAAATCACCGATGTGATCCAGGCACTTATCCTGTTCTTCGTCGCCGCGGATGTTATCGTGCGCACCCTCCTGCGCATGCGCGTAGCAGTCGGTGAAGAAGTCAAGCTCAGCTCAGGCTGGGGCAAGCAGTGAGGTGTCAGCTATGCAAAACTCCATGACGAATTATTCACCCTGGAACCGTTTATTCATCCGCAACAAGAGCACCCTGATCGGCGGAGTGATCGTATTCGCTGCCATCGTGTTTTTCTACATCTGGATACCAACTGAAACCGTTGCTGTGTTGAACGCCACTGTGCGCCTCTCTACGCCCCTGGTGCTGGGCGCAATGTGTGGGTTGATGGGCGAGCGCGCCGCGGTGATCAATATCGGTATCGAAGGTCAGATGTTGCTCTCAGCTTTCATTGCCTACCTCTTCAACGCGTGGACGGGTAACCTGCCAGTCTCCATCTTGGCCGGTATCCTCACCGGGGCTTTGATGGGCGCATTGCTCGGCTTTATGGCTATCACATTGAAAATTGACCAGATTATCGGTGGAACGGTGATCAACATCCTGGCGCTGGGTCTCACCGGTTACTTTTACTCCACCGGTCTCACCACTCAGGGCAAGCTAGGCCCCATCGTCATCCCAGGGCTGTCTGATATTCCTCTCCTTGGACCGGTACTCTTCAAAAACCCACCCATCACTTATGCTGCGATCATCCTGGTTTTTGTCGTCCACTACGTGCTGTTTTACACCAAATGGGGATTACGCACCCGCGCCGTCGGCGAGCACCCGCGTGCCGCAGATACTGTGGGTATCAATGTCAATATGACGCGTTACGTCAATGTCATCCTGGGTGGCGCTCTGGCAGGGCTGGCGGGTGCCTTCCTCACCCTGGAAGCGGTTGGCTCTTTCGAGCGCAATATGACCAACGGGCGCGGCTTTATCGCCCTGGCCTGTATGATCTTCGGTCGCTGGACCCCCTTCGGATCTTGGGGAGCCGCCCTGTTCTTTGCCCTCTTCACTGCCCTGGCCACCCAGATTTCGTTCATGTTCGGTGGAACAATTAACATCCCACATCAGGTCTTTGGTGTTTTGCCTTACTTATTTACCATCCTCGTGCTGGCTGGGGCGGGCAAACGTGTCCGCTCACCAGCTGCCGATGGAGTGCCTTATACAAAGGAATAGTCTATGACTGATAATGCGATTGCGCTGGAAGTCCGCAATATCACCAAACGCTTCCCCGGGGTGCTGGCAAATGACCGGGTCAACTTCGACCTGCGCAAGGGTGAGATCCATGCCCTGCTGGGGGAGAACGGTGCCGGCAAGACCACCCTGATGAATATCATCTACGGGCTATATACGCCCAATGAAGGCGAGTTTTTTATCTCCAACGATGATGGCCTCCAACCGGTCCAGATCCACACCCCCAACGATGCCATCCAGGCCGGCATCGGTATGGTACACCAGCACTTCATGCTCGTTCCTGTCTTCACTGTAACTGAGAACATCATCCTGGGGCAGGAGATCACCCGTGGTCCCTCCCTGGATATCCGCACCTCGCGGGAAAAGATCATCCAGCTTTCCGAAGAACACGGTCTGGAGATCGATCCGGACGCGATTGTAGAGAACCTGCCAGTCGGCGTGCAGCAGCGCGTAGAAATCGTCAAAGCCCTTTACCGGCGTGCCAAGATCCTGGTGCTGGACGAGCCCACTGCCGTGCTTACCCCTCAGGAAGTGGACAACCTGTTCCGCGTTATGCGCCAGCTCACTGAGCGTGGCGTTTCCATTGTATTCATCACGCACAAGCTCAAGGAAGTGTTGGAAGTGGCGGACCGCATCACCGTGATGCGCCGCGGTCAGGTGGTAGGCACAACCACCCCCGCCGAGTCCGACGAGCACAAGCTGGCCGCCATGATGGTCGGGCGTGAAGTGCTGCTGCAGGTGGAAAAAGGTCCCGCCAAGCCTGCCCAGGTGGTCTTGAATGTTGAGAATCTGACCATTATCGATGAGCGTGGTGTGACGTGTGTGTGCGATATTGGCTTTCAGGTGCGCGCCGGCGAGATTTTGGGGATTGCCGGTGTGCAGGGTAATGGTCAGACTGAGCTGGTTGAAGCGCTCACAGGTTTACGCCAGCGTAAATCCGGCAAAATCGTTCTCGGCGGTAAGGAAATCCCCCAACTTAACCCGCGTCTCAACGTGGAAGCCGGGCAGGCGCATATCCCTGAAGACCGCCACAAGCATGGCCTGGTGTTGGCTTTTACGATTGCCGATAATGAAGTGCTATGCACCTACTACCAGCCCCCCTTTGCTCATGGGTTGCAGCGTGACCTGGGCGCTGTACTGAAGAACGCCGTTGACTTGATCGAGCGCTTTGACATTCGCACTCCCAGCCCGCTCCTGCCTGCCAGCAACCTGTCAGGTGGCAACCAGCAAAAAGCCATCGTCGCCCGCGAGCTCAGCCGCCCGATCCAGCTACTGATTGCCAACCAGCCCACGCGCGGCCTGGATGTGGGTTCCATCGAGTACATCCATCGCCAGATTGTTGAGATGCGCGACCGGGGCATTGCCGTGCTGCTCGTCTCAGCCGAGCTGGACGAGATCACCTCCCTCTCCGACCGCATCGCCGTGATGTATCATGGGTCGATCGTCGCCACCATGGATGCTGACAAAGCCACACGCGCTGAGCTGGGCTTGCTTATGGCGGGCTCAACCAGTGAAGCACAAAGTGAAATGCCTAACGAAGTCCCCGTTTAAATTCGATTGAAATTAAAGACCCTTCGGCTTTATCCGAAGGGTCTTTTTTGTGGATACTGCGATCACTAACCTGCCCCCGGTCTTCTAATTCTTATGGGCGATCACCGATCGTCCATTGTTTATACCCCTGGGTATACTGACTATAGAGACGCCCCGGCGGGGCGTCTCTATAAAAGATTACAAAATCAGTTTACCTTTGTCGAGAAGCATTTATCCGCAAACCGGTGAATTTGGCCTTCTCAATGCTGTTAATATTATCCGTAGACTGGTTGACTAATATGAGAAATCTTAAAATATCGGTGATTTTCCGTAAACCCCTTGTGGAATTAGAACATATGTGCTATAATTGAGGAGTAACTACTCACTGCAACAATTATTTTGATCCATGGAATTCAGAATTATCGAAATCATCTCACGTCGTTGTCATTGCGGAATCCCCGCTGATTTTCGGGGGACGAGGGCGTGACCCGCATCCAGGGCTATCGTCACACTCCGTAGCCCGAAGAACATGTCCCTGCTGATTTTCGGGGAGCAATCTTCCACTAACATATCCGATGATTTGGCTATTTTCCGATTTTTGGTGAGTAATTACATTGAAGATGATTTCCTATGTCTCTTTCAATCAAATCATCTTCATATCGGTTGGTTTAGACCGATACCAGTGCTTTTCTGTATCGAGCGTACTTACTCGATATAGAGTGCATTCCTATACCGATCAGCGCTTTCCTGTATCGATCAGTGTTTTTCTGTGCCGATCGCTCATTATCGGCATATGCACTCGTATACCGATTGTGGTGCTCTCCCATATCGGTAAGTGGTCTTTTATATGGGTTGTTCTTCATTGATATTCACCATGGCTTCCAATTTCTCTCACCCCACCTGCCTCCCTGTTTTTGTTTCAGCTTGTCGTCAAATGGCATCCGTTCCTCTTCGTTTTTTCGAGGGACGAATCTCTTTCACTTCTTTACGAATCCATCCCGCTCACATCCGGAAGTCCCATAATTTTCTTAGATGTTCCAGCCATCATCTGCTCACCTCCCCAGGGATAATGAATTGAATGCTATTGCGAGGGCGTTATTCGCCCGAAGTATCTCAAACGATCTTGATGAGCGCTATAAGTGCATTCTTTACCCGCACCATCCGTATGGTTCTGTGGTTTATTACTTACCCAGATCCCCCGGTCCGAACGCCCCTGGTAGCAGCTCCGATACCTTGGCTTCTTGCTTAAGGTTGCCCTCCGTATCGGCAATCAGCACTACGGTATCGAGCCCAAACTCCGCCATCACCTGGCGGCATGCCCCACAGGGTGTGCCTCCATTGCTCGTGACCACTGCCAGCGCCACGAACTCCCGCTCCCCATCAGTCACGGCTTTGAAAATCGCCACCCTCTCAGCGCACATGCTGGTGGGGTAAGCCGCACTTTCCACATTGGCACCCGTGAAAAACTTTCCTGATGATGTCAGAGCAGCAGCACCCACCCGGTACTTCGAATATGGCGCGTAAGCCCGCTGGCGTGCTTCCAGCGCCATTTGAACCAGCTTGGCACGCAGCTCATTTGTCAGCATCGTCTCCATCTTGCCTCACTTCCTGCGCCTCCGTAGGTTGCTTCTTGGCTCTCACCTTACGGATGCGCCGCCCGGTGACCTGTTCGATCGTCAGGCTGATATCACCCACTTGCAGGCTCTCCCCACTGGTTGGCACCCGCCCCACTTGCTCGTAGATAAACCCACCCAATGTTTCGGTCTCTTCAGTGGGCAATTGGCTGCCCATTACTTCATTAAAATCCCTCAGGTCAACCTTGCCCTGAAAGACATATTCTTCCTCCCCCACCTGCATGTACGGCGCTTCTTCGCTCTGGTCATACTCGTCCTGGATCTCACCCACGATCTCTTCGAAGATGTCCTCCAGCGTGACTAATCCGGCAATGCCACCATACTCATCCACCACCATCGCCATGTGCACATGCCCCGTCTGCATTTCCTCCAGTAATTCATCCACCTTCTTAGCCTCGGGCACAAAAGTAGCCGGACGCAGCAATCTGCGCAGGGAATCGATCTGGTCTCCCGCTAGCGCTTGGTTCCCCGCTGACGCTTGGTTCCCCGCTGACGCTTGGTTCCCCGTTGACGCTTGGTTCCCCGCTGACGCTTGGTTCCCCGCTGGCGCTTGGTTCCCCGCTGGCGCTTGGTTCCCCGCTAGCGTTTGGTTCCACACCCGCAGCAGGTCTTTGGCATACAGCAAACCGAGGATGTTATCCACCGACTCGGCATACACCGGTACGCGGGAATGACCCGACTTGATCAACGCGTCAACCGCCTCCGCGAGCGGGGTGGAGACGTCCAGAGCATTGATGTAGATGCGGGGCAGCATGATCTCACGCACCAATGTATCCCCCAATTCAAAGATCGAATAGATCATCTGGCGTTCATCCCCCTCCAGCACACCGCCCTCGTGCCCGGCATCCACCATGCTCTTCAGCTCCTCCTCGGTGACGGTGCTCACCGGTTCCTGGGCCTCCCCCTTCCGCCTCCCGATAGCCAATGGCAGCACCAGCAAAGGTGAGAGGATTACTGTCATGGACCGCACGTATGGCGCCAGACGCATCGCCCAGGTTTCAGGGCGATGGGTGACCATCACCTCCACCGCCCATTCCAGCCAAAAAACGACCGCTGCTGCCAGGAGCAGGATGCCAAGCATCATCAACATGGAAGAGAATGTAAGGTCTTTGGGGAAGAATAGAGCCAGGAGTAGGCCGGCACCTAAAAACCGGGTAATAAGCTGGAGTAGATTGCTCGCTGCCAGCCATTCCTGCGGGGCATGTATCAAATTGACCGCCCGGTTGACCTTCGTCTCCATCTCCTCTCGCAGTGCCAGCAGGCGTGCCAGGCTGGCGTTCAAGAGCGCGCTCCGGAACGCGATGCTGAATAGATCCAGGCAGAACAGAACCAGCAGACCCAGAAGGATCAGGTAATGGTTCACTTTTTAAGCTCTTTGATCACCCGGGCAGGCACCCCCACCGCCAATGAGTGGGGTGGGATATCCTTGGTAACTACCGCTCCTGCCCCGGTCTTGGCACCTGCCCCCACTTTCACCGGTGCCACCAGCATCGTGTCGGATCCGATAAAGGCGCCCTCACCGATCTCTGTTCGATATTTATGCACACCGTCATAGTTGCACGTGATGGTGCCAGCGCCAATGTTTACCTCTGCACCCACTGTGGCATCACCCATATATGAAAAATGCCCCATCTTGGCACCCGGCCCGAGGGTGGAATTCTTGACTTCCCCGAAGTTGCCCATGTGCACGCCGGTGGAAAGGTGGGCACCCTTGCGTAGGTGGCAGTATGGACCCATCTCCACATGGTCCTCGAGCAGAGCGCCTTCCAGCACTGAAGCCAGGAGTGTGCAATCATCACCAACTTTGGTGTCAAAGATAATGGTATTAGGGCCAATGACACAGCCAGCACCAATCTGAGTGCTGCCATGCAGGTAAGTACCTGGCCACAAGATGGTATCCTGCCCCACAGTGACGCCCGGCTCGATATACGTGTTGACTGGGTCGACCATGGTCACGCCTGCCAACATCCACTGGTCGTTGATACGCTGGCGCAACAAGGCTTCTGCTTGTGCCAGGTGCAGGCGTGTATTGATGCCGATCATTTCATTGGGGTCTTCCACGCTCATAGTTTCGACTGGATACCCCTCTGCCACTGCTATGCCTACCAGGTCGGTCAGGTAATACTCACCCTTGGGAGAGAGCTGGATGCGCTTTACCGCCGGCCACAACCAGCTGGCGCGGAAGCAGTACACCCCCGGGTTGAGCTCGCGTATGCCTAGCTGTTCCGGGGTAGCCTGCGCCTCTTCCACAATACCGCGCACATGCCCAGCAGCATCTCGTAGGATACGTCCAAAGCCGCGCGTCTCATCGGTGGTCACCGTCAGCATGCTGATTGGACCCGTGTGCGACTGTGCCTTCTCTACCAGCGTGACCAGGGTATCCCCGGTCAGCAGGGGCATATCGGCATAAGTTACCAGCACCAGGTCACTTTTACCATTTAGTAATGGTTCAGCCTGCATCACAGCGTGCCCGGTGCCAAGCAGCGGCTCTTGGGTCACATAATCAGCCTGGTCTCCCAGTAACTGGCGCACCTGGTCTGCTCCGTGCCCGACCACCATTACAGGCTTCTCACCGGTCACCTGTCGGGCAGCTTCTAGGGCATACCAGGCTATGGGTTTACCAAGCACTCTGTGGAGCACTTTGGGCTGGTTGGATTTCATTCGCGTGCCCTGCCCGGCGGCAAGAATAACTGTGGAAAGTTTCATCATCCCTCCAATATAGCAAAAACGCAAAGTCGAATGGGTTTCAGCGGCAATTGCAATAAAACCCAGGGAACCTTGCGCTAATCATACCAGATGTCATCTATGGTAACTAGCTGGGGCATCCGGGCTCGAACCAGAATAAACAGATCCAAAGTCTGCTGTGCTGCCATTGCACCATGCCCCAAATTTGACGCCCGGTTTTCAGGGCGTCTGGTATTTTATCATATTTTTGAGCTATTCCTCGCAGGAGGGGCTAAACTTCGCTTAGCGGCTCAAGCGCCCTTATCCTCATCCGGTGCCAATCCCATATCATGTGCCTGGGCGTAAGAGAGCGCATCCTTACCACGCCCTCCTGCCAGGGCATCATCATTGGCTACACTTTCCCAAAAGCCGTCTGCATGTTCGACACCACCGATTTTCGAAGCTTTGGAGAACATGTCCTCAACCCCTGCCAGCGTCTCCGGGTCAACAGCAATCTCAGCGGATAGTTCAGCGTGGAGTCTATCTACTTCAGCCTGCCTGATCTTCTCCTCCGCGGCGTTATTCGCCAGAATGGTTTCGAGCTCACGAACTGCCAGGTGGGTGGCGTGGTAGATCATTCCCAGCTTATCCGGGCCAAAAAAGCCCGAGGTGACCACAAACAAGGCATGGTTTACTCCGACTGGTGTCACATATACGCATTGTCTCGGAGCCACGAAATACTGCAAGCTCTCGCTTGTGCCTTTCGCCATCGCCTGTGATACCTGCAGGCTGGCGCGGAAAGCGTGCATCAAGGCTGGAAGTAAGTCTGAACCGGTCCTGATCTCCACAGCGTTGCCAGCCTCTTCCAGAATCTGCCCAGTATCGTTCACTAAAATAGCGGATGCAGCTTTCACCTGCTGCTTCAGGCCAGCCAGGCACTCAGACAGAGTTTGTGTAGGCACAAGTCTAGCTGCTTCCGCAACCACGTTTGTATCTGTCGCCACTCTCACTACGCCCTTGGCGGGTGGTATGGGGGCTACCTGGTCTTCACCAATGGATGGCTGACCCACCTCTCCAGGGGCAAGCCGCAAGCTACGCTTAACCACATCCAGGAAAGTGGCAATCTCAATCGGCTTGAAAAAGTAAGCCTCCACGTCAGCTTCAGATACCTGCTGGCGAATTGTTTCATCATCAACGCCTGTAACCAGGATGATCTTCGTCTCAGGACTGCGCTTCCGTAGTTTGGCGACCATCTCCAGGCCTGACATGCCCGGCAGGCGAATATCCAAGACCACCAGGTCGAGTGGCAGTGTTGTGCTGATGAGCAGCGCTTCTTCAGCGGAAGGAACATCCAGCACATCGATTTCCCCATCAAGTGTCTTGATGCTGGCTGTCACCATGCGCCCGACTTCGCGATTATCTTCTACCACCAAAACCCTGTAGGCTGCCATAGTGGAATCATTCTATCATGGTTTTTAAAACTGGAGCAGCCAGCGGAGATTGCCACTGGCTGCACTATATTCTGAGAAAATGAACAAATTGCTAGATCGGGCTTATTCCACCCGCCAGCAAGCCACAAGGTGGTCTTCGCTGACCTCGCGGAAAGGGGGCTCTTCAATACCACACACATCCAGCGCTACCGGGCAGCGTGGGTGGAACCGGCAGCCACCGGGCGGGTTCAATGGGCTGGGCACATCGCCTACTAAGAGGATGCGCTCACGTTTCAGGGTGGGGTCGGGGATGGGGATGGCTGACATCAAGGCCTGGGTATAAGGTTGCAGTGGGTTGCGGAACAGCTCTTCACGCGTGGTCATCTCGAACATTTTACCCAGGTACATCACTGCCACCCGGTCTGAGATGTGCTCAACCACACTCAGGTTGTGGGCGATGAACAGGTAGGTGAGCCCAAACTCGCGCTGCAGCTGCTTGAGGATGTTGAGCACCTGTGACTGGATGGAGACGTCCAACGCTGAGACGGGCTCATCGGCAACGATGAACTTTGGGCGTAGTGCCAGGGCACGCGCAATACCAATGCGCTGGCGCTGACCACCCGAGAACTCGTGCGGGTAGCGGCGGGCATGGTAATCTTCCATACCAACCTTGCGTAGCATTTCGATCGTGGTCTCAAAGCGCTGGCGGGGGGTACCTATGTTGTGGATCTTTAATCCTTCGGAAATTGAATCTCCGATCGGCATGCGAGGGTCCAGGGAGGCATACGGATCCTGGAAGATGATCTGCATATTGCGGCGGATGGCTTTTAGGTCTTTACCCTTCAATTGGGCAACATCCACACCATTGAAGATGACAGAGCCGCTCGTTGGCTCGATCAACCTCAGCAGGGTGCGCCCGACTGTGGTCTTGCCGCAGCCGGATTCACCTACCAGGCCAACCGTCTCACCTTCGCGGATGTTAAAACTGATATTGTCTACCGCTTGCACCCAGGCAACGACGCGTTGCAACAAACCGCCGCGAACCGGAAAATATTTAACCAGCTCCTTGATCTCCAATCAGATTTTTCTTGCCATTGGTATGTACAGCTTGATCAGTCATCATTTAATTCTCCAAGTCAGTAAGATCAGGAAGGTTTTAATGGGGCTTTAAAGCCCTCATAATCCTGGTAGAGCCAGCAGCGGCAAAGATGATCAGGTTCGTAAGGAAGTAGCGGGGGTTCCACCTGGGTGCAGATGGATAACTGGTATTCTATGCGCGGCCGGCAGCGAGGTGCAAACTGGCAGCCTGGGGGCAGGTTCACCAGGTTCGGCACGGAGCCGGGGATGACATCCAGCACTTCTTTTACCGTACCTAGAATTGGGATGGATGCCATGAGACCCTGAGTGTAAGGATGCACGGGTTTTTTAAATAGGGTTCTAATCTCCGCCTGTTCCACAATGCGCCCTGCATACATCACTGCCACCCGGTCGGCCATCTCGGAGATCACGCCCAGGTCATGGGTGATCAGGATGACCGAAGTATCCATGCGGGTACGCAGGTCGCGCAACAGGTCGAGGATTTGTGCTTGAATGGTCACATCCAGAGCAGTAGTGGGCTCATCGGCAATGAGCAGCTGCGGGTTCAACGCCAACGCCATGGCAATCATTACGCGCTGTGCCTGTCCACCTGAGACCTCGTGGGGAAAGGAATGAGCTTTGCTTTCGGGATCAGGGATGCCCACCAGGCGCAACAGCTCCACCGCTTTGTTCCAGGATTCTTCCTTGCCCATGTTCTGGTGGATTTGCATTACTTCTGCCACCTGGTCGCCGATCTTGAATACAGGGTTAAGGCTGGACTGCGGCTGCTGGAAGATCATGGACATGCGGTTGCCCCGCATGTGCACCATCTCAGACTCTGAAAGCTCCAGCAGGTTGCGACCTTCAAAGATGATCGTGCCTTCCACCACCTTACCCGGAATACCGATCAAACGCATGATGGAAAGAGAGGTCACACTTTTACCACAGCCAGATTCACCCACCAGCCCCAAAACCTCGCCCCGTCCGACGGTAAAATCCACCCCGTCCACAGCTTTGACCACGCCGTCCTCGGTATAAAAATAAGTCTTCAGGTTGTGAACCTCAAGCAATGTATCCTTTTTATTTGTCATGAGCGTCCTCTTCTTGTGCTATAAATTCTACTTCAAAAGTGCATTGTCCAACATTGCATCAGTGCTTCGTGCATATTCCCTGATCTTGCAAGGCTGTTACGATCGGCGCGGTACTCTTTACATGATATGAACCTGGGTCGGTATATCCACCTTCCAGACCAAACACAGCGTTGGATGGTGCATGGCGGCCATCCAATGGGATGACCAACCAATTTACCGATTTCATAAAGGCGTACTGGGAGTGAATAGTCGCCGGTGGGTCATAGTGCAGCTCGATCACCATCATCGTTGGGCTGGTTCTGTACTCCTGGTAAGTCACGTCCGACATGCTGGTGTCGTCCCATCGTTTACTGCCGGTCAGGCTGGTATTAACGGCGTCAGATCACCACTTCAAAGGCGGGCTGACCCGGTTTGACTTCAACATCCGTCCCATAGCAATGCACGATAATACCCACTGGTACTTCTTTAAAGACTGGCCAAAACCACAACAAGTCGCCCGTGTTCATGGCGATTACCGCGAAAATGATCAAACCAAATATCACCACACCGGATATGCCGGCTTTGAGTGCTGAGGGTGAAGGCGGTTTGGCTTCAGGCATGCTTATCTCTTCAAGCGTGGGTCAAGGGCATCGCGCAGAGCATCGCCCATGTAGTTGAACGACAGGTTAACAACGAAGATTGACAGGCCCGGGTAGAACACCTTGGCAGGCTGCGTCCACATGTCTGACTGGTATTCATTCAGCATGTTACCCCAGGTGGGGATGGGTGGCTGGATGCCAAAACCCAGGAAGGACAAGGCTGATTCGTAAATGATCACCCCGCCCAAGTCGAGCGTGGCTGAGACGATGATTGGAGCCAAGGCGTTAGGGATCATGTGACGGATGATGATACCAAAATTCCCCAGCCCCATTGCTCGGGCAGCCTCGGTGAAATCCTGGTTGCGCAGCGAGAGCACCATGCCTCGCATCAAACGCGCTGGACCCATCCAGCCAAAGACGATCAGGATGATGGCAATGATTACCGCACTACTCCACTCCGCTGGAAGGAATGTAATCTGAACACCTCTCAATAATGCAGAAAAAGCAAGCAGAAGTGGTAATAATGGTAGGGTTATGAAAAATTCGGTGATGCGCTGAATGGTTTCGTCTACCCAGCCTCCAAAAAAGCCCGAAATTGCCCCGATGAGAGCACCGGCGGTCTCAGCACAGATCGTGACCACGAAGGCGATCAGCAGTGAGATGCGCCCGGCGTATAACAGGCGGCTGAATACATCCCGCCCAATGGAATCCGTTCCCATGAAAAATTTTAGAGACGGTCCGGCATTCTTGATGATGGCTCCACTGGCATCTCTATTGCTAACAGTTGGATCATAAGGAGCAATCACGGAGGCAAAGATACATGCCAGGATGATAATGATAAGCACGAACATGCTGATCACCGCCAGCTTGTGCCTGCGGAAGCGGGTCCAGATGATGCGTAAATAACTTTCTTCTTTAACTTTTGCGAGGGATTCGCGATCAAGCTCTGCTACAGCCATGCTTTTCTCTCCTATTTAAACCGGATGCGTGGGTCTACCACCGTGTACAGTACATCGCCCAGCAGCGTGGCGAACACCACCAGGACGGCAGTGATGAATAGGATGGACATCACCACTGGCCAATCGCTCTGATTTAGAGCTTCAAAGTACAGGCGTCCAATGCCCGGATAGGAGAAGACGGTCTCGGTGAGGATCGCCCCTCCAAAGATACCCGGAATTTGGAAGACTACGATGGTGATGATAGGGATGAGCGCATTGCGTAAGGCATGTTTGATGATCACCACCCGCTCGATCAAGCCTTTGGCGCGCGCGGTACGCACATAATCCTGGCGCAGCACTTCCAGCATGGAAGAGCGCATGTACCGCGACCAGCCTGCCAGGTAAAGCAAGCTGAGCATCATCGCCGGCAGGATGATATGCATCAATCGATCCACGAAGCTGCCTTTGCTTATATTCAACAATAATTCCAGGCTGCCTGGCTGCGCCTCACGCACCAACACCGTTCCTCCGGAGGGCATATACGGTAACCCCCAATTCTTGAAGCTGTACGAGAAGAGCAGGATCAGCATCAAGCCGAACCAGAAGACTGGCATGGCTGAGCCGAAGAAAGCAAAGGTGGTCACAGCATAGTCGGTCCCACTGTATTGATGTACACCTGAATAAATACCAATGGGAATGGCAATGATCAGCGAAACTACTGTGGCGGTGGTCATCAGGATCATTGTGTTACCCAGGCGGCTTTTCAGCAGCGCAGTTACTGGTTGGCCAGCGGCCAGCTTCCAAGACCAGCCAAAATCCCCCCGCAGGATGCCCCGGTTAGTGCCGTGGAATCCAGAATACTGCTTGAGCAGACCGGTATCTCCAGTCAACCCGGAGATGTTCAGCCATAAGCCACCTGAAGGGCGTGGTAAGCCCGTACCGATCGGGAATTCGTAAGTGGTATTCTGATCGACGGTGACGGTGGATTTGATACCGCCCGCATCTGCAATGGTGATCATCCGTGCGTCCACTTTGACTACATTACCAAAGGTGATCAAATCTTCCGGGCGTGTCGCTTTGGCTGGAGGGCTGGCCTGGATGCGGTCGGCAGAGAATTGGCGTGTACCAGTTTCCTTTCCCCACACCCAAATCACATAACCAGGTTTGAGCAGTGCTGGACCTGGGTCAGTCCAGAATCGGGCATAGTTCCACCTGGGAGTCTTCTCACCAGTATCCGGGTTAGTTTCGAATAGCTGCTGACCCGTGGCGCCGAGCAACGGGTAATTTGTAATTACCCAAACCCACATACAACCAATCTGCACCCAGCCAGTCATCCCCAATCAGCCAGGTGAGATAGCGCAGGAAGATGGGCTTGTCTAATCCTAAATAAGCTTCCAGACGGGCCATATCTGCCTCAGAAGGACGGCTTCGCCGGTCACCGATATTTCTCAATCCAGCCAGAGGTCCGCCGGGGGCAATGTTGAGCAGGATGTAGATTGCCACTGTCGAGAGCAGTACCACGATGATCATTTGAAAGACGCGTCGGATCAGATAATTGGTCATACACACCTCCACAATAATTCAAACAATTCAATTAGGGCAATTTTCCATAGCTTCCAACCATTAGCAGCTGTGGAAAGTTGCCCTACGGATGAATTATGAAGTTTTTAAAGTCACTAGTAATACTATTAACCTGAAGTGAGGTTCAATTTTGTTGTTAGATTCCTGGAAATCAGTGATGGGAGAAATCATCTTGAATCATAACCAGCCATTCGCACCAAGGGGCCTGGTTTTGATGATTACATGATGCATCCATAATAAACAGTAGGATGGTGGCAGCCTTTCGACTGCCACCATCGCTAGTTTATCTATAAGCTTTGACTATGTACATGCGCCGCACGGATTACTGAGTGCAGCCTGTGCCGTAGTCGAAGTTCTCGATGTTCCACATCTCGCTATTGGCGGTTGGGTCCATGATGAAGTTGCACATATCAGGACGGGTCACCGCTAACTTGAGGCGGACGAACAAAGGCACCACTGGCAGTTGCTCAGCAAAGATTTTCTGAGCGTCCTTGGCAGCAGCCTCTATACGCGGGCTCACCAGGTAAGGATTGAAGCTGTGTATTGCAGGCTTTGTCATAATCCGCGTCATGGAAGCCAGGGTTGTTCTGACCAGACCAGCCATTCGCTTCGGTCGGCAGTTGGGTGCTTAGGTACAGATCGCAGGGTGGGGTAACACCAGTCAACCAGGCGAACTGTCCCAGATCATACAGACGACCATATAACTTGCCATCCGGACCAGCCGCAAACCACTGGCTGGCGGGATAGTAACTCAAGTTGACTTTCATTCCGCAGCCCGCCAGATTCTGAGCCAGGATCTGGGTGACCTG
The DNA here is from genome assembly GCA_963828845.1 of uncultured Chloroflexia bacterium. Classification (GTDB taxonomy): domain Bacteria; phylum Chloroflexota; class Anaerolineae; order Anaerolineales; family UBA4823; genus FEB-25. The sequence goes on from CAWHGE010000009.1 coordinate 194,201, forward strand.
CTGGCGCATGGTAGAGTTGGTGGTTTCGTAGTTGAATTCCAACGGTGTATTATCCGGTACGCCTACAACACCTTGGGCAACACGTGGGGTGGCCGGGTCGTTGTCAGCATCCTTCCAGCCGACCTCGTCCAACAATGCTGCGGCAGCAGCCGGGTCATACGGCCAGTGCTTGGCATCCGCGGCGAACAGTGGATGATTGGGCGGCAGATAGGTAGTCAAGTACGACCGACTGACCATACAGAACGGTATCAACCACAGACTGGCGGTCCATGCACATGGCAACGGCCTGGCGCAGGCGGACATCACCGAAAGGTCCATACCGTGCTGCCAGAGGCAACCCAACCAGCGAAGGCGCCGGTGTTCTGGATGGATTCGACAGGCTGAGATATCGAAGTCAGCGTGTTCCCAGGTAGTACCAGTGACGAAGGTGGCGTTGATCTGACCCTTGGCCTGCAGCTGGAGCAGCAGTTGTGACTGTCCATCCAGGGCAGTGGTCTGGTCAACGATATCGCACTCGCCTGCCAGGACGGCCGCGATGGCAGCATTGGCGTCACCACCGGTGAAGCGATAGACCAGGTTGTCGAACTTGGGCAAGCCCTCGCTGGCGCGAAGTAGTTCGGGTTCTTGTGGGCTGTGATTTGCTCGCCCTTGGTCCACTCGTCGAGGATGTAAGGACCCCAACCCGATCCACAGCTTCTGGGCATCGTAACTGGGTCACCAGGTCAGCCGGGGTGTACTGCCCCAGGATGTGCTCGGGTAATGGTTGTGAAATGTCGATGAAGTAGGTCGCATCCATAAATCCGGGCAGACCGGTCCAGACAATGGTCACATCATCCGCGGCTACATAAGAAGCGGTGCGATCGAACAGGTAGCGGTGGCATTCGGGACGTCGGGGCTACCACCCAGATTGAAGGAATAGACCGAGTCGGATGCCTTCAAGCGGGGTGCCATCCGACCAGAGCTAGACCGGGTAGAAATTTGAAGGTGAGCTGACATCTGGTCCATCTCGGTGACGTTGGTGCCATCATATTCCACTGCGCAGTCGGCAGCACGGCATCCAGCCGGGCGCACCAGGGTACCCGCAGCTTCAGCAGTTTTGGCGGTCAAAGTGGCTGGGTTGCCAGCATCATCAACCACTGAGTCACCTTCTTTGACATCATCGCAGTGATTGCAGCATCGCCATCTGCCAGGCTGGGCAGTTTCTCTAGGTGAGCGGCTGGAATGCAAAAGTGTTGGTATCATACGGGGCATTGCCACCTTCATAAAGGCTTCCTGCACCTGGCTGGCAGCCAGCATGTTACCGCCGTAGAAGAACAGAGTGTCGGGTTCCTGGCCCATGCAAACGACCAGGGTGCTTGGGGGCAGCTTCGGTGGCCACAACGGGCTCAGGGGTGGCGGTTACGACCACTTCCTGAATGACGGGAGTGCCAGCTACCTGGACTTCCTGGGTCACAACGACGGTTTTGACAACTTCCGTCGGTGTGCATGCCGCGAGCGCTAAGGCTACGAGAGCCAAAAAGCTCAAGGCTAAAAATATTGATTTACGGGACATTATTTTTCTCCTCCAAAGAGAATTTAGTTTGGTTTGGATTTTATTCTTAATAAATTTTGGTCTTGCATTCATAACATTACGTTATTCCTGAACAACCACCTCCTTTCAGGGGGGTTAGGTTAATTTATGGAGGATAATTATAACGAATTCCTAACCTTTTGTTAACGTCTGAAATATACTCAAAATCCTCCAATTGGTCAATGGTCGCCTTTAGAATTGATCAGAGTTTGGCCGGCCAGAATCACGGGCAGCCTTCCCCGTAATTAAACAACTCCAGATTCGAAAAGATACTCTCGGCGACCACTTGTTGAGGGATGCCACACAAATCGGGGCGTCCCACGATCACTCGGTAATGCCAGTACAACGGTAGAGCGGGCAGGTCTTCAGCGAAGATTGCCTGTGCATCGGCATGCTTTTGAAGATGCTGAGGCATATCAGGTAATGAATATAGTGCATCCATGCAGGACTGGTCATACTGCAGATTGCTATAACCGCTGGCGTTAACCCCTCCCCACCCTATCGCGTAGTCGGGATATGGACCAGGGATTTCATTGGTAAGGTACAGAGAACAGGGTGGTTCCACAGCGGTCATCCAGGCAAACTGCGCCAGATCAAACTGGCGCCCGAATACAGGCCCATCTGGACCAGACGCCAGGTACTGCTGCACAGGTTGGGGGTCGATATCCGCCTGTATACCGCACTAGTTTGTAGATCAGCCTGAATCATCTGCGCAGCTGTCATGGTGTTCTGCATCATCTGAAGTCAGATATTGTATTCTGAAGGCTCGTACCATCAGCAATACCCACTACACCCTGTGCAATTCGTGGTGTGGATGGATCATTGTCCACATCCAACCAACCTGCAGCCGTCAGAAGGTCCGATGCGGCCTGTGGATCAAAGGAATAGTGTTTCGCCTCAGCGTTATACAATGGATGGTCAGAAGGCACATACAGGTCAGCAACCTGCATCTGACCTCCGGAGAGACGTTCGACCAATGCCTGGCGATCGATACACATTGCCACAGCCTGGCGCACTTCTCGGGAAGCAAAATAGGATGGACGGTCTGCGCTCAATGGAGTGATATCGAACTCCAACAATTCCCAGGCAAAAGCAGTCTGAAAAACGAGGGAGATGCTCCCTTCATCACGAAGCTGCAATAATGAGTCAATTTGTGACTCAAGTCCTGCTGTTTGGTCCACCAAATCACATTCACCTGACAGCACTGCTGATAGGGCTTCGCTGTCATTGGATACAAAACGGTACACCAGGTTGTTGAAGTACGGTAATCCTTCGCTTGCCCGAAAATAAAGCGGGTTTGCATGTAAAGAAATGTGGTCACCTGAGACCCAATCATCAATCACATATGCACCCCAACCCATGGGTGTCCGGGAGGAAATTTCGCGTGCTCGAAAGCTCACCTACAGGAATACTCGCCCATACATGCTGGGGAAGAGGCGAGAAGAACTTTGTCTGATAAAGCCCATCCATGAATCCAGGCACGCCTACCCATTCAACAGTCAAGTCATCCAATGCTTTATAGGAAGCGGTGTGGCTCACTTGCGCTAGGAGGAGTAGATGGATATAGGCTCCGGATAACTTCATAAGAATAAACCGAGTCTGCCGCAGTCAGGGAGTGTGCCATCCGACCATTGTAAACCCGGCAGCAGCTTGAACTGCAATACAAGCTGGTCCATCTCCACAGGGTCTGTGCCTGAATAAGTCTGTGCACACCCGAGCTCGTGTACAACCACTTGGCCGGTAAAGCACCCCATCCTCCAGGTTTGTCAGGTTTCCCTGTGCATCCACAATCAAGTCCCCCGTACCCACCTGCACACTTTGGAGCAGGGCATCCCCATTTGCTAAGGATGGTATTTTTTCTAATATGACCGGGTTAGCTATGAAATTCTTGATGTCAATAGGCCCATCATAAATAGCTGCTAATACACTTTGCTCAGAAGTGGATACCGCGTCATACAGAAAGAGTGATCGAGGCTCATTTATCAAACAGATGGTTAGCAAGCGGGCGGGTTTTAATGTGGGTAAAGCAGTCACTCCCTGAGAAGGAAGTTGTGTTTGTGATGGGGAAATCACACTCGCTTGGGTCGTCTGCTGCGTGGGTGGATTAACCTTGTTCAATCTTCCCTGATTGCATGCCACCAGCCCGATTAACAGCGGGACTATCATTAGAATTTTAAATTGCATGCTAACAGAGGCGCGTCTGGATACCGAATTGGAAGGAATTCTCATTAATCCAGGTAAACAGTGTTTGTGGCCAATCGTCCGAATGTGAAGATGGATAAGATTTATATTGAGGACGGAAAAAGAGTACGGTCAGGTCAATTTTACTTCGTGAGACATGAGCAGCATCCCATAATAAGCGTGCGCGTCCATTATCAGGCGGACGTTGCCGGTACACCCAGTTTTTTAGCAATTTGCGTAGAAGCACATCTGATTTTTTATCCATAACTCACCACCTTTAAACCCATTGAAAGACTTAGTATAAACTAAGCTCTTCCAATAATCACTAGCTTTTAATGGAGCAGTGATTTGACCTAAGTAAATTCATACTGCAGCTCGGGTAAAATCTCACCTGCCAGTAAGCCCAGGCTTTGTTTCAATGCCTGTCGACCATAATGCAGGCGGGATTTAACCGTTCCTACAGGGATGTCAAGGATCTCAGAAATTTCTTGTAAGGAGAGGTCGTTGATGTAATAAAGAACAACCACTCCTCGATGGGAAAGTGGCAGTGATGAGACTGCCTGTTGTACCTGCCGCCAGGAGTCATCCATCTCTGCCTGGTAAGCAGGGGTATCCTTGCGCGTGCCTGCCAACCAATCAGCTACATCCTCTAACGGACGCAGCCAACGCTGTCGCCGTTTGACCCAGGTATATGACAGGTTGGTTGTCATACGGTACAACCAGGGTTCAAGAGGTCTGCATGGGTCGACGTGATTAGCGAAACGATGCAAGCGCAGGAAGACATCATGCAACAGATCTGCCGCTGCTTCCGAATCTCCAGTGATCGCGATAGCAGTGCGGAAAACCAATCCCCGGTGACGGTCATAAAGAACACCCAATGCTTCGAGACTGCCAGCTTGCAAGCTGATGATCAATTCGAGAATCTGAAATCGCCTTCATCTTCTCTGCACCAATCGACATGCCAGCTTCCTTGTTTAATCTACTCCATTGACACAGAAATGGTTCATAGATGCTTTGTTACAAAGACGAAAAACCACACAGGATGGTTCCAAACCTTGTGGGGAATAACAATCTTTTATAGTATTCGACTTATAAAACATACTACAAAATTGATTATACATCTTTCTCCATTAATAAACCTGATTTTGGTCACCAGTTGTTCTTTACATTAATTATATTCATCCTGACTTAGGCGCATTTTAACATAGGAGGCATAGCGTTCAGGATGAACCTCTCCTCGTTCCAAGGCTGCCAGCACCGCACAGCCAGGCTCGTGTGTATGGGTACAATCATTAAACTGGCAGGTGCACCACCAACCCACGCAGCTCTGGGAAGTAACCATCGAGCTCCTCCGAGCGGATATCCCATAAGGCCATTGCTTTAAGGCCGGGCGTATCCGCCACATATCCTCCTCCCGATAATGGAAATAATTGGCGTACAACAGTCGTGTGTCTACCCTTCTTCGTCATTTGGCTTACTGAGCGTACTGCCAAACCAAGCCCTGGTTGAATAGAATTTAGCAGGCTGGATTTGCCTGCCCCGGATGGACCAGCAAAGACCGAAAGCTTTCCCTGGAGCCTCTCAGCCAATTCCATCAGCCCAATCCCACTTTTGGTTGAAGTATAAATGAGTGGATATCCCAGGGGTTCATAATGGGAAAACAGCTCTTCCGCACGAGCCAGACCCACTAAATCCACTTTATTCGCCACGATCAAAACCGGGATGTCTTGCTTTTCAGCCACCACCAGGAACCGATCCAGCATTCCCGGCCGTAGTTCTGGTCTAGCACACGCAAAAACAAAGACTGCCTGATCAGGATTGGCGATGATGATCTGTTGGTATTCACCGCGTGGTGTGGGAGCTATCCGAGAGTAGCAGATGTTGCCGCGGTTCAACCGCATCAATCATCCCTGTTCCGTCTGGCAGCAATGATACTTGTACCCAATCCCCCACTGCTACAATATCCCCCAGGCGCTTGCCTTGCTTTAGCCGACCGCGTAAACGGCAGGTGATACCACCCGTTTCGGTCTCGACGGTATAAAAACCAGATTGGGAGCAAATAATCAAGCCACGCAAGTTAATTACATGTCTCTATGGAGTTGGGGTTTCAGTCACTTCCGGCGTGGCTGTTTCAGTCACTTCCGGTGTGGGGGTGGCTACCACGCCTATCTGTGCTTCCCAAGGATAGCGCATCTGAGGACTGCCCAGGAAATAAATTTCCAAGACGCGCCGGAAGATCGGTGCTGCCACCACCGAGCCTTCGCCCCCATACTCCACCAAAACAGCCACCGCTATGTCGGGGCGATTTTCGCGCCCGGCAAAAGTATACCCAGCAAACCAGGCGTGTGGATCCCTATAGCCCGATTCAGCCGTTCCCGTTTTCGCGGCTACCGGGATACCCGTGCTGCTAACGAAGCTGTTAAGGCCATATGCGCTGGTACGATATGCCGTCCCACGCGGGTTCATGACTACACTAACCATGGCCTCCTGGACGATCGACAGATTATCTGGTGAAACGGGTAAGGTCCCGCGCACAGTGGGGGTAAAGACATATGTCGGATCGCCAACCACAGGTAAAATTCGATCAATGACTTGGGGTGTGTAAAGCGTTCCACCATTACCCACAGCAGCAATAAAATCCGCTACCTGAAGTGGGGTGATTAACGTATTGCCTTGGGCAATGGCCAGATTAATCGCATCTACCTGGCTGGTTGGGTCCGGTATTTGTCCCGCAGCATCGCCTACTTCAATCCCAGTTGAACTGCCTAAACCGAATCCACGCGCCATATCCGAAATGGCAGTAAACATGCCCCGGCTATAAAAATCCAATCCAATATGCCAGAAGAAGGGGTTACATGAGCGCATTAAACCTTCCGGCAAGGTAAGCCTGCCACTGGCCTGGGTTTTTCCATCCTCCAGGTAATGATCATACGTCCAGTCATGCGGTTCCATGCCCGGGAGTTCGGTAAAAAAGTAACCACAATCGTATTCAGTATCCTGGGTATACAACCCACTTTGCAATGCAGCCGACATGGTCACAATCTTAAAGACTGACCCAAGCGGATACTGCCCCTGGGTTGCCCGATTGAGCAGAGGAGTGGTGGTTGGGTCAAACAAATCTTTGATCAAATCACTGGAATTGAAATTTTGAGGCTCGAACAAATTGGGGTTAAAACCAGGCGATGAGAGCATTGCCAGCACCCTGCCAGTATCCCTTTCCAGGACAACGATGGCACCCAACATGCCATTGCTGAGGGCATTGCTGCGCTGCAGGCCTTTCTGTAAGTTATAATCGATGGTGGTATAGACTGCCTCTGCAGGCTGCGGTTCTTTTGCTGCAAGTTGGGTGATGATATTATTATTTTGATCGACCACATATAAAATCCCACCACGCACACCCGCAAGCGACTTTTCAGCGAACAATTCCAGCCCATTGCGCCCCACACGTTCGTCCACCCGGTAACCCAGGCGTTTGTAATAATCCACTTCATCCGGTTGAATCAGGCTCATATAACCTAATATGTGGGGAGCTATCCCTTCGTCAAAATAATAGCGGGTGCGGAATGGCTGCAGGATGACCCCTGAGAAACCTGCCAGAACTGCCTCACGGGGAGCCAGGGCATCCACAGAAATATCAGCGACAGGCAGATAATATCCAAGCGGACGGTAGGCTTCAATCATCCCTGACAAAGTCTCAGGATGAACACCTGTCAGACGGTAAATTTCACCCAGCAATCCATCTTCCTGGTTGGAATCTACCGCAGCAGTATCCAAACCAATCGCAACAGCATCCGCCTGTGCGACCAGGGCAGTCCCATCGCTGGAATAAATATTTCCCCGCGATGGGATACGATAGTCCATCAATAGATGATTTCCTCCACGCAGCTCAGGCAAGATGAGCGAGTCGTCCCACTGGATGCGCCATTCCCCATCTTCCAGGCTCAGGTTCATTATCGTCTCGCGTTCAATATCACCGACAAGAATGCTGTGAAAGATTACCTTATAACCGACCTGACCACTCTCCGGATTTTTCAATGAGGAGAGAATCTCGTAATCCCAACTGCTCAGGGCAGCTTCATTCGCCACTCCCTGGTAACGAATAGTGAAATCTGCTTCGTTGATTGCATCCTGACTGACTTTGGTTAACAGGGCATACATGGAGGGATATTCCTCCGCCTTCCAATGGTCAAGATAGGATTGTGCCACTTCCCGCGGGTCTGGAACACTGGTGGTCTCGACTTGTGGTTCAGGCAAGGTGGATGTGGGGAAAGTAGCTATGGTCGAGGTTTGGGTGGGCTGTGTAGACTGGCTACATCCAAGCAGGATAAGTGCCATGACAACAAGGATCAAAAGGCGAATTTTCATAACTTTATATAATCATGCTCTATGAGTTGACGCATACTTATTCAGATACAAGTAAAGTGCCAGGTTTATTCGTATAAAACCTGCTGGTAGACCGGGCAGTCATACTCAAGAGCAGCTTGACAAGCCTGGGGGACATCGACGATCGTGGTCATGCCTAACCGGCTTAAGCTGCGAGCCAGATGACATAGCGGCAGACCCATCACATTCGCAAAACAGCCCCACAGCCTTTCAACTGGATGAAAGCCAGCATGTTGAATGGCATATGCGCCAGCTTTATCCATCGGGTCAGCACTGGAGACATATGCTTCAATTTCTTCATCACGATAATTTCGCATCGGAACATCTGTGGTGCACAAATCGGATAGGATTGTACCATCTTGGGTGCGCAAGATTGAAATTGCTGTGAAAACCTGGTGGATGCGCCCGCGTAAGCTACGCAACATTTCAACTGCTTCATTTTGATCACCAGGTTTGCCTAAAATCTCGGTTCTTCCACGGGTATTGCTATCTATGACAGCTGTATCAGCTGCAATGATCACACCGTCAACCCCTGCCTGGCTGGCTGCTGTAAATGCCTTGCTTTTGGCAATCCGTTTTACATATTCCACTCCGTCTTCATTCAGCAGAGGTGCTTCATCTACATCTATTGGCAGGAGAGTATACTCCCATCCGATAAGGGATAGTAACTCCTTCCGGCGAGGGGAATTGGAGGCCAGATAAAGCTTGGTATCAACCCTAGTTCCAGTGATCATATCCGGCGATTCTAACACACTCTCACTCTGGTTCTTTCCTTGAAGGCGTTGTAAAATGAGAGGACGGTTTTTGAATTTATGCAATTAGGAGATGCTCATGCGCGAATTACAAGAACGGATCATGCGTGAGGGTAAAAACCTGGGCAATGGCATCCTCAAAGTGGATGGATTCATTAACCATCAGGTGGACCCAATTTTGATGGATGCCTGTGGGAGAGAACTGGCGCGTCGCTTCAAGGATATTGGAGCAACAAAGGTCTTGACAGCTGAAATCTCTGGCATCGCTCCAGCAGTATCTACTGCATACCATCTAAAACTGCCTGTCGTCTATGCACGCAAACACAAGCCAATTACGATGCCAGACCAGGTCTTTCTTACCCTCAGCCCATCTCACACGAAAGGTCGCATGGTCGAATTGATCATATCACCTGAATATTTGAGGGACGGAGAGCGTGTTATCATTATCGATGACTTTCTGGCGACCGGTGCTACCATCCTGGGGTTGGTACGCTTAGCTCAAACCGCAGGCTCCACTATTGCTGGAGTTGGAACACTGATCGAAAAAACCTTTGAAGGTGGTCGGCAAGCATTGTCTTCCTTGGGGGTGCCGATCGAAGCCCTGGTGCAGATAACTTCGATGGAAGGTGACCAGATCATATTTGCCTCGGAAGAGGGGTAATGGACGCGATTGCTGTCCTCGATTTTGGCTCCCAATATGCCCAGCTAATCGCCCGACGGGTGCGCGAAGCCCATGTGTATTGCGAGTTATTCCCATGGAATACATCGCAAGATAAAGTAATGTCACTGAAACCCAAGGGGTTCATTCTTTCTGGTGGACCTGCGTCAGTCTATGATCCCGAGGCACCGTATATCCCAGCTTATATCCTTGAAAGCTGGTCTGCCTATACTCGGAATCTGTTATGGGATGCAAGCACTCACATATACCTTGGGTGGTGCGGTAGCTGCCTCGACCAAACGCGAGTATGGCCTTGCGGAAGTGGAGACGATGACGTGCCAACCCGCTTCTACCGGAGGACAAGCGGTCGGTATGGATGTCACATGGTGACCGCATAGAGCGACCACCAGAAGGATTTGTCACTCTGGCTAGCACTGCCAACTCACCCTTCGCGGCAATTGGGGATGTAGACCGGTGTTACTTTGGCGTTCAGTTTCATCCTGAAGTACGTCACACTCAGGAGGGGAGTGAAATTCTACGCAGGTTTGCGATTGAGATTTGTGCTGCCCGACCTGACTGGACGCCTGAATCTATCATCACAGAAGCAGTACACCGCATTCAATCACAGGTTGGTAAAGAACGTGTTTTGTCGGCCGTGAGTGGAGGGGTAGATTCCAGTGTGGCGACAACTTTGGTTTATCGTGCCGTGGGAGACCAGCTCGTGGCTGTATTCGTGAATAACGGTCTGCTTCGCCTGGAAGAAGCTTCACAGGTAGTGAAGGTTTTTCAGAACACGATGGGCGCTGAACTGGTGACGGTAGATGCAGTTGATGATTTCATGAATGTCCTGCGCGGTGTAATTGATCCAGAACAGAAAAGGCGTGCAATCGGTGAGAAATTCATACGCATATTTGAGGCTCAGGCACACCAGCTCGGCAAGCCACATTTCTTGGTCCAAGGGACGATATACCCGGATGTGGTCGAATCCAGTGCTCCCGATCGAGCCCAAGCTGCAAGGATCAAGAGTCATCACAATGTTGGTGGGTTGCCAGTAAACATGCACTTCGATTTGGTGGAACCATTACGTTATCTATTTAAAGACGAGGTGCGCCAGGTGGGCGAAGCTCTCGGACTTCCCCATACGCTAGTATGGAGGCAGCCTTTCCCTGGACCCGGCTTGGCGGTCCGCTGCCTGGGAGAGGTTACTCCACAACGTTTGGACTGTTTACGACTTGCTGATGCCATATTCACCAGTGAGCTTGCAACAGCTGGTTTACTGCATATGGATGAAGAAGAAGGCACTGCTCAAGCCTTTGCGGTGTTGCTACCCATACGTTCAGTGGGCGTGATGGGTGATAACCGCACCTACCAGGAAACGATTGCCCTGCGCGCCGTCACCACCGATGATTTTATGACTGCAGATTGGGCGCGCTTGCCTTATGAGCTGCTGGCACGCATCGCCAACCGGATTGTTAATGAAGTCGCCGGGAGTAAACCGAGTAGTCTATGATATAACCAGCAAACCACCTGCAACCATCGAATGGGAATAAAATCCTGGATAGATATTTACCAAAATCTAGATCAAACAAGCAACCAAAAAAATATTATTTCGTATAATAGGATATGGTTAAAGAGAGGAGACTAATATGGATTTCGGATATGTACTAAAACGAGCGTGGCAGATCATCTGGAAATTCAAGGTGTTATGGATTTTCGGCATATTGGCTAGCTGTGGGCAAGCTAGTAGTTCCGGAGGGAGCAACTCTGGATATCGTTTTTCAGTCCAGGAAAGCAATGCATCACCACAAATTGAGCATTTCTTTTCGCAGCTTGACCCGACAGTCATCGGGATCCTGATTGTGATTGGCATCATCGTCGTCCTTGCCCTGGTCGTCATTGCCATCTTACTGGGAACCGTTGGGCGGGTCGGATTGATCCGGGGCACGGTGAAAGCCGAGCAAGGTGCAGAACGGCTTACTTTTGGTGAGCTGTGGCGCGAAGGTTTGACTTATTTTTGGCGGGTCTTCGGCTTAAACCTTGTGATTGGTGTACTTGTTTTTCTGGCAATCATGGTAATTCTTTTCGGCGGGATCGTACTTACCATAGGGACATTGGGATTATTTGTTTTATGCCTGCTTCCCATCATTTGTCTGCTCGTTCCTGTGATGTGGGCTGTGTCTGTAATCATTGAACAAGCCAATGTAGCCCTGGTAGTGGAAAATCTTAGTATTCCCGAGGCGATAAAACGTGGCTGGCAGGTCGTCTGGGATAATATTGGCACCATGATTGTAATGTCGCTCATCCTGATATTAGGTGTTGGGATTATCGGCGGGGCGATCATTGGTTTGCCTGTGCTCGTTGTCGCAGCCCCGGCGGTAGTTGGTATAGCAGCCGGAACTACAGAGGCAATTCGAAATGGGTTGATCGTCTCTGGATTGCTCTTTCTTGTTTACCTGCCGTTTTTACTCGTGCTAAGTGGAATTCTACGGGCGTATACCTCATCCGCCTGGACGCTTACCTTCCTGCGCGTAACGAACAAACCCTCACCGCCGCAGCTCGAGGTATCTGGTGCCCCAGAGAACATTGAGATCCCACCAGCACAGACTTCATAATTGCTAGTAAAACCAACAAATATATAAAAAATCCCTTGTAACGCAAGCTAAACCCTTGCGTTACTATTTAATCAAACGGGCATTTATCCTAAAGTTTTAGCGTAAATTTTCAATCGAGATTATAATTATTATGGATTCGCAAAAATAAGAATCCTGAAATGGATGAACTTGCTAATTGGTATCTCAAAAGACCAGTTTGCCACAAGGTAAGGCTAAGCTGGCTATTGAGACAATTGTAAACTTTCTTAAACAGAAATTACCGCACACCATCGCTGGACAGATCGATGCGATACTGGCGGATGGAAGCCTCCCGGACAATCTGACCAAAGATCTTGGGGGCTTGCTTGGCGGAAAGAAATAGAAACTACAAAAAAGGAGAGGAAAAATGGCTAAGATTGTTGATGTTGAAGGGATTGGACCAAAATATGCTGACAAACTCATCAAAGCAGGCGTCGGCACTACTGATGCATTGTTGAAGGCTGGCGCAACACCCAAGGGTCGTAAGGAACTTGCCGAGAAGACCGGCATTGGTGATGCATTAATCCTGAAGTGGGTCAACCATGTTGATTTATACCGCGTCAAGGGCGTAGGTTCTGAGTACTCTGATTTATTGGAAGCAGCTGGAGTGGATACAATTCCAGAATTAGCCCAAAGGAAAGCCGGCAATCTAATCCAGAAGATTGTAGCTGTTAATCTCGAAAAGAAACTGGTGCGCAAGCTACCGGTCGAGTCGCAGGTGGCAGACTGGATCGAACAAGCGAAGAAGTTGCCAAGAGTAATCAACTACTAATCTGGCAGTGAAAACCGATTTCTCTTCCTGAGAGAAACTGGTCTTGTTATACGGAGGGTATTATGCCTTCTCTTAATCGCATCCAATTAATTGGACACCTTGGGAAAGACCCCGAGATGCACTTCACGCCCAAGGGCAGGAAGGTTTGCACGTTTAGCCTCGCCGTAAGCCGCCGATGGAAGAGCAGTTCAGGTGAAGCCAAAGAATCTACCGACTGGTTCAATATTGAAGCATGGGGTCACCTGGGTGAAATATGCAAGCAGTATCTACATAAAGGTCGGTTGGTATTTCTTGAAGGACAGCTCCGCACAGACCGATACGATCACGAAGGTGATACTCGCTACTATACCAAAGTGGTCGCCACTCAGATGCAAATGCTTGACCGTAAGGCCGAGGAACTACCTTCCATCGAGGCAGAAGAGCCATCTGAGGAAGATGAACTTCCTGCTAATTCGTAGTCATTTATAGATCAGGGATTTGGAGGATGTATCTGGTCCTCCAAATCCCTAGATTTATTTAACCACTGGGATGGTCTCGAGCTGTTCGATGAGACCTCGAATGACATCGAAACCACCTTGCCAGAAGCTCGCATCGTGCATATTTACCCCTGCATCGGACAATATTTTTTCTGGTGACTTTGACCCCCCGGCTGAGAGTAAGCGTATATAGCGCGGCTTGAACGCTTCACCTTCTGTTTTATATTGCTGATACAAAGATAAAACCAGCAGCTGACCAAAAGTGTAAGCATAGACATAGAAGGGGGTGTGGTAAATATGGGGAATGGATACCCATTCCCATCGAAATTCTTCACTGACCTCCACCGCATCCCCAAACTGGTGGTGCAAATTATCTAGGTAGGCGCTTGACAGATCATCCACTGTTGCGCCTTGTTGGACCATATCATGTGCCTGGCGTTCAAATAATGCAAACTGCGCCTGGCGCATGACAGTGGCATATGCGTCATCAACCTGGCGGAAAAGCATAGTTTGACGCACGGATGCATCGCTTTCCGTCGCTAGCAGTCGGTCCACCAACATCATCTCGCCAAATGTAGAAGCCGTCTCTGCCAAAGGAAGCGATGAATGGAATGTGAACAGACTGTGCTCTGCCGCGAGTTGTGAGTGTACGGCATGGCCCAGCTCATGGGCCAGGGTTGCCACATCGTCTGGTTTTCCCTGATAATTGACTAGAACCCAGGGGGTGACATCGGGTGCAACCGTCGAGCAGAAAGCACCACTGATCTTTCCTCGACGCACCTCGCTATCGAGGTGGTTTTGATCCAGCACCCGGCGAGCTAAATTAGCAACCCTCGGCTCGAAAAGCTGAAATGCATCAAATACCATCTCAGCAGCCTGGCCAAAATCATACTTTTTATCTGTATTGACTACCGGAGCGTAGATATCATAGCGACGTAAACGCTCCATCCCCAACCAGTGTGCTTTCAGGCTAAAAAATCGTTGAAAAACAGATGTGTTGTCCTGGCAGACACCTAACAAAGTGTCGACGACATCATCAGGAATATCATTTCCCAGGTTACGCACCGCAAGCGGGTTGGTAAAATGCCTCATATCGAGGTTTTCATTGTGCCAATCCCTTACCAGGGTCTGGTACATCTGACCCAGGATGGCACCATCCTGACCGTAAACACGGTAGAGTTCCTGGTAAGCTGCAGCACGAAGGGCGGGATTATAACTGCGTGCGTAGACCATTAATTCTCCACGCGGTGAGCTCTTTTATCTCGCCATCCACCTCCAGGTGGAATACATAACGATTGGTAAGCGTGTTGTATAAATTGATGATCGCCATCGCACCGGTGACATCCTTTATATTGATGATCTTTTCTTCCGGTTCGGTCAGGGTATGCGGTTTGAAATGACGCATCTCTTCCAGCCAATAACGATAATCACCGGATGCAGCCATCAGTCGTTCAGCCGCGGTTTCTTCCAGACTCTTCCACCACAAGCTAAAAAACAGCGTGCGGTTGGCAATGACTGCCATGCGGCTCTCCATGTCAGATTGAAAAGCTTGGATAACCTGGTCCTGGGTATCGGCGGAAAAGCTGAGGTAGGCAAAATCGGCAATGCGGTTAGCCAGGCGTGAGATTGCCTCCAACAATTCGATGCCCTTAAGGAAAGCTGCCACGGATATTTCCGGAGAAAGGCTTGGGCGCATCGCTTCGAATTCAATGACCTTATTATCCAGCTCATCGAAACCAGCTTTCATCTCAGGACTATCCTGCGCTGGAAATAGGTCAGATAAACTCCAGGGGGATTGCGTATATGTCATCGTAGCCTCCATGTTTTGTTTGATTTTCACATTTAGGGTGTTTTTAAATAATTACACAATCTGTGATTTTTTATGCAGTTAAACATTAAACCGAATATGTACGATCTCGCCATCATGCACCACGTACTCTTTCCCTTCCAGCCGCAAGCGACCTTTCGCCTTGGCCTCAGTTAGACCCCCCAGGGTGAGTAGCTCATCATAAGGGATCACCTCCGCACGGATGAAGCCTTTTTGCAGGTCGGTGTGGATCTCTCCTGCGGCGTCATAGGCGGAGGACCCACGATGTATGGTCCAGGCACGCACCTCGTCGGGTCCAACAGTGAAAAATGAGATCAAGCCTAGCAAATCGTAGGATACACGGATAACCCGCGCCAGACCAAGCTCGGTGATGCCATATTCCGCCATAAAGACTTCTGCGTCTTCTACAGTTAGCTGAGCAATTTCCATTTCCAGCTTGCCTTGCAGGGCAACCAGATTGCTATGTGGATGTGAATACTCCACAGGGGGTATCTCTTGCCCCTCGTGCAGATTGAGCAACACCAGCATAGGTTTGCGGGTGAGAAAGCCGAAACCTGAGAGGGTTTTTTCTTCCTCGGCGGTCAAGTCTATCTCCCGCAAGGGAATTTCTCGAGATAAGGCATCTTTAAAACGCTCAAACAGAACCGCCTCCCGTTCAATCATGGAACGCTCGCGCCCGCCTCCTTTTTTACGTTCCTCTGCCAGACGTTCAAGTTTACGCTCCACAGCAATCATATCGTTCAGCAGCAGTTCAGCGTCCATGGTGGCTATATCGCGTAATGGGTTCACACTACCAGAGGGATGTGTCACATTCGCATCCTCGAAACAACGCACCACGTGCAATAATCCATCCATCTGGGTCAATAAGTTGAGCAATTGACCCGAGATGGCACTCTGGCTACCCTCCAGCCCAGCGATATCCGCGTAAGTCACCTTGGTATAGATGGTCTTTTTAGGTTTAAACAACGCTGATAAACGATCAACGCGTCCATCGGGAACATCCACTACCCCGGTGTGCACATCAAACCGACCTCCACTGGTGGTCAACGGCTGATGACCCCGGGTCAGGGCATTGAAAATGGTCGTCTTACCTGATTGAGGTAATCCAATGATTCCAAGTCTCATTTCGTTTCTCCCGCGTCAGACGAAATAATAACTCCGTTTGATTCTACATGGGCGATTATACTGCGCTTGAGCGCAGGATGAGTAAACCCCTAAACTTTCATTTTAGTTTCGGGTATAATTTATGCCAAAGCTCGCCGAAGTGGCGGAATAGGCAGACGCGCACGACTCAAAATCGTGTTCCGTAAGGAATGAGGGTTCGATTCCCTCCTTCGGCACCAAAATAATGCAAAAACCACCCGAAGATTAGTAGACACGCGGGTGGTTTTAATTTATCAAGCTTGATCGAATAACTACGGCATCTCAACCGAGGACATGGTCTGAGTGAATACTTTGAACTCAGGCGGTTTTTCAATGTGCTTTTTTACCGCACATAACTCAGCTGAGCGCACCAGGGATGGAAGATATTTCTCAGGGAATCCTGCCGGGATTTGAATCTCCAGATCGATATTTTCGACCATGCCTGTCATTTTGTTCGTGTGAGAGCGTTGGATAATACGCATGCCTTCCGTTGGTAGGTTGCGCTGCTTACAAAACCCAAGTACGTAAATCCCTGCACAGGTAGCAATTGAAGCCAGGAATAATGAAAAAGGTGTGGGTGCCGATCCTGCCTCACCACTTGGTCTGGGTTGATCTGTCATCACCGTATAAGGCCCAAAATGAGCATCTACACGATCGCCACCAGGAAAATCGATCATCATTTCCATGAAAAATTTCTCCTTCTAAGGTTTACTTTCTGCAATCATTGATTTGGATGCAAAATATCTTTAAAAGTTACTTTCATAATATCTTATACATTTGGCATTCAAATAGAATCAGCTGTTTATGATAACGAAAGCATCTACTAAATTCTGGTGGACTAGAATTATTGTTGGTTTTGTAATAATCAGCTGGCTATTCAATGGCAACCTCAGGCGACGTCGACTCTCTCACCTCGCTTTTACGCCACCAAAAGAACCAATATAGGAAGACTGAGACGATATAAAGGATGATGGTGCCCAGAAACGGGGGACCAAAACCGTAACGCACTTGAAGAATACCACTGATCGTCGGGCTGATCGCCCACCCGAAGTTCCAAGACATGCTCACCAGACTGGCGACCATTGCCCTGGATGAAGGTTCCACTTGTTCCATGACGAATGTTTGGTAAACGGGGCTACTCATGTTCATTAATGCAACCCGGATGTAATAAGCTACCCCACTGACCCAAAATAACGGTGAGAATCCCAATAGAATTAGAAATGGAATCGACAACCCCTGAGTTATTACCACAATCTGAATCTTGCCCAAGGCGATCCGCCAATGGAGGCGCGGCAAGCAAACCAATCCCCATAGCCAGAGATCCCCATGCAAATAAAACGCCAATCACCTGGTCTGATTGGTGATATTGGACCCTGAAAAACACATTCATGAAAGGCATGATCAACCCAGCCCCGAAGGAAGTGATGAGCATGGGTAAGATGAGCTGAGTCAATTTCTTAGGGTTTTTAGCTGCATAAGAGAAAGGAGCGAAGACTGTCCTTTCTTCGTGATTGAGTCGCGGCATCTTGATCATGATCAGCGGAAGGATGCTGATAGCTAACGCGATCGAAACTACCAGGATGGAGCCTCCATACGCCTGACTGCTCACCGCCCCAACACCGCGCATACCAGCCACCCAGCTCGGCAGGTAACCACCGATCCAACTACCCACGGAGGCAGAAACCATCTGTATCCCAGAGCTAAAGCTGAACAAATAGGTGCGTTCATGTTCTCCGCTGTTCTCCATCAAGAACGGGCTCATCGTCACCGCTGCCAAACTTTGTGCTGCACCGGAGAGAACATTCATACCATATAGAATGGATGGCACCGGCCATGATGACCATCATTCCAATGGTAAGGCAGATAATCACCCCTGAAATGAGCAGGGATGATTTACGTCCCAAATATATCTGCCAGGTAACCCATGGGTAAGGCAACGATCAATGCTGTCAGGTTGCTGGTGGTTACCAGGTTACCTAATAACTTTTCATCAAAGCCCAGGCTGAGAACATAAAAATTAAACAGTAGACGGAAGATACCCAGAGCGATACCGGCGATGATCCCGTAGGTCAAATACAAGCGTGCATTTGGACGGAAAGCAACCAGGTGCTCGCCGTATTCTTTCACGCTGCGCCCAATGCCTGCAATCATGCTTTAGCCCTCGTCATTTACCGATAAAAATTTTCTTAAAGTATCAAAGGTGTCCTTTACCGCTGATTCACGCACGGTATATCGCTTTTCCTCCTGCCCTTCCAGGGTCACATAGACCAGACCTGCCAACCGCAAAGCATTCAGGTGATGAATGACTGTTGGGGCACGCAGGCGTAGTTGTCTGGCAAGTTGGGAAGGCGTTTGAGGTTTATCACTCAAATAACGCAAGATAAGCAGACGGGTTGGATCTGAAAGGGCTTTGAGCGCCCTGAGCAAGGCGTCTGGCACCACTTCTCCAGGTACCAGCGCCACCTCTGCCGGGCGAGCTCCATACAGTACCACCCAGTGATTCTTTATCACACAGTCATACATCACCAGGGGTGTGATCCAGTAAGAGGGTACGAACATGACTTCGTCAGCCTCTTCGAGGGCAGCAATCTTTACCCCCTGCGAAAGCTCGACGAATAGTTTGGAAAAATCGAGCTGTGTTGCTAACTCCTGAGCCTTGGTCAGAGCTTGCTGCAGGTAAGGTTTTATCCGCCGTTCTTCCTCGGCGAAGAAAACTGCTACATACGCTTGCAATGCGGCCAGATAGCGCTCACCGAATTCCTCTGACCGGGACCACCAATTGAGAGTGGTGACTAAAACTTCGGGGTTGAGTGGTCCTTCTTTAGGATGGTGATGAAGCTTTAATTTTTCAAGGTCGTTGTCGTTCCATGCCCTCCGTGCCAATACTTCTTTGAGGATTCCCAATATTTCTGGTGCCTCATCTGCGTGATAGGCCAGTGTAGGCAGGCGATCTGCAGGCGAAATCTGACTCAGCATCCAAAGAGCCGTAGCAGCATCCTTTGGCTCGGGCAGGCTGGAAACCCAAGCCAGTGGGCTGCTGAAAAATAATTCTTGGGCATCCTCCAGGATAGTCCGTTGGGCAGAAGTCAGGCGCGAGCGTACTCCAGCAGCCCAGGAACCTCTCAACCCAAAATGCTCCGGGTGATGCAGTACATGCAGGCTGGCGAAAAGATCGTAGGCCGTGCCCCAATCCCATAAGATGTGCGGTTTGCTATTCGGCGTCATAAGTGGCTTTTCGAGAAGCTGGGTGAGACTGCGCAGTCCTGCAACGGAACTTCTGATACCTCAAATTGGTTTGTCAGTTTCAGCTGTGCTTGCTTATGTGAGATTATACGCACTTTCCGTATGAAAGCCAAGGCATGTTCTTTTTCAGCTTCACACAAAATCTCTTGTAAGTGCTCTTTGACAAAGATATCAAAATTGTGGTTCATAGGTCCATCCTTAGATATTTATCTATATTAGATATATATCTAATTAGATAATAATCTAATACGCGAGTTTTGTCAATCCCCTTACCCATTTATATTACCCAATTGGGTTACCTAATTGGATTACGCAATTAGGTAAGAATCGGTTATGATAAAGGCAGGTCTTTACCAAGGAGGATGTATGTTAAGGAAGCTTAGATATCGAATATTCCTTGCAGTGTGCCTCGCATTTTCCTTATCGGGTTGCGGTGCTATTCGAGGGATTGGTGATGCCTTAACCAATAGTTTTAAAGGTTTTTCGATCCACTTTCCATAAATAAAGGCCACTCACCGAGAAATTAACACTCTGTATAGTGATCATCAGATAGCAATATCTCTTGGATTTTGAAGGAATACCTGTCCAAATTTGTAGCCTGAGTAATTATCCACTTATGCAGGCTGGAAAGGTGGGGTTTGAAAGGTTTATATAAATCCATATCGTGATTTTTCCATATATTTTGTAGCTGATTCCCTAGCAATCGTTATTCCCAAACCTGTGGATAACTCGGGAAAAACTGTGGATAAGTCATCTAAATTGTGGAAAACCTGTCAACTTACAAGATATTTTATGACTCCTCACCCCCATATATAGGGTATATTTTTAAGGTGAAACCGAGATTATTTTGTGTGCTTTGTGGGATAAGAAACCTCATTTGTTTATCCACTTTGTTTCATTTGCCAATTGGGGATAATTTACCCCCTCTATCCCCCATATCCACCCTCACACAAATGTTTACCGCCAGCTATGGCGTAACATGCGGTTAATTTTTTATTTCTCCACATTTCAACAATCCCTACTAAGACTACTATATATAAATATACTAATATGTAATGTATAAATTCTATTCTTATCTTTTATAACACCCATAATTACTAATATAAGGAAAAGTGTAATGTGTAGACTTGAATGAGGCTATCTTTTTACTAGGGGCAGATAGAATTTATAGCATTGTTCCACAATAAAATTTTGCGAAGTAACGGCATCCGCAGTAATAACAACTTCATTGATTGTGGTTGGTAAAATACTGCAAGCGAAAGCAGTAACTGTATAAGTATCAGCTATTAATGCACTTTTGAAATATCCAGCTGAATCCGTTTTGGTTGAATAAGTATGACCCTCGCCATCATTGGCGATCACAGTTGCATTTTCGACGGGTGTTCCACCTCCTGCCGCAGATACATGCCCATCCAGGGTTCCAACCCCATCGGGGATCAGACAGCCGCTCATGTGGGCATAAGTGGCAATAGATGCTTTGACAAAGTTGGTGAAGAAGGCTGGGTCGGTATGGGCAGAGGTATCGCCAAAACGATGATAGTAGGGATTGAAGTCACCACCCATCTCATCCTCGATAGCTAGAATGGAGCTGAAACCATAATTCCAGAAGGAGGCGTGATCACTGGCAGTCACACCTGTGCCGAGGACGGGATCCAGGTCAAGGTTATAAGCATCCACCACATCTGCATAGAGTTGTGCCAATTGTAAGGTGGGTGGTATGCTATTAGTATAAAAAAGGTTGATGTTAGGGTTCGTTCCGAGGGTATTCCAGGCGATCATATCCAGGTTAAGGTAGCCGAAGATGTTCTCACCGGTATTGTGCGCTCGCTCGGCATATGATTCACTACCCAACATCCCTTGTTCCTCTCCAGTCCAGAATGCAAAGCGTAAGGTGCAGCTCCATTGATACTGGGAAAGGATATCTGCAGCTAACAGAGTAGCTGCTGAGCCACTGGCGTTATCATCTGCACCTGAAGTTCCATTGACATCATCGATGTGTGCCCCAATGATGAAGATATCGTCCGGATTGACCGACCCAGGGATCTCGCCGATTACATTGGGATTAGTCGAGTTATTCCACTCGTGGTATTCAACATCCAGGCCTAATTCGTTAGCCATGTGCTGACCCACATAACTTGTTGTTTTCTGGATGGGAACTCCGCTGTAAGTATTCCTAGAAGTGATGGTATACCAGTTTTCATTCACCCATACGGGCAGTTCACCGGTCAGCTGCTGTTCATACGTATAAACTTTGGTCTCGGAGACCTGGTCGATCATTCCCTGGATGATCGGATCAGGTTCTATGACATTTGGGAAAACATCAATGCTTTGTGCCAAAGATAATGGCTTTGGAACAAGGGTGATTGCGTGTAACTCGGCACCTACCTGGCTAATTGCGTCAGACTGTGATGGGTCCATCCTAAGTAACACGCCATTGGCAATATTGAGTAAGACTTGCCCATAAGAGGCAAAATCAGGGGCTGGGTGGCCCACTCGGTTTTCTGCCAGGTAAAAGGAGCCTGCGAGTAGGTCAGGATAGATTACTTGATAGCTCAAACCAGCCTCCAGTAAGGTTTGTTGACCAGCCCGGTTTGTGCCAGTCAGTAAACCTCCACCCAGTATGGTAAACATCGGTAGATGGGTGGAAGAGAAGCGGATTAAAATCGTCGGAGGAACCAAGCTTAACGTATACAAGGGCTTGTTGGTTTGGTGATGTAGCTTGGGCATTTCCAGGTAGGTTACCCAATAAAATTAGGAGCAAAATAGCGATAACGAAACGGTTTTTCATTGGTTTGTCGATGATACTCCAATTTTATTGTATAAACTTCAATGTACATCTCTTTTATTAATTGGTTGCAAAACACTACTGGCTTACGATACCCAAACATCCCAATTTTCCAGGTATGAGTAGTGTAAGGAACGTAACTAAATGGATACCACTCTTCCCGCTCTCCCTCAAAAGCCTGGGTAATTGATGATTATCTATTCTATCGAGTGGCCATCCAAAATTTTACATGGAGTTGACTAAAAGATCATAAGTTTCTGACCTTTGGGTAACGTAAAGCGACGAATAATCCATAAAGCAATGAAACCGCTGCACCAATACCAACTGAAATCGGAGCGCCGAGCCAATCGGCGACGAATCCAGCCTGTAAACCACCCAGCCTGAACATGGTTTGAAAGCTCATAGTGTAAACGCCCATCACCCGCCCACGTAGCTCGTCGGGAGTGATAAATTGCAACAGCGTATTTGCCAGGGCATTTTGCCAGACGAAGCTGAACCCAATAAATAAAGTCAGTATTAATGATAGTGAGAAATGAGAAGAAAATGCAAACAGGACTAAAAAGAGGGGGAAAGCCAGGTTTCCGATGGTAAGCAATCGACCGCGCTTCGCATTTGCAGGCAGCGAAGCAACCACCAAAGCACCTATGACTGCGCCAACGCCAATCATGGAATACAGCATACCCAATGGAAGTGCTTCTGGAGCCTGACAGCCCATAAACAAGCTGTTGGAATTACACAGAGCCATCACCAATGGTTGCGCACTCTGTTTAAGCACCACACTTGCAAATACAGGTAACAGGGTGTTGTAGGGCATCGAGAGGAATGCACTGATCGCAATCAGGCTAACCAGCACAAGGATTTCCTGGCGCTGGACAATAAAATGCAATCCACCAACCATGTGTTTAAGAGGATGTGTTTCATCCTCTAATTGTGATTTGGGTTTCGGTAAGCCGCGCATCATCAACAAACTGATGATGACAGCGATGAAGGTTAATCCGTTGAAGAAAAATGCATTGCCCTCACCAGTGGTAGCCACCAGTATCCCGGCCAAAGCAGGTCCAATGGCCCGCGCTCCATTAAACATGGCAGAATTCAAGCCAATTGCACTGGTCAGGTCGTCCTTACCCTCAACCATATCCACTGTGAAAGCCTGCCGCGCAGGTAAATCCACAGCCGTAGCAGCTCCCAATATGAATGCAAGCAGGTACACATGCCAGATCTGAACCGTTCCACTCCAGGTCAAAATCGCCAACAGGAAAGCCTGCACCAGCATAATGATCTGGGTGATCAGGATAATCGTACGCCTGGGGAAACGGTCAGTGATCGAGCCTCCCCACAGGGAAAGTGGAATGAGTGGTATCAGACCGATAAAGCTGATGATCCCCAAGGATGCTGCTGAACCCGTGAGTTGATAGACCAGTACTTGTTGAGCCATGGTCTGCATCCAGGTGCCAATCAGTGAAATCCCCTGACCGAAAAACCAAAACAGGTAATTGCGATGAGAAAAGGCGCGAAATGGAGCGGGCAAGCGCAGGCTGGTATACATTTACTGGGTTAGCTTGGCTACCGTTACGCCTTCACCACCTTCTTTATCCCCACCAGACTCGAAGGACTTCACATGTGAGTTATGCGATAATGATTCGCGGACTGCCAAACGCAGTTTGCCGGTACCTTTGCCGTGGATGATGCGCACCCATGGGAGCCCGGCAAGATAAGCTGAGTCCAGATAGCGTTCAAGGACATCAAGAGCTTCATCAGAGCGTTGGCCTCGCAGGTCGAGCTCTATCCCGGGGCTCTCCGCATAGATATGTGAACCGGAAGAGCGAACGCTTCCCCCGGTTGTCTCAATTGTTGTACGTGATTGACCAGCAGTCATCAGATCGCGTGCTGTGGGCAACCCGGTTGAGCCATATGTGGAAGTAGGTTCCTCTCCAAGTAGTTGCAATTCTGCCAGCCTTGTCCGAATACGCAGAACACCCACCGACACCTCTGCATCTTCTTCACCCAAAGAAGTGACCACGCCTTGGGTATTCAGCGAGTGCAGGCGCACTTTATCGCCGAGGCGAATGGCTCGATGCACAGGTGCAATGCCCGCATCAGATATACGGCGTTCCACAGGAGCTACCACGGTTTCTTGCAATTCTTCGACCTTTTCTTCAACCTCTTCAATAACTTCGAGAGGTTGTCTGGTGCGTGCTAGCTGCCGGCGTACTTCCCGCAGCTCATCCTGCAAGGATTCAAGCTGTTCTGCAGCCTGGCTGCGGGCTTTATCAAGCACCTGCATGCGTTCATCTTCAATTTTCTCCAGGCGTTTTGCCAGTTCAGCCCGGATGGATTCAACCTCACGGTGCGCATTTTCAGCTGCAGTGCGGGCTTTGCGTGATAAGTCTCGTTGACGATGAATTTCATCGAGTAAATCCTCCGCCCGTAGGTCAGCCGGACTAAGCTCAGAGCGTGCAGAATTGATAATCGGTTCAGGCATACCCAAGCGTTGAGCGATCGCCAGAGCATTGGAACGACCAGGCAAGCCAATGGTTAAGTGGAAGGTCGGACGCAAAGTTTCTAGATCGAACTCAACGCTTGCATTCACCACACCTGGTGTGGCATGTGCAAATGCCTTAAGCTCCGGATGATGAGTGGTGACCAGTGTGGTGATGCCTCGCTCAAGTAAGTGAGTGAGCAATGCGCGCGCCAGGGCTGCCCCCTCTTGCGGGTCGGTACCAGCCCCTAATTCGTCCAAGATGACCAATGATCTCCGGTCAGCATGCTCCAAAATGCGGATGATATTGGTAATATGCCCTGAAAATGTGGAAAGGGATTGTTCGATGGACTGCTCATCTCCGATATCAGCATAGATATTATGGAACAGGCTGATCTCTGAGCCAGAATGCGCTGGAATGTGCAGTCCCGACTGGGCCATGAGTGCCAGCAGTCCAATGGTCTTGAGGGTAACGGTCTTGCCACCGGTATTGGGCCCGGTGACGACCATGGCATAAGTTTGGGCATCCAATTCAACATCAATCGGCACGACCGTCGCAGGATCCAGTAATGGATGGCGTGCCTGGAATAACCGGATAATGGTACCCGGGTGGCGTCCGGATGGCTTGGCAATGGGGTGTAAGGCAGGTTCGCTGGCGGCTAGGCTATCGGAGTATTTGGCTTTGGCAAAGCACAGGTCAAGATCCGCAACCCTGTCTACCGTATTAAGAATATTCCCCGCTTGCATACCCACTTGTTGAGAAAGCTCTGTTAGAATGCGACGTTCCTCATCCCGCTCAGCAAGCTGAAGCTCGCGAAACTCATTGTTATGCTCAACCACACTCAGAGGCTCGACGAACAATGTAGCGCCAGAGGCAGACTGGTCATGCACTACCGCCCGGATGCGTCCCTTGAATTCAGCTCGTAATGGCAGCACATAACGTCCATCCCGTTGGGTGATTAATGCCTCTTGCAGGTAAGGAGAGGTATGTGGATCAGAAACCATACGCTGAAGCTTGGTCATCAAGCGGTCATGGGCGATGCGCAAATCACGCCGGATGGCTGCAAGCGCATCGGAGGCACTGTCTAGTATCTCTCCGCGCTCCGAGATGGCGCGACTGATTCCATCCACCAATCCCAGGGAGACGGGAATCTGGGAGGCGATCTCAAACAGAGTTGGGTACTGCCCACCCAGGCGTTCGAAAGTGCGCACCAGAGTACGGGCGGCAATCAGCGTGGATTTAATATCCAGCAGGTCGGTGGGTGCGAGGATGCCACCATGAGCTGCCAAATCCACCGCCTGGCGTACATCTCGTGCACCCCCAATCGTGAGGTCTGGCCGGGTGACGAGCATCTGTACCGCTTCACTTGTCTCAGCCAGGCGTCGAGTTGCTTCGTCGATATTCGTGGTCGGTTGAAGCTTGTGAGCTTTTTCAGTCGAAGCTGCAAAGGCACAATAACCAGCCAGTCGTTCAAGTACCTTTGGGTACTCAAGAGTGTGTAATGTTTTTGCATCCATGTGAATTTAACACCCTGGTTAAGATCGGGCAATCAGGGAGTTTACCACAGGATGATATCACGGGGAGGAGTGATTTGCCTTATAATCGGGCCAGATAAATCTTGGGAGATGATACGATGGCATATACTTATGCAGTCTTGGGTGCAGGCAGGCAGGGAACAGCTGCAGCGTATGATATGGCACGCTGGGGAGAAGCGAAGCGAGTCATCCTGGCAGATAGGGATATCGTCATTGCTGAGCATGCAGCCAACCGGGTAAACCACCTGATTGGCTCGCAGGTGGCAGAAGCTGCTCAGGTTGAGGTGACTGATATGGCAGGATTGGAGCATGTGCTGAAAGGTGTGAATGCTTTCGTCAGTGCGGTACCCTATTACTACAACCTGAATATCACCCAAGTAGCACTTAAGGTGAAAGCCAGCATGTGTGACCTGGGTGGCAATACAGATATTGTCAGGCAGCAGCATGCTTTTGATGCTGAGGCACGAAACCAAGGTATCAGCATCATCCCTGATTGTGGGCAGGTGCCAGGCTTAGGCACGTCATTGACTGTATATACCATGGGTCTCTTGGATGAGGCGACCGATGTATATATGTGGGATGGTGGCATCCCACAAAACCCACAGCCTCCCTTCAATTACTTACTTACCTTTCACGTTGCCGGGTTGACGAATGAATATGCTGAACCTGCCATCTTCCTGCGCGATGGGAAGATCACTCAGGTTGAGCCGATGACCGAGCTGGAGACCGTGGAGTTCCCTGATTCCGTCGGCACACTAGAAGCGTTTGTAGCAGGTGGGGGTACCAGCACCATGCCCTGGACGTTTGAAGGCAAGTTGCGCACATTACAAAACCTCACCCTACGCTATCCTGGGCATTTAAAACAGCTACGCGCCTTCTGGGATCTGGGATTGTGGGACATAAAATCAGTGCGGGTAGGCATGAATGAGGTGGTACCCAGGGATGTATTCCACGCACTCTATGAGCCAAAAGTGACATTCCCGAACGATCCCGTGAAGGGCAAAGATATCGTTTTGGTGCGTGTGAAAGCTCTGGGAAAGAATGCTGGGCGAGCTGCCAAAGCAGTGGTGGAGCTGGTGGATCGCTTCGATGAAACCACAGGCTTTACTGCCATGGAACGTACGACGGGTTGGGATGCTGCTATTGTGGCAGAATTGATGGCACACGGGTTAACCCCGCACGGCGCAGGTGGGGTCGAAAGCTTTGTGCCAGTGGTGCCATTCATGAATGAGCTAAGACGGCGAGGTTTTCACGTCCAGGAAAAAGTGGAGTAGGAGGATTTCTATTCCATTTGGTGAGAAATAACACATTGACAGTCGTATTTAAGGGGGCGGCTGCACTGTACATCGCAGGATGGCTGGCGTGGAGAAGATTCGCTTGCCACAAGTAGGATTTTCGAGTCTGGAAATTAATACGTCGATAAACTCCCATGCTTACGGGCGTAATTCTCAGCCCGGCGGTATAGAAGATAACCCAGGGGTGGCATGATCAAGCCGAAGAGGGTGGTGATCATGAGCTCAATGGGGAATGGTGCTAACTCGGGGAAACCAGGCGGGAAGCCCATCATAGTTGAACGGAAAGCATCGACAGCATAAGCAAGTGGGATCAGGCGAGATAAGAATAAAATAAACGGCGGCAATGCCGAGAAGGGGAAAAAATTGGCACATAATACCAATAAACCAAACTGGAGGAAGTTCGCCACGGTTTAAGCAGTTCGAAGATTTGCTTGGAACGTTTTCGACGGGCAGTGGGGTCAAGGTGGTATAAAGCCCCAAAGTATTCCAGATTTTCCCGCCCGGTTAGCTTCCAATATAACCCACGTTCTCCCATCAGCATACAACCGACACTGGCGCGTACGCTATTCTCGTCCCGTGTAACATTGAAGCCATTGATCCAGGCTTCACCACTGGTGGGCAGGAGCAAGGTGGTTAATATTTTAATCAAGGTGGTCTTCCCGGCACCATTCGGACCCAGTAAACCAAACACCTCACTCTGGTTGACTTCCAAGGTGATGGATTTAAGCGCTTCTACAGAGCGTTTTTCGGATTTAAACAGACCTTTGCGAGCACGAACCTCGTAGGTCTTGCTGAGCTGTGCAGTGCGGACAGGACTGATCATCTCCATAAGCCTCCCACCGGAAATGGATTATACCTTTCAACCCATGAATTGAAAGTAAAAGGCGCGTTAGTCCCGCCCGTAATTCCCCAACCGCTTTCGTTCCTCTTCTGCCAAAAGGGGCTCCAGCTTCTTGAAAAGCGGAGCGGATTGTTCCAAACGCTGACCAGGTTGCAGATTCGACGGCTCCCAAAAACCTCCAGGTTGTGGCTGACGATATCGCAGAGTATTGTGAGCACCCAGCTTGTCTTGCTGCTGTTCAATGAACTGCTCTCCAAATAGAGGTTGGGTGTAACCCAAATAGGTATGCAGGCGTTCACTGCTGAATGGGATGAATGGAGCAAATAAAAGCTTGAGCGAGTCGATCACACGCAATGCGGTATATATTGACTTGGCAGCCGCATTTTTATCAGTCTTGATCTCAAACCATGGAGAAGTTGCATCTTGATATTTATTGCCTTCCTTTGCCAGGCGAAGAGCTTCATTCAGCGCTGCCCGAAGACGTACAGCTTCAAAATGCTCGCCAATAGTTCGGAAACCTTCATTAACAACTCCGAGGATTTCCCTGTCAACCGGGCGCAGTTCACCAGGATCGGGAACCTTGCCATCCCAATGTTTATATGCAAATGGCAACGTTCGGTTAACAAGATTGCCCCACGTCGCCACCAGCTCATTGTTATTGCGAGCGATAAACTCATCCCAATCCCAGTCAGAATCCCTTAATTCTGGCATGTTGATCGTCAGATAATAACGCAATGCGTCTGGATCATATCGGGAAAGGAAATCCAGCCCCCAGATAGCCCAGTTGCGGCTGCCAGATATCTTCTGTCCCTCCAGATTCATAAACTGGTTGGCAGGGACATCATAGGGTAGATTAAGCGGAGCCCCCTCTTCCTCAGTGAATATCTTGACGAATTCATTCCCGGCGCCCTTTAATTGTGCCGGCCACATGGCGGCATGGAAAAAAATGTTATCTTTGCCGATGAAATAATAAGTCTTTGCCGAGATATCTGTCCACCAATCACGCCAGGCATTTGGCTGATCCGTGATCTGTGCCCATTCAATGGTTGCTGACAGATAACCAATCACTGCTTCAAACCAAACGTATATGCATTTGCCTTCCCATCCATCAACCGGAACCGGGATGCCCCAATCCAGGTCGCGTGTAATGGGGCGTGAACGCAAACCCTCGCTTTCTATCTGACCCAGGGATTGCCCAATCACCGTCTCACGCCAGTAGTGTTGCCGCTGGCGCAGGAACTCTTCCACGTCTGGCTCTAATTTTGAGAGATCGAGAAAATAATGTATGGTCTCACGCAGCTCTGGAATAGAACCGTCTAGCTTGGAGCGCGGGTTGAGCAGTTTCTCTGGCTCAAGCACACTGCCACAACGGTCACACTGATCTGAGCGAGCATTTTCATAACCGCATATATAGCATGTCCCCTCCACATACCGGTCTGGTAAGAAACGTTTGGCAGTGGGAGAGTACCATTGTGGACGTGACTCCGTGTATAGGAAACCGTTTTTGTTTAAAGCCAAGAACATACTCTGAGCCACCTTAAAATGATTTTCGGTATGTGTGGTGGTGAAGAGGTCATAACTGATACCGGCTTTTAGGAATAGCTCAAGGAATTGATTGTGAAAAAATTGGTACACTTCCTCTACAGGGCGTCCATCAGCATCTGCGCGCAGCGTGACTGGGGTGCCGTGTGAGTCGGTGCCAGAGACCATCAATATGTGATCACCTTTCAGGCGATGATAACGCGCCACGATATCACCAGGCAGGTGAGATCCGGTAATGTTTCCTACGTGAATCTCGGAGTTGGCGTACGGCCAGGCGATTGCGATCAGAATATTGTTGGACATATTGACCTCCTAAATGTTATCCCATTCATGGCTCTGCTAATTACCTGCATAAAAAAGGGCTGCCCTGAATTGGGCAGCCCTCAATGTTTTTATTTATCTTGATCATTTTACATCATCATAGGCGGCTGCCTGGGCGCGTTGAACAAACTCCATCATGCACATGGACATCACAAACGTGTTGTAAGAATGTCTACCCATAGCATTCAACCTTTCAGATGAATAAATAAGTCTAAACGGATGGTATAGATTTGTCAAGATTCTATGATCTTGAAAGGTCTTCAAGCCCAATAAATTCACAGGTATTCCCTAAGCAACCGGGCCCGGTAAGGGTGGCGTAGCCTGCGCAACGCTTTCCCTTCAATTTGACGGATGCGTTCACGGGTTAAGCCGAATTTGTGCCCCACTTCTTCTAAAGTATAAGGATGGCCATTCTCCAATCCAAAACGCAAGCGCAGAATTCGGGCTTCGCGCGGTGAAAGGGTGGAAAGCACCTGGTCAACCCGTTCGCGAAGCATATTTTCGTAGGTTGTTTGGGATGGCGATGGGGTGATTGTATCTTCCACGAACATTCCCAATTCAGAGTCATCCTCATCGCCCACTGGGCTTTCCAATGAAACCGGGATTCGAGCTACCTCGAGCATCCAGCGGAGCTTATCGTGGCCGACTCCCATCTCGAGACACAATTCCTCCTGAGACGGTGGGCGTCCAAAGCATTGCTCCAGCTTATGCGCGGCTTTATACATCATTCGTAAGCGGTCAGTCATGTGGACCGGTATACGGATGGTACGACTTTGGTCTGCAATAGAACGTGTGATCGTTTGCCGGATCCACCAGGTTGCGTAAGTTGAGAAACGGAAGCCGCGCTGGTACTCAAATTTAGAAACAGCTTTCATCAAGCCCAGGTTACCTTCTTGGATTAGGTCCAAAAAAGCAACCCCTCGCCCGATATATTTTTTGGCAACACTGACTACCAGGCGGGTGTTCGCTTTGATCAGGTGCTCACGGGCTAATAAACCATCCTGAACGGCATTTTCATGTTCCCTGCGATGCTTAGCAGAAGCTTTTCCATTCATTTTGGATAGCTTTGCCTTGGATTCCTTGGCATGTTCGATCCTTTGCGCCAGATTGACTTCCTCCTCCAGGGTGAGCAAGGGCACTCGTGACATTTCTTTGAGGTACAATCCCACACTATCGTCTGCCGAGATGTTTTCAAGATTGGGGAGAAGAGCAGTATCCAGGGTCGAAGAATTAAAATCCAGGGGGGAACTATCAAGCCTGGATAAATCAGGTTCGGGTTCTGCATCCTCTTCGATGACGATTTCCACACCCTGCCGATGGAGTAACCCAAACAGTTCTAACAACCGCTCATCATCTTCTCCATCCCAAGGGAAGACTTCTAAGATATCCCCTGTAGTTAGGTAACCCTGTACATCAGCTTTTTCGAGCAAAGTGTCAAGGGCTTCAAGCTTCTGTGGTTGTGGGCTGGGATTTGCCATAGTATTCCCTCCTGTAAACGGTGATCCTATTTATCCAGAAGTGATCTCAATGAAGCTAATCTGGGATCTCCAGAATCGTCCTCGTGATTGCATGTACTTTCATTGAGATTATTCCCACATATAGGGCACAAACCTTTACAATCAGGTCTGCACAATGGGCTGATGGGAATCTCCAGCAATAAGTATTCACGCAACACAGGAGTGAGGTCAATAATACCTGTTTCAGGCATTATTAAACCCGAATCGGTTACATAACGTTTGGAAAAGGCGTACAATTCGGTGAAGTCGATTTTTTGCATCTGCCGAAAGTCGGTCAGGCAACGCACGCATTCAAGGTCAATCAGGGCTTGAAAATCTCCTTGCAGCAGGATGCCCTGAGGTGTACGGGTCGCCCGAACCACACCGGTTAAGCTGTTAACATGTAAATCTGGTGGAACATTTATTTCCGGGAGATCGAATGGGAAATCCCGACTGAAGCCGGCAGATTGGGCAACTACGAAGCCGACATTCAGGCGTAATGGAGAATGTGGGTCAGACACTGTGGTTTATGAAAAATACTTTGAAAATCGCAAAGTAATTTATTATAACTTACAATTATTATAACATATTTTGTTGCCACGGGTAGGTTTAATTTCAATTGAATTGCCCACATATGGTGTGTGGGTATGGTGTGGATAACCAATTTCGATGGAGAGACGGTATGCAACGTTTGTTAGTCGCCACGGGCAATCCTGGCAAATTAATTGAGATCCAATCCCTTCTTGATGACCTAGAAATCACACTACTTACCCCGGATATAATGGGAATATCCTTGACTGTTGATGAAAACGGCGCTACCTATGAGGAAAACGCATCACTGAAAGCAATCGCCTTTGCCAGAGCATCCGGTTTGGTGACTCTGGCAGATGATTCAGGGTTGGAGGTGGATGCTTTGGGCGGATTACCGGGGGTTCGGTCAGCACGCTTTTCTCCCCTCCCTAATGCAACTGATGCTGATCGTCGAGCTTATCTTTTGGATTTGTTGCAAAGTCATCCTCGCCCTTGGTCAGCTCATTTTCACTGCACGGTCGCAATCGCAACCCCGCAAGATAAAGTATATTTTGCTCAAGGAAATTGCCCGGGTGTTATCATCCCGGAGGAACGAGGCACCAATGGATTCGGTTATGATCCAATCTTTCTGATCCCCGAAATTGGCTTAACCATGGCAGAGCTGAGCATGAATGATAAGAACCGCCTCAGCCATCGAGCAAGGGCAGTTAAAGCAGCGTTACCTATTTTGTATGCAATTCTCCGAAATGCCTCAATATCTACCTCTTTATAATTTTCACCCCCGAGATGCTTTCCATCTCGTGTGTTTTAGGTTATCATATTGCCGATGAATATTTTTAACTATACCCTCCTCGTGGGTGGCATTGCCATAGTTGTGGGTATTCTCCTATGTTTGGGCATCCTAAGCGCGATTGGGCAATTGCATTTCGGTGATTTGTTTCACAGGCAAAAGAACGGAAATCTGGGGGGCAAACCCATTTGGGATATAGATCATCGCAGGTTGCGTGAAATTTATATTCTTATTTCCAAAGTTACCGCAACATTGAAATACGAGAATGTACTGGAAATCGCCTTGGATTTGGGTTCGCGGGTCCTGGCAACTCCAAATATCCCTGCTGAACGGTTGGTAAGTGCTGTATTGCTATTCTCTGATACCGAATACGATCATCCTGCATTGACCGTTGGCTCTGCTAGGCATTTCACTCAATCGGATATGCGTGTTGTCCTCCCTGGAACCAGTGGGTTGATTGGAGAGGTGATCACAGACGGTTCTCCCAAAAGTCTAACCGATCTTTCTAAAGACCCAGAATTAAGCCGGATCGTTGCCCTTCGTTCTTGTTCAATTGCCTATTGCCTTCCATTGAGAGCAGGGTTTGATACTTATGGGGTTTTGCTTTTCGCCCACTCTGACCCCGAATTTTTCACGCAATCTAAGCGCGAGCTGCTGGATATAATTTCCCATCAATCGGTCATAGCCATTCAAAATGCCCGTCTTTACAGTGATATTCAGCAAGAAAAAGAACAGATGATAGAAATTCAGGAGCAGGAGCACAGGAAGCTTGCCCGCGATCTGCATGATGGACCTACGCAATCTATGGCTGCCATCGCCATGCGACTAAATTTCGCCCGTCGATTGTTGGAAAGGGATCCAAAGGCGACCGCGGATGAGCTCTCGAAAATTGAGGAGCTTGCCCGCCGTACCACGAAAGAAATACGCCATATGCTTTTCACATTGCGGCCGCTGGAACTCGAATCTCAAGGTTTGATCGGGGCGTTGAAAGCTATGGCAGAAAAAACGCACGAGACCTATAACCAGAACGTCATCGTCGAAGCTGAAGAAAATATCATATCCGAGCTTGAGATGAATAAACAGACCATCCTCTTTTATATTGCAGAAGAGGCAATTAATAACGCTTGTAAATATGCCCAGGCGAATCATATTTGGATCCGAATGAAAGATTATGATAAAGACCTTGTGATGCTTGAGGTTCAGGATGATGGAGTTGGATTTGACAAGAATAATGTGGAATCCTCCTATGAGCAACGCGGCAGTCTGGGGCTTAAGAATATGAACGAACGCGCCGAAATGGTGAACGGCATTTTCCGGTTAGACTCAACGATCGGTAAAGGCACCACCATCCGTGTGCTCATTCCAATGACCGAAGAGGCCACGGAACGACTGCGTAGAGGCGGGTGATCCGTAATGCCTGTTTCTGGAAATTTATATTATTCACAACATTGTGAAAAAGTAACGGAAAATCCACCAATAATACTGATACATGGCGCAGGAGGCATGCACCTGTATTGGCCCCCTGAAATCCGTCGTCTGAATGGGTATTGTGTTTACGCGATTGACCTACCAGGGCACGGAAAATCTGCGATCTGTGATGGGCAACAATCGATCGGTGAATATGCCCGTCATCTGGTTCAATGGCTGGAATCCGTTCGATTACCCAGGGCGATACTGGTGGGTCATTCAATGGGAAGTGCCATCGCTTTGACTTTGGCGATTCATCATCCGGAATATGTGGTGGGCTTGGGTCTAATAGGTGGTGGAGCACGTCTGAGAGTCCAGCCAGATTTGTTAAATTATGCCGCTGATCAAACTACTTTCGAAAAAGTGGCTGACCTTCTGGTATCTTGTTCGTTCAGTTCAAATGCGCCTTCACGTTTGGTTAAGCTGGCCTCCAAGCGAATACTTGAGACACGCCAGAGTGTACTTTATGGGGATTTACAGGCCTGCAATCGTTTTGACGTCATGGATCGATTGGGAGAGGTTCATCAGCCTACCCTGGTGGTTTGCGGAGCAGATGACCAAATGACACCATTACGATATGCACAATTCCTATCAAACGCAATACCTAATGCCCGGCTGAGTGTTATCCCTAACACTGGGCATATGGTGATGTTGGAACAACCACGTCTGGTTGCAGATTGCCTGCTTACTTTTTTACAAGATATTACATTTTATGCAGGTGAGGGATTTTGATATGTATGTTGCCATCGAGGGCGTCATTGGGGTCGGGAAAACCACTCTGGCTCGATTGCTCCAACCAGCGTTTCAATCTGCTTTAGTCCTCGAGGTTTTTGAAGAAAATCCATTCCTTTCAGATTTCTATTCCGACCGCCAACGCTACGCTTTTCAAACCCAAATATTTTTTTTACTCAGCCGATATTACCAACAGCGCCGTTCTGTGCCTGAAATCCTGAAGAGGGGTAAATCATTGATCACGGATTACACCTTTGCCAAGGATGCATTATTTGCGCGCATCAACCTGATTGGTGACGAATTGGATATGTACTACAGGGTGCATGATGCTCTGGCGGAGAAGATTCCCTTCCCCAACCTGATCGTTTATCTGCGTGCAGACCCTGACGTGCTGATGCAGCGCATTGCCTCCCGCGACAGACCATATGAAAGAAATATGGAGCGGGATTATATTAACCAGCTTAACCAAGCGTATGATGATTTTTTTATCAATAGCCCGGCTAGAAATGTGGGAGGAAATGTAACCGTCCTCACTTTGGATACCAACGAATTGGATTATGTTCGAAGGGTCGAAGACCTAAGATGGGTTGAGAACCGGATTCGCCAAACCCTAAAACAAGTACCTTTTCAAGCCTCACTTCCGATGATCGATGAATTATGAATGACTTTATTGTGTATCTTCACTGAGAGATCAGCTCAGATAACCAAGATGCAGCCGAACTTAATGGGTAACACGTGGACACAAGACATAAAATCTTCTGGTTTAACCATTTTTTGTTAGCTTGGGGGTGAAAATGCGAATTAATCGTAATATGCTGATCAAGATTGCCAAGGATACCGTAGAAAAATATGTGAGTGACGATCGCTCGTTAATGGCTGTCTACTTGCAAGGGTCGTTGTTAGGTGAGGCTCCATTGATTGGTAATACCGCCGATATTGACCTTTTTTTTATCCATAGTGATGAAATAAAAGTCGAGCGGGAGATTATAAGGATATCCGATGAGGTCCATCTGGATATCTCACATCATTCACATATGATATACCGTCAACCCCGTGAGCTGAGAATTCATCCCTGGCTTGGACCAGCCATATATGGTTGTAAAGTCATGTATGATCCACAACACTTTATCGATTTTGTACAAGCCAGTGTGCGAGGTCAATTTTATAATCCAGAAAATGTATTAAGCCGTGTGCGCAGGCAAGCCGAGCATGCCAGAGAAATGTGGGTATCTTTTAACAGCAATCCACGTCTTCCTGATCCGAAAGATGCGGGCCTATATTTACGCGCGTTGGAACATGCGGCGAATGCGGTGTCAGGGTTGAGTGGACAAAACTTGACCGAGCGACGGTTCTTACTGGACCTTCCTCTCCGGGCTGAGGCTGTGCGAAAGCCGGGTTTATATCCGGGCCTTTTGGGTTTGTTAGGCGCTCCAAATGTGGATCCCGGAAGCATGCGTTCATGGCTACCTGAGTGGCGGAATGCATATACCGCTCTGCCAGCTAATGCCACACCCTTACGCTTGCATCCCCACCGTTTGTTATATTATGAACGTGCCTTGGAGGTCATTTTGAACAGCCAAACCGCCCATGATGCACTCTGGCCCCTTTGGCACACTTGGACGCATGCAATCTGTGCTTTGCCTGTCAAGACTCATCATCGCACTGCCTGGCATAAGGCTGGTGAGCAGCTGGGTTTGCTCGGAGATGGTTTCACCGACAAAATAAAGGGGCTGGATGCTTACCTTGATCAGGTTGAGGAATTGTTGGACGCGTGGGCGCGTGAAAAGGGGGGATAAATTTACCTTTGGCCATTTAAAGAGCTGACCGGGGAGTTTATTCTCGATTATTTATAAGGAAATCCCTGAGTAATACAAAATATTATACAATATTTTATCATTAATACATAAAAATTAGCAATTTCAAAAATATGGTTTCACGTGAAACAAATCAGATGCCCCAGATTAGGTATCTCTACCGCTGAGGTGGGTTTCACGTGAAACTACTTTATCACAAGAGACGCTAGCCTATAAATTGGGATTATGTCGACTAAGGTTTATAAAGGTTTACAGAAATGGTTGTGAATTTAGAATTCTTACATTAGTTTGTATAAATCAACAACTCTATGCAAGCCTCCGTGACGAGTTTATATCACGGCCAAAACTGCTGATTGCCGGCGTAGTACCCAGACCGAAATTGACAGAAATACGATCGTCATGCCTAAGATGATGCCGATATCGAGCAGGTTGCTTCCTAAAGATCCGGTGTTCTGGGAGGCGTTGACCACCCCATCAGCCAGATAATATGTAGGGATAAACCTGGCAATTTGCGATACCGGACCATTACCCAGGAGTTCTCCCAATTGACCAACGAAGATGCCACCTAGGATGAAGACGAAAGAGACAAATCCCGACACCGTCCCCGCAGCCTGGACCGTATTGAACAGAGAGCCAAAGAGCAAACCCGAGGACAAACTGAAGCACGCTCCTAAAATCACATAAAGCGCTACGAGTGGTACTGCTCCTGTGAAACTACCCAGGATCGCCAGCACTACGGAGGTTATGGCAAGCTGGAATACCAGGACCACCAGCAGTTTGCCTACCAGGATATCGGCGAAAGAAGCCGGTGTGACCAGCAGCATCCGCAGGGTTTTCTTCTCTTTTTCTTCGAGCAGCAATTGTGGGATAAAAGTGATACCTACCATGAGGGAGACCAGAAGAGCAAGTGGTGAATAAACCTGTTTAAAGATCACACCTGCATTCTTTGTCGATGGGGGGTTGATCACGGTTGTGTTAATGGTCACCGGTGGTTGGGGGCTGGCGATTGTGCGAGCGAAGTTGATGATGGCCATCTGAATTAACGCCTGGGTTTGCGCATTGACTATGGTTCCGTTAATATATAACGAGAGAGTAGGGGAAGATCCTGCCCGTACGTTGTTGTCAAAATTCTCAGGAAGCACCAGACCAACAGTATATAAACTCTTTACCTTCGCTCCATTAGGTCCAAAAGCAGCCTCGACTTCGCCAGCTGAGCCCGTCTGTACGATTTCTGCATTTGGGAAGATCTGCTCCACCGCCTGAGCCAGGCTGGAGTTGCCTGGGTTATAGATCAGTAAGGCGGTTTTTTGACCCCCGATCAGGTTGCTGATGAGTAGCCACAATAACGACAGGATAATCGGAAAGAACAAGCCTCCCAGGATTGATTTATTCAGCCAGATATCAAGAAGGTCTTTGCGAACGATTGCCCAGATCACACGAGGATGCACGATACACCTCTTTTTATAATTATGCTGGTCGAAAACCAGCTATTTCAATAAACACTTCTTCCAATGTGGCTTCCTGAGAGTGAATGGAACGCACATTCCCCTGCGCCATTATCTCTGCCAGGTATTGTTGGTCTTTAGGCTCGTCCATGCTCATGATGAGCTGGGAAAGATGATCTGCATGGATTGGATCAGATGTGATCACTTTCAGAGCTCGTTTTCCATGCGAGAGTTTTAGGTTTTGGGGCGTGTCATTGGCAACGATGTAACCATTGACAATGAAAGCAACCCTCCGACAGAGTTGGTCGGCTTTTTCAAGCAAATGAGTGGTCAGCAGAATGGTTTTGCCATTACGGCTGAGCTGCTCAATCGCAGAGCGCACCTCACGGGCTGCGATTGGATCGAGCCCCCGGGTTGGCTCATCCAGGAAAAGCGCAGGGGGATCATGTAACAAGGCGCGTGCAATCATCAAGCGTTGTTTCATCCCGTTTGAGAAGGTGCGCACCGGCTCTTTGGAACGTTCTGTCAGGTGTACCAGATCCAAAACTTCATTAATGCGGCGCAAGGGTAAGTTATACAGCCAGCAATTAAAACGTAAGTTATTATATGCCGAGAGCCGTTCATACAGGTTTTGCTCTTCGAAGACGACCCCAATATGTTCCTTCAACCGCTGGCGATCCTTCACCACATCGCAGCCTGCGATGCTTGCTTGCCCACCACTTGGGTCAATCTAGCCAGTCAGCAAGCGGATGATCGTCGTTTTTCCCGCGCCATTGGGTCCGAGTAATCCGAAAATTTCTCCACGCGGTACAGTAAAGCTCACCCCGGCGACTGCTTCAATCTCTTTAAAATTACGTTGAAGATCGTTAAGCTTCAATGAAAGGGGTCGTCGTATCCATGATCAATTGCTTATTTCTTTTTCTCTCCTTCGTGAGTGGTTGGCTCACTGCTCTTATTCAGCTGACCAAATCCCAATGAAACCAAACCGCTCATACTGCCTAAGTTCATTGTATCTACTGCTGAGCTGGGGACAATGACCAGGGCACCCTTTTGCTTTAAGCCTTCGAAGAGCATGTTCATAGCTCTCAGGTGCAGTGCTGTCGGGTTATTGGTATAAGCTTCTGATGCCTGTGCGAAACTGGAGGCAATCTGCTGCTCCGATTCGCCTAGAATTACCCTTGCCTGACGTTCACGCTCGGCCTGTGCCTGACGTGACATGGCATCCTCCAAATCAGGTGGGATGACCACGTCGCGGATCTCGACGGATTGCACTGTGATGCCCCACGGAGTGGTACGCTCATCGATGATTTTCTGCAGGTCGGCATCCATCCTGGCGCGCCCAACCAGGATATCTGCCAGAGACATCTGCCCGATAATCTCGCGTAATGCCGTCTGGGCGGCCCATGAAATTGCCACTCGATAATCTGCAACTTCCAAAGCGGCTTTCTGTGCATCCCAAACCAACCAGAACAGGACAGCATCTACGTCGACGGGAACTGTGTCCTTCGTCAGCGTTTTTTCCGCTGAGAACGGGGTTACATTAACCCGATGATCGATCCAATTAACCACAGTATCAGCGATGGGGATGATCCAGAAAATTCCTGGACCTTTTAAATTGAGGAACTTTCCAAAACGCAAGACAACAGCTTTCTCCCATTGTGAGGCAATTTGCGTGGCTAAAAGAAGATAGATGCCCAGTAAAATCATTATTATCAGAAACGGAACGGAAATTGCTTCTGAAAGGCCATACATATCCATAAGAGCCACACCAACAATAGCCAGCACAAATATTACGGCGAATAGGAACCCTCCGACTCCACTAACACGGAAATTTGATCTGGTCTTGGTGCTGGATCCATCAGATATGGTGAGTTGTTTTAACATAGCGAGCCTCGCTTTCTTTTTTCTCATAAGACTTATTTATTCACCCTTCTTACCGATCTGATTAACGAACACACTTTCAACATCTTCGCGTCGATAACCTAACCGGTCTGTTTCTTTAATTAATGTCTCAATCAAGTTGTGTAGTTTTTCAGTACGGATGATCTGCATCTCATATACGCCGGGTGTGTTGGCAACGAACGTGCCTTTGCCACGCTCGGTGATGATTACACCTTCATTTACTAAATCGCGATAAGACAGAGCTACGGTGTTGAAGTTCACCGATAACTCCACAGAAAGTTCTCTGATTGTAGGTAGCTGGTCTCCGGTCTTAATTTGACCAGCGTGGATCAGACCTTTGATCTGTTCCTTGATCTGGTCGTAAATGGGTACACGGCTGTTTTTATCGATCCGAATGTTCATAATCTCTCAAATTAATTAAATTATGATTGATCTTATGTACTATAACAATAGTACAATAGTATTATAGCACAAGATAAATAAATGTCAACGGTGAAACTCAGGTTCAACTATTTAGAAACATTTCCTGGCATATAATCTATGACTGGTGCGATTGATATCATCCCACCTACTCTGGCGCTCAGACCAAAGGAGGTTTGTTATGCCCGGTTATTCATTTGAAGCCATTCTCATCAGGCCAGAGGGAGTTGGTACCTGGACTTACCTCAATATTCCCATCGATGTATCCAAGACTTTTAGCGCCAAAGGGCAGGTTAAAGTGAAAGGAACGATCAACGGGTATCCATTTCAGAGCACTGCCCTACCCATGGGGGATGGAACGCATTATCTTGTGGTCGGGAAAAGCATCCGTGATCAAATCCAGGTAGCCCAAGGTGATAGGGTTCAGGTTTTCCTTGAGTTGGATACTAAAGAACGGCAGGTTGTCATCCCGGATGATTTAATGCAAGCCCTCATCAATCAACCACTCGCCAAAGATAGATTTCGAAAAGCTATCGAATTCGCATAAGAAAGAATATGTGAATTGGATATTGAGTGCCAGGAAAGAAACAACGCGTCAGCGCAGGATTGAAAAAGCAGTAGAGCTTTTATCTCACGGCAAGAAACTGCGAGAATAATCCCTACATGCATATTCTCGCAGTGGTTATCCGAATAGCGGATAACCAAACTAGAGAGAGGTTAGCAATTCCCATCGTTGCTATGCAACGAGAAGGAATATGCCAATTCTCGAGCTAATCCGTCAATAGCTGGTCTTATAGCTTATATCCAATCATCCGCAGAAAACCTTTTCGCCAGGCAATATCCTCGTCTGCCTCAACCCCAAGTGGTGAAGAGCCATCTATTACACCCAAGATGCCTCGACCAAGCTCGGTTTCAGCAATCAGGACTTCCACCGGATTGGCAGTTGCGCAGATGATTTGGCAAACTTCAGGAACTGCCTTTACCGCATTTAACACATTGACGGGGTAAAAGCCATCCCCCAAAAAGATGATAAAACTATGCCCTGCACCGATTGCCTGCGCATTCCTGCGCGCCAGTCCGTTCATGATTTCATCTGTACCACTCCAGCGGATCAGGCATTTACCGGAGGCTTCACAAAAGGCGACACCGAACTTGATCCCGGGTACCGTGTTGACCAGGGCTTCATGCACATCTTCCACCGTCTTTATGAAATGAGACTGACCCAGGATGAAATTGATCTCTTCGGGTTTTTCAATTTTTACGCTGATCAGGTTCATTAAAGTCTCTCCTTCAATCTGGTATTTGCTTAACTGTAACAAAATACGGTTCAGGTTTCAAGTGCTCTGAGGTTTTGTGTCAAATCCCGACGGATTGTCATGCCCCATGGGGCGTGGTAGAATGCAGTAAGACGTACAAATTTATATAATTTTTGCGAGACTGGCGTTGCTGGTGTAGCACGGGAGTCTGTTCATGTTTTCAGGAGGTTATCAGAATGGAAGGACAAACAAATACATTTACGGTGAAGAAAGGTCTGGCCCAGATGCTCAAGGGGGGCGTGATCATGGACGTGGTTACTGCTGAGCATGCCAAGATCGCGGAGGATGCAGGCGCAGTGGCTGTGATGGCACTGGAACGGGTGCCAGCGGATATCCGCGCCCAGGGTGGTGTAGCTCGAATGAGCGACCCAGAGCTTATCCTTCAGATCATGGATGCTGTATCGATCCCGGTTATGGCAAAATGCCGCATCGGTCATTTCGTTGAAGCCCAAATTTTGGAGGCCATCGGTGTTGATTACATTGACGAATCAGAAGTTCTGACCCCCGCAGATGAGGAAAATCACATTTATAAACATGATTTTAAGGTCCCATTTGTGTGTGGTTGCCGGAATTTAGGGGAAGCCTTACGCCGGATCGGGGAAGGCGCAGCCATGATCCGTACTAAAGGTGAAGCTGGTACGGGGGATATCGTTGAGGCTGTCAGACATGCGCGTACAGTGTTGGGAGAAATCCGCCGTTTACAAAATCTCCCAGATGAAGAGCTAATGGCATTTTCGAAAGAGATGGGTGCACCTTATCACTTGGTTGTGGAGACGCACCAGGAGGGTCGGCTTCCAGTGGTGAATTTTGCCGCTGGTGGCGTTGCTACCCCTGCAGATGCCGCTTTGATGATGCAGCTGGGCGTGGATGGAGTATTTGTTGGGTCGGGTATCTTCAAATCTAGCGACCCAGCCAAGCGCGCCGCTGCGATTGTCAAATCAGTCACTCATTATAACGACCCATATATCCTGGCAGAAGTGAGTCGTAATCTTGGTGAACCCATGGTAGGACGCAATGTTTCCACAATGCCTGAGGTGGAGCGGCTGGCCGGACGCGGTTGGTAAATGCGAGTTGGTATTTTAGCTTTACAAGGCGATTTTGCCGAACACAGTGTGATGCTCAGGCGATTGGGTGTCACAGTTGTTGAAGTACGTCTGCCAGATCAACTGGAAGGATTAAGTGGTTTGGTCATACCAGGTGGTGAATCAACCACGATTGCCAAGCTTGCAGTGAGTTACGGGTTAATGGAACCCCTGCATGAGTTCGGTCAAGACAAAGCCATTTGGGGTACGTGTGCGGGGGCGATTTTCATGTCTAAAGATGCTCACCGTAACCAGCCTTTACTCCAATTAATGGACATCACCGTGGAACGTAATGCTTTTGGTCGGCAGGTAAATAGTTTTGAGGTGGATTTGGATGTCCCAGCCTTGCAGGAAATTGACCCTAATGGAAAGCCATTCCATGCGGTTTTTATCCGTGCACCTTTAATCGAGTCTGTACAGGACTCGGCCTGTATATTGTCAAAACTTACGGATGGACGAATTGTGGCAGCTCAGCAAGGCCGTTTATTAGCTACTGCTTTTCACCCAGAGCTCACCGAAGACGATCGATTTCACCGCTACTTCTTGCAGTTGGCAGCATGAACATTCGCCCTTTTGGATGGCGTGATTTACCTCTCCTTAACAGGTATAGAAATCGGGGCTTATTCCTGGATAGCACGCGTGTATTAATCCATGGACCGATGATGATTCCTATGGGGGCTTTGATAACCTTCCTCGGGCCATCAACCAGGATTTTTACATATCGGTGTGAAAACAACTCACGAGATGGTAAACCGCTTATTGGGCAGGTGATATATTTGATAGGAGCCACTTACGCCCGGCTTTCTTTCTTGGCACCTGAGGATGCAATGGAACAGCCTGAGCTATCTGCATTATCAGACTACCTGG
Source organism: uncultured Chloroflexia bacterium (assembly GCA_963828845.1). Classification (GTDB taxonomy): domain Bacteria; phylum Chloroflexota; class Anaerolineae; order Anaerolineales; family UBA4823; genus FEB-25. Next base: position 238,498 of record CAWHGE010000009.1, read on the forward strand.
CTATTCAAATGGGAAGCCAGGGTGCATTTCATATCCTGGCGGATGTAGACGAAAGCAATCAAGTCTTTCAATTATTGCACCGCGTAGGGTTTGCGATATATGCTCGTCAGCGCATCTGGCGATTGGATGGTCAACCTATAGGAGAAGCAAATTCGGTCACCTGGAGAGCGAGCAGGTCTAGAGATGCAATTGGAGTACGCTCACTATATTGCAATGTGGTGCCAGGGTTAGTTCAACAGGTGGAACCTTTGCCTAAAAAAGACTTAAAAGGGGTAGTGTATTACCAGAATGGTGAGCTACGCGCTTTCGTCGAGTTGAAATATGGGCGAAATGGCATCTGGGTACAGCCGTTTGTCCATCCAGATGCAGAGGGCTTCGATCGTCACCTGGTACACTTACTACAGGATTTGCCTGGAAGGCGCGAGCGACCGTTGTACATTTGTATCCGGTCTTACCAGTCTTGGTTGGAGACAGCTATAGAAGCAATGGGCGCTAAGCCAGGACCACAACAAGCTGTGATGGTTCGCCATTTGACCGTTTCGCGCCGGGTGACTCAATCCTACCCATTGCCTGCGATTAATGGTACCCGTGCTGAACCCACAGCGCCAATCGTTCGGATTGAAGAGACCCGATTCTTGGAATTATCTGAAGTGGAAAAGAAACCAAGAGCAAATACTGTACCATAAGATTAAAAGAGGTCCATCAACAGGGATTTCTTTAGGATGTATATGACGAGAAAACGAATTACTGATAATTTAGATGTGTTACTGAACGTGCTACCTCCACAGGTGGCACAGCAATTGACTGTTATTAATCGTTCAGATGATCTACTCGAAGTGCTCCTCGATCTCGGGAGAGTTCCAACGGCGCGTTATATTGACCGGGAAGAAACCCTTAGCCAGGTTGAAGTCACTCACACCGACATTGAATATGTGGTTGGGCGAATCAGTGCATTTGATACGGATAATCGTGCTGGAATGGAACGGACATTACACCGTATTGCTGCCATACGCAACCGTCGAGGGGATATTGTCGGATTAACCTGCAGGGTAGGTCGCGCCGTCTATGGCACCACTGATATCATTCAGGATTTGATCGAAAGTGGCAAGAGCTTATTGTTATTAGGCCGTCCGGGGATTGGTAAAACGACCATGCTGCGTGAAGCCGCACGACTTCTGGCTGAGAAAAAACGCGTGGTCATTGTTGATACTTCCAATGAAATTGGAGGCGATGGCGATGTTCCCCACCCCGCTGTAGGTCGTGCTCGCCGGATGCAAGTCTCCACGCCTTCGCTACAACATGAAGTGATGATTGAGGCAGTGGAAAATCATAATCCAGAGGTGATCGTGATCGATGAGATTGGTCGCGAATTGGAGGCTGCTGCTGCGCGCACTATTGCTGAACGTGGTGTACAGCTAATTGGTACAGCACATGGGAACACACTGGAAAATCTTCTGCTCAACCCTACCTTATCAGATTTGGTGGGCGGGATCGAATCAGTCACACTTTCTGATGAGGAAGCCCACAGACGCGGTACCCAGAAGACGGTGCTTGAACGGCGCTCCCCACCTACTTTTGATATGCTCATCGAGATACAGACCCGCGACCGCCTGGCAGTACACCTGGACGTTGGTAATTCAGTAGACGCATTATTACGTGGATATCCCACCCCACCCGAGTTGCGTTATCGTGATGAAAGTGGGGAGATCCACATTGAGCATTCCACTCCACCTGCCAAGCGTGGTCTTGGAGCCCAGGGATTTAGCCGCCAGCCCATGGAGTTTGGCAAAGACCGCAGCCTTCCGACCACCGAAAATCGGGTGGGCATGAGTGAACAGCCCGGTATTCAGGATGACAAGGAAGCCACACAATCTCTCTCCACCCTCCAACCAGTACGGATTTATCCTTATGGCGTAGCCCGCAATCGGTTAATCCAGGCAGCTAAGTACCTGGGTGTTCCTGCTGTTGTGGTAAACGAGATGGAGGAGGCACAGGTTCTGGTCACACTGAGATCGTATTATCGTAGCCGTCAGCATCCGGTAATCGAAGCAGAAAACCGTGGAATGCCGATCTACGTTTTGCGGGCCAATACTGTCAACCAGATGCAACACTTTTTAAGTGATCTATACAACCTTTCCACATCGATACCCGAAGGGCGGGGTACGGAGCCTGCCATGCAAAATACCCAGGCAGCCATCGATGCAGTATTGAATGGTGAACGCTATGTCGAGTTACCTCCTGCCACGGCTTACATTCGCCGTTTGCAGCACCAAATGGCACGCCAGGCGAATTTGACCTCACATTCCTACGGCAAAGAGCCGTACCGGCGGGTGCGGATTTTTAGAGATTGACCTAAATGTTCATTACCCTCGAAGGACCTGAAGGCAGTGGCAAGACTTCACAGTTACCCAAGCTGGCGGAATATATACACCAACGTGGTTTTGATATCTTAACCACACGCGAGCCTGGTGGTACATCAATCAGTGAGCAAATACGAACAGTTTTGCATAACCTTGAAAACAAGGAAATGAATCCACGAACCGAGATCCTGCTTTTTCAAGCCTCACGCGCTCAACTTGTGGAGCAAGTCATCCGGCCTCACCTGAATAAAGGCGGAGTCGTGCTCAGTGATCGTTATGCTGATTCGACTTTAGCCTATCAAGGCTATGGCCATCAAATTGATATCGAGTCATTGAAGGTGCTGGTGACTTTTGCGACCGGAGGGTTAAAACCAGATCTGACAATTTTATTGGATGTCGATGTGGAAACCGGCTTACGTCGCAAGGAGTTGAAGGGTGAGTGGAACCGTCTGGATGCCTATGATCTGGATTTCCACCAGCGAGTACGACGAGGGTATCTCAATCTTGTTAAAGCTGAACCGGAACGCTGGGTTGTGATCGATGCCTCGCAGTCGCCTACAAAGGTTCAGGATGAGATGCGTCGGGTGGTAGCTGAAAGGTTAAATGTGAGCAAATAAGGAGAGGTGACTTAGTAATCCGTGTCCTCGCCCAACCCACCAGCTCCTCCCTCCAAATCAGGTATTGCCTTTTCAATATCTTCCGGGCTTTGCCCAGCCTCCAGGCGATCAACTACCTCATCAAATTCCGGGCCTACTTCTTCACCCATTTCATTGCCCATTTTACGCATCATCTGACCCAGGGCACGTGGATCATTTTCAAGGCCTTCCAGGCCCGATGGATCAGTGAGGGCATCCAACCGGCTTTCTTCCGATTTAGCAATCCGGATGCGCCCGATCCGTCTTTGGACCTGATCACTCATGCAATGAGGACAATGAACGCTTTTTTCACCATATTCCTTGTAAGATAAAAACACTTCAAAGCGTTTTTTACAATTCATGCACCGGTACTGGTAAATTGGCATATATGATCTCCATCTATAAAAATGCCAGTTAGATTATGCTCGCAGCCTTAGCAAGGCTGAATTATAATGCTTGTCTGTGGAGATTTCTATGAGCGAATTCGAATTTAACCTGCCCCACCCTGAACCACTTCTAATCGTCATATCCGGTCCTTCAGGAGCGGGTAAAGATACTGTCATCCAAAGAATGAAAGAAAGAAATCTCCCCATCCACTTCGTTGTAACTGCTGCTACACGTCCACCACGCCCTAATGAAGTTCATGGAAAAGATTATTTTTTCTATTCCCACGACGAGTTTGCCGAGATGATTGAAAGAGGCGAGTTACTGGAGTATGCAATCGTCTATAACGATTATAAGGGCATCCCCAAGGCGCAGGTAAGAGATGCATTAGCGAGTGGCAAGGATGTGGTCATGCGCCTGGATGTACAGGGTGCTGCCACGATACACAGGCTCTGCCCCGACGCCCTGATGATTTTCCTGACAGTCAGTGAAGAAGATATGATTAGACGTCTTCAGGAGCGCAATACAGAGAGCCCCGAAGGGCTCAAGCTGCGTATCGCCACTGCGCGGCAGGAAATGATCCAGATTGATACGTTCGAGTATGTGGTGATAAATCGTGAGTTTCACCTTGACGAGACGGTTGACACCATAGTGTCGATCATTACCGCAGAGCATCATCGGGTAAAACAACGGAAGGTCACGTTATGAACCAGGATCATCCTGCCTCTCAAGGAACCCCTCCTTCAACTGCAATGCCCGGGGTACAGACGTTCGTGCGGCCTATCTACCGGCCGTATGTGACTTATGTCCTGATCGGTATCTGTGTGGTGGTTTATCTGCTTCAAGCCGGTACCAGCTATTTTTTAAAAGTTGACATCCCAGCAGCGTTAGGCGTCAAAGATAATAATTTAATCATGCAAGGGCAGGTCTGGCGGTTATTAACTCCCATCTTCTTGCATGGCTCAATCCTACATATCGGTTTCAATATGTATGCCTTGTTCTATATCGGTCCAACACTTGAAAGGTTCTATGGTCGGTGGCGTTACCTGGGGTTATTTATCCTAAGTGGCTTTGCGGGGAATGTAATCTCATTCATGTTTTCTCAATACCAATCACTTGGGTCATCCACTTCGATATTTGGCTTACTAGGTGCAGAAGGTGTGCTCATCTATCAAAACCGGGAAATATTTGGGAATATAGCCCGGCGGGCATTATCTCAGGTGGTTATCATTGCAGTGGTTAATCTGATTATTGGTCTAACCCCGGGGATAGATAATTGGGGACATATCGGTGGTCTGATAGGTGGGACATTGTTTGCCTGGTTTGGTGGTCCTCTGTTACAAAAGCAGGGGTTAGTTCCTCCCTATACCCTAAAGGATGGACGTGGCGATAGGGAGGCACTTGTGGCAGGCACCGCAGTGGGTGCTTTATTTTTCTTCCTCACCATCGCGGTGATGTTCATGCGTAGGGGTTAAATGTTTTCCCAATTGGGGGTCTGTTTCTCCACGAAAGCTTTCACTCCCTCCTTATGTTCAGCGCCTAGCCGAGCAATTTCTTGAATATGCGCTTCATAGTCTAAAACCTGCTCCAGGTGGGGATAAATGGCTTTGTTAAAGTCCCGTTTGGCTAATCCCATGGCATGGATGGGTCCCTTCGCCAAAGACCTGGCCATTTCAAGGGCGCTTGTTTGCAAAGTACGAAGCGGAACCACCCAATTGACCAATCCCCAGCTCAGTGCTTGCTGTGCCGTAATGGGTTCATTAGTGAACGCCATCTCGGTTGCCCGCCCCAAGCCGATTAATGCAGGCAGGAACAACGAGACAGCAGAATCAGGTGCTAACCCGATGCCGAGGAATCCCACCACAAAACGGGCATCCTCGCTGGCAATGCGCAGGTCACATGCCAAGGCCAAACCCAAGGCGGCACCAGCCACTGTTCCGTGAATTTCAGCCAGCACAGGTATGTCCAACCGGCGGATTTGTATTACCAGCGGATTATAAGTCTCCAACATGTGCTTGCGGTACGATTCCCCTTCGGCATTCAGAATTTCAAATACATCCTGCCCTGCGCTGAAGGCCTCTCCTGCCGCTCTAAGCAGCACAATTCGCGCCAGTTTTTGTTGAGCAGCGGCTTTAAATGCAGCCTGAAGCGACTTAACCATCTCCAGGCTTAAGGCATTGACCTTTGGATGATCCAATGTAATCGTAAAAATTCCATCTTTGAATTCGGTAAGGATTGTTTCGGCCATCAGATTTCCTCCCAGGTTTATTCTAATCCTTAAAACAAAGAACAGGCGGGTTCGTCCACCAGCCTGTTCTTAGCAGATATTGGTAGATTTAAATTGGCGGTTCTTGATCATCTTCCTCATTGTCTGCCTGGTCATCGTCTGCACCCAATTCCAATAGCGCTTCCTGCTCAGTCAAACGCACCCACAGGAAGATAAGCTGTCCGTCTTCCATTTCCATCGTACGGGACGCCACAATGGGTGTTTTGTGTATCAGCCCATCAGCCGCGCGGAACTCGAGTTGGATAGTCTGTTGTTTATGCCAGGCGCGATAACACCTCTCCACTAAAGATGGGCCATTAAATGTACGTAAACGGGTTAAGGCTAGTTTATGCAAGGTTGGGCTTTCATTCAACCCCAGAGGCCAGCCCTCATGAACATCCTCAAAGTTCGGGGGTGGTCCTTCAATTATTGTGATCTTCTCATCCATTTACTGGCTCCTCACTTTTGGAATCATACCACGAAAGACTGCATGAGTAATGATTTCTTATATTTTTATACCTGTCCTGCCAAGGGTATAATGGATGCATGCATAAATTGATCATTTTGGTCGAATCAACCACCACACCTGATTTCCATGTTACCTGGCCACGCTTTCTCCATGCGGCTGAAAATATTCCTGGTTTACGGCGCGAGGCAACAAGTCGCATAGCCCAAGTATTATACGGTGACATGCAATGTTCGCTGATTCATGAATTGTTTTTCGATTCTTATAAGTCTCTGCAATTAGGATTGGCTTCAGAATCAGGCAAGGAAGCCGGCAGCCTCCTGCAGGAAATGACTGGTGGAAGGCTGCGACTGCTCATAGCCGATCACAGTGAGGATGAGCTGGAAAATATCCGAAAATACAAAACTTTAGGTCAAGATGCGAACAGATAATCTCGGCGTGCGTGAATTAATCGAATATATGCAATCCCACAACATCGTGGGAGAAATCCTGCGTCTGGATGTACCTACCCCCACGGTGGAGACCGCAGCTCAGGCAGTGAATGCCAAACCTGAGCAAATCATTAAATCCATCTTGTTTTTGGTTGACGGGCATCCCGTATTAGTGATTGCTTGCGGATTATCTAACATCGGACGGCGCGCCATCGCGGATTTATATGTAGTAGGCAAAAAGAAAGTTAAGCTTGCCACACCTGAGGTGGTTCTCGAAATTAGCGGTTATGAAGTGGGGGCGATGCCTCCTTTTGGTCATCTCCAGCCATTGGACACATTAATCGACAGAAGGGTGCTTGACGTACCAGAAGCCTATGCCGGGGGTGGAGCAGAAAATGCACTGGTGCGTCTCAATCCACGGACATCCTTCGCGTGACCGGGGCAAGAGTACTGGATTTGCTTGAATAATGCATGGATAAAAAACAACGGAAAACAGTCACCAGCAATTTTGGGTCACCTGGGCGCGAAAGTCACGACTCCGGGCCTTTTTATGCTGGTCGTTTGTATCACGGTCAACCCCAGGAGCAGGTCACTGATTTTGTCGAAAATCCAATCCCAGTAGAATCCCTGGATCAAATCTATTGCAGTACTGCCGAGAAAATGGCTGAGCTGCCCGATAGCTGTGTTCATCTCATGGTGACCTCACCTCCTTATAATGTCGGCAAGCAGTATGATGCTGATTTGACGTTGCCGGAATATCTGGCATTCCTGGATAAGGTTTGGTCAGAGGTATTCAGGGTCTTGGTGCCTGGTGGACGGGCTTGTGTCAATGTCGCCAATCTTGGACGCAGACCTTACATCCCACTGCATGCATGGATCGCAGAAAGCATGCTCCACTTGGGGTATTTAATGCGGGGCGAGGTCATCTGGAACAAAGCAGCCAGTGCTAGCTCTTCCACAGCTTGGGGTAGCTGGATGTCTGCCAGTAACCCTACTTTGCGCGATGTGCATGAATATATTCTGGTCTTTTCAAAAGGTGCTTTCAAAAGACAAAACCCCCTGCAAAGAGAGAGCACAATATCAAATGAGGAATTCCTCGAATTCACCAAAAGTGTGTGGACCTTTCCCACGGAACCAGCTTCCAAGATCGGTCATCCTGCCCCATTTCCAGTCGAACTACCCTATCGTCTTATCCAGTTATACACTTTCAAAGGCGAGGTTGTGCTTGACCCGTTCATGGGCAGTGGTCAAACCGCGCTTATCAGCCCTCAAAGCGGGTAGGCATTTTATTGGTTACGAAATCAACCAGGAATATGTTTCATTATCGCAAGTGCGTATTCGAGGCTCTGGGTTACAGGCGAGCTAGTACCTGCTCTATTCCGCTATCGAGCTTCGTCAGTTTCAGCATCCTTATACTCACTTTTCAACAACCCGTAGATTAATGAGCTGTTGTATGTCCCATCAGGGTTCCGCTTGTTTTCGCGGAGATATCCCTCTCTGATCATGTGACATCGCTCTGCCACCCGTATACTACGCACATTGGTTTCATCACATCCCAAACGCACGCGATGGGCGTTCAATTGAGTAAATAAAATCCGTAATGTAGCCTTTACTGCTTCAGTCACGTACCCCTGTCCTTCATGCTCTACATCTGCAAAGTAACCGATTTGAAATTCCGGCAGATTCCAATCCACTGGTCCGACGTAAATCTGAGCGACAAATTCCCCTGTCTTTTTATCGAAAGCTCCAATGAAAAAACAGCTTCCCTTCGACCATTCTTTAGCAAGATCCTGGACTAATACTTCAGCGGCTTCCTCGCTGGGAATGTTTGCAGCGACATTTTCTGATTCATACCGCATAAGATGCTCTCGGTTTCTCAAGCTCATCGCATAATACCATTTTCCGTCCCCAGGGTGGTAGCTTCGCAGAGATAAGCGTTCACTTTCGAACTGGGTCGGGAATTCCAAAAGAGTTTTATCCATAGGGTATCCTTCAAAATCCGCGTAGATTTTCGCTGATACCAATCAATATGTGTATTATATATACTTTATAATTCAACGTTAGTTGATGAAGAAGATAGATGCAATCCATAATAATATAGATGGATTCCGGGATGGTTTGGATTACTGGTTTGAATTAATTGTGCGAAGAGTAAACTTTTTGGGTTTCTGATGATAAAAAAGAGTCGACCAGCTGTGTGGCGATGGATTTTAGCCTTAGGAATGGTGTTCATCCTTGTCGCAGCCTATTTCGCTTACCCATGGCTACGCACGCGTGCTGGACGGATGAGGCAACTGAGCGAGTGGCTGCATAATCCGTCAGCGCATTCAGATTGGGCAATTCAGGTTGGCGGGTATTGTAGTCAGGCACCTTTTATTATGCCTACAAGTGGTTATGTAGGTTTCATTTGGGGAGATTCATTCCGTCCTGGGATCCAACATCAAGGTATTGATATTTTCGGTGGAGATGAGCCAGGTAAAACGCCGGTGCTGGCGGCATATAGCGGTTACCTCACCCGCATGCCGGATTGGAAATCGACAGTCATCATCCGTATTCCAAGAGATCCACTAATCCCGGGCCGCCAAATTTGGACTTATTACACTCACATGGCTGATAAAAACGGCACTTCTTATGTCTCTCCAAAATTCCCACCTGGTACAAGCGAAGTATTCGTGGAGGCAGGCACATTCTTGGGCTATCAGGGAGATTTTTCTGGTGACCCCGGGAACCCGGTAGGAGTTCATTTACATTTTTCAATTGTCCTGGATGATGGCCAGGGCAGCTTTCGCAATGAGCTGAAGATCGAGAACACCCTTGACCCCTCACCCTATATGGGTCTTGCGCTTAACGCAGCTCAAAATCCGAGCGGGATTGTATTCTGTGGATCTCAAGATAATCACCAATAACCATGGTTGGATATTTTACAAGACATATGAGCGTATACCGAATGTGGGAATCAAGCAATGAATGAATTTATTGACAAAGTGGCATTGGTCACCGGGGCTGGTCGGGGCGTGGGACGGGAGATTGCCCTGGCATTTTCTTCGCTGGGTGCGTTAGTGGCAGCCAATGACATTAACCCCATTAATTTGGACACGACGGTTAGCCAAATCCTTGAGGCGGGTGGTAACGCCAGAGCATTTGTATTTGATATTGCCAAGCGTATGCCGATTGAAGCCATGGTAGCGCAGGTGTTGGATCATTTTGGGCGCATTGACATCCTGATAAATCATGCTTCGGTGAAACCTGATGCCTCTCTCCTGGAAATGGATGAGTGGGAATTTCATCGCACAGTAGATGTAAACTTGGGAGGACCGTTCTTCACCATGCAGCAGGTTGGGCGAGTCATGCAAAGGCAAGGAGGGGGTGTAATTGTCAATCTTATATCCACAGCCATGCAGGAGCGCATCCAGAAGGGTCATGCGGCTCACCTTGCCAGTCAGGCTGGTGTGGTTGGGTTGACGCGCGCTGCAGCGCGTGAGCTTGTCGCGCACAATATTCGTGTGAATGCCGTCTGCCATGGAGTGTTTGAAATGGATGTGGTGACACCACTGGTTTGGGATGTGGCGAATCTCCATCACTGGCTGGAATTATTTCCCCAGGTACGGTTGGGTGACCACCCGGATCTGGTGAGTTTGGTGCTGTTCTTGTGTTCTCAAGCCGCTTCCTCCCTGACCGGGCAGGTCGCATCCGTCGAGCTTGGGTAATAATTTCCAACGATGGTAGATATGGCGTGATTCATGGAAGAAATTGTGGCTTACCGAGAAGATTTGTTGTCAGCTTTGGAGGGTGTGGTCAATAAGCTTTCCAAAATTGTTGTCAGCATACCCTCCAAGGCCTGGCATCAACCATTCGGTCAAGATTCCCGTACTCCCCATTACACCCTGGCTCATCTACGGGAGCTTGAAGACCAGGTATTTGTTATTCAATTGCGCCGTATCCTGGACGAAGAGAAGCCTATGGTGCCATTATTCGATGACGATGCTTGGATGGCGAAGTATTACAGAGTAGACGAACCAGCCTTGCTCATCAAGGAAGATTTCGTTAATTTACGCAAGCAGGAGCTTAATTGGTTGTGTAATTTACCCACTACAGCCTGGAGCCGTACTGCCAGACATCCATGGTGGGGGGTGCACACGCTTCAATGGTGGGTGGAGCTGCAGCTTGATTACTCCGATCAACATCTACGCGAGCTATCCCCCATGCTTGACACGTGAGTCTTTGTTATGACGTATAATTTTAATCATCAAGATTCCATAATGATTTTTAACTAACCTTCTGATGAGCGAGGGGCTATGACCACAACATATGAAACCATTTTGATTGAGATCCATGAACAGGTCGGACTTGTGCGGATCAACCGTCCCAAGGTGCGGAACGCGCTCAATAGCACCGTTTTGTATGAGCTGGCTGAAGCCCTGGAAGCCTTTGATAATGACCCCGGGGTGGGTGCGATCGTCATCACTGGCGACGACCAGGCATTTGCCGCCGGCGCGGATATCAAAGAAATGGCGGATGCAACTGCGGTGCATATGCTTACCCGCAGTCATATCCCCCAATTTGACCGTATAAGAGGCATCCATAAGCCAGTCGTTGCTGCGGTATCGGGTTGGTGCTTGGGGGGAGGTAATGAGCTGGCGATGGCTTGTGATATGATCATTGCCTCTGAAACAGCCCGCTTTGGTCAGCCGGAGATCAACATTGGTGTGATCCCTGGTGCTGGAGGTACACAGCGTCTGACCCGCGCCGTGGGTAAAGCCCTGGCTATGGAAATGGTGCTCAACAATCGCACCTTATCTGCTGAAGAGGCACGGCAATTTGGCCTGGTCAACCGGGTGGTGCCTGTCGAGCGTTATCTGGAGGAATCTCTACAGCTGGCTGGCGAGATCGCAGCCCGTGCCCCATTGGCTGTACGCCTGGGAAAAGAAGCCGTCAACCATGCCTTCGAATCCTTTTTGAGTGATGGTCTGGCAGACGAACGCAGAGCTTTCTATTTACTCTTTGCCTCACAAGACCAGAAGGAAGGAATGAAGGCATTTGTGGAGAAGCGCAAGGCAGCCTGGAAGGGGGAATAGGCGATCGTGTTGACTTATCGTGATTTCATTACCGGGCTTCGAAAGCTGGATATTGACCACACCCGACCAGTGATTGTGCACGCTTCACTCTCCGCCTTTGGAGAAGTCCATGGTGGTGCCGAGACTGTGTTAGGCGCACTCTGTTCATCTTTCGATACACTCATCATGCCTGTCTTCACGTATAAAACGATGATTACCCCAGAGGTTGGTCCACCAGATAATGCCATTTCCTATGGAAGCGGGAAAGATAACAACCGGATGGCTGAAATCTACCATCCTGATCTGCCTGCCGATACGATGATGGGTGTGTTGGCTGAGTATTTACGTAATCATCCCAAGGCACTTCGCTCCATGCACCCAATCCTTTCTTTTGCGGGCATCAATGCAAAACAGACCTTGGATTCCCAAACAACTCACGAACCCCTCCTCCCCATTCAAACACTTATCGATGAGGAAGGATGGGCGCTGCTCATGGGTGTGGATCAGACTGTCAATACGAGTATTCATTATGGAGAGCAGCTGTCTGGGCGAAAACAGTTCATCCGTTGGGCTTTGACTTCAAAGGGTATTATCCCTTGCTACGGATTCCCTGGCTGTTCAGACGGTTTTGAAGCTATTACCCCCCACCTGGATGAAGTTATTCGTAATGTTAAAGTGGGAGAGGCAGTAATTCATGCAGTGCCTCTGGTCAATTTAATGGATTCAGTTTGTGGAATGCTGAAAGAAGATCCTTTAGCCTTATTATGTGCACGTGAAGACTGTGCGCGCTGTAATGCCGTCAGGGCTTCTATCGTTCAGGAATAAAAATTAAACCCGGATGGAAGTCTTTTAGCAGTAAATTCCCTTTTCTACCCTATACCGAAACATAACCGATCGCCCAAAAGGCATAAATGACCGAGTTCTGGCAAAAGTGGATGAACCACGGAACAACGATACCCTTTGACCCAAGCATACACTTGGCGAATAACGCTCCCAACAGGCCTGCAATCAATACACCAGGTATTCCGGCGGGCGCACCTCCAAAATAATGTGCAAACCCAAAAAAGGTCGCGGTTAGCCAGATGGCTTGATCGGCTCCTATTGCTTTTTCCAGGTCGCCCAAGAAGGAAGCGCGGAACTGCATCTCTTCAGAAAAGGCATTTGTGGCAGCAAAAAGCAGGGCAGCCGGAAAATATGGTAATGCCTTGATCAGGATGCTGGATGTAGGCAGGTTTCCCAATCCAAAAAAGAGCAGCGTGAGGGGTGCAATGCAAAGACCCAGGATAAGCCCCAACAACCCCCAGGAAATGGGGCGCTTGCCTGGTTTTTTCTCACTATTCATGGATTTGATCGGTGCGTTAAGCTGACCTCGCGAAATGAAGAAATCCTTCCAATGCCTTCCCATCACCAGCAAAACCGCGATCATAATAAATGCAACTCCCAGCTTCAAGAGTTGGAAGCCTGCCATGGCAACTACCCAATTCACTCGATTCTCCCATTGGCTATAAGCGGCAGTTCCTCGGAACCAATTCATGCCCCATAGTGCCAGCATCAATACAAGCAGCAGGAAGAAATAGGGGCGCACAATTTGAATCGGCTTCCATACCAGGCTGATCAAAATCAATACCAAGAGAAGGCCAATCTTTACCCAGAAAAGCCAGGTAGGTGGCTCTCCGAGCAATGCCTGCCAGATGGCGTTGGGTAGGTCGGATACAAGCAAGACTACTATCCAGGTGAAGAGGCTTAACCATAACGATTTGGATTTACGATCCGCACGAGGGGTATCCATCGATTCGTCCTCCATCATAGTGTTATAAGCTAACTTTTCAAATAGAGGGTCAGATTTAAATTATATACTGGTTTACATGTATGGATTTTTACAGGTGATCCTTTTCAGCTGGATAAAAACTAGCAAGGTTCTATGATAGGTAGTAGATTGACTGCCATTCGTTACCTTGTTATACTGCTCTTATATCCGTAATCAATAGGGGTTGAAATCAATCAAGGAATTTATACTCATGGTACATGTGATGTTCAATGGATAAGAAATTAGCATTTTCATTAAGTGGAGGCGGTTCACGCGGGGCATTGCAGGTTGGGGCTCTGTATGCTTTGCTAGAAGCGGGTATCCAACCCGATTTTTTGATCGGTGCATCGATCGGAGCGGTGAACGCTACCTTTCTGGCTTTGAACGGGTTTACTAAAGACAGCCTGGACCGGCTTGCTGCTGGTTGGCGAAGCGCGGGTGCTACCGAATTGCTGCCAGCGAATTACATATGGCTTACGGTACGCGCCATGTTTAAACGTTCATCCAATGATCCTTCGCACCGCCTAAGAAATTTTTTTATTGACCAAGGGGTAGCGCCTGATTTAAGTTTTATGGATATCACCCGGCCAAACCTGGTTATCGTCTCAGCGGATCTAAACACCGGAAAACCGATTTTACATGGAGAACAACCGGAGGACAAAATACTGGATGCGCTCTTGCTTTCCACCGCTTTACCACCCTGGTATATGCCAGTGAAAAAACAAGATCGCTACCTGATGGATGGGGGAGTGGTAAGTAATTTGCCAGTCGAACCAGCTCTTAATCTCGGAGCGACACAGATCGTGGCATTGGATTTAATCGATTCACGTGAAACAATCGGTGAAGGAGATGGACTCAGGGGGTTTCTAGACCGGTTGATCTTCACGGTGGAAAAACGGCAGGTGGATCTTGAGCTGGCATTGGCAGAGGCACGTGGAATACCGCTCCTCTACTTTGGTCTCATGGGGGAAATACCCATCCCGATATGGGATTTTCAACATACCGATGATTTAATCGCAAAGGGCTATGAAATTGCCCAGAGTGTGATTGAAAAGCAGCGGTCTACCAATCCCATACTGGTGAGTGGCGAGTAACAATATTTGTGTTCTCATCACATCCCTAATCGTCGGGAACGTGTCCGATTCAGGTTCTGTTATATAATACCCAAATATCAATCACCAAATCCGGTTTCCCAAAGTAGTAATCCTTATCATCAAAGGAGGTTTTTGACTATGTCCAATCCTCGTTTGAAATCCTTTAATTACGCAATTGGCATGTTTGGCACCTCCATCCCGATCAACATGCTGAAATCATTTGCGTTTATTTTTTACGTGGACGGATTAGGGATGACGACAGTGCAGTTTTCTCTTATGCTGTTGATCTATACCTTTATTGATGCTCTGGATAATCCAGTTTACGGCTTTCTATCCGATCGAACGCGCACGCGCTGGGGACGGCAGACGTCCATGGCTGGTGATCGGGACTCCATTATTGGTCCTGGGGTTCATCGCCTTTTACAGCCCACCCACTTTTCTGGCAGGTAACTCCCTGGTTATCTATTGTATGCTTTTTTATATGCTCACCGGCACGCTTGATTCAGTGATCAATGCCAATTACGGTGCCCTTTTCCCGGAGCTATTCCGTGGTGACACCAGCCGGGCGAACGTGAATGCCCTCCGGCAGGCCTTTCAATTGGTCGCCATGATCATCAGCATTGCCCTGACACCTATGGTGACCAAAGCCCTCGGATATAGCCTCACAGCTATTCTGTACGGCCTGCTCGGTGGCGGAGTCATCCTGTATATGACCTTTACCAGCAAGGAAACAAAGGTCAGTACGGATGAACAGAAACCTCAGCTTTGGGATAGCATTAAAAGCTTGCTCACTAACCGGAAGTTCTGGATCGCTGGATTCGCCAATGCTTTCTATAGCGCTGCCATGTCACTCGTGTTGGCATCAATGCCTTTCTTCGTGAAATATGCCTTGAACCTCTCAGGAAGCGAAACGACATTTCTTTTGGCTGCGGTCTTGCTCATTGCCATTGGCTGTGTAGCTGTTTGGGCGAGATGGGTCAAAAAGTACTCCTTGATGCCTGTGTGGCGAGCTTCCTTATTAGCACTGGCGGTCGCTTTTATTCCCCTCTATTTTGCTAATTCCCTGATCACTGGCGTCATTTGCAGCGCCCTGGTGGGTTTCGGCTTTGCTGGGGTGATTACTACCATGGATTTGATTGGTGCGAAGATCATGGATGAGGACACCCAAAAACATAACTTGCGGCGAGAAGGGATTATCTCGAACGCTTTGGGGTTTATGAACCGTTTGAACGGCTTGTTCACCAGTGTCGCTTTTTATTTGGTTTTCATCCTGTATAAATATGAGAGTGGTACGAACCCTGGTCCTCAACCCGATCAGGCGGCCCGATTCCTGCTCACCATATTTCCCCCTGTTTTAATGGTGATCAGTTTTGCCTTCTCTTTCTTTATCAATTTTGAAAAAGCCGGATATACCCCGGCTGCGGTTGAAATCGAGTAAGCCAGGAAGGTAAGCATGGCACTTTTGCGTATCGATCACGTGTCCGAAACTGTAAAGGTTAATCTACCGCTGAATATAATCCTTCCTGACCCCGGGAAGATGGGAGGAATAGCAGTCTCCAAGCGCAAAGTACTCTACCTTCTGCATGGTCTCAGCGACGATGCCAGTGCCTGGCAGCGATATACGGCAATAGAATCGATTGCGTCACTATATGGTTTGGTGGTCATCATGCCATCAGCAGGACGCAGCTTTTATACCGACCAGCCCAATGGGCAGAATTATTTTACGTACCTGACAGACGAGCTACCACGTTACCTGAAGGATGTCTTTGGATTATCCCCTCGTCGCGAAGATACCCTCATTGCCGGCAATTCCATGGGTGGATATGGAGCTTTTAAGGCTGCTTTCCTACATCCCGAATTATATTCAGCCGCTGCCAGTTTCTCGGGAGTACTATCTCTCGCGTTCATCACGGCTTATCCTCATGATCCGCGCCGGGATGAATTTGAGGTTCTGTTTGGGGACTTAAGTAAAATGACTGGTAGTGAGCATGACCCAACCGTCTGGCTGAAACGTGCAGCTAATGATCCAAGTAAGCTACCCAGTTTATATATCGCCTGCGGGCGTCAGGATGACCTGTATCCTCTCAACACCCAATTCTATGCAGCTTGCCAATCCCTGGGCATCCAGGTTGATTATCACGAGGAGGAAGGCTTCCACGATTGGTTCTTTTGGAACAAGCAGATCCAGAGTTTCCTGGCTGCAAATTTGAAGCCGATATAAGATTCTATGGAACAAAATCCTAACGAAATACGAATGCAGATCCCATTATTTATCGAGCATGCCAGACAGGGAACTTACTTTACTATTCCTTTCACCATGCCGGCTAACACTGAGACATTCTCCCTCTCGTATCATTATGAAAGGCATCATGAAAGCGAAACCTCGGTGGAGTATGGTAGTTTTACCTCTCGTAAAGAGCGCAATATCATCGATTTGGGTTTGATTACCCCTGATGGCACCCAAGTGGGCGCATCAGGTTCTGATAAATTGAACATTTTCGTTAGTGAGACCCATGCCACGCCAGGGTACCATCCCTGCACCCTGACCCCTGGTGAATGGCAGATCATCGTTGGGGCTTATAAGGTGGCCGAGGAAGGTGTGGATGTCCTCTATGAGCTTTCATTCACTCCAAAATACCTGCGGTTGTTTAAAGGGGATTTGCACACCCATACCCTGGCCTCTGACGGCGTTCTGCGAGTCGAAGAATTGGCACAACATTCCCTACGAAATAGCCTGGATTACCTGGCCATCACCGACCATAACCAGATGGTTTCAGCTGAAGCTTTATCTCAACACTCCAACATTACTCTGATACCCGGGCTTGAATGGACCCATTACCAGGGGCATGCTAATTTCTTGGGCGTGGATAAGCCATATGATGAGCCTTTCCCGGCGAACACAATCGAGGAAGTGCAAGCACGCTTCAACTCTGCCCGTTCACGCGGGGCATTTATCAGCGTCAATCACCCCTGTGACCCCGTCTGCCCATTCCTCTTTGATATAAATACTCTTCCGTTCGACTGTCTTGAGATTTGGAACGGTCCAATGCGCGGCTCCAACCTGCAGGCAATTGGATTATGGCAAAGCATGCTCGTGACAGGCAAAAAAGTACCCATTTGTGGTGGTAGTGATTATCACCGCGATTCTCTGCTCCTGTTCCCCGGCGGGCCTACCACATGTGTCTATGCCATGTCTTCCAGCACGGCAGATATACTTTCTGGAGTAAAGCTTGGGCATGCGTACATCACCTATAGTGCGAATGGTCCCCAATTGGAGATGAGAGCTGGAGATGCTATGCTGGGAGATAGCGTGGAATTCTCCAAGGAAAAGCAAATTGAATATAAGGTCAGCGGTTTGCTTGCCGGGGATGTGATACAGGTGGTGACCGCACACGGGAATAATCCTCTCCTCAAAGCAGAAACGGATGGAGAAGATGCGTGGTGTATATACCATGGAGGCAGCCGGTTTTGCCAGGATTGAAATCCTGAGGGGGTTCCTGCCTGGTTTACCTCTGCTGCCGGCCCTGATCTCCAATCCGATCTATTTTGATGAGTAGATAGCGTTGGGTAATATCACACGCTGACCAATTACTTCTCTTTCCATGAGTTCATCATACTGCCTGTGGCCGCCAGGATACCATAGGCGTTGTAAATTACGGTCCCAGGTTTCAAAATCTTGGATTCGCTGGGTTAATTCCATTCCTATTGCAAGCATGGTTAGTCAACCCACAATATTGCTTCTTGACAAATGTATAAAAATATTATATACTTTATATAAAATGAAGTATATATATTATAAAGCATGTAAAATCGGAGGTTACCATGTCTCTTGAGCGTAAACTCAAACCGGATCGTAGTATCACTGGTGTGATAATCCCATTTTCCATAATCCCGATTTTTGGATTGGCAGCGTTGATCTTCGGCCTACGTGCCGGATTGATCGCCCTGGCAGTTTGGATGTGGGTTTATTCCCTATTCTACCTGTATGTATTTGTGCGTACGGGGAATACAGCCCAGTTGGTTATTTTTGCGGAAGGCGCTTTTTTTGGATTTCATGTTCCTGGTATTCGAGCCAAACTTTGGCACGAATAAGGTCGGAGGTTTAGAATTTAAGGCGGCCTATATTTCCGGTGTGATATTCTTTGGTTTGATATTAGTTTCACTGGCTTTAACCCGCAGGTTAAAGTGGCGCGGTCGTGAAATTTTTGAGCTGGCTGGCGAATCTGTGGATGAGGCCGGCAACGGCTACACCTCACGGCCGCGTCCAGTTGGGAAAGTGGAGTACAGCCTGCAGCAGATGCACACATTTGCCCGCTTTTGTGCCCGTCACCTGATCGCCTTGCCCTATATCACCTCTAAGAACATTACGTTGGTCCCCATCAAAATGGGAGAAGAGTTTGGTCGCTTGCTTGGTTTGAGCGGCGATTACCGTGACGCCACCTGGGTCAACTTCGATGTCGATGGCGAGGTATCCGTGCATATATCCCAGAAAGATTATCTGGATTATCGCGAACCCCTGGCCTTCGACCAGCTTTGCACCTCTTTCGGGCAGATCTTCATTGACTTTTTTGAGCTATATAACAAAGGGGAAGGCGTCCGGGTGATTGATCGCATGGATGATCTCAGACTCAGCATCATCTCATAAGGCAGGTACCCTATGGACTTTCACACTGCAGCGAAATATGCCTCATTGCTCTCCAAAGATTATGCTGAAGATATCTTCAAGCTCTTGGTTAACTACCAGGCCATCTCGGCTTCCGAAGTTGCCACCCGTCTTAATCTACACATCAAGACAGCCCAGGATTTCCTTGAAGCCCTGGAACAGCTTGAAGTCTTGTCGAAAGAGGAAATTCTCGAGAAAAAACGTCCGTATTATCGCTATATCCTGAAGCAGACCAGGCTTGTCATCGATATCGATCTGATGCAGGTCAAGCGAGAACCATCTCAAAATAGCCTATCCTCACATATTCGGGAAAAGGAGAATGCTGGGGCGCGCTTTTCGGTGGCAAGAAGTGATGACTATATTACCAGCGTGACAATTTGGACCGGGAATGGGCGGGAAAGGGAAGAGCGTAAGATTAAACTAACTACCCCGCAAGGCAGATTCCTCTATCACCTGCCCTTTCCAAAGGCAGAGCCCTTGACGGTTGATGAGATTATGCAAAAGGCTGGTATTGATGAGAACCTGGCACCCGAGATCCTTGATCTGGTCCAGCTGCTTGAAAAATATAACGTGATTGAATCTATACCTCTGGAATAGCGAGAGGTATAGCCGAAGGCATAGGCGAAGGAATAACTGGAGGAAAAAATGAAATACGAGGTGCATCGTTTCAATATTAGAATGACAACCGACCAGGATGCGCTGGAAAAATATCTTAACAGCCTGAAGGGTGAGATTATCGCCATCATCCCCAATGTGACACTTGGGTTTTATTGGGCTCATCGGGTTGATTTCCTGCTCATTGTGGAGAAAGTGGGCTAATTATTTAAAGAACGCCAAGGGTGGTGTTCAGTGGATAATTCAGTTCGACAATTGAGCCATGGTGCAGTCTTTATCTTGGGATTGATCCTTATCATTGGAGGGATCATTACTAGCGCTGAAGGTGCTTGGATCATTGGCCTGCTCGTCGCGGCAGTGAATTTTCATCAGTGGCAGAAGTGTGACCGGCAATGAACACCTAATGAGTAGAGTGGATCAAATAAGATTTTCACTGGATGGTGGATTTGTTTTCGCCCATGACCGTGCTATACTAAGAAATACCCGGAAATAGTGAAAGGGAGAATTTAAAAAAAGAACCATCAAAGGAGCCATTCATGGCTACAGTTGTCTGTGACCAACCCCGTTACGCTATCAAAACCCCCACAAATCTTTCCTCGCGCATCCAATGGTTGCGCGAGTATTATTTCCAGGGCGTTCAGCGCGCCTGGAACAATGAGTACACCTCCTGGACTACTGGCACTCCCTGGGATTTTCAGTATAACGAGCTTACTTTTTATATCGTTCCTGAAACGTACACTTTCCTACAGACCTTTCGCTCTTCTTTCAAGCAGGTGGCGCATCCCGTCCAGTTGGACCGGGACTTCTGGACCTGGTCCCTGCCCGAGCGTCGCGCCTGGTTCAACCGTGAGGTCATGCTGCACTACCTACCCAAGGAAATCCTGCCCGGTGATTTGATTGCCGGGGGACGTTTCAATATTCAGACCTCCGCATGCCTGACGGAAAAGGAAACCAGGGAGCGCGATAATCTGGTATATGGACCAAACGGCAGTCGAGCCGCCATGCTGTGGTTTCATAACCACGGCTATGGCAATGCCGGAGCCACTTCCGGGCATCTCATCCCAGATTATGGACGCATTATCCGCCAGGGTTGGAAGGCAATCTATGCAGAATTGGAGGGGGCTTATGCTGCCCTCACCAACGCCGATAAAGATGGCAAAAAGGGTGGGCAGCTGCGGGCGATGATGATTGCTGCGACGATGCCGCGCGATTTGGCTGCTGAATATCGCCGTGAATGCGCTCACCTTGCTGAAATTGAGCCGGATGCGAGCCGGCGTGCTGAACTAGCTCAGATGGCAGATAACCTGGCTCGTGTGCCCTGGGAACCTCCCCAGACTTTCTGGGAGGCGGTTCAGGCACTTTGGCTGACCCACATGCTGGTTATGGCTGACGAGAACTATCCTGGTCCAGGCGATTCCTTTGGCAGGCTCGACCAATACCTGTATCCTTTGTGGGAGAAATCCATCACCGAGGGTATGGACCCGGAATTTGGCAAGGAAATTCTAAAATGCTTCTGGATGCACTGCAACACGGCCTACGATAGCATGATCCGCACCGGTGGCAATCAGGGCATCACGGCTGGTTATGGCCAGCTTTTTACGATTTCGGGTATGGGACCCGGCGGGCAGGATATGTCCAATGATCTGACATACATCCTGCTGGATGTGATTGACGAGATGTCACCCATCCTGGAACCCAAGCCAAATGTGCGCCTGCACCGCAACACGCCCGAAAAACTGCTCGACTCGCGTGGTGGATATGATTGCTTCCAGCCAGGGCTCGCCTTTCCTGCTCAATTTTGACGAGCGTTCGATGGCCGGGATGATGCTCCAGGCAAAAAAATCAGGAGTGACCCATCTGATCAACGAAAATAACGTTTTCGATTACGCCCCGGTGGGCTGCCTGGAAAATACCATGGTCGGTAATGATCGCTCCGGCACGGTGGACGCCAACCTGAACCTGCTCAAGGCAGTGGAGCTGACCCTTACCGGTGGTTATGATCTACTGCCTTTTACTGACCCGATGACCGGTAAGGTGGAGGAGGTCAAACGTTGGGGTGAGGCTACCGGTGATCCCACCCAATTCGGAAGCTGGGAACAGTTTTGGCAGGCTTACGCTGTCCAGACGCGTGCCATCATCCGCCGCATTGTGGCGCTTTACGAGCAAAGCGAATCCCTGCGGGCGCATTTTGCTCCCACGCCATACCTCTCCTGCCTGGTCAAAGGTTGTGCTCAGAAGGGGTTGGATATTACCGAAGGTGGCGCAGAGCTGGGTTACGTTACCATCGAGGCGGTCACTTATGCCACCACCGTGGATTCGCTCTTGGCGGTGAAGTATCTTGTGTATGATCACAAATTCTGTACTATGGCTGAACTCGTTCAGGCGTTGCGCGATAACTGGGTGGGTCACGAAGTCTTGCAGGCGCGCGCCCTGCACAAGGCTCCCAAATATGGCCGCGATGATGACGCTGCCGATGATCTGGCGCGCCAGGTAATGGATCTCTGGACAGAAGAAACCTGGAAGTACCGAACACAATCCACAGGCCGCCAGTTCCGCCCCGGCATGTTAAGCTGGAATTACTGGGTGGCCGATTCCTTCATCCTGCCCGCTAGCCCAGACGGGCGTCCGCAAGGCAAATTCCTGTCGAATGCTCTGTGCCCATCCAATGGTGCAGATATCAATGGCCCAACAGCTAACGTCAACTCGGTTGGCAAGGTTCTGGGCGGGAAAGCCGCGGACGGCAAGGGCGATTGGGGCGAATACCTGAACTTGTTGCCCAACGGTGGCAGCCATACCATGACCTTCAATCCATCCATCTTGCGCGACCCAGAGCACCGCGATAAATTCAAAGCCTTCCTGCGTGGCTATATCGAAAATGGTGGCTCGGCGTTGCAAATTAACCTTATCAACGCTGACCTGCTGCGCGACGCCCAGAAACATCCCGAGAATTACCGACACCTGCTGGTACGTGTCACCGGCTACAACGCCTATTTCACTTCCATCGGGCGTGAATTACAGAATGAGATTATCGCCCGCGAAAGTCATCAGATGCGATGATGCCCTTGACCGGACGCATCCTGCACATTCAGCGGCTTTCTACCGAAGATGGTCCAGGCATCCGCACCACGGTCTTCTTCAAGGGTTGTCCATTACGCTGCGCCTGGTGCCATAACCCAGAAAGCCTCTCCACCAAACCCCAGACGCAATGGTTTGCAATCCGTTGCCTGGGTTGTGATACCTGTCTTTCGGCTTGCCCTAACCACTGCCTGACCCGAACAGATGCCGGGCTTAAGCATTGACCGGGCTCACTGCAAGGGCTGCGGACAGTGTGCCGAAGCCTGCCCTTCTGGAGCCATCGAATTATTAGGCAAAACCATTTCTGTGGATGAGCTGCTGGCCGAACTTTGCAAAGACCGGGCATATTATGATAAATCAGGCGGTGGGGTAACGCTCTCCGGCGGCGAACCAACCATGCAAGCTGATTTTGCAGAGGCGTTGCTGCGTGGGCTGAAAGCAGAAGGCATTGCATCCGCCCTCGACACCTGTGGCTTGTGCCCCTCGGATACCCTAGACCGCTTACTGCCCTTCACAGACCTGGTGCTTTATGATCTAAAACTATACGAGGCTGATTTACACCGACAGTTCACCGGCAGCTCTAACCGGCAAATTCTGGATAATCTTATACACCTGCGTGATTTGCAGCACAGCCAGACGCGGCCGTTCCAACTCTGGATCCGCACCCCGCTCATCCCAGGAGCAACTGCCACCGTTGAAAACCTGACTGCGCTAGGACGTTATCTTAGCGATCAGCTCGATGGAAGTGTGGAACGCTGGGAATTATGCGCCTTCAATAACCTGTGCCGCGACCAGTACACGCGCCTCGGTTTGGAATGGGTTTATGCCCATACACCGCTGATGACCGCGTCCGAATTGGCTGGCTGCGAACAAATAGCAAAAACTGTCTCTAACCACCCGGAAATCGTCCGGGCTACTGGCGCAACCCGCCTGATTGAGCCGCTATAGGAGTTGAGCATGAACCTATCCCAGACCACCTTTTCACCCGAAGATATCCAGAATTCCCAACCGGCAATGAAAATTGGCCTGCTGGCAACTGTCACCCCTACGGGACTACCGCACGTTACGCTTGATCTCATCCCTGATGGCATGCGCACCGCAGCAGATGGCCTTTGGGCAGTTCACCGAAGGTCTTTCCAAGCAGCATATCCTAAATAACCCAAAAACGGGGTTTCTCATCATGAGCCTGGATAAAAACCTTTGGCGTGGCAAGGCGACCTTCACGCACTCCACGAAAGAAGGCCAGGAATACGATTACTTCAATAATGTGCCGATGTTCCGTTACAATGCCTATTTTGGCGTCCACACGGTTTACTATCTTGATCTGCTCTCCCATACTGGTAAAGAACCCTTACCGATGAACCGGATCATATTTGCGGCTATTCAGACCTTGCTGGCACGCACTACTGGGCCGTAAACCTGGCAAAGAAGAAGTGCTCAATCCCTGGACGTGTGCCTTTCTGGATAAACTAGATAACCTGAAATTCATCGCCTGGGTCGGTGTGGATGGTTATCCAGCCATCATCCCCGCCATCCAAGCCCAAAGCCTGGATAAGCAGCATATCCTGTTTTCGACTTCTGTGTATACCGACGAGTTGAAAGCCATTCCGAACGGAGCAGATGTGGCAGTCTTCAGCATGGCTCTCACAATGGAAGATGTGCTGTTACGTGGAAAATATCTGGGTATGCGCCGCATGGCAGGGATCAAGGCCGGTATGGTGGAGGTGGATTGGGTTTACAACCCCATGCCTCCAGTGCCGGGGCAAATCTATCCGCCGGTGAAGTTGCAGGCAGTGGAGAAATATTAGAAACATAAAAATCGCCGGGATATCCGGCGATTTTTATTGTGTCCTGACGGAGTGTTGTATATAGGGATTATACAAAGGGGAGAGGGTAATTCCTGGTCAATCCAGGAGAATGAATATAATGAGTGCGAGTGTGTATATTAGATATTGTTTGATGCTTGTTAGCCGCATTCAGCAACTCTATAAATTTCATACACTTATCATTCTTAGCGACCTTAGGGGTGAAGAATGATCCGCGTATTCAATGCATGAGTTACTGAGTGCTTTCTAGTATATAAATGGAATCAATTTATGTACACGTTTTTGATATTCCGAATAGCCGGGGAACTTATTTTTTAGCCATTCTTCTTCCCTTCTGGACTTGAAATCAAAGAACACCATCATAATGACCGCGTAACCAAGTGTAAGCCAGCCATGGACCAGGAAGGCCCATCCGAAGGCAATCAATATTCCGCCGCAGTATATTGGGTGGCGCACAAGCCGATATGGGCCGGTTTCAATCAGTGTTCCTTGTTCTTTCGGGTAAGGCGACAGCAGTTAAATTCGATCCCAATCGGAATATCGCAACAATAAGCAGAAGGATACCTGTCAATAGGATGGCACCACCCACAATCGTGCTCAGCCATGTAAAAGGGGTTGTCCAATTGGCCATCCCTGGTATGTGCGTGGGCCAAAGAAGACCAGCACAATCAAGACAATTTGACCGACCACATACCATTCGCCATGTGTACCTTTCCACCAGGGTGATTTAGACATGGTCTACATTCTCCTTTCGATGATTTACTGGGCAAAATCCTTGCCCAGTTTGTAAGCCCGCTCCAGATAACCGCGTCTGGTCTCATCGTCTGTTACAGGCACACGATAGAAATATACATGTTCGACTTTTTTGACGCCTGGGTAACGTAATCCCCAGTCGTCAATCAGCCAAGTCATCGGTGCTTTCAAACTGGCTTGATAGTCCTCTTCGCTGAAGAGCGTCGTGTTGATAACCAGGGCTTTTTCATGGTGAAGAAGCGGGACCCGACCTTTCACTTCCCCTGCCATCCATCCGATGTCAGAGCGTAAGCATCACCGTAAGCGAAGACTCGCTCGAACCAGCCTTTCATGATCGCAGGAAAATGACACCAGAAGACAGGCGCAATAAAGGCGAGACCCTGGGCGTTTTTTACTTTCTCCCATTGTGCTCTGACATCTTTAGGCCTATGGGCGTGAATGAACTTCGCGACCGCCTGGGAATCCTTATCCCGCAGCCAGAGCGAGGCGATGAACCGCTGAATCGGACCTCCTGCAGAGTTGAGCACATGTTGTTTCAGGTTCATCTGGTCGAGCATATCCAGCGGCATGCTTTCGTGAACATAGCTGGCAAAATCCTGTGTACGAAAGACCGGATCGAACCGGATGGCATACAGGTCAACCACTTCATTCGTGTGACCGGCGTCCTCGAGCCCTTTGGTGAACTGCTCCAGAATGGCATGGCAGAAGGACTTTGGGCTAGGATGGGCGTATATAGTTAAGATATTCATCGGTTTTTCCCTGCATAAAGTTTATGCACTCATTTACATTCACTCCATTCGCTTCCAAGGCTTTCATCAACTGTGCCCACCTTTCCCATGTCCATCCGGAGCTACCATCCGCAGCAAGCAACTCAGAAGCTGGCTAGGCTGTCTCCTTAGGCTGTTGGGCAGAGCTCTCCTTCATTTGGCCCCGCACGAAGATGAATGTTCCCAAGACAAACCCGGCTGTTTCGACGAGTGAGACGGCGTAACTGGCGATCCCACCAGGAGATGACCGGAGAAACAGGACCGGTCGACCAAAGCCTCCGACTAATCCAGCAACCAAAAACGACCAGCTGGCGATTTCAAGCTGCCGCCTGCCCAGGCTCATCCGGTCGACCAGGAACCCAAAGAAGAAATTAACGAAAGCCGTGAACACGCCATAAGCGTGCAGTACTATCCAGGTCTGGTACTGGCTCCCGGTCAGCATAGAGCCCCCGAATAAATTCACGGTCAGGGGAACTCCAACCACAACGCCGAGAACAAGAAATAAGACCACACCGAAGACAATATTCTTCCTGCCTACATCTATACCTGCAAAAAACTTATTCATGATAATCTCCCTTCACTTTTAGATTTTGATACTTCTTACGTAGAAATCATAGTCTGAACCTTTACGGCAACCTGCTCAACGATTTGATTGCATCTCGCGATGCAGGCAACTTCGATGTAATCACTCACCCCTTTTGGATTAGAAAAACCGAATCAATGCCAACGGCGCATGACCAGTGTGAAACAGGTGAGTAAGTTGTGTAATATACCAACAGATGTACATCACAGCGCAGGCAATGGTTTCGAAAATACGATTAAGTCTTTGATTGTCGTCCATATTGTATCCTATTCTATTTTCCCGTCGGAACCATCCCAACTGAACCTGTCACGCTTTTAGCCAGCAACCCATAGTGCATCACAAATCCAAGGACAATACCCCATGTCAGATGCAAGACAAAGGATCCAGCGAACCACAGCGCTGTCTCGGATCCTGACATTTTCAATAGAATAGGCATCGTCGTAAGAATTAGCTGGCTAAGAACCTCAGCATAAAGAACAGCGCATACGACGTTCTTCTTCAGGGTTATCCCTTGAAGAGCACCGACCTGGCTCACGGCTAAGCCATAGATTGCACTAAGCACCGGACCCAGCAGATGGAACGTAGCCACACCCAGCATGACGCCTCCTGATAGCTTTATTCCCAGGAGAGAAAAGAAATGTGCGACTGTGCTTCCAATGGATAAAAAACAGGTATCGGTTGGCAGTCCTAGTGTGGATAATCCACCCACGAGGACTAGATCCATGGCCATCGTTCCGGCTAAGCCTCCAACCAAACCCCATTGCATGCCTCTCGTGAGAGTGGCGGAAGTAGTTCGCCACTTTGCCAGCCAATTACCCTGAAGTTTTTTTTCCATGTTCATGCCTCCTATTTTCAATCTAGTGGTATTCGGTATAAAACTGTTCCTGGCTGGGTATACACTTCTGATCTGGACCACAGGATGGGATGGTTTCCGCAAAAGTCTATGGAGAGGAAACCATCCCACCTAATGACCTCAAACGTGTGCAGTCGCTTTGCCATTGAAGGTGTGTAGCTTCACCATTTCCTGCCGACTGTTTATATATTTTTGGTTCCCATCAGCTCGGGCCAGAGTACGATCACGCCCAGCACGATCAGCAAAATTGCGAAGATAGGGAGCTCGAACGGCAAGCTCAGGAGCACACCCACCAGCTCCAAAACGCCCCAAACGAAAGCCAGGATGCCAACGGTAGTTGAAAAACGGCTGATGGGTACACCGCTTAGCTTTCGAGCCACGTTCACGCCGATCAAGATCACACCGGTGCCAATTGCGACGGTGCCAACCGGCAGGGAAGTAACCAGCACTGATATGCCCCACCAGATAAATAATGCACCCCATCCAATTGCGTCAAAATTACGGTTTAAATTTTTTGTAGTGTTCATTTTTATCTCCTTATTTTTTTATTTCGTTCAAAGAAATTAAAGTCACATTCATACGACCCAGTTTGTTCAACACGCCCATAAGAGCAGACTGGTCTACGATCGGTCCAAAAAGAATCGTCTCTCCATTCTCCAATAACTGCACCTCCAATCCATCCAGCCACTCCGACCACGTGCTATCGAGATGGCCTTCGATATGAATTTCGTAAACCCTTGCTGCTGAGCTTGCGGTTGGCTGGTTTTGAGCTCCGCTTCTTATTGATGAAGGGTTTATTTGGGTATTCGTTGGTTTCATAGCCATTGTTGCTAACCGATTTTTTTGACCTTATAACGTTATTATGTTCGAACGGTTGATGTATTAGTAAGCGTCTATACTTTATCGATTTACCATCTTCGAGTCATCATCTGAAAGATGTATTGGGGGTTGTATTCTTGGGTGGATCTGGCTTCACGATAATATATTTATGTGGATTTATTCATCTTCTGTGGTATAAAATAAGTAGCGTCCAAATTTATGCAGACAACTCTGCTTTCTACAAAGCTGTATATCCCGCCCTCACGCGAGACGCTGGTTGCTCGTCCTCGGCTGACGGCTATTCTGTCGAATGCCCTGGCGAAAGGCTTTACATTGGTTTCGGCCCCTGCCGGTTATGGCAAAACCACCCTGGTAAGCAGCTGGCTGCGTGAAACGGGTATCCCAAGTGCCTGGCTGTCGTTGGAGGAAAGCGATAACGATCCGGTCCGCTTTTTGCAATACCTGCTGACTGCGCTTCAAATAATCGTCCCGGCTGTCCGGCTTGACTTGTTGGATATGGTTGAAGGAATCCAACCAGCTTCGTTCCAGGCTTTAATGAATATCTTGATCAACGAGATCGCCAAGCAAGACAGCCGCTTTGTCCTGGTAATGGACGATTTTCACCTTATCCAGGACCAATTAATCCTTGACATCGTGGCATTCTTGCTTGACCATATCCCGGCTCAACAAATGCACCTGATGCTTATCACCCGGACAGACCCGCCTCTGCCACTGTCCCGTCTACGGGTGCGCAACCAGATGGTGGAGATACGGGCTGACCAATTGCGCTTTACCCCAGGCGAGGTGGCCGCCTTTGTTAACGGAGTGATGGGTTTTAACCTGTCGGCTGAAGATATTGCCGCCATGGATGCGCGCACTGAGGGTTGGATTGCAGGTTTGCAGCTGGCCGTCCTCTCGATGCAAGGCTGCAAAGATGTGCCCGGTTTTATCTCAGCATTTAGTGGAAGCCATCACTATATCGTGGACTATCTGGCTGAAGAAGTACTGAAACGCCAGGATGAGCAGACACGCTCATTTTTATTGCAGACCTCTATCCTTTCCCGCATGTGTGCCTCACTGTGCGATAGCCTGGTGGACGTCAGGTCTGCTGAGCACCCGCTGGATGGGCAAAGCGTGCTGGAAAGCCTGCAAATGAAGAACCTGTTCATCATTCCATTGGATGAAGAACGGCGCTGGTACCGGTACCATCACTTGTTCGCAGATGCACTCAATCGACGCCTGGAATATCAATATCCAGAGTTGCTCCCGAAACTATATCAGCGTGCATCCGAATGGTATGAGAAAAATGGGCTGATCGGAGAAGCTATCCAATGCGCCCTCAGCTCAGGTGATCAGGAACGTGTTGCTCAATTGGTTGAGCAGAATGGCTGCTACCTCCTCATGAGCGGCGAGGTATTAACTTTGCTTAAATGGATGGAAACAGTTGAACATTATTTTTCAACCCATCCCTGGTTGGCAATTCATAAAGGTTGGGCACTTACCATAGCCGGGCGTATGGAGCAGGCAGAACAAGCTTTCCAGATTGCCGAAAGACTGGTTTCCGCGCTGGAACCAACCCCGGACGTCAACACGATGGTAGGCACCATATCAGCCGGCCGGGCATATTGGGCAGATATACAGGGGAACGTCACCGAGACAGCCAGGCTGGCCCAACAAGCGCTGGATTTAGTACCCGATACGGATCCGTTGTCACAGAGTGTGCGCAGCGTGGCAACCGGCGCCCTAGCGAAAACTATATTTTTGAGTGGTGATTTAGACGGAGCTAGACGGATTTATGACCAGGCAGTGGAAATCGGAAAGATGGCAAATAACGTTGAAATGATCATCAACACCAATGGTGATATTTGTGACGTATTATTGGAACAAGGAAAGCTCAGGCAAGCAGAGCGATTGTTATTGGAAACCTTACCGATGACGGTGCGTGTGGATGGGCAAAGACTGCCTTTATCTGCCCGGGTTTATTCAGGATTGAGCAAAGTGTATTATGAGTGGAACCAGCTTGAACAGGCGGAGCATTTTGCGCATCAATGCCTGGAGGTCAGTCAGCAGTGGGGAAATATTGAGCAACAAGCCATCGGGATCATTATGTCAGCGAAGTTGGAACAGGCGAACGGCAACCTGGAAAAAGCCCAGGTGTTGATGCGAACCGTTGACCAGATCAACCGGGATAACCGCTTATATCCCTGGAATTCAATCCGGATTGAAGCCGCCCTGGACCGGTTTTGGTTGTCACTGGGCAGCCTGGAAAGGGTGTCACAACGCATCAAGGCCAGCGGCATTAATCCTGCTGATGAAATCACTTACCTGCATGAGGTCAAATACTTAACTTTACTGCGCTGGCTGCTGGCATGCGAGGATTATGAGTCAGCTCTTGGTTTAGCAGAACGCATGCTTCAAAAAGCACAAAATGACCACCGTATGCTCCAAGTTGTTGAGCTGCTAGTCCTCGAAGCCTTGGCATACCAGGGAAAGAAAGAAACGGCTGTGGCGGTAACTACATTGGCCAGGTCCGTCGCGCTTGCCCAGCCAGAAGGGTACAAGCGCGTTTTTCTAGATGAAGGTGAGCGCGTACTAAAAGCTGCTGTACCTGGTGAAATCAAATCAGGACGCGACCGGATATGCCCGCGAACTATTGGAGGCATTTGGCCCAGTTTCTGGCAACAGCGCCTGTGCCAGCCCAGCTCCTGATCGAGCCACTGAGTGGGCGAGAAATCGAAGTGCTGAAGCTCATCGAGGCCGGATTGTCCAATCAGGAAATCGCATCCAGGTTATTCATATCGATAACTACCGTAAAGAAGCACATCAGCAACATCTACGCCAAGCTTGATGTGAAGACTCGTACCCAGGCGGTATCACGGGGTAAAGAGCTGGGCTTTTTTGATGGATGAACATCCAATAGGCATATGGGAGAAAATGGCATGACTCACCCTGAGGTCGAGCAAGCGGTTGCCTTTTACAAACAAGGTTATACCTGCACACAATCCATCCTTGCCAGCTTCGCAAAACGCTACGATCTTCCGCAAAACCTGGCTTTCAGGATCGGCGAACCCTTTGGGGCAGGGACGAGCTGTACAAACGATATGTGTGGGTCAGTGACCGGAGCAATCATGGTGCTCGGTTTACAACATGGATCCATCCTTAGCAATGATGAAGTTGCACGCTCTTATACATACCAACGCGTACACGAGCTGATCCAGCGTTTTATGGAAATCCATGGTTCGATCCAATGTTCCGACTTGCTCGGATACAACTTGAACGACCCTCAACAACTCCAAACGGTATGGGAGAAGGGATTGTTTATCCAGCTTTGCCCTAACTTAGTACGAGATGCTGCACAGATCTTGGTAGAAATGCTTTAGACAACCATCCCAATGAATCCAAAATCCTTGTAAAGCATTGTTGCGAGCGGAAATAATCCCTCGCAACAATTTATTTGATCTGGAAGATTTGCACGCGTCTTGGATGCAGGCTGCTAAACTAATAGCGCTCTCGGGGAATTGACGCAGATCAGTAATCTAGCCTTCGAGCAGGTATGTATTTTGAGATTTTCCAGAATGCTCGATATTCAAGGCTGTAAACCTTGATACTTATGGACCTAAATTAAATACTACCCCAATGGTACGTTGGTAGGATGTAGTTTCATAGAGAAACTGCTAGTATTTTATCAAATAATGACTGGAGAAAATACTATGACAATCCTCCCAAAACCGACTTCTGCATAATGTCTTAAAGAACTACAACTTCCGTCTGCTCTGGATTGGCCAGGGTACTTCGCTTTTAGGCGACGAGTTCTTCATGATCGCCCTGCCCTGGCTGGTGCTGAAGCTGACGGATGACCCACTGGCACTTGGCACAATCCTGGCACTGATCGGCATTCCCCGGGCGATATTCATGCTGGTGGGGGGTGCTTTCGCCGACAAGTACTCACCCCGGGTCATCATGCTGGTCTCCGATACTCTGCGCCTGGCGCTCACCACCTTGCTGGCGGTGATGATCCTTACCGGCTGGCTGCAATTATGGACGCTCTACGTGTTGGCTTTGTTATTTGGAACCATCAGTGGATTCTTTAGCCCGGCTTCCGGTGCGATGGTACCCATTCTGGTCAAACCGGATGAGCTAACCATCAGCAACTCCATCTACCAGGGGACATCCTATCTATCAAATTTCGTTGGCCCGGTGTTGGCTGGAGGCTTGATCGCCCTGTTCGCCCATTCAAAAACAGCTCAGAGTAGCGCTGAAATGGCTGGCATCGCGGCGGCCATCGTGGTGGACGCATTTACCTTCCTCGTCTCGGTGGCGACCCTCGTGTTGATGAAATGGCAGGGCATTGTAAAGCCACAGGCAAAGACCTCTGGCAATATCCTGGCTTCTATCAAGGAAGGGATTGCCTACCTATGGCGCGACGATCTGCTTCGCACGATACTCATCCTGATGGTGGCAGCCAATTTCCTGTTTGTTGGCCCGATACTGGTCGGCATTCCGGTATTAGCCGATACGCGCCTCACGGGAGGAGCGGCAGCATACGGGACGGTTATAAGCGCTTTCGGCGGTGGTAACTTGCTGGGTATCCTGCTGACGAGCAGCATGCTCCAGGTGCTGCGCAAGCATTTGGGAGCTTTAATGGTCGCAGTTATCGCCTGCTTCGGTCTGGCTTTGGGATTGATGGGAATGGTTAGCTCAACGCTGGTCGCTTGCGTGATTCTGCTGATTGTTGGGGTGGGTAATGGAGTCTTGGAGATTACCGTGGTCACCTCTATCCAGCGCATGACACCTAAGGAGATGCTTGGGCGAGTAATGAGCCTGATATTACTGGCTGGCGTGGGTCTCGTGCCCGTCTCGCAGGCGCTCTCCGGGGCATTCATCAAGCTTAGCCTGACAGGCTTGTTCGTTGGGGCAGGGATATTAATGCTGCTCGTCGCGATCTGGCTGGCATTGCAGCCGGTGACACCCACGATCCACCAGATGCTCACCGCGGAAGCTTAGGTCTACCGGATATTTAAACGTTATGACGTTATAACGTTCAAGGGTTTACTTTCCCCCACCTTGCTCAGAACCTTCAATGCGATGGAGTTCGGCATGTTGAGTAATGAACAAATGAAGAAAATCGACGAGATATTTGAGCACACGCCGGTTATCTCGTAGCACTATAATAAAGGCGCAAGAAGTACACGCCTGACACAGCTCGAATCCCGACTGGCGGGATTCGAGCCGCTAATGGAGGACCTGATGAAAAAAGAAAAATATCCAATATTGGAATTTGATGATGCGCGAGTTGCAAAAATTGAGCCATCCTTTTCCCATAAAAAAACTGAAGGATATGAATATTGTGTGATTACTTTTTTTCGTGAAGTTCTTGATAACATGGAAAAGAAGGGATTGATAAAGGTAGTCAAATTATTGAATTGTGAGTCTATGGATGTTCCAATCTATGAAATGGAGTACATGGGGAAAAAGGTTCATTTATCCTTAGGATATGTAGGTGCGGCCGGATCTGCTGCTTTCCTGGAAGAGTTAATTGCCTATGGATTCAATAAATTTATCGTCTGCGGTGGCGCGGGTGTACTGAGAAAAGATATCGCCGTTGGACACCTGATTATTCCAATTTCAGCAATACGAGATGAAGGCGTTTCTTATCATTATCTTGCACCAGCCAGAGAAATTGAATGCAACCCTGAAGTAGTTGGAAAGATCGAGGAAGAATTCAATAAATACAAGATCGATTATATAAAAGCAAAAACCTGGACTACTGATTCAATTTATAGAGAGACAGAGAAAAAAATACAACTGAGAAAATCGGAGGGCTGTGTCACGGTGGAGATGGAAGCGGCGGCTTTTTTTGCTGTGGCCAAGTTTAGAAATGTAAAATTAGGCCAGATATTATATGGTGGAGATGATCTGAGTGCTGTGGCATGGAATAGTAGAAAATGGCATAATAGAGCTGAAATTCGGGAAAATCTTGTAGATATTTCCATCAGAATTTGTATTTCGATGGGATGAGACATGATCTGATTATTATGAGAAATGAACATAATAATCGCTTCAACTGGTCTTGGGCCATAAGAGCCCTCACAAATTATATAATATAGCATCGTAGTTCAGTTTTTCGGAGGTTTGTAAAAAGGGATGGATTTCTTGGACGATACCAGGCTGGAGCGTATCCGGTTCAGCAAGTAGATATTGAAAGAAGCGGAGCGGGTCATTATCGCCTATATCAAGTGAGATCCAGGCTACCGGTGTCTTGGACCCAGGCCCGGCCCGCCATTCACTGAGGAGGTCGTTTCCCCCGAACCTGCTGGAGCGGAAATAAGTGTCAGCGTGCCGGATAATCCAGCCTGGAACCGATCCACTAACCGCGGGCGATTCATAAGTGCAGGGCAGGTAGGGGGAAATATAATTTGGTGCTCAGCAAAGCGGTTTGCATACGCACGAACCCCTCCGGCTGAGCTAGCAAGATGGCTGTTTCCAAAGCCGCCAAAGGGCGATCTGTATTCTTCTTTCCCTGAAAAGCCAGGGCTTGCAGGATATGGATTTCAATTACTAATCCCATCCGCCCGGCTGTCAATGAAAAGCCGCGAATCCGCTTTCGGTCTGCAGACGCGTTCTCCTAGGAGAGCGCGGAATGGAAGATTAATCCAAGCGCAGCGTCGCCTTCAGCAGATCGCGATCGCGTGACGAGGGACCGACAAGGATCTCGAACTCGCCCGGCTCAACCACGCTGCGGCCCTCTGCATCCACGATTTGGAACGCCTCCCACGGCAGCTCGAACCGCACGGTCTTTTTCTCGCCGGATGCGAGGTGCACACGGGCGAAGCCCTTGAGCGCCTTGTTCACCCATGTTGCCGAGGTCACGACGTCGGTCACGTAGAGCTGCACGATCTCGTCGCCTGCGCGCTGACCGGTGTTCTCCACGTCGACCGAGACTGCCGCCGACTGCCCGTGCGCTAGTGTAGGCGTGGCGAGTTGCAGATTCGAATAGTGGTATTGCGTATAGCTCAGGCCATGACCGAAAGGAAAGAGAGGCTCCTGAGTGAGATCTGCGTAGCGGTCACCGTGCTGACCGCGTACCTGGTTGTAGAATACCGGCTGTTGGCCTACATGGACCGGGATCGAGATGGTGAGCTTGCCGGACGGATTCAATTGACCGAATAGCGCCTCGGCGACGGCGCAACCGCCCTCCATGCCGGAGTTGAAGCCCTCGAGGATCGCGGCGGCACGCTTGGCCGAGGGCGGCAGCACGAGCGGCTTGCTGTTCACAAGCACGACGATCATTGGCTTGCCGGTTTTCTCCAGTGCATCAAGCAATGCGATCTGTCCGCCTTGCAACTCGAGTGTGGCGGTGCTTCGCGTCTCGCCGACGAACTTCAGGTGATCACCGACGACGGCCACGACCACGTCGGCCACCTGCGCTGCGGCGATCGCGGCGGGGATGCCGGAGAGATCGTCATCGACAATCGAGCAGCCACGTTCGTAGCGGATCGAGGATCCGGCTGGCGCCAGGGCGCGAATGCCGTCGAGCACGGTCGTCGTCTTCTGGCGCGGTTGCTTGCCGGCCTCCGGCAGATGCTGCGGCGAGCCGAGCGACCAATCACCGAGCTGCTGCAGATCATCGTCGGCGTTGGGGCCGACCACGGCGATGGACTTCACCTTCGCCGGATCGAGCGGAAGCAGGCCATTATTCTGTAGGAGCACGAGACTTTGGCGCGCGGCAGCAAGATTGGCGGCGCGATGGTCGGGCCGTGCGATTTCAGCGGCGGCGCGGTCGAGGTCGGGACGGCGGGGATTTTCGAAGAGGCCCATGCGGAACTTCAACGCAAGCAGACGGGCGCAGGGTGCATCGATTTCCGACTCGGCGAGGTGACCGCTGCGCACGGCCTCGATGGCTCCCTCGTAGAACTGGGGGGTCGTCATCATAATGTCGTTGCCGGCACGCAGGGCCATGGTGGCAGCATCAGCGTAGGTGGCGCAGACCTTCTGCTCCCTGACGAGTCGACCGACGTTGTCCCAGTCGGTCACGACCACGCCGCGGAAGCCCCACTCGTTCTTGAGAATGTCGACGAGCAGCCAGCGGTTGGCAGTCGAAGGCACGCCATCGATCGATTGATAGCCGGTCATGAAAGTCATGGCGCCGGCGCGGGCGGCACGCTCAAACGGTGGCAGGAAGTAGCTACGAAGCTTGCGAGGCGAGAGGTCAGCCTCGGAGGCGTCGCGGCCGCCCTGCGTCTCGGAGTAGCCAGCATAGTGCTTGGCGGTGGCGAGCACAGCCGTGGGGTCATCAAAGCCCTGGCCCTGGTAGCCACGGATGAGAGCGACGCCGAGCTCACCGATCAGATATGGATCCTCGCCGAACGTTTCGCCGATGCGGCCCCAGCGCAGGTCACGCGAAAGGCAGAGCACGGGTGAGAACGTCCAGTGGATGCCCGTCGGAGCCATCTCCTCGGCAGTCACGCGTCCGACCTGTTCGAGCAACTCGGGATTCCAGCTCGCAGCGAGCCCCAGCTGAGTCGGAAAGATGGTCGCACCCTTCCAGAACGAGTGGCCGTGGATGCCGTCCTCACCGACGAGCAGCGGAATGCCGAGGCGGTTCTGCGCGGCGAGGTCCATGGCGCGGCTGATCTTAGCCCCGAGAATGTGAAGGATGGAGCCGGGCTGATGGGTGTTGATGAAAGAGAGGTCCTCGCTGCGGGCGTCCCACAGCATCAGCTGGCCGACCTTCTCCTCGAGGGTCATACGGCCGAGCAGGTCGGCAACACGTTCTTCAACGGTCAGGTTGGGATTGCGGTAAGCGGGCGTGGCTATGGGGGAGATGCTTGGCATGGGGGACTCCTAGATGACTGAAGATACTTCTTGGCTTTAGTGAATTTCGCCGGCATGGACGCAGCGATGGCGCACAGACGGCTACCAAGGCATCGACCAAGCCGGCGATATCGTCAGTCTCATGATCGTAGCAGGCGATAAACGCCATATTGTGCAGGGTAGGCTGGCAGCCAAAACAAACTAGTGAATTGAATGTAAAAATTCAAATGCATTCAATTAATCTTTTACCTGTATTCGTAGAGGTCAAAAATATAGATCCTAAGGAAGGTGTGGATGGATAAGGGTGGATTTGTTTCCCCAAAAAACGAATAAATTCGAATCATCCTTTCGACGAAATTGTGAGAAAAGTAGGACCAGAAACAATACTATGTAATTACTCACCAAGTTCAGCTCCGAATAATTGCCTAATTCGTATGCGGAGGAGGGCAGAATTATTGCCATAGAGTTCTTGATGAATTGAAAAAAATATTCAAATACGTTCAAATCAGGGATTCCAGTGACCATCCACGAATATAGTGCGTAAAGGACCCATCCACCAACACGAATGCACGAATACCCTCACCCTACCCTCTCCCGAAAGGGAGAGGGGAATTATGCCAGGCGCATCATCTCCCCTGATAAAAGTCGTGTTTTTGGGAGAAAAACGTTGGTGGCTTGCGAGAAAAGCGAGAAAAAATCGGGGCGAGCTCCTTTGGAGCTATGAAGAAGCAAAAGGTTACGGCCGGATAAACCTAAATAGATCGATGTCGATATTCAGAGATAAGGGTGAGTAGTTACACTAATACCGAGAAGATCACTCGGTATGAATGAAGAGCACATTCATTATAGCATAAATGTTCTAATCCACAATAGGTTTATGCAAAATCACCAATATTTTAAGATTTCTAATGTGAAATCGGTAAGGCTAGAATTTACGACCTGGACAGCCGGATTGCTGCGAGAGGCTTTGGTGATGGACTTCATGGGGGCATTGTATCACTGATGATTCTGATAAGGAATCCATCCGTAGGAACTCCCATGCCACAAAGCAACTGATCCTACTCTACTATATAGTATTTACGATATTGATGAATGGTCAACAGAGGAGTTGAGCCCACAAAATCCCCTGTCTGTTCGCATTCAGTCAAATACTCTAATGCTTCGGAAGCAGATGGATCAGTCGACTGTGCAAGATATTCCTTCGTCTCAGCCACCCCTGCCCCACAAATAAACTGGATGTCTAAACCACAACCAGCATCAAAGTTGGATTGTTTTGCTTCCCATATAAGAAGTGCATCTTCGACCATTCCAATACTAAATAACTGCAAACAAAGCGTCCGAAGCATCTCTTCACGATCCTCCCATTTGAGTGCTAACTCGATCTCCTCGATGAGAAGATGAATTATCTCATCTCGGTATTGAGGTAGTGTTGGTAAACCAAACTTCTGTAATGCTTCTTCGTAGGTCATTACGTGAGACTCCTAACTATTGATTCAACAGAATCTGGGTATATCGTGCCACTTATAAAGCGGATTCTCTTCAAAATATCCTAGTCGCAACATTCGGCATCACCCACTCCGAAGCACCGAAGGCGGTCAGATGGAGCTGTTGCTGGGCGGAGCCCTACGATGAAGAGCGACCCGGTTGCTCTCGAAAATGGCTTCAGTTTTCCCTGCCTCTTGTTCCAACCCTCATCCGCTGGCGGGTTCATCCGCAACGGCGGAAGTCAACATCGTTGATGGGCACCACAAGGAAACTGCCATAGCAAGGTTCAAGCCGAAAGTTCCCACTATGACAGCAATGAAGTTAAGCGGGCGCGAAAAGGGCGCTCCCGTTGTGACAATGATGAACTGTAGGACCGCCAAAAGACCTGGTAATGCAAGCCAGATCGCCAGCCACCGTGGGAAACCACGCAGCGAGGAGACACCCCATGCCGCAAGCAAGAGCCCCACGCCTTGGAGAAAGGTTCCGGCGA
This sequence comes from uncultured Chloroflexia bacterium, assembly GCA_963828845.1. Lineage (GTDB taxonomy): Bacteria > Chloroflexota > Anaerolineae > Anaerolineales > UBA4823 > FEB-25. Next base: position 277,738 of record CAWHGE010000009.1, read on the forward strand.
GGTAGAGGGAATTAATGACCGGCCACAGGTTGACGTACGACTGGAGAAGGACTGCTTGCTGATCAGGAACGGCGTTCGGATAGAGGGCTGCCAGGCCGCTAATTCCTATAAGGCGGACGAAGCCAGCAAGCGAACCCGTGAACTGGGCAATGCCACAGGCTCCGATAAAGGTTGCCCGAATTGGCGCGTGACGGCGGAGGATACCCGCGAGTGTAAGAAGGGTGACGCCGATCATTAGCCAAACGAGGGCATCGAATATCCACGTCACTCGATACATTGCTGGGCTACGTACGGCTTGCATCAGTTCTGTGTACTCTGCACCAAGGGAAATGTCAGATGGTTGCTGGGCCGCGCCGCCGAAATACAGAACCGGGAGGGCAAGGACAACCAATCCGACCATCAAAGACCAGCGCGACAAGAATCGTAGCCATCTTATGGGTTCGGCCTCAGTCGATCCAGGTGACGTTGCCTTTTCAGTAGAGTGAGTGTTCATGATAAACATTCTCCTTGTTGTGAGGACAACGGCTCCGCCTTATCGCTAAGCCGCCCAGCTAATTCTACAGACTCTGGCTATATTGTGCCACCTATAACGGGGATTATCTTGAAAATATCCTGGTCTCAACGGTATACTTGAGCGGGGTTTAGGCGGGGCGATTAGACTCCATATTCGTTATATCACTGTCGAATCGCGTTAGCGTGAGAGCGGCAATGTAATTGCCTATTGGGGGCCGTATTCGGTGCATCGTTACTTTGCTCCGATTCGTTCACGGATATAATTCGCTATCACATCGATGATAGCACACCTCTCACAATCACGAAACATCTCATGCTCTGTTATTTCAAACCAAAGGATCCGTTTCAATTCTACAGGCGTAGAGATCTGGTTGTAAATAATCTCCGCACTCTCTGGCGCTACTGTGGAATCATTGTGGCTTTGTATGATAAGAGCAGGTGTCTTTACTTCCGCCAAGTGTTTCCTTGTAACTTTGGAGAAGTCTAAGAGTGAGTAGAGTGCGTCCATAGGGGCTCATAGATAATTCGTATCATATTGAGCCAGGGATTTGTCAGCATAGTTTTTTTGAGCAAGATTCCATTTATTAAAGACCATGCGCATCAAGGGAGTTAGGAAGTTAAATGGTCTGCCAGGTGCCAAAAGTGAGCTTGGTTGAATAAATGCAGCAGCAAGGATGATGCTATCGAGTTTCTCACCATAGTCAGCAGCCAGGGTCAATGCCACTAACCCACCCATGCAGTGTCCAATTACGATGACTCTCTCGACCTCTGTCAGTAAATCCCGAAGGGTAAATTCAGCGTCTGTAACCCAATCATGCCAAGTCACACCTCGCAAAGCTTCTGGAGATTCAGCACTGTGACCGCGTAATACTGGCATGCTGGTTGGCAATCCCAATGCTTTGAGAGGTGGTTCAATCTCTCGGACACAGTCCAAGCTTGAAGTGAATCCGTGCAGAGTTAGTACTCCGTATGGTTTTTTGGACATTATGTAACTCCTCTAAATGATTGCAAAACCTAAAATGGGATAATCCATGCACCGAACTGTGTGATTAGCTATAATTTAATGGCTCAACAGATTATAAACCTCTGCGACCTAATAAGCCGCCTATTGTATTGTTCAAATACAATTCTACCTATAGTTGTATTCAGTATATTGACGAATCCCTTGTAACGCAACACACTTGACTATTAATCACCTTTATCATTTCCAGTTAGGTAGTCATGTGATTGTATAGAGGTATCGCACCTATAATGCTAGTATGGGAGGTGGAAGAAAGCCTTTCTCGCATGCGAGAATAACAGGATGATAATATTGATTATGAGTTTCGAGGGAATCCGACTATCTTACATGCAATAACCACAGCCATTTCATTGTTCATGTGCTGGATGACTTGAGGGTCTGTGTTGAAGCGAGAGGCTTTGGTGATGGATTACACGATGGAATTGGATCGCTAACGTACGTGGTATGCTCAACACATGTGCGGATATGCCGCAAACCAACTCACGTTTTAATACAAAAGTAGAGAAATGTCAACTACACTCCATTATTAGCCGTATTTCGCCTTTAATTGGATGCACATACAGGAATGTTATGACTAGCCAGTAAGAGATGCTTATCGACAAGGTTCTGTACTATAAACGATCATACTGCTTCCACCATATGTATCTTGTGAAGTAAATGTGCAAATATATAATTCTTGTGGAAATTGAACGTTTTGTATATCTCTGCTTCCAAAGTCCACAGTCCAATAATGTACCCAATCACTTCCAGGATTTTTAGCATATCCGACACCAAAATCTATGAGATTATTGGAGAGTATAATCGACCTATGTGATGGACTGTTCATCCACCAATTTACCATACTTCCTGCATTACCACCAAACCCCCACCCGATAATTTCTCCCGCTGACGTCCAATTGTTGTAGCCTGCTTCTTGTATACGCTGAATAAAACTGGAACCATCCGAGCCAGTATGACTAGTAAAATTGTGATCAGCCATATCTCGACTGTGCCTGCGTGCGGCTTGTGTCAATTCATATACCAGTATAAGAGAGGAAAGCCCATTTTCGTTTCTTATTTGATTGAGCGAATTAGCAATCGACTGTTCATTATTGGAGTCATCAGGTGGAATAGGCGTAGCAGTTGGAGTAGGTTGTCTGAATATATGGGGTAGATAGAGGTAAGAGATCGATGTGAAATCAAGGAGCAACGGAGATGTCTTACCCATACTGGTGATGTATGAAGACAAACAAAGAAAGATGACCGTTACCACCACTACGGGAATGATGTGATTTCGTTTATGTACATGCATGTGGTTCCTCCATATACATTATTGATGGATGGCTGTGCCAAGTAATACAGGAAAATGCCCAACTACATGGTCAGTTATGATTAAGTGGCTCGATAGCAGCGGGAATGGCGAGGCTCCTTTGCATTATTGCACTTTTTTTAGCAAAGCGGTTCATACACTCAGCAGTGGAGCCGCTGTCCTCTCGAGCCAGTGTTAGCATGCTCTCAATATGATATTTGGCTTATAATTTCTTGAACCAATCAAGATTTTTCCAAAAACTACCCTGCAAGTCGACCATGAAATAAATTTCTTGCCCTGGCACGTGGGGTGAAATATGGATAAAGATTTCCCCAATTAGATCGTCATCTAATTTCAATAATAGAGTTTTATTGTCTAATTCTGGTTTATAACCATCCACTGTCAATGTTGCTTTATAACTGGGACGGTCATTGGGACGCTGAGTATCAATCAGAGTTATTTTTACCAAACATTCTGATATCACCACCTTGCTACATTTATCTAAAAGTTGGCCCCTAGCTTTCTTTGTTGTGCGATTCATGCAATTACTCCTAATAACGCATATCTTGGTAACATACATATCTACACAGAGAGATTCTAGAATTTATAAATCCAAATGCTCATCTCCAAACTCTTGCAGTGATTTCCGCTCAATTTCCATTGAATTTCCCCCGAGTTTTATTTTTCATTATATAAGAATATCTGGTCCATCACAACATTTTCCCCACATAACTTCACCACAAAAATCCCCTGCGCGGTAGGCATGTAGTTATATGTAAGGGTATTACTCTCCAATAGTGAAAGTGGGAGGTATCAACAATCGAATATCCCATATCTCCCCTAGCGATGACCTCAGAGGGCACCGCCTGGATGAACGGCCTGGCTTTTCGCTCCGGGCGTTTCGGTCACGCGTGACTCACCGGCGGGTTGTACCACAGAGTGTTGACAGTGGCATTGGGTGCCATTATGATTGCAGTTATTGTTGACGCTGGCCCGGCGGAGGGACGGTGGGTTTGTGTGGGGCAGACACCCCTCGGAACCGGAGCATGGCGTCACGAGGAGGAGGTGTTATGGTCGTCAAACGAAGTGCCAGGTCTGTTCGCGGAGATAAACTCTCGGAAGCTGAGGTCGAGGTGCGTGTTGAAGCCCTCATGGAGCGGATGAGCCTTGAGGAGAAGATCGGGCAGCTTACCCAAATTGGGGGTGCGTCGTTCTTCCCGGGGCCGAAGCCCGAGGACGTCATCCGGAAGGGCGGAGCCGGCTCGGTCCTGTGGCTTAACGACACGAAGCAGTTCAACGTGCTCCAGAAGATCGCCGTCGAAGAAAGCCCGTCGAAGATCCCGCTGCTCTTTGCCCTCGACGTGATCCACGGCTACCGCACAATCTTCCCCGTGCCGCTGGCCATGGCCTCGTCGTGGGATCCATCGGTTGCCGAACGGGCGCAGGCTGTGGCGGCCAAAGAGGCCCGTGCGGCAGGCCTGCATTGGACCTTCGGTCCGATGCTCGACATCGCCCGTGACGCCCGCTGGGGTCGCATCGTCGAGGGCGCTGGCGAAGATCCCTTCCTGGGTGCGGCCATGGCGGTTGCTCAGGTCCGCGGCTTCCAGGGAGCGTATATCGGTGCGCCCGATCATGTTGTGGCCTGTGCCAAACACTTCGCGGGTTACGGCGTGGCAGAAGGCGGGCGCGATTACGATCCGGTCTACCTGCCCGAAGGCCGGTTGCGCAACGTATACTTACCGCCCTTCGAGGCCGCATTGAAGGCCGGCGTCGGAACGTTTATGAGCGCCTACATGGACCTCAACGATGTCCCGGCGAGTGGGAACCGCTTCTTGCTGCACGACATTCTGCGGGGCGAGTGGGGGTTCAAGGGCTTTGTGGTCAGCGACGCGTTTGCCGTCGGGAACCTCGTTATCCAGGGCTTCGCACGCGACGGACGCGAGGCGGCCTTCCGTGCGCTGAGCGCAGGCGTTAATATGGACATGGCCAGCAACACCTACCTGCAGCACCTTGCCGGCCTCGTCGAGGACGGCACACTGAAGCTGGCCGACATCGAGGCGGCCGTTCGGCCCATTCTTGCGATCAAGGTTCGTATGGGACTCTTCGAGCAGCCATACATCGACGAGTCGAAGCTGGCGCAGGTTGTTGCATTGCCCGAGCACCGAAAGGAAGCACGGCTCGCGGCGCAGCGGTCAATGGTGCTGCTGCGGAACGAAGGTGGGCTGCTGCCGCTCACAAAGAGCCTGAAGAATGTGGCTGTGATCGGTCCTCTGGCTGATTCGAAGGAGGCTACGGAGGGTTCGTGGATGGTCTTCGACCACACACCGGCTGCCGTAACAGTTCTCGAAGGTATGCGTGCCAAGCTGCCGGGAGCCAAGGTAGAGTATGCCCCCGGTCCCGAGATCCGGCGCGAGATAGTGTCGTTTTTCGACGATATGATGACTGAGGCCAAGAAGGCTGTGCAGACACCCGAGCAGGCCGAGGCCGCGTTCCAGACAGCCATAGCCACGGCGCGCGGCGCTGACGTCATTGTGATGGTCCTTGGCGAGAACGCCGACATGGCCGGCGAGTGGGCTTCGCGCGGCTCGCTCGAATCTGCCCGGACGGCAGGAGGAGCTGCTCAAGGCGGTCGTGGTCCTTGGCAAGCCTGTGGTCCTCGTGCTCTTGAATGGCCGTCCACTGAGCATCGGTTGGGCAGCGGAGAATGTTCCGGCGATCCTCGAAGCCTGGGAACCCGGCAGCGAAGGCGGCCATGCCGTGGCCGACGTCCTGTTCGGCGACGTCAACCCGGGCGGCAAGCTCCCCGTCACCTTCCCGCGCAGTGGGGGTCACGCACCACTCTATTATGCACGCAACCTCACGCACACGCCCGAGAGCAGCCCAAATTACCGCTCGCGCTACTGGGACGGGCCGACAACACCGCTTTATCCCTTTGGCTTTGGTCTCAGCTACACGACCTTCTCGATCACGAACCTGAAGGTGGCGGCACCGCAGGTGAAGGTAGGGAGCTCGCTGGCTGTGACAGCCGACGTGACGAACACGGGTCCGGTTGCGGGTGACGAGGTCGTGCAGCTCTACATCCATCAGAAGGCTGGCAGTGACTCGCGTCCGATGCGCGAGCTGAAGGGTTTCGAGCGTATCACGCTCAAGCCTGGCGAAACGAAGATGGTCACCTTCCTTCTTGGCCCGGCTGAGCTTGGCTACTGGAGCACGTACGCTGGCAAGTGGGTCCAGGAGGCGGAGGCCTTTGACGTCTGGGTCGGTGCCAACTCGTTGGCGACACTTCACGCGGACTTCGCGGTGGTGTGCTAAGAGCGGAGGATGGGATGCGTGACTCGAGACTGATTGTCGCTGCCGTCCCACAGGATTCGGTGGCGCTCCCTACCTGCGCGAAAAGGACACGGGTGGCAAACCCATGGCCGAAGAGATGCCTCGCCTTCGCGAAGAGTACCGGCACCGAAATCCGTTAGCCCCACACGGCACACACGAGACTCCTCGCTAGTCCCCACTCTACAGGAGTGGTGTTCCCGAAGTAGCAGGGTAAGAATACAACGATCCAGCATGTGCTGGACACTCAAGCAATCACAAACACCCGTCATTAAAAGGCGGGTGTTTTAATTAACGATTCCTGCGGTGCGGGTTGGTATCCCAATAAATAAAAAAAGGGTGTTCTGCAAGGGCATCCGGTTGATTCAACCGCGACAGGCTTTTGAACACCCGAGTATCATAGTGCCCCCAACGAGGTTCGAACTCGTGTTTCGGCCTTGAGAGGGCCGCGTCCTGGGCCGCTAGACAATGGGGGCGGAGAGCGTCGGAATTTTACCATCTCCCTTATGCTTCGTCAATTATAAGTCTTCCGGCTGAATAATACTCTACAATAAGGCTTGGTCATACCCTTTGAGCTCATCGAGGATGATTTCATTCCATCGCTCGCAAGGCAGGTTGGCGCCAGATCACCCACAATGCAAATACCAGCAAGATCACCGCACATGATGATCACAGTGAGAGGCTCTCCAATGATGTCAGCCGCCCACCCCGAGATCAGTGAGCCAAGGGGAAAGGCGCCGAAAAAGAAAAACGTGTAGATACCCATCACCCGGCCGCGCATTTCGTCCGCGATGCGGGTCTGTACCATCGCATTGGAAACATTTAAGATCATCATGGTGGCAAAACCTACACACGCCATTGCCAGCATTGACGGGATCAATAAATGCATGTAAGCAAATATGACCATCAGGATGGGTAACAGGAGGCTGTTAATCGTCCATACTTTTCCACGGAACTTTATACGTCCCATGGCAGCCACGGTCAGTGATCCAATCAGGGATCCAACGCCACGTGCGGCCAACAAAAAGCCATTCGTGGTAGCATCACCTCCTAAAACCACCACTGCCCAGGCAGGGATCAAAGTGACGAAACCAAAACCGAACACGGTGATGACAAACAGGTTGGTGATTAACATTCGCACCGTCGGGATTGGAAATCACATACTTCAGTCCATCCCGGACGTCACTCAAAGTATTACCATTGCTCACGATAGGGACGAAGGGCTTTAACCTCATCAAAAGTAGGGCAATGATCACCGCAATAAATGAGATGCCATTGATGGTGAAGCACCAGCCCGGTCCTACCCAGGCATAGATTAAACCACCCATGGCTGGTCCTAAAACCAGGGCAGAGTTGAACATGGTCGAATTTAAGGCGATGGCATTGGTCATATCCTCTCGCTCGACCATTTCCAGCACGAAAGCCTGCCGGGCAGGGGCATCAAAGGCATTACTGATTCCCAGCAGAAATGTCAGGATGAGGATATGCCACCATTGGATGGTATTGGTAAAGGTTAAAATCGCCAGGACGAATGCCAGGATGAGCATGGAGCTCTGGGTGATGACCATGAGCGTCCGCCTGGGCACCCGATCTGCAATTGCACCAGCATATAAGGTGAAGAACCAGGAAGGAAGACCATTGGCAAAGCTGGCATAACCCAGATAAGCCGGCGATTTGGTTAATTGGTAGATTAGATAACCCTGGGCAGTGGTTTGCGTCCAGGTGCCGACCAGTGAGACCAGCTGCCCGATGAACCACAGGCGATAATTGGGATATTTTAACGAGACAAAAGTATCCCTCATGCTGAACTGGCTCAATGTGCCTGCATCACGCAAAGGAACTATTCCTCATCGTCAGATATAGCCAGCCATTGGGTGATGGGCGGCAGGTTAAGCAACATCAATGCAGTGATGATCACTGCTGATGATAGGCACCAGATACAGACGGCATGGATGACAAATAACTCAAGGTAGGTCAGGTAAATGGAGAAAAGTGTTCCAAAGAGAGCCATACCATACATAGCTGGGCCTGCAATTTTTGAGAGAGAATCTGAGCGGAAGCGCTGCCATAACCAGGTGACCAGGATGGCAATATAACCGAGTGCACCTACAACGCCAATCGGTAATACACCAAACAATTTGGCGTAAGGGCTGCTTTGGACTGCATTACAGTCACCCACTGGACCACACAAGGCACGTGTGTGGGTGACTTCGACATAGGTAAGATAAATGGAGGCTCCCAGACCAATAATGGAGAGTATTGGAATGATAATATCCCACCAGCCCTTGAATTCACGCAGAGGTTTACCTTGAAATGCGCGCAGGATCATCACAATGGCTAAAATCAAGGCAATACCCATGATGATCATTATTCCCCAAGCCCAGAGCCATGCCGGTCGTATTCGTTTCCGCTGTCCGTCTGTGGAGACAAGCTGCAGGTAGGGCTCAGATGAAGTGAATGCGACTCCCTTTGGGAGCATCTCACCCAATAGAGGAATATTGGGGTACTCTGAACCCGCCTATGGTTAGATAATTCTCAATCAGGCCAGATAGCCTGGTATTGATTTCGTCTACACCAATCAACGCGGTTTGATCGATGAGCAGAAATGGAACTTTTACCTGCTCCTTGGTAAGCCCAAGCGATGCACCCAAAGCGTACAGGTTATCGACATCTTTTGAGGTCACCAGCTCGATAAGCAGGATGCTTAATTGAGATTTATATTTATCCTGCAAGGTTGGCAATGTACTGGTTAATACCTGGGAGCAATATGGGCATCCATTCGACCAGAACAGGACGGCGTGCACCACGGGTTGTTCACTTTGGATGGAAGCAGCTTTTACGCTGGCTGGTAACCCTACAAGCAGCAGCAGGATGAAAAGGATGAGTGAAGATTTTCGCATTTTATTTCCCGATTTAGCAAATATTACCCCTCGGGCAGGTGGATCTCGTTACCGAGGGGCACTTTATTAAAATTATAATGCTTTTATACACGGGCTGAATAAAAATAAATTAATCTTTGCTTATTTCTCTAGTTATGGAATCCCTTAAACCACCACTATCCAGACAGCGAGGGGATCACTGAAGGCTTTTCCCTGCGGGTCGTAAGCCTGCCAGGCACTTTGATATGGTGCCTGGTTCAGACGGAGGCGGTGAACAGCGATCCGGATACTGGCTTTAGTTCACCTGCGAGCCGGGTAAAGAGCCTGTTCAACGCTGGCAACAGCTTTCATTCCTTGAGACCGTAACTAGCTAGGATCTAAATATTGGTGGCAATCATGCTAGCCGGTGGCGTCGAGGCGGTATGTACGATGGGTGATGAGGTCATGGTGATCTGGTAAGGCAGCAGGGCTAGGTGGTGGTACAGTGCCGGTTTCTTTCCCCAAAAAAGCTCGGACCAAACAGAACAGAGTATTATATCAATCTGTGAATAATAGACGATACGCAATACATTTACCGTATTGCGTATCATGAGTTGCGTGCTTTACATACTCTAAACTGGTTACCGCTGCTTACAAATCTTCGTCCTCTGTGCTGCTTTCTTCGGCCATGCCTCCAAAGCCAACGGCGGTTTCACCACTGGCAGCACGCTCGCGCACAGCCATTTCGATCTCTGATGCCAGCTCGTTATGGGCGCGCAGGTAATCCTTGGCATTTTCCCGACCCTGACCAAGGCGGAGCTCACCATAATTGAAGAACGAACCACGTTTTGTGATGATCTCCATGGCAGTTGCCAGGTCGAGCAGATCTCCAGCTTTTGAGATGCCTTCGTTATACATGATGTCAAATTCTGCTGTACGGAATGGTGGTGCGACCTTGTTTTTTACCACTCTCACCCGGGTGCGGTTACCGATGATCTCAGCTCCAAGCTTGATGGATTGAATCCGGCGTACGTCCAGGCGGACTGAAGCATAAAACTTTAAGCGCCATACCCCCCGAGGTTGTCTCAGGATTGCCAAACATGACGCCAATTTTCTGGCGCAGCTGGTTGGTGAAGATCACCGAGGTATTGGTTTGCTTGATGGCACCCGAAAGCTTGCGCAATGCCTGAGACATCAAGCGCGCCTGCATGCCCATGGTGGCATCTCCCATATCCCCTTCGATTTCAGCCCGTGGGACAAGTGCAGCCACCGAATCGATCACGACGACATCAATCGCCCCTGACCGAACCAGGGTTTCGGTGATTTCCAGGGCTTGTTCGCCCATATCCGGCTGTGAGATGAGCAGGTTTTCCACGTCCACCCCACAGCGGGCGGCGTAAGTAGGATCGAGGGCATGCTCCATGTCGATATAGGCAGCCGTTCCGCCCAATTTTTGTGCCTCAGCCACAATATGCTGGCAGATGGTTGTCTTACCCGATGATTCGGGACCATAGATTTCGGTGATGCGACCGCGTGGTATCCCCCCTACACCCAAGGCAATATCCAATGAAAGTGAGCCGGTAGGAATGGCTTCAACGCGCAGCTGATGAGCTTCACCCAGGCGCATGATCGAGCCATCACCATAACGCTTGGTGATATCACCCAGGGCTTTATCCAATGCTGCCTGGCGCGCTTCGTCCATTTCGGGTTGTGGGGATGCAGACTTTTTTGCCATGAAGGTCACTCCTGATTATTTAAATTGTAATTATAGTTTAGCACATATGTTCGATATGTCAAGGGATTGGTGTTTCAAGCGGTGAGGGAGTGAAATCTGCACCAGGCGCAGGAGGTGCTTCGATCGAAAAACCACTGTAGCCACGAAAGGTAAAATAATTGACCATCCCGGCGTGAACCTCGATTTGGGCGCTGTAAGTATACTCCCCAAAAAGCTGCGCGGAGAAAATAAGTGCCTGCGGGCATATCGCCAATCACCAAATTCTCCTGATAATATTGGTCGCTATTTACTGAGGTTTTCCCATACGACCAGGCGAACCAATTTTGCTCACTACTGGGGTCGGTTATGATGATCAGTTGGTCATTGATCAGCCGGCCTGCAGTATCCATCACTCGCCCAGCGATAATACCCCATCCTATGGGTGGCACCAGCCATAATTCTGGGTTCCGCGTGGTGAAAAAACTATTTTCACCAAGACGCACCTCAAAGTGCAGGTGTGGTCCGGTGACGGTACCCGTCTCCCCTACCAGTCCAAGCGGATCTCCGGTTTCCACATGTTGTCCCTCGACCACATCAATCTCGTCCATGTGCCCATAAATCGTATAAAGTGCTCTGATTTTGGTAACCAAAGTCATGCTGGATGGAAACCGCCAGGCCATAAGGATCCGTGGGATCGTAACCACCCTGGTATACGCCATAACCTGCCCAAACCACCGTTCCCGCACCTGCTGCCAGGATTGGAGTACCTTTTGGGGCAGGAATATCCACACCGGTATGCACCACATCCTGGAAAAACACACCTCCATAGCGATAATCTGCGACAGGTGTATTCACCTCATTCGCAGCAATGGGGCTGGCAAAGTAGAAATGATCGTATAGGGTGGGTGCCCATGGGGTTGGGTAGAGAGGTGGTCTCCAATCAAAGACCGGGACCATTCCTTGAGTTGGATAAATGAATTGCAAGGGGTCGGGTATTATTGTTGCAGTGGAGGTTGATGAAAGCGCGGGTGAAGAGTTAGCTTGAGTAGCTGAAGGTACGGTCAGATTAGGGGTATCAGGCTCAGTTGCAGTTGCAGAAACCAGTGGTGCGTGGGTATAGGTTGGGAAAAATGGGAGAGGGGTGGAGGTGTCATGTGCAGGCCGACAGGCAGTAATCATAGCTACGAGGGCAGCTGTATACAGCAGGCACTTTGATAGTTTCAACCATCTTGAAAACTTATCGGTATATTTTTCGAAAGCATGCATAAGATGTGGAAATATGCAGGGAGGGCTATCCAATTCAACCACCGGGGATTGGGTTGGCAGCGGGGACAATGTTGGAAGAAGGCGGTGGATTGTTAGGCGTTGACAGGCTGGGCGTAAACGTTGGGCGTGGAGACGGCGTGATTGTGGGTGTGGGTGACACATACCAGCGCAGCGTAGGTGTAGGGGTGCGTGTGGGTGGTATGACGGCTGTGGGTGTGATCATTGCCTCTGGCGGGTATAACTCAAGCATGGCTGACTTCCAGTTGAGCCCCCCTGTAGAAATGAATTCATTGAAGCGCGTGGCTGGGTAAGAGGCTCTCCAGGTTGTCAATGCAGGTAAACGTTCCCACCCATAAGAAAGGGCGCGCTGTGTGAAATCGATCCAATATCCAGGCGGGATTGAGGCTTGCTGTGCTCCTCCCAGCTCGTAGGTTGTGGTATCGCCGTTATACCGGGAATCGAAATCCCAGGGTTGGTCATGTAAGGGAATGCCGGCTGATCCATCCTGATAGAGGGCCCGGATAAATACCCGCCAATAGGTCTCTGAACCAAAGTCTTCCCGTACAACCACCAACCAACCTGCATTCAAGGGCAGGGTGTTGATCGCGAATGCTCGCCCTGTGTATAACCAGTCATTACCCATCCCTGGATCCAATGGAGAAGTGAGGGGTACATAAGCATTTTCGAGGCTGGCGAGGAAATCCCAACCCGCTTCAGTGGCGATCCGGGAGCGTAGGGCTTGAAAGCTTTCATCGGTCAGGTCATGTAGATAGGGATGTGGAGCTTGAACATCGCTCAATGAAGAAAGCTGGTACCGACCACCATTATCGTTGGGCAGAGATGTAACAGATGGGAGGTACAAGGGAGTGGATGTAACCTGGGCTGCTTGTTGGTAGATGGTCCGAAGGGAGGAGGTCAGTGAAATATTTCCCCAACACAATCCATTCACTGTGCCAGGCAGCTCAATCGTCGGGAGTGCGAGACCGGGGTAGTGAGCCGGATATGCCGTCAGATAAATGCGGTTGGGTGCCTGTAAAATTGTCAGGATCGTCTCACCGTCTGCGCTCCATACGGGCCAATCTCCACTTCCCAGGTTTTTCCGGTTGAGTGCCGATGGAGTTTCCATTGAATCGCTGATTATGGGCAGCTCCTGGAGTAATAGGGTGCGCATGCCATCCTGCTCGCTAACCCAAACGAGGGATTTGCCATCCGGCGACCAAGCTGGGTGGGTATCTTTGCTATTCGGGTTTTGGCTAATATTTAGAAAGCGTTCCTCTTCGGTTTCATCCAGGTCTGCCAGCCAAATTTCATCCTCGCCGCTCTGGTTGGATACGAAAGCAATTTGCCTGCCCTGGGGTGACCAGACTGGGCTGATATCTGCTGCCGAGTTATAGGTCAGCTGGACGGACTCGTCGGGTGTAAGGACGGATTGGATTTTGATTTCCAGGTTATTATCGATATACGTCTCATAAACCAGCCATTTGTTATCTGGTGACCAGGCAGGTGATGCTTCATAGGCTAATGTATCGGTCAGCCGTGTAATCCCACCGTTATCCAGGTTAAGCAGGTATATATCCCAATATCCGCTGCGGTTGGAAGCAAAAGCAACGGTCTGGCCGTCCGGACTAATAGCGGGATTGATATCATCCCACGGGCCAAATGTCAACCGTGTAAGTGGCAAAGGTTGGTCTGCGCCACCTTCTTCTGGCTGGTAGGCGAATAGATGGGTATTCCCGCCCTCATCCAATGCCAGGATGATTAAACCCTGGTTGAGGGTCAGGGTGCTGATGGGTTGAGGGCTGGCCGTTGCAGGTTCAGGTGTGGAAGGTAGTGGAGGCTGTGCAGTGGGAGGATCAGTGGATTGATTCGTGGAAGTAGCCGTGACCGAGGTAGTGGGAGTTATCGTCTCAACCAATGTGGTGTCTGTTGGTATAAAGCTATTTGTCTGACCGGGAAGGTTGGACCTCTGCATGATCCGGCTAATTCCAAATGCCATTCCGCCCAGAACGACCAGGTTAATTGCTGCCAGTAGCAGCACACCTGAGGGGGTAACGCGGATGGTCCATCCAACCCGTCGTCGCCGTGTGCGGGAGAGTCGGGATGAGCCATTTGATTCTGGTTGGCTGGTCATAATAGATGTCTTCGTCTATTTTACCCGATGCAAGAAACGTGCACAGGTGGAACCTGTCTTAATCCTCTAACCTAGTATAGTTGAAGCATATAGTCGCTATACTTTGAGTGATGCACTAATGTTTGAATGGAAATTAACGCTATAGAGATACCAAAAGAATATGGATGGAATGAGTTTCTGGGATTTCAGGTGTCCAAATACGGGAGTCTAAATTTTGTCTTATTATGGTCAACAATAAGAGGATCTGGGAGTGGAATATCCATCGGAATGTCACTCGGTTCTGGTAGCCTTTGGTAATATACGCTGGTATCAACGGTATATTCACTGCCAGGATCAGGCTCGCGTAAATGCATGGTAAATTCCAATTTGGGCAAAATGGTTTCCAAAATGTTGGTGTGCGCTACTTCCTTCCCCGATGCCGAGGTGATGGTTACGCTGACATTCGGCCTCTTCATGAAAGGGGTCAGCTCAAGATAGATTTTTACACGCCCACCAGTCGCTTGTGGAGTGATTTTCACCTTACTCAGGCGCACTTCTTCTGGAGGTAGCCGAATTTCATTAGGATCACGAAGGAAGATATCCATCGATAAAAGCCAAATATACAATTAGATAATTATCTAATTATACCTTATGCCCCTTGTTTATTTAGATGGGACAATAAGCAGGCGGAGCAATCCGCCTGTTTGGATACATGCAAAGGATACCTCAGGCAATTTCCCGGCATTCCATGTAGAAACGCTTTTCATACGCCTCTCCCATGGAAAACGTCTTGCGGGGTAAGGCACCATCCAGGATCACCGTCTTAAATAGGTCGCTTTTATCCATGCCAGGCAGGTAGAAAGCAATATTTTGAGGCATCAATCCCAGCTTATATACTATATCTTCGCCATGTATATAGTCGATCTTATCGGCTCCCCCACTCTTCAGGAAGTCATCCAGGAATGCCTGTAATGTGCCTACTGGTAGGTTGGAAGATGGATTGGCGATCTCCACAACTCCAAAGCCTTGAGGGGAGATCACCCCAATGGTTTGTGGAATCCCAGGTGACTTGGTCGACTCTGGTAACCATCTCAGATTGGTCCTTACATGGGGTGAAAGAAAATCCCGCCTGGTAATATTCCTGCATGGCTTTAAAAATATCCTGTTTGAGACCAAAGATTACGCGATGAATGGGTGCAAATTCCAATCCTTCATCATGCACATTCTCAATTTCCACCAATGCGTACCGTGATGGGTGGTCCATCCCAACCTTTGATTTTTTCATTTCCCAGATTGCCTTGGCAGTGGCGAGTGAGTGGTTGCCATCACCCATGGCGAAAAGCAGCACAGGCTGATTGGTGCTGACGCCGTATTTGGTTGCGAAAATCTGTGGATTTGCCAGCTGCTCCAAAGCTCTGACCACGCTGGCTTCGATGGACGGGTTATTCACCAGGTAACCGTTCAAATGACCAGAGCCAGCCATGAGATCAAAATCATATAACTCTTTCAGGAGCGATTTGGATTTCCCCAATGGTTCAATGACTGTACGCTCAGGGTCATCGATCAGTACAAGGATGTGGGGTAGTTCCAGTTTGGCACCTTCCCGGATGCGTATCCGTGGAGGCAGGCGTTCAATGATTGTTCCTTCAGTGGCGCGGATGAGTGATTGTGAGCCTTTACTGTAGTCATAATGCTCCAAATCCAACGCCAGGACCAGTCCTTTTCGTAATTTACCACCCACTTGCCGTTCCACATACACCATACCAGCCTGCGGGACAAGCAATCCACTGGATAGATAATCCAACATTGTATGTTGAATACGCTGGATGCGTTCATCTGCTCCTGGCTTATCGAGATAGACCTCGGGGAAGATCAGTTTGAGCGTGGAAGGTGCTTTTCCGACTACTTCCTCGACTTTTTGCCAGTATTCCGGTTGGGAGGTAAATTGGTCGCATGCGATGACCGCCCATTTATTCAGGTCTACACCTGAGCGAGGTAAATATAGATCAGGAATCTGTATGGCGACGTGAGGATAAGTTTTCATGGTATCTCCTGGCCGTGGATGGATTATGGTTAATTGTACCAGCAGCATTGATGGATCCTATCCAATTGGAAAGCTGTGCTGGTTGATCATCTGAATCTGATTTTACCTTTAAAATAAAAAGGACCGCGGGTTATCCTCCCGCGGTCTCATGGTATTCGAACCTATGATTACATGCCGGCCATATAGACCAGACCGACCACTCCCGGACCAGCATTCGCTCCAATCACTGGGCTGACCTCTGAAAAGTAAGTTTCGATCGGATTAAGCTTTTCGGAGGCTTCCTCCAGCACAATTTGGGCGTCTTCAGGTGCGTTGGCATGCAGGGATGCCAGGCGAACGGGTGTACGCCTGCCAATTTGCTTAACCACCAGCTCGACGATCCGGCTGAGCGACTTCCTGCGCGTGCGTACCTGCTCGCTGGCTTCCACCCTGCCATCGCGCAGCTCCAAGGATGGGTTTAAAATTCAAAGCATGTCCCCAGGAAACGTTTTGCACCACCAATCCGTCCACCCCGATGTAGGAACTCCAGTGTATCCACGGCAAAAAAGACGCCGGTATGCTCGATAGCTTTCTGAGCCAGGGCAACACATTCAGGTAAGGTAGCTCCTTGCTTAATGGCGCGTGCAACCGTCAACAGGTGGAAACCCATCGCCATGGCAGTGGTATTGGAATCGACGATTTCGATCGGTGCCTCAGCAGGCAGCATTGCTTTTGCCTGAATAGCTGAGTTGACCGTCCCCGACAGCTTGGACGAGATGAGGATGGTCAGGATCTGGTAATCCTGATCGAGCAGGCGTTGGTAGATTTCGAGAAATTTTGCTACCGTCACCTGTGAGGTGGATGGCATTACCGAGGCTTTGGCAAGGCGTTTATAGAATTCACTGGGCGTGATGTCCACCCCATCTTCAAATGTCTCATTACCCCAGATTAATATCTGCGGGGCGACGATGATCTCATATTTTTCGACCAGATCTTTTGGAATGGAGCACGTGCTATCCGTGACAAGAGCGATTTTTGACATCGATACATCTCCTTGGCGAGGGTAAAATTATCGTTTTAGATTAAATGGCTCAATCTTGAAAAAGTTATATATTGTCTAGATATGGTATAACCCTTGAGTGGGTTAATAGTTGCGCTGGTTAGACACCGGCCAGAATACTGGCCGGATTGGAGATCAATGGCTGGACTCTCTTCATTATCTACTCTTGACCATTCCAAACTTACACGCTAAAATGCACTCCTGTGTTTGAGAACCTGACCGAACGACTGAATAACGTATTCACGCAATTACGCCGCCGGGGAAAACTCTCGGCGGCTGATGTTGATACTGCCATGCGTGAAGTGCGTCTGGCTTTATTGGAAGCTGACGTCAATTATGGCGTGGTGAAGGATTTTATCACCCGCGTGCGTGAGCGATCCGTGGGTGCTGAAGTATCCAAAGCCCTTAACCCGGCACAGCAGGTCATCAAGATCGTTAACGAGGAGTTGATCAATACCCTCGGCACTCCCGAGCGGCTCAACCTGAGTGGTTCCCGCCCCTATGTCATCATGCTGGTTGGCCTTCAGGGTTCAGGCAAGACCACTGCTGCTGGAAAGCTGGCGCGCCTGCTTCGAGCCCAGGGGGAGCGGGTGATGTTGGTAGCTGCTGACCCGTATCGCCCAGCGGCGGTTAAACAGCTTGAAACACTGGGTGAGAAACTGGGTGTACCCATTTATTTTGAGGCCGGGGTTAAGCCACCTGACCTGGCAGCCCATGCCTTGGATAAAGCCCAACAAGGCGGGAACACGGTCCTCATTCTGGATACTGCCGGGCGTTCGCAGCTTGATAATGCATTGATGGATGAGCTGACTGCTATTGATAAAAAAGTTCATCCGGTTGAGACGTTATTGGTGGTTGACTCGATGATCGGTCAGGAAGCTGTGAATATTGCCAAGGGCTTCCGCGAAGCGATTGCTCTGACTGGTTTGATCCTGACCAAGATGGACGGAGACGCTCGTGGAGGTGCAGCCATCTCCATCCGCTCGGTCACGGGTGTGCCGATCAAGTTCATCGGTACGGGTGAAGCCTTGGATGCCCTTGAAATCTATGACCCGGGTCGATTGGCTTCACGCATCCTGGGAATGGGCGATATGTTGGGTTTGATTGAAAAAGCTGAAGCTGCTTTTGACCAACAGCAAGCCCAAAAAGATGCTGAGAGGCTGCTGGCTGGTGAGTTTTCGTTGGAAGATTTTGCCAACCAGCTCCGGCAGGTGCGAAAAATGGGTCCAATTGCCCAGGTGTTGGAGATGTTTCCTGGTGGAATGGGGCAGCTGGCGCGCCAGATAGACCCAAAGGATGCAGAAAATCAGCTCAAGATGACTGAGGCGATCATCAGCTCGATGACCCTACAAGAACGACGACGCCCGGATGTGCTGAATGCCAGCCGGCGCCGACGGATTGCCAATGGCTCTGGGACTGAGGTCCAGGATGTAAATCGCCTGATCAAACAATACCGTGAAGCGCAGCGAATGTTCAAGAACATTAAGAAATCTGGCATGCGTGGGTTACCACGCTTGTTTGGATGACGGTATGGGAGATCCCATATCGTCTGGGAAATAATACCGGTGGTTCGTGTCCCTTCCGCGCACCCTTCTTTTTCACCGGGTATGTGACCCAGGAAGATTGACTATAAATTTAATTTAGATAGAAGGAGATTGGTATCAAAATGGTACGTATTCGTTTACGCCGTGTAGGAGCAAAGAAACAGCCCAGTTATCGCATTGTGGCTGCCGATATTGAACACCCCCGTGATGGACGTTTCCTGGAAATTTTGGGATTTTATAATCCCCGCACCCAACCCGGGACGATCGAGCTGCATGAGGATCGGATTTATGATTGGATCAGCAAAGGTGCTCAACCCAGCGAGTCGGTCACGAAGTTATTCAAAACCAGTGGATTGCTGGAGCGTTTTGAGCGCTTCAAAGCTGGTGAGGCACTTGAGACTCTACTGGCTGAAGCCAAATCAGCCCAGGAATCACGCCAATTAAGTCGTCAAACCAGCCAGCGTAAATATAATATTGGAATAAAACACTGGCAGGTCCTTGGGCGGGAGTGGTATCTTCCGGTGAGCAGGCAGGTTCTGTAACTCACAAGAAAGTACTCATTACCGCCAGGAACAAGGAGTAAGCTATGAAAGAACTCATTGAGTTCATTGCCGCCTCATTGGTGGATGACCCAACCCAAGTACGGGTCTCACAAGAGCAACGAGGTGGAAAAATATACCTGAAGCTGAAGGTTGCCAAAGAGGATATGGGGCGGGTGATCGGTCGGCAGGGGAGAGTTGCCAATGCAATGCGCATGCTCCTGAATGTATCTGCTTCCCGCAATGGCAAGCAGGCTTACCTGGATGTTGAAGATCCACAATGAGTCAAGGAAGTGCAAGTTCAACGCCATTGGAACGCTGCAGGCTCGCCACTGCCCGGCGAGCCTGCCTTCTTAGCAGTGGGTAAGCTGCGTCATGCCCATGGCGTGCATGGTGAGATCCTGATGGAAGTATTTACTGACTTTCCCGAGCGTCTCATACCGGGTGCGATTTTATACCTGAGCTCAGAAAACGATCAATTGCGGTTGATAAAATGCCGACCACATCGGGAAGGATTCTTGATGACCTTTGAGGGATATACCACCCCAGAGCAGATCAGCCAGTTCCGTAATCAGGTCCTGTATGTGAAAGCTAATGACCGCCCACCTCTGGCAGATGGCGAATATTATCACCACCAGTTGATCAATTTGCACGTAACTACAGATGCGGGAGTATCCATCGGCACAGTTACTGAGATTTTGGAAACGGGTGCCAGTGATGTGCTCGTGATCCGTCCAGAAATTGGTCCAGAGGTGCTTATCCCAATCGTGGATACATTTATCCAGAGCATTGACCTTACAAATCGTGAGATAACTGTGCATATCATCCCAGGGATGCTCGCGGAGGAGAACTAACCTTGGTCGACCCCAGGATGTATTGGGTTGGCTTTAATATGGTTAAAGGGATTGGCTCAGTGCGCTTCAAGGCATTGTTGGATAGGTTCGGTAATGCTGAAACTGCCTGGAATGCCTCTCCTGAAGCCCTAGTGGAAGTTGGACTGAGTCAGAAAATCATTGAGTCCTTCCAGCGTGTGCGTAAAGGCGTATCGCTGGAGCAAATCTGGGAGCGCATCCAGTCGTTGGGGGTCCATGTGCTCACCTGGGATGACGAAGGATACCCACGGCATCTAAAGGAAATCGACCAGCCACCACCCGTCCTGTACATCCGTGGTTCATTGCTTGCCGGAGGACGAATGGGCGGTTGCCATCGTTGGTACCCGGCGTGTCACCTCCTATGGGCGCCAGGTAGCCGAGGAAGTCGCCACCACATTAGCACAGAATGGTGTGACCATTGTCAGCGGTTTGGCGCGTGGGTGTGGATTCGATTGCCCACCAGGCCGCCTTAAATGCTGGTGGTCGAACTCTGGCTGTATTGGGCAATGGTGTCGATCTCGTCTATCCCCCTGAGAACAGGCGGTTGGCATGCCCAGATCATGGAGCATGGTGCCTTGGTTAGTGATTACGCCACTTGGCACCCCACCGGATGGTATGAACTTCCCGCCACGGAATCGCATCATCTCAGGTTTATCCATGGCGGTGATTATTGTTGAGGCAGGGGTGACCAGTGGAGCGTTGATCACCGCCACATTTGCGGCTGAACAAGGGCGCGATGTATTTGCCGTGCCGGGGAATATTAATGCCCCACAAAGTCAGGGTACCAACCGCTTGATCCGGGATGGTGCTCAACCGCTTCTCAGTCCACAGGATGTGCTCGAGACATTGAATCTGACCATGGTCACTGAACATCGGGCGATTCGGGTGGCACTGCCTACCGATCCGATTGAGTCACGCTTATATAAATTACTCTCCCACGAACCGATGCACGTGGATGAGATTCGCGCACAGGCTAGCATGCCCATCGAAACCGTCTCGGCCACCCTGGCGATGATGGAATTAAAAGGGATGGTGCGTCAGGTGGGTGGAATGAATTACGTCGCTGTAAGAGAACAACCCGAAACCTATGAGGCGTAGGCTAATTTCCAGATCAAATATTACAACGTAGAAAAAATCTGCAATTTGTTGGTTAGAGAACCAGGAGGTTTACTTTGGAAGCATATTGTGTAAAATGTCGGACAAAACGGGAAATGACAGACCCAAAGCCGGTCTTTACGAATAATGGTACACCGGCTACGCGCGGTACTTGCCCGGTTTGTGGTACTACCCTCTTTCGCATGGGAAAAACACCTGCCCACGAAGGGATGATCGCCCCGAAGAAAGGTGACAATCGAAAAGGAAAACTGGTTATCGTCGAATCACCCGCCAAGGCACGCACGGTGGGCCGTTTTTTGGGCAAAGGATTCACGGTAAAGGCTTCCGTCGGGCATGTACGCGACTTGTTACATTCGCAGCTTTCGGTGGATGTCGAGCATGATTTTGCTCCCAAGTATCGCGTTCCCAATGAAAAACGTCCGGTGGTCAAAGAAATCCAAGCATTGGCAAAATCGCATGCTGAGATCTATCTGGCAACTGACCCAGACCGTGAGGGAGAAGCCATCGCCTGGCACTTGCTAGAATCAGCCAAGATTGAGCCCAAGCGCACACAGCGGGTGGTTTTCCACGAAATTACCGAGCCTGCCATTAATGAGGCCTTCGCTCACCCGCGTGGGATCGATATGGATCTGGTGGATGCCCAGCAGGCACGCCGAATCCTCGACCGTTTGGTTGGTTACAACCTCAGCCCGCTCTTGTGGCGTAAGGTGCGTAGCCGCCTATCTGCAGGTCGGGTCCAATCGGTCGCCTTGCGCCTTGTGGTGGAGCGTGAGCGTGAGATCGAGGCTTTCAACCCGGTCGAATACTGGTCGATTGCAGCCGAGCTGCGCCCTGAGAAGATCAAAGAGACTTTCATCGCCAAATTAGCAAAGATGGATGATGAAGATCCCGTTTTGGGAAATCAAACCGTAGTCCAGCCGATTTTGGAGGATATGGAAGGCTCTGCTTATGTCATCTCAAAGATTAAACGCGGTGAACGCCGACGTAAACCCTCTGCGCCATTTACCACCAGCACCATGCAGCAGGAAGCCTCCCGCCGTTTGGGTTATACCGCCCGGCGCACCATGGCATTGGCTCAGCAGCTTTATGAAGGTATCGACCTGGGAGAAGGGGCGGTGGGCCTGATCACCTATATGCGTACTGACTTCACCAATGTTGCAGAGACGGCCCAAACCGAAGCTCGTGAGTTTATTGGGGCACGTTATGGCGATAAGTTCCTGCCCCCCGAGCCGCCCAAATACCAGACCAAAGCCAAAGGTGCCCAGGAAGCCCATGAAGCCATTCGACCTACCTCAGTCATGCGCCAACCCGAGGTTATCAAGGAATTCCTCAATCGTGACCAATTCCGCCTGTACCAGTTGGTTTGGCAGCGTTTCGTTGCTTCTCAAATGGAAGCCGCAGTATTTGACACCCTGTCAGTGGAAGTCACCGCCAAATCTGCCCAGCATGAATATTTGTTGCGCGCTTCCGGCTCCACGGTCAAGTTCATCGGATTCCTGGTGGTTTATGAAGAAGCTAAGGATGAAGACCAGGTTTCCGAAGAGGAAGAGGAGAATGCTCGCATCCCGGCTGGGATTCTCGAAGGGCAGAACCAGAAACTGGTACGCTTGCTCCCTGAGCAGCACTTTACCCAACCACCACCCCGTTATCACCGAGGCTACACTGGTGCGTACACTGGAAGAATACGGCATTGGTAGACCATCCACCTATGCGCCCATCCTGAGCACTATTCAGCAGCGTGGTTATGTCTTGCGTGATCAGAAACGTCTTACCCCCACCGAAACTGGTATCCTGGTCAACGATTTGATCACCGAACACTTCCCTGGAGTCGTGGATTATGGTTTTACCGCCAAAATGGAAGAAGACCTGGACCTGATTGCGGAGGGTAAGCGGGAATGGGTCGAATCGATCCGTGAGTTTTATGGCCCGTTTGCCGAACAGGTTGCCAAGGCCGAGCTGAATATGCCCGAGATGAATATGGGACCTGAACCAATCGGGCGTGCTTGCCCTGAATGTGGGCACGAGCTGGTTATCCGTTGGGGTCGTTATGGCAAGTTCATCAGTTGCAGCGCTTTCCCCGATTGCCGGCATACTGAAGCCTGGTTGGAAAAGATTGGTGTGGTGTGTCCAAAGGACCAGGGAGATATTGTACAGCGAAAAACCCGTAAGGGACGCACATTCTACGGATGCGCCAATTACCCAAATTGTGATTTCACTTCTTGGAAATTACCTTTAGCCAGACCATGTCCCGAATGTAGTGGGATGCTGGTAGTGGCTAATAAAAATCAGGCGCAATGTCTACAGTGCCAGACCATGTTTCCTCTCGATCAAGTGACAGTTGAAGAAACTGCAGATGTTGGGTAATAACAAAAATGGGCCTACTTTCGCAGGCTCATTTTTTATTGGACCGAATTGGCATTACTCTTGCAACACGAGTATCCAATAGTTAAAGATAGTTGCACTTTTAATGACTATGGTCTAAAATTAGAGGCCAGATAAACAACCATACCCTGGTGCAGTCTGCATATCTATCAAAATTAGAATCTCAGGCTCGGAGTTAAAAGATGAACCAAATCCGTGAATATCTCAAACGACCGCTTGTAATAGGTATCCTTGGTTTTGTGGTGGGGTTGATCATTGGCCTGGCTATTGGCTGGGGGTTGTGGCCAGTCAAATGGACCGATGCAGCGCCCACAAACCTTCATCCAGGCTGGCAGGATATGTGGCTGAAAATGGCGATCATATCATATGGTGCGACAGGTGATGCTGCTAATGCAAAAGTGGAATTCGACGCGCTTGGCGAGACTGGTGCAGATGCACTCGCACGGGTGCAGGCTAGCCCAGGAGGTATCGACCCAAACCTGATCACGCAGTTTGAGGCTGCAGTCTCAACCACCTCACAAGTCTTGCCTGCGACGTCTGCACCCGGGGTCACTCCAACGGCAACCGCAGCCAAAGGCGGGAGGTCAAACCTGGTTACGTTGTTGATCGTGTTGTGCGTCGTTACCTTTTTAGTGGGAGCCGCGATTGTGGCATATTTTGTTCTCCAGGGTCGAAAAAGAGCTGGCGGGGTTGAACCCACCTCACAAATTTCTACCTCCGAAGTGGAAACCCCGGCCGAGTGGACGAATTACCCTGCACCTGGTGAGCAAGCTCCAATGGCCCAATTTATGGCTTCTTATAAGGCTGGTGATGATTTATTCGATGACTCCTTCAGCGTAGATTCACCCTCTGGTGAATTCCTAGGCGAGTGTGGGGTTGGCATCTCTGAAACCATCGGTATAGGCGTACCTAAAAAGGTGACTGCCTTTGAAGTGTGGTTATTCGATAAGAATGACATTCAAACCGTGACCAAAGTATTGATGAGCGCACATGCCTTCAATGATCCTACCATCCGGCAGAAACTGGAAGCCAAGGGAGAGCCATTCCAGGCAAATTCGGGTGGACAGACTGTGCTCGAAACTGCCACCCTGCGGTTGGTCGCACGTGTGGTGGATATGGCTTATGGGCAAGGGGCTTTACCTGAAAACAGCTACTTCGATTCGCTGGTGCTTGAGCTGGCCATCTGGCAGAAGCAATAAACCATTATCTCTATAACGAAAAGAGTGGATTGGCCTGGCCAATCCACTCTTTTTTCGTCATTCTATTTTGAGAATTTTTAGTTTTATTTCACCACCCGGGGTGGATGCAGTCACTTCATCACCAACATGACCACCCATTAATACACGTCCGATAGGGGATTCATTTGAGATTTTCCCATTACGTGGATCTGCTTCTTTCGCACCCACCAAAAAATATGTCTCTGGAGGAAAATCTCCTTCCTGAACGGTGACGCGTGACCCCACTTGAATGGTATCCGTAGGGATATCGGTTACATCAACGATTGTGGCATTCTTCAGGAGGAACTCCAGCTCCTGGATCCTTCCCTCCAGGAATGACTGGTCCTCTTTTGCTTTGTGATAATCAGCGTTCTCAGAGAGGTCGCCCATTTGAATGGCGGAGCGCAAACGTTTAGCTATTTCGTCCCGCTTTGGGCCTTTCAGCTCTTCGAGCTCAGCTTGTAGCTTTTCCGCTCCCTCCGAAGTTAAGTATGTTTCCTGCTGCATATGCTTACCTCTACGGTTTCATCACCGGGTCAAAAAGCTTTTGGTATTCTTCCACCGCGAACCGGTCAGTCATACCAGCAATATAATCACAGATGTTACGTTCCAAGCCACGTTCCTTTGTCAGCTCCTGGACGTGATTCGGCAGGATAGCCGGCTCGTGCAAATAAGCCCGGAAGAGATCACTGATGATCCGCTCGGCCTTAACCGCCATGCGGACGACCCGGTGATGGCGATATAGATTGGCGTATAAGAAATCTTTTAATTGCCGATTCCGTCGACTCATCTCTTCACTGAAACCCACCACGTTATAAGGTAAGCTTTGCAATTCAAGAACTGAGCGTACTCCACTCTCGCGCAGGTGTTGGTCAGTGGTATGAATTAGGTCGGTAACTTCCATATCGATCAGGTTTCTGATCATCCGGTGGCGTGACAGATCATCCAATTCTTGCCCGCGCCAACCAATGCTTTCCACCAAGATTTCCCAAAGCGTGATTCCTTCCAGCATGGGTGTACTGATCATTCCTGAGCGTAACCCGTCATCCAAATCGTGCGCAGTGTATGATAGCTCGTCGGCGGCGTTCGTAATCTGAGCTTCCAAATGTCCACGGAGGTCAGGGTCATAATTGCGCGCATCAGAGATATCATATTCCGATTCATGCTTCACAATTCCTTCGCGCAATTCCCAGGTCAGGTTGAGACCCAGAAAATCTTGATAACGCTGCTCAAGCTTGGTCACAATCCTCAGTGATTGCCGGTTGTGGTCGAATCCGCCGTGCTCCTTCATTAAGTATGCCAGGGTAGTCTCCCCATTATGCCCAAAGGGCGGGTGGCCCAGGTCATGTGCCAGGCATATCCCTTCGGTTAAGTCGGGGTTTGCACCCAAGGCCCGCGCAATCGTGCGTCCGATTTGCGATACCTCAAGGGTGTGGGTCAGTCGAGTTCGATAATAGTCCCCCTCATAGTTAATGAACACCTGTGTTTTGTATTCCAGGCGTCGAAAAGCTGTGGTATGCAGGATGCGGTCACGATCACGTTGATAAGCTGTGCGGTATTCCGGTTCGTCTTCTGGATAACAGCGGCCTTTGGTATTTTTACTGCGTATACCATAAGGTGCCAGTCCTTGATCTTCTATGGTTTCGAGTTCTTTGCGTGTCAAAATCATAATTTTTCTGTGTATGGACTTATTAGGTTAGATTTATCCGAACTGTATTATAACCCTTCTCATAGAGTAAATTTCCCGTTCTAAAGTCCGTGAATTACTGTTCCCAACTCTTCTCCGAGGAGTGAACGCCGCAGGTTACCAGGATTCTCCCCCGAAAAGATCATGGCTCGTAATCCAGGCACATCGTCAACCAGCGCTACGATTTGGCGGACCTTGTCAGCCATGCCACCGGTTACATCCGTAGCAGCCGACCCTTTCAACCCTGCTTCGATCTGTGGAAAGCTCATAGGTGTGATCTCAGATAATAATTTTGTATTATCAGGAAAATCAGCCCAAACGCCGGGTTGTAATCCTGCAAACAGGAGCTGAGTGGGCTTTATGCGGTATGCCAGGTAGGAAAAGAGGTGCTCAGTGGATAGTATGGTTCCACCGAGCACGGCATCAAAGATCACGTCACCGTAGATCACGGGGAGCAATCCCTTCTTAAGTGCTGCGTGGAGAGGAACCAGATTCCAGGTGTCCGCTTTCCCCTCTCGGGCAGTGACCATTGCAGATGGAGGGAACGCGATCGCTGGTAAATCAACTAGCTCCAAAGCTTGTAAAACCAGATGGTTTAATTCAGCTGCCTGTCGCCAGACTTCAATGAACCCATCCCATTCTTCAGCTGATTTCACTCCTTTGCGAGTATTATAGGCATTCGCTGGGACGTGACCAAATGAGCCAGAGCCATGTCCCAATAAGATTTGTAAACCCTGGTTTTGAGCTCGAGCCTCAGCGATTTCTTGCGCCAGCCGTCCCAACACATCTAACCGGGGAGTATGAGGCTGAATCTTTAACTGTGATTAACGACCCGCCCAATTTGAGAAAAACCAGTCGTGAGCTCATGTTTTGGGAATCTCCGTCACGATTGTGCGCACTGCTCCAGCCTGTTCTATCGCTGAGGCGACCCTGCCAGCACTCTCAGGTGTGACAAATGCAATCATATTGCCCCCACGCCCAGCACCAGAGAGTTTGGCACCTAATGCACCTGATGAGCGGGCTGCTTCAATGAGTCTGTCCAGCTCAGGAGAAGAAACACCCATCTTCTGCAGTAAAGCCTGATTTTCATCCATTAATGACCCAAGCGCATCGATTGAACCAGTCTCTATTGATTTGCGAGCAGCAGCAGCTATGGCCCCTACTGCATCGAACAACCTCTCATATTGTGCTGAGGCCGACTCCCAAGCTTTGCGCACATCGCTTACCACGCTCGAGGTAGGGCTTTGGATCCCAGTGTCACCAACCACGAGGCTGAAAGGTTGCATAACCCGCAGTGTTTCTATCCGCTTTCCTTTCACAAAGTACACCGGTTTGGCGTAGGTAATGACGGTGTTATCGATTCCCGAGGGTGTGCCATGATGAATTACCTCCACCTCGTACGAAATCTCCAACACTTGTTCATCGCTTAATGGGTGACCTAATGCGGCAGAAAACGCACGCAGGATTGCTACTGAGACTGCTGCCCCAGAGCCCATTCCACCAGCAATCGGGATATTCGAGGTTATCTTTATATTACACGCCGGAATATGGCTCAATTTCATTGCAGAGGCAGCCTTCAGTAACACGGCGGCGAGTGGGTGATTTTCAGGTAAATCAGAAAGTGTGGTTTCAAGGCCAATGTCTGGTGCTTGCAATTTCACCAGACCCGGAGCGCTTCTCGGGTCTACACTCACAATCGCCTTCGCCCGCACTTGCAGGACGGGAACAGCAATAGCTGGACGGCCATAAACCACGGCGTGTTCGCCGAAAAGGATGACTTTACCTGGTGCAGATGCGGAAAATGCGGGCATTTCTTTTCACCCCATTAGATGATCAATTAAATCGGTGACAAATAGTAAATGACCAAAACGGCAAGTATCCACAATGCTATGGTAGCTTGAAGAGGACGGTCCGTTAAGAGTACCTCCTCAGGCTCACCGCCATAATGTTTAACCTGAAGGAGATAGAGGTAGCGGAAAATACCATAGATCACGAAGGGGATGGTCAACATCATACTATGGTTCTCCGGCAGGTTGGGAGCTGAAAATGTATATAGGCTGTAAGTGATGATGGCACTGCTGCAGACGATCAGGATTAACTGGTCGAGCAATGGCAGGGTATACCCTTCAAGTGATTTGCGGTGCGTATTTGCCTCTTCGGCCAGCAGGTTCAGCTCTGCACGCCGCTTGCCTATCCCCAGGTAAAGTGCCAGGAATGTGGTAAAGACATATAGCCAGGGGGAAAAGCGATGAACTGTGATCAGCGATACACCTGCTCCCACGCGCAGGACATAAAAGCTTGCCAGGATCATCACATCCAGGATGGGGGCATGCTTAAGCCAGGCGGAATATGCCAGGTTGAGCACCAAATATGCCAATCCAATCAATGCGTAATTCAGGGATAGCAATGTCGCCGGTATGAATACAATCAGTGTGAGCACGATGCCTGCTGTCCGTGCCGTGGAGACCTTCAGCAAGCCGGATGGGATTGGGCGCTGGCGTTTTTGGGGATGTTTCCGGTCAGCCTCTAAATCCACAAGGTCGTTGATGATGTAGATGATACTGGACAATAAGCAAAACAACACGAAACCCACAATGATGCGTGAAAGCGCAGGCCAGTTGGTTAGCTGCTTGTCGAAGATCAATGGGATGAACAGCAGCCCGTTTTTCACCCACTGGCGGGGACGCATGGTCTTGATAAGTGGTTTCAGCCAGGTGATGGACATAATCTACGCATAGTAGTTTACCTGAGAATCGCCAATTTTGGAAACCGGAATCTATGTTCTCGAAACCAGATTCTCGGTTAAGATATGCATATGAAAAAAATCCGTGTAGACCTGCTGTTAGTGGAACGCGGTCTAGCTGAGAGCCGTTCGCTGGCACAGCGCCTGGTGATGGCTGGTCAGGTGCGTGTCAATGGCGAGATTGTGCTTCGATCAGCTGCTAACGTGCCTCCAGATGTGCTTTTGGAGGTTGAAGTTGGACCGCGATTCGCCTCCCGTGGGGGCGAGAAGCTTGAGACCGCTTTAAAGGCGTTTGAGATAAATGTTCAAGGGAAGATTTGCGCAGATGTAGGCGCCTCCACGGGTGGCTTCACGGATTGTCTCCTAAAACATGGTGCAGCTAAAGTCTATGCCATCGATGTTGGGCATGGCATCCTGGATTGGAAGCTGCGCCAGGACGGACGTGTGGTGGTCATGGAGAAAACCAATGCGCGCTATCTTCAGCGCTTACCCGAGGCTGTGGAGATTATTACCGTCGACGTATCGTTTATTTCTTTAAAAGTCTTATTACCCGTAATAAAGGATTGGTTTATCCCACAGGTGGATCCCGGGAAGAGCTCACGTGGGTCGATAATTGCTCTCATCAAACCTCAATTTGAAGCAGGGCGCCAACAAGTGGGACGTGGTAAAGGTGTAATCCGTGATCCCCTCATCCATCGCCAGGTGTTACTGGATAGTTTGAGTTTTGCCTGTGACCTTGGATACAGCGTGAGAGGTTTGATCCGCTCACCGCTTACCGGACCAAAGGGCAATGTTGAATTCCTGACCTGGCTGGAAGGTGGCGAAGGGCAAATCATCTCAATCGAAGAGTTGGTTGATTCAGTTGTACCAATACCCATGGATGGAACCGCACCAACCGCTCTACCTTCCGGCAATTAAAATCGGTTATACTAAGCCCCGTCAATGACCTCGGAACACATTCGTAATTTTTGCATCATTGCCCATATCGACCACGGTAAGTCCACACTGGCTGACCGTTTGCTTCATCTTACCGGTACTGTTCCTGACCGTGATACTACCGAGCAGATTCTGGACAGCATGGAGCTTGAGCGTGAGAAAGGGGTCACGATCAAGGCATCGGCGGTACGGATGAGTTATACTGCCAAAGATGGGGGTAAATACGAATTAAACTTGATTGATACCCCAGGACATGTGGATTTTGGGTATGAAGTCAGTCGGGCATTGGAGGCATGCGAAGGTGCATTGTTAGTAGTGGATGCCAGTCAGGGGATTGAAGCTCAAACTCTGGCTAATCTTTACAGCGCATTAGAAGCCGACCTGGAAATCATCCCCATCATTAATAAAATCGATTTGCCCTCCGCCCGACCGGATGAAGTGGCACAAGATATCAGCAGCCTGTTAGGAACACCCCCAGGTGAGATTATCCGTATTTCTGCCAAGGAAGGCATCAATATTGAGGCTGTGTTGGAAATCATTGTCAAAGAAGTACCTCCCCCTAAAGGTGATGAAACTGCCCCCTTGCGAGCGCTCATCTTTGACTCGCATTATGACTCCTATAAAGGTGTCGTAGCATACGTCCGCTTAATAGACGGGAGGATCGATCACACTGACACTCTGCACCTGATGGCGACCGGGTTTGATGTCAAACCGGTTGAGATTGGCATTTTCGCTCCAGATTTACATCCTGTATCGTCTTTAGAAGCGGGTGAGGTAGGATATATTGCCACCGGGTTGAAGACTGTGCACGAGTGCCGGGTGGGAGATACGATCACCAACACTGCCCACCCCGCTGAAGCCCCGCTTCCTGGTTATCGCAAGGCGAAGCCAATGGTGTTCGCTGGGGTTTATCCGGTGGAGGGTGAGGATTATGCCAACCTGAAGGAGGCACTGGAAAAATTGCAGCTGAATGACGCCTCCCTCGTTTTTGAGCCTGAAACGTCACAGGCGCTGAACTTCGGCTTCAGGTGTGGCTTTCTGGGCATGTTCCACATGGAGATCATCCAGGAACGCCTGGAGCGTGAGTACAACCTGGATATTATCGTCACTTCTCCCTCCGTGGAATACGAAGTGGTACTTCAATCTGGTGAAACCATCCTGATTGACTCGCCGGCAGACCTGCCGGATGAGATGCTCATCGAACAAATCCGCGAGCCATGGATGAACATTGAGATTTTCAGCCCCACGGAGTTTTATGGAACGATCATGGAGCTGACCAAGAAAAAGCGTGGAGTTTTTACCTCACAGGATTATCCTGCACCCAATCGGGTCCAGCTCAATTTCCAAATTCCGCTATCAGAGTTAATTGTCGACTTCTTTGACCAGTTGAAATCACATACTCGCGGCTACGCCTCCCTCGATTACCAATTTGCAGAATATCGCCCGGATGACCTGGTCAAGCTGGAAATCCTTGTTAATGAAGAGCCCGTGGATGCCCTGGCAACCATTGTTCATCGTAATGATGCCTATCATAAGGGGCAGGCGGTTATCACCAAGCTCAAAGAATTGATCCCGCGCCAGTTGTTCCTGGTACCCATTCAGGCATATGCAGCCGGTCGGGTTATCTCACGTGCCAATATTAAACCCATGCGCAAGGATGTGCTTGCCAAATGCTACGGAGGTGATATCACCCGCAAGAAGAAGCTATTGGAGAAGCAGAAGCGCGGCAAGAAGCGCATGAAGATGGTGGGGAATGTGGAAATCCCTCAGGAGGCCTTTCTGGCAGTATTACGTATTGGGGAGGAGTAAGATCGCTATCTCATCACCAAAGAATAATTGGAAGCGCATCCTGCCTGGCTTGGTTGTCAGTGTAGCGGCATTAGCCATAGTTTTTTCAATGCTGGACCTTCGAAAATTTGCCCAAGCTGTACAGCAGGCAGACTTCCGCTTCCTGCTGGCAGGCATCTTGTCTGAGGTGCTATGGTTGCTTGCACGAGGATTCGTTTGGCGCACGTTATTACAGAACAAGGCATCTTATCATGATGCGTTTATTACGATTAGTGAGGGATACCTGCTCAATAATATCCTCCCATTTCGTCTGGGCGAGATAGGGCGGGCATTCCTGCTCGGGCGGAAAGCGCACCTCGACTTTTGGCAGGTAATTCCCTCGATAATCATTGAACGTTCCCTCGATCTGGCAATAGCTGTCGGCCTGTTCTTGAGCACACTTCCCTTCGTCATCGGCATCACCTGGGCCAAACAGGCTGCAATTGGTACAGGGATCATTGTCCTCATCGGTTTGGGTGCGATATATCTACTGGCTCGCAACCGGGAACGTGTGCTCGGCTGGATAGACCAGGCCGGAGAGCGTGCGAGCTTTGTGAAAAAGCTGGCAGGGCGCCGCGTGGTCGCCTTCTTTGATGGTCTGGCAATCATCACAGATGGGAAGCTTTTCCTGCGTGCCCTGGGTTGGGAAGGTATTAATTGGTTGGTCAGTATCCTTCAATACTATTTATTCCTGCGTGCGTTTTTCCCTGAGCCCAGCTTGCTCTGGGTGATTTTTGCTCTGGGCGTGGGTGCGCTGGGAATTGCTGCACCCTCCTCACCAGGGGCGATTGGGGTGTTTGAAGCTGTTTTGGTGGGAGCGTTGGTTGCTTTCGGGTTGGATGCATCTCCAGCTACCGCCTTCGCTTTATCCGTCCATTTTAGCGCTTACATCGTTACAGGTCTGATTGGTGGTTATGGCCTGTATAAAGATGGTGAATCCCTCTCGAGCCTGTATACACGTCTTGGAAAGATGAAATCTGAAGGAGAAACGTCGAGCCAGGATGTGTGAAACAATTCTCTGGGTTTGTTCGTCATTGATAATGTCATGCGTATTTTGACCACCCTCACCTATTATCGCCCTCATTATTCCGGGCTCACAATCTATGCTGAGAGGTTGGCATGCGCCTTGGTGGAACGTGGTCATCAGGTGACTATATTGACTTCGCGATACGACCCCAACCTGCCCGCCCGGGAGAACCGTGATGGTGTGCAGGTCATCCGTCCATATGTGTTGATGCATGTGAGCAAGGGTGTGCTCATGCCTACCATGTTTTATTGGGCATGGGTGAGCATTCGGCGTGCAGATGTCGTCCACCTGCACCTGCCTCAGCTAGATGCTGCCTATATTGTTCTTCTCTGCCGCCTGATGAATAAGCCGGTAGTGCTAACTTATCATTGTGACTTGCTCCTGCCCACGGGTTTCATCCATTCCATTGCCAATCAAGTCTCACACCTGGCCAATAAAATTTCATTGGGTTTAGCCCAGCAGGTGGTGGTTAATACGCTGGATTACGCCAATGCATCCGCTTTCTTGCGCAGGTACCTATCGAAGATTCGTGCTATCCCAACACCGGTCGAGCTGACAACTCCCACCCAGGCAGATGTGGAGGCACTAAAGCGCAAAGCCAGGCTGGAACCAGGGCAACGGATCATCGGGATGGTGGCGCGCCTGGCAGCTGAGAAAGGGGTGGAATATCTGGTGGAAGCCATGCCAGAAATCTTGAAAGAACACCCGACTGCGCGCGTATTACATGTTGGGCAGTACCAAAATGTGCTTGGGGAGGAAGAATATGCGCGGAAACTTAGGCCGATGATCCAGGCTTTGGGTGAACATTGGACGTTTCTTGGGAATATTGCCGGCCGCTGAGCTATCTGCGTTTTACCAGCACTGTGAAGTGACGGTCCTGCCAAGCACCAACAGCACCGAGTCTTTTGGCATTGTGCAGGTTGAATCGATGGCGTGCGGCACACCGGTTGTCGCCTCCGATATACCCGGGGTTCGTCAACCGGTAAAGATGACTGGTATGGGGCGCGTGGTTCCTCCAGCAGATGCCCATGCTTTGGCAGAAGGGATCATACCAGATTCTTGATCATCCCGAACAATATAAAGGGGATGTGAATGGTGTGATAGAGCGCTTTTCATCTCACCACATCGCAGAAGAATATGAGCGTGTTTTTCAGGAGGTACTCAAAGGCAGTTAAGTTCCTAAGTACCTAGGTAATTAAGTGCCTGAGCACCTTTGATATGATGAAAGATAAAGACTTTTTGTGGTTGAACCTGCGCGAATTGCCTTATTTTCGCGCCATGCTCCGGGCAGTGGAAGCGCAGTTTTATCAGGAGTTCGAGTTGCCAGCGCCGACACTCGACCTGGGTTGTGGGGATGGTCATTTTGCACGTATTACCTTCAACCGAAAATTGGATGTGGGAGTAGACCCATGGGCGGGTCCAATCCACCAGGCAGCTATAGGTGGCGGTTATCGCTCATTGGTGCAAGCCGATGGGGGGAAGATGCCCTTCCCCGACGGGCACTTCGCCAGCGCTATCAGTAATTCTGTCCTGGAACACATCCCACAGGTCGAGGTTGTGTTAGCAGAGCTGAGGCGGGTGCTTAAACCCGGAGCTCAATTCCTATTCTGTGTGCCCAATCCGCGCTACCTGACTGAGCTTTCAATCCCCGGATTCCTGGGCAGGATCGGTCTTACAGGAGCGGGTCGGTCATATACCAGGTGGTTTCAACGTATGTCACGCGTGGAGCATGCAGCTTGGCCGGACGTTTGGGAAAATTGGCTGGAGAGTGCAGGCTTTCAGCTGGAGAAGTGGTGGCATTATTTTTCACCCCAGGCCATGCGTACCCTGGAGTGGGGTCATTATTTGGGTGCCCCCACGCTCCTTCCCCATGCCATCAGCAAACACTGGATCATTGCTCCATGGCGCTGGAATTTATTCCTGACGGAACGTCTCGTCCGGCAGCATGCGATTGCCAGGGCGGATCCTCAGGGTACTTTCACCTTCTACGTGGCTAGATGTATTTAAATCATCATGAGCCCAAAAGAATCAAGGAATCACCCTTTCAACGAGGATTACTTTTCCACCGGTCCTTATGCGCAGGTTTCCTTCACCCGCTATAGCCAATATTGGTGGTCGAATCGTTATTACGCTAAGTTGGCTCGTCGGTATGGGCCATCGCAAGGAAGGGTGTTGGAACTTGGTTGCGGCATGGGCCATCTGCTGGCATGGCTGAAAGACCGCTACCAGGTTTTTGGCAGTGATATCAATCCATGGGCACTTTCTCAAGCTCAGCGGAATGTGCCTCAGGGGCATTTTTCGCTCCTTTCGGGGGATAAACCATATGCATTTCCGGAGGCGGTTTTCGATATTGTGATCGCCAAACATGTGGTTGAGCATTTGAGCCACCCCGAGCAGGCCATTTCTGAGATGAGCCGGGTTTTGAAGGCCGGTGGATTGCTTATCCTGGTCACACCCAACCTGAGTTCGCCTATGCGCAAGCAAAAACAGGGCAATTGGATCGGTTATAAGGACCCCACCCACATTAACCTGAAGCCTCCCGAAGAATGGCTGGCGACATTGAGTCTTCATAGGCTGCACCCACGCCGTGTTTTCTCCGATGGTTTTTGGGATGCCCCTTATGTTCCGTTCATTCCCACCCCCTTACAAAAGCTATTCTTTGGCGCTCCCGGGGGCTTGCAAGCTATTCTTGGATGGAGTATTATTCCTCTCCATATGGGTGAAAGCCTGATCGTCCTGGCGGATAAAGCATGAATCGAGAGCCAACGGTTCTGGATTATGTTAAATCCCTCTTCAAGGGGAAACCATTAGCGATTCCATCGCTGGAAGAAGCACCCCAAGCAGTTCAACCATTAAGTGAACAACCTCAAGAGCAGCATATGGTGACCGATGAACAGGCTGCTCCTACACAAGCGCCTGTTCCTCGTACTCCTGCGATTGTTTTTCCATGGCGTTCGTTGCTGGCGCTTGGGCTTGCCCTGGCGGCTCAGATTTCCTTACAACCGCGACCCTAACCGTACCTGGCTTCCAGGGGTCATTCTATATTTATGCGCTGCGGGCTGGCTGGTTTGGGCTGCCTGGAAGGGGGAATGGGTTCCGGCTGACTTGCCAGAGGCAGAGGTACGACCAGAGGATTACCGGGTGCGCGCCAGGTGGTTGTATCTCAGCTTGCCCCTGGCTTTGGCAGCCTTCCTTACCCTGGGGGGTAACCGGTTTACCATGCTCAATGTCACCTTGTGGGTCCTGGCAATCCTATTCACCACCCTGGCATTTTGGCAAGGGG
The DNA here is from genome assembly GCA_963828845.1 of uncultured Chloroflexia bacterium. Taxonomy (GTDB): domain Bacteria; phylum Chloroflexota; class Anaerolineae; order Anaerolineales; family UBA4823; genus FEB-25. The sequence goes on from CAWHGE010000009.1 coordinate 314,091, forward strand.
AATATCCGTTCAAGGGTTGGTGGTCGTGGATAAAAGCACACTTACACCTTCCATGGAAGTTATCCATCTCCACCTGGACATTGCTCGTCTTAGCCACTGCGGTCCTGGTGATTTTCTTCCGTACCTATCGCGTGGACCAGGTTCCACCCGAGATGGTCAGCGACCATGCCGAGAAGCTGTTGGATGTTTGGGATGTCATGCATGGGCAGACGAGCATCTTCTTTCCCGCGTAATACTGGCCGTGAAGCCATCCAGATGTATCTGACGGCAGGCATCATCCAGCTGTTCAATACCGGCTATACATTCATCAGCTTGAAGATTGGCACGATCCTGGCTGGATTATTGACCTTACCCTACCTTTATCTGCTCGGCAAGGAGCTGGGCAACCGGCGTGTGGGATTGTTTGCCATGTTATTGCTGGGATTGCCTATTGGCCGAATGTCATCTCCCGTGTCGGGCTGCGTTTCCCACTCTATCCATTGTTCGTAGCACCCACTCTGTATTACCTGATCCGTGGCCTGCGCACCTCCAACCGCAACGATTTTATCCTGGCTGGTCTGGCGCTGGGGATTGGCTTGCACGGATACACTCCCATCCGCATCCTGCCGCTCGTCGTCCTGGTTGCTGTCGGTTTATATTTGTTACATCCACAGGCCAGGGGCAAGCGCTTGCAGACTATTTCTGGACTGCTGGTTCTGGTGCTGGTATCCCTTATCGTTTTCTTACCTCTGTTGCGTTTTGCCCTTGAATATCCCACGCTGTTCGATTTGCGCGCCTTCTCTCGCTTGGGTACGACCGAGCGCCCACTGCCCGGTCCTGCTTTGGTGATCTTCCTTAAGAACTTGTGGAATGCCTCGATCATGTTCTTCTGGTCGGATGGGCAGATTTGGGTCCATTCGGTCACCAACAGCCCGGCCCTGGATATCATTTCAGCCGCATTGTATTACCTGGGTGTGGTCTTGTTGTTGGTTCGTTATATTCGACGGCGCACCTGGCAGGATTTGAGTCCTGCTCCTTTCGGTTCCCCTGCTGATGCTGCCTTCCATCCTCTCGTTGGCTTTTCCGGATGAGAATCCGGCCTTAAATCGGGCAGCCGGTGCCATGGTTCCGGTTTTTTTGATTGTCGCCATTCCTTGGATGGGCTGATGTCTGCCATCGAGAAGCGCACCCATCCAAAGCCGGGTCGACTCTGGCCTGGGGAATGGCAGTCATCTTGATATTCTTCGCTGCGTTGGGTAATTATGACCTGGTGTTCAACCAATACCAGCGTGCCTATGAGCTGTCCTCCTGGAATACCTCCGAGATGGGGAAGGTCGTTCATGATTTTGGTGACACTGTATGGGAGCACCGAGACGGCCTATGTGGTGCCTTACCCTTATTGGGTGGATACTCGCCTGGTGGGTATGAATGCTGGCGACCCAACTCGCGATTATGCCATCCCACCTGACCAGATTCACCAGTACGCTGAATGACCCTCGCCCTAAGATGTTCCTGGTCAATCCTGAAGACCAGGCAGATCTGGATTTGTTACGCCAGCTTTTCCCTCAGGGTAATGTTTCGACTTATGACTCACAGGTCGGAAAGAATTTTTATATTTATATGGTGCCGCCAGCTTCGATGATTTCTAGTGGGATTCCCTCACAGGTGGCATATCATCACCATAAGCAATAGCCTGAATGTACATTCTGCCTTGGTGACTTCAGCCATCTAGGTCAATTGATATTATGAATGATGTAATGTCCACCCTCCTCTCCAACCTGCCCCGAAGAAAAAGCCGGCTGGGTAGCGCCATGGATATACGATGTCTTGCTTTTATATCCTCTTGATTGGGGCGTTTTTTCGCTTTGTCGGCATTCAATGGGGCGACTTCCAGTATCTCCACCCCGATGAGCGCTTCCTGGTCTGGGTTGGAGCGGATATCCAACCCATAGCACTCCCGCCGGAAGCCCTCGGCTCGCCTCCCAATACGGTTAATAACCCCTGGCGGGCGAATTCCGGAGCTCACCTACCCCGATTGCCAGAGCTGGGGTGGTTATTTTGATGCTTCCTGCTCGCCGCTCAACCCCAATAACCGCGGGTCATGCATTTTACGTGTATGGCACGCTGCCCATGTTCCTTACCCGCTATCTGGTGCAGGGGATTCTATGGTCATTCTGGTTTCAATGAAATGACCATTGTCGGGAGGGTGCTTTCCGCATTGGTGGATTTATTCTCGGTGGTCCTGGTTTACGCCATTGGGTCACGTGTATTCAGCAAACCGGTGGGTTTGCTGGCTGCTGCCTTTTCGGCCTTCACCGTGTTGAATATTCAGCAGTCCCACTTCTTTACCATGGATACATTCTCCAACTTCTTCACCCTGCTGGCAGTCTATTACGCCGTCAGGATTAGCCTGGTGGAGCGTGAATCCAAAGCCTGACGCCGGATGGCGCGCGATAAGCGCAATTCGCTCTCTAACTACTGAAGCGGATGGTGAGCAATCTCAAACCTGCTTCCAATCCCGGTTGTCAGCCATCATCAAGCATCCCTACTTTGGCCTCTCCATCGCCTTTGGGATTGCCTTGGGCTGTGCTGTCGCATCCAAGCTGAGTGCTGCTCCGGTGGCCTTCGTGCTGCCCCTGGCGTTTGGGGTGATCGATCTGGCGCAAACCTACCCAGGAACGTTCACGCTGGCTGATGAACGCCATGATCTACCTGGGCATCGCTGCTTTTGTAAGTATTCTGGTCTTTCGGATTTTCCAGCCTTATGCCTTTTATGGGCCGGGTTTCTTTGGTTTGCGACCTAACCCGCAATGGGTGGCGAATATCAAAGAACAGCGCAACCAGGCAACCGGAGATATCGATTATCCGCCCTCCCTGCAGTGGGCTCGCCGTCCGGTCTGGTTCTCCGCTCAGAATATGGTCGAATGGGGTTTGGGGATTCCTCTGGGTATCCTGGCAGCTTTTGGTTTCTTGTGGGCTGGCTGGCGCATGCTCAAAGGCGATTGGCAGCGGCACGTCTTGTTGTGGTTGTGGGGAGGATTTTACTTTGTCTGGCAGTCGTTGCAGTTCAACCCGACCATGCGCTACCAGATGCCAACGTATCCCATTTTGGCAATCTATGCCGGTTGGGCTGTTGTTGAGTTTTGGCGATTTCAGCAAACATAAACGAGGAGATAGACGGACCCAGGCAAGCGAGCCAGGGTCACCCTGAAATAGATGGGCACGCCTGGTATCCATCCTGATTGGTGGTGTTGTGCTGCTTGCCACCTTCGTCTGGGCGCTTGCCTTTAGCCTGATTTATGCCCGTCCTATCACCCGTGTGGCTGCCTCCGAGTGGATTTATCCAGAACATCCCCGGACCGATCAACTTGCACATCAATACCCTGGATGGGTCTTACAACCAGCCGCTTTCACTCCCATATGGCAGCACCATCCAACCCAATTACCCCTATCAGACGAGTTTCACTGCCAATGCCAGCGGTATCTTGAACGATATCTACCTGGCGCATGTTGCGAATACCCAGGCGTTACAATCCACTGTCTTAAATGTGTCCCTCTCGACTACTTCCGACAGCGGATTACCACTGATGGCTGAGGTGATCACCGTTTCCCCTGGAGTGCCTGGTGCTTCATCGATGGGGGGATACTTACTGAAATTTGAGACACCCTTCACAATGAATGCCGGTTCGGTTTATATTATGACGCTGGCTCTCGCTGCGGGGGATCAGGTCCTGGATGTCTGTGGACCGCTGGGCTTTAATCTTCAGACTTCCACCGAGCTGATTGTTCAGTCAGTGACTGGGCCAGATCAATGCTTGATCCAGTCCGGAGCTCCCTACGTCGTTACTATTTCACCCCAGCAGAACGGTCTGATGGAGTCGATCACCCTGAGCCAGCTGGTTGACCAGACCCCAGCTCCTGGCCCGCAAACCTTAGTGCTTACTATCGGACCTACCGGAGATAGTCGAGATCGTGGCAAGTGCCACTCTCACTGCCGACCTGGCCCCCGGACCGAACGGGCTTGGAGCAGGATATTCGATGACTCTCGATCACCCCGTGACCGTAGAAAAAGGTAAAACCTACAGCCTGTCCCTGTCATTGGAGAGGGGGAGCGGTGTGGTCAGCATTCAGGGGTCAGCTGTGGCCAACGAAGGGGAATGGGATGATGGTCTGCCGCTCCGGGTGGATGGTTATGATGCCTTTGGCGGCATTTATACGGCTGGCTTGAACTTTAATATGTATACGGATGATAACTCCGATAAGCTGGAGCATTTCATCAATGTATACGACCAGACTGAGTACATCCTGATCAGCTCCAATCGGCAATGGGGTTCATTGCCACGCCTTCCTGAGCGCTTCCCGATGACCACCCTGCATTACCGTCACCTGTTGGGCTGCCCGGATGACCGTACCATCCAATGGTGCTACAGCGTTGCCCAACCGGGGATGTTCCAGGGAGACCTGGGTTTCGAGCTGGTGAAAGTCTTCCAATCTGACCCGATCAATTGGAACATTGAGTATCAACGACCAGTTTGCCGAAGAAGCCTTCACGGTTTATGACCATCCGAAGGTGCTGGTTTTCCGCAAAACGGATGCTTACGACTCTGCCCATGCCCGCCAGATCCTGAGCCAGGCGAATTTCTCTGAGATGGTGCGGATTACCCCCAAGAAAGCCGCCTACCACCCCGCAAATTTAAAGCTGCCTGAGGAACGACTGGTCTGAACAGACAACGGGAGGTACCTGGTCAGAGCTATTTGATCCGCAGTCCTGGCAGAATCGCTTCCAGGTCCTGGGGGTCATCGTCTGGTATCTGAGCGTGGGCGTTTTGGGCTTGCTGGTTTACCCCCTGCTGCGCCTCACTTTGCCAGGTTTGCCCGACCATGGCTATCCCCTGGCTCGCACCGCGGGAATGCTGGTCTTGGCATACCTGACCTGGCTGGCGGGTTCCGTCGATATCCCCTTTAGCCGTCTCACCATCAGCATGGTGATCCTTGTGATGGCAGTGGCTGGTGCATACCTGGCGTATCGCCAGCGGGATGAGCTACGCCAGGAATGGCATTCCAGGCGCACATATTTCCTGATCATCGAAGGATTGGTGCTGGCTTTTTTCCTCATTTTCCTGTTCATCCGCTTGGGCAACCCTGACTTGTGGCACCCATGGAAGGGTGGCGAAAAGCCGATGGATTTCTCCTACTTCAATGCGGTGTTAAAGAGCACCACCTTCCCACCCTATGATCCCTGGTATGCAGGCGGTTACCTGAATTACTACTACTGGGGCTACGTCTTCGTGGGCGTGTTGGTCAAGTGGCTGGGCATCGTCCCCTCATTCGCCTATAACCTAATTATCCCCACTCTGTTCAGCATGGTCACCATGGGGGCTTTCTCCATTGGTTATAACCTCAGCCATACACGAAGCAATCATGGTGAGCCGCTGAAGGACCATATTCCCATTGAGGATGAAAAACCCTTGCCAACCTCCACACGCCGACCCTATCTACTGGGTTTGGCTTGTGCTTTGGGGATGGCGGTGCTGGGCAACCTGGGTACGTTGCGCATGATCGTCAAAGGTTGGGAACAGCTGGGAGTCCCCGGTGGGCTGACCGATAGCACCGGTTTCTTCGCTCGCCTGGCTGGTTTGCCGGTTGGTCTTTGGAATGTCCTGTTTCATGGCGCCCAAATGCCTTACTCTGTGGGTGATTGGTATTGGATTCCCAGTCGGGCAATTCCTGCCCCTGGTGACGTGGAACCCATCACCGAATTCCCCATGTTCACCTTCCTCTATGGAGACTTGCATGCCCACATGATCGCCATGGCGATCGCCATGCTTGCCCTCACCTGGGCTGTGGCAGTGCTCATGGGTAAAGCCCGCTGGCAGAGCGTTGGAGCAGGGGTTGTGAGCATTATTTTGGGTGGGCTGGCGATTGGTGCACTTTACCCCACCAACCTTTCTGATATCTATACTTATCTACCCATTGGGATGGTGGTATTGGGATATGCCACTCTTTCGCTATGCGGATCTTGGGCGGCTCTCCTGGTTGCCTCAAATCTTACCTACAATAAAACGCCTGATCCTGGCTGGATTGGGGATGCTTCTGCTGGCGATAGTCTCATATGGGTTGTTTCTCCCTTATCGCCTCTGGTATGCCCAGGCCTACAGTTCTGTCATTCCCTGGACGGGCACCCACACACCATTTTGGTCTTACCTCACGCATTGGGGTCTGTTCCTGTTCGTGATCGTCTCATGGATGGTGTGGGAGACACGTCAGTGGATGGCGACCACCCCGCTTGCCTCATTGCGCAAGCTTGAGAAATATAGCAGTCTGATTATCCTGGTGGTTGTGATTCTTTTCCTGTTTTGTCTGCTCTTCAGCATCAAAATCCCAGGGATCGAGAATATGAGCCTGCTTAGTAAATTACCCCTGGGAAGAGGAGCTGCCCTGGCCTGGTTCATCCTGCCGCTGGCAGCCTGGGCAGGCGTCTTGCTCCTGCGCCCGGGAATGCCGGATGCCAAGCGCCTGGTTCTGTTCTTGGTGGGCACTGGCCTGCTCATCACGCTGATGGTTGAGGTGGTGGTGGTGCGCGGCGATATTGGGCGCATGAATACCGTCTTCAAGTTCTATCTACAGGTGTGGGTACTGTTTGCCATCTGTGCTGCGACCGCATTGGGTTGGCTGCTCGAGCCAGTACGCCGCTGGCTACCTGGATGGCGCATCTCCTGGCGTGTGGCGTTCTGGGTTTTTGGTATTTTCTGCGGCTTTGTTCACCCTTTATGGCAGCATGGCTAAAATGAAGGACCGTTGGGTACCAACTGCTCCACATACGCTTGATGGCATGGCTTATATGCCATATGCCACCTATTCTGAAGATTACCCCAAGGTGAATGGGACCACACCTGTTGATCAAACTGGCATTGACATGGATTTAAGCCAGGATTACCGCGCCATTCGTTGGATGCAGGATAATATCCAGGGTTCACCAGTCATCGTGGAAGCGAATTCACGCAACCTGTATCGCTGGTACTCCCGTTTTACCATCTATACAGGCCTGCCAGGCGTGGTGGGTTGGGAGTGGCACGAGCAGCAGCAGCGTGCCATCGAACCCTCCCGACTGGGTGACCAAACGGGTCACGGATATCGACCAGTTCTACACCACGGTGGATACAGATGTCACCAAACAATTCTTGAACTTGTATGATGTACAGATATATTGTGGTGGGTCAGCTTGAACAGGTCACCTATCCCGGGCCAGGGCTGGATAAATTCCCGGCCTTCAACGGCATGTTATGGAACGAGGTATACCGGGATGAGAATACGGTCATCTATGAGGTGATCCAATGATCCAAATCTTGGTCTGGTGGCTGCTCATGCAAATGGTGGGTTGGCTGGCATTGCCTACTGCCATGCGCATCTTTCGCTGGCTGCCAGATCGCGGCTATTCGTTTTCCAAAGCACTTGGCTTGTTGTTGGTCAGTTACTTTTTGTGGGTTGGGGCCAGCACAGGTTTGCTGAACAACGACCTGGGCGGCATCCTGTTCTCCGTGCTTGCTCGTGGCAGCCATCTCCGCCTGGTTCTACTTTCGCTGCAAAACGACGATCATCCCCGACATCCGCTCCTTCCTGCGTGAGAAATGGAAGCTGATTGTCACCGTAGAAGTTGCTTTTCACCCTGGCCCTGGTTGGCTGGGCGCTGCTGCGAGCTTATGCGCCCTTTAAGATCGATTCTGCCGGTGGTGAAAAGTTCATGGAGACTGCTTTCCAGAACGCGATCCTGCGCAGCGAACACTTCCCGCCGCTTGATCCCTGGCTTTCTGGTTTTGGGATTTCTTATTATTATTTTGGTTATGTGATGATGGCTATGCTCACCCGCCTGTCAGGTGCGGTTTCGGGCGTGGCTTTTGACCTGTACGATTCCTTGCTCTTTGCCCTCACCTTGATCGGCTCTTTCGGCGTGGTGTATAACCTGGTGGGATTCACACTCAAAGCTCGTCATAAGGAAGGTGAAGCTGCTCCACCTGCCGGGCCTCCGCTTGGTGGCCGGGGTGCTGGGTGGGCTGTTGGTGACGGTGATGGGCAACCTGGAAGGTGTGCTGGAGGCACTGCATGCCAGGGGAGTGTTGGCTGACAGCTTCTGGGCATGGATCGATATTCCAGACCTGGCTGAGCGCGCCGGTGACTGAACTCCTGGTACCCCGGGGATATTTTCATGTGGTGGTGGCATGCCTCGCGCGTCCTGGCTGACAAGGACTTTCCTGGGGCAGAATATGAGCGTCCAACCCATCGATGAATTCCCTTTCTTTAGCTTTCTGCTGGGCGATAACCACCCGCATGTTCTGGCGCTACCATTTGTGCTGTTGGCGATTGGATTGGCTTTCAACCTGCTTCTGCGCCAGATAGGTAAGGCGCAGACCACCGGCAACTGAAGGTGCTGGTTCCGAGCCTCAATCCAGACACCCATTGGTGGAATCCGGTTGCTTTTGCTCTCGATAACGATTGGCTGTTATTCGTCTTCTCCGCCCTGATCCTCGGCGCGCTGGGTTTCCTGAACACCTGGGATTTGCCCATTTATCTGGGGTTGGTCGTCCTGGCATATGGGCTGGGTCTGGTGATGGTGAAAGGGTCACCTGGATCGATGAGACGATCTATCGCTCCATCATTCTTGGTCTGGGTTTGGGCATCCTTTCGGGGGTGTTGTATATCTTTTTCTATCTCAGTTTTAGCTCACAGGCCGCGGGCGTCTTGCCTTACGTCTTCCCACCTACCCGTTTGCCCCAATACCTGGTCATGTTTGGCACATTTATCTTCCTGTTGACCTGCTTCCTGGTTATCAGTCTTCAGCAAGCAGGGGGAGCAGCGGGGCAGGCTGTTGAAATCAGCCTTCACCTGGTGGTGGCGCATCGTGTTGATCTGCATCGGGCTTTATCTGCTGATCATGCTGCTCATTGCGCTGGTGCTCTTTCTCCGCAGCCGGCTGCCGGACAGCACCTTCGGGGCAACCATTCAATCCGTTTTGGGTGGGATGAGCCTGAGGGCAGGCTTTTCGTGCCAGTGTGAGCGCCCGCTTGCGCGATCCATGGCTCATGCTCCTGGTTTCTGCACTGCTGGCATTGGTGATTGCCAACGTCGGCAGCTTAGTGCAGAAAAGGTCAGATCCCTGAGGATGCACAATCGGGTGAAATTGCCCCCTTACCCACCATTAGCAGTGACACATTTGTTTATCTGCTCATCTTCACTGGGTCTGGCGCTCACTCTGATCGTGGAATTTCTCTACCTGCGTGATAGTTTCGGTGTGCGCATGAACACCGTGTTCAAGTTTTATTACCAGGCCTGGGTCATGTTGGGTTGCGCCAGTGCCTATGGCTATCTGGTGGCTGTTGGACCGGCTTGAGAAGCCGGCCAGTCGTATTCTGTTTGCGTCGGCGCCACCTTATTTATCGGGCTTGGGTTGGTCTACACCGTGATGGCCATCCCCACTCGAGCGGCTGATTTCAAGGGGTCCGCGAATCTGGATGGGGCAAGCTCCATCGCCATGAATAACCCGGATGATTGGGCTGCCATCCAGTGGCTGGATGCCAATGCTGAACAAGGCCTGCCTTCAGGGAGCGTACCGGTGATCCTGGAAGCGCCCAGCGTCCCACCTGGAGTGGGTCGTACAACTATGATGGACGGATCAGTGCTTTTACTGGATTTCCCACTGTCTTGGGCTGGGCGGTGACACGAAGGCCAGTGGCGCGGAAACTATGACGAACAGAACAAGCGCGAACCCGATATCGCCACGATCTATACCACCTCGGATGGCCAAACCACCTTAGCTTTGCTGCATAAATGGAATGTAAGCTTCGTCATCCTTGGCTCTCCTGAGCTGACCTATATCCAGAATGTTTGCAGCCAATCTGGATCGAGCTGTACAACAAGTACTGCCCTCAAGAAATTTGACATGGTATTGAAACCTGTGTTTAGTCAAGGACAGGTAACGATATATAAAGTCCCGTAAGTTGGAGGCGGTATAATACGGTCGGATATCCCATGAAAGCTAATAAAACCACAACTGAGCATTACCTTTATGGGTTGGCTTTCCTGTTAGCATTGGGGATGCGACTCTATCAGTTAGGTGCCGCTCCGCTGACGGATGGCGAAGCAGGATGGGCCCTTCAGGCATTGGGTCTCGCGCATGGCGAGTCGGTGACATTGGGTGCACAACCGGCATATATCCTCCTCACCAGCCAGCTATTTTCTATCCTTGGGGATACCAACTTTCTGGCGCGCTTGTTTCCAGCCCTTGCGGGGAGTTTGATCATCTGGCTGCCGTGGTGTTTACAGCGCTGGATGGGAGATTCATCCTGGTTGCACCGGGCGGGTATCGTGATGGCATTTGGGCTGGCGATTGACCCCGGGTTGGTGTCACTTTCCAGGCAGGCAGGTAGCTTGATGCCTGCGATGGTGTTCACACTCCTGATCCTGGTTTGTCTTTATAACCGGCGTATGATCTGGGCGGGTATTTTCGCCGGACTGGCCTTACTCTCAGGGTTGGCTTTCCTGCAAGGGTTGCTCATCCTTGGGTTAAGCTGGGGATTATACCTTTTGATAAGCAGGAAATTGGTTAATAGTCAGCCACCGGGAGCTGATGCTGAGCCGCCCACCGGGTCGCTTCCTATGCAATCGATCAGAGTCGGTGTGATCGCCTTTAGCCTGACTTTACTTTTTGCGGGTACTCTATTTTTACGTGCTCCACAGGGTTTGGGAGCCTTGGCAGAGACCATACCAGCCTACCTGAAATCCTGGATAGCCGCAAGCGGAATACCCGTTCTCCGCTTACCCGCCAGCCTGTTGATATACCAACCTTTGGTGCTGATTTTTGCGATCATCGGGGCCGTTCGTGCCTGGTTTAAGGATTGGGATGACCAGCACCCTCGCCAGGCTTTGATTCTTTTGAGTATCTGGGCTGTAGTGGGCATTCTATTGCCTTTGCTCTATGCAGGTCGCCAGGTGGGTGACATGGCTTGGGCACTCGTTCCACTTTGGGCGCTGGCAGCCATCGAAATCAGTCGCTCATTGCTTGCCGACGAAGATCGCCTCACACGCGTGGTGGCGGCTGGATTGGGACTACTCTTGTTTATACTGGCAGTAGTTGGGTGGATGAATATCCTGTCCATCGGGCGTTACCAGGTTAATGTGGTGATCTATTGGGCAGTCATCATTGGTGCGTTTCTCTTAGGGCTTATCGCCTCGCTGTTGGTAGTTGCTGGGTGGTCAGCGAGGGCTGCTAAATTAGGTGTGGTTTGGGCACTTTGTATCGTGCTGGCATTACAGCTTATATCAAATACGTGGGGGACGGTGATCCTACGCCAGAATGGTGTCCAAGAATTGTGGGCTCACCCGCCCACCACAGGTCAGGCTGATCTGCTTTCGGTAACCCTGGCCGATCTTTCCAGCCGGAACACCGGCTTGCGCGACCAGCTAGAAATTGTAGTCTTGGCCGACTCTCCTGCCTTGAAGTGGGCATTGCGTAATTACCCCAACACACGTTTTGAGACTGCCCTATCATCGACCGAATCTCCGCCAGTTGTAATTACCCTAAAAGGGGCCGAGGAGCTCAGTTTGGCGGAGAAATACCGCGGTCAGGATTTTGTGTGGCGGCTATATCCAGGGTGGCAAGGTGTTTTTCCACCCGACTTTATTAATTGGCTGGCGTTTCGTCAAGCGCCACTGGGTCAGGACCAGATTATTTTGTGGGCACGGGCAGATATCTTTCCGGGTGGGGGTTCTGATACAACTGGGAGTGCTACTCCATGACGTCATATAGGTAAGCGAGGGTCTGAATGGGGATTGCCAAAATTATCGCCATTGATGGGCCAGCTGCTTCAGGGAAATCTACTCTCGGGCAAAAGCTCGCTCAAGCCCTGGGATATCTATACTTTGATACGGGTGTGATGTACCGCGCAGTTACCTGGCTGGCATTGAGGCAGGGTGTGGATATCGGTGATGAAGCCGCTATCATGACCTTGGCTGAGCAGACTCAAATTGATGTTCGCCCTCCGTCCATTCAAGATGGGCGCGCTTATGATGTCATCGTGGATGGGCAGGATATTACCTGGGAAATCCGCCGTCCAGAAGTAGATGCAAATGTTTCACCGGTATCTGCCTATGCTGGTGTGCGTAAAGCTTTATCTACCCAGCAGCGCCGAATTGGTGAACGTGGTAACGTTGTTATGGTGGGGCGTGATATTGGTACGGTTATACTGCCGGATGCCGAATTGAAAATTTACCTGGATGCTTCTGTTCGAGAGCGGGCTCGTCGACGATATGAAGAGCAGCGCCAAAGGGGCGAGCCAGCTAATTATGATCAGATTCTGCGTGCCATGCGCAAGCGGGACAAGATCGATTCGAGCAGGGTAGTTGCCCCTCTACGCCCGGCTGTGGACGCGCTTATTCTGTGCTCAGATGGTTTGGATGCCAATCAGGTGTTCGAATTGGCAAAAGCAATGGTCTTTGGAACATGAAGCCATATACGGTTCCTATTGTCAATCGTATAGCTCGTAGAATTTTTCGTCCAATTTTTCGGCTGGTTTTTCACCTCTTGAGTGATGTCAAAATCATTGGGCGAGAAAATGTACCCAAACATGGGCCATACCTCATCACCATCAATCATGTTTCACTCTTTGAGCCGCCATTTATCCTGGCATTTTGGCCTACTCCGCCTGAAGGTGCTGGTGCGGTAGAGATTTGGAGCCGTCCAGGTCAGGCAATACTCGTCCGCCTGTACCACGGCATTCCTGTTCACCGGGGGGATTTTGATCGGCAATTGCTGGACACAATGATCGCAGTTTTAAAATCCGGCAGACCTCTGCTTTTGGCTCCGGAAGGTGGTAGGACTCATCACATTGGCATGCGCAGGGCTTTGCCAGGTGTAGCATACATCGTCGATAAAACCGGTGTTCCTGTGATTCCCGTAGGTATAATTGGCACAACGGACGATTTTATGAATCGGGCATTGCATTTAAAAAGGCCACGGTTAGAAATGCGTATTGGAAAGCCATTAATCCTGCCCCAGGTGGAGGGCAAGGGAGCCATGCGCCACGAAGCTCTGCAGGCCAATGCGGATAAAATCATGCAGGCGATTGCGGAGCTTATGCCTCCAGAATATCGTGGGGTCTATCAAACCTCAGGGGAGTCGGCTTGACCGCACCAAGTTCGCCATCATCCGTGTGGTCTTCCAGGGGCTACGATCATTCGCGCTGGGAGTCTCGCCGTCGCCTCATGCGTTTTTTGCTTCGGACAATCGGCTTCACTATGCTGGTCAAAGTTGATCATGTTGAAGGGGTGGAGAAAGTACCGGCAAATGGTCCGGCCATCCTGATGATCAACCATATCAACTTCGTCGACCCTTTCGTCGTGCTTCATTTACTTCCGCGTAATATCGTTCCGATGGCAAAAGTTGAAGTGTACAGCTACCCGATCGTAGGCATATTTCCGCGCATCTATGGGGTGATCCCGGTTCAGAGGGAAGAAATTGACAGGCGGGCGATCCAGGGTGCGCTGGAGGTATTACGTGCTGGCGAAATAATTTTGGTGGCACCTGAAGCGCATCGCGGTCCCCAGCTCCGCAGTGGTAAGGAAGGCATCGCCTATTTGGCGACCAGGGCAAATGTGCCTATCGTACCAGTGGCGATTGATGGGACGATTGGCTTTCCCACCTTGCGGATATTACCTCGCTGGAGGGGACCAGGCGCTGACGTGCATTTTGGAGATCCTTTTCGTTTTAAAACCTTTGGGCAGCGCGCCGGGAGGGAGATGCTGCGTCAAATGACCGATGAAGCCATGTATATCCTGGCGGCAATGCTCCCGGAATATCGTCGGGGTGTCTATGCAGACCTGTCCCTCGCCACGCGAGAGACAATCGAGTGGGTATAAATTTATAGTTCGGCAAAGCGCTAAAAGAAGTCCTGCTACATCCATAATAGGTAGTCTATATACATGCTATAATCATTTCAGTTAAATTCCCTATGTCATGCCGACGATATGGTTATTGATTTCACCCTGCTTGGTAATCCCTTTTACGTCGATCAACCACAAGAATCAATTGGGTGGATAGGCTGGGTTATTGTATTAAGCAGTGTGATCTTGCTGCTTTACCAATGGAGAAGGCTTAATAAGCGATGGACGCGTTTGCATGGGGGAATTTTTATTGGGCTGTCCGTTTTACTGATCCTGACTAACTTATTCTTTGTGATCCGCATTCCCGCGATTGAGGCTCTGTTACCACAAAGTGGAGTTGCTGAGTCGGGTGGGTTTAGTGTACCTGTATTTGCAGCTTTGCCCTGGGTTTTGGCTGCTGGGTTGCTGGGCGTCTTCCCTGCTGCTGGCTTGGGTTTACTGTCAGGATTGTTAATTGCCCTGTTGGATACTCATAGCCCTTTCACTGCTCTTGAATATGGGTTGTTAGCGATCTTCCTTAGCGCGGCTTTCCACCAGCGTTATCGTACATGGGTCTTCCGCCTCTTGCGCCACCCTTTATTCTCTTCTGCCCTGTTTGCCTTGGGATATCCATTGCTTTTCCTTATAAATACCACACTTGCCACCTCAGGAAGCCTGGCAGGTCGCCTGGATTATGCTCTATCACAAGTAGAAGTTTCATCCATTATGGTCGGTGTCGAGCTTCTGGTTGCAGGTGTGATTTCAGAAGCCGTAGCCATAGCTTTTCCTCGCTTATGGGGCTTTTCCAGTCCGTTGGAGCCCTCGCCTGTGGAGCGCCGGCTCCAGAGCCGGTTCCTCTCCAGCCTGGCACCCTTGGCATTTGTGTTGGTGGTCGGATTGATGGCTGGGGATTGGATCGCAGCAGGTAGAGCTGCTACCAATATGGTCAATAACCGGCTTGAAAGTACGGCCAAAATGGCTGCCAATAGCGTTCCCTCTTTCCTGGAGATGGGTCAAAACCTGATTCGAATTCTAGCCAAAGATCCAACCTGGACTCAAGGAACGCTATCGCAAAAGAATGTCCTGTTGGGTGATAATCTACGGACGATTCCGTATTTTAGCGAGTTTTACCTCTTGGATGCCAATGGTCAAACAGTAACTGGTTACCCGACAGACGATTTTTATGCTGCTACTCCATCTCCTGAAGAATATATGGGCATCACCCTCGCCTTGAATGGGCTGCCAATTCAGATGTACACCCTGCCTCCCGTCTTAGGGGGAGTGTCCGCGCGCTTGTCCTTCCTGGCTGCTGTTTATGATGCCTCGGGGGTGCGTGATGGGGTTTTGGTTGGCCGGACGGACCTGGCTTCAAATCCTTTTATCGAGTCAATCATAATATCTCTGAACAGCTTATCCGACACCAATGGTGATGGCATGTTACTGGATGATAGCGGGACAATTCTGTACAGCTCATCCAGTGAGTGGGTGATGGAAAAATACACGGGGCTAACCTATCTCCAGGGTACTCCCTTTGATGGTCTGACGCCGGATAACACGCGGAGCATGATGTACTACCAACCTGTATGGGGTCGGCCATGGGCGGTGGTGGCTTCCGTACCGGCGCAATATACCCAACAATTGGCGCTGCAAATCGCGGCTCCGCTCATGATCATGATTATTATCCTCTTTTTGATTGCCGCCCTTGTGCTACGTTTTTCTTTACGCACGGTAACTGCATCATTACAGAACCTGGCTTTGGAGACGAATCGTATATCCAGTGGTCAGTTGGACCGTCCACTGGAGACGGATGGCAATGATGAAGTCGGGCAGCTGCGCCATGCTTTTGAAAATATGCGCTCGAGCCTTAAGGCACGTCTGGATGAACTGAACCGTCTGTTGCAGGTCAGTAGAGGCGTCGCCTCCAGCCTGGAATTCCAGGAATCCATTAAGCCGGTCATGGAAGCTGCCTTGAGCACTGGTGCCACCGCCGTGCGGGTGGTTCTGTCACCTGAAGCTTTGCCTGAAATGAAAGGTGGGTCGCCCCCCGTGAGTCGTTTTGGATACGGCCGTGGGAATGAGCGGTATAGTTATTTGGACGATCAAATCTTGCCAATGACCCGGCAAAAGGAAGTCGTGGCACTAAATAATCTCAGCCGGGTAAGATTATTAACTTTTCCCGCAAATGCTCCCCGCCCTGAAGCGTTTTTAGCGCTACCGCTACATCATGAAAATATGTTTTACGGGGCGCTTTGGCTGGCATATGACGCTCCCCACCAATTCGGCGAGGATGAAATCCGCTTCCTGACCACCATCGCCGGGCAAGCTGCTTTAGCCTCGGCAAATTCACAGTTATTTGCGAATGCCGAAATTGGTCGCCAGCGTCTGGCTGCCATCCTTAATTCGAATCCCGATCCTGTGCTGGTAACCGATTATCAAGGCCGCTTACTTTTAGCTAACCCGGCAGCCTGGCAGGTGTTGGGATTGCCCGGTGAGGCGGTCGATGGGAAAGCGATCGACACAATCATTCAACACCCCGCTTTGTTGGGACTGCTCCAGGTCGTCTCGGAAGATAAACAATCGGCTGAGGTTGATCTGGAGGATGGGAAGAGTTATCTGGCAACCGCCTCTTCAGTCATTGTCGAAGGTCAACCCGTTGGTCGCATATGTATCCTGCGCGACGTCACCCGTTTTAAGGAGCTGGACACACTGAAATCTGAATTTGTGGCTACGGTGAGCCATGACCTGCGCTATCCCCTTACCACGATGCGCGGCTATGCCACCATGCTTGAGATGGTTGGTGAGCTGAATGAGCAGCAGGCTACGTATGTTCGGAAAATAGTCTCCAGTGTGGACGGGATGAACCAGCTCGTGACCAGCCTATTGGATCTGGGGAGGATCGATGCGGGTGTGGACCTTCAACCGGAGATGGTACCTGTGCAAGATGTAGTGGAAAGGGTAATTGGGGCGCTACAACTTACCGCCTCTCAAAAGCAGGTTGTCATCTCAAGTGACATTTCTCCACATGCGATTCCCCTGGTCGAGGCGGATCCGGCCTTACTGCAGCAAGCTCTTCATAACCTATTGGAGAATGCGGTAATTTATACCGAACCGCGCGGTAAGGTAACTGTGAAAGTCGAGCCCGATAAGGATCAGATGGTATTTTCAGTGATCGATACCGGCATTGGGATTGCCCCGGTTGACATCCCCCGGATATTTGAGAAGTTCTATCGTGGTGGGCAAAAAGAAGCCAAGAAACGCCAGGGGACCGGTTTGGGTCTGGCGATTGTTAAATCAATTGCAGAGCGCCATAAAGGTCGAGTGTGGGTGGAGAGCCAGCTTGGAAAGGGCAGCGCTTTTCATTTGGCAATTCCTTTCAGGCAACATAAGGGGGAAAACAGGAATGATGGGTAAAAAACCCTAATCTTCCTCTTATTTTTGCCTCTTGACCAAATCCTATCATTTTAGGTATAATCATAGTTCGCATGAATCCAAGGAATGACTATTAACCGCCTGGCGCTTGAGAAGATTTTTCACAAGCGCGGGCTTTTGTTCGTCAATTTTCCAGGAGGCATTGAGTGGAAACAAAAGGACTGACCGCACTTCGTATCAGCCTGGCATCCCCAGAAACCATCCGTAGCTGGTCATATGGTGAAGTATTAAAACCCGAGACCATTAACTACCGGCGCTTACGCCCGGAAAAGGATGGGTTGTTCTGTGAGGCTATTTTCGGACCGACTCGTGATTGGCAATGTTATTGCGGTAAGTATAAGAATATCCGCTACAAGGGGATAATTTGTGATAAATGCGGCGTGGAAGTCACCCGGTCATCTGTTCGACGTGAACGCATGGGGCATATTGAGCTTGCTGCTCCTGTAGCTCATGTCTGGTACACCCGGCGAATTCCATCCTACCTGGGTCTGCTGCTGGATATCTCACGCCGCAACCTGGATCGAGTGCTCTATTTTGCCCAATATGTCGTCACCTATGTGGACGAAGACGCACGCCAGAAGGCCCTTAAGCGTCTGGATGATAATGAGCTCGCCGTTGAGCGTGAGAACGCCGCCCAGATCAATTCCAAAATTGCCGAGACCAAGGCGGGTCGTGACCGATCCCTGGCAGAGCAGGAACAGCTTCGCCAGCAAATTACCAAACACTATGATGAATCTGGCCGAGCTCGACCCCATTATTAAAGAGGTCAACGCCTGGAAACCCTGATAACAGATAAGCAGGGAAAGGTAACCCGCACTGCCATTACTTTCCAAACCGACACAGTGGTGGTCGAAGCTGGTGAGAAGGTTAGCAACCAGCATTTGGTTCGCCTTCAAAAGGTTGTTAAAGAGCAATTGGAAGAGCTGGAAGCCCAGCTTAAAGATAAAAAAGAACGCGAGCTTGAGCATCTGAAAATGGATGTTGAACGCATCCGCGCCGAAGCTGACATGACCATGGAAGGCTTTCGGAACGAGCTGGAAGAACAATCCGGCACAGTTCGCGACGAGAACGACCGCCTGCGCGATGAGCTGGTTGACCTTCGTCCGCTTACCTTCATGGGTGAGACGCGTTTCCGTGAGCTGAAGACCCGTTGGGGTCAGGTGTTTCGCGCCGATATGGGTGCTGAAGCCTTTTATGATATCCTGCGCCGGCTTGACTTGAATAAGTTGGCGGAAGAGTTATGGAAAGAGGTTCGCACATCCAAAAGCAAGCAGAAGCGCAAGAAGGCTACAAAACGCTTGAAGGTCGTTGAGGCTTTCCGACGTTCGGGTAACCGCCCGGAGTGGATGGTCCTCACCGTCCTGCCAGTGATTCCACCCGATCTGCGTCCGATGGTTCAGCTGGATGGTGGTCGCTTTGCCACCTCCGATTTGAACGACCTATACCGGCGGGTGATCAATCGCAACAACCGACTCAAGCGCTTGCTTGAGCTGGGTGCGCCTGATGTTATCGTGCGTAACGAGAAACGTATGCTGCAAGAAGCTGTTGACTCGCTGATTGATAACTCCCAGCGTGGCAAAGCCCTTTCCCGCCGTGGGCGGCGTGAGCTTAAGTCTTTGAGCGATATGCTCAAAGGAAAGAAGGGTCGTTTCCGCAGGAACCTGCTTGGCAAGCGCGTGGATTATTCCGGCCGTTCCGTGATTGTGGTTGGACCACAGCTCAAACTTTACCAATGTGGTCTGCCCAAGGGCATGGCGTTGGAATTATATCGACCGTTCGTTATTTCCCGCCTGGTCTCCCATAATTATGCCGCTAACGTCAAAGGTGCCAAGCGCTTCATCGAGCGCAATCGCCCAGAAGTGTGGGAAGTGCTTGAAGAGGTCATCAAAGAACGTCCTGTTATGCTCAACCGTGCTCCCACCTTGCACCGCCTGGGCATTCAAGCATTTGAGCCCATCCTCATTGAAGGTTCTGCCATCCAGCTACACCCATTGGTGACCACAGCTTTCAACGCTGACTTCGATGGAGACCAGATGGCAGTCCATGTACCACTATCGCAAAAAGCAGTCACGGAAGCCCGCGAACTGATGCTTTCCTCCCGCAATCTGCTTAAACCTGCCGATGGTGAGCCAATCATCAGCCCATCCAAGGATATGGTTCTGGGCGTCTATTATCTGACAACTGCGGATCCCTCCCGTAAACACAAGGGAGCTGGGCGCAACTTTGCCGATATCGATGAGGTGGAGCTGGCATATAACCTGGGTCAGCTTGAGGTACATTCGGAGATCCAGGTTGTGGTTAAAACCATGTACGATGATAACGGTGACCGTCTGCCCAAGGTTGAAGAACGCCTACTCAAGACAACCGTTGGGCGTGTCATCTTCAACCGCATCCTGCCTCCCGAGATCCAATTCATCAACTGGAAATTGGATAAAGGCGAGCTTAAAGACCTGATCGCAGAGCTGTATGAGGTCGGCGGAGAAAGTCAAACTCCCGAAGTTGCCGACCGCATCAAGGAAATTGGCTTTGAGTATGCCACCCGCTCAGGTTACAGCATCGCAGTATCCGATATCACCGTGCCTCCCGAAAAGCAGGAGATCATCAACCAATCATTGAAGGAAGTGGAGCTGGTTCAGCGAGACTTCCGCAGGGGCCTGCTCACGGAACAGGAACAGAATGAGAAGGTGATCAACATCTGGCAGGCGACGACCAACGATGTTGCCGAAGCAGTCAAACGTTGCATGGATCCATATGGCAACCTGGCAACCATGGCGAACTCGGGTGCCACCAAGGGTGGTTTCGGACCCATCTCTCAGCTCGCAGGTATGCGTGGTCTGATGGCCGACCCCTCCGGGCGTATCATCTCTTACCCCATTCGCTCGAACTTCCGGGAAGGTCTGAACGCCCTGGAATACTTCATCTCCACCCACGGTGCCCGCAAGGGTTTGGCTGATACCGCCCTGCGTACCGCGGATGCCGGTTACCTTACCCGCCGCCTGGTGGATGTTGCCCAGGACGTCATCATCAACGAGTTGGATTGCAACACCCAGGACGGCATCCCCATTCGCAAGAGTGACGACGTCGCCGGGCAAGCATTGGGTACCCGTCTGTTTGGACGCGTGGTTGCTCAGAATGTCATCGATCTCAAGACGGGTGAAGTGCTGGCCGAACGAGGCGAAGTGCTGGATCGTGATAAGGTTCGCTATCTTACTTCTGCCGATGTCCAGGAAGTTATCGTGCGCTCACCGCTCACTTGTGAATTAGACCACGGCATCTGCGCCCAATGCTACGGCATGGACCTGGGTCGTGGCAAGATGGTTGAGATGGGAGCAGCCGTCGGGATCGTGGCTGCCCAATCCATTGGTGAGCCAGGTACACAGCTTACCCTGCGTACCTTCCATACCGGTGGCGTGGCAGCTGGCGGAGATATCACCACGGGTCTACCGCGTGTGGAAGAGCTATTTGAAGCTCGCCGCATGCCTAAAGGGGAGGCAAAAGTCGCTGAGATTGCCGGTACTGCCCACATCATGCAGTCGGATCGCTATTCCGAGCTGCGCCTGGTGCGCATCGAGCATTCCGAGATGGTGAGCGATGAATACACTATTCCTGAAAGCTGGACCGTGGCCGTCGAAGATGCAACCGAAGTCGCCCAGGGAGATGTGGTGGCTTATCTTGATACTGCTACCATCGTTGCTCAACATATCGGGCGCGCTCGCCTCGAAGAAGGTGATGAGGGCACCAAAGTGGTCGTCTCTTATGAGGTGCATCAGGAAGCGGAGCATGAAATCCCCACCAATGCCCGCTTGATGATCAAGGACGGCGATCATGTGGAGCCAGGTCAGCCGATCACCGAAGGTTCGTTGAACCCACATCGCATCCTGCGCATCCAGGGACGGTATATCGCCCAAATGTACCTGCTGACTGAGGTACAGAAAGTATACCGGTCACAGGGTCAGAACATCAATGACAAGCATTTCGAGGTGATCATTCGTAAGATGACTTCCAAGGTGCAGGTGACCCGCCCGGGTGATACCAATTATCTCCCTGGTGACCTGGTGGACCTGCTTGAGCTCAAACGTGTAAGCGAGGAGCTGCTCTCACAGGGCAAGCGCCCGGCACGCTTCCTGGAGACACTGCTTGGGATCACCAAAGCCTCACTGAGCACTGATTCCTTCCTATCAGCTTCATCCTTCCAGCACACCATCAAGGTGCTTGCGGGAGCAGCCATTGCTGCCTCGGAGGATCCGCTGTATGGCTTGAAGGAAAACGTGATCATCGGCAAGCTCATTCCGGCTGGCACAGGTTTCATCCACGGTCGATTTGTCGAGAAGGTAAGTGGGGAAGGAACCGCGCATGACCGCACTGAAGGCGAATTCGAGGATGATTACACCTCCGAGGATTTTGCCTTGGCAGACGACATCGCCGCGGATGACAACTTCTCGGTGGATTAACTACACCTATTCAAACATACGGGGCTGGGTTCACCAGCCCCGTTTCTTTTTTCCAATAATCATTATTTTCGTAGAGGGCGCGACTTGTCCGGTGCGTCTTTAGACCGGAGCGTTGCTGCAGCCCCCCTTACATTCCACAGCCCTGTGTCTAGTTAATAGAAAATTCTAATGTTCTAGGATCTGCGATAGGAACAGTTTCGTACGGTTTTCCTGTGGATTTTTGAAAATCTGGTCAGGCGTGCCGCTTTCCACGATTGTGCCCTCATCGAAGAAGTACATGCGATGGGCGACCGCCCGCGCAAAGCCCATCTCGTGGGTAACCACCAGCATGGTCATCCCGCTCTTCGCCAGCCCAACCATCACATCCAGCACCTCTTTAATCATCTCTGGGTCGAGTGCTGAGGTGGGCTCGTCGAAGAGCATGATTTTCGGTTGCATCGCTAATGCCCGTGCGATAGCCACACGTTGTTGTTGACCACCGGAGAGTTGCCCCGGGAATTTCTGTGCCTGCTCTGGGATGCCCACCCGCTCCAGGAGCTGCATGGCCGCTTTCTCGGCTTGCTCTTTGGACCACTTTCGCACCCAGATTGGTGCGAGGGTGATGTTCTGCAAGACGGTCAGGTGTGGGAACAGGTTGAACTGTTGGAATACCATCCCAATCTCGCTTCGCACCCGTTCGATGTTGCGCACATCATGTGAGAGCTCGATACCGTCGATGATGATCGTGCCACGCTGGTGTTCCTCCAGCCGGTTGAGCGTGCGGATGAAGGTCGATTTACCCGAGCCCGATGGACCGAAGATCACCACCACCTCACCATGCTTCACTTCCATGCTAATGCCTTTCAATGCCTGGAAGTTGTCGAACCACTTGTGCACATCACGGGCGATGATGATGGGCTGATCTTCCTTGACCTGTGCGCTCATAGCATCCTCACTTCTAGCGTTTACCGACACCTAATGCTTCCTCTAGCTGCAAGCTGGCATAAGACATAAAATAGCTGAATATCCAAAAGATCAGTGCAATAAAAAGATAAACTTCCATCTGCAGCCGGACGAATTCAGGTTTTAACTTTAACACCGCATTACCCATTCCCAGCAAATCGTTAATTCCCACGATGTACACCAAAGTAGTATCCTTGAACAGCGAGATGAACTGCCCCACAATGGTGGGGATCACCAGCCGCAGCGCCTGGGGCAGGACGATCATTGAGGTAATGTGTAAATTTTTCAACCCCAGTGCTTTGGCAGCTTCCACCTGACCCGGCGGGATAGCTTGCAGCCCGCCGCGCACATTCTCCGCCGTATAAGCCGCGCTGAAGAATACAATCCCCATCAGGGCGCGAATCACTCGATCGATCCTCGATTCGGTGGGCAGAAAAAGTGCCAGGATGACCGAGAACATAAATAAGATTGTTACCAGGGGTACTCCACGCACCACCTCAATAAAGAAAATTGAAAACCATTTGACCACCGGCAGGGATGAACGTCTGCCTAAGGCCAGCAACACACCGAAGGGGAAGGAGAGCAGAATTCCACCCACCGAGAGAAGTAGGGTGATCAGCAGCCCGCCCCATACGGTAGTCGGTACTTTTGGCAGCAAGCTGGAATTGGTAAACCCGGGCAGGATCACCAAAGGGATCAAAAGAAGAGCGATCAGCCATAGTGTGGCAACGTGACTCCCGTGAACAGATCGCAGTCTCCCAATCCGGTATCCCAGATAGATCAGGATCGGGTTGATCAGCATAAACACCCGTATTGCGAGCGTTATTGTGGGTGTTTCCAGTGGAATAATGGCCAGGACACCCAGCAGGATGGCCAGGAAAATGGCAAATGGCCTGACATAGCGCTTCCACACCCCCCAGCTCATGCCAACCAGGAAGGTGATCATCAACATACTGACGCCTGTGCGCCACAATTCCTCCCGTGGGTACTGTCCCACCAGATATAACAGCGGTGCTGCTGTAATCGGACGCCAGTCTGCGGTCTTAACATCCAGGTGGCGATGTTGACCAGCGCAAAGTACACCACCGTTGCACCCAGGATGGTCAACAGGCTGTTATACCAGGTCTTGAAAAAGTTCTTACGTACCCATTCCAGTGGACTTGGGGGTGAAGGAGGGGTCGATTCCTTGGAGATGGCAGTCATGGCTATCGCTCGATTTCATCTTTCGATGAATTGCACCCGTTTGTTATAAAAGTTCAGGAAGATCGAGGTCAGCAGGCTGATGGCTAGATAAGTTACCATGACCAGGATGAAGACTGGCACCGCCCGGCCAGCCTGGTTAATGGTGACCTTTCCGATAGCAAACAGCTCCTGATAGCCAATCACCAGCGCCAGGCTAGAGTTCTTCGTCAAATTCAGGTATTGGCTGATCAGAGGTGGGATGATGCACGCGCATCGCCTGTGGGATGATGATCAACGATCAAAATCTGCGAGTAACGCAATCCCACCGCCCTGGCTGCCTCAATCTGACCCTTTTGCACCGCCTGGATACCTGATCGGACCACCTCGGCGATGAAAGCGGATGTATACAAAGCCAGGCCGATCAACAGGGCGGTGAACTCTGTGGTCAGGCGTAGACCACCCTGAAAGTTGAACCCTTTCAAGATTGGCACATCCAGCAGCATTGGCTTGCCACCGGAGGCAAACCAGCCGACGAGTGGCACCAAGATCAGCACTGCCAGGCTTACCCTGCCAAAATACGTCTCCTTGCCTTTCACCTCCCGGATGCGCCTTAGCACCGACCAGGTGATGATCGCCAGGATGATGCCTGCTACCAGTGAGGCTGCAAAGAGAGTACCTCCTTCCGCCAGGTGTGGCCAGGTGAGATAAAAGCCCCTTTGGTTGATATAAATGAACCCAGGCACGGCGATACTCTCTTTGACTGCCGGGAGTTTGGTGAAGACACCGAAGTACCACAGGAATAATAAGACCAGCAGGGGTATGTTGCGATGGAATTCAATATACGCCAGTGCGATGTGGCTGATCAGCCAGTTGGTTGAAAGGCGCATCAGACCGAAGATAAAGCCTAACACGGTTGCGAATAGGATGCCTGCTGCAGAGACCACAAGTGTGTTGATCAGCCCAACCAGCACGGCTCTTCCGAAGGACATGGTGAAATCATAAGGGATGAATGACTCTTTGATCGGGAACCCTGCCGCTTCATTCAGGAACCCATAGGTCAGTGGCATCCCGCGTTGCTGGGTGATCACGATGAAGTTGTGGATCACCCAATATAGTAATCCAAGGATGACGAGCGAAGAGATGATCTGGGCGACGGCTTTGAGCACACGCTCATCGCGCCAGATTGGGATTTTCTTGGGGAAATACTCGTCCGATACCATCAGGGGTCTTTGTGGTTCCAGCTTTGGGTGTGCAATCTTATTATAGATTGACTGCACACCCAATCTAGAATACCTTTGAAGGTTACTTGATGGGTGGTGCGTACATCAAGCCACCATTGGTCCACAGGTTATTCAAGCCGCGGTCCAGCTGGAAGGCGATACCATTTGCGCCGAAATAGCGGTCGTAGATCTCGCCGTAGTTACCAACCGCAGAGATTGCCTTTGCCAGTGAATCGGGGGATAAGCCGAGAGCAGTGTAGCCCCAGTCTGCTTCTCCTTCCACGCCGAGCATGGCGCGGATACCTGAATCCTCACTGGATTTCATTTCCTCCACATTCGCTGAGGTGATCCCATACTCCTCAGGCATTGACCAATCCCCAGATTACCGTCTTGACGATATCGAACCACTGGTCATCGCCGGTCGGTACAGCCGGCGTGAGTGGTTCTTTGGAGATGGTGATGGGCAGGATAACGTGGTCTTCTGGATTTTGCAAAACCAGCCCGGGCAGCTGCCAGTTGTGATTTATCGCTGGTGGCCACGTCGCAGCGCCCTTCCACATAGGCACTGTACACAGATGGGGTATCTTCAAAAGTGACTGCCTCGTATGTCAAACCAGCATCAGCAAACGATGTTGCCAGGTTCTTCTCTGTGGTTGTCCCGGTGGTCACGCATACCGTAGCCCCGTCCATGTCTTCCAGTGTAACAATCCCGCTGTCTTTTCCCACCAGAAAGCCCTGGCCATCGTAGAACGTGATCCAGGTGAAGTTACCCCATTCTGCATCGCGCTTGGAGGTCCAGGTCATATTGCGGGTGACCATATTAACCTCACCGGTTTGCAGCACCGGGCCACGATCAGCTGCTGTGATCGGCACTGCCTCGATTGCCTCAGGGTCACCCAGCACTGCCGCTGCCACGGCACGGCAGAAGTCAATATCGAAGCCAATGTTGCGGCCATTCTCGTCCAGATACCCGAAATCCGAGCAGTGAGGTGTGGACACCGCACACCACCTTGCCGTTTGCCATGACGGCTTGTAGGGTCTCTCCATAGCCCGCCGGCTTGATGATCTCGGGGGGTAGCTGCGGTGCTCTCGACAGGCACTGTGACGATGACCGTCTTGATGACCTCGACTGTTTCGACTACAGGTGCTGCCACTTCACCGTTGCTGGCGGGAGCCGTTGTTGCGGTCTGCTTGGCACCGCAGGCAGTAGCCAGCAGGCTGATGGCAATTAAGATGCTGAATACAAAAAATAGTTTTCGCGACATGTTTCTCTCCTCTTTTAGGTTATTTGGTTTTAACGATTAACAATCGAGCTGTGGGGTAGTGATCGTACGAACTGCTGCACCTCCTTTTGGATCGCTAAACGGTTGCCTTTTACGATCAATTTTGGACCAGTGAGGTAAATATTTCTTTACCCGTAAACTGTCTACTCAAACAATAAACTCTAGAGCGTACCCTGGTCGGTAGCATGGGGGTGTATGGGTGTATGCTCCGTACCTGCTCCAATTATAGAAGAAATTGACCATTATGCAAGCCTTGTATCAACTTATTCGTACGCTTGGATGGAATAAGATTCCTTACGCTCCCAAACCGACTTGTGAATGGCAGTGCTGAAATAGTTGTTACTACCGACGCAACTCGTCCTCGCTGTACAGGGCAGTTCTTCCTTGTCAGTAACTGTCACCAATGGCTAGTCAAATACGACAAAAATAATCGCGCTTATAATCATCATATGATCATAAAAGAAATCCGATCAAAAACCATTCTGTCTGTATCGAAGGTTTATCCTTACGTGATTAATCCTTACACGGGTTGTCAGCATAATTGTTTATACTGCTACGCTCATTTTATGAAAAGATTCACCGGGCATAGGGAGCCTTGGGGTCAATTTGTAGATGTTAAGCTGAATGCTCCCGATTTATTGAGGCAAGAAATCACCAGGAAAAAAACAGGCAGGGTTTGGATCAGTGGAGTGTGTGACCCATACCAGCCATTGGAAGCAAAATATAAACTTACCCGTCAATGCCTGGAAATTCTGGCACAAAATAACTGGCCGGTGGTCGTCCAAACCCGATCCCCTTTGGTGCTGCGCGATATCGATATTCTAAAAGCAGGGGAAAATTTTGAAGTCGGATTGAGTATCACCACAGCTGACGAAAATATCAGAAAATTATTTGAGCCAACTGCCCCGCCAATAAAAGAAAGGGTTAGAGCACTTGACGAATTGCATCAGGCCGGGATAAGGACCTATGCCATGATTGCACCGATCCTTCCCAATGCAGAAAGTCTCGCCGAAATCCTTGCGGGAAAGGTTGATTATGTGATGTTGGATAGGATGAATTATCACTATGCCGATTGGGTGTATCGGAAATACGGTCTGGAAGATTATTTGACCGATGATTATTTTTCCCGGACGGAGCGGGTACTTTCCTCGACATTCGCCAACTTGGGAATTAGTTGTCAATAAAAGCCGGCCCAGACTTGATCAAATAACTGAAGTGAACTATCCACAGGGGTGTTTAAACTTTAGACCCAGGAGGATACAAATCTATGGCGAAAGTACTCGGCATCGGCGGTATCTTTTTCAAATCACCCGACCCCCAAAGGCTCTACCAATGGTATTCACAATGGCTTGGCCTCACTGTTGAACTGGAGGCGGGTGTGTCATTTGTTTCGTTTTTCCCACTCACCATGCCCAAGAATGGCTACACAGTTTGGAGCGCATTTGAGTCTTCGACAACCTACTTTTCACCATCTGAAAATGATTTCATGTTCAATTTAGTCGTGGATAATCTGGAGGAAGCCCTCAGCCAGGTGAAAGCTGGCGGTGCGCAGGTTGTTGGCGAGGTGGAGAAGAATACTTATGGCCAATTTGGCTGGTTCATGGATCCAGATGGAAACAAGGTGGAATTGTGGGAGCCGCCAGTTTCATAGCCATAGTTCGGCGCAATGCATCCGTTTAGGTATAAAGTACAGCAAATATGCAGTGGATCAGTCGCCGGCGCTTCCCTTCACTGTGCGCCATGCCGGACGCTATATCTACAACCCCTCAACGGTCAATTATCCTTTGGCAAAATTGCCAATCATTACTATATCAAATTCAAGCACGACCTACTCGCCGGGTAAAACCTGGATGCAGCCTTCCGCAAATCCAACCGTCACTTGTTCGCCTACCGGGAAGAGTTCCATCACATAGGGGTCCGTTTCCAATCCGGTGATCAATTGCCCGCTAACTTCGACGTCATATTCGATCACATCACCAAGATAGACAGCTCTGCGAATAACCCCCTTGAATAACTCGCCTGTTTTCTTGATGCGGATCATCTCAGGACGGATAATCAAAGTGACTGCTTCCTGTTGATTAAAATCCCGTTTTATGTTTGTGAGCTCAAGTGTCTCGCCAAATACTTTCACGGTCAACTTACTATCATTCTTCTCTTGTACCTCTCCTGGAACAAAATTAGCCCGTCCGATGAAATCTGCTACAAATCTGCTGTTCGGAAAACGATAAATTTCCACCGGGGTGCCAATTTGCTCGATAATACCCTGGTTCATCACCACAATTCTGTCCGAAAGCGTCATGGCTTCGATCTGATCATGGGTGACATAAACACTGGTGATGTTCATCTCTTTCTGGATGCGCCGGATCTCAGTGCGCATTTCTTCACGTAATTTTGCATCCAAATTTGAAAGCGGTTCGTCCATCAACAGGACTTTGGGCTCCATAATTAATGCGCGTGCCAGCGCCACGCGTTGCTGCTGCCCACCTGAAAGCTGGGTTGGGGCTCGATCACCATACCCCTCCAGGTGAACCAGCTCAAGGACTTTGTTTACCCGTTCTTTGATCACAGATTTGGATAGTCGTTGTACATTCAACCCATAAGCAATATTTTCAAAGACGGTCAGGTGTGGGAATATGGCGTAACTCTGAAAAACCATCGACATTTCGCGTTTATGCGGAGGCAGAGAGTTGATCTCTTTACCATCCAGGATGATCCTGCCCATGGTCGGAAACTCGAAACCAGCGATCATTCTCAAAGTGGTTGTTTTACCGCATCCGCTGGGACCGAGCAAGGTGACCAATTCACCCTTTTCTATATCAAGATTTACATCGCGAACCGCGTGTTACTTCACTGCCTGCTCCGCGTGGAGGGAACACTTTGGTGATATTTTCTAGGGTCAGGTACATTGATTTACCTCGATTTTCAAAGATTAGAAACCTTGGCTCATATCTACTGAGCCCCTGCCTTTGAACAGCTTATTGACGATCAAATTGAGCACGACAATGGCAATCATGACAAAGATGATGATGACCGTTGAGTACGCTGCCGCGATGCTCACCCCACCTTGTTCCCATTCGCTCAAAATCGAGGCGGTCACGATCCTCCATTTGGCACTGACCAGGAAAATGATCGCCGATAGGCTGGTCATGTGCCTGGTGAAGCTGAAGATCAGGCCTGCAAACAATGCTGGCAGGATGAGCGGGAGAGTGACTTTTCGGAATGTGTATTGTGCATCCGCGCCCAGAATATTGGAGGCTTCCTCGATCGATGGATCGATCTGCTGCAGCGCCGCAACCCCTGAGCGGACAGAGGCAGGCAGGCTGCGTACAATGTATGCCGCCATAATGATATAAGCTCCACCAACCATTGCAAAAGGTATCCCAACAAATGAGAGCGCACACGGTACGGCGAGTCCAAGCATACGCCAAGACCAATCCGGAAGCCTTTGCCCTTCACGCCTTGTAAAAGGATCACCCCTGCAAAAACCAGGGCGATCGCCAGCAATGCTGGGGTCGGTTGAGCGAGCACCTTTATATAATCCGCAAATTGGAAGATGGCGTTGCTCCAGAACCCCCTCTCCAGGGATTGGCTAAAATCAACAATGGGTTTTGATAATGCCACTGCCCAATTGGTGGACATTACATAAACACCGATCAGGGCGGTGATCAATGGTTTTGTAAATTTTCTCTGTATGATCATGAGGATTATCGCTATCGCTACGTATAATCCTCCAAGAAAATAGTACATCGAAACGGGATCTGCTTTGGTAAGCCCGACACCCAAAGCAGTTCCAACAATCAGGATGATGATCCGTTCAGCTCGCATTTTTCCCGACGACCTGTGCATAGAACAACGCCAAAATTGCATAGATTGCTATTGCCAGGGCGAGGGGCGGTTTGTTAAACGCCAGGATAAAACCAATACCAAGGATGGTTCCAGGAACTGCACCGCCGAGGTTGGATGTAAAATCCAAAACATCTTTGCCGGTAAATTTCTTTCTGACCACCAGCCATGCAGTGATCATTCCCAATATGGCTGCAAATGGGGTTGCCAGAACACTCAGGAAAGTGGTATCCAGGATCGCTTCGACACCCCGTGTGACGGTCATGGTCCAATGTTTTAATGTCGGTGCAAAATTCACTCCCCAGGCGGTGCTAAAAGAGCCGTAGATGATCGTGGCATATAACAGGATGATGAAAGCAATGATCAGATAAGCTGAAATATTGAATACCCAGCGGATAATCGGATCTTTTTCAATGATCTGTGAGCCGGCTGGTTTACCAGTCACTGAAATATATGTCCGTCGATTCACGTAATAACGCTGGACGATGAAAATGACCAGCGTCGGAATGATCAATACGAGAGATAAAGCAGATGCTTTCTGGTAGTTATACTCTCCGATAACTGCCATAAAGATCTGCGCGGATAATACCGTCTTGTTACCCGCAATGAATAACGGGTTCCCCAGGTCTGCAAGTGACTCCACAAATAATAGCAAAAAAGAACCCGCAATTCCAGGGATCAGGAGGGGTAAGGTGATCGTCCTGAACAAGTGAAACCGGCCTGCACCCAAACTGGCACCTGCTTCTTCCATGGCCGGGTTCAGCCGTTCGAGCATCGCCTTGAGGATCAGATAGGACGACAGAGAAAAAGGTGATGGTCTGGACGATAACCAGCCCATCCAGCCCATAAATATCATTCATCCCTGTAACAAATTCGATCCCCAGCAGTTTATTCGTGATCAAGCCATTTCGACCGAATAACAGGATCATGCTTAAGGCAAGCGCAAAGGGCGGTGAAACCGTCGGGACGAGCGCCAGCCAATGCACGAAGCGCTTTCCGGGGATCTGGCAGCGCACGATCGCATAGGCAAAGATGAAACCAACCAGCGTCCCCGCGGTGGCAGTCAATAATCCCATCAGCATTGTGTCGTAAAATGCTCTACGCAGCGCAGGTCCAAAGTAGCTATCAAAATAGCGCGCAAAGTAGGTGATATCCCATGCGCCTTCTTTGGAGATAAACCCCCCTGCCGCTGAGCGATATAAGGGATATACAACAAATATAAATATAAAGATACCAGAAAGCAGCAGGCTGATGGAGAGAACAGGATCTCTGCCGAGCAAGGAAAATTCGCGAATTCGTCTGGTGATGCTTGAGGATTTATTAGCGGGGGAATCTAGGCTGGATGAGGTGGTCTGCATAATCCTCCTGGGAATATAAATCTGGGCAGCTTATGCTGCCCAGATTTATGTCATGAATACTATTGTTTCAGGTTTTCAGCATTGGCAATTTCATTGGTGAATTTGTCGACGAAGGCGGTCTTGTTCTCACCACACCATTGGAAATTATAGTCGATCAGATTTGCTTCGGAAATCAGTTCGGGGTGGGAGAGCTCAACACCATTGACCGTGGGAGCCTGGTAAGCGTGGTATTTCGGTCCCAATGCCTGTCCTTCGGGGGAGATTGCCCAGTCATACCACAAATGGGCAGCCTGGATATTCTTGGCACCTTTCAAAATTGCCTGACCACCAATTTCATAACCAGTTCCTTCTGCGGGGAAGGTGAGCTCCAGGGGCATCTGATTGTTATCGATCTCGTTCACAATATCGTGAGAGAAAACGATCGCAACCGCAGCTTCGCCCTGCCCAACGAATTTGGCCGGCGCAGCGCCGCTCTTGGTGAAGGATGCCATTTGACCAGCATACTTTTTGATGTATTCCCATCCGGCTTCTTCACCACGCATCTGGAGAATGGTGCAAAGGGCGGTGTAGGAAGTTCCGGAAGATGAGGGGTGGGCAACCATCACCTGATCGGTAAACTCGGGTTTCAGCAGGTCGTCCCAGGAGGTGGGCGCTTTGGCATCGGGATGTGCTGCGAGCCAATTGGTGTTGGTGGCGAAGCCAAGCGTTCCAACATAAACACCAACCCACATATTGTCAGGGTCTTTCATCAAGGCAGGTTCGCGGATATTGACATAATTGGGTGAGTCGTAGCGTTCGAGTAAACCCTTCCCTTTGGCAGAAACGAAGCTATCGATGGGGCCTCCCCACCAGATGTCAAAGGTCGGAGCGTCTTTCTCGGCTTCGACACGGGCCAGGGCTTCGCCTGAAGACATACGGACATAGTTAACGGTAATCCCGTATTTGGCTTCGAACTCCTGTTTCATTCCCTGGCACCACTCTTCTTGTGGGGTGCAGAGCACGTTGAGTTCAGTGTCAGTGATGACCAGTGGAGCTTCGGTGGCTACGGGGGCTTCTGTAACAACTGGGGCCTCAGTTGCTACAGCAGCTGGCTGGCAGGCTGCAAGGATTGATGCAGCCATTAAAGCCACAATCAAAAGTACATTTACTTTTTTCGACATTTCTATTCTCCTCAAGATTTGGAATTGGCACAAGTAAGTGTGCTTGGTTTTTGCTGCCATTAACCTATAATTCGAGGGCAGCGCATAATTCATTATATCAAAGCTTTCGGTTAGAAAACTGAATTGACATCGCGAAACTACCAGCAGGTGCGAGGCGACCTATCCAAGATTGGAATGCTCGCTTTATTGCCACACGATCCCCGCCATGGGCATTTTCCCCGCATGTTTGTTCCCCATCGTGCGTTATCAAGCCGTAGACCATATCGCCACCGCGCAGCATGGTCATTGACGGTTGCTGGCGGTTTTCCCACTTGTTTTGGCAGATGGAATATGCAATAATGATATAAGTAAAACAAGAAATGAAGATCTAGATGTACAGGAGGGATAAATGCCTCGCTTTTTATCTTCGTTTTTCTCTCGTATCCTCCCCTGGATCGTGCTCGTCCACGCTCTCACGTTCATTGCATTCTGGCTGACCAACAGCTTATTCTACGCCAGCACGAATGATTATCTGGCCGATATGCTGGGCAGGCGCCTGGACTACGTCAGCCTGCTGATATGGGTCTCAGCCTTCATTGCGCTGTGGAGCCTCATCCGCATCATTTTGAGCTACATCGGAAAAACCTATAAGCTGGCAGTCCTATTCTCCTGGTTGTATGGTTTCATTTCTCTGATCTACATCCTTTTCTTTTATGGCAGCTTCATGCTGCTGTTCAGCGAGTCACCGGTACAGCTCGTCCGGATTGGCCATTTATTAGGCTATT
This sequence comes from uncultured Chloroflexia bacterium, assembly GCA_963828845.1. Taxonomy (GTDB): domain Bacteria; phylum Chloroflexota; class Anaerolineae; order Anaerolineales; family UBA4823; genus FEB-25. Next base: position 347,613 of record CAWHGE010000009.1, read on the forward strand.
TTCGGATCATCCCAGACTCGCTGTTGCTGGCGGGGTTAGCCTTGCTCATTGCATTCTCGCTTAGATACTACCTGAGAAAAAGGAACCTGGCGGGTGTGAAGAGCAATTGGGCAGCGCTGGTCCTGGCCGTGATTGTTTACGCTGCTCTCTGGAGCCTGCCTCTGATCTTTCCGCCAGATGCAGTGGTTCGCGGATCATTGCCGGCTAAACCGCTGATCATTGCCCATCGGGGAGCCTCCATGCTCGCGCCCGAAAACACGCTTATCTCAGCGTCCAAGGCTGCCGGTATGGGGGTCTACGGGTTGGAAACCGATATCCAGATCAGCCGTGATGGCGAGCTATTCTTGTTGCATGATGATACCTTCGATCGGACCACGGATATTAAGTCCGTCTTTCCTGGCCGCGAGAACGAGCCAGCGGGGGATTTCACCCTGGCAGAGATCAGCCAGTTGAATGCCGGCAAGTGGTTTGTGGAACAGGACCCCTTCCACGCCATCAGCCGGGGGTTGGTTACCCCTGAACAGGTAAAGGAATACGAGCAGCAGGTCGTGCCGGTGCTGGCGGATTGGCTGGATATCGTGCATCAGAACCATCTGGCATTTATTTTCGACCTCAAAGCACCCGCTGAAAATCATCCTTACGCTCCTTCTTTTTTTGAAATCGCCTTCAACCAGATTCATCAGGCTGGGATCGATCCACTGGTTTGGTACCTGGTGGATCAAGAGCAGCTTCAAACGGTGCGCACTCTCGCTCCCGAAATGAAACCGGCCTTTGGGGCAGATTACCAATCACCACCTGCCGCGAGTGACTTAAAAAACGAGGGGTACCAGATGGTCAATGTTGAATATGGCATCGATCGCCGATTCATAGCGCAGTACCAGGATGCCAACCTTTGGGTCAATTTGTACACGGTGGATGAACCCTGGCAATTTTCACGGCTCTGGTCATTAGGTGTCGATTCGATCACCACGAGCAATGCACAGGTGATGGATGCTCTTGATCATCCCATCTTCAGCCTGCCTTACGGCCCGTACGCCCTGATTTGGACGCTGGTGGGTATCCTGGGTTTGGGGTTGATCGTCGGACTGGTTGTCCCGCTCGTAAAGCCTCGCCCGGTGCTACCTGCCTCCCCTGCAAAGAGTTAATTACACCCATCCAAACATCCGGGGCTGGTTTTGCCAGCCCTGTTTTATTTTCAAGGGCGGTCTCTGCCCGCAGCCTGGTGAGCTGTCTTTGCGAGCGAGGTGGTGCAGAACCGGGTCATCTGTGAGGCGCGGTCCTATATCAAGAGGTAGTATGGAGGGTGTATTCGTAGAGATGCCCCAGGGGGAGTCTGACACGGTGTGGCCGGCATTTATTGGTAAGCTTGGGCGGAATTAGCAGGATTTTATTAGCAAGCGCCAATAAAACAGCATAATTGAGGCAAAAGAAGCTTAAAAAGGGCGATTTTTTAATCTTTAACAGACTGTTTAGAGGACAGGCGTGTGCTAATATGACACTAAGATGGGTTTTGGACTGAGCCAGTAAGACTGATGATCGGCAATTCACCCATTCTTTCACGTACGTTAGCAGGGGAACAGGGGCTGGCGGGGACGTGGGATTGAAGGTGTACCGGGTGCGACACCGCCTCTGTGTGCCGCACCCGGCGGGGCTGGATTTACCAGCCCCGTTTTCGTTTAATAAAGACCATATAAAATGTCAGGGGCAAAATGACAGATTGGTTTAGAAAAAAACGAAACGGATCGAATGCCTTTTAATGACGAGCTGGCCGGTTAACAGGCAGGTTGGTGGGATGGAAGGAAAAGGTAGCCATGATGGTATCGTTGAAGATGTATCGGTATGGGAGAGCACCAATACGATCGGTACAGGAGATCACTGATCGATACAGGAGAACGTGGCTCGATCAGAAAAGCGCTGATCGATCTGGAAAACCACCAATCGATATACGGGTGTGTTCTTCGATAAAAACATCAACATAGGAATGCACTCAATACCGATAAAGATCAATCGGTATACGAACGTTTTTATTTAGAAAAACCAACAACATAGGAATACGCTCTATATCGAGTAAGTACGCTCGATACAGAAGTACACTGATTATAGCACATGTGTTCTAATTCCACAAGGGGTTTATGAAAAATTTTAAGGTTTCTCATAAAATCCTTCCTGGGAAAGAATTGCACAATATCGATTGGAAAATCGCCTATCGATAGAAAGCGATCGATATGGAAGGGCACATACCGATAAAGAACAATCGGTACAGAAGAACACTGATCGATACAGAAGACCACTGATGTTCTAATCCACAAGGGGTTTAAGGGAAACTCCCGCAAAAATCGCGATACTTTAAGATTTCTCATAAAAGGGAGGCGGTGAGCAACACCACTATCAAAGAGAGGCTACGAAAGATTAGAAAAAATATAAATCCATAAAAAGGGCTGAAAAAGGCAATAAGGGCAATATTTAATTTTTAACAGACTGTTTAGAGGACTTGTGTATGCTAATATGATATAAGGGATGCTTTTAATTGAGATATGAAGTGCGGCAGCAGGCAAAATATACACATTCATTCATGGGCATGTAGAAATAAAGCCAACTCGATGGCGATATAACAGAAGCAACCGCCAGGTTATATGAGATAGCCTTGAAGGATATGAAATAGAAAGGAAAGCTAGATTGCAAACCAGCCTATTTACGACAATAAAGGTAAGCTCGATCGCGTTGCGGCTTATTGCATCCCTGGGGAAAATATTTATGCGGTCTTCGATTGCAAAGGCGGGGGGACTGGTTTTGTAGGTATCACGGACCAGCGAGTGATTTTCTATGATCAGGGCGTCTTCATCAAGAAAAAATCCATGATTTCTATACTGTATCACCAAGTCATCGGAATCGCATCAGCTGATGAAGGTATTGTCTTTCAGACCAGCGAAATCACTTTAATTACAGCAGCTGGTAGGTTCAATTTCGAATTCAGAGGGGGTGATAAAGCCCATAAAGCTTATGCCTATATCATGGGTCAAATCCTCGGCCAGGCGCATCCACAATTACCGGGGTAAACCTAGAAAATTGGTGTGCAATCAGATGCAGCTCATGCGGGAAATGCAATAAAAAAAACCCAAAAAAATAAGTATATCGGGGCTTTTTTGCGACTAGATACAGCATGGTTCGCTAATAATAGAGATGTAACGGGGACCATCTGACTTCGGATCAGACGGTTGTGGGTTCGAATCCGCTGGAGAACTCAGCACCGCTGGAGTACACAGCAGGTGGCGGTGACCCCGCCGGGGGCGCCATTCTTAGTCGAGGAAATTGAACTGATTATTAAATTCTGGAATCCAACAAGCCTAATTGGAAGCACGTTGAAACGCAATTCAGGATAAATCCCAGGATGTAGTCATGGTGAATAAAGATATCCGACATCTACAACATTGAAACCAAGAGATTAGGTCTCATTTGCCATATCGCATGTAATTAGGTAAGCTCTCGTCGTTGAAATCAATCGCCGACTGAAATCATCCCCGGATTGTATTAGAACCTCAAACCACTACGTTCTAAGTTCGAGTCCTGATAGAGGAGATCTATTTTATCAATGAATGGACATTTCAATGAAGCAGTATACGATTTAAGCTGCGACATAGACTATATTTACGATACAGAAGAAAAGTCATGGAATTGGTGATAAACTCGTTAAGGAAACTGCTGAAGCCGGCTGTCATATGGAATATTACAAAAAGATCCTTAAGATCGATGGTATCGGCAGTGAGAAATATCATAAGGCGATTACCTTTGAGTGGAATGATATACGAGATAAGTGTGATCAAGGAGCTCAAGGGCGTGAGGGTCTGAGCATCGGCTCATTAGTAATGATTCGGGAAGGATTGACTCCAACAACCTGAACGGAGCGCTGATCTCATTTTCTTGGTAATGAGTTGATGGGTACGAATACGCGAGTCTCATGGAAAGAAAAAAGTTATGGCGACCGGATAATACTCGTTATCCCCCAATATATAGCCATAATTGGAAATGTTAACATATAGTTTAGCGCCTTTTTAGCGCCATTATAAAATAAAATAATGGTCCGTGTGAAAAATTTTGACCGGGTATAAGATTTTGCTGTTGTAGGCAGGGTTTCCATGCAATCTGCATGCAATCCGATCAACCCATTCGTTATAAATCGATCGGTAATTGAAATTACTCGAAAACTGGATATTGAACCTTGAACTGCTTGGTTCCGATAACCACTCTTATAAATAATATTAATAGTGAATCTGTAGAACCACCAAAATTGGCTGGATATACTGCAAATATTCCGTATAATTAATAGTTGGGCGGCGCTTGCAAAATAATGAAAAATATCTACAATAAACTATAAGGAGGCAGTGAAAATGTCAAAACAACAAGAATCTAATATAGCTGTCAGTTTCTTCAACATTCACAATATCATTACACGTAGTCTGAGGGTTTCACTTGAGAACGCCCAGGTCATATTACAAGGCGGTTTCCAGGATGAAAGAACCCAGGAGGGCTTCTTCAACTACATTCGGGCCCTCACTTCTGTTTTGAATGCTCATCATCTTATGGAAGACGATGTCGCCTTTCCATATTTTCGTGATAAGCTTCCGGATGTCGATTTTGATAATCTGACCTTCTGGCACCATTCGATGGTTAAGATATTGGATGAAATCAATTTGGCAGCGGAAAAATTCGAAAAGAATGACCAGCCTGAGACCGAAATGAGGAACATCGAAAACGCACTGAGAACATTGAATGAGTGGTGGCCCATGCACATAAAGCCAGAGACAGATGATTTCATTGATAAGGCCGATGCATTGGTACCTGTTGAAGAACAACTCAGGTTGGTAAGGGTATTCGCGGAACACAGCCAAAAACTTGCTGTCCCCCATTACCTGACGGTTCCTTTCATGCTCTTCAACCTGCCTGTGGTGGATAGAAAGGTATTCTCGCAAGGGATGCCTGCGGAAGTCCTTCAGAATCTGTTCCTGTCGTTTGGAAAGAGAAATGGGAATCTATGAGACCATATCTCTTGGAATAAGGGGATATACTATAAATTATCAGGGTTACAATGCCTCATGAGGACTAACACTAAAGTACTTCGGATCAGACGGTTGTGGGTTCGAATCGCGGGGCGCCTATATATGGGGGTGGATTGAACGATTCAACCCCCACATATAGCCATAGATGAAGAAGTGAGCAAATAGTTAGCGCATTTTAGCGCCATTCGTAATTAATTCTTGAAATGGAGCGTGGGAAAAATAGATCGGCATCCTACATACCCTGGAAACCGATCTTATGCGTTAAACCGTGGGAACTACTATCAGCTCATTCGTATAAGATCGATCAGTAATTGAAATTACCTCTTATTAATGGATCTATTGTAATCTTAATATTTGGTATGATATACAACAAATATGACATTAGAAATATTGAAAATATTCCACGTAGAGACATAAACATGAGACGAATCCAGATCGAAGCATGGGCATTGGAAATTATTGACCGTGTTAATTGATCCAATTGAAGACTTTCCAGAGTAGAGCTTGAAATCTGAATGGCCTGATCCTCGAAGAGTGGCGAGAAGAATAGCAGGTCATGCCAATGCAGCAAGAGGGGAATCTACTTTGGTTAATCGGGGTTGATGAAGATAAAGGAGTGAAAGGAGCGACCGAAGAAGAATTAGCCAATTGGTTTACATCCGTTCAAGCAGAATTGATATGGTAGTTCAACGATGAAGATTGACCTTACTATACCTATAGACGGAAAAACTATTGTTGCTTTATATTTTGAAACCGACCGAGCTCCTACGTTATTAAAAAATCCTCTGTTTGGCATAGAAAAAGGGGGACCAATTTCTCACGAAACACCTTGGAGAGAGGGTACAAGTATAAGAAGCGACGACGTTCTGATCTATTAAAGCTGCTAATACCAATAATGTATGTACCTGAAATAGAGGTTCGATGGAGATCTGTACTCTTATTCTGCAGATAAAGAAGGAAATTGGTAAATTTGGAATATTCACTGTTCTGACATATATTACGCCCCAAATTGGCCACCCGTGTATTACCATTTCATCGATGTGAAGCATCTTTCGAAGCAGTTATTAGTTGAAACTGATTTGGTTGAAATATCAGATTAGTCTCCATATACCTATAAACATAGTTGGTCAATCCTGTCCTTCTCAAAATGTATCGATTCTCAGACATCAGTCGATACTGGATCCGAAGCTATTATTGAGGGGACCCGGTCGATGGAATATCTCTGGAAGAGCTGTGTCAAAATCAGATGATTAGATTTTTGACGATTCGGTAGCAAAATTGGAAGATTAAGATTAGTAGATATCTGATTCAGATTAATTTTAACTTAACGAGAGATTATATTGGCGTGTTCCGGACGGAGAAATACTAGTGGGAAATGGATCATAAATAGAGACCTAACGCCAAGTGTTGACACTGGGACTTCACCCAGAGACCTACTTGAAGGCAGATTTCAGCAAACAATCGAACAGCCGCTCAGCTCTTTCTCTTTTAGTTCCTGAGATTAATCGGGATCGGAGTGAGAACATCATTGATCACGTGAGCTGCTGATCCTGAGTCCCAGGGATGTAGTGAGTATAAGAGTGGATATTTATATCGCCAAGCGCGGCCCAGCATCCCAACCACTATACTTGGCGGAATCCCCCATTCCTTCGGATCAGACGGTTGAGGGTTCGAATCGCTGGAGAACACGGGACCTGCTGGGAAAACACAGCAGGTGGCGGTGGCCCGGCCGGGCGCCTGACATCCTGGACGTCTAGTGGAACCCCCACATATAGCCATAGTTGGAAAAGTTAACAAATAGTTTAGCGCCATTTTAGCGCCATTAATTAACTCTTGAATGGATCCTTGGGAAAAAATGACCGGTCTCCAGAAAATTCCCCTAGGGCAGGTCAATTGCTTATGACAAATGGATCTGATAACAGATCATGGAAATCCTGGAACATCCTAGTTTTACGTGGCATTGCTGAAGTTTTTCGAGATCCAGAATTTCGAGAGTGACAAAAACGCAAAATTGGCGGAAATCTTTGGAAAGATTGTGAGAGGTTTCGTCCTTGAGTCAGTATCGAAGGAGTAACTACTATAAGGTCATGCTACGCCCAATACACGGAGCAATACATATATACGGGTAAGCGGGGCTATATATATGGACAATATGCATCATATTAGTATAATATGATATAATAGGTTAAATTATTATTACTGATTACGGCCTGAAATAATAGTGGCCTGTAAACCTCTACAGCCTATCAGCTGTAGTTCCCGATAGGGGTGATTCACAAAGCCACCAAATGACAGCTGGACATTTGACCAGGCATACAACCAGTAGAAGATGAAGGATGTTAGAAATGAGTGATGCCTCTGTTATCAAAGCCAGGCCACGGCCTGCTCCGTTTGATATCCTCCTTGTAGTCATCGGTCCGGTCATTTTAGTCGCAGCCCCTTACATCTTCATAAGTGAACAATTATATTTGGCTCAGGGGTTTGTGGTTGGATGCATACTAGCAGTCATTGCATGGCAGTGGCCACGCATTATGGGGATTATGTTGCTTGTCCTGTCCATCCCGGCTTTGGCTTACAGTCTCAGCCTCGTACTCTATTCAGGTGGCATGCCGTATACCCTGGTCCTCCTATGGGGTTCATTGGCGTTTCTGATCGGTGGGGTGGGTGTTTTAAGTTGGCGTTCAGCCGCCCAGCGACCGATGAGGCACGTCGCCATTCAAGCCAGTTGGGTTGGCTCAATCGCCGTAGTATTCTTACTTTACATTGCGATATTGTGGCCACCCCAGGGTAAAACGATTCTCATCAACCTGCCAATTGTGAAACAGGTAGCTGCACCTCAGGTCCGGTTAGAAGCTCGCGGCTTTTGGTCTGCGTGTTGGGCACCTGCGCGGGTCAGCGTTCCCGAGGTTCTTGAGAGCGCTAAAACCTTGCTCGAGCCCGACGGCTGGACGATCGTGTACACGGCGCTCAATAACCCAGATTTTCCCCTGATGATCTCAGCTCAACGTGGCGCGTACTCGCTCGAAGTCCTCTATGATCCCGATCCAACTAACCACTATTGCGAGACGGGTACCGAGTCAGGTGCCTTCATGGCAGCATACGTTCGTCGAGGCCAAGCAAGGCATTTACCCTGGTTCGTCCTCAGTCAGGCGCCCTAAAATAGCGGCTAAAAACCAGGCCGGCTTACAAAAAATCTACTTAGGGGCTATTCATGTGCTATCGTTGGACAGCGGGTCAGATCATTCGCATAAGATCGATCGCCAGGGAGTGACCCAGCATCCCAGCCACGATGATCGGAGGGAGTCCATTCCTTCGGATCAAACGGTTGTGGAGTCGACGTTCGGACGAAGTTCGAATCCCGCCGGGGGCGCCAATATATAGGGGTATTTACCCCTGTATGTCTTTTTAGTATGTTAGCTTGATTGAGCACTACCCACATATAGCCAGCGCTCATGAAACTGCTGTGATTGCGCCATATATAGGTGCTCATTTTCAGCCTCCTGTGCACATAACATACCATTTAGACATTCAGGGGGTATTTACTCAATCAACCCCCAAATATAGCCATAGTTAGAAAAGTGACCAAACATTTTAGCGCCATTAATAACCTCCCAAAACGGTCCGTGTGAAAAAATAGACCGATCTCCAGATCAACCTGGTTGAAGGCAGCACCTTATTGGGTCATCGACACCGAGCGAAGCTATGTTCAATTGTTGATACCCCCTATGTTCACTTATGGTGTTCTTACCCCCTCTATATAACCAGCTTTCAAACGAGCAGGGGATAGGAGTTGAAAACCTTTTAACCTGTTGTTCATATCTGTAAGATGTACAACGATCACCTTCTGTTTTCATCTTTTGACTTCGCTTTATGTTTTATAAATCAGGCTATAGATAAACAGGAGATTTTACATTAGAAACATATAAGAAGATGGAGATGTATAATCCTAAAAAGGTCTTATTAGTACACTATGTGGTATAAATAGTTCATTCTAACTGAAGAGGGAGAGACGAATGATAAAAACTGGTGACATTATCGAAAATCCTATAAATCAGAAAAAGGAACATATGGCAATAAGCAACTTCTCAGCCCCTATAATTGGCTGGGTGGCAATCGTAACAGGAGTCTCAGCCATTCTTGCAGTGATATTTCTCACCCTGATGTCTACGGTGAATATGTCCTTTGGCAAGGTCAATGATGTTTTCAACGCCATTATCGGGATCTCAAGTGCGGTTCTGGCGTGGATGTTGTACGCCGAACATCATGCGAAGTCACCGTTGATGAGTCAAATCGCGCTTGCCCTTGCGGTGGTTGGTGCGATCTTTACCATTGTCGGATCGGTCCTGATCATTTATGGCTTCACAGACTTTGTTCTGGCTGGGTGGTATACAGGGGTCGGGAACGCTTTGATCGGCTTGTGGCTGGTGGCATTTTGTTATTCCATGCAACGCGGTGACGCACTGCCACACAATCTGATTATATTTGGGCTTGTCGTGGGTGCGTTCATGGCAGTTGGACTGATCGGTATTCCAGGGATATTCACTGGAATTGATAGCATGGAATCCATGCCATGGTATCTCTATATAGCATTTTTTGGATATTTAGGAACATATATCCTGTATCCAATCTGGACGATTTGGCTGGGACGAAATCTTCTACTCAAATGAATAACCATAGAATACCTTAGCGAGTGTTAGAGTATTTTATGGCAAAAAACTTCTAATATTACATAGAGCTGCCGAACAAAGCGAGCAGTGGAAAGGCGGGGATTCACTTGGCGAATCATCAGTGATTCAATGCCCTCATGAAATCCATCACCAAAGCCTCTCGCATAAATGCCGTAATCCAGGGTCAGTAATATACGACTAGTCATCAGTTGATCCCCCTTTAGTCAGGGCAGGAGGCTCCCTCGCCTTCTTCATCCATTTGCAACCATTTGCAACGCCAGAGCCATTCCATGAATATATGGAAACTATGGAATGTCGTACCCTGAATGTCTAAATGGTATGCTCCGTGCGCTTGGCGCTAAAAATATCTACCCATATACGGAGATTGTCGACTATTTTACGAGTGTTGGCTATATAATGGTGCCAAGCTAAATGCACATAGGGGACCCTCATATATAGAGTAAAGAACCCATGGAAAATGATCGCCCCTCTCTTACACAGAGGAGATTGTAGGTTCGAGTCCTATTCCGCCCACAGAAGAACCCCTAGTAATGGGGTTTTGTATTTTTTATTAGTTGCATGGTAGCCTAGCCCCCACTCCCCAGGTGTCCAGGCGGTGCCCTATGGGGTCATCGACACCGAGGCGGAGCCGAGCGCAGCGAAGTTCAATTGTTGATACCCCCATGTTCACTTATGGTCTTCTTACCCCCTCTATATAACTAGCTTTCAAACGAGCAGGGAATAGGAGTTGAAAACCTATTCACATGAATAGGCTCAAATGTGAGAACTACCGCATTACAACTAAGCAATTTATCGGTAATAATCGAAGTCTTCTGGGATGTGAAGACAGAGCGCATGATATTTTTCCATTTTGGTATAAAATAAAGTGAGATTGCAGTATAGCAAGAGTTCGTAGAATTTATAGTTTGGCCTCCAAACACAACAAAGATACAGAAGAAATTGTGGCCTTGTTGTTAGGTGATCGTAGTACTTGAAAACGATCTCAAACTAATTGCTAGGAGTTCTTTCTCATGAAACCACAGCCTGTTTCAGAACAAGATATACAACCGCATTCTATTTGGAAATCAATCATATTGCATTTATTTCCGGGTGTATTGCTCCTCGTTTTCTTTGTCATGGCTGTACCCTTTGTTGATCACTTGGGTCTTCCCCTCCGCTTTGCAGCCATGCTGGGCGTATTCTTGGTTCTTATCCCATTCGAACTGGGAGTCCTTTTCTATGAGGGAAAGAAACGAAATGGCAGGTTCTCGCTAAGAGGGGTCGTTGTTTATCGAGAAAGGATCCCCCTGTGGCAATATTTCCTCTGGGTTCCCCTGCTTGTCGTTTGGTCCAGTATTTGGGCTTTACTATTATCCCCATTAGGAGACCTCCTTAGTAAAACGGTGTTCTCCTGGCTACCCGCCTGGTTTTTATATTCGGACAACGGTGTAACCTCAAGGATCATCCTGGTTGTAATGGTGATAGTATATGGAATTACGAATGTTTCGGCGGCCATAGTGGAGGAACTCTATTTCCGCGGGTATCTAATGCCGAGGCTCTCTAGCTTAAAAGGTTGGTCGCCGTTGGTCAATACTGTCCTTTTTGCGTTGCAGCATTTCCTTACACCCTGGCAGCAGCCTTTCATAATACTGGGAGTGCTTCCACAGGCATATCTCGTTTATAAAAAGCGCAACATCTATCTGGGCATCCTGGCCCATAGCATACTTAATCTGCTATCAACGATATTATTGATCATGTCGGTTTTTGGTTGATAGGAGGTAGCCTAACACCGGCTCCACCTGACCTCCTTCGGCGAGGGTACGCCAATGGCTTTTCACGGAGTGGAACAAGGAGTGATACAATGCCCTCATGAAATCCATCATCAAAACCTCCCACATAAATGCCGTAATCCAGGGTCAGTAATATACGACTAGTCATCAGTTGATCCCCCTTTGGTCAGGGCAGGAGGCTCCCTCGCCTTCTTCATCCATTTGCAACCATTTGCAACGCCAGAGCCATTCCATGAATATATGGAAACTATGGAATGTCGTACCCCTATATTTGCCGACTATATGGAGTTAGGACCCTCATATATAGAGTAAAGAACCCATGGAAAATGATCGCCCCTCTCTTACACAGAGGAGATTGTAGGTTCGAAGTCCTATTCCGCCCACACAAGAACCACTAGATAAAGGGGTTTTTATTTTTTATTGGTTGCATGGTAGCCTACCCCCACTCCCCAGGTGCCCAGGCGGTGCCCTATGGGGTCATCGACACCGAGCGCAGCGAAGTTCAATTGTGGATACCCCCTATGTTCACTTATGGACTTCTCATCTCCCATATATAACTAACTTTCAAACGAGCAGCAATATATAAGTTGAAAATATTTTCTGCTAATGTTTGCCGTAAGGCGAAAATAAGAATGTGATTATCGGTTATTCAAAATAAATGATATTGGTCATTAGGCTGTTTTCTTCCGCTGAAAATTGGCTTATCAATAATTGGGTGTTTAGTTGCCTATGAATAAATTTTCTTGTATACTGATTGCACTGATTGATCTCACAACTGAACGGAAGGATTATCTATCGTTTCTTCAAGCTAGGAGAATATTTATGTGGGAGTTTCTTGCAAGTAGTGATTTATGGGCAAATATTGTTGGAGGTGTTGTTGCAGCTTTACTTTCGCCCTCTTGGTATTTTTTTGGAATCTCCGAAAACATAGAATTCTCAAAGACCTGTGTGAGATTATGGGGAGAGCAATCGTCCATCGAAATATTGGCGAAGGACGTACATATAAAGATAAAGGGGTATGAATTCAACAAGCTCAGGAAATAGAAAATGAAGCGATCGAAAGGGCAAAGAAGCTCTCCTCTACTGCTGGAGCTTTAGTCGAATGGCTAGATCGTGTGGCACCCTGGAAAGGAGATGACGAGGTCGAGAGATATGTATCGATATTGAGTAAAGTAATCGAAAGAATACGTGAACTAATGGAAAGAAACACATAATCAAAGATTTGCAAAATCACTCCGTTCAAAACAAGAGAGAAATCCATGACCAATGAGAATAAACACAACATCCTCTATTTTGAGGGTTCTTCTATGAATGAACTATTTATTAGCATGGATCGATGGTAAAAAGATAACACTATACAATTGCGTTCTATCAGTATCAAGCAAGATAATGGCAAATTCTACTGCATAGCTCTGACTGATCCAATTGAAGTTGTAATTACCAAATTGAAGGACGATTTTAGCCTACTCGACCAAAGAGGAGACCTTATGCCTGATCCCGACTCCACACCTAGCCCAAAAGTGCTCCCAGTTAGTCCAAAACCATCACTCTATGATTTTATAAACGATAACCATAAGGTTATCACTGTTCTAGGAGTATTTACTGCACTAACTGCTTTTTCATCAACATTCCCGATTGAGGGATTTGCTAAGGGTGTCTCTACACTTTTTCTGACCCTAACATTACTTGTATGGATTGAGTTATGGGGGCGATTCCCGTCATCGATGGGAACTACGACTTTGTTCTGGTTTGAGAATGTCCTTAGTCTCACGATGCTTGCGCTTATTGCGTATTGGGTAGTCTCTGTTCGTATAATCTTTCCCCCTTTAGTATTTATCCTAGTATTCGGTCTCACCCTTAGCCTAATAACATGGATCCTTCAGCGGTTCGATCTCTTCAATCGAATTCTCCACACCGAGCCTGGTGGTCGCAAGGTTCTAAGGTATGTCCTGGGAATAATTATCCTTATCGTATCATTTGCAATTACATTTCTTATTACAGCCTTGATTTCCCTTCCTATCGACCAATTACTCGCCAATCAGTTAGGTATAAAACCCTTTTTTGGAAAGTAGCGACGCATCGGACAAATTTCTGATGGTCGTTTGATGGTTATCGAGAAATGGAGGCTTGTCCTGAATACTAGGTCGCCGTGTAGAAACTGAAATCCCATCCATTATGATTAGATTTAGAAGCATAAGTAGGTAGTCAGCATTAGATGTCACGCAAGACAAAAATTATATTAGTGAAACTATACCCTCATGAAATTTATCTATTATGCCTCCCCCATAACGGATGATTCCAAAAAAATTGGAAGTCAGATTCATTATGCTTGCACTCTATAAACAACTCCAGAATCCGCTCACTCGAAACCGTGACAATATAGATAAAGCTCGCCTCATCATGTCCTTTCCACCCCCTCGAGTTGTGTCGTGACCAACATTTTCTTGCTCTCCGTTCCTATCTAGATAATTGCCCTCAAAAGTTCTTTGATAAAACTGCTTATCAGATTTATTTTGAATGGCTCAGGGATCGAGACATAAAAGAGCCTAATAACCTTAGAAATTATCTTTTACAGATTGAGTTAGATATCAATACAGCGTTCGTAAACTTGCGGGAGATAAACTCCGAAAATTGGCACGATAGAATAGTGATGTCTGGTGATGAATATGACGTGATACGTGTTATTGATCGCCATATCCATCCGACATATCTACGTCTCATTGAGGCAATCTTGACGCCTCTAGTCCGATTGATTGCTTATTTTTCTCGCCTGGATCGTGGCAAGCGTACAGAAGGGCTTGATACTTGGTCGGTAATGCAAGAACTTCAAGGTACTCCAATAGAATATCTAACCACCTTTTATCGTGACATAATCAGAAACGGAATAGCCCATGGAGGAACTGCTTACGGCCAATTGGAAATTCGATATCATGATAAAAAGGGGAATGAGGATAGGCTTGATTATTGGTCTGCTATTCGATTATTTGATGACCTTTTGGATACATGCAATGGTATAGCTGCAGCACTCAAAGTATTTTTTTTGATTTCACGTGATCGTAATTACAATTTGCCAAGAGAACTGCTCTTTGAAGAGCTTCAAGAAGAAACCTGCACTCCCTGGTGGACGATTGAAGGTTGTATAGAATTCTGAATTAGTAGGTACATCACAGCTTATTATTTATGCGAGACCAGAATCTAGGCATTTTGAAAAAGTTCAATGGTCGGTTATCCAGACAGGAATTTTGGCGGAATATTTTACGACTGGTTATGATCGGTATTTTATCTCTTTGCATTCAAGGAAAGCATTACCAGGTTGGGCGGCATTCAACGGAACGAAATTACGTGAATTACGTGAAATGGGCTCTACTGATATCTCGCAGTATAGAGGAATTATTGAGAACAATCTTATCTTCTATGTTCCTCGCCCAAGAATGCCTAGGTTCATTGGTACTTTAGATAGTTTTATTCATAGCTTTCGGATAAATGCTCCAATTGCCATAGATCAATTTAGGGAATCTTTAGCAATACTTGATATCGTTTGTAGAAACGCCAAGATTCATCACAATAAGCAAAGCGCAATCCTAAAGGCTGAAATTGTTATTGATGACATGAACCAAGAAAATGCGATGAATATAATTCGGAAAAATCGTCGCAGAATAATGAGATTGGCCCTCAAGAATGGGCGAAAACAAAGCGGGATTAGCTTAGCAAATTTTCTGAGACTTGGATTTGCTGAAATAGCAATTTTTAGGCGAGATTTTCGACAACGCCGTCTTTATAGTTTTGGGCTCTCTGCTGATCTTATTTGTGTGCTGAAATTTCGGCGAATACAAAGAATAAAATCACCAGATATATTGGGATCTACTGTTGAAATAATCGGGAAGTGGCGTATCGCTTGGAATAAGGCGTGGCTTGAGGAAAGCGGGCAACACATCAATTGATTATTACCATGTTGCTAATATAGAAAATTCTTCTATTGTTTTACTAGTCTCTTGAAACTCTAAAGGTATGATACAAACTAATGTTGGCTGGTCATCATTTTGCATCTCGCACGTGCAAGAAGGCCATTGACTTGATATGATTTGATGTCAACGCACATTGACTGAAGATTTATATCTAATTGCTGAATGTTTACGGATAGGACATAGGGTAATCAAACAATCAAATATATGCACTCTTTGCACCCCCATGGATAGGGCTGGAGGCCTCCTAAGCCTCTTCAGCCATTTGCATCCATTTGCAACGCCAGAGCAATCCCATAGAATCTATAGACTCTGTAGACAATCCCACCCCTAAATACGGGTAACTAGTAGAGAGGAAGACACCATAAATAGGGCGTAGAGCCTGTAGAAAACCCTTGCCTCTCTCTTACACAGAGGAGGTCATACATCCTGTAACTAAACCTCGTAGATGAGAAATCTTAAAGTTTTGCGAGTTTTGCATAAACCCCTTGTGGATTAGAACATCTGTGCTATAATTAGAATGTAACTACTCACCAGAGACGGGAATTGGGAGGGAAGGCGGACCAAAAAGGGACAGGATCGCCTCAAATGATCGCATTCCATCCAATTCTGCCGTATCAATGACCGAAGCCAATGCTGCATAGGTTTTTGTGCCCCACTGGGAGCGAAATCCTCCAGTAACCTTACGATGGACAACCGAGTGACGTAAAGCCCGTTCAGCGACATTATTAGTTGGTTCAACATCGGTCCGATACAAGAACACAAACAGGCATGAGCGATATTTACGATAACGGCGCTGTAATTTTTGAGCTTCGGGTGGCGCTAAATCTTGTTGCAGTAAGCGGTTACAGGTACGCTCAACTCGGGCTACTTTTGTCTCATACTGTTCAGGAGATAACTGGGCACGTTGGTGATGTAGATTAATGGCGTACCGAAAGAGAGCCTGCATGGCTTTTGCCCAGGTGAAACGAGGCTGGGCATCCACAACGTGCTGCAAGGCACGCATTTGATGAGCCATACACAGCTGACGTCGCATGGCTGGTGCTTTCAACTGTCCCCGCATAACAATCGCTCACCCACACTTCGGCTTGAGTTTCACCCATGATATCTCGGATCACTTCTACGCTGCGGTTTCGTCGGATGACATGCAAGACACTCGTCAAAGTACAGAAAACCCATTCCCAGGCATTAGCGCCATCGATCCGGTTACTGGTCTCATCACAATGCATCACCGGGCTTTGGCGGATGTTATCCTGGATCTGCTCTATCTTACCCGCTGCCCACTTACCAGCTCGTTTCATGATCTCATCGATCCCACCCTGGCTGATCTCCACCTGATGCAGGTCAAGCAATGCTTTTTGAGTGCGAGCATAGCTCATATGCTGTTCTTGTCGGTAGTACACCACCGTCGCTTCCAAGCGACTGCCAAATGCCCGGTTCATCTCCAACCCGGCGGGTGGTTCTTCAATGTGCGACTGCACCACATTCCGGACAGGTCACAGCGTACTGCCGTACTTCAATTACTTGGGCTGGCGCTTGAGGCAGCTCGGTAATCTGATTCACATTCACCAAACGACCGGTTTTGTTGCTCAAATCGGTATGACATTCACAACATGACTTTGCACGTAGCTCAATGGTCTGATCAGGTTGGGCAATAAACTTACGCACATGCTTTTCATGTCCGATGGGTGGTCCATGCCGATGTCTTCGTCGATTGGTTGGTAAGTTGCCTTTTTGATCACACGATGGTGGTTGAGAGGAGTTCTTTGAAGAAGTGGGTGGTTTTTGGTTCTTCTCGAATTTTAATTTCAACGCTTCAATCTCATCTTGAAGCACTAAAATCAGTTGGATTAATTCTTCTTTCGAAAATGATTCGAGATCTGTTTTACTCACACGCGCATCTTACCAGAAAATGTTTAAAATCGCGTAGGGGTGAGTAGTTACATTAGAATGCTTTCCAATGATTTATTTCAATAATAAGCATTCGTATACCGAGTGATCTTCTCGGTACTAGTGTCCTTCTATACCGAGTGGTCTTCTCGGTACCAGTGTAACTACTCACCCATAACTCAATCCCCTCGCCCTGTGTATGGGATAGAGAGAGAGGAGGCGGGGGGAGCTCTTGCCAGCCCGGCTCTTTTCCAAAGGTTAATTGAATGCAAAGTGTTTTTTTCGAAACAATGGTCTGTAAAAACCTCCGCAAAGATTATTCGTTCTTTTTCGTTATTTTGTGATACGAATGTCCTTACTCATTGCTAAACTGCACTATCCAGCTCAACTGGGATGGGCTTTGTGGCTTTCGAAGAAGCATCTTTGGTCGCCCCAATCCTGTCATTGCTGAATCCTCATGGTTTTTAGGGCAAGCAGGGCATTCCATGCTCGACAAACCAATCTGCCTGTTCCATCCAAAAACTAACTTCAATGTTTCAAATACCTGCACCTTCACTTTTTCAAAACACAATCTCACCGACTTATCTCAGCTGGCGAAGGTATTATCTTAAAATTCCGATTTCATATCTGACCTGCGCTCTTGGTTATCCCCTAAAACGCATTATAATAGCCGCGGTATTTTCACATACAGGAGAACAACATGCAAAAACAACTCGATGAACTGAAAACTCGGCTGATGGAGATCTATGACCTGCAACATGCCGGAGCCCTCTTGAGCTGGGATGAGGAAACATATATGCCACCCGGTGGAGCCCCTGCTCGTGGGCGGCAGACCGCATTACTTGCCAGATTAGCCCATGAAAAATCCATCGACCCTGAGCTTGGCAAGCTGCTGGACAACCTGCGACCTTACGAAGAGAGCCTGCCCTACGATTCTGACGATGCTTCACTTATCCGGGTGGCGCGGCGAGAATACGAGCGATCGATCAAGGTGCCCCCCAAATTTATTGCTGAATTGTATGAACACTTCTCGAAATCATATAATGCCTGGGTGACCGCCCGTCCAGCGAACAATTTCAAAGCCCTTGAGCCACTTCTGGAACGCAATGTCGATCTATCCCGTCAGTTGGCAGATTTCTTCCCTGGCTACGAGCACATCGCCGACCCGTTGATTGACTTCCATGATTATGGCATGAAGAGTACTACCTTGCGCAGTCTGTTTGCCCAGCTGCGTAGGGAGTTGGTTCCCATTGTTCAAGCCATCACCTCCCAGCCTCCCGCTGATGACTCATGTCTTAAACAGCATTATCCACAAGCTGACCAGCTTGCCTTCGGTTTGGATGTGATCAAGCAGCTTGGTTATGACTTCAACCGTGGCCGGCAAGATTTGACCCACCACCCCTTCATGACCAGCTTCTCGCTGGGTGATGTCCGCATCACCACCCGCGTCGATGAAAATGACCTGAACAGCTGCTTGTTCAGCACCATCCATGAATCAGGTCACGCCATGTATGAGCAGGGCATCCGTATGGAGTTTGATGGTACCCCGCTGGGCGGTGGCGCTTCCGCTGGGGTTCACGAAAGCCAGTCGCGTACCTGGGAGAACCTGGTTGGGCACAGTCGCGGCTTTTGGGAGTACTTCTACCCAAAGTTGCAAGCTAAATTCCCAGCGCAGCTCAATGGGGTCTCTCTCGATACCTTCTACCGTGCTGTGAATAAGGTCCAGCGTTCGCTTATCCGCACCGAAGTCTGACGAGGTAACCTACAACCTGCATGTGATGATCCGTTTTGATATCGAGCTTGCCCTGTTGGAAGGTAACCTGCTGGTGCGAGACCTGCCTGAGTACTGGCATGTACGGTACAACGCTGATATGGGTATCCGCGCTCCTGATGACCGGGATGGCGTTATGCAGGATGTACATTGGTTCGGCGGGATGGTTGGTGGATCCTTCCAGGGGTACACCTTGGGCAACATCATGGGGGCGCAATTCTTCGCCCAGGCCCTAAAAGCTAACCCTGAGATACCGCATGAGATGGCTCAGGGCAAGTTTGACAACCTGCATACCTGGTTAATTGATAATGTTTATCAACACGGTAATAAGTTCACTGCCAATGAGCTGATTGAGAAAGTCACCGGTGGCCCACTCTCCATTGAGCCATATTTGGCATATTTACGATCCAAGTTTGGGGAGTTGTATAAACTGTAATGAATCACAGACCTCACAGGTTTCTAAAACCTGTGAGGTCTCTATCAGGGGCACAGCGTCGTTGCACCCTTCCTATTGGTTAGGGAACCAATCCCAGAACCAGTACACCAATCCTTGCCACTTCCCCCACCGTTCAAAGGTGGACAGCACCTGCTTGGGAGTGACCTTCTCGCCTCCGAAGAATTCGTTGGATACCACTTTCAATGCCCATGAATCCACCGGCACGTAGTCATATCGTCCTAGCAGCATGAGCAGGTTTGCCGCGGCGTATCCTCCCACCCCCTTGATACCGAGCAGCTCCTTGCGCAGCTCAGGGGTAGGGAGGTTGCTGGTTTTAAGGGCTTCCAGGTCCAATTCACCGGATGCCACTCGTTGTGCGAGCTCATTCACGTATGGGGCGCGGTACCCCATGCGGCACTCCTCGCGCAGGGTTGGTTCATCCACCTTTGCCAATCCTTCCGGGGTGGGGAAGGCATGCAGTTCAGGCTCACAGGTCAACGCGTCACCGTAGCGCGTGGTTAGCTCCTTGCACATGCGCAAGGTATGGTTCCACAGGGTATTGGTGGTCAGTATCGTGCGGATGACGTCTTCGAACAGTGTCGGAGAGCGCAGCACCCTGCCAGCCTGGCGCTCGACCATCTTGGTCAGCTTGGGTTCCTGGCGTGCCAGAGCATAGAATTCAGTGAAATCCTGTTCCAGGTCGAGCATCCAGGTGATTGCACGGATCAGTTCTGTTTTCTCATACTCTGTGAGGGTGTCTGTTGTATCCACCCGTAAAGCAGGTTTGTTGGCATGCACTTCGAAGCGCAGCACCTTGCCGGTGCTCATGCGGATGATATATGATAGCCCGTGGTGGGTTGTCTCAGCAAACGGTGGCATCTGGATCCAGCCATGGCTGCGTACCACGGCAGCTAAGTTGAAGGAGGTGGGGGGTGTTAGGGTGAAGGTCATGGGGATTCCTCGCGTATGGATATTATTGCGTATACTCCGGGTCATCAGTCCAATGCTCCGGGTTGGCATCGATGTATTTGGTAATCTCATCCAATTCTACTTGATTGCGAACGATATGTTCGTAGTAGTTCCGTTGCCAGATATTTACCATTCCCATTTCTCGTTTCGCTCGACGCGCAACTGCTGCCTTATAGGGGCGTATGATCGTCGGAATTGAACCGATGATCGGTCTGCCGAATTGTTCTTTTATAGGGGCACGATACATCGGGCCCCTACAATCATCCTCATCAATGGTAATAATCCCACGGAGGTGGTTTGGCATTATGACAAAAGGTTCCGGTTCTAAATTCTGAAAATGTGCTGGCAACCCTTTCTAACATTCATTTACGATTTTTCCAAGATCATTCATGTGCATTTCTTTGTCTACGATCTTTCCAAATAGACATTTATGTGCTTGCGTAACCACCGTAATAAAATATGCCCCTGGCGACGAATAATCATACCCCTTCAATCTGATTGAATGATGGTGATGGGTTGGATCGACTTGCATAATGTAATTATGAGGTAATAATCAATGCTGATAATAAAAGCCATGCAGCGTCGTTGCGACCTTACTTCAATTTTATGATCTCTTTCCTGAATTCCTCTGGCAAATTGCAAAATTCTGTATTTTCCTCCCCCGTATTCCGCTCTTCAACAATCAAAATCGACGCATCCCGGCTGGGGATGATCGTGTGCCACGCGTTCCGCTTCACATTATACAATTTACCTTTCCCCATCACCTGTGGGTATACCCCTTCCACACTTACTTGCCTACCTCCCAGGATGAGCGTTGCCTTTCCCTCCAATAAAACAAACACTTCATCGGTTTGTGTATGGCGCTCCATATACTCGATTTTCTCCGGCAACATGGATTGCTCCCATCGCAGGATTGCCACACGCCAGGCATGAAAATCTATTAGTGGATGGTATCCCTCCCCGTTATATTGCTTGACCTCTAACAAATTCTCGTCCATGCTTCCTCCCTTTTACTCACCCATCCACACTTCCACTTGATGCTCCCCACCCTGCTCATCTAATTTGACCAGATTCCCTGTGATAGCCATTCCGTCCACCTCAACCTTCACCACACCCCAGCTGACGTGCTGTGGGTTATGCACCGTGATATGCAATCTGCAGCCCCTAAAGCTGCGTTCAGCTGAAAAACCTTCCCATTCAGGTGGGATGCATGGGTCGAGTCGAAGTCCATCGAACTCTGGGCGAATGCCAAAAATCCATTGGGTGATAGCCAGGTAATTCCATGCTGCTGTCCCGGTCAGCCATGAATTCTTTGCTTCACCATACGTGGGCGCTTCACGCCCGGCGATCATCTGGGCGTACACGTATGGCTCACAGCGATGTACCTCGCTGATCTCCTCCCGTTTAGACGGGTTGATGCGCAGGTAATAATCATGGGCAGCAGCACCATTCCCCAACATAGCCTCTGCGATCATGATCCACGGGTTGGTGTGGCAGAACACACTACCATTTTCCTTATATCCCGGTGGATAAGATGAAATCTCGCCCAGGTGTAGATAGTATCTCGTATACCCTGGCTGGTGCAGCATGATTCCGTGTGGTGTTGCCAGCTTCGCCGCCACCGAGTCGAGTGCCTGCCTGGCTCTGCCATCCATGATTCCCAAACCTGCCATGATGCACATCCCCTGTGGTTCGATGAAGATCTGCCCTTCTTGGCATTCATGTGAACCTACCGGATCACCAAAATCGTCATATGCGCGCCGGAACCAGGCTCCATCCCAGCCCGCCTCCCACACTGCTTTTTCTATACGTTTACTCGCCTGAATGAAGACCTCAGCTGCTTGATCACCACCCCTTTTCCGAGCAATGTATACCATATCCTGGGCAGCTCTAATGAACAGCCCGGCGATGAATACGCTCTCAGCCACCTTACCATCCTTGTTTGTCGTGGTCTGGAAGGATTGCCCCGGTGAGTCTGAGAAGCAATTCAGGTTCAGGCAGTCATTCCAATCAGCACGTCCGATCAAGGGCAGCCCATGCGGACCCAGCCGGTCGAGAGTGTACTGCATGCTGCGTTCTAAATGCCCATACAGGCTATCCTCGCTGCCGGGAAGGTTATCGTATGGTACAGCTTCATCCAATATGCTCCAATCCCCTGTTTCCTGGATATAAGCTGCCACTGATAGCACCAGCCACAGCGGATCATCATTGAAGCCTGAGCCAACCTCATTATTGCCGCGTTTGGTCAAGGGCTGGTATTGGTGATACGCCCCTCCAGTTGGCAATTGCGTGGCTGCCAGGTCAAGGATGCGGCTGCGCGCCCGCTCGGGAACCAGGTGCATGAACCCCAGCAGATCCTGGTTGGAATCGCGGAATCCCATGCCGCGCCCAATGCCCGATTCAAAATATGACGCTGAGCGTGAGAAGTTGAATGTTGCCATAAGCTGGCACACATTCCAGATGTTCACCATGCGATTTGTGTGGATATCCGGTGAATGCACCTGGAGTGTATCGAGCAGCCTATGCCAATATGCTTGCAGCTCTCTGAACGCTGTCTGCACCTCTTTTGGCTGCAGGTACTTCTGGATGATGGGGAGGACGCTGCGTTTGTTGACCATCTGTGTGCCTGGGGAATCGAACTTCTCACCCTTTGGGTTCTCATGGTACCCGAGCAAGAAGATAATCGTTCGCTGGTCTCCGGCATTCAGGTGGACTTTGACGTGTTGCGCTCCCACAGGTTGCCAGCCGTGGGCAATGGAATTATTCAAAAAGCCGCGTTCAACACCGGCGGGTGTGTCAATACCTCGATAAGCTCCTAGAAACGCCTCCCGGTCGGTATCAAAGCCTGCCAGCTTCTCCGAGCAGGCGAAATATGCAAAATGGTTGCGTCGCTCACGGTACTCGGTTTTGTGGTAAATCACCTCATCCACCACTTCCACCTCGCCCACCGAATAATTGCGCTGGAAGTTGGTGGCATCGTCCGTCGCATCCCACAGGCAGAACTCGACCAAGGAGAAAACGGATAAGTTTGTAGGCTCCTGACGTTGGTTTTGAAGCGTCAGCTCCCATATCTCCAGGTTTTCACCGAGCGGTATAAAATAACCGATCTTTGCTCGAATACCTGCTTGGACGGATTGGATGGTTGTGTATCCCATCCCGTGTCGGCATTCATATTCATCCAGAGTAGTGCGGGTGGGTTGCCAGGTGGGCGACCAGAAACAGGGTGTGGAAGGAGTCATCATCCCGTATGTAAATATAGCGTCCGCCCGTATCTAACGGTGCGTTGTTGTAGCGGTAGCGTGTCAGGCGCCGGAGTCGCGCATCTTTATAGAAGGAGTACCCCCCAGCGGTATTTGAGATAATTCCGAAATATTCTTCGCAGCCCAGGTAATTGATCCATGGTAATGGGGTATCTGGCCGATTGATGACATATTCACGTTGCTCGTCGTCGAAGTATCCGTAGCGCATATTGCCTCAATACATTTCATCCAAATACAGCATGATAATTCGCCACAAAGTGTTCATATTCAAATTCCAATGTCCCCAGCTTGAGGGAGTAGGTTAGGTCTGGTATAATGATTGGGAGCGCTCCCAATCATTATATTATACAGAACATTGCGTAAAGCGTCAACTATTTTGTGAAATTTCAGCTAAATATATACTAAAATAATGTAGCACAAACACGATCAAGCAGGCACATGCAGGATAGCGTGTCTCTACAAGAGGACTCGTGTTTTAATATAATAAGTGTATCCCTTCAAACGAGGAGAATCAGCATGATCCATCCCTCACTTCCCAATCTTCCATGGGAAGACCGACCTCAGGGCTCTTCCGAGATTATTTGGCGGTATAGCCAGAACCCCATCATTCCCAGAAATCTTATCCCATCCTCCAACAGCATATTTAACAGTGCGGTTGTGCCATTTCAGGACCGTTTTGCAGGTGTTTTCCGCTGCGACAATAAAAAGCGGGATATGAACCTGAACCGGGGTTTCTCGTTGGATGGCATCCACTGGCAGCTGGATCATCAACCAATCGATTGGATCTATAACGATCCTGAGCTTAGCCAATTCCAATATCGCTACGACCCACGCGTAGTTTGGCTGGAAGACCGCTATTATATAACCTGGTGCAATGGCTATCATGGTCCAACCATTGGCATTGGTTTTACCTTTGACTTCGAGCAATTTCACTTTCTCGAAAATGCCCTGTTGCCATTCAACCGTAACGGAGTGCTGTTTCCTCGCCGGATCAAAGGCGAATATGTAATGTTCAGCCGTCCAAGCGATAATGGTCACACCCCCTTTGGCGATATCTACCTCAGCCGTAGCCCCGACCTGGTCCACTGGGGTAAGCATCGCTTCGTTATGGGCGTGAGGGGAGGGTGGGAGAGCACCAAAGTGGGCGCTGGTCCTGTCCCTATCGAGACTCCCGAGGGATGGCTCTTGTTCTACCATGGAGTGCTCACCTCATGTAATGGGTTTGTCTATAGCTTTGGTGCTGCCCTTCTGGACCTGGACCAACCTTGGAAGGTGATCCATCGCGGAACATCCTACCTGCTATCTCCCCAAACTTACTACGAGTGTGTGGGCGATGTTCCCAACGTCGCCTTTCCCTGTGCCAGCCTCTTCGACCCTCCCACAGGGCGTATAGCCATCTATTATGGTGGCGCTGATACTGTCACTGCCTTGGCATTTTGTAAATTAGATGAGGTGTTGGAGTTTTTACAGCAAGAAGGCTAGTGGAATTAGCCTACTGAAAGTAAGCGTTCCATATATTTCCCTATTTTCAGAAGACATATTCAATCTTCCCACATTCTAGATAATCAACAATTGCTCTTGGAGTGGGAAATTTCTAGCTCGTACTGGCTCGACATGCAGTAAGCTAGACCGATGTTCGCTTCTGCTTTGGCGACTAATCCTTGGTGATTTTGTAACTGCCCGATTGATCTGGCTTTCTCGAAGCATTTAATTGCAGTTTGAATTTCAAGGGTATCAAGGTATCCTTTTCCAATTGATAATATTGATTCTCCTTGTGAGACCTGGGTTTTTCGGCTAACGTCATATATATATATTATCTGGTTCAACTTTTTGATTCAATAATACGTCATAGAGGTTGATAAGCTCTTGTTCGACGTTTTCCCAAGTCTGGAACCGACGGAGTGGATCGGGTTGTAAACATTTTGATATAAATGCATTCAAAACCTCGGGTAAATCTACCTCTCCCAGTCTTTTTACCGCACCTCCTCTTAGATGCTGCTCAGCAATCGTCTTCAAATGTCTTCCACGAATTGGATAATTCCCGGTCAATAATTCAAGGCAGATACATCCTAATGAATAAATATCTGAGCTTGTTGTAATTCTTCTGTTTCTCCATTGCTCGGGACTCATGTAAATTGGGGTTCCCCCAAGTCTTATGCGAGTGCTATTCTCTTGTATGATAATGCCGCTTAGATTCTCGTGAATGTTTGCTGGAAGTGTTACCAGTCCGAAGTCACTAATGCGAGCGTGACCATCGGGACCGATGTAGATATTCTCTGGTTTTAAATCACAATGTACTAATCCAGGGATCTTCGAATTGACATATTTCATCCCCCTAGTTATATCGAGCAGTAGGTTAAGTGTATTTTCAATACTTATGCCTTCATCTCGAGTTATTCTTGATCGCAATGATGGGTCATTTTTTCCAAACGATGATGGCAACATCTCGAGAACAAGGTAAATCTCGTGAGATCTGGAGACATATTCAGAACGATAAGCTTGGACGATGTTTGGATGCCAACCAATTTCTACCCATATCGTTGCCTCGTGCAAGAATTGGGCTCGAATATTTTTATCAGATAAATATTGTGGCTTGAAGGTTTTTAGTGCTACTGGAAAACCATCCTGCTCAATATCATCGCACAGGTATATTACACCCAGCCCACCGAAAATAGTCTTGTTGACTTTATATCGGTTGGCAATTATTTTTAATCCACCGATTATTGCTATTATTTATCATTAGACTGAATACAAATATTACTAATCCTCTGTAAATATATTCTACAATACGATTACCATTTTTGAGATTACAGAATTGTTTGTAAGGATTTTGTAATGTTATCGGTTTCTTTTCCCTTCAGGATAATGATTGATTAAATATTATCTGATAATTGCAGACGATATGGAATGAGATAATCGGCCCCAGAATTAGATTATTCATGGTTCTCCATACGCTACACAGATATGCCTATCCAACCATATAAACAATCTTTCACCATCCAGCCCGGTAAATCCTACAATGTCTGGTATAATTATGTTCTACGGACTCCAGATTTGCGCTCAGTAGTTATAGCCGCCATTCTGCATCGAATGGCGGTCGATTTTTTCAGAGCTGATCCTGGATGATCTATTAACGGCTGCCTAGATGCCAGGATGACTGAGGTTAGTTGAATACACACAAAGGAAAAATGAATGGATACAAAATTATACGTTGGAAATCTGTCCTACGATACCACCGAAGACGGACTGCGCGCAAAATTCGCTGAAGCTGGCACAGTAGTCTCAGTGGAAATGATCAAGGATCGTGACACTGGACGGATGAAGGGGTTCGCTTTCGTGACCATGACCAATCAGGAAGAAGCTGAGAACGCCATCAAAATGCTCAATGGAAAAATGCTGGATAACCGAGAAATCAAAGTTAATATCGCTCGACCCCGCGAAGAGCGCCCACGCAGATCATACAACAACAGACGCTGGTAAGATAGAGTTTATGTCCCCCGGATCAAGGCTCCCTGCATCCTGATCCGGGAATACTTACTTGTGCAGGGAAAGAGGTATGAAATGAGCTTTCATATTGGCGATAATGTCATACACTGTAGTTTTGGTCTGGGTGAGATCACACAGATCGAAGAAAAGACCATCAATGGACACCTTACCAACTGCTATGTGGTTCAAATTACCGATATGACAGTTTGGGTTCCAATTGATGATCCACAACAAAACAGCCTGCGTGTCCCTACCCCGCCCGAGGAATTTGTCAAGACCTTACCGATTCTCACCAGCCCGAATGAGAATCTGCTGGAGGATCGGGTGCTGCGTAAAAACCAGCTCATGGATCAGATGAAAGATGGTCAATTAGCATCGATTTGCCGGGTTGTTCGGGATTTATCCCATTACCAACGCAGTTCTAAGCTGAACGATCAGGAGAAATCCATACTGGAAAGGGCTGTTAAATCCCTGCTAACCGAATGGACACTTTCATTGGGGACACCTTTTAACCAGGCACACCAGGCAATGGAAAGCATGTTGCAGAGTTAAGTGATCCTAACTATACCAAGACCCTGAAGGTTTTCAGAAACCGCAGGGTCTTTTTTTTATGCAAGATTATAATCATCCCCATGCCTAACCACCTGATCCATGAAAGCTCTCCTTATCTCCTCCAGCATGCTGTTAATCCAGTTGATTGGTATCCGTGGGGTTCAGAGGCACTGGAGGTCGCCCGGATTGAGGATAAACCAATTTTCCTTAGTATTGGCTACGCTGCCTGCCACTGGTGCCATGTGATGGCTCATGAGTCTTTCGAGAACCCCAGCATAGCTACCCTGATGAACAATAATTTCGTCAGCATCAAGGTGGACCGGGAGGAGCGACCCGATTTAGACAGTATATATATGAGCTTCGTCATCACAACAACTGGGCAGGGTGGGTGGCCATTGAGTGTATTTCTCACTCCCGAAGGCAAACCTTTCTACGGAGGAACTTATTTCCCTCCTGTCCGTCGCCACAATTTACCCGCCTTCCGTGAAGTGCTGGAAACAATCAACCGGTTGTGGCACACAGATCGTACCGGGATTCTCTCGAGCAGTGAGAACCTCACGCAGAGCTTACAGTCACGTCTGGCAGATCAGTCAGGAGAGGAACAACTCAGTCCTGATTTGCTTGTACGGGTGGTACGTACAATTGCCCAAAGTTATGATTGGCAGAATGGTGGCTGGGGTGGAGCTACTAAATTTCCTCAGTCGATGCTAATCGAGTTTCTCCTGCGGCAAGGATCACGGGGCGATCATGCAAGCCTCGATATGGCTACCCACGTCTTGCGCGCCATGGCTCAGGGTGGGATGTACGATGCTCTGGGAGGTGGGTTTTCACGCTACAGTGTCGACTCAACTTGGCTTGTCCCACACTTTGAGAAAATGCTTTACGACAACGCCCAATTAGCACTCGTCTATTTGCATGCGTACCAGCTCACGGGCGAACCTTCTTTCCGGGAGGTGTGCGAAGCCACCCTGGATTTCGTTTTACGTGAATTGACCCATCCTGCAGGGGGTTTTTACAGTAGCCTGGACGCTGATTCGGAAGGTGAGGAGGGCAAATACTACCTGTGGACACCGGCAGAGATCCATGCTGCTCTTCAAGATCCAGATGATGCTGAACTCTTCATCGTAGCATACGGAGTGAGTGACCAGGGCAATTTCGAGGGTCTCCTAAGACGGAATATACTCCGTCGTAACCTGACCGATGAGCAATTGGCTCAGCACTTCCATCTGGAGGTAAACGCAATTCCAACCAGGCTGAGTGATTTGCGTAAAAGGTTGCTGGATGTACGCCGCGTTAGAGTGCGCCCGGGTACGGATGACAAGGTGCTGGTATCGTGGAATGCTCTCATGCTTACCGCATTTGCTGAAGCAGGACGCTCACTTGAGTGCTTAGAATATTCCCAGGCAGCCATCCGCAACGCGAATTTCATCCTTGAGAATATGTTCCCGGCTGGCACGCTTCCGCGCTCCTGGCGTGAAGGCCAGGCAAAACATGCTGCCTATCTGGAGGATTATGCCGGACTGGCAGTGGCATTACTTTCACTCTACCGGGCTGACCCCAATCCGAGGTGGTACCAGGCTGCGGTTAATTTAGTAGGGGAGATGCTGGCGCACTTTGGTGACAAAACCGATCCCCCAGGTGGCTTCTTCGATACGCGTGACGACCACGAAGCCCTACTCTACCGCCCCAAAGACCTGCAGGACAACGCTACTCCATCTGGCAACGCTCTAGCAGCCATGGTTCTGCTGCAGCTGGCCACTTATGATGGTCGCTCTGACTGGCGCACCCTTGCAGAGAGGATGCTCTCTTCCAACCTTGGGTTGATGTTGCGATACCCTTCCGCCTTCGCTCAATGGCTGTGCGCCGCCGATTTTGCTCTTGGACCAGTGCATGAGGTAGCGATATTGGGTGATCTGGTTGATCCTGGAACCCAAGGCTTGCTGAAACCCCTGTTGCATGGGTATCACCCCCGCTTGGTCCTGGCGACCTCCCCATACCCACCTCCAGCTGACTCACCGGCATTGTTGAGCGACCGACCGCTGATGAATGGAAAGCCCACTGCATACGTCTGCCGGGGATTCGTCTGTCAGCATCCGGTGAACACTGCCGAGGAGATGCTATTTCAGTTGACGCAGGAAATCTCCGACATAAATATTGATTGTTGACAATCATTAAAAATGGTGTAAATTCATATACAAACGATATTGGGATAAATTCAATCCATCGGGGTTTTATAAGGATTCTTCGACACTCGACAACCAAATCAATCAATATTCTAAAGTTCAAACGGAGTGATAGATTTATGAACCGGAAAATGGCGACTTTACTATTTATGGCTTGCCTAATAATTTCCTTTATATCAGGCTGCCAGACCGCTGTCCTGACCACGGAACCACTGTTACACCCACTGAGACTCGCCTCCCGCCCACAAACACACTCATTCCCCCCACAATTACCCCAGCTCCCACTAATACACTCGAACTCTCTCCCACAGTAGTACCAACTGATACTTCAATTCCACCTACTCCAACGATCACTGCTCCACCCGAACATCGGGTGACTTCTATTGATGAGCTAATTGGAGTGTGGAGGGGAAAGTGGGATGCATATTATTTGCAAGAATTCACAGCTGACGGGCATTCTACCGTTGTTTTCGAACAATATCTGGAAACAGTAGAAAAGGAATTGTTCACTTTCGAAGACGGGCTCTTAACTTGGGGTGAGATCACTTTTACCACAGGCGAACCACAGGAATGCCTGGATAATCCAGTAGCTACCTATGAGGTGTACATCACTTACCAAGGTGACCAACCAAAATCCTTACGCTGGGTGTCGGTTGGCGAAGAGCATTGTGAGCCTCGTTATAAAATACCTGACATTATTCCCCTACACTTGGTATGGGACTGCTTTACCATAACCATATAGTCAGTCATTTGTCAGGTTTCAGAGAGGCATCAAAGCAATAATCTATCATGGCATGATGGAGTATCGCTATACAAGGGCAAGGCAGGCACATCTAAAGAAAACGCACAAAACCCACCTCGCTATGGGAAATGGACACATTTCAAGTACATCGCTGAAACCTGGTATCATGATATAAGCATGTCTAGCTATCGGATCGTATTTGTAGGGCATCAACATCTGATATCCGATAGGATATTCGCGATTTTGCAAATGACGGTGTAGTGAGCTCATATGCCCCCTGGCGTTCACGTCACAACTCCCCTCATCTGGTCCTGCACTGGCATCCTGGTATTATTGGATGTCGTCCTCATGTTGCTGGCAAGGCGCTTGGTTAAGCGTGAGCAGTTTCAACACATACGCTGGCTGCTGGTTATTGTTGGGGGTGTTTTCTTCTTGCTGGTGTGGACCACTTTGCTGGTTTGGGGTTGGGATTGGTTTTATGTATATATCTTTCCGGGATGGGCACGCTACCTCTTACCCGCATTATTTGGGGTAGGTTATACTCTCCTGGCACTGGGAATGGCTTGGCTGAGCCTAAAACTGCCTGGTAATCCGGCAGTCATCTGGTGCGTGCTGGGTGGGGTGGAGGGGTTGGTTAGCCACATCTATGCCATTTATGGATTAGGCGCAGCCTCCAAGCCGCCCATTATGCAGGGCACGGATCCTTTCGTCGTGCTGATCTTTGCGGGTTTCGAAAAGGCGTTCTATTGGAGCTTAATCCTGCTTGTCTGCTGGTTTGTGTGGTGGGGTTAAAAGGTAGATTGGGTAGGAGACAAATAATCCAAATCAAATAAATGAGTGAAATCCCTCATTCAGGCGGTCCGAACCGCATGCGATCGATATTCTTTTGTATCGAGCCAGTACCTGAATAAACAAACTCGAGCCACCAGGTAACACTCACCTCAGCGTAAGGTGCGAGCATCGCCTTATCTTCACTCATCTTCTTACCAGGCAGGATTCCACTCAAACAAAAATCATAAGCCGCATCAGCA
Organism: uncultured Chloroflexia bacterium; assembly: GCA_963828845.1. Lineage (GTDB taxonomy): Bacteria > Chloroflexota > Anaerolineae > Anaerolineales > UBA4823 > FEB-25. The sequence continues at coordinate 379,406 of CAWHGE010000009.1, forward strand.
GTGCGAAATTGATGAATATATTGATTTATCTCTTTTACCTAATCCAGGGTAAGAGGCTGTTTAATATCTCTTGATCTGTGAATTGGGACAACCCCATCCCATCGGGCAGCAGGGCGAAAAGGCTTTTTATTGGGCCACTTTCCAGCTACCTAACCCAGCTTACCCGACATCTGGTTTATACTCCCAGATCTCATAAGGTCTCTCGATCTTGAATCCCAGCTTACACGCCACGCGCGCCGAGGCGGGATTGTCTGTGTCACAGCTCCAATAGGCGTGGAAACCGCGCTGCTCCAACGCCTCGATGAGGTATGCTACTGCGATGGGTGCATAGCCTCTACTGCGATATTCCTCATGGGTGATAGCACCTATCTCTGCATATGGAGCACCAAAAGCCGAGGCATAGGTTTCGACGATAATCTCCTCCCCATGCATCAGGCAACTTCCAAGACCATACTGCAGAAAATTTTCCTGGCTCCCACAGTAGAAAGCCATATCATCCCGCCACTCGCAGCGATTGAGCAGATCAGAGTCGATAGGACGTATCTCGAAACCATGCGGGATTCGATTGCGGAGGTCGACCAGGATGAGTGAGAGAGGATCATATTCGAAGAATTCCAACCTTTGGAAAGCGCGATATCCATCCGGGGCAGGAGGGTCACTTGGCGAACGGATCAGCCTAATAGGTCCGATGTGCCTGAAATAATCGATCGCTTCACCCAGGAAGGACTGGCTCACTTGTTGGCTAGCGTAGGTCAACACAGCTTCGGTGCGCACCACGCATTGTGTTGAGTGCTGTATGTTATCCACCAGTGCTTGCCCTGCATACCGCCCTTCGAACACTGCCCATAAAGCGGGGTTATTGGGCACATTGGGGTCGAACAAGCTCGGCAACGCTGGATGGTTAGTGTTACATTCAATCATTGTAAATGATTATCTTCATTTATTATAGCCATCGCCAGTTGGGTTTAGGCTGGCAATCATTCGCCTGAACCTTTCGTTGCTCTATTTGATTTTACTGGCAAATGAGTAACCTTGGGATTTACAACAGGAATGGGATGAAACGTTTGGTGCTTTTCATGTACGCTTTGTATTCATTACCGAAGTTGTGCAGATTCTCCCGCTCCTCAAAAATGGCTGTGGTATACAGTGCCAGGCTTACCAGGATGACCAGCAAGCCAGATAAGAGAGATATTTGCTTCAGAAATACCCCCCATGCGAGGCACAGTAATGATGCATACATTGGGTGACGTATATATCGATACGGTCCTTTTGTGACCAATCGAGTGGTTTTTTCTAGCGCCAATCGGTTGTTATCCAGTATGGATTTATCCGGCTCGCCGAATAAATGCAATACCCGGAAAGCGTAGATTACAAGGATCGCTGAAATCAGGAGTAATCCCCAAGATACTATCTGAGCGATTGAACCCGGTCGGACGAACCAGGATGAGGCATTCAGCACTACTAGTCCTAAAATTGCTTCAAAGGCGAAGAATCTAGGGAAGCCATGACTGAGCGGTTTTGTCAACGTATGTCTCGAGAGGAGGACAAATCCCAATGATCCAAGCAAGAAGATAACCAATTCCAACATTAGACGAGTAGCAGGAGTTTAACGAAGGCACTCTTTTTCGAGGCGCGCTGCCAGGCCATAATATTTCTCATGCATATCTTCGCCCTTCTCATCGCGTTCGAATTGTGTAAGTGCCTGCAGGATTTGCTCCTGCTGGGTGGTGGGAATGACCTTGTCCGCCATGGGAAAGAGGACTTTGTCTTCCTTGGCTATATGTTGGCGAATCAACTTGATGTAACCTGTGGCGTTTTCTACAATTGTCTCGCGTTTGCGCACTTCGCCTGCTTGAACCCGTTCAACAGATTGGCGAAGCATTTGAGCCAGTCGACGTCCCTCCTCATGTTCAACCAACATCATTGCTATCGGACCCAATTCTTTGGATAACCCATTCTCGATCAATGCCGGAAATAAAACAACCTCTTCCTTTTTATGATGGCAACCATCTGTAAATGATTTGATGAAGACTGTTGTGCCAGTGAAAAATCGTAGATAGACGTCCTCACCACGGCTGAGACGGCTCGCAGCTTTTTCAAGGGCGTTTAATACGCGCTCGATCACCCGGTGTTCTTCCATTAGGATTTCTGTTGCTTTCAAGGTGTCTCCTCCTAAAGATAAGCTGCTCAGTTAGGTAAGAGTCTATCTTGTTAAGTTTTTCCAAACACATGTATTATATGCTCATAGTCATTAAAAAGGTTCAAAAATAACCATCAACCCAGCAGATAATTTGACAAATTTGTGACTATATAATCAACACATCCTGCTATCTTCTTCAGCTTGAGGAGCTACCACTTACCGTCTACCTATAAACCTGGGAACCCGTCGTTTATATGCTCGATAGGTCTCTCCAAAATGCTCCTCAAGCCAGGGTTCTTCCGTAAATGGTGCAAGGGCATTCAATACCAAAGCCAGGATACCAATCACCCACACCATCCAGGAATTGGTGAGCACCATAAATCCAATGATAATCAAGCTATCCCCGATATATTGGGGATTGCGCGTGTATTGATACGCGCCCTTGATGACCAGCCTGTCTCCCAAACCAAGCGTCGCTCGCAGTCCCAGCGCCAGGTTGCCCCAGCCTCCGATGGCGTTCCCTAACACGAAAAATATCCCTGCCAAGGGTAGTCTTATTTTGAAATCAAATTGGAACCCACTATTCAGGTCAATAAAACCTAACCAGATGCCACATAACCCAACCACCCCAACCATTATCCAGGCAAGTATGAACTGCCATGACCATGCAGAAAGGGGTGGCCAAAAGCGAAAATGCGGTAATTTTATAGTCATGATGAATAATAGTATGTAGATGATCTCAAGAAATACTGCTATGGGAAAAAGAATCCATTCCAAATTGGTCATTTCATCTCATGGTGTGAATCACTGCTAGATCTCCCTCACCATCAACAGCTCATCGTAATAAACTCCGTCATAATAATTACTCTTCAGATCAGTGCCGTAAACCGTAAATCCGCAGCGAGTATAACAGCGGATAGCGGGCTTATTGCCGGTAATGACACCCAGCTTTACTACTACTACGCCGTGTTCACGCGCCCATTTGATACACTCATCGATGATCCCTTCAGCGATATGCCATCCCCGCCAATCAGGATTGACATATACGCCCCACAGGACGCTGCTGTGGCGGGTTTTTGGCCAATGACCTCGCCCAATGCCTGCCATCCCAATCAGCTGCCCGACATATTCTGCGACACAGATCACCGTGGACTCATTCCTTGCATAATCCGCGAGACGCTCTGCCCAAACATCTGCCCCTTCCGCTGCTGTCATGGCAACATCGGCAGCGAAGGCTTCGGGATGCATGGAAAGGGCTTCCAATCGCAGCTCACGCAGTAAAGCTGCATCTTTTGGTGTTGCAATACGAATAGTGACATTACCTTTTGGGGTGGATAATTGTAAAGTCATTTTAATCCCTGTTCAAAATGTAGGTCAGGTTGATAGCGTAAGCCCGAAATCCAAGAAGGTAATCAGTTGAGTTTCGAACTCAAAGCCTAAGTACTCAAACCAGTTTACGCTAAATCCTTCACCACCTTTAGCACCCGCTCGGCGCTATCTGCTTTCAACCTGCCGGGCATCCGATAAAAGTAGGGCGACATATCGACTTCGTAGCCTCCCAATGCATGCTCACTTGGGGTGGGTAGGTAGCCAATACAGCCATTGCTCACGCTGGCAAACAAGGTTGGGTTTGCGTTGGAGGCTCGCTTGATTGCTATGCCGATTTCAGTAAATACCTCCGCACCAAGGGTAAATAATGCCAGGTCTCCAGCACGAATGTGAGTTAGTACCACTGGCACTGACCAGAATCCATCCTGTGCGGTGATCTGTGTCTTCCATGGGTATCGGTAGTTGAGCACGAAGTCGACCAAAATGCGTGGTACGTGCGCCATCTTTGCAAGAACAGCGCGATACATTGGAGGGGTTGTGGTTCCATGTGCCTCAGCTTCTAATGGCAGCCAGACTTGTTCCTCGCTAAATCTAACTGCCTCACCTTGAATCGGTGTGAGATTTGGAATTATATTCATCACCTGCTCAGCGACGTGTGCACTGATTTTCTCCACAGCTTCGAAGTCATCCTTACTCCAGGCATGATCCGGATTCAGGTCCCCGGTTGCTCCCTGCAGGTACATCACCAATGCCCCACTTTCATGTTCCACGTTTCGCCGCATGGCACCGATCCAATCCGCAGAGACGACCATATTCTTGGGTCCCAACACCGTTCCATGACATTGGTAATTCACCAGAGTGACGATAGGCTTACCATCCAGGGATTGCGCTTGCAAGATGATCACCGTGCGGTCGATCGGACCCATCGGGTTGACCCCAATCTCGATATGCCCATCCGGTTTCCGCTCACGGCGATTAATCGCGATATTCGCTTCCCCTTGCGCCCAGTTTAGAGTTGCGGGCTGCAGGTTTGCCTGTGCTTCTTTCACTGCCTGGATGATCTGATTGACTAGATAATTTACATATCTTTGATTCTTGCGTGATGAGCGCTGATCAGCGTATGTGATTGGTCCGGAATGGGTATGTGAGCAGCAGATGACCACATTCGTGCCAGTCTGAACCTGTATGCGCTCCACCGTGTGCTCGTTGATCGCTAGCAGGTCGCAGGCGACGATCACTGCCCGGTTCAGACCATCGTCCAGAGCAAGAGCCGTGGCAGTCAGGTCATCTTGCACACCCCGGTTGCCTTTAGTCCGGTCGCCATAGCCGATGAGGTATATCCCCTGCGACGGAGAGATGATCTTACGCGCGACACCGACAGATAAAGTCATTTCAGACCTCCATGATTAATCACGGCAGTTCAGGTAATAAAGATCACAACCAAGGACACAATGGACACTAAGGATTATATATAAATCAATCTCGTTTGCTAGTGAAGCATAAAGGTTTATACGGGAACGAAAAAAGTAGAATGAAAAATTTAGCAAAATATTACAATCTATGACCTCGCTATGTGCTAAGATAATCTCTTCGTAGTAATCTCTATGTTTATCTACTTCTTATATGTGTCAATCAGTGTTCATCGGTGGTTTCACTTAATGTCATATTGAGGTTTGCCCGGGTTTGCTCCGGGGTATCTCCCAACCTGTATCCGATAAATGCTAGGGCTCCCAGCAGGCTACACAAGCCAGCTACGACCCATGCCACCCTGATACCGAGAGGGTTGGCAGATGTATAACCAAACTGGCTTAGAATAAATGGTAGGATCAAGGCAGCCATAGCTGGTCCGATCCCGGCAGCCAGTGAGAATGTGCCATAGTAGATCGCCTCACGCCTTGAATGGGTGGACATTTCATCGTAATCCACCACTGATCCCATCATGGCATATGCCAGGATAAAATACCCTCCCAACACGGGTCCAACCAATCCGACGGTGATATACGCCTGGACCAACTTATCGACGCCTGGGATAACTCCGACGAAGGCATTCAAAGCGATGATGAAACCCATCAACACCATAGATATCATGAGTAGCTTGCGGTGAGCGTGTCTGCGCGCAAGCCAGTTCCATATTGGCGCAGAGAGGATCATCAGCAACACCAGCAACCCCTGAAACATCCCCACCTCTCCCTCTGAGCGCCCCAGCACGGTGGTGATGAAATATGGAAGGATGGCTGTCATCATGGCATATGCCACGTGCACGATCAGCACCGAGACGAACATATACATGAACTGGTGGTTTCTAAGGGTCGCTTTTACCCCGGCAATTACTGGCATTGGCTCGCCGATGGGGCGGGTGGTCTCCTGGATACCCAGCAGAGCCAGCCAGATGGTACTCAGCCCAACTACCGCGACAATCACAGCCATAGCGATAGGTCCAATGGAAGAAAAGAGTGGGGCTGCCACAAGCGCACCCACCATCACCCCCAAAATCCCCAGAATGTTTTTCCAGGTGCTGAGCTTTACTAAATCTTTTGGGTTTTGTGCCATTTCAGGCATGGTGCCATCGTAAGGGATACCCACCAACGAGTAAGCAGTATAGAACAGGGTGATAACGATGAAGAAATAAACTGCGTTGAGTACTACAGACCTCCCAGAAGGGGGTGTGAAGATAAAAACGAGCAAGATGGCTGTAATTGGAGTGGCAAATAGGATAAATGGACGCCTTCTGCCCCAACGTGAGCGGGTGACGTCTGAAAAGTGCCCAATGAACGGATCAATGATTGCGTCCCAAAGTGAAGTGATGGTCATTAGCAGACCTACCAGGGTGATGGGCAGGTAGATGTGGCGGCCAGAATCCGGCGGGGGCGAGTAGAAATACAGCAGCCAGGTGCTCACACTGATTGCCATGATATTCAGCCCTGCAGATGCAGAGGAATACAACAAGGTGCGTTTCATCGTCAGTTGAGTATCCATGTCATCTCTCACTTTACTGTATATGATTTTATTTATATACCGAGGAAAGTGTCTTCGTCACTGAGAACATATCGCACACAGTGAATTTACTTTTTCCAATAATAAAGTTTTGATGTTTTATGAACCCGAATCTTAGCATCAATGATGGCTTACATTATTCTATCAAGATCTTCTTATTCTCCCAAAATCATCATTTTTCAATACTCTGAGTAGGTTGTATTTACAAGATATTTTAAAGAAATATTTGCTATTAAATAGTATATATATAGTCTGAGTGTTCCCTGTGTATTCTATAGTGAATCAACATTTCTAGATCTGGGAGGAATAAACGATTCTTTATCTATTGCTGTAACGCAGCAGCTTCCCAACAGGAATTCGAAATCCTCGACCACAAGCTGAACCAGTTCAGGGTCGATCCGGTGTTGCGAAACGCGGTGTTCCAATGAGTTGATCACCGCTTTAGGGTCCTTGGCGGGTCGGTATGGTCGTTCCTGTGTCATTGCCTGGAAAATGTCAGCAATGGCAATAATGCGCGCCGGTTTGTCCAGCTCGGCCTCTGTCAGGTGAAATGGATACCCGTCCCCGATAAGAGTTCTCATGATGGTAGGCTCCCCAGCGGGAGATGTCTTCAAATCCCTTCACATGGTGCAGGATCTGGTAGCTTTCGAAGCTGTGTCCAAGCATCACCGCTTTCTCCGAAAAACTCAGCGATGCAGGTTTTTCCAATATACTATCTGGGACGCGCATTTTGCCAATATCATGCAATAGCCCGGCGATCTCGATCTGCCAGCATACATCAGTCTCAAAGCCTGCCCTCTCTGCTAGATGCGCGGAGAAGCGGGCTACACCCTGTGAATGACGTGCCGTGTAATGGCTCTTGGTATCAACAATTTCAGCTGCCAGTTCAGCAACATAGCGTAAACGACCTGTGCTTACCATCGGGTGGGGGTCAGCCAGCTCCCGTTCAGCCATATATTGGTTCAGATGCTGTGGTTGCATCCGCAGCCAAAAACTCTCGGTGCGTGAGGCTGCCAGAAAAGCCTCCATTAACCTGGGGTTGAACCAGCTGCCATTATAGTGAATGAGGGTATCACGTACGGAATTGCGCACCGAAAGCCAGGGTTTGCTGGATGATTGCTGCATTAATGCATCAGCACGGTCGCATAAGTGGATCAGGTTTCCAAGCAAAGCAACCCATTCTGTGAAGCTTGGGTCTAGCTCTTCCCAATGGGTATGATGTAGGAGAATAATGGGAGAAAGGTGACGGAATAGGGGTTGGGCTTCTAATAAGGTGCTCCCCCGGGCACAATGTTCGGGAGCTCCAGACCAATCCATTTCTTTGATAATGTGGTTGTGTGTGCTGGTGGTGGAAACACCACAATCATGTAGCAAGGCAGCATGGTAGAGTTTTTCCATCTGATCAGGCTCAAATCCAAATACGCGCCCTGTCTCTAGGCACATATACGCTACGCGTTTACTGTGATGCAGGTCGTTCACACCAACCAGGTCAAGCATATCAGACAGCATGTGTACGAGCTGGGTTAGGTTAATTACTTTCATGGGATTATTGATTATTATATCAGCAGAATATTATATTGCTTTATTGTGGTCATTCATTCTCGTTGTCCTGGATCAGGGATCAAAATGATTCTAAGCACTTGAGGAATAAGTAATACTCGTCAGTAATTCGCAGATAGGACAACTGACAATGGGTAGGTGGGTCAGGCATCACTTTGATCGTGCTGTAGACGGTATTTAATTGAAGATTAATCGAAACGGCTATGGAAATCTGCTTAATTTCGGATACAATATATCCAATTATTTTTTTCAGAAGCCTCGCAGGGCATACATTACCGTGAGTAACCAATTTTGCGATGCATTCTATTCACAATAGCCGGAGATTGTGTATGACAGGAGATAAAAATATGGACGAATCCATGGGGCAACACGACCATCATCGGATAGAAGCAAGCTCAAAAAAAACGCCGTTAGAGCCCGAAATGTCTTCACAACCCATGAACCAGAAAGACGACATTCATGCAGCCCACTCAGAAGATATGGAGACCTCATCCTATGGAACCCATGCCGGTCATGAGGAACACAACCCTCACATGGATCATGCTGATCACGTGGGACATATGGCTGGAGATGAACAAACCGGTCACGAAGCTCACGTGGATCACACCGGTCACGAGCAGATGTTCCGTCGGAAGTTCTGGGTCTCGTTACTGCTCTCCATCCCAGTGTTGATATTCAGCCCATCGATACAAGGTTGGTTGGGATATAGCATTACACCGTTCACCGGAAGCCAATGGATCACCCCAGTATTTGCGGTTATCGTGTTCTTATATGGGGGGATACCTTTCCTAAAAATGGCCGTCCCTGAGTGGAAAAACCACCAGCCTGGCATGATGACCTTGATTTCACTCGCCATCAGTGTGGCTTTCGTTTACAGCCTGGCAGCCCTGTTTCTCCCTAATAGCATGACCTTCTTTTGGGAGTTGGTCACCCTGATCGATATTATGCTCCTTGGACACTGGATCGAGATGCGCAGTGTGCGCCAGGCCTCAGGTGCTTTGCAGGAATTGGCAAAACTCATGCCCGATACTGCCGAGCGCATCCGATCAGATGGCAGCACGGAGAGTATTCCGGTACGGCAGCTAAGGAATGAAGACCTGATATTAATCCGCCCCGGAGCAAGTATCCCTGCGGATGGCGAAGTGATGGAGGGCGAATCAGATGTCAATGAGGCCCTGATCACCGGCGAATCTTATTCCCGTGAAGAAAGGGACCGAATTTAAAGTAATTGCCGGCACAATCAACGGAGATGGCAGTCTGCACGTCAAAGTGACCGCCACCGGGGAGTTGACTGCCCTGGCAGGGATCATGCGTCTGGTTGAACAGGCACAGCAGAGCAAATCCAACACCCAGATCCTGGCGGATAAGGCAGCTGGCTGGTTGTTTTACATAGCCTTGGGGGTGGCTGCCATTACCGCAGTTGCCTGGACCTTCGCGGTTGGTTTCAATGTGGATGTGATTGCACGCGTAGCTACTGTGCTGGTGATTGCCTGCCCACACGCCTTGGGTCTTGCCGTACCGTTGGTCGTTGCCATTACTACTTCTATGGGAGCTCGCAATGGCATCCTGGTGCGCGACCGCCTGGCGCTCGAGAAATCCCGCCTGATCAACATCGTAGTATTTGATAAAACCGGCACCCTGACTGAAGGTGAGTTCGGTGTGGTAGGTGTGCAGACCATTAATCCCTGGAAAGAGGATGAAGCCTTGGCGCTGGCTGCCGGTATCGAGGGTGACTCTGAGCATACCATCGCCCGCGGGATGCGTAAATCAGCTAAAGACCGCCAGCTCGTTTTGCCCACTATCTCAGATTTTGAAGCCATTAAAGGCAGAGGTGTACATGCCCACTTCAATGGGATTGATGTCTATGTGGGTGGCCCGCGATTACTAGAAATGCTGGGAATCAGGCTGCCTGAAGAGCTCAACCGGTTTACCCGCCAGGCTGACCAAAAAGGTCAAAGTGTGGTTCACCTGGTCAAAGTTGATCAAGCGGTCGCTTCCTTCGCCCTGGCGGATGTAATCCGTCCGGAGAGCAAGCAGGCGATTAATAGATTGCACCAGATGGGTGTGGAAGTAGCTATGCTGACTGGGGATAGCATCGCGGTAGCCAAAGCCGTAGCGGATGAGCTGGGAATTGACACCTACTTCGCCGAGGTTCTGCCCGAGCACAAGGATATGAAGGTGGCTGAGTTGCAAAGTCAAGGAAAGCAGGTTGCCATGGTTGGAGATGGAGTCAACGATGCTCCTGCGTTGGTGCGCGCTGATGTGGGTATTGCCATCGGTAGTGGGACGGATGTGGCGATCGAATCAGCAGGGATCATCCTGGTGAAGAGTAACCCGTTGGACGTGGTAAAAATTTTCGACTTGAGCCGCGCTAGCTATCGCAAGATGGTCGAGAACTTGGTCTGGGCTGCCGGGTATAACATCTTTGCATTACCGCTGGCAGCAGGGGTGCTCGCCCCAGTGGGAATCGTTCTATCCCCTGCGGTCGGCGCTTTGCTCATGTCCATCAGCACGGTAATCGTGGCCATCAATGCACAATTGTTACGGGGGAAGCGGTTAGCAGTTACTGATTAGGAGTTAGTGACAATTAACAGCTTACTTTTAAGGGAGGCGGATTTTAGCACTTGGATGTTAGCGGGGATTGCACAGCGCCTCTGTGCAAGGTCTGCGAAAAAGTGAATTATTGGCTGGTCATGATCGATATTATCAGGATCAAGCGAAGGATGGATGATCTTCTCACTGTCCCCTGCTAATCGATATAGGGTTAAGTATGCGTGTGCTCTGCCTGACGATAAGCTGGGGGGTCAAGACCCGTTGGTGCGTGGATGTTTCCTGATTATTGATCAGCTCTAGCAGATAATGGATGCTTTCGATATCCGTTGCGTTATAATCTTGTCTGATGTTGGTTACAGGCTACCCGTTCACACCCGAAGGCCAGCGCCTCATGTTAAGGGACGTGATGTCAATAGTGCGGGCTGTGAACAAAGGGCGCGGCCTCGGAATTTTTTATTGGGATGCAACCTGGACCGCGGTGACAGGTAATGGATGGGATTCCACGGATCCAGCCTCTGGGAACGCCTGGGAAAATCAAGCATTGTTTGATTTCAACGACCGTGCGTTGCCAGCACTGGACGAGTACCTGAATCCATGACCAATCTTCTAAATTGGCTAATTGTTCATCGCGGTAATTAGCCAAGTATGCTAAACCCTGTAATAATTTTATGGTTTTAGCCGAATAAACAATGATAGGTAATAATCATGGGTCATATTGAATCGAGAATGGATACCAATACCGCACACATTGCACCCTCGAAACTTTATATAGGTTCTGCTTATTATCCCGAGCAGTGGCCTGAAGAGAATTGGCAAGCAGATATCCGCTTGATGCACCAGGCAGGATTTAATATCGTTCGCCTGGGCGATTTCGCCTGGTCATCGCTTGAACCTGAAGCAGGGAAGTATCATTTCGATTGGCTGGATCGAGCCATCTCGGCTCTGGCTGAGTCTGGCATAGAGACTGTACTTTGCACCCCTACCGCTGGTCCCCCTGCCTGGCTGATAAGCCAATACCCAGATATTTTACCTATTGATGAAAGTGGTCTGCGTGTACAGTTTGGGAATCGTTGCCATTATTGCGTTAATTCACCCGACTTTCACCGTGCTGTTCGCAGCTTGATTAGGGAGATGGCTGTATCTTTCGGCAATAATCCACATGTCATTGGGTGGCAGATCGATAACGAGTTCAATCGTTATTGTTACTGCTCGAACTGCCAGCGGCTCTTTCATGAATATTTGGCCCAACGTTATGGAACGTTGGAGCAGCTTAATCAGCATTGGACAACTGCCTATTGGAGCCAATCCTACGATTCCTGGGACCAAATCCCGCTCCCAATCGGTCCGCATAATCCCGGGTTGATGCTGGAATTTAAACATTTCTTTACACTGAGTTATAAACGTTTTCTGCAGTTACAAATTGACGAGTTACGACCGCATTTAAGAAAGGGGACCTGGATCACGCACAATTTCATGGACTGGCATGATGGCTATGATCATTATGCGATCAGCGAAAACCTGGATATCGCCTCCTGGGACTGGTACGTGGGTATGGGAAATCATGACTATCAAACCTCGGGTGCAGCGCATGACCTGGTGCGGGGCTATAAACGTAAGAATTTCTGGTTGATGGAAACCCAACCGGGGAATGTCAATTGGAAGCCACTCAATAATGTATTGGATAAAGGCGAGACTCGCACCATGGCCTGGCATGCTGTGGGTCATGGTGCAGATGCTGTCCTTTACTGGCAATGGCGATCGGCCTTAAACGGGCAAGAACAATATCATGGCACGCTGTTGGATACCTCTGGTCAACCCCGCCTTGTTTACACGGAAGCCCAACAGCTTGCGAACGATTTTTCATCCACATCAGATTTATTGGCTGGATCTACGCTCGAGACTAACGTTGCTCTACTGAATTGTTTTGATAGCCGTTGGTCGATCCAATGGCAACCTCACCACAAAGATTTCGATTATGTGGCGCATCTTATTCATTATTATCGCCCTCTGGCGTCAATGAACATCCCGGCAGATATCCTATCAGCAGATTCGGACCTGAAGGGTTATAAGCTTGTGATTGCTCCTGCCTTACTTATTTTGAATGAACAAAGGGTGGCACATCTGAGAACATTTGTTGAAAATGGCGGGTACCTGGTGCTTACCCTGCGGAGCGGGATGAAAGATAGGTATAATGCGCTCTTGCCCACTCGTCAGCCTGGAGCTTTGGCAGAGTTATGCGGCGTCGAAGTGGAGGAGTATTATGCCCTGATGGACCCGGTACCACTTGCGGGTGATGGCTGGAAGGGCACCTCCAGCATCTGGGCTGAACGTTTGCGAATCAGGGATGTAGAAGGAACTCAGGTGCTGGCAACTTATGCTGAGAGTAATGGTTGGTTAGACGGACAACCTGCCATCACCAGCCACCAGTTTGGAAAAGGTACCGTGACCTTTATCGGAGCTTACCTTGATGCTGTGAGTCAGAAATCACTTCTTCACCAAATAATCCGTGAGGTGGGCGTACAACCGGTATTAGAGGTGCCCACCGGAGTTGAAGCCTGTAGACGGGTAAATTCGAAGCTTGGGGACATTATCATCCTGATAAACTATAACCGCGCTAAGCAACGAATTCAGCTGCCCTGGCCTGCTCATGAGCATCTGAAAAACCAGTCAGTTGGGAATGAGATAACCTTGGATCCCTTTGATGTAGCAGTAATAACCCAGCTTACGTCATCGTAATACAATCGTGCACATGCTCGTGGATGTGTTATTGCGTGGCCGGTCTTCACCCGAAGCAATCTTCCTCTTGCTTGGATGGGGTTACGTATTTGTAAATATAAAAATCCCTCGCTGACCCACTTAATTTCAGATATAATCACTCCAATTCAGGCGTTATAATCTCAGATAACCTCAAAGTAAATAAAGGAATAAATGTCTACTCACATCCGCAATGTCTCACAAGTCATCACCCCCATTCAGGTATTGGAGGGTGCTGGTGTTTTACTCAAACGTTCCATCGCCACACGCACACTGGATTACCTCGATCCGTTCTTATTGTTGGACCATTTCGGCTCGGATAATCCCAACGATTACTTGGCTGGCTTCCCCATGCATCCTCATCGCGGCATTGAAACTGTCACCTACATGCTGGCTGGGCGTGTTAACCATAAAGATAGCCTCGGCAATTCCGGCACCATCGGGACGGGTGACGTGCAATGGATGACCGCTGGGCGTGGCATAATGCACGAGGAGATGCCCAAACCCTATGATGGAAAGATGGAAGGCTTCCAATTATGGGTGAACTTGCCTGCAAAATTGAAAATGACTGCCCCACGCTACCAGGATCTCTCCTCTATAGACATACCCGAGGTAGAGCTGCCTGGTGGGGTGAAAATCCGCCTGATTGCTGGTCGCCTGGGAGCGACCTGTGGGGCAGTGACTGATATTTATGCCGATCCGTCTTACCTGGATGTGAACTTACCACCTGAGGCAAGCTTCAGACACCCCATCCCCGTAGGCCACACCGCCTTTGCCTACCTGTTCCGTGGTATGGGTTCATTCGATGAGCTAGGGCATAATGCAGCCGCATCCCAACTGGTGATATATGAGGATGGCGATGCGGTCAGTGTTCAAGCGTCGGCACAGGGAGCACGCTTTTTATTGGTTTCTGCTCTGCCTCTGGGGGAGCCCATCGCACGTTATGGTCCCTTCGTGATGAACACGCGAGCGGAGATCGAGCAAACGCTAGCGGAATTGAGGAATGGAACGTTTATAAAATAATTCGCTATCAGCAAATAGTATCTAGCTTTTGATCACCATTTTTCCAACCCTCTATGTCAGTAACGGTAATGAGCTGATGCGGACCCTCTATCATGATTTCTTGCTCGGCAAGAACGTGTTCCCATCGATGTGGGAGTCAATGAAATCAAGAGCTGATTGTAGAATAGCCGCAGCGCGACCCAACTTTCTGCACCTAATTAATTCATCAGGCGATATTTTATAAGGAGTGAAATATGACAAAAATCAATTCGCGCACGTTGGGAAGGTCAGGCATCGAAGTCAGTCCAATGGGGCTTGGCTGCTGGGCAATTGGTGGCCCATTCTGGGCAGGGGAAACACCACAAGGCTGGGGTGAAGTGGATGATGAGGAATCCATCCGTGCGATCCATGCAGCCCTCGACTTGGGCATTACTCTCTTTGATACCGCTAACGTGTACGGAGCCGGGCACAGCGAAAGAGTGTTGGCGCGAGCCTTTGCCGGAATTCGCTCACGGGTGGTCATCGCCACCAAGTTCAACGCCGTTTTCGATGAAACTACTCGGCAGGTGACCGGTAGCGATACATCCCAGGCGGGCATCCGCGCAGCCTGCGATGACTCATTGCGCCGTCTGAACACCGACTACATTGATCTATACCAGTTCCACGACAACGACTTCCCCCCTGACAAGGCTGAATCAGTACGTGAGACGCTCGAAAGACTGGTGGAGGAAGGTAAAATCCGCTCCTATGGTTGGAGTACAGATTATCCTGATAGAGTAGAAGTCTTTGCCCAAGGACCAAAGTGTGCAGCTATTCAATTACAACTAAATGTGATGGATAACAACTCAGCCGTCATTGCACTTTGTGAAAAGTATGATCTTGCAGCTCTCAATCGCGGTCCATTGGCTATGGGGCTCTTAACCGACAAGTATTCTGCTGAAACTAAACTCGCTGTAGATGACGTGCGCGGCAAGAAAAGCCCTGAGTGGATGAAATACTTTAAAGATGGAAAACCCAACCCCGAATGGTTGAGCAAGCGTGAAGCCGTTCGCCAAATTCTGACGAGCAATGGTCGCTCCGTGGCACAGGGTGCACTGGCCTGGCTGTGGGCGCGCAGTCAAAAGACACTCCCGATCCCAGGATTCCGCACTGTAAAGCAGGTAGATGAGAATGCCAGGGCAATGCAGTTTGGCCCCTTAACGCCAGAGCAGATGAGGCAGATCGATGGTTTGTTGGGAAGAACCTCACTGTTAGTCTGACAATCACCCCACTCAACATATGCTCAAGTGGAAAGCAGGTCCGCCACTCGCGGGCGAAGATGGTTTTTATCTTATATTGGGTTTCAGACTAATTACCGCACCGAGCGGGTGAAGCGTAGCATTGTGCAGTAGGGTAAGGTAACAAAAGCATTTTCGTCATTGATTTCGATATTTACTGACCGTAAAACCCAGACGCTGACAATTCCTGTCTTGGATTAGTCCTATATAATAGTTATTAGCCAAACCAATGCCTCGACTCATTTCAGATCTGAAGCTTTATATAATAAAGTTGAAGGGTCAATGCTGAAAGCTTATTGCTGTATGAATCTCTCCACCATCCTCTCCAACACATCCATCGGCACGGCTCCCGAGAGTAGCAAGACATCGTGGAACTCGCGCAGGTTGAACTTTTCACCCAACTTTTGCTCTGCCCGAGCTCGTAGCTCACGGATCTTAAGCTCCCCAAGCTTGTACGCCAGTGCCTGACCTGGCCAGGCGATGTAGCGATCGATCTCGTTGATGATATTCAGCAGGGTGGAGGATGTGTTCTCCGCCAGGTGGTCGATGGCTTGCTGGCGCGACCATCCCAGAACGTGCATGCCAGTATCCACCACCAGTCGGCAGGCACGCCACATCTCATAACTAAGACGACCAAAGTCGGAGTATGGATCTGTGTAGAAGCCCACTTCAAGGCCCAATCGCTCAGCGTATAACGCCCAACCTTCCACAAAAGATTGGTAGCCACAGTAACGGCGAAACATCGGCAGATCAGATAGTTCAGCCTGAAGCGCCAGTTGCAGGTGGTGACCTGGAACGGCCTCATGAAGAGACAATGCTTCGATCTCGTACAGGGGACGTGAGCGAAGATCGTAGGTATTTACGTAATACACCCCAGCTCGTGTTCCATCCCCCAACCCGGGGTTGTAATATGCCGCTGTCTCACCTTCTGCTGAGTAATCGGGCACTTCACGAATACCGTATGGCATTCTTGGCAGGGTCTTGAACAGGCGCGGTAGCTCTCCATCCATGCGTTTGAGTACCAGGGCAGTCTTTTCCAGCAATGCATTGGGTGTAGTGACGTAGAACCTCGGGTCTGAGCGCAGGAATTCCAGGAAATCCGGCATCGCTCCCTTCCAGCCGGTCTTTTTGATCACTTCTTCCATTTCTGCTCGGATGCGCCGTACCTCAGCCAGCCCAGTTTGGTGCACCTGCTCAGCGGTGAGGCGGAGTGAGGTGTAATAGTGTATCCGGTGGGCATAGAAGGCCTCACCATCCGGCAGGTCAATGGAGGCGATGCTCTCACGGGCAGCAGGGAGATATTCCTCCATCACGAACTGCAGGATAGCTTGGTAGCCGGGAACCACCGAGCCGAGGATGGCTTTTTGGGCAGTTTCGCAAAGCTTTTGGTGAGTTGGTGCATTGATGAGTGAAGGGAAATGCGTGAAGGGTTGGTACAACGCACTTTCTGTTGGATCAGTTACTATCTGCGCCTTGAGCTGTTTGTCCACATCAGTAAGGGTGCAGAGTGGTGGCAGGTAGCCGGTACGTAAACCCATTCGCATCAGCTCGATGTTCCCGAGTGCGTACTGTTGGAATGCATTTAAGCGTGAGAGGTAATTTTCATAGTCCTGCAAGCTTTCAAACGGCATCACCTGGAAAATGTCAGGGAACATGAGGTGAAATCCAGCAGTTCGTGAGATGGGTAGCCGGAAAGCATTGAAACCGAGCTCGGCAATCTCATCCTCCAGAAGGTGACTGAATAACTCATGATTTATCTGGTCAGTTTTTGTAAGGGAATGGAGTGAGATGCTACCTAAACGTTTATTGAAACTACTGAGCTGTTCTCGCCAGGCGTGGAAAGCTTCTTCGGTGGCAGAAGGTAGGTTGTCATTGTAGCGGTGGTCACCGACGTAGGTAGCAAATAATGGATCATAGCGCATCCAGGCATCCCAATGATCCTGGAACAGTTGCTGCAAGGGGGAGAGAGGTGAGGTCATGAAAGGCTCCTTATATTCAGATAAAGTATTATCTCACAAAGGAAGTTGGTTTGAAGGCGGTGCCTACCCGCCAGAAACCTAACAACCTCAAATACCTGGTGTAGCATTTCGAAATGTCATCTAGCCAGCTAACAATCGGGGACCAGCCGTAGCGAGGTGAAGGGTGGGATTCGTTGGGGGTATCGCTCCTATAGAATAGTCTTCGACGCTCATATAGACAATTCGCGTTGCTTCGAGCAAAGTACGCTCTCGATGCTGCGTCACAAAGCAGCCGGATCATAGGGATACTGCAATTTCGTTCCTTAAAAAACGAAGAGGAATGAATCACATTTGGGCGGATGGAGGAGAAAGTGGCGGGTAATATTCCAAGGGCGCAGGGTAGAGGATCATAAGCCTGATATTAAATTCCACCCCCGCGCTCCTACGAAATAAAGGGAGGAATGATTGCTGGGAGATGGGAACCATGGATATAGAAGGTGGTCAGGAAAACCATCCACGAACGAAAGCCACGAATTCACGAGTAGACCTCCCCATTCAATGCCTGTCGATAAATTTAATTTATGGATGAGGTAAGACATAGATACGGATGGACCGGAAGAGCCAGTGGATGGATAATAGTGGGATTGTTTCAAAATATCGCTCCAAGCGCTGTCGCGATACTTCGACGGACAAAAAGCGTCCGCCCAGGGTTGCAAAGCAGCGGGAACATAGTGAAATCATGAAAACACTACACGAGAAGACGCTGCAGGAACACTCCTGTATCGTTTACAAATAATGCTCTGCATCGCTTACAAAGCAGTGAAAACAGATAGTGAAAACATGAAGACACTATCCGTGAAGACACTGTATAAACGCTCCTTGTTATGTAATTACTCACCAAAAATCGGAAAATAGCCAAATCATCGGATATGTTAGTGGAAGATTGCTCCCCGAAAATCAGCAGGGACATGTTCTTCGGGCTACGGAGTGTGACGATAGCCCTGGATGCGGGTCACGCCCTCATCCCCCGAAAATCAGCGGGGATTCCGCAATGACAACGACGTGAGATGATTTCGATAATTCTGAATTCAATGGATCAAAATAGATGTTGCAGTGAGTATTTACACACTGATTATAGCACAATTGTTCTAATCCACAAGGGGTTTATGCAAAACTCGCAATTTTTTAAGGTTTCTCATAAAATCCTTCCTGGGAAAGAATTGCACAATATCGATTGGAAAATCGCCTATCGATAGAAAGCGATCGATATGGAAGGGCACATACCGATAAGAGAACAATCGGTACAGAAGAACACTGATCGATACAGAAGACCACTGATGTTCTATTCCACAAGGGGTTTACCGCAAAAAACGCGAAACTCGCAAAATTTTAAGATTTCTAATGTAGGAGGGAGACGATAGAAGGTTGAGTTGGTGGCAATGATTTTCTGTCTGCAATCCACCAGTTCCAATTAAAAAATCTGATAAGATAAGCTCCGGATATCACAAATGCTAGAAAAACCAGATATACCCGATCAACTCATCATCTCTCTAGTGCAAGCTGAATATGGGCTGGAGGTCACACAGCTCACCTTTCTCCCTCTCGGTTACGACGTGAATACCGCGGTTTACCGTGTTGACACGACAGATGGCACTGCATATTTCCTAAAGCTGCGCAAGGATGGTTTTCACCCCATTACGGTGATAGTCCCCCAATTCCTTCATCGTATTGGGATTCCTGCAATCATTCCTCCCTTATCAACCCAAAAAGGTCAGCTATTCGGGGCACTTCAAGATTACACGACCATCCTTTATCCATTTACCCCCGGCAAGGATGGTTATCAGGTGGAGCTATCCGATCGTCATTGGATCGAGTTAGGGCGAACCCTTAAAATGGTTCACACAGCTCAAATCCCACGATTACTCGCCAAGGTCATTCCGCGCGAGGTTTATGATCCTCAGTGGCGGGAGAGTGTAAAGCGATTCCAGGCACAGGTTGAACGGGAAGCTTTTACTGACCCCATCGCCGAGAAATTATCCAATTTTATGAAGGGTAAGCAAGATGAGATTAGCCACATGGTTAGCCGGGCGACAGAGCTGGCTAATTCTCTTCAGCAATCACCAGTGGATTTTGTTTTATGCCATACGGATGCCCATCCTGGAAATTACCTGATTACAGATGGTGGTGAGCTGTATCTGGTGGACTGGGATAACCCTACCTTCGCCCCCAAGGAGCGTGACCTGATGTGTTTCGGCTCAGGCATGTCGGGATTCCAGCCCGGTGGTCGGGAAGAAGCCCATTTCTATCAAGGCTACGGGCTGGTGAAGGTGGATCAGAAGGCATTGACTTATTACCGCTACGAGCGCATTATCCAGGATATCGCTGAGTTCTGTAAGCAGATATTGTTAACCACCACGGGTGGTGAAGACCGAGAATTGGCATTTAAGTACTTCGTCAATTCATTTTCACCAAACGAAGTAGTGGATGTGGCATTCCGTACAGACCATCTCGCGGGTGGGTGATAAATATATTAGGAGAAAATATGCAACCAGCGGTAGACAATAAAGATAAGGGAAAGATGACCCCAAGCCGACGTTGGGTGGGATTATTTACGGTAGTTTTAATGCTTTTGTTACTAGTTTTTTTCGCCTACCATCAATGGAAAAAGACTGGTTTCTTTACTGATAATTTTGGAACAACGGAAATGCTTGCTTTATACGTACCCATCGTTCTCTCCATGGGGCCTCCCATCCAACGTGCAATCCAGGGACGTAGCAATCCTGCCCGTCCATTGGAAGCTGTTTCTGATCTATCCCTGGCAATTGGCTCTATCTGGCTTAGGAATCACTTTCCATTCAATTTCGTGCATTTGGCTGACCCTTTCCCCGTTGGCATGCAGTTCGCCTTCACCTGGATCACCAATAATGTCGGCAGGTTCATCCTGCTGCTCCAAATCGTGATTGGCTTCATCTCAGCCTTCTCGACGATCACGAGTTATCTATCGGAGCGCAGGAAAAATCCACAGTAGGTTGGTTGATTCTTGCGTAAATTAGGTGCACATTATGCGGCTCTTTAGCAGGGCGTAGTCATACCAATACAATATTTACGACCTTCGAATCCAAACCAGCTCCTCAATCTCTTTCCCTCGTGCATTCGAATACCACTTGCCTTCCCCTGAGAGTGTGAACCCGTTTTTCTCCAACACGCGGATGGAGGCGGTATTATCCTTGGCCACCCTGGCAATCAATGGCCGTGCCGTCACCACCTCCAGGAAGAGTGCTAACCCCTGGGTTGCAATACCCTTATTCCAAAATTCCTTACCCAGCCAGTAGCTGATCTCAGGCTCTCCACCCCAGGCATGACACAGCACCGAGCCTGCCACCTGGCCATCATACAGGATGGTGCGAATGGTGATGCCTTTGTCCGCTAGAACTTTTTCCCAATGCACATCGAATGCCTGACGATCGGTTGGATCTTTGGATGTGAAGGCTGCCATGTAGTTGGCTTCCTGGTCCAGCTGTTGCTCGAACAAGATGGGTAGGTCATCCCGAGTCATCTCACGCAGCCGGATGCTGTGGATTGAAGCTATATCAGCCATATTATTATCCTAACTCCAACACGGTCGAGTATATTTTCGTCGGTCCACCGTGCTTGAACCTGAAATCGCATACTTCTCCACCTTCCCCTAATGTGGTAGTACGGGTGAGACCCCAACCAAGCATCTCGCTGTACAGGTAATCACACGCGCATAGATACGGTGTGAGCTCTTCTGCACCCTGCTCCTGAAAAAGCGTCCAGGTGGCGCACTGGTGATAATCCACGCCGTAATCGAAATTCACGCCATCGCCTTCTACAAAATTATAAACATAACCGCGTGGGTATGGGTGCTTTTGCGATTCCTCTGCTCTTTGGCGTAGTTTGGTCAGGTAGCCTGGAGAAAAGGACATAGATCCTAACAGATGTCTAGCAAACCCGGGCACTCGCTCCAGGTACAATCGTGAAAGCTGGTAAGACAGTTCGCCAGTATCTCGAACTTGTTCTCCATGGGCTTGCATCACGCGGAAAAATGCCAGGAACCAGCCGCTGGAGATGACGAACTGTGTGAATGGCTGTTCACCGCCCACATAAGGCAGTACAGGGATCAGGCGACGGTATTCCTCCCGCACCCGTACAAGCATCTCTTTGGATCGCTCATCTCCATATCGGGCAATGATCGGTTTTTGGACCTTTCGCACCATCCGGTCAAAATCCTTGAGCAATTTTGTGGTTTGATGAGTATAGAAATCCTGTCCAGTCGATTTCATATTTGTTATCGGTCTCAGCTAGCCAGTAAACCCCTCTTTCTTGAAGCGTTCGAATCCGAGTTCGGTCAGCTTATCCAGCTCATGGAACAATTTTTCATCCATGTGGGTGAAGTTAAAGCACGATTTCCCCTGCATGCGTTTTTTAAGCTCGGGGGATATCCCATCTAGCAGATCAGGAAATGCATAGACCGTCATAATGTGGTAAGACACATATCTTTTACCAATTCGCACTGCTCCGAGCCACATCTCCTTACCTCGACTGCGTGGGGTTGGAGGTCCGATCAATTCATACTGTCCTGGTTTATCTGTTCGTATAGACAGGTTCCCATGCGCATACTTGCGAAGTATGGTCAGGAGCCTGGTAGAGATCAATAAAAAGTCTGATTTGGGTTCGGTGGCCATTAGTTATTCTCTTTCCATATCCGCTCAACAGTAAAATTGTAATACTTATTGCAAAGATTTTGATTTACTTCCCAAACATTTCCTTCGCTGGCCAATGCATCCACAGCTGGGTGATCATGACTGCCAGATTCACCAACTGTGCAGCTAAAGTGTTGAACATCGGCCAGGTTCCCCAAAACAGGGCGATTCCAACGAATGAAATGCATGCGAAGATCAAAGCTAGAGGTCTCCATAAATCGCCTGGGAGGAGGATACCCCAGAACGATAAGGCTGCCGCCACGAACCCGAGCAGCGATAGCACCCAGAAAATGACGGCGATGATCTTTGCTGGCTGAGGAGCTAGTTTGGGGAACAGCCATGAACGTGCTGCCAGCCATTTACCGCTGGGCACTCCCCGGTCGATGGCAATCAATGCTCCAATCGCCCCGCCATGACCCAGTCCATGTAATGAGGAGCACACCTGCGATGATGATTTTGATGAATTGTGGTGACATGTCATTCTCCTATAATAGGTATCATTGCGAACCCAATGAATTTTACTGGCTAAAGCGATCTCGCCATGACAACCGCATTTATCCTGGTACAAATCGTTTATTATTTTACCCCACAGACAAAGACTACAGTCTTGGTAAAGTGGATCCCATCCTGTTGTTTGTATGATTGAATGTCTTTGAGTATCGCTTCCTTGATTCTTTGAGGTTTATGCTCATCTTCAACCCTGATTTTCTCAAAGAAAACATCCCAACCGATGTATTGCATCTGCCGCCACCATTCTTCTTCGTCGGTGGATACAAACTCCGCTGTCTCTCGGGAGACATCAATATTTTCGAACCCAGCAGCGCGAAGGATGATCTCATACCCTTCTGCCTTTTCATATGACATGCCGATAGGGCGTTGTGTCAGGTATTGGTCATCTTGCAGTATAGCTGGGTAGTATTGAAGCATAGCCTCTTCCATATAGGCGAGATCCTCCTGTGCCTCCCAGGAGCAGCAAACGAACTTGCCCCCCTCGCGCAACACACGCCAGATTTCCTTGGCTTTTGTATCTGGTTGCGTGAATTTGAATTGTACAAAATCAAAACAATCGTCCCAACCCATGAAACCGCACAATGCGATGTCGAACGAACCTGCTTGGAACCCAAGATTCCTGGCATTGGTGAACAGCACGGCAACATTCCTCACTTTTTGCCGCTCTATCCTAGAGCGGGCGTCAGGAATTCAATGCGGACAAATGTCGATTCCGTAGGCAAATCCATGTGGACCGGTCTTCTGTGCTGCTGGGAATAGGGATGACCCGCTTCCGCAACCCACATCCAGCAACAATACTCCCGGAGTGATGGCAGCATGCTCAACCAGCCTGGTCACCGAAATAATCCCAATAATTCGATTCTGCCAGGTCGGTCACGCCTATCGGTCTGCTCCAGAAATTTTCCATTGGTTTCTCCTATCTTCACCATGGCTCAGAACTAATTTTCTCACTAATTCCGTGCTTTATACTTGCGATATAACCTCTCCTCCACCGCCCAGGTGATCAAGCTGTTAACGATCCCTCCTGCCAGGCACACCAGCGCTACGAAAATCAGCTGCCCAATAATAAAAATCCAGCTTGTAGATGTTATCTGAGTACCAGCGATCTCCCTGAGCCAGATGATAAATGTCACCAGACCAAACACCAGAAATAATAGTCCGCCTGTGATAACTATTCCGTACCAGGCAATGAAGTTACGCAGTCCTTTTTGGCGTATCTTTTCCCAATAGGCGATATCTCGTGGTGTCCAATCAAAAAGCTTTTTGATCATCGTTCACTCTCTATGGTTAGTTATTAATGTCATTAAACCTATCAGCACCTTCCATGTGGCAGGTATGATTATTGGGTTGGTATCGTCCGACCAAGTGATCTCCTCAGGTGTGATTGCAACCACCTATTCGTTGGATTCTTATTGAACCCAACCGCAGCTTATCAAAGATTGAGGCTCATAGTATAACGTTTCCTGGATGATAAGGTTATCAATCGTCTGGAGCAGTACTGCCACTTTAACCTCACAGGGTTGTTCATTCGGGTTTGTCACCTTTATGGCGTACAACCCACCTGTTATAGGTGTATCTCCTCTACCCTCCCCAAACTCGAACGAGGTACTCCACTGCACACCTGGAAACCAATCAAAGAACGACCCCGCAAAAGCTTTTATCGCTTTTTGCCCCTCCTGTCGTTCCAGAAATACCGTATCCTCGCGTACAGCGTCACTGGCATATAGCTGTCCGACTGCTTGCGATTCCCCCGACGACCAGGCTGCCTGATAGGAGGATAGCAAAGACCTTGCCTGATCGAGCCGCTGTTGCGCAGGGATATCTAACTCTTCTAAGGTATCCAGGCCGTATAAGATAGTCCACTTCGAAATGCGGTCATCCTGAGTTTGCAGCCAGTCCATCTCCAGCATCGGGTGGTCTTGTGTAAATTGGATACTCCCAAATTTGAGGTTCCACAATTCGTCTACAACGATCCCATTATCCAACCCGATATACTGGTCCGTCTGAAGAGCCGCCCACTCCGGCCCAAAGGACGAGACGATGGCGATCAAACCCATGATTTGGTCAGGTCCCACAACATGGTCACCGAAGCTCCTGTCGTATGCTTCTACATCCGTAGTAAAGATGTTGGACACAGCTTGTAAATCATTCGCATGCCATGCCTCCAGCATGCCACCTGCAATTTTATCGAATGTTACTGCAGAAGCCTTTAGCTTGGTTTGTGACACAGGCAAACGGGAGGGAGTATTTAGTCGCACCCCACATGAGGTTGTGGCAATTATGAATACCAACAAGACAATCATCGTCAGTTTCATGGTTTCCACCTCAATTCAAGGTACACACATCGTGAGTTTACGGTTATTACAGCCCGTCCGTTTAGTGCTAGCAGCCATTGAAAGGGCGGGATTTCAACCGTAATTATCACACTTTTTTTACCAAAACCAGCATATGTTCATGCGGTGGAATTGCTGTCAGATTGAGAGGATGTCGAACTTGGTATTAACCCTTTAGGAGACAGATCGGTTATCCGCCCATGTCAGGTAGCCCTGATATTGGCTACAGTTTTTTTAATGAAGTATAGAACATCATCCGGCTGGCGCGTCGAAAAGGAGATGTCCCGCACAAGTCCGTCTTTTCTCTTGAACGCGATCACCACCCTGGGATACTCCAGGAAATTGAACGAGGCGCGGTATCTTTTACGAATGATCATGAAGTGTATCCCTGCTCCCCCCATCCTCATCACCAGCGGTATCTCATCGAGACGGCAATCTTCAACGTTATCCAATGGCACTCTCCATGTGAAGATGCCAAATGTGAGCTTCAGAGACTCTGAGGTGAGACGGATAACGAGTGTTCTGTAGTTCACCGAGTAGAAAATGAAAATACCAAAAAGGAAGAAGAAAACAACAGCAGAGAATGTCTAGACTGCCAGCATTTCACGCGCCAGATCAGCAGGAACAAGAAGAGGAGCGTGAGCGCCAAGAAGAGCGCCTCGGTCCTGTTTGAAGAAACTCTCTCATGATAAATGAGGTCGTCAGTCATGATCAGCTCTTGGTCTCATCAGCGATTCGCTTCAACCCGGGATAATCACCATACTCCCGGTAACAAACGATAACGTACCCGCCTTGCATAATCACGGTAGCCTTCTAATTCATCCTGCAAGAGCTTATCTTCCAAAGCGGTGCGGATCACCAAAAGAATTATGATGAACACTGCTGGCAGGAATGCCCAGTCCTGAATCCAGAAAGAGCGGTGTTGCCAGAGTATGTCAGCAGCGCCCCGGCGTAACCGGGATGCCGCATCCAGCGGTAGGGACCACTGGATACAACCTGGTGACCGCGATCGGTCTGGATGCGTACCATCACCAGAGAAGAAGCGGTTTTCGATCAAGGCATATGATCCCAAGGCATATCCAGCCAGGATAATGACCAGCGATAAGGATTTTCACTGGCAGGCTGAACGTGGGTGACCAGCCAAACAGTGCATCCAGCCCGGCAACCAGCGGTACCAAACCGCCACCAAGCCCAACCCAAAGGGGCCAAAAGTTTATCCCAGGGCTTGGCTGTTCTCATGCTGCATGGAAGCGGGCACGTTCAGCAATCAGGTCTGGATGACGCCGCGCAGCCAGCACCCGGCTAACAGCGAAGCCCAAGATGCAAATGATGGCATATACCCAGGCTTCCCACCAGTCCCAGTGCCAGGAGATCAACAGCGGCAGGAATGGAACGACAACAATAAAAAACAACATCTAGGACAACAACACGTGGGGAGATTGACCTTTGTTGATTGTTCATTTTTCACCCCAAATACCATCAGATTCACCCTATAGGCAGTCTTTCTAGCCCAGAAGCTAACTATTACCACTTTAGCAATTCAATCTAAAACGTCTCCAATCATAACTCAGAAAAACAAGAAATAACGCGGTACTCGTTCCATGAAAGCACGATAGGACTCACCATACCGCTTCAAGCATACCTCTTCCTCTGCCAGGATCCCAAAATGCTGCAACAACCTGGACATCACTAGCAGTGAATAGAGCCACCCATGAGCCTATCGCTACACATATCCCCAAGAATAAAGATAAATAGCGCCACGATTTGGGGATGGCGTGATATCTTATAGACCCCCTTCGTCACCGGCTGATCTAATGGAGTATCTTTGAAGTTCAACATGGCTACCACGAGACCAACCAAGCCGATGACATACAGAATCAGACCCAACGATGAATACAGTTGAGTTGATTTTCAAGGGAGTGAGGATGATCAAAATCAGGGCAGAGCAAGGGAAAACACTTTACCTAAGACTCAGAAAAACCCTCTGCTTCACACTCCAGCCAGACCTGTCAAACAGCCGAGACACCACATCTTTTGGAAAGATCAGCAGTAAGAAACCCTGAATCAAAAACTCGAACGCGAGGAGAATCCACCCATTAAGCCATCCAATTTCAAGTGCAGGTATTAACTCCATGATCCACCTCCGATAGCAATTGACTATGTCAAATCACTTATGCTTATTATATATGAGGGTTTTGTGAGGTCACTATACCTAACGGTTTTGGTCAGCATATTTCCACCAGAGATATGTCGCGATCATGCCCGACCCACTGGTAATAAACAGAATCAAATAGCTAATCGGTGTCAGTGAACTTTCTCCTTGCGAAAATAATATGGGTAATGCCCAGGGGAAGTATTCACCCCACCCCAATACCATCATCAAATTGGCCATTATTAGGGTGAGAACCGCTGCGCCGATTGGTAATAGGTAACCTCGCCCCACGCTGGCGAAGAGCGCAAATGGAAGAACGACCGCAATAACCAGACAGACGGTTATTGCCGTGACGATACTTCCATGTAGAATGATACTAGGCGACCCTCCCGGGAGCTGGATGATTGCACCTATCACCAAGCCGAATATAAAAATAATTATCGCCATTGCTGCACACCAGGCGACCACCACAATATATTTTGCTAATAGAATGCTTGATCGTTGGACCGGCACGGCAAGCATATCTTTTAGCGTGCCATCAGCAAATTCACGGCCAAATACCCAGCTAACTGCCATGACGAAAAAAAAGAACCCACCAGCGGAAATTATCTGGTCAAACAACACCAGGTATGATGGCCAATCCGTTGCGGAATATGCTATCAGATTAGCTTTGGCGTTGACCACGCCAAGCTTTTGGAAAATTTCTGGATTCTTGGCGACGAAAACTAAGAAGGCGATTCCAAATGGCATAAACAGGGCCCCCAGAGTAGTCCAGAGCGGCATTCTGGAACGGATGGCTTTTCGTAACTCTATCCAAATCATATTGGAAAGATCATTCATTTTTCAGCCCTCCCTCCATTCCAACCAGCCTGAGGAAATATTCCTCCAGTCCCTCTTCCTCAACCATCAACTGAGTTGGTGGGGTCCCGGCATTGACCAGCATGCGGTTGATGTCATCAGGGCGTTCAATAGAAGATGCATTTTTAAGTTCTATAGATCCATCCGGGAGGATTTCTACAGGCTGCCCGGCAGCAGCCAAGGCCTGGTGAGCCGATTCAACCTCCCGCACTCGCAACAAAAGCCGCCTCCTTCGATTCCGCTCCAGCTCATCAGTACTCAATTCCTGAAGCAGATGCCCTTTGTGGATAATCCCTATCCGTCCAGCGAGACGTGAGACCTCACCTAAGATATGACTCGACATAAAGACCGTTGCCCCATGACCACTGGTCATCTCAAGCAGCAGCTTGCGGATCTCGACGATTCCAGCCGGATCCAGGCCATTAGCTGGCTCGTCCAGGATGAGCAGCTTGGGATTATGAATCAGGGCTTTGGCCAAGCCCAACCGCTGGGCATTGCCGTGAGAAAGAGTGCCCGTCCGCCGTTCTGCGTAAGCATTCAGGCCTAAACGCTCGATGATTTGCCCAACTGCCTTGGTTGGAGTGCCTGGATGTAATCGCCGTGCGACCTCCAGGTTCTCATAGACCGTCAGTTCCGGATAGGCATGTGGATCCTCTACCAAATAACCTACCGCTTCCCAGG
Organism: uncultured Chloroflexia bacterium; assembly: GCA_963828845.1. GTDB lineage: Bacteria > Chloroflexota > Anaerolineae > Anaerolineales > UBA4823 > FEB-25. Next base: position 408,231 of record CAWHGE010000009.1, read on the forward strand.
GTTCCCGGCTGCCCAGACGCACCCGGGTTTGCAGGACCCTGGCATACCCGGTAGTAGGCTTGATCATCCCGAGCAGCATGCGGATGGTGGTAGTTTTCCCTGCACCATTCAAGCCAAGAAAGGCATAAATTTCACCTTCGGCGACACGCAGAGAAAGGTGCTCGACTGCTTTTACATCTCCAAAGCATTTCCCGAGCTCCTCTGTTTCAATCGGCATGTTCATAATTAGTTCCCTTCATCATATTTAGCCTCGTGCAATCTACTCCCGTATTCATCCGCTTATAAGTATTGGAGCTTCCTTTACCCTTCGATTTCGTCACACCATTTATTGACCCAATCGGCATCCATCCGAGATAATCGTGCTTTATTCAAGTTTTCCTTCATAATCCAGCGAATATCTTTATCTGAATGGTGAAACCACTTCTCCATCATTGCTTTGCCCTCCGGCGGAAGAGCTACAACCGCAACACTCCAGCAATAACCCAGCCCCTTACGTAAAGCCAAGAAATCTTCACTATGGCGATCGTTTTGTTGCTCAATACTTGTGGTAATCTGATCCAATATCGCCAATACATTACGGGCATATGTGGCTTGACCTAATAATCTAGGCTCACACAGCCCAGCTGCTGCCGCCCTTTGCTCTAGCGGAGTCCCCAGACTCCACTCTCGCATTGCTCCAATCAGCTGCCCCATGTTCACATCCCCCAGTCGTTGGAGCGCCATAGCGACCGCTTCACGGATGCGCCAACGCGGATCAGATGCATATCGGCGTAAGGTATTTAAGAGGACGATCTCACCCTCCGCCAGCAATCTTCCCAGGCCAACGACACCACAAAAGGCTAGAAATTCATAAGGTGAATTCACTGGAGCTATATCGGCAGTGTAGGTTATATATCGCTGAAAGAGTTGTAGATTGCCTTCGTCAGCGACCACCTGGGCTAATTCGATGTTCCCACGGGGACCGGGCAATCCTGATTCTTTGAGCAAATATGAATCCCAATCGGAAAGTTCATGGAGTATTGTTTTGTAATCTTCTGCTTTTGTCATAAGGAGTTCCAAACATCTTTGTAAATATCATTGGAGAACGCAATGTGCGTGAACCAGGTTATCAGACCTGATTTCAAGGCTTGCTAATTGTGAAATTTCCAAGACTTCCTTTTCCTTATTTCAACAAATGCCACCTTTGGATCCCAATATTCACGGGATGGTGACCGAACTCTTTACTCCATCATTCAGCCAACTCAATAGTGCTAGATAGGAACCAAATAGGGTGGTTAATAGTTGTAGGAACGGGGAAATCACGATCATCAATACAAGCCAGCCGATGAAGCTCGCCAAGGGCTCATAGAGGATCATCGGGACACCTGTGTTCGCCAGGTCTTTACCACGATCGAACAGATAGGAGGCAGCGAATGGTGCCCAGATCATGAGCATCCCAAGCAGGGTGATTGCTGCTGTAACCGACGCATACAGGAGGGTTTTCCGAAAAATCGATCGAATTTCGGTATCCGTTGTGGTGATATACCTGACAATATACCAACCGACGAGCAAGCCAAATAGGATGCAGAAGAAAGGCACACCCATCCCCATACCAATGCAAAGGATGTCGAGAACGATATAAATTCCCAACGCCCATAGAGGTCGTAATCCAAGTAATTTTTTCATCTTTATCTACCTTTATGACTAAATTACTCCTGTGGAAACCTGATGACCTAAGAAGGTTTCCGAAAGGGTATATACTCGATTTAGTCGTTAGCGGTGATCAATTGTCTCAATCAGAATGGTATTGGAAGGACACTTTCTCTATTATCGCACAATACTGGCAACACAATTAGGATTATCCTCAGTGAGGCGCTACTTTGATATGGATTAGTTTTCCACTTGGGAAATTTGCATCAAATAGTATATATAGGCATCACTTATGGCTGACCCAGGATATCTGAAACGCTTAGCTTGATCTGGGCTGTGTCTGGCTCCAGGCAGACCAGGCTGTCTCCAGCTCCATCTACGATAATTGTGCGACCTTGCTCAGGACCAGCTTCGACGACCACATCCAGGGAGAGTGGAACTTCAGGGCAGAGCCTCGGGTCAGTCATGACCGCTGCAGCTGCCAGATCCCAAATGTAAGCATTATCGGTCGACCAGGAACGCAGCATCCATCTCAGGATGTCAGCGGCAAACGCGCCTTCGGATGTTGCTGAGTTAGCCCAGCTGAGAGCATCCGCTTCCGTCCAGGTGACTTGATTGGTAGCGTCGAGTGGTATCAGGTGCAGGGGTAGCCCAGAGGCGAACACTTCGTCTGCCGCAACCGGATCGACCCACATGTTCCACTCAGCTACCCGATTGTGAATCGACGGCCAATCACTCTCAATATTCCCTGCTGCATAAATACTACCGCCCATAATATAGACTCCACCAATGTGATCCCCTATGCTTGGATCGAGACGTAAGGCTTCAGCTAGATTGGTATGCGTACCACTCACGAATATCAAAATGGGTGAGGTTGAATTGGAAAGCGTCTCCACAATTAGCTCAGCTGCCTTGTGCGGCTGGATAGAAGAAGCCGTCTGTGGCAGGCTAAGCTCCCAGAATCCGTCGCTGGCTTGCCGCCACGGATCGGGGAAGGCATTATTCCCTTCCAGAGGCATGACACTACCTGCACCCACCTGAATGTCCTCTCTCCCCAACCCCGTCAGGAACTTGATGCTCTTTGGCGCAAACAAGTCGGGATGGGCTTCTCCATTAGATATCGTGACTGCCCGCACATCATAAAGGGGGTTACCCAAGAAGTATAGCAGCGCGATGACACCATCAGGGCTGCCGTCATCATCGACAATGATGGGAATCGTTGCCTGCCCGTATCGGGTGGGTAATGGTGTAATCTCACCCCGAGGCGTTGTAGTTTGTGGGCATGGAACGAGTTTAATTTTAGGCCATTCTCCCTGGATACACATCGGTTTCGCTCCGAGTCGAGCCCAGAGAGGTGCAGCTGGCCAGATCATAATAACTGCCAGAACCAATACCCCTAGCACGATTCCTATGATCACAAATGCCTTTCGTTTCATGTCTGGCTCCTTGGTGGAACTAAGGGATCAACCAGGTAAACTAGCGTTTTATCCCGCAAAAAGCATCATGGGCAGCCAGTCACTCAACGTATGTCCGAGTACAGCTGTACCAAAGCCCCGTTTAACCAATAAGTACCCCCAGACTAATCCGATAAGCGTTGAGGCGATAAACTGCGAGATTGGGAATTGCCAATTGGTGAGGTACATCCCATTCAGGGGTGTGAGGTGGTATACACCAAATAGCAGGGCTGAAATAAGGATTGCTACCCATTTTCGCCTGGTGAGTTTCCAAATAAATGAGAGGCAGACTAATCGATAAGTCGTCTCTTCTGCGATACCCGCACCTGCCAATAACAGGAAAAATACCATCCATTTATCGGGTGCTAGTGTGGTTATTGTTGACGCTGCTTGCTGAGTGTAGTTGGCTTCTCCGAATATCTGTCTTCCTATATCCAGGCCGATCGTTCCGATCAGCAGCGCTGGCACAACCACTAAAATGGAAATTACAAGCATCAAAGCCACCTGCGTAACTGCTTTATGGCGTTGGAGTAAGGCTTTGGCAACCGGGAGTGGCTCATATCCTTCAATGCTGGAGGCAATGGTCAATCCTAGCAGTGCCTGGCAGAAAATCGCCACCGCATATGGATTCAAGATTCCCCTGCCTCCCAATCCCGTACTGATGATGTATATGGCGGCTATGGCTAACGCAGGTTTCCATTTCGATATCATTCGATCTCTAAACCTGCCCAATGCTGGATAATATCGCCCGGCGAGGAGGATCACCAGCACGATAACTAGCCAAAATGCGATGAAAATTAACGTAGCTGCGATTACTTCAGGTGGGGTTTGGTTCATGGTTTTTTGTATCCACACGAGCGAAAGATATTATCAGTCGATTGGCTTGAATTAATTGTGGATCAACTTGCTGGAATAAACGCAGCCATCATCCAGTACATTCCATGAGCGGTGAACGGAGCGACGATATTGGATTCACGACCTCGCAACCATCCTAATATGAGCCCGGTTACAAAGGCAGAAGCAAAGTCATAAGGGTTGGTTAAATACCCGAGATGGGCTAGCGAGAAGATTGCAGCTTGTATGAAAATGGCCAACCAAAGTTTCACCCGTTGAGATAAGAGTGGTTGTAAATAGCCTCGGTAGAGATTCTCTTCCACCCAGGCCGGTTGACCAAATGCAAAAAAAACGACCAATAGTAATCGGCTCAAGCCTGGGAGTGTCAAGTGAGGTTGTTCTGTCGCGCCTTTGGCCATAGCCCAGACAATGAGATTGATATACATCAGAAAAAAACCAAGTATGCCTAACCCGATTGCCTTTGGTAATCCTGCTCGAGACCAACCCAATTGACGCCACGAAGTATGCGTCAACCAGACAATTCCACCGGTTATGAGCCCAAGGGATAAGAGTACAAACCAAACCAATAGGAACAAGGTGAATTGTGGAGACACTTGGAAATCAAGTGAACCGAACCATGTTTTCCACAGGTAGGTTTGTATAAAACGTAATATGGCGAAAACCACAACTAGAAACAGCCCCCATAAAAAGCGATGTCCAGCTAACACTTTTCGAACAGCTTGAACTGTCATGGGCTTTTCAGCGGTTTTTTTCTGGGATTAAAATCATCTCGGTAGCTTGCTGAATTCCTTCTCCATTATCGCGCAACTTCCTTAATCCCATCCCTCTGTTCACCACACTCCCGGTAACAATCGGTACTTCACTTCCCGGGCATACTCCTTATATCCTGCCAGCTCTTCGTGCAGCATACGATCTTCTATAGAGGTGCGGATGATCATCAGCACTCCGGCTGGGATGGCAAATAGCAGCGCCCACAATGACCCCAGCAGGATGGGCACGCTTAAAGCCTGGATGAAAAACCCTACGTAGCCAGGGTGTCTCACGTAGTGATAAGGTCCGGTGGTGCAAACCTGCTGACCCCGATCATCCTGGATGCGCACCGCGGTGGAGAAGTAGGCATTGCTGATCATTGCCCAACCCGCCAGTCCCAGGCTGAGTGCGTACACCACTGCTCCGAGCACGTGCCACAGGGTGGCAAGCTCCCCGGTCCAGCCGAAACGCTTGTCCAGGGCAGCTAGGATCGGAACTAGAAAATATTGTCCGATCAGCCAGCCTCCCCCGATCCATTTATCCCATGCTTTCACCTCTTTTGGCCTGCCGCGCTCGGCCACCGTCTCTGGGGAGTGTCGCATAAAAACCGCGTTGATGGAAACACTCAGCAAGCCGATGCCCAGGAAGACCCACGCCCAGGTCCAATTGAGCCTGCCAGACCCCAGGAAGAGCTCCAGCCCCATAATGATGAACATGATAAGGATTTGCCTGATGCGGGCAGAGACACCAGCTGCCAGGCTGGTTGGTTTCTCTGACTGCAGAGTTTCAGATGTTTTTGTCATATTCCCTCCTGATTGGCATTTGGATTTAAATTAACCTCATGGTATTTGAATAAGGTCGTGCGTTAATAGATTGTACCGCCATTCATTCCCGTTCGTGTCGAAAACGCTCAATACATTTACGTAGTTCCATTCTACGCCACCGAAAGCGGGATTCTCAGAACTCGAGTAAAAGGATTTGCTCCTGAGTGGTAATGTCCAGCAGCACAAGATAGGATTTGCCTGATACAGGGCAGCTATTCTCTCACCTGAATATAAACCAGCCGCTGGCTATCGGGGGACCAGGCAATTGCCCCTATCATGATGACATCTGGCTCATACAAAGGCAACCTCGTGGATTCACCACCTTCCATATCCCAAATCCTCAGCTCATTTCGGGACTCCTGTTCATTCCACGCCAGAGCCGCAATATTTGCTTCATTCGGCGAGAGGGGATCTGATCATTTGCGATCCAGGCGAAATAGAATTCAAATTCTTAAAACCCCTGCGGTTTTATTAACATGGAGGAGAAATAGTATATGTGTAAATAATCCATCCACACCTCCTCGATGTCCTCCTCATCCCAAGTAATATGAATAACTTCATTAGTTCGCATTAGCTTATCGAAATGTGGTTAACCTTTATACTTGCAAAACACAATTGCTCGTTGGGCAAGGTTAAGCATCTTTACACTAATGATGACATTACTTTCCTTATTTCACAAGCTGATGGCCATTCTTTCTTAACAAAACCAAAAAACCTATTGACTTTTGCCTTTAAATATTGTATAAACTTAATGAAAGTGCTTTTACAAAAGTATTTTTTTGTTTTTCTTTTTTCTTGATGCACAATAAACCTCCATCCACAATATACACTGTTGCGGCTGCCGCACGGGTCAGCATCTCAACCGTTTCTCGGGTGCTTAATAATCCTGAGAAAGTGAATGATGCTACTCGCAACGCAGTATTGGAAGCCATCAATAAACTCGGGTTTGTTCCCAAAGCGGAAGCCAGAGCGAGGGCTTTGAAAGAATTTCGTCGCATTGGCGTTCTCACACCCTTCTTAACTGCGCCTTCCTTTGTGCAACGCTTGCGGGGGGCTGTTTCCGCGCTTCAATCGACTAGTTATAAGCTGATTATTTTTACCGTCGATTCCTCTTCCGCTGTAAATAGTTACTTGGAAACCCTGCCTCTGACCGGCAATCTCGATGGCCTGATCGTACTTTCCTTACAATTTATCGATCGTTATGCCCGCCAGTTGGTCGATCATGGACTGGAAACCGTGCTGGTCGAATACCCGCAACGGATTTTAAGCAGCGTGGAGATTGACGATGTTGCCGGCGGGCGATTGGCGGCTGAATATCTGCTCAACAAAGGTCATAGGGCACTTGGTTTTGCCGGAGACACTACCATCCCAGATTTTGGCATCCACCCAATTTCCCTACGCCTGCGCGGCTTCCGCCAGGGCCTGAAGGATGCCGGTCTGTGCCTTAAGGAAGAGAATATATTATTAGTGACTTATGATGTTGAAACCACTCGCCAAAAGGCACGCGAATTTTTAACTTCTCCCCAACGGTACACGGCCATATTTGCTGCAACCGACCTGCAGGCGATTGGCATCTTGCGGGCTGCCCACGACCTTGGATTACGTGTCCCCCAGGATCTAGCCATCCTGGGTTTCGATAACCTGGATGTGGCTGAGTACGTCGGACTGACCACCATCTGCCAACACCTGGATGAATCAGGGCGAGTGGCGGTTGAGCTGCTTCTTTCCCGGTTGGTTGACCCGACTCGTTCCATCCAGCATATTCAGCTTCCCTTAAATATTGTCGAAAGGGAAACTGTATAATGATCCTGCCAAAATGATTTCCCTAGGTAATTTAAACAGGAGGTGCCTCCCATAAAATAACTCCAAAGATTTTCTAATCGAATCAAGTATTCAAACTAAAAAAGGAGAAGAATGATGTACAAGAATAACAAAATTTGGCTGATATTGGGCATATTTACCGTTCTGGTGTTGGTGTTGGCTGGTTGTGCCAAAGCAACCGAAACACCCGTAGCAACCGAAGCCCCACTACAAGTGGTGACTGAAGCACCAGCGATAACCGAAGCACCAGCGACTGGTGGCACGGACTACAGCAAGGTTGGTCCGGAACTGGTTGAAGCGATGGACGGCAAGTACAGTGGCACCGTGGTGACCATGGCTGGTCCGTTCACCGACAACGATGCCGTGGTATTTGATGCCTCGATCAAGGATTTCGAAGACAAGACCGGCATCGACATCCAGTACTCAGGCTCGAAGGAATTCGAAGCATCGATCACCATTGCGATCGACGGTGGGAACCCGCCGGACATCGTGGACTTTCCGCAGCCTGGTTTGTTGGCGACCTCCGTAAGGAAGGGTCAGGCGATTGACCTGAACACCATTATCAACCCGGACTGGCTGAAGCAGAACTACCTGCAGTCGTGGCTGGATATGGGCACGATGCAGGGCCCGAATGGTCCGATCATGGCTGGCATCTGGGCGCGCGCCAATGGCAAGAGCAGCGTCTGGTATCCCAAGGCGGAGTTTGATGCTGCGGGCTACAAGGTTCCGGAGACCTGGGATGAGCTGATGGCATTGACCGAGCAGATCGCTGCTGACGGGGATACGCCGTGGTGCATCGGTATTGAATCGGGTGCCGCGACCGGCTGGGCGATGACCGACTGGATCGAAGACGTGATGCTGCGCACCACCTCGCTGGAGAACTACGACAAGTGGGTGGCGGGCACGCTGAAGTTTGACTCCCCGAAGTGCGCAATGCCATCAGACATTGTGACCAAGATCTGGTTCAACGATGCGTATGTATACGGTGGCCGCAAGTCCATTCCCACCACCTTCTTTGGTGATGCCCCCAAACCGATGTTCGAGAAGCCGCCCAAGTGCTGGCTGCACCGCCAGGGCAACTTCATCACCACCTTCTTCCCTGAAGGGCTGGAAGCGGGCGTAGACTATGACTTCTTCTACCTGCCTCCCATCGACCCGGCAGTACGGTAAGCCGGTGTTGGGTGCTGGCGACATCTATGCCATGTTCAACGACCGTCCCGAAGTGCGCGCTGTGATCCAGTACTTCTCGATGGGTGAATCCCTGAAGGGTTGGGTTGAAGCTGGCGGCGCGATCTCGCCGCACAAGGACTCCAGCCTGGATTGGTATGGTGATCCCGTCACCCGCAAGGTGGCTGAGATGATCCAGAATGCCACCGCCTTCCGCTTCGATGGCTCAGACCTGATGCCTGGCGCAGTGGGTGCAGGCTCCTTCTGGAAATCCATGACTGACTATGTCAGTGGCTCGATCGACCTCGATACTGCCCTCAAGCAGATCGACGAATCCTGGCCGACTTCTACCGGAACACCACCCCCAGCGACTGGTGGCACGGACTACAGCAAGGTTGGTCCGGAACTGGTTGAAGCGATGGACGGCAAGTACAGTGGCACCGTGGTGACCATGGCTGGACCGTTCACCGACAACGATGCCGTGGTATTTGATGCCTCGATCAAGGATTTCGAAGACAAGACCGGCATCGACATTCAGTACTCAGGCTCGAAGGAATTCGAAGCATCGATCACCATTGCGATCGACGGTGGGAACCCGCCGGACATCGTGGACTTCCCGCAGCCTGGTTTGCTGGCGACCTCTGTAAGGAAGGGTCAGGCGATTGACCTGAACACCATTATCAACCCGGACTGGCTGAAGCAGAACTACCTGCAGTCGTGGCTGGATATGGGCACGATGCAGGGACCGAATGGTGCCGATCATGGCTGGCATCTGGGCGCGCGCCAACGGCAAGAGCAGCGTCTGGTATCCCAAGGCGGAGTTTGATGCTGCGGGCTACACGGTTCCGGAGACCTGGGATGAGCTGATGGCTTTGACCGAGCAGATCGCTGCTGACGGGGATACGCCGTGGTGCATCGGTATTGAATCGGGTGCCGCGACCGGCTGGGCGATGACCGACTGGATCGAAGACGTGATGCTGCGCACCACCTCGCTGGAGAACTACGACAAGTGGGTGGCGGGCACGCTGAAGTTTGACTCCCCTGAAGTGCGCCATGCCATAGACATCGTGACCAAGATTTGGTTCAACGATGCGTATGTATACGGTGGCCGCAAGTCCATTCCCACCACCTTCTTTGGTGATGCCCCCAAACCGATGTTCGAGAAGCCGCCCAAGTGCTGGCTGCACCGCCAGGGCAACTTCATCACCACCTTCTTCCCTGAAGGGCTGGAAGCCGGGCGTGGACTATGACTTCTTCTACCTGCCTCCCATCGACCCGGCATACGGTAAGCCGGTGTTGGGTGCTGGCGACATCTATGCCATGTTCAACGACCGTCCCGAAGTGCGCGCTGTGATCCAGTACTTCTCGATGGGTGAATCCCTGAAGGGTTGGGTTGAAGCTGGCGGCGCAATCTCGCCGCACAAGGACTCCAGCCTGGACTGGTATGGTGATCCCGTCACCCGCAAGGTGGCTGAGATGATCCAGAATGCCACCGCCTTCCGCTTCGATGGCTCAGACCTGATGCCTGGCGCAGTGGGTGCAGGCTCCTTCTGGAAATCCATGACTGACTATGTCAGTGGCTCGATCGACCTCGATACTG
>CAWHGE010000010.1:0-15530 GCA_963828845.1 uncultured Chloroflexia bacterium
CAGGAGCAAAGCGGATCATCCTGGGTCCGGAGTAGCGGTGTGTCCCCTGTGTGGGCAGAGATTGAAATCACGGCGGAACTGGCATTCACGGAAAACGATCCAAACGATGAAGGGGCCTTTGTTTGTGGCGGGGAGAGGTGGGAATGCCAAAATCAAGCTTGCCGGAACTACGGGAAACGATATTATGCCAGTCGAGTGTGGCGATACAGTCTGCCACAGAGCAGTTACGGGTTGGACGTGTTAGCGTTTATTGGCTGGCAACACGAACATGAGCATCGCCAGTTGGTGGAGATCCAGAAGGAATTGAACCGACGGGGGATCGAAGTCAATGAGCGCAATGTAGGCAAGCTTTACCGGCAGTTTTTAGCACTGCTGAGTGCTTCCGGGGAGAATTTCAAAGCAGGGCTGATGGAAACAGCGAAAGAATACGGGGGAGTGATATGGTCTGTGGACGCCCTGCAACCGGAAGGGACGGGGGCGATGCTGTATGTGCTGTATGAAGTTTTAAGCGGCAAGGTAGTGGGGGCACTTCAACGAGAGCGTGTCGGCGAAAAAGAATTAGTCGAGTGGTTGGAACCATACCGGAACCTGTCGATACCCGTCCTGGCAACCCTATCGGATGGTGAAAACACCCTGATCGCGGCGCTCAAAACGTGTTGGCCGCAAGTCCCTCATCAACGTTGTCAGGTGCATTTTTTGAACAATCTTGTGGATGACATCCTGGATTACGATGATGAATTACGCCAGGACATGCGTCAGGATCTCGGAGGGCTGCCCAAGGTTCCCCTGAAAACTCCGGATGAAGGGGATTCCCCCCCCTTGCGACCATGAAATCCCCCGAAATACAGTGTTGATCTGGATCGAGACCCAAATCCGGCAAGCCATTCGCGATGCGGTGAACCGCAACACTCGAAAACCGTTCGTCTGGGGAGGTCTGAGTGGGTATGAGCAGCTTGAAGCGATCGCAAGAGGGTTGGATCAAATTGGGGAAACAAATCTGGAGAGCAACTATTTGCTTCGGCTGCGCACGAGGGTGGAAAGGGTGCTGACCAAGAATAAAACCGTAGCAGAAGATCTGAAAAGGGCCCATCAGATCCTACACCAGGTGGCTCAGTGTTTACACTACCCACCCTGCGCACAAGAATTGCGTGTTCGGTGAGCAGGTAAGCAGCCAGTGGGTAGCCCAAGAGATGACGAAGTTGATCGGGGAGATCAGACCGTGTGGGAAAGTCCAAAGAGCCCAGATCAGGCTATTGGGTGTGCTGAAAAGACGCTGGGAGCTATTCGGTCAGGAACTGCTGTACTGTTACGATATTCCCGGACTACCCCAAGATAATCTACAACTGGAAAGCCTGTTCGGTCGCCTCCGCCGTCACCAACGACGCATCAGTGGGCGTAAATCAACCCGGGAATTGCTGGACTTTGGCCAGGCCCAGGTGCTGTTCATAGCGAAAACACTCCAGGATCTGCTCAACCAGATCCGACTTGTCCCCCACGAGACTTATCTGGTTCATCGATACCGTTTGGCTGATGCTGAGCTTCCCAGACAATTCTTCTATCGCTTGCATCGAGATCCACTTGCCACCGTTTCGACTTTGATCCATTACCACTCGATCCATAGTGAAGGCTGGTAAAGAACACAGAGCGCTTGTTCTTATCAAAGAACAAGCGCTTCATACACTATAGACAGCAAGGGTGTGGAAATGTCAGATATATCCCATATATGGGGATGATTTTATCCAACATATCTACTGAATTCCACTTCTTAACTTCCCAACTGCACCATAACTGCACCATTTGATGTATATCAATATTTGGAAGTTTGTTTTTTTATCAATGAGGGAGGCAGCCTGCAGTCCTGCCCATAGGGGGAAAAACCTTGGAATAATTTTAATTTGTTTTTAATATGACAATATGTATACTGTTTAACTACGGATGCGATGAACCAGAGGAGAATTTTGGTCGCTTCTCCACCAAAAAAATTTCATAATACAAGGGGATTACCTTCTGGGGAGCCAATGGCGAAACCGACCGCGTGTACGGGAGGTCATTTTTACATTTAATTATTCAGAGAGGAGGGTAAGTTATAAGGTCTTACACGCACGGACGATTCTTTTATCAAAACATTGATTTCAATGTTTCATATTCACATATTATTGAGGGAATTTCAATGAAAACAAGAAAATATTATCGGTTCATCATCATTATGGCAATGTTACTTGCATTGATTACCGTTGTAAGCGGATCAGCTGCAAATGTTACTGTTGTCGAGAATCAGGCTACTTTCGAAGCTTTGCCAGGGTATGGAAAAATAGAAATTCCTGCTGTGACAGTGAGAATTTGCATCCTGGCCTCAATACACGGGATATAGCTGTAATCTAGGAAGTAGGTGGAATTTCATTAGCAGGTGGATCGATCACAGTCAAGGAAGCCGTAGATCCTGACTATATATGCATCCTTACGTCTGGATGGAATGCACCCGCTTCAAATATCAATCCCTGGCCTGTTCTCCTACCATTGTCGCAAATGGTGAAGATGATTACCAGATCACGATTAATTTTGTTGATCCGGTTATTGCTGTTGGGTTCAGTCTTATTACTAACAGCTCGGCGTCAGAAACTATAACCATTAACTTTTCTGATAACACTACACGGATATTTGCTGATGCTGATCGGCACATCGCCAAACCTCAACGAATTTGTTGGGTTTAAGTCTTCTCACTCCATTACTCAGGTAGTAATCGATACTACTGGTGGGGCAGTCCAAAATGAGGGGATTGATGGCATCTGGGTGATCAAGGATTTACCTCTACTGCCGATGCGAATGGACCATATGCAGGAACCGTGGGATCGTCTGTAGCCCTTGCAGGTAGTGCATCGGATCCGAACGGTGACACATTGACAATCATGGTCTGTGAATAGTCTCAATTGTGCGTTCGGCGACTTTCACGCTTGGCTACGACGGTGACTTGCCAGATGGTAGGGAACTACACCTTGACATTGGCCGTCAGTGATGGCACCCATAATGTCACGGATACGGCCGTTCTCGCGATCACGGACCCACTCCTTACACCAGTCTTTCAGACTGCACTAAATCAGACACACAATCGGTATACATATCTAGAGACGAAATTCGTTTCATCGTAGGTGGGGTGCGGGCACCCCTGTAGATTCTTCAACCATTCTTACTCCTGCCGTGCAATACCTGATCGAAGCCAGTGGTGTATTTTACGCCGGCGGAGCAGGTATGTACGATATTCGCGCGGATGCACGATATACCAAGGATCTCTATCAACGTAATCACAATGAGCCCTGGACAGATGAACTCCGTTTATATGAGGAATACGTTGGCCCAATTCTACTTCATTCTGAAGGTTGATGGGGAAATTGGTTAATTGGGAGATTATTCCGACTCCACACCAATATTCAATCATTAAGCCCGGACCACCAATGCAGCTTGTCCCAATTCCAGTTCCAAATAAATGAGATTTTATGGACCAAAACAACACGGGTGGATTATGCGTCTATTATTATATGAATTTGTTCAATGCCGATCCAATTGCTAACCCAGACGGACCATATCTCGGTGCCAGTATGAATACAGCAATTTTATTCGACGGGACAGGCTCTTCAGATGCAGATGGCGACCCCCTGACTTATGCATGGACATTTGGTGATGGAGAGTTCGGTACAGGCAAGGAGTCCATCGCACACATACACCATCGGCAGGGATTTTCGACGTTTGCCTCAGGGTGAATGATAGCTATGTTGATTCAGCTGAAGTCTGCACGTTGGCCGTGGTATTTGATCCTTCAGCTGGCTTTGTCACGGGTGGCGGTTGGATTAACTCTCCTGCTGGAGCGTATGCTGCCGATCCTCCTCTAAGCGGAAAAGCATCTTTTGGCTTCGTGGCAAAATACCAGAAAGGTGCGAACTTGCCATCTGGCAATACTGAGTTCCAGTTCAAGGTAGGCGACCTCAATTTCAAGAGCACCAGCTATGATTGGCTGGTGGTTGCAGGAACCCAGGCGATATTCAAAGGCGTTGGTACCGTTAATGGACAAGGATCATACATGTTCATGATAACTGCTGATGATGATAGCCCAGATACCTTCCGTATCAAGATTTTGGATGGTGAGACTGTTATATATGATGTTGGATCGCAACTGACATTAGGAGGCGGAAGTATCGTCATACATAAATAGCAGGAATAAATCTCCATAACAAGGAAGAGGTTGGCTGGTTCTTTCAGCCAACCTCTTTTTGTTTGGCTTTGCTCGTTTACAATTCGTTCAGCGAGTGTCTCCTAAACCGATGTTTATGGATGGCGATATCACATCCTTTTTCTGGGGTCTACTGGTGCCAATATGTCCACTATTTCCATGACTTATTTCTGGCAGTAATACCCGGTATGAATTAAAAAATGCAGACTGCAAATCAATCCAGACAGGGCTAATTAATTTGAATGATTAGTTATCAGTATCTATGATTTAAAAGTGTGTCATTTGGATATCTAGGAAGCGTAAATTTGCACCCATACAGATTACTATATTGAGTTGTACTACATGGATCAGTAGGTTCATTAAATATCCACCGATGTATTTGAGGCTGTTCAATCAACTACACCTGGCACCGCATTTCACTGTTCTTCCGATGGGCAACAATGGATCTTCGTTATAAACATAAAAAGCAGTCAAGCAGTATAAACCTATGGATATCTCATATCCATGAATGATCGTCCAAACACCCAATTTAAATATAGTCAGATATGATCTAAATATTACCCCCCCTTGTCTCAGAAAGTCAGTGTGAGTTATAAAAAACTTCCAGTTCAATAAAACAAATCAAGGGTGGTGTTAAACACTCGCAGCACGGCGTATTGTCCTCCCGGATTGGCGAATGTGATCACCAACGGCAAACTTGCACCGGGCTGCAGCTCTTGAGACAGGGCTGGCATCACCTGCAATGGTGCATCGGGAGGCATGTTTTCAGCAGTGAGAGATAGATCATCGTTGGTGATGGTGATGGCCTGGCTGCCGCGGTTGGTGATGGTCAGACTTATCTGCAAGGTCTGCCGGTCGGCGGAAAAAATCATATCCTCGAAGGTAATATCGATTATAACGGCATTCTCTTTGGTGGGCTCCTGGGTGGGTTCTCGGGTGGGCTCAGGGGAGCGATTTGGGGATGGTTCGGGGGTAGGCTCTTGGGATGGCTCGGAGGTTGGCTCTTGGGTTGGCCCTTGGGTAGGCTCTTGGCTTTGCTCGAGAGTGAGCTCGGGTGTGAGCCCTTGTGTAGGCTCTTGGGTTTGCTCGAGAGTGAGCTCGGGTGTGAGTGATTTGAGCGGCTCAGGACGTTGACCGTACAATACGTAACCCACAGCAGTGCCAATAGGTTGTATGACCACGGCAATACCTGGGTTAGCCTGGGCTAATAAATCCTTGGCATCCGGGGCACCCGTTTTGAGATCGGTGAAGACAAACTCTTCACGGCCGCAGTCGGCCCATTGTACCAACATCGCTGCCCCAAGAGCGAGTGTAGATGAATGGTCTGGTGAGCCAAGAGGGGGAGTGAGAATGAACACGAAGGGGCTGAAGGTTTCGGATACCCACCAGGCTGTACCTGCGGCTCCGCTGGGAGCGGGCAGAACACCTGAGGTTTTGATTGAAAGTAAGTCTAGTGGGTAGTTAATGTTACCTAGGGTTATAAGAGGGCGTATGCATTGGGGCGTGGTGGAGGGGGCGAGGAGTGATGGTGGTGATTGGGGTTAGGGTGGCTTTTTGGAAGAAAGCATCCACCTGTGACTGATAGACATAATAGGCCAGCAGCAAGGTGGTGGAGGCGGCCATGATGAAGAAGAAGATCAACCCGCCCAGGAGCACCTTGCCGCGGTGTCTCCTCCAAGCCATTAATAAATTTGCTAATAGTCTCTATAATCTTGACCTTAGGTGGCGGCTGCAGCTTCATTTCTCACTGAAAAACACATATGATTAGTCACTTGGCTTATCCGCTTGCCTAAATCATATCATTAAATAATTCACTGATAGCTTACACAACTGTTTAGCTGCAAGAACATGGCACCGTGCTTGTATGCGAAAACTATTATAGCTGCCTTACTTTTTATTAAGTAATTTTTGGTAAACGAAGGCTCAGATAAGTTGTGAATCCTTCATATGTGACTTTTATACATTAACCATATCAGGAAAGCCAAACATGAAATAAATATGTGCTATTTTATCAACAACACCATGAATCCGTTTTTCAATTATTTAGATAATTGCCAACCTAACCTAAATGACCTGTAAGTTTTTTTTATAATCTTCGGCCGTTAGCTCATGACCTCACTTGAATAGCGTTTACCATGTTTCCCATGCTATCTCGCTCTCTTATAGTAATTAGCTGTACATGGTCTTAATCCCCAACAATTTGTCGAGAGGTTATATATCGAGTAACAGGGACAGCATAAGTGAACATAGGGGAGATCAATGATAATTTAATATCTTTTTCCTGGCGTCGGTGACACCCGTAGGATATCGTCTGGACACCAAGGGAGCGGGAAGCAGGTACCCATGCCGCTTGCCTCCCGTGCCGTAGCGCACAGCCTATCAACCCGCCTCCTACACACTCCGCTGGGTCTGGGGTGGGTTTTTTTCGTTTCCAGGAGGTTCATATCAAGAATAAATAACCAATAAATCTATCTAACAACCATCGAATACCTGACCAGTAACGGTCGGGCTTTTTGCTTTTTGCTGGATGCGGTGGAAAATTGAGGTACAGGGCTTCGGAGAAAACATCACACCAGTCTGACATACCGGATGCGTTAGCGGAACCGCATAATGGTGAACAGCTTATTTAAGCCCCGCACTATGATCCCTTGTAAAACCAGCACATGAATAACAACAGTAACCCTGCGAATGCTAGTACCACAATCATTGCGTGGATTACCGGTACGGGTTGCGCCTTGGGCGATTATTCATACCCAACGACGTCAGGACGAAATAAGTGGCTAAGAGAAATTGACAGAAGGATCGTTATTTTATAACAAAGGGATCTATCAAGATGCCTGCGTAAGACCGTCATTAACGACTCGATATAGTATTTACGTCCCTTCCATGAGATACAGGAGACGGGGAGAATCCTGGACAGGCACTTTTTCGCGGACAGTGTAATAAGCACCAAAAGCAGTCTCGAAGCCGTCAATGTGGTATCCGGAGAAGATGTCCTCCCGGCTCGCCAGCAGCTTTTGCACCTGTGAATCTTCTTTTGGAACGAACTCAATAATCAACCAGCGCCCTAAACTATTCAAGTATTTGGCCAATAAAGGCAGCGGGACATTATTAGAAATTGCCAGATGGTGGATGAGAGCAAGTGCCAGGAGCACGTCCGCGGGAGCGCGCTCGGTAAGAGAATGACGTTCGCGATTGTGCCAGCCAAGAGAAGGCGATGGGTTGGTGAAGTCCATCACCAGCGGCAACAACAGAGTTTCATTATTCTTCATACACAGCAAATAATTCTGCTCGACCGCCGATGGATCGACATCAAAGGCAATGGTGGGAATGCCACTCCCGGTTGCCAGTCGGCTGAACTCACCCGTATTCGCTCCCAAGTCCCAAGCGTTGGCAGGTTGGATGTGCTCCAGGAACTGGCTGACAACTTGCTTTTTATGCTCAAATGCAGATGGAGTGTAATGGCTGGCGGAGGCAACGTAATAATCACCCCATTCAGTGCCGGATGGCTTCCATCTGAGCTTGCGTATGGTGCTTTCCAGGCTGTCTATCAACCCGAGGAAGGATATCCGGTTCATCTTGCGTGATGTCTGTGCTTTCCCCACAGGCTTATCAGCGTAATGTTTTTGGGCTGCCGCGTGCAGGTGGATATGGGTTGCCAGACCCAGGCTATAACGAGTGCGGCGAGGCAGCAAACGCGCTGCCAGATCCAGCGGGATACCATCCATATAGACCCGTAAGAGCTGGCTGAGACGCACATCGGTATGCGCCATTAGCGCTAACGGAGCCAAAAAGTGCTGGCAAAACTGACGGTATGCTACCCAGGTAGCTCCTTCGTGGTAGATCTCGAAGGACAGGGTATCGATCATCACCGGCCTGCCTTGTTGGAACTGGATGTTATAAGCGCTGGCGTCTTTGAGAACCATACCCGATTCCAAGGCTAGCTTTTGAATAGCGAGTGTCACTAAGGCGGCATCCTTGAGCTGGCTGAAGCACCACTCATAGGGATAAGATATAAATGAGATAGGTTCAGGGAGAATGACCTTGTAAGCTGAATTAAGTTCTTCCGGCTCAAGGTTCACTTCCTCATGTGGGATGAGCAGCCCGGCGTGGATCAGTTTAGCGAACAACTTGGAGCTCATCAGGTAATCATAATGCTCTTGATATTGCTTATTGACCTGACGATAGAGAATCCCCTGGCGGAAAAAGAAGGAATCCACTTGGGTCGCGAAAGGAGGCACCCAATCGCTCGCTACTGCTGGATGTCTTCGTCATCTTCTTTGTTTTTCGCAGACGAGCGGTTGAAGAGGCCTTTGATTTTCTTCCAATACATTTTAACCAGGAAACCTGCCCCTACAATCCCGGCGATCAACAATTGGATCAAAAAACTGCCTGAGCCGGGGTCAAGATAAGCCTGAGGGCGCAGGGGAGGGGTAAATTGGACGATCATTAGAAAATGCATCTCATACCAACCAAAGCGAGATTATCGTGCGGAGATTATACTACCCATTTTTGGAGTACAGATTATTTTCGGGCGCAGGCAGATGGACCAGGAACGCCCCGTGGATTGCGCCCACTGCCAACTCAGCCAAAAACAAAACACATACCGTTAGCTGGACCAATGGAGCATCCATGCGCCTTTTAAACGGCATCGATGCCCTATAAGATGAGTGGTATGCCTATCAGCAAGGCTAGCATGTTGGCAGGAATTAAGAACGAGGTATTGAAGTAAATATAATTAATTTTATGTACATGATATGTCCCGTTATTGCGGTATCGCAATCACACTTACTTGGCAAGGACGAGCGGCATCTTTGTGGACATTATTGGCGTATGTTTTGGGAAATTGACCATGCAAATCTCAAAGGCAGGATCACCTGACCGAGCCTCTTATTCAGGAATTGGCGTATGCACGTGGATGAATGGAGGCGCGAGCAATTGGCTTTTAGTATAAGCGCCGTGACCGTACATTGGCTGAAAATTAGGATCAGAAATGCGATATTTATATTACAGACAACAGATTGGAGTATAGGATGCAAGATAACCAACAAACAGGCTTAATCCCACTGGACCTCTCGCAAGACTACTTTCTCGCCCGTGAGATCGAAGGTCTCGAAAACGTAATGCTCGAGGCGGCCAGGAATACTGTGAGCGAATTTGTCCGAAGCCAGGGCGTTAGCCTGACGGACACCGAGATGGAAGCCGTCATCACGGTGCAGGTCCTGAAGGAGCTGAACAGCATTGACCTGGCCTCCCTGCTCCTGCGCTATAAGTACCTGCGCAAGATCCGGGATGGCAACCTGGTCACCCGCCATCCTGGGCAGTACGCTTCTCTGGCAGAGGTGGCCACCGAAGCCGGCATTTCTGTTAGCGAACTATCCCGCATCGTGGACCTGGTCGAGATCGTGTTCCCTTACCTGGGGAATACCCTGCACATGGATATCCCTACCGTCTGTGTTTAGACTTGAGACATGGGTAACAGATAGGGAAGGGGGGATCAACGGGGATGGGTGAGAAGTTACTAATCAAGCAGTGAAGAAAACGATGCGGAAATTGCCTATTGACAAAACAGAACATTTGTTCTATATTATAGATATAAGGACTACCTGCCACTCAAACTCTATCAAAAGAGTGGTCTATAAAAACCACTGGAGGTTAATATGAATAGAAAGGGAAGTTCCGCACCTGAGTTTAGCCGTGTTATACGCACCATCAAGCCATCCCGTGGCCTATTATTCGGGGTCTTGATCCTGGGGGCACTTCTGGCATTCGAGATCTTCAATTACAGTACCACTGACTATGCCTTGACTGATTTGTTAGGTGACCTGCGCTTTACCGAGGTACGCTGGGCTACGATTCTTGCAATCGCCTTTTGCGGCATCGATTTTGCCGGGATTGCCCGCTTGTTCACCCCTGAGCGTGGGGTGGGCGAGCTTAAGGAAGTCTGGTACCTGTTCGGCGCCTGGCTGCTGGCTGCTACGATGAATGCCATGCTCACCTGGTGGGGTGTGGCGATTGCCATCCTCAATCATACTTCGTTGGGTGGATCGGTCATCTCACCCGATACCATGATCAAAGTGGTGCCCGTGTTCGTAGCCATCATGGTGTGGGTGATCCGCGTGCTCATCATTGGTTCATTCTCGGTCGCTGGGACCCGACTTTTCAGCCAGTCCGAGCCAGCTCAGCAGGTACATCAGGCACCCAGATTAGGCCAGCCTCAGCCCCTCACCTCCTCAAACACGTTGCCCACTCAAGCTTCACCATTCAAACCCTTGCCAAAGATTGACCCGGGCTCGCCGCGGCCTGGCTATTCCCGCACTGAGCCCACATACCATCCCGTCTCCATGAGTGGCTCAAACAACACTTCCTCGCAAATTAGGAAATAGTATCGGTCTGAGAGGTTACATAGAGGGTTTGGATGGATTTCATTCCCAACCAAACCCTCTATTGCGTTAACAGGATGCCGGACGTGTGGGGGACACGTCCGGCAATCTAAGGAGGGCCACCGGTATCATCTACCCGGGGGGGACGAGCAGATGACGCTTCCCGGTGGTGGACACTTGCAATACCGATAAAAGTTTTGAGCAAGTGTCAACTTTTATAATATACACCCAATTTGTCCGGTTATGATTAATGATTGATTAGGGTTAGCTGAAGGAAATCAGGGCTATTTTTGCTTGCGCTGCTCTTTGAAAATGGTCAGCCATTCATTCACCTCAGCCTCGCTGAGGGTTTCATTGACCAATTTCTCCGGAACGCTCTCCCCACTCCCAGCCCTGCCATGCATCGAAGCCTTTAACAAGCTGGATTGCATGTGGCTTGCATAATCTTCCGAGTTCATCACCTGGGCATGCGCTTCGTGTGCTGCTGACTGTACGCTTCGGTCTGAAGTGATCACCACCCAATTTCTTGCCGATCGTCCAAGCTTTGCCAGTCGTTTGCGGATGGCATCATCTGCAGTCTGGCTCTGTGGTACAAAATGTGCTTGCACCCTGCCAAAATTACGTGCGCCAGCCTGCCCAACCGGTGCGCCATCGAAGTAAACCTCAATCTTGTTCCGGCTTAGCTGCCCATATCGATTTAGCAGCTCGATCAAGCGCTGCTCATCGTCTGGCATGCTCAAGTCTAGCCCTGGGATCTTCGAGATCAGGTTATGCCCATCGATGATGGTGTTCATTAGCTTGCCTTGTAGCGTACAGCGTCCTCATGTTCCCGCGGTTTACAGTGTCCTTACCTTTATTGCTTCCGCCCGTGAGTATAACGGCACATTCGAAATCCTTTCGAGTCAGCCTCTATGCGCAATAGCTACGCCTTCTTCCTCGCCAGGAGATGCATATACCCGTCCCCGCTTCCTTCTTCCTCGATCGCCAGCCCCGCTTGGTCGAACCAGGACCGCACCTGCTCCATGGATGGGTGGTAGTGGTAGACGGAGTGGTCAAGCTTCTCGCCAGGGATCGCTGCTGCGTCCAGCGCCTCCAGTGCCATCGCCTGACTGTAGACTTCGTCGAGCTCGTCAACTATCTCACCGAACACCACCGGCAGCCCCATCGCTTTGGCCCGTTCATACGCCTTGGCATCCCCGGGCAGCTTCAGCGCATCCACCGTCATGTACAGCACCCCGACCGGCTTGAGTGCCTTATGGAAGCCCTCCACGATCCCCGGCCAATCTTCCGGGCAGATGTGCTCCATCGCGTCCATGCAGATCACCCCGTCAAATGTCGCCTGAAAATCCATCTCCTGCAGGCCCATCTTCACGTAGCGCAGCCCCGGGAAGTCCTCCTGCGGGAAGTGTTCCCGCGCCCGGGCCAGCATGTTACTGGACTGGTCAATGCCAAGCACTCGATGCCCTGCCTCAAGTAGCATCCCATCATAGCGCCCGGCCCCGCAGGCTGCATCCAGGATGGCGCTCTGCGCTCTCAACCGCCCGAGGAACTTCTCGATAAACTGGTGGTGCGACGGGTCGGGAACCATCCCAAACTTTACCCAATAAACAGGCGCTATATGGTCGTACAGTGCCTCAGCCTGAGAACGAATCTTCTTCAGCCATTCTGCTCGCTCCATTGCTGACACCTCCTTGGAAAATTGGATCACGGACTTGTGAATTATACAACCGGCAGGGAAGAAACCTCACCCCCTCCTGCCCCACTCTTCAGAACCATTACGCGATTTTAATTGTATTATCATTAAATCGCCAGCTTATCTGATTAGCGATAGATTATTACCTCTACCGTCCCGCTTACCATTCTAGCACCCCGGAAATCATCCATCATCTATTCACAGGGCGTGCTATAATTTGCGTCGCTATTTACCTGAATCATTGGCGGGTTTCAGGGTGCCAAAGGAGCTGAGCAGCCATGTACGATCGTGAGAAACTTGAGCAGTTGCGCCAGGCTTTGCAGGAGTGGCAGCAAACCAGCTTACAAAAAGTCCTGGCTAGTATGCCGGAGCGTCAGGAGTCATTTATCACCACCTCCTCCGAGCCGGTGGAGCGGCTATACACCCCGCTGGACCTCCCGGACTTCGACTATATAAATGACCTGGGCTTCCCGGGCGAATACCCCTACACCCGCGGGGTGCATCCCACCTTGCACCGTGGCAGGTTGTGGACCATGCGCATGTTTGCCGGCTTCGGCACCGCTGAGGAGACCAATGCCCGCTTCAAGTATTTGCTGGAACAGGGGAAGACGGGGCTCTCGATTGCCTATGACCTGCCCACCCTGATGGGCTACGATTCCGATGCACCTGAAGCCCTGGGCGAGTTTGGCAAGTGCGGCGTGGCTGTTTCATCGCTCAAGGATATGGAAGTCCTGCTGGATGGCATCCCCCTGGATAAGGTTTCCACCAGCATGACCATCAACTCCCCGGCTGCCATCATCTGGGCCATGTACATCGCCGCCGCTGAGAAACAGGGCGTCAGGTCCTGACCAGCTGCGTGGCACCACCCAGAATGACATCCTCAAGGAATATATTGCTCAAAAAGAGTACATCTTCCCACCCGAGCCTTCCATGCGCCTGGTGGTGGATACCATTGAGTTCGGCACTTCAGACGTGCCTCAGTGGAATACGATCAGCATCTCGGGATACCACATCCGCGAGGCCGGCTCCACCGCCGCCCAGGAGCTGGCATTCACCCTGGCCGACGGTATGGAGTATGTGCGCTGGGCTCTCAAACGTGGGCTGGATATCGACAGCTTCGCCCCACGCCTGTCGTTCTTTTTTAACGCCCACAACGACTTCTTCGAGGAGATTGCCAAATACCGGGCGGCGCGTCGCATCTGGGCCCATGAGATGCGCTATAAATTCATGGCACACAACGAACGCTCCTGGCTGATGCGCTTTCACACCCAGACGGCAGGAGTATCGCTCACCGCCCAGCAGCCTGAGATCAACATTGTGCGCGTGGCCATCCAGGCATTAGCAGCGGTCCTCGGTGGCACTCAATCCCTCCACACGAACAGCATGGATGAAGCTTTGGCGCTGCCCTCGCAGCACGCCGCCACCATTGCCCTGCGCACCCAGCAAATTATCGCCGAGGAATCAGGCGTGGCTAACACGGTGGACCCACTGGCGGGCTCCTACTTCTTGGAAGCCGCAACCAGGCACATCGAAGCCGAGGCTTATGATTACTTCCGGCGCATCGACGAGCTGGGAGGGGTACTGCCTGCCATCGATAAAGGCTTCTTCCAGAGTGAGATCTCGGATGCCGCTTATCGCTACCAATGTGAGATCGACCAGGGAATACGCAGGATCGTGGGAGTGAACGCCTACGCTGAGGAGAAACCTCTCTCCATCCCCTTGCTGGAAATGGACCCGGCTGGTTTCGCTCGCCAGGCAGAGCGCCTGAAGCAGATACGCCTGGAGCGTGATGCTGGTCGTGTTGGCCAGGCATTGGACCGTTTGCGCCTCGCCTGTGCCGGTACAGAGAATACCATGCCCTTCATCCTCGATGCAGTACGGGCGTATGCCACACTGAGCGAGATTGTAGGTGTGATGAAGAAGGAATTTGGAACTTACCAGGAACCCACCTGGATCTAGTCCAGGGTTCTTCCCTGGATAGTCAATTTTCTAGGCAGTTGAACTGCCCAGAAATTGGATTTGGAGATGGAATATGGCAAATATCAAGAAGACTCAAGGTGTGATTGGCATCCTGACCGGTGGTGGAGATGTGCCAGGGCTCAACCCAGCTATCCGTGCCGTGACAGTGCGCGCCCTGCGTGAAGGCTACAAGGTGATTGGCCTGCGCCGCGGCTGGGGAGGAATCATTGACGTGGTCCGCGATGATCAAGCGGATAACAGCAACAATTACCAAATCCTCACCGAAGAAGTGGTCAACCGGGCTGGGCGAACAGGTGGCACCTTCCTGCACACCTCCCGCACAAGGCCGTCGTCGGTGAAGAAAGAAAGCGTACCGCCTCACCTGCAAGACAAGTACAAAGCCGAGACGAACGACCTGACCCCCGAGGTACTCAAGAACCTGGACTGGTTGGGCATCGATTACCTGATCCCTATCGGCGGTGATGATACACTCAGCTATGCCGTGCGAATGTACCAGGAGGGTGTCAAGATCATCGCCATCCCCAAGACGATGGATAATGACGTACCCGGCACTGATTACTGCATCGGTTTCAGCACCTGCGTGACGCGCACCATCCAATTGACCAATAACCTGCGCACCATCGCTGGCTCGCACGAGCGCATCATGGTGCTGGAGGTGTTCGGGCGCTACGCTGGCTTCACTGCCATGCTGCCAACTATGGCAGGCGCGGCCAACCGCTGCGTGATCCCGGAATACAAGTTCAACATCGACCGCTTGGCAGAGCTGCTGGTGTATGACCGCAACAGGAACCCCTCCAAGTATGCCGTGGTGCTCGTCTCGGAAGGGGCAGTGTTTGACGGTGAAGAGATGGTCTACCTGGATAAGACCACCGACGCATATGGCCACGCCAAGCTGGGCGGCATCGGTGATTTGGTATCGGCCCGTCTGGCAGAGCTGACCGGCACGTATAACAATGGCAAGCCGATAAACATCATCAACCAGAAACTGGGTTATATGGTGCGGGCAGGCGATCCCGATGCCATCGACTCGATCGTGCCGATGGCATATGGCAACCTGGCGCTGAACCTGGCGATGAAGAAAGTGCATGGCCGCCTGGTCGTGCTGAAGAACGGGCGCTACGATAACATGCCGGTGGATGTGATCATCGGCAAGAAGAAGGTGGTGGATATCAAGACTTATTACAACTGCGAGCGCCTGAGACCACATTACGAGAGCTTCGAAATGAAGCCATTGTTCATCATGACCAGTGAA